>CAWFIG010000014.1:0-465704 GCA_963815695.1 uncultured Planctomycetia bacterium
TACTTCTTCAACGACGATGACAAACCCAGCGTTCACGCGAGTTCCGGCATTACCCGTCACTTTCAGCCGAAGCCGTCGTTTTATGCCCTTGCGGATCTGCAACGCGTCCTGGGCGATTTTCATTTCGAGCGAATCGTGGCGAACGAGCCGGGCCGGCTGCGGGTTAGGGGTATCCGCGCCGAAACGGCGCAAAAAGGCGCATCTGGGCCGTCTGGTCGCCCACCGCTGTAGGGCGGACATCCAAAGAGACGCTTCATGCCGTTCCCGGCAAGCTGGCGAGCGCTCGCGCTGCCGTTGTCGGCCAACCCGGCTGACTCGACGACACCGCTTGCCAGCCAGCATCGCGACGGGAGCGTTGACGTCACCGTGACGGAAAGCCCGTCGTATCTGATTTTCGATGGACGCTGATGGCGGGAAACCGCCGTGGTTCATACGATTTCCGCAGTGTGTCTTGCTGGGACACGGCATTCGAACCTGCAGCATGCGTCACGCTTGTCTTCAGTTTGCAGGCGAGACGCGAGCGCTTGCTTTTACGCTGCGCGATCAGCGCTCGGATTCCGAGTTGCCGATGCCTTTGCCTACCGTCAGTCATACCAAACCTGCGGCTGGGTCGAGAACCTCTGAGCAAGGACGATGTTTCGCAGCAGTGAGGCATTATTGCCAAGCGCCGAGATTTACCGTCTGTTCCGTTGCATTTCCGAGAGTTTCAGTCGCTTTCGCGGCGCTGCTGGTTTGTGTTCCATGCCCGGCAGCGCAATGCTCTGAATCGACGCGGCGACTGCGCAGCCGACCAGACAGTCGAGCCAGTGGTTTTCGCTCGCCTCGGGCCGCAATTTCCACTCGTCCACCGTCCGGCCACGACCTTCCGTTTTGACGCGGTATTCGGCCGTCAGATGCTCGGCCAACAGACGGTGCAATTCCGCTCGATCACCGAAAAGCGACAAGCAGCCCTTGTCGCCCATCGGCACGGCCAAGCGGGCGTGGATGAACGACTTCCAGTAGTTCGTGTCGAAGATGACGTGGCGACCGCCCGCTTGCCCTGCACGCTGGGGATTCGCCAGTTGAGCCCCACCCGGTCCCCGAGCTTCCGCTTGTATTCTGAGAACGGGACACTGGAAGCCCCGACGAACCGCCGGTGGCTGGGCAACAGCACGGCCGAATGGGCGCTTTGGCGGCAGAACTGGTAGACCACGTCGGTCGATGAGCCCCAGTTGGCGTCCACCAGGCAGCGATCGACGTGCATCGCCGCACCGTCGTCGCGATGAAAACTGCGCGAAAGGTAGTCGGCGGTAAGCGCCTCCAGGCCGGCGTAGATCGAGCCTTCCAGACCGGTCTTCGGGGCCGCCGTGGCAAGCGTGTGGCGGGCGTCACGGAGTGTGAAGTAGTTCCGCTGCTGGTCGGGGTACGATCCATAGTCGATCACGTACCCGGTAAAATCGTCTTCCCAGGCGGCAACCACGTAGAACAGCAGCTTGGCCTGGACGTCGATGAACATCACGAGGTGGTTGCAGCCGATCGGCACGACACCCCGCTCGAGCCGATTGAACTTGGCAGCAATCTGGTCGGCCGTCATGGATCGTCTTCCATCACCTCCTCCGGCAGTGGTTCGTTCTGGTACTCGGCAAAGAACGCCGCCTCGTCCTGGAGCTTCAGATTCATGGCATGCTGCACAGCCGACAGTTCGTCGTAGTTGTGGCGCTCAGGCCAGGCAACCACCGCCCCTTCGTCCATTGATTCGCGGTTGTCGCGATAGAAGTCCGTGGCCTCCCGGCCGCCGTGCCCCATCCGTAGGCTCTCGCCGCGGATCTCCGCATAGCGTGTCCACAGCCGCTCATTGCTCGGGAAGCTATAGACCATCTTCGTCCGCTCGCCGTTCCACTCCGGGTGCTTGTCGCGGTCGAGGATGTTGTCGGCCATGTCGCCGGGGCGAATCACCGTGCAGGGCATGATGCCGGAGATCTTCTTGCCCGGTCCGGCCAGGCCTAGTACTGCCCCAGCCAGAATGCTCTCGCGTGTGGCACACTGAGACAGGCTTCTCGCGGACTCATCGGTCTGAGGGTCGTCGATCACCACCAGCGATGGCCGAGCCGACTGCCCGTCGGCCCGTTTGCACTTCATACCGCGGATTCGCCCGGTGATGCCGGCGACCTTGATGATCGCCCCGCTGGCCAACGAGCTGCCGTCGTCCCGCACCAGCGGGCGGAGCAACGGGTTTTCCAGCCAGCCGGCCGGGGCGAGCGTCGGCAGGACGATGTCCTTGGCCGTCCAGCCGATGTGCGTCCGTTGGCCCTCGTAGAGTTGGCCCGAGCAACGATTGGCAATGCCGTCGAGCGCGGCGATGGGGTAGCAGACGTCCGGAAAATCCTCGGCCAACAATTCGTTGCCGTCCAGTTCGGTTTTGATCGATTCGAGCATGTCCATCGCATGGCCTTCATCCGAACCGACCAGGCAAACGAAGTCCCGATGGCCATAGAGAACGGCCCAAAGGCAGGCGGTTTCTGCTTGGGTCGTCTTGCCCGCCCCCCTCGGCATGGCCATTGCAAACAGACCACCGTGGATCACGGCCTCTTCGATACGGGCGATCACCTTCAGGTGGTCGGGCGACCAAGCCAGGTAGAACGTGAACGGGAAGTACGACTCACAGAAGAATCGGAAGTCCGCAGCCGCCTTCAGCCGTCGCGCCGGACTGACCGGATCGGGCAGTTCGCCGATGTCCCGACCGGCCAGCGACAGGGCCGCGTTCCGCGCCCGGGCCCGCTCCTTCATCGTGCCGTAGGGATCGACGTCGGCCGGCGCCTTGGGCGCATGATAGACCTCCATCAACCAGGCGACATAGCGGAACAGATCGATGTGCCGGCCATCGCCGATACGAAACCCCGCCCGGGTCCGGTGGCGATAGACCTCTCGCTCGCCGATCACCTCGCCCAACGGAGTTGAGTTCAGCAGTCGGCACAGCTCGGCCGGTCGCAGCTTGCGGATGTCAATGGCTGCCACGCAAGACCTCCCTGGCTATAGGTGTTGCAGCACATTTCGGGCTAACCAACTCGCGTAGTGCAAGAGATTGATGGTCCCGTCACGATTCACCGGCGCGCCGCAGGCGATGTCCGACTGGATGGTTTCGATGGGCACCGGCGTGGGGCCGAGCGCGGTAAGGATTCTGGCCAGATCCTCCAGCCGTAAGGCCTGGGGGTTGATGCCGCCTGGCTGCCGTCCGTTAGCGTTAGTTTCAGGCATGGCCTCGCGATCTCCGGCGGACAATTACCGAACGATTACCAAGAATCCGCCCCCTGTTGCCCGGATTCCCCTTGATGTTGGCGGCGAAACATGGAACATGGGTGACTATACGGATGCACATTATCCGCCAACCAACGGGAGCACGAACATGACGAAGCCACGCATTTCCGAGAAGCGATTTGAAGAGAAGCTGAGCGAGCTTCTCGAACGACGATGGCAGCGAGTTGGTGTGATCACGTTTCGCGAGGCGGGCGTGCTCACCAACAACCGCGGACTGGTAGTCACGCTGCCCAATGGTCAAGCCTTCCAATTGACCATCGTAGATAGCACGCGTTACTAACCCCTGTTTCCCTTTTATCGAAGGAATCCTGTCATGCAGAAGAGCGAAGTCACAATCGGCGGCACCTATACCGCCAAGGTAACCAACAAGCTCGTCAAGGTCCGCATCGACGCGGTAAGCCGCTACGGCGGCTGGGAGGCCACGAACATCGCGACCGGCAAGAAAGTCCGCATCAAGAGTGCCCAGCGGCTCCGCAGTGAAGTCGGCGCCGAGTCGGCCGGCGGCAACTCGAAGGCCAGCAAGGCGACGGCCACCAAGGCCAAGCGCCCGTCCAAGGGCGAGAAGAAACGCAAGGCGATGAGTGGCCTGGATGCCGCAGCCAAGGTGCTCGAAGGGTCCAGCGAACCAATGAACGTCAAGCAGATTGTCGAAGCGGCCGAGTCGAAGGGCTACTGGAAGTCCCCCGGCGGCAAGACGCCGCACGCGACAATCTTCTCGGCCGTGATTCGTGAAATCGCCAAGAAAGGCGACCAGTCGCGTTTCCGCAAGGCCGAGCGGGGCAAGTTTACCGCCAATCGCTGATGCCACGTCCTCCTCCCTTCAACCCCGGCTCTGCCCGGGGTTCTCTTCGGCCTGACCACTGACGGATAGAAACGTCACTGGTTTGCCAAGCGCCCGGGCCGCTTCGATTTCTGCTGTGACGCCAACGGTCCCTTCCACCCCTCCAACCGTTGGCCGGCGCAGCGACTTGCCAAGCCGGGATTATGGTGATACAATGTAAGTACGGAATGCTTACTCTGGAGAACCGTTCCATGATCAAGACACTGACCAAGCACGGCAATAGCTATGCCCTGGTGATCGACAAGCCGATCCTCGAGTTGCTGCGCGTCTCGCCGGACTCGGCTTTCGAGATTGTCACGGATGGGCAATGCCTTGTGCTCTCGCCGGTCCGCGACGCAAAGGACGAGAAGAAGTTCGAGGACGCATTGAACATGGTTCACAAGCGTTTCGGCCGCGCCATGAAACGCTTGGCAGAATAGGAGTAGGCGATGCTGCCCCTGTTCTTGGACCTGGACCACGTTTTGCGAACGCACCACAGTCTCATTGAGACTTACGGTGGTGCGGAGGGAATCCGCGATGTGGGCCTGTTGCATTCGGCGATCGCGATGCCGCAGGCCTCTTTCGCTGGCCAGTTCCTGCACAAGGACTTGTACGAGATGGCGGCTGCCTATCTCTATCACATCGTCCAAAACCACCCCTTCCTCGACGGCAACAAACGGGCTGGCGCGGCGGTTGCCATCGTCTTTCTGGCAATCAATGATGTGACCATCGAAGCCGATGAAGATGGGCTTGTGGATCTGACCCTCGCCGTCGCGCAAGGAAAGGCGGGCAAAGGGGAAATCGCCGAGTTCTTTCGCAAACGTTCCCAATAGACAACCTCCGCGAAGAATTGTCGGGCCAAGCTCCAGAGCGAATGCAGGTTGGTAAAGTGGATTTGACTAGCAGAGGGCATTAGGAAAGACGCTTTTCCTTGTCCGATCGTTGGCCGCCGACGTCTACAGCCGCCCGCTCAGCCTTCTTGCCAGAGAATTGCTCGAACCGCTGTACAATCACGTCACAGTAGAGCGGGTCGAGTTCCATCAAGAACGCTTTGCGTCCGGTCTGTTCCGCTGCGATGAGCGTCGAGCCGCTGCCGCCGAACAGGTCGAGCACGTTTTCACCTGCCCGCGACAAGTACTGCATCGCGCGAACGGCCAACTCGACCGGTTTCTCAGTCAAGTGGACCATCTTATTGGGATTGACCTTCTTGACTTCCCAAAGATCGGTGGCGTTGTTGGGACCGAAGAACTGGTGTGCGGCGCCCTTTCTCCATCCATAGAACGCAATTTCGAACGCGCCCATGAAGTCCTTGCGTGTTAAAACCGGCCAGCCTTTGTTCCACACGATCCCCTGGCTGAAGTAGAGCTCGCACGCCACGAGCACCGGCGGGTAGTTGCCGAGGTTCGCGTAGCCGCCCCAGATATAGAAACTCCGCCCGGGCTCCAGCACACGCGCGATGTTTCCGAACCAGGCCGCCAACAGCCGGTCGAACTCCTCGTCGGAGACGAAGTCGTTCTCCAGCGGCCGATCCTTGGCACGCATCTTCTTCTGTGTCGGCTTCGCCTTCTCCGGGTGTCGGGCCAGATCCAACTGCTGGTGGTGGTAGTTCGTGAACGAACTGTTGCCGGCGGCGATGGCGTTGTTGCTCCGCGGCTCGACCTTCACATTGTAGGGTGGATCGGTGTTCACCAGTTGGATCGCAGCGCCGGCCAACAAGCGATCGACGTCGGCCGGTTTGCTGCTGTCGCCGCAAAGCAGACGGTGCTCGCCCAAGATCCATAAATCACCGGGCTTCGTGATGGCTTCATCCGGCGGCTCGGGGACTTCGTCGGGATCGGTCAATCCGTCTTTGACGCCGGGGTCCAGCAACTTCGCCAGATCGTCTTGCGAGAAGCCCAACAATTCCAGATCGACGTTCATGCCCTGCAATTCCGACAACTCGATCGGCAGCAGATCCAGGTTCCAGGTTGCCAGTTCGTGCAGCTTGTTGTCGGCGATGCGGAAGGCCCGCACCTGTTCGGGAGTGAGATCGTCAACACAGATCACCGGCACTTCGGCAAGTCCCAACTGCCGTGCCGCGCGAATCCGGGTGTGACCGGCCACCAAGACACCATCCTTATCCACCAGCACAGGGATCTTGAATCCGAACTGCCGAATGGATTCGGCCACCGGTCCGACCGCATCGTCGTTGTTCCGCGGGTTGCGATCGTATTCCTTCAGCCGCTCGATCGGCCACATTTCGATCTGCATGACATGCTCCTCGCATCCGGTCAGAACAGAAAAATGGACGCCGCCCGGGCCTGGCTCCCCCCCAACATCCATGCGTTTGGAGTGCCCAAGGGCGGCGTCCTGGCTACCGCGCCGGGCGCGATAGCTCGATCGAATGGACGCGGGTCGTCAGTCCATCGACATCCCGCTCGACCCGGTCCATGCGGGTACTGATGGTGGCGGCCCACCAGGCCAAGGCAGTCGATTGGCACATCAGCGCCGTGGTGAGTGAGATCGCCACCCCGATCAGATACTTCTTGAGCCCGTTGAGATGGAACTCGTGGCTCTCGTGCTGTGACGTCATGGTGACTCCTCTTTCTGGATCACGCCGTCGGCTGTGGGGCCGTTGACGTGGACGACGGCGCCTTCACGGCGCTGAGAATACTCTGCAACTCGCCGGCCTTTGTCGGGTCATTGGTTGCCATGTAGCTGGCCACCTTCTTGCAGACATCCCACAGCTTGCTGGCCATCGCCTCGTCGCTACGGACCGCGGTAACGATCTCCGTCACCTTGGCGACCAGCCCGGAGTAGTTGCCGACGGCGTAGTCTTCGTACAGGTCGGCGAACCAATCCATCCCCCAGCGATTCATCAGCTTCATCAACTCGATCGCGTGTTTCCGCCGCTTCTCGCGGCGGTTGTAGAGCCACAGGCCGACCAGCGTCAGGGCGAGCGACAGGCCGGCCAGAATCACGTACTGCCACACGACGGGAACGTTCGACATAGTAAAGGCATCCTTTCGGAAAATGGTCGAGAGTTGTTCGGGGGAAGAAGACGCACAACAGACCGGCGACGGTCACGACTTCGATACGCCGGCGAAGTAGATTACGAAGCCGATGACGACGGACACCAGGATGCACAACCCGGCCAGAAGGGGCGACGGCCTGTACGCCGCGGCCTTTTCAACCGACTGCTCTTGCCGCTGTTCCCCCCGCTGTTGCCTTCCGTCAGCCAGGGCGCCGATCTTCGCATCGATGTTGCCCAGCTCCCGGCGGACCTCCGGGTCCGACTGCACGATCACCTGCGGCGGTTGCGGGATCGGCTTGCGCCCGAAGATCTGCCGGGCCGATTCCGGTCGGACGGAGTTGCTACGCATCGGCGGCACGGGAACCATTGGGGCCAGCGGCTCCACAGCGGGCTCGGGGCCGGGCAGCGGCGGCGTCGGCCTGCGCTCGATGATGCTCAGCGACACCAGCGATTTCTGCTGAACCGCGGCAGGGACCGCGGCGTCGAGCAATCGGTGGATGCGGCCGGCCTGGACGCCGACGACGTGCTCGCCGTCGGTCCCCCACAAAACACCGACCACACGCCCCTGTCGGTCGAAGATCGGCCCGCCCGAGTCACCGCTGCGGGCGTGGCCGGAGATCTCCATCCAATCGTCCGGCCCGTTCTTGGCCTGCGTCGATCGCTTGTAGCCCAGAAACAGCCCCGTATTGCAGGCGAGCTTGCCGTCGGGACCGTAGCCGCACGACTCCAAGCGGCTTCCCTGGTGCTGCATGGCCGCATCGCCCATCTCCACGTCGGCCGGCCGGACGTCTGAAGGCGGTGGGCCGACCAGTTGCAATACCGCGCAGTCCCAGACCAAATCGGTCTTCAGCACGCGGGCGTAGCACGTCCGCCTGGTGTGGAACTGGACCAGAACCTTCTTCGCATCCTGAACGACATGTCGGGCGGTCAGCACGACGATGCGTTTCTCCCAGCGCACCAACACGCCGGAACCGATCGAACGGGTATGGGCGTCATCCTGACAATAGATGCGGACGACGGCGGCACGGTAGCCGGCCGCCCGCTCGTAACGCCACGCCGGATGCGGTCGCCCCTTCTTGGCCTCGCGCTTGTTCGGCGCCGGCTGCCGCCGCAACTTCAGCTTCAACCGCTCGACGGTGGTCAGCCCGACCACACGGTCCACTTCTCGATTTCCGTCAACCACCACGAAACACGGGATGGCCGTGACGTTGAACCTGGCTGCCAGCTCGCGGTTTTCGGTCACATTGATCCGCTGAACCGCGTAGCCGCTGTGGGCCAGCGCATCGACAGCCGGCGCCATCGCCCGGCAGGGGCCGCAGGCATCCGAATAGAAGTCCAACAGGGTCGTCTGGCGCAGGCCGACGCCGCGCCCCACAACAGAATAAGAATCGTTATCCATCCACATCTTGCCAGTCGCATGGCTCCTCCTTCTTGGGATCGGGTGAAAGGGTAAATCGGTACGAAAGGGTCGCAGATCGGGCCAAGTCGGCCGGCTCGGTGCCGGCGTCGGCCAGGTTCGGGACCGGGTCCACGCCGCCGGCACGCATCGCCCGCGATACGGCGTCGGAACAGAACGGCAGGCTGCCGTTGGCCCGGTCGTCGTCCAGCGGGATGGTAAACAACCGCAACACGGGCAGGTGCAACAAGGCGGCGTGGCCGAGATTCAACCAGCCGTACCGCTTGCCGGTGATCTCGATCATCGCCTCCACGGCCCTGGCGCGACGGAAACGGCGGCGGAAGTTCTCGCCGATCCGATACACGTCGATCAGATCGGGGTTCTCATTCACCAGCCGAGACAGCAGCACGGCGCGGCCGCCGCGCCCCTGGACTGTCTCCAAACACATCAGCCGTTCGTTCCACCAGGCGGCCATCGCCGCGTGGCAGTATTCGGAGCGGCCGGCGGTGGCAATCAGCTTGCCAGCCACTCCACGCCGGCGGCGGAACAAGAGCACGTCGCCGTCACGAATCTTCCTTCGCGCCGCGCTGTAGAAAATGGTGTTGATGTCCATGTCTGGCAGCAGACCATGGAATTCCGACAAGCCGAAGAGGAGTTCTTTTTCAGATTGCGGTTTTTCATGGACAGCTATGTAGCCCAACCGAATTGCGCGTCGCCATGAACGAGCGCAGAGAACCGAAGCACGAGCTAGGCTTCTTTCAACCTGCGCAGAAATCAGTTTTCCTGCTCGCTCGTTCTCCCCGTCGAGTGGGGTTTTCGGGGGGGTTGATTATGGTGGGGGATTTGCTACAGTGCAGCTATCGCTTTTCGGCAGCAGGAAGAGGCATGTCGCCGAGACAATATTGCTCATTTTTTTGAATCGAGCACTCTCTCTCGACGATCTATCCGTGCTATCGGCCCATCTCCATCAACAGGGTGCTGCCATGCTGTGTCGTTGTGCCGTGATTCTGGGTGCGTTGTTTGCCAGTTCTTCCGTCGTGTCGCTTGATTGCATCTCGTATGCCGACGATTGGTCGCCACTTTGGTCCGCGGCCAGCTTGTCGCAACAACGCACCTATCTCGCAGCTGCAGCTGCCGGGACAGAAGTACTCTTTGGCGGTGGATCCAACGCAAACGGCCGAACTGACCGCGTTGACGTCTACGATACAGTGACCGGCAATTGGAGTACCACAGCCCTGTCGGGGCCGCGAGACAAGTTGGCGGGGGCGTCGACAGGTACGTTGGCGCTTTTTGGCCCAGGAACCTCCAGCATGTTTACCTATAGTGATACGGTTGATATTTATGATTCGGCCAGCGACACTTGGTCCGCAACCACTCGACCACACCAGTCTGGGTATGTTGCAGCGTCTGTAGGCAGCAAAGTATGCTTCGCCGGTGGAACTGAAAGCCCCGCCATTGATGTCTACGACACGACAACTCATAGCTGGTCCACCCCGACTAACCTATCTCAGTCACGCGCGTACGTGTCGGCTGCATCGGCAGGAAGTAAGGTCCTCTTCGTCGGCGGCTTTATATCACAACTCCAGAATAGCAGCGTGGCTGATATCTTCGATACCGCCACGGGTACCCGTACGACCGCCACGCTTTCCCAAGGCCGCTACCAAATAACCGCAGCTTCTGCTGGCAACAAGGCCGTTTTCGCCGGCGGGTATTTGAGCAGCGGGTCTATAAGCAACGTTGTGGATGTTTATGATGCGGCGCACGATTCCTGGACCACCAGCACGTTGCCGCACACCCGTGTCAATATGGGTGCGGCTTCCGTCGGAACGAAAGTCCTATTTGCTGGCGGTTTCAGTGGTGGGTATGCCAGTAACATCGTGGACATCTATGATACGGCAACCGGCAGTTGGTCTGCCGGCACGCTGAGTGAAGCAAGGGGCTATTCGGCCGCCGCGGCGGTAGGCAACAGGGTCTTCTTTGGTGGCGGGCTGCGAGGGAGCAGTAGTTACAGCAGTGCGGTCGACATTTATACGATCCAGAGCTACGACGCAATCACCAGTTCAAGAGTTTGGACGTTGGTGGATGAGACAACTGTCGCTGGGCAGATGCAATTGAACGTCGGAGCCAGTCTTCAACTAGGCAGCTACAACTTGCGAGTCGGCTCGATGGCAGGTGCGGCGCCGGTTGACCTGTCGACCCACGTGCTCACCGTTGGAACTAACAACACGGACAGTACATATTCAGGTGATATCGGCGGCGGTGGATCGCTGACCAAGACGGGTAATGGCTTGTTTACCCTTTCTGGCGACAACTCCTATCTTGGTCTTACTACCATCGGCGCAGGTGAATTGAATCTCGTTGGCCCGAACGCCTGGAATCCGATTGTGAATCTTGGTGGGGCGTTTCTTTCGGGCGGAGATTTGATCTTTGATTACAGCGATAGTGCCGACCCCTACGAAACGATACTGAGTCTAATCAACACGAGGATCAGTGGGTCGATGCCGCTGAGTGTGGTGGACGACGCGGACAACCATCGAGTGATCGTTTCCGCCGTTCCCGAGCCTTCCACCCTTGCCCTTCTCGCCATCGGCGCGATTGGCCTTCTGGGTTGTGCATGGCGACAGCGACGGATGTCGTAGCTCAATCCCAAGAAAAGCTTACTTCGAACGTTTCACGAACAGAGAGCACGACAGGCTCGGCAGGGGATGATCGACAACATCGCCCCGCACTGGCCGCAGCGGATCGGGCGTGCCAAGAACCGTTCGCCGAGTTCCCGAAAGACCACCGGGCGCTCACTGCTAATTGGCACACGCTCGCCGGCGGCAATCCTCTCGACCATGCGTGTCGATACGCCGGCTTCCCTGCCAATCTGGCGTTGGGAGAGCATGTTGACATCGAGCATTCGGCGGATCATGCGGATGGTGGCGGCGTCGCAGGAGCGAAGCGGCGTAGGTGGCTGCCGGCCGACCATCACTGGCGGGACTCGCCGCTGCCGGCCGATCCTGTCCCGGGCGATCACGCGGACGAGATACTCGCTCACGCCAAGGCGCTGGGCGATCTCTGCGTGTGGGCATTTCCGGTCCAACAGGCGGTCAATGCCGGCGACGACGGTTGCGGTGATCTTTCGATGTCGCATTGCCAGCCTCCATGCCTGCGCGCGTGACCGTCAACGGTTGACAGTCGACTCAGACGCCTTTTGCCGGGTCTTCATGGCCTTACCCAGTTTCACAAGAAATTGCGACACACGAAACAAACTGTCGTTACTAGCGCGACTGTTCCCACGGCCCCTAGATTGCCCAGTTTTCCAGGAAGTACCTATTCAGTAGTATATGTGTGGACATCTGTCTGCCATAGTGGCAGATCGCACGGGTTGCAACGTGTTGCGACGCTGCCAACGTGGCAGTTGTGGTCGCGATCTCTCGTTCCTCGCCAACCTGGGCGAACGTCGTGCGACGTGACGCCAATGGCAAAGAAGCGCAATGCGATGCAAATCGCGCAGTGACATCGGCGACGGGCAACACAAAAGCACGTCGCACGTGGGCCACCGAGCGGCCAGGTGTCGCGTGGCTGCCAAAATGGCAACGTCGGTTGCGATGGCACGAACGACGCGAACGTCGCCCGTTTGACTTCGGAAATTCCGAAGTCACGTAGAGTTGCCCGTCGCTCATCGCGGCGCCTTGCTGATAATGCCGACAGGGATTGTGTCGTGGGTGAGAGCTTGCCGCTTGTACTCTCCGCACCAGCCGTTGGGAGCGACGATCGGCCAGACGCCGATACCGATCTCGGCGTGGCGGCCATCGGCCGCCAGCCGCGGCGCAGGCGAGTGGCGACGGCATTCGTTCCGCGGGTGGCCGACGGACTTCCGTGAGAAGAAACAACAATACGCGCAGGCGGGTTTCATGGCTGGGGCCTTTCGGATTGGAGACGTGAAAGAACGAACGATGCGACGCTGCAAAGGCACGCGCCGGGAAATCCGTCACAAGAAATCCGTCACAACCCCCTCGCGTACACACTACGCGCGTTTTGCGCGCAGGGGTGTGACAATGTGACGGATTAGAAGAAGAGAGAGAGAAGTTATTATTATTTATAGACTTACGTCGCCGAAATCCGTCACAAAATGGGTGTGACGGATTTGTGACGGATTGTGACGGATTCGACGTGATTTGTAGCGTTTCGCTACAGCCAACAGCCGAATCCGTCACAAAAGTGTGACGGATTGTGACAGGCCTGTGACGGATTTCCCGAGTGGCGTTCATGTCAGTTCGTAACCCAAGGCGGGCTTTGTCTTTGTGGGGATGTTCACCTGCGCGATGTCGCCCTGTTGAATGAGCGTGCTGACGATCTGATCGAAGTCGCTCCCCTTGAAGTGGAGCAGGCGCATCAGATCGCGGCGCGACATTTGGCCGCCGCATTCCCGAAGTCGTGCGCATCAGCTTCAGGCACTCGGCGTGGAAGGGGTTCTCGGCGACGTGCTGCGAGGCCGTCAGCAACATCCGGCGAACGAGAAATCCCATAAACTCCGCAGCCCAACGGGCGACCTCCTCGTCGATGCAGGGGGACAAGTGATCGCGACTGCATGCGTAGACCAGGGCCAGGCGGGTGGCGTTCTCATAGGCCCGGGTCCAGAGAGTGGCCCGCACGCGGTCGCTGACCCGCTTGGCGGCGTCGTACTCTTGGTCGGCCTCGGCGGCGAACCGATCGAGAATGGCGTAGCCTTCCGCGGTAAAGGGCACGATGGCCGGCGTCGGGTGTTGGTCATCGAGATTGGGTTTTTGGCCGGTCTCCGGGTGGGGTGGGGCCGGGTTGTATTCACTCCACCATTTGGCGACATCGAGAATACGCTGGGGCGTCTCGCTGACGTCGTGAGTTCGCTGCCTTGTGCCACGATGCACGACGTCGATAACGATCGAGCGTGAAAACAGCCCATTCGTGAGAAGCCGCGGGCTCAAGGACTCGAAGAAGCACTCGGGCGTCGCGGTGCCGAAGATCACCAGCCCCGGTTGGTCAACCTCCTCGATGATGTCCTCCGAGCGCCCCCGGTTTTCACCTTCGTTCGCTTCACATGCGACTGGTCCGCCTCGCTGTACAGTTCCAGCAGCATGGTCAGCAACATGCTGTGGTACGATTCCTTCGATGCCGAGAGGGACCGCAGCAGGTGGTCGACCTCGTCGGTCTGGTAGAGCATTTTGCCGCGTCGCAGGATTTGATCTTCGAGCCCTTGGCCGCTGGAGATCTGGTTGCCGATCGCCCCGCCGAAGCCGGTCTTCTTCAAGACGTGGGCGTTGAGCTTGCGCGGGAAGGCCTTGCCGGTGCCGGAGTCCGCCAGGGCGAGCATATAGAGGTTGGGCCGCAGCCCGCCCTCTTCGCGGACCTTGCGGCTGCACAGGAACGATTGCAGCGCCATCGCACCACAGAAGGCCAGTGGCAGGCTGGGATAGCGGGCGGCGTACATGCTGAAGTCCATCAGCTCGCTGACGAAGCCCGGGCACGCGCAAGAGACGTTCGGGGATCGGGTCTTGCTTCTTGAGCTTCTTCCTGGTCGGGTGCGGAGCGACGTCACACGACGCCTGGGCGAGGATTTTCGAGAGATCAACTCCGTTCACCGCCGGTGGCAGATCGCTTCCAAACCCCTGACTGCGGAGCGCTGACGCTGCGGACGCGAAATCGCCGCCATGGTCGAGCATGGCGTAGACCGAGAACGGCGAGTAGGCACGGTTCTGTTCGAAGGGCGCGGCGCCGCTGGAGAAGACGTAGAAGACGCCGTTCTTGAGCGTGGCGCGTCCAGCCGGACGTTTTGCCGGGCCGGCGCCAGTACTGGTTGTCGCCGGCTTGGGCCAGCGCCCAGCCGTGTCGCTGAAGAACAGCACGAACGTCGCCGCGACGATTGAAATCATCACCTGGCCGACCGTCGGCCGGTGCGGTCGAAAGTGTCGGCGGCGTCACCGGCTCGGGCACACACTGGTTCAACCCCCAGGCCGCTTCCAACAGCAGTTCGCGCTCCGATGGCGTGAGTACGGGCAGGTCGGCGAAGTCGCCTTGGAGCAACTCGTAGTGGGGTGTCGGCGCACACAAGAAGAGCCCGCCCTCACCACGAGTCTCGATCAGCGTCAGAAGCACGTGCCAACTACCATCGCGATCCTGGCGTGGCTGGTAGCGCTTGCCACAGATCGTCACCTCGTCAGGGCCGTCGACCACTTGCCGCCGCTGCGCCAATTTCAGATTCCCGCTGACCGCCGACCGGCAGCGATAGACGACGTGCCGGCCGCCGGACGGCGACTGCTCGATGATCAGGCGGGCCAGCAGTTCCGGGTTGGCCGTTTCGACCGCGTGATGCCACGCCTCGAACGCCTCGCCGGCCAGGTCGAAGTCGAGCATCTCCAGATTGCCGGAGACCACACCGCATACAAGGCAGAGGGCATTCGCGTCGGCGAACCAACGCCCCAGTTCCTCGTTGGTGGGAAGGCGCGACTGATACGCCTTCCAACCCTTGAGCGTCGGCCGCTTTTCTGCCGCGATCGCCGGCAGGACGCATAGCCCGGCATCGCGGTAGGCGGCGACGACATCGACCAGCTTCATCAGGACATCCCCGCGCAGGCTAACCTTTTGTCTTTCGCGAGTTCTTCCGCGTGAACACGCGGACAAGCGTCCGTGTCCGCGTCACGTGGCGGGCGAGGACTTCATTCGCCTGGAGCTGTCGGCTCGGCGCTGCCGGACGGCGTCCGTTGCCATTGCGGTAGACGAATTGTCCGTGGTGTCTGCTGATGACAAACGTCTTGCTGCCGACGCGGCGGGCACGGGGAAGCCTCGCCGCGGTCGCCTTGCGGCGCTCGGCTGCTGTGAACCGCGGCACGAGTCGGCCATGTCCGTTGGGGCAGACGGCATAGGCTGACCGACTCTGGCAAATGCGGATGGCACCGCATTGGGGGCAGAACACACGCTTGACGAGTTTGTTCATGGCGTTTGACCCTCCGATTGATCGGCTGCGGCGACGGTGTTCATGGTCGGCATGCGCGACGGAATGTCGATCATCTGCGGCAGCTCTTCCTCGAAGTGGCACACGGCCAAGCAATTCCAGACGGCGTGGGCAAGATGATCTTCGCTTTTGTCTCCCTCAAGCCACAGGTACAGGTGCCGGATGGCATGATTGAGCATCACACTGGCTGGCATGCCCTTCAGCCAATTCCAGCATCCGTATTTCTTGGCCCCTTCGGCGCAGGTCTCCGCCAATCGACGCAGACCGATGGGAGTAATCAGATCGAATCGCACGTTCTCGGCATCCGTGCCGCGGACCGCGCCGGTGGAGAAGGTGGTGACGTTGGTCTCCGCGTTCATGTCTTACGCTCCAAGATCAAAAAGGTATCTCTTCATCCGTGTAGCCCATCGCCTGGTGCAACGGCAGCGGCTCCGGCTTCTCGCCGAGTTGGTAGTCGACGATGCGGTCGAACTTCTCGCCGGCGACACTGCGGACCGTAATGGACTTCGTGGCGGCCAAGCCACCTGCATTGGCGACATCCACCGCCTGTTGGGCCGTCGCGGGGACCGGGTCGTTGGATCGTGCCCGCCACCAGAGCTCCGCCTTTTGACGGGGGAAGCCCGTATGCTCGAAACAGACCCACTCCGATTTGGATTGGTAGAGGCCGACGCGATAGTCGACGCGCATCGTCTTCGGGGCGTCGTCGTCAGCACCTTGCTTGGTGTGAACGCAGTAGTAGACGTCTCGCACCGGATAGGCCGTCTCGGTCACCTGGCCGGAAAGCACTCCCTCGGCCGACGCGGTCGGATCGTGTTTGGCGCGATCCGGTGCGGGGAATTCGTAGCCGCAGTCGGGACACACCGCGTAGCCGGCAGCGATTACCGAACGGCATTCGGGGCATTCCTTCGCCGGCGCCACGGCTCCCTTGCCGTTGCCGCTGGGTGATTCCTTGACGTGGACCTGATCGACGGGACCGTGACGAAGGATATTGCCGCCGAAGTCCAAGACGAGGCAATTCTGCTTTCCCGGCCAGAGTCGGAAGCCGCGCCCGACCTCTTGATAATAGAGCCCAGGCGAGAGCGTCGGCCGCAACAAGGCCACGCAGTCGATTCGCGGGGCGTCGAAGCCGGTCGTCAGCACGTTGACGTTGACCAAGTATTTGAGTGGTTCGTGCTGGAATAGGCCGCTGGCTTGGTCGCCACGGAACCGGCCGAGCAGTTCGTCGCGCTCGCCGTCCGGCGTGGCGCCGCAGACGAACCCACATTCGACGTGGTGGGTTTCCTGAAGGATTCGCTGGATATGCTGGGCGTGTTTGACGCCCGAGGCGAAGATCAGCACGGCGTGCCGATCCCGCGTGTATTCGACGATTTCCTGACAGGCGGCTTCGACCAACTGGTCCTGGTCCATCATCTGCTCGAGCTCGTCGGCCACGAACTCACCGCCGCGGACGTGCAACTGCCCGGTGTCGGCCCTTTCGCGGCCGGCTTTCGTCACCAGGGGGCAGAGATACCCGTCACGGATCAGCTCCCGCACACCCACCTCGAAGCAGATGGCGTTGAGGATGTTTTCCGGGCCGCAGATCATGCCGGACTTCAGACGGAACGGCGTGGCCGTCAGCCCGATCGTCCGTACCCGCGGATTGACCACCTTGGCGTCGGCCAAAAACTGCCGATACATTCCTTCGCCGTCCGGCGGAATCAGGTGGGCCTCATCTACGATGATCAGATCGAAGGCATCCAGTTCACAGGCCCGCTTGTAGACCGATTGGATGCCGGCGACGATCACCGGGTGCTCCGTATCCCGGCGGCGCAGGCCGGCCGAGTAGATGCCGAACTTCAACTCGGGGCAGATGGCTTGCAGCTTGTCGGCGGCCTGCTGTAACAGTTCCTTGACGTGGGCCAGAACGAGAACGCGACCGCCCCACTGCATCACGGCATCCTTGCAGATCGTCGATAGCACTGGGGTCTTTCCACCAGCTGTGGGAATCACGACGCACGGGTTGTCGTCGTGATCGCGGAGGTAGTCGTAAACGGCGTCCACTGCCGCTTGCTGATAAGGCCGCAGTTCCACAGCACACTCCTGGTCTCGTTACAGCAACAAAAAGCTCCGGCGTCAGGACTTGCGCCATGAAGGGCTGAGCATGAGGGTCACAGCCCCGCACTATGCCGCCGGATGCCCCCACAACCGAACCTTTAGGCCGCGGCAGTTGAGTCCTTGCTTGGCTGGGGAAGCGGGAACAATTCGACTGTCGAGGCATACAGCCGACCGAGTTGCTCGCCGGTCATATAGGCGACCAATGCCCGTTCTGTTTTGCCGTAGATCTCGCGTGGGTCGCGTCGGCCGCGGCCTTGCTGCGCCGCGTAGATGAGGAAGTTCAGCAAGACCGTGATCGGCTGGTCTCGCGTGCTGTCCGCCAAACCAGTCCGTAGAACGTCGGCGAAGTGCTGCAAGACTTCCAGGTCGGCGCGAATAGAAGGCCCGCGCCAACACGCCGCGGGTTACAGCCGTTGCCACGCCTCGTAACCGCGACGCGGGCAGTGTCTCGTGGGCGAACGATATGCCCTCGTGATACTATCGCAAGGAATTCGGCCTCCTCTCCGGCGGTCATCCGCAGGTAGGAGCCGAGTCCGGTCTTCATCGCGCGAAGCGTGGCCAACTCCAGCCGTCCGACCTCCCCCAGCCCGCCGGCCAAGGTGATGATTTGGTCGTTGCTGCGGGCTTGCACCGGCATCGATCACTTCCAGCGACCGCGGCGGCTCATTGAAGAAGACTCGCATCGGAACCGTCATCGCCGGAAAGGAACACGGCCCAAAGCCGGTGTTGGCCGTCGAGCAATACGCGTCTGGTGCTGAAGGCGATTCCCTGATGCGTTAGCCGCCAACGGCCGGCCTTCATTTCGCGGACCAGGCGGTCGACGTGGGCATCGACCAACTTGCGGTTGTGGCTGTTGCACTCGAGAGCCACGCATCGGCCATCGCCGGCGTGACTTCCAGTACGATACTGTAACGGTCTTGTCTCTCAAAATAGCTCTCGAACATTGCTTATGGTCCTTCGGTTGTGGAAAGGGTTAGCTATAAAGATGCTTGGAAGGCGGTCGCAAAATCGTCGAGCGTTTCGGCAGGGGTCGCCACGCGATGGCTGCCAGCGTCTCGGCCATGACGCATTTCGTTGCGGAGTCGTTCGGCCAACTCGTCCAGCGGCGAGCGGAGCGGACAGGTTTTCGGCACAGGGGCACTCGACAATCACGATCTGCACCTGAATAACGATGACGTTCATGAAGAAAGTCCTTTCAGGTGGTTGGAGATTTCGCCCACGAGGGCGCGGAGATAATCGATGTCAAACACCGTCGATGAGCGCCCGTGCCCCGTAGACAGGGTCGTGAGGCATGTTGAGCGCGGTCATTTTGTCGGCATGGGAGTTGGACGCCTTGGTCGGCTGCTGGATGCGCAGGCGGCTTGGCTGGAAGAGAGGGTGGTGCTGCCGTCTTCTTCCCCTTGCCGATGCTCGCCGTGTTGATCGTGCGACCGTCTCGACCGGTGCGAGGTTGTGACTGTCAAACGTTTGCACAGTCGCTCGAGTTTCTGGGCCCGGTACTTCCGGACCATTGCATGGCTGACACCGACATGCTCGGCAATTTGACGGTCGGAACGGTCAATGCCTGTTCGGCGTGTGTCAAGGCAGCCTTGACCGCTCCGATCTTGTCCGCATTGGTCCGCCGCAGTCCATGCGTCTTGTTGACGCTGTAGCTGTACCACTGGGCATCCTGCTGGGTGCCCTTGAAGACGTTGCACTCGATCGCCTCGCCCGGCACGGCCATGACATACGCCTGGATGCGGTGGAAGCCGTCGGCCAGCCAGTAGTCTTCGCCGTCGAAGAACACGTCGATGGGCGGGAACTTCTCGCCCGCCTTCATCCGCTCGCCGTACTCGTCGCAGACGGCTTGGTCGATCTTCGCCCGTGGCTGGGTGTCGCCGTCGAGACGGATGTATTCGGGAAGATGTTTTCGATCGTTGGTATCATTGATAGTCTCCTAGGCGGTTTGGGCCAGCGTCAGGTAGAGTTGGACGGCCAGTTTCGGCAGGTCATCCAGCCGCACGATCGCTACCCAAGGCTTCTGGTTGGCGCGGTGCAGGACGACGGGCACGTTCTCGCCGGCGTCTTCGATGGCCTGTTCGAGGGCCGGGTAGAGGCGCAGGGCCTCCACCCGTTTCACCTCGAAATGCACGCCGGGGATGGCGGCCCGCACATCGGGGGAATCTCGGCAGTACCTTGATACTGCCGCCCCCGATGTGCCTCGACCTGAAACAGCCGGCCGAGTTCGGCCGCCGCCTCCAATTCGCCGCGACAACCTTTGCGTCGGGACTTGGCGCCCATCACGGCCTCCTCCACGGCGGCGTGTTGGTCTGCGCCTGCTGCGGCTTGCCGGTGACCGCGTCCCGCTTCTCGTAGCCGCGGATCTCGTTGGTGATCTCGCCGGTGTCCTTCCGCTTCTTGCACGTGACGCGGATCATCAAGGGCAAGATTGTGCAACTCGACGCTGTCGTTGGGCGTCATCACGCCCACCGCCCGGCAGATGGCCGACAGTTCGCTCTGGGCGATCTTCATCGCCAGTTCGTTCGGGATTTTCCAAGTTCAGCCGAGCCCAGAGGGTGCGGCCCTTAAACTCCCCCTCGATGATCGTGAAGCACAGTTCGAGGAACTGGCCGGTGCCCGCCTTGTTGGGCTTCATCTCCGAGGCGGTGATCATGGCCAGGTATTTCGCCGGCCGGGATCGCTTCAAACGGGATCGCCGGTTCCACCTTGGTGGCAGTCAAAGCCACGTAGATCCGCCATTTTCAGTGTCTCCTTGTGCTTGAGGTTGGTTGGATGGTGTTCGGTTGATTGAAGAGGCCCGCGGCCAGAGTGTCCCAATCGAGCGGGAGCTCGGCCGGCAGGCAGTAACGATTCTTGGCGATGCACGAGGGGCCGCCGATGCAACGCAGGATGCGCTCGCCGCCGTCTTTGCCCACCGGCGCCGCCTTGGTGCGGGTGCGATTGAAGCCGACGTTCTCCGTCTTGGTGACGATCTTCCGCGTGGCGAACAGCACGGCGTCACACCATTCGGAGATCAAGGCGCCGGCATGCTTGTTGAGCCGAGGCGAGTAGCGGTCGTAGGCCGCCTCTTCCGGATCCTCGAACCGCTCGACCTTGGCATGGGCCAGCAAGACGACCATCATGTTGCGTCGCTCCCGCAACTGGGCCAGTTGGTCCACGACCTTCCGCCAGTGGGTCATGGCATGCACATACCCCTTGCCGTAGCCCCCGTCGACTTTCTCGATGGAGGCGACGCCGTAGTGCTTGCACAGGGCGTCCCAGATCATCCGCTCGAGCCAGTCGAGCGAGTCGATGATGACCGTCTGATAGTCGTGCTGCTCGACCAGCAGCTCGTTGAGCGCCGAGTCGACGTCGTCAAGCGAGCGGGCCAGCGGAAACTTGTGGCAGTCGATCTCGCCCAGGCCGTCCTCGGTCTGGACGAAGATCGGCTTGGGAGCGCAGGCGGCCAGCGTGCTCTTTCCGATGCCTTCGGTGCCGTAGACCATGATCCGCGGCGGCATCGGCGCCCGGCCGGTCTGAATCTGTTGCAAAAGTCCCATGTGCATAACCCTCGTCTTGGAGAATGAAATGTGATTTGATACGCCGGGACGGGCGGGCGGGGGCGGCAACCGTTTCGGTTTCGTGCTCGCGCCAAACACACCCGCCACGTCCCGGCGTTGTTGTTCGTCAGATCGCGTCGAAAACGCGGCATCTCCTCGTATCCAGTTGGCCACGTGTCGGTGGCGATGCACCGCTTCAGCCGTTCGATCGCCGCCTCGTTCTCCTTCTGGGCCTGGGCGAGCGTGTCCTCGTTGATCTGCCAGACGCCGGCGCGGAACGGCTCCTTCTTTTCCACACGCGATGAGGTAGACCGGCATCACGATGCCGATCACCTGGGCGAGCACGGCGCGGTAGAAGGCCAATTGGTGGGCGTAGCCGTAGCGACGGGCGTCGGCCTCGAACCAAGTCAGGTCGTCGCAGGTCTTCAAATCCGCGATGCCACGGTGTGGATCGAACCAATCCATGCGGATCTGGCAGGGCATGCCGCAGTAGTCGCACCGCACGACGCCCTCGGCAATTCCCTCGGACAGCAGATCCACGGCCATCCCGTTGGCCCGCACGCCGTCGGCCATGCTTTCCACAAGGTCGAACTGGGCCAGCGTGAGCACGGCTTTCCCCTGCGCCGCGGCCCATTCGGCATACGCCTTGGTCGTCGGCCCGAACATCTCGCCGGTCTTCGGATTGATCGGCCCCCCGACGGCGTACTCAGCCTCGAACTTCTCTCGCCCTTCGAGCACCAGCGTGTGCAATGCCCGGCCGATCAGGTATGCCGGCCGATCTTCGTCGGGGATGAGTCCCAACTTCTTCTTTCGATACAGCGCCGGGCACTTGCGGAAGTCGCCAAGCTGATGGCTGGAGAGATTCTCCCGTGACTTGGCATGATAAACGTCGGCTGGCTCGCGGATGATGAAGGCAAGCTGGTCGGTGGTCGGTCGTGTCGCAGGCAATAGAGCGGGACTCATCATGGATGCTCCGTGTTGATCGTATCGTTGCGAGTGTTTCTATTTAGTTACCTACTGCGTTTGCCGAGAAAGTGACGAGAACTTCTTTTGAGATTTTTCACTCGTCCGTCGTAAACTCCTTTCGCAACGAGAGGATGCGTCCGCACAATGTTGTGCGCGGCACGTGCATCTGTCGGGCGACTTCCGCGGGCGAATCAACCATGAGCCGCCTGCAGAGCTCTCGACTGTGACGAGGCAGGCGGGCGAGCGCGTCACGAACGTCGATGGTTAAGTCGCGATGAGCCGTCTCGTCGCTGGTGGTGTGCCGCACCGCATAATGTTCGGCCCCCGCAAAATTGGAATCGCCGTCGGTTCCGACAGCGTTGTCGGTCATCTCGTCCAGAGAAGCAACAGACAGATCGTAGCGCCGTTTCATGCGCCGCCGTTGCACCAAGAGCGTCAGAACGTGACGCCCGATCACGGTGGTTACAAAGGCATTCCAGTGGGCCACCTTGGGGTCGAACTTGGGGAAACGTTGCACCAAATGGAGGCGGAGTTCCTGCTCCAGATCCTCTTGGTCGCAAGGCCGGATTCCGGCACGGCCGACGAGCCGCGACGCCTTATAACGGATGAATCTCGCGGCAAAACCTTGGGTGAGTTCGTGGGAAAGGTCAATCAGGAGCGGATGTTGTATTACGGTCATGGGAGCAACCTCCACAGGGGTGGGCGACGGACCGGCAACCGCGTGCGGCGTCGGCCACCAGCGTGCTGGGATACGAGGGAAAACGACGTTCGGTCCAGATACGATGAGACGCATCGTGTCGCGGGAGGCGCCGACCCGCCGTCGGCCAGGGAATCACCCGCAGAGTGTCAGTCATCGGCATTTCACCGATGTACTGTACGGATGTATGCTATCATAGCTAGCTGATTTCGCAAGAGGGAATTTGGACACTTTGGCAACTTTTCCTAAGCCATTGACTGTCAGAAGGTTCGATGCACGGGCTACCCAATTGTGGCCGGAATTCCGCTGGGGAAAACTCGTCACTTTGCCGGCAGACGCAGTAGGTACATAGTAGAGAGCAGCGATGCCGCTGCAGACTCGCCGGTACAGGCGACGGAATGACCTCTCCCCGGACTTTCCGCTATGTATGACCATTCCCCCGATGAAACGGCGACAACCGCCGTGAGGCGTCAGCAGGGCAAGAACGCCATGCCCCCGCTTATGCTCCGCGCCCCGCAGGCCGCGACGCTTTGTGCGGTTTCCGTCCGCACCTGGCGGACGTGGGACGCCGCCGGCAAGATTCCCCAGCCGATTCGCATCGGTCGCTCAACCCTTTGGCGGGCAGAGGAACTCAGAGCGTGGATTGCCGCCGGCTGTCCACGACGGAAGGAATGGGTAGACCTGCAATCGTGACTGGCACGCGAGCCATTCGAGTCGAGAATCTCTGGGATTGTGAATGGCATTGCCTTGCAATTCGGGCGTGTCGAGCCACACTGTCACTCCCTTTTCGGAACGGACCGAAAAGGGCAAGGAGAAAACGACCTAAGGGCAAGACACAATGGCAAGTCTCTACAAGAAACCAGTCATCATTCGCGACCCCAGAACGGGCCGGCGGGTGAAGACAAAATCGAAGAAGTGGTGGGGGCGATTCCGCGACGCCAGTGGCCAGGAAAAACGCGTTCCGCTGGCCGTCGATCGTACGGCCGCCCAATCGATGCTCAATGAGTGGGTGCGGCGCGTGGAGCGGGAGAAGGTCGGACTCATCGAGCCAACCGACGAACACCGCATGCGGCCGCTCTCGCAGCACGTGACCGACTACCGCCAGTACTTAAAGTCGAAGGCAAATGAACCGCGGTACATCGACATGGCCGTAGGCCGCGTCAACGCCTTGTTGGCCGGCTGCAAGTTTCAGATACCTCTCGCATATCCGGGCCACGGCCGTCGCCAACTGGCTGCGCACGCAGCGCGAGGCCGACCAATTCGGCATCGCCACCAGCAACGACTACCTGGTGGCAGCCAAGGCCTTCTGCAATTGGCTCGTTCGGGACGGCCGGCTGACATGCAATCCCCTTCGCCATTTGCAGCGGCTCAACGCCGAGACGGACGTGCGGCGCCAGCGCCGTGTCCTGACGCCAGACGAATTGGAACGGCTGATTTCCGCTGCCGAGCAGAGCAAACGAAAGCTGGGGCGGATGCGTGGCCATGACCGGGCGATGGTCTATCGGCTGGCGGCGTTCACGGGCCTCCGGGCCCAGGAGTTGGCCAGCCTGACCGCCCGATCGTTTGACTTGATGGCCAGTCCGGCGACCGTTTGCGTGGATGCGTGCTATTCGAAGCATCGACGGACTGACGTATTGCCGTTGGCCGAGGATTTGGTGGGGCGGTTGGCGACCTACTTGGCCGAACGGGCGACCGAGACAGAGCCCGATGAACGCCTATGGCCCGGCAAGTGGTATCGCAAGGCGGGTGAGATTCTGCTGTACGATTTGGAGGCCGCGCGAACGGCTTGGCTGGAAGAGGCGTCAGGCTCACGAGAGTGGCAAGAACGCCGGAAAAGCCATTTTCTGGATTTAGAGGACGAGGCGGGACGGGTGATGGACTTTCATGCCCTTCGCCACGGGTTCATCACGTATCTGGTCACCGCGAACGTTCCCCCCAAGGTCGCACAGATGCTCGCCCGGCACTCGACCATCAGTCTGACTATGGATCGGTACACGCATCTGGGCATCGTCGATCTGGTCGATGGGCTCAAGCGGTTGCCCGCCATCACGCCCCAGAAGCCGGCTCGGGCCAGAGCGTGATTCGCCACGGGACGATCGGCGAGTTTGTGACGCGTTGTGACGATCGGCCACCGCAGAGAGTATCCCGCGTTCCCGCTAGGCAAAGTAACGGCCGGCTACACCACGCCTCAGTATGCGCCACCGAAGTACGACGGTACCGGCTATTGCGTTCTACAACAGGAGTGATGGCCCAAGGGGATCGACGAGACGCCCGCGAAACAAGGCGGCGTTGCTCTTTCCCCAGGATTGCAATTCCCATTGCCATTTGGCAGAATGGTGGCCAGGTTCTGGACTGTGGTTTCATCCTTGGGGGGAATTATGCTGGGCAAAGCAGCCACAAGTGCATTGCTGGTCGTTGTGGCCTTCACTGCCGATTTGACGCACGGGGCTGATGTTTTCAATATGGGCGGAAGGCGGGATGCGTCCGGTGTCTGGATCGGACCTGCGAGTCTGGAGTTTGTTGCTGTCGGAAATGAAGGGAATCCTGGCGAATGGTCAGGCCGCATGTGTGGCGCCGTGTCCTACCGCTATCAGATAAGCAAGTTCGAGGTTACTGCCGGGCAGTATACGGCATTCTTAAATGCGGTGGCCGCTTCCGACACATATGGCCTCTACGACACCGATATGATCAATGCGGCCTACAATTTTGGGGCTGGGTGTCACATTCAGCGGACCGGTGAACCAGGGAGTTACAGCTATTCGGTGCCTGCGGATTGGACCAATCGCCCCGTGAACTTCGTCAACTGGGGTGATGCTGTGCGATTTGTCAATTGGCTTAGCAATGGGCAACCTTTCGGTCCGCAAGGCCTCAGTACCACGGAAGACGGCTCCTACTACATCAATGGTGCTACCACGGCATCGCAGTTGCTGACGGTGAAGAGAAAGGCAAATGCCGTGTTTGTCATTCCAAGCGAGGATGAATGGTACAAGGCGGCTTACTATGATCCAGACAAGGCGGGCGGAGCAGGCTACTGGGACTTTGCAACCAAGAGCGATACCATTCCCAGCAGCGAGCTTTCAGCAATCGGAACCAACAATGTCAATTACTTGTATTCTCGTTATGCGGTCGGTAGTCCCTACTTCACGACGGAGGTTGGGGCGCTGAGTCTGTTCTCCCAGCGCCTATGGCACCTACGACCAAAGTGGAAACGTGGCGGAGTGGACTGATACCGTGTCAGTGAGTCAGTACCGTGTGCTGCGTGGCGGCTCCTACTGCACCATGCAGACCGACTTGGTTGCGTCCAGCCGGACCTATGACACGCCTGCGCGTCAAACATGCGATGTTGGCTTTCGCATTGCGATTGTCCCGGAGCCGAGTAGTTTCTTCTTGATGCTTATGGGTGCGATCAGCCTGCTCGCTTATGCGTGGCGAAGAAGACGAGATTAGCCACCCGCCTTCCGATTCAAGCCAACGTCTGCTGCATCTGCCAGACGCGCTGTTCTCCTGTCACGGCAAACCATGTTGCCTTAGCAGCATGCTGAGCGTCATTCCACCCTGCAAGCCGCGCATACCATTGGCCAACGTCCTGGCAATTGTCTTCCAACTCTCCCCATTCGAATCAGGCACCTTGCCACTGGCTTGCTTCGGCCAGCGACCCGTCGTTCGAAAATGGGTCTTGGCTCAGTCGATGATTTGCTGTTCGCTTAGCGTAGGCAGCGCATTGCGTAGCCGCGCACCACGGTGCTCACTCAGCAAGCACGGCAAGCTCCTTCCGCCCTCCAGGCCCCTTAGCCCATGATAAAGCGATCGATTCACGCCGTCCCACGTCTCGTCGGTCCCGGTGATCATTCCCGACTTCCGGCTCGGCCACTCGCCGTGGATCGCATGATAGGCATCCGCCCATGCGAGGACTTGGTCAATACTCAGCGGCGTTTTCCGATATCGTCGTCTTTCATGCGACTTCCAGTCCCACTCGGGAAAACACTCTTCCAGCAAATCCCGGATGGAATGGTACATCACCGCAAGGCCGCCGCCGCAATGCTCGTAGAAATGCCGCCGGCACACCTGCGACCAGTCCTTTGCACTGCGGTACCCGAGTTGCTTGCCAAGCCAGAGAACGTAGCGGCGGCGATTCTCAAGATGACCCCAGAAGCCAAGTGGAACTCGGGTGAACTTCCACTCGCACCACTGCCGTCGTGGTACCAAGTCGATGACCGCTGCCGCCACTGAATCGCGGTAACGGCGAAGCAGCATCCGGCCCTGGTTGCTCACGAAATCGGAAGACTTCGTCCCGTACCAATCGTCCAGACGCTCGTAGCCGAGACGTTGGCCCAGCCAACGCATGTACTCTCGACAAGTCTTGCGATCCTCCCAGAGATTGCTGGGTGATCGGGCAAACAACCACGGCTTCCAATCCCGCTGCGGAAAACACGCCGCCACCAACTGGGAAACCGAACTGCGATGCTCCAGTAAGAACGCACCGCCCTGATGCCTTTGAAAATCCTTCGTCGTCACCCGATACCAATCATCCAGGTGACGGAACCCAAGTTGCTTTCCGAGCCATGTCATGTAGCGACGGCAATTGTCGGCACTCTGCCAGAAGGCTTCGGGTACTTTGGTGAAGAGCCACTCGTGCCACTCATAGTCCGGGAAGCACGCCTTGACAGCGTAGGCCGGCGATGAAAACCAATAATAGCTGGCCGGGGTACTGCCGCTATACGCAGCCATATCTTCGAACCTCAGGCGATACCAATCGCGCATGCGACGGTAGCGAAGTTTGCGACCCAGCCACAACAGGTAATTGCGGCGGTTCTCCGGCTCCTCCCAGAACCGCGTTGGCACCTGGTTATGCACCCATACCGGATCGATCCGCCAGATTCTGTGGTTGGAGGCAATTGGCTGGTCGCCAACAGGTATCTTCGCACGGCCTGTCCGCCGTGGACTCTTTCGAGGAGGCTTTGATTTGCTGTGACTCATGGCAGAGGAATAAACCTAAGGGATTGTGCATACATGGCATGCAAACGTTGAATAGACGGACCCGTTCGGAGTCAGCAACTTGTCTATTCTGCCACAGTCATCGCGAAAAAGCCACAATGTCAATTCAGCTCCCAAATGCTCCTCATTCTTGGTGCTCTTCTCCACTCCGTCGGAGTTTAATCTCGCTGATCCACTATACTGCCCCAAAATGCCTTTCTTGACGTCACGGACAAACGACGAAGGACCTCAAGCGGGCCGGCGTCCCCTACATCGACGATCGCGGCCATTATGCCGACTTCCATTCGTTGCGGAAGACATTCATCACGAACCTCTCTCGCGCCGGCGTTTCGCCCAAGACGGCCCAGTTGCTCGCGAGGCACTCCGACATCAACTTGACGATGAATACGTACACGATGCTTGGCGTGTGTGACCAGGCGATGGCGGTCGAGTCATTGCCGGCGATTCCCGAAGTGGCTGCTAATGGCCATCAGGCGATTTGTGCTGCGTGTGGTGCGTAGGGGTTTCGTTGTTGTCCAGCATTGTAGTTTGGCAAGGGAACCCTTGACGATGGGTTCTCACATCTGGCGTTTCCCGGCGCATGCCGGGTAGCGTCGGCAGCCCCAGAACGCCTGCCCGGCATAATTCCCACGCCTTGCTGTGCGTTCGATCATTTCGGCGCCACAGAGGGGGCATAAGGGCGGCGCGGATGTCAGCGCGTCGACCGCAGAATCTCCGCTGCTGCTTTCGATGGTCCGATTGCTGCCATTACGGCCGGCCACTTTCGTGTGCGATTGTTGAACAGACCGAATCATCTGCTCCAGTTCGGGCCCCGCTACAAGCGTGATTGGGTTCTTACGGGCGAAGGCGATCGCATCATCGGTAAACGACCCATACGTGACCACGATTCCGCAGTGGGCCCCTTCGCTAGCGACAATCCCGCGCAACTCTCGAACCTCCTTCACTCCGACCCGCCATGCCTTCCAGTGTTTGCATTGAACTAAGGTGGTCTTCCCATTTTGCCGAAGCAGCAAGTCGATTCCGCCATCGCCACTGTCGGAGCCCGTGTGCTCTACGGCGTAGCCTTGCCGACGATAAGCCTCGCCAATCAATTGTTCAAATTCTTGCCAAGACAGGTCATGAATCGAATCCAGCCCGCTCTGTCGGTCGAGAAGTCTGCGGTTGACAAACTTCTTGCCCTCTGTGATGGCCCAGCAGAAGAGAATGAACCCTCCGATCCACGGTGCGAGCGTCACCGCCAAGGCCGCGAACGCCTGACGAGACATGTTTGTTATGTCTTGCCCGCCTCCTGAACCAGCACTGAGAAGCGGTGGTATCGCGAACCGGCAAAACAGGAACGCTGCCAGGGCCAACAACGGCCCAATCCACCACGGCGATGCCATGAGGATATGGAAAAGGTCATCAACGATGCTGGTTTCTTTTCTTCTCGTCATTGTCATCTCGTTTCAGCGGTCATTACTCGCATGCCAGTGATGCATTGTTCTCACTTCAGGCCGTGTTTCTCTAGCAGTTTGAAAATGCTCAGACGGGTGGCGAGAGTGTTGTCTGCTTGCCTTAATCGGTCCGTTGCCGACCACGATACCAAGAGCAGCCAGCATGTCAATATCCAGGGGGCGAGAGAATTACGTTGCCGTAAGGGACGATCATCCCGCCATCACACCGTCGCCATCTATCATAGCCCCTACCGACGCTGCCTTGAAGCCGACCGGCTTGACAACTATACTTCCCGCATGACCACCACCATCCCCAAACGCCGCCGCTGGCTTCGCTACAGCCTGATAACGCTACTTGTGCTGGTCGTCGTCGCAGGCATCGCCGCGACTTGGATCGGTCGAACAATGCAGGCGTGGGCTCGACGAACCGAGATGATGGAAACCATCGTCAATGCGGGCGGAAGAGTTCGGTTGGACCTGAAGATTGACGAATCGGGCAACCCCATCGCTGAGGCCAAGCCCCACGGTTCAACTTGGCTACGACCGTTCATGGGCAGCGACGACCTGGGAAGCAACATCGTTGAAGCCGAAGTGACGACCGACGACGCCCTGAAGGGCATCGAATGCTTGCCGAACCTGCGAATACTGGTTCTTAGTTCCAGCAGGATCACGGATGCCGGGTTGTGGCATCTTGAGCGATTGATTCATCTCAAGACGCTGTGTCTAAACAGCACGAAGATCACTGAACAAAACATACTGAAGTTCCACAAAACGTTGCCGAACTGCAAGATCGTTCGGTGACGGGGCAGCTTTTCCCAAACGGTTAGTCCTATTTTCATAGCAGCGAAGAATCTCGCGTGGGCGCCGGGGTCAGCGAAACTGCTTTTCAGGTCAGGAAACCAACACAAAATGAGAGCCGAACCCACCGGCGTCATGCGACGTAGAATGGGAATCAGCGGTCCTTCGGCTCGCCGTATTGACTCGTCATCACACCCAGCCAATTCCCTGGGACCGCCGTAACTAACGATCGGCCAACCAAGAGCTGGCGTCCTGCTGCGCCGTCGTTGGTGTGTGCCGCTTCGCTTGACCACGCCCACGTCACATGCCTTGAGAAGGGAGACACTATGGACCCATCGAGGACAATGTACCCAACCGACCTGAGCGATACCCAGTGGCGGCTCATTCGCCCGCTGATACCCCCGAGCCCCTCGATCGGCGCCGATCGTAGCACATCAATCCGCGCGGTGGTCAACGCCATTCTGTACCGCGAGCGAAGCGGCTGCGCATGGCGGATGTTGCCTCACGATTTCCCGCACTGGCGGACCGTCTACGGCTACTATTGCCAGTGGAAGGCCGACGGCGTTTGGGAACAGATCTGCATTGCGCGTTGCCGCAATGAGGAACACGAGTACCCTTCGCAAAACACGGCGATCGCAAGTTGACCGTGCGCAAGACAACCGCTCGCGACGCGTAACCATCCATGCGGAACCCGTCATTCTGATCTCGCGTGGATGCCGGGTTCCAACGCGGTTCCTCGCCACGCTCTGAATGACGCCGTATTCCCCACCCGTGAACAATTGCGGCAATTCTTGCCCCAAAAAGGGATTTCCCCCCTGCTCTCGGGATAATCATTTCCAAACACGAGAGAATTTTTCCGGATTTTTTGCCGAGACGCCGGCGGCCCGAAGTGCCGTCACTGCCGCAAGTTCGTGCGCGGTTACTCGGCACCGCACGCCCGCGGGGACGTGCCTTAGCGACGTTGCGAATCGGCGATACAGAAGGGCGACGGTGTGGCCGGCGCAAGCCCAAGCACTGCAGTAGTTTTCCACGCCGGCGTGGCGCATTATCGTCCGTCGTGTGATGATGATCGCAATTCGCAAACACTCGCCGCGCGAGAACTGCATCCACTATTGACTTCTTTTCGTATCGCATTAGAAGTGAATGGAAGTGACATCGGACAAACCGATGCGTCCATTTTTTTTCGACTCTGTTCTTTGCATGGAGGTTGTAGCTATGTGGTCTACCAGACTCTGGTGGCGAAATGCGCGGCGCAGCGATACAGTAGGAAAGCCTCGCTCGCAGCACACGAACAGCGGCAATCGTCGTCCACGGCGTTTGACGACCGAGTCGCTCGAACAGCGGCAGTTGCTCTCGGTGTCGCCGCTCTCTCTTCCCGCGGCCGCATCGAGCGCACCCGACGCGGACTGCCGATATGCCGACGTGTCTTCCGCGGCCGTTGCACCGGCCGCCGTCGACGACGCCTATGCCATCAACGGCCATCAACAGTTGGGCGCCAACGTGCTGGCAAACGACGTCTATTCCAACGACGCGATGCCCTCCGTAGCGATCCAGAACGGGCCAAGCCACGGCACGCTCAATCTCGGATCCGACGGTCTGTTCACCTACGTGCCGGACCGCAGCTTCGACGGCATCGACACCTTCACCTACCAGTTCAATGACGGCCGAGCCGACTCGAGCGTGGCGACTGTCAGCGTCAGCGTAACCCGCGTGAACGACGCGCCCGTTACGGCGAGCGACAGTTTCCATACCGAACAGGACCAGCCGCTCGTTCAACCTGCCGAATCGGGCTTGTTGGCCAACGATCACGATGCCAACGGCGACGTGCTGACGGTGTCCTTGGTCGACGGCCCGCAGCACGGTGAACTCTTGCTGCAGCCGGACGGCTCGTTCACCTACACGCCTAATCCCGGCTTCCACGGCGCCGACACATTCACCTACAAGGCCAATGATGGGCAGGTCGACTCTAATCTAGCCACGGTCACCATCGGCGTCGGTCCCGTCAACACCGCCCCGGCGGCGGCTAACGATGCCTTCGCTGTCGATGAAGACCAAGCTCTGTCGGTTTCCGGCCCCGGCATTCTGGCCAACGACGTCGATGTTAACGGCGATGCGCTGGCGCGCGTCCTGGTCGACGGGCCCGCACAACGGCACGCTCGTGCTCGGGTTGGATGGATCATTCGACTACACGCCCAAGCCGGGTTTCCACGGCACTGACAGCTTCACTTACAGGGCCAACGACGGCCAGGCCGACTCAGCGTTGGCGCACGTGACGATCACGGTCAACGCCGTGAATCACGCCCCGACCGCCGTTGACGACGTCTACGCGACCGTCGAGGGGCAGGCGCTGACGGTGACTGCCAACGGCGTGCTCGCCAACGACGCGGACGCGGACGGCGACGCCATGACGTCCATCTTGGTCGACGGCCCCGCCAACGGGACGCTGACGCTCAACGCCGACGGCTCGTTCGAGTACAGCCCGCCAACGCGACTTCAGCGGCACGGACACCTTCACCTACAAGGCCAACGATGGCCAGGCCGACTCGGAACTGGCGCACGTGACGATCACGGTCAACGCCGTCAACGATGCGCCGACCGCAGTCGACGACACGTATGCGACCGCCCAAGGGCAAGCGCTGACTGTGACCGCCACCGGCGTGCTGGCCAACGACACCGACGTGGACGGCGACGCGCTGACGGCCGTGCTTGTCGACGGCCCGACCAACGGCACGGTGGCGCTGAACGCCGACGGCTCGTTCGAGTACACGCCCGACGCTGACTTCAACGGCGCCGACAGCTTCACCTACCGGGCCAACGACGGCCAGGCCGACATCGAACGTGGCCACGGTGACGATCACGGTCAACGGCGGTCAACGAGCCGCCGACTGGCCGCTGACGACGCCTATACAACTGCCGAAGGACACGACGCTGACCGTCGACGCCACCGGCGTGCTGGCCAACGACACGGACGTGGACGGCGACGCGCTGACGGCCGTTGCTGGTCGACGGCCCGGCCAACGGCACGCTGACGCTCAACGCCGACGGCTCGTTCGAGTACACGCCCGAACGCCGACTTCAACGGCACCGACAGCTTCACCTACAAGGCCAACGACGGCCAGGCCGACTCGCAACCTGGCCACGGTGACGATCACGGTCAACGCCGGTCAACGACGCGCCGACCGCCGTCGACGACGCCTATACAGCTGTCCAGAGGACAGGACGCTGACCGTCGACGCCACCGGCGTGCTGGCCAACGACACGGACGTCGACGGCGACGCGCTGACGGCCGTCGCTGGTCGACGGCCCGGCCAACGGCACGCTCGACGCTCAACGCCGACGGCTCGTTCGAGTACACGCCCGACGCCGACTTCAACGGCACCGACAGCTTCACCTACAAGGCCAACGACGGCCAGGCCGACTCGGAGCTAACCCACGTGACGATCACGGTCAACGCCGCCGAATCAACGCGCCAACCGCCGTTGACGACGCGTATACAACTGCCCAAGGGCAGACGCTGACTGTGACTGCCACCGGCGTGCTGGCCAACGACGCGGACGTCGACGGCAACGCGTTGACGGCCGTTCTGGTCGACGGCCCGGCCAACGGCACGCTCGACGCTCAATACCGACGGCTCGTTCGAGTATACGCCCGGCGACGACTTCAATGGCACCGACAGTTTCACCTACCGGGCCAACGACGGCCAGGCCGACTCGGAGCTAACCCACGTGACGATCACGGTCAATCTGATCCCAAGCCAGGGCGACACGGACTTGAAGGTCCACCTTGAGACATCGCAGTCGGCATTCGGGCCCGAGAGCGGACCCATCTGGGGCGGTTCGACGTTCTGGGTGAGCGCCTATGTCGAGGATCTCCGCGATGTGCCGCTCGGCGTTGTCGGCGGCGCGATCGACGTCGCCTTCGACGCCGCCCACGTGACGCCCACGGGCAACGTCGTCTACGGCACGCAGTTCACTGCCTTCAGGCAAGGGGCTGCTGATGCCGCGGCGGGCATGATCGACGAGGCCGGCGCGCTCACCACCGAGGCCGGCGTCGGCGCCAACGGCCTGGCCCCGTTCGTGGCCTGGGAGTTTCGCCGCAACGGCTCGGGCACGGCTGACGACGCCAACAGCGTCGTGAGTTTCGCCGCCGAGCCCGGCGAAGGGACCACGACGATCCTGCCGGCCAACTTCGCTCTGGTCGGACAGGGAACGGCCGTCGATTGGAGCAACGTGGAGTTCGACACCGCCAGTCTCAATCTCTACCTGGGCGACTTCAATCACGACGGCAGCGTGAACCACGTCGACTTGGCGCTCTGGATCCCACAGGCGTCTTCAATCGCCGGCAACGGTGTCTTCAATTCCGAGTTCGACCTCAGCTGCGACGCCCGAGTCGACTCAACCGACCTGTCGCTGCTGATGTCCCGTCTCTACCAGCCGGTGCTTGGCGACTCGCAATTGCCGGTCGGCGGCAGTCCGAACTCGGTTGACGCCCACCCCTCGGGCAACGCCGTGCAGTCGCGAGCCGTCTTGAATCGTCCAGCAGCCAACGCCAGCCGCGGGGCCGTCTTCGCGCAACTGGCCACATCCGGCTGGAACGCAACAGCCGACCTCTCGTGGACCGATGCGATTCTGTCGCACCACCCGCACAAGTCGAGCGCACGGCACGATCTTGCCGCAGTTGACAAACTGATGACGAACGGCTTCGCTTCACTCTGCGTGATGTGAAGTGTCGCCCCAGAGGGGTCGGGAGTTCGTGCTTTCTCTGGACTCCCGACCCCGTATTCTTTCACAGGCCGAGGAAATGCCGTCATTCTGAGCGTAGCGAAGAATCTCGTTTGAACCGGTATACACGCGAGATTCCTCGCCACGCTCAGAATGACCGCCGCCCCCTGAAGAACTACTGGCGGCCTGCAAGCTGTTCCGGAAGCGGCGAAACGCAGCTGATTCCCGGGGGCGCGTTTGGCCGGTCTTGAAGTCGCGTCCGTTTCTTTTGGGTTATGCTTCACTCTGCCCGGCGAAACGCCCCGTGACAGCGAAGAACGGACCTGCTTCTTCAATGGTATGAGAGTGTAAGGTGTCAGTATCTGTGCGGCATGCCGTCATAGCACGCAAGAGAGCGATTCACGTTCACACAACCGCTACATTTACGCCAATAGATGTGTCAAGCATAGGGTAAAGCCTATACTTGACACCGCTAATGGGTTCGCGTGCTCGCCAGGACTTCCTACTGAACTGTCCCAGAATTGAGTCGATTTTTTATGTGTCTTGCCTCAGCCATATCTTATCTGGGATGCTGGCGGTCGATGTGTCCGAAGCAGGTAGCCCTTCGGCCGCAGCGAACTCCCGCCCGAATTTGCTGTTTTGACGGCTGTGAGTCTTGGGGTGTGGACGTGCACCGAACTGGCTATAATGTTGTATCCATCCGGCATGCCCAGATTATCAGGAAGAACTAATGGGAAAGCCCAGTGTGCCGACGCAGAAGCGATTATTCGCAGTTTCGGGCAATCGCTGCGCCTTCCGGCAATGCCGCCAGCCGCTAGTGGATGAGTCAAGCGGCAAGGTCACGGCCCGCCTCTGCCACATCAAGGGGAACAAGCCCACGTCGAAACGATACGATCCGTCACAGCCCGAAGAGGAGCGGCAAGGGTTCGACAACCTGATCCTGATGTGTCCAATTCATCACGACGTTATCGATGCCGACGACGTGACGTTCAGCGTGGAGGTTCTCCGAACCCTCAAGTCGGAGCACGAGGCGAAGTACCGTGATCAGGCACCACTCAGCACTCGAGCCGAGGAACTGTTCCTCGCGAACGTGGTAGTAGACATCAGCGACGGGTCGATCATCCTCTCGGCCAACCAGTCTGGCGGGCAGATCGCCCACATCATTCATAACAACTATGGCACTGCTCCGCAGCCCCAGTCCGCACTCCGCGCCGAGTTGGCCAAACGACATCTCGCCGATGTTGATGATCACGAATTCGGCAGAACGACGTATCACAAGAGGATGGGGCTGTTACAGGATAACAAGATTGAGCCACTGCGGACGACAGCGATCATGTTCGCCTACTCCCCTCGGCGCTGGATGAACTCGTCGGATGAATCAGCGTTTTTAGAGTGGGCGAATTGCAGCAAGCTTCGCTATGAGCCTTGCCGGTCCTATCCGTTTGTCCCCGGCGTCGAGCCCGACCGGATCGGCTCCGCGCTCGTTTGGACTGACGGAGGAATGAACCATGCCGGACCGGGGTATTTGTGTTACACACGCTATATCGCTTTTGAGCGTTCCGGTTGGATCGAATACGGACTTAGTCCTGCAGACCTCACAGGGAATACTTGCGAAATCTACTACGCCCAATTAATTGCCAATGTAGTTGGATTCCTCGGGCTGGTTCGACAGCTCTGCGAGCAGCGGGCCATCGATCCGGCGACGTTGTCCCTGGGTGTCGGGCTTCGGGGCATCAAGGAAGTTGATCTAGGCTGTATCACCCAACGTTTGATACGAGGATACGCTATGAGCACACCGCCGAAGGGCGACGCCATGCTTTTCTTGCGATCACCAGACGAGGGGCCCTGGGACTCGGACGGGGTTGCCCACGACTTTGCGAATGCTGTGCTTGAACACTGGGAGTTCGCTCGCCCCGGATGGATGGCTGCTCCACCGGAGTTCCAGGGCGGCGTGTATAAGGGAGAGTTCTTCCGTAAGCATTTCCCGCACTGGTAGGAAACGTCGACTCTTGAGTGAAAAGGTGCGGGACCATTCCGCAGGGACCGTCAAAGGCTGGTGGTCCTCACTCGTATGACGCTACTTTGACCGTGAATCTGAGCGACTGGTTTCGCGCCTTTGGCGACGTCGGCGTGGCATTCCTGTGTCCCGATATTGGAACTTGGCATCCAAGGTTTCCACTCCGAACCGTTCGGGTTCAGGCTCTTCTCTCGGAAAATGTCGGTGCATACGACATAGCCGAGCACCGTACTCGTAGTGGTCAGCGTCGCTTCACGGGAATCCGAGGTCGTGGGTTCTCCTTGGCGGCAAATTAGGAAGGCTAGAAGGGACGTATTTTCCAACCCCCCAGTTGTCATGACTGAGTCAGCAGTCTCCTGCGGGCTGTTTTCCTCCGGAGCCGAACAAATCACCTCGACAATCGCCACCGCTGTTTCCCCCACTGGTTCTCAGATAGCGCGGAATACAGTACAATCCTGTTTGTACAAAGCATACAAGGAGTTGTGCTGATGGCTCTGCGTCGTATTCTGGTGTCTTGGATTGGCCACGCGGATCTCACGGCAATGGCTGGCGAATCTGCCGGAGAAAGAGCGCGCTCGGGTTATGGACACGCTGAAGGCAAAGGCCGACTTCAGCGAACAGGGAGGGCCTATTCGGACACTCTTGGCACACGAATCGTTCGATGAAATCCATCTGCTAAGCAACTATCAATCCTTCCTGGCCGAGTGGTTTGCGAAATGGCTTGGGGGAAACTCCAAGATTCATCAGGTCGAGATCGCAAACCCAACAGACTATGCCAGCATCTTTCGAGCGGCTGACACGGTGCTGGCGTCGGTCGCAAAAGAACCCGGAGAAGAAGGTGCTGAGCTGAATATTCACCTTAGCCCCGGCTCGCCGGCTATGATTGCGATCTGGGTATTGCTCGGCAAAAGCCGGTATCCCGCCACGTTCTATCAGACTCACGATGGACGAGCCTGGAAAACCGACATTCCTTTCGATCTTGCGTTCGATTTCATTCCCGAACTACTCCACTCGCCTGACCTAAGTCTCCAGCACCTAGCCGCTCGCAGCCCACAGGAGATTGTCGGCTTCAGACCCATTGTCGGCAACAGCAAAGCCATCCGACTGGCCGTGGGACGGGCACAAAAGGCGGCCATCCGCGACGTGCCCGTGCTGATTCTTGGCGAGACAGGCACGGGAAAAGACTTGTTCGCCCGAGCCATCCACGATGCCAGCCATCGGAGCGGCGGCCCGTTTGTCGCCATCAACTGCGCTGCAATCCCCCACGATCTCCTTGAATCCGAACTCTTCGGCCACAAGAAAGGCGCTTTCACAGGGGCGGCGGCGGAACATGCCGGGGCTTTCGAGCAGGCCAATGGCGGAACGCTGTTCATGGACGAAATCGGTGAATGCACCCCCGCCATGCAGTCGAAGCTACTGCGGGTGCTCCAACCGCCACCCGGCGAAGGCCCTTGCCACCGGGTCTTTCGCAGGATCGGCGAAACGAATGACCGCAGCAGCGATGTTCGCATCATAGCCGCCACCAACCAGGAATTGCTCCAAGCGGTCGAAAATCGCGTGTTCCGTGAAGACCTCTACTACCGCTTGGCCGTCATCACGTTGAAGCTCCCTCCCTTGCGGGAAAGAAAGTCCGACATTCCATTGTTGTTGGAGGCCCTCCTGAAACAGATCAACGCTGACTTTCAGCACCAGGAGCCAGGTTACAAGCACAAATCCATTTCTGCCGCCGCCAATGCATTTGTGCGTCACTACCTATGGCCAGGCAATGTTCGGCAGCTTTACAACGTGTTGGTTCAAGCAGCGGTAATGAGCGCCGGCGAGACGATCGAAGCCTCGGATTTGGAAGCCGCGTTGGGGGTGTCTGCCAACGGACCACAGATTGATCCCCTGGACCATCCGCTGGGCGATGGATTCGACCTAGAAAACCACCTTCAGGATATACAGCGTCACTACTTACGGCGAGCAATGGAAGAGTCCGACAGCGTGAAAACCAAGGCTGCCCAGCTACTTGGAATCGCCAACTATCAGACTCTCGACGCCCAACTGAAACGGTTGGGTGTGAAATGGAACAAGTGAGGTCTGCGGTTCAAGGAATGCATGGTTGTTCAGCAAGCAATGCGAGCTTTGGCACGCGAGTTGCTTTGTTGAGCGAATCAAATGAGCGCATTGCATGATACCGCCGGCCAGAGTGTTCACGGAGGGGTTGCCCCTGCCCGGTACAGCGAATTGGTCGGAGGTTCGACAGTGAAATCAGCTCAACTTTGAGTTTCTACGCCCCCAATGGCCCGAACTGGCATCGCTTGCCGGCTTTGCGGAGCAATATGCACACACGGATCCGGCCGCCGCCCTGGTCAAGCTGCGCTCTTTCGCTGAACAGGTCGTCGAAACGATCTACGAGCAATTCAATCTTCAGAAACCGGTTCAACCAAGGTTGATGGACCTTCTTTCCGAAGATTCCTTCAGGACAGCCGTGCCGCGCGTCGTCGTCAGTATTATCGACGCCGTCCGAATCCACGGGAATAAAGCAGCGCACGGCAGCGAGGGCAGCACGGCCACCGTCCTTTGGTTGCTCAAGGAAACTCACAAAATCGCTCAATGGCTATTCCTCACGCTGGCCGGCAAGACCGAAGCCAGTATCTCTGCGTACCAAGAGCTGACCCCGGAACTGGTCAGCGGCAAGTCGAAGTCTGAACTCAAGCGAGAAAAGGTTGCCATCTTGCAGCGGCTTGCCTCGCAAGAGGCTCAGATGCAAAAGCTGCTGGACGACCTGGCAACTGCCCGGCAGGAAGCAACCCATGCCAAGGCAACGGAGGAAGAGCTTCGCGTTCGCCTGCAAGCAGCCCAAACGTCAGTGAGTGTTTTGGACTTCAACGAGGAGGAAACCCGTCTCCAATTGATTGATACTCAATTGGCATCCGCCGGCTGGGATGTTGGCCCAGGAAAGAAATCCACCGATGCTGTGGGAAAGGAAGTCCTTGTTCACGACCAGCCCACCGACAGCGGCGACGGCTACGCTGATTACGTTCTTTACGACGACAATTCCAAGCCGCTAGCCGTGATTGAGGCCAAAAAGACGGCCGTCAATCCGCAGATCGGCCGCACCCAGGCCAAGTGTTACGCCGACGGCCTTGAAAAGGAACATGGCCAGCGTCCCGTCATCTTCTACACGAATGGCTTTGACATTTGGATTTGGGACGACGCCGGGGGCTACACCGAGCGAAAGCTCTATGGATTCTATTCCAAAGACAGCCTTCAGTATCTTATCCGTCAACGTGACAAACGTCAGCAGCTTACGACGGTCATCCCAGATAAGGATATTGCCGGACGCCTTTATCAACTGACGGCGATCACTCAAGTCCTAGAACGTTTTCAGAACCGCCGGCGGAAGTCGCTTATCGTCCAGGCCACGGGAACCGGAAAGACCCGCGTGGCAATCTCGCTGTGTGAGTCGCTAAGCCGTGCCGGTTGGGCAAAACGCATCCTCTTTCTCTGCGATCGCCGCGAACTGCGGAAGCAGGCCCACAACGCCTTCAAGGCATTCTTGCCGGACGAACCTCGGGTGTACGTGAACTCGCAGACGTACAAGGACCGCGAGAACCGCATCTATTTGGCCACCTACCCGGCCATGATGAAGTGCTTTGAGACGTTCGATGTTGGATTCTTTGACCTGATCATTGCCGACGAGTCCCACCGCAGCATCTACAATCGCTATCGCGATCTGTTCCATTACTTCGATGCCCTGCAAATCGGCCTGACCGCCACACCTCGCAAGGATTTGGTTGGCCCAAACACTTACATCCTGTTCGATTGCGAGAACAACGATCCCACATCGTTCTACGGCTACGATGAAGCCATCAACGACGTTCCACCCTGGTTGGCTCCATTCGAGGTCCGCACCTTCACTACGCCGTTTCTGCGCGAAGGGATGAAGTACTCCAAGATGACATTGGAGCAGCGGCAACAACTGGAGGAGAACGAGGTCGAGCCCGAGACGGTTGAATATGAACAGCGGCAAGTGGACAAGTGCATCTTCAATAAGGACACGAACCGCCTGATTCTCAAGAACTTGATGGAGAACGGCATCAAGGTGGACGGCAGCAGCCGCTTGGGCAAGACGATCATCTTCGCACGCAACCACAACCATGCGCTGCTGCTGCAAACGCTGTTCGACGAGATGTACCCGCAGTACGGCGGCAACTTCTGCCGCGTGATCGACAACTACGACCCACGGGCCGAAGAACTCATCGACGACCTGAAGGGCGAAGGCAAGAATCCGCTGCTGACCATCGGCATATCGGTCGATATGCTCGACACTGGCATCGACATCCCGGAACTCGTTAATCTCGTTTTTGCCAAGCCAGTCTACTCCTACATCAAGTTCTGGCAGATGATCGGCCGTGGCACTCGACTCTGCAAAAATCTGTTCGGCCCCGGTCAAGACAAGAAGAAGTTCCTCATCTTCGACCACTGGGGCAACTTCGAGTACTTTGATGAACCGTTCAAGGAACCGGAGACGACCTCCAACGGCAAGTCGATCCAACAGGTCTTGTTCGAGGACCGCATCCGCTTGGCCGAGGCCACCATTGCGGCACAGGATCAGAAATCCCTGGAATTGGCATGTAATCTGCTCTTGCAGGACGTTCGGGATTTGCCCGATACGACCCTGGCCGTCCGCGACAAGTGGCGAGAAGTGAAGACGGCTCAGCAAGATGGATTCATCCAGCAATTCGACGCTGCCACCAAGAGTATGCTTTTAACGGTAATCGCTCCCTTGATGCAGTGGCGGAACATTGCCGGCCGTTTGTCGGCATACAAGTTCGATCAACTCTGCTGCAAGCTCCAGGTCGCGTTGCTCAAAGGATCATCCAATTTCGACGATCTCCGTAGCGATTTGATTAACGGCGTCTCGCAGTTGCAGATCAACTTGAATCCCGTCAAGGAGAAGATCGCTCTTATCGACCGTGTGAAGAGCGGAGCCTTCTGGACGGCCCCGACGGTTTCGGCCATCGAGGAGGTCCGTTCCGAGTTGCGCGGCGTCATGAAGTATCACCAGACTGGCGGTGGCGGCACGCCCTTGCCGCCGAAGGTGCTCGACATTGCCGAAGACGAAAGCCAAATCGAGCAAACCTACTATCGTCCCAAGCTCGCGGGCTTGGAGCTAATCGAATACCGCAATCGCGTACAACGAGTGCTCACGCAACTGATCGATTCGACTCCCCCGCTGCAAAAGATCAAGGCCGGCCAGCCGGTCAGCAAGGATGAACTCGACAAGATTGCCGCCTTGGTCTTGGCTCAGGAGCCGGACCTCGACTTGACCGATCTTTTGGAATACTACCCCGAGACGGCCGGCAATCTGGCCGCTGCCATTCGTGGCATCATCGGCTTGGATGCCGAGGCCGTGAACGCCAAGTTCACCGACTTTGCCCAACAGCATAAACTCAACTCGAACCAGCTTCGCTTCCTCGACCTGCTGAAGAACTACATCCGCGATTACGGGGCGATAGAATTAGACCAACTCTATGAGTCTCCATTTACATCGCTCGACAAGAACGGCCTTGACGGCGTTTTCCCGGACGGGCAGCAGGCCGACGAACTGATTGCCCTGATCGAATCATTTTCCGAATCATCCTGATTGGCGGCCGACCGCCGCCACATCCCGACACGACACAATCGTTATCCACAAAGTACTTTCGACATAAGCGTCACCAACTCCAAGGACTGGATACTGCATGATTACTGGCAAGCTGAGGCAAGACGTGGACCGACTTTGGCAAGAGTTCTGGACCGGCGGCATTACCAACCCGCTCACCGTCATTGAGCAGATTTCCTTCCTGATGTTTTCCCGGATGCTCGACATCCGCGAGAATCTCAACGAGCGAAAGGCCAAACGGCTCAAAGGCCGCTCCCAGGCCAAGATGATCTTCGGTCCCGACCAGCAGCACTTGCGGTGGAATGACTTCAAGGACAAGCCCGCAGCGGAGATGCTCAAGATCGTCCGCGAGGAAGTGTTTCCGCATTTCCGCACCGTCGGCAATTCCGGCTCGACCTTCAGCGAGTACATGGCCGACGCCCAATGCCTCATCCAGAAGCCAAGCCTTCTGGTGTCGGCCGTTGGCATGGTCGATAAGCTGCCCATCGAAGACAGCGACGCCAAGGGCGATCTCTACGAGTACCTGCTCGGCAAGCTGACCACCGCCGGCATCAACGGCCAGTTCCGTACGCCGCGCCACATCATTCGCATGATGGTCGAGATCATCGCCCCGAAGCCGACCGACGTGATCGGAGATCCGGCTTGCGGCACGGGCGGATTCCTGGCCGGGGCGCTCGAATATGTCTTTCGCACCAACACCTCGAAGGCCGGCATTATCGAGCGAGAGGATGAGGATGGCAACACGACGACGGTCTGCACGGGCGACAAGCTGAATCCCGACCTCCGCCGTCACGTTCAGGATGGCATGTTCTTCGGTTTCGACTTCGATGCGACCATGTTGCGCATCGCGTCGATGAATCTGATCCTCCACGGGCTGGACAATCCGAACATCCACTATTGCGACACCCTGTCGAATACCATGCCCGAGAAGTTCGCCGAACTGGCCACGGAACATTTTGACGTGATCCTGGCCAATCCGCCATTCAAAGGGAGCCTCGACTTTCAGCGACGTGCATTCGTCGCTTACCGGCAAGGTGAAGACCAAGAAGACAGAACTGCTGTTTCTGGTCCTCATGTTGCGGATGCTCAAAACGGGTGGCCGATGCGCCGTCATCGTGCCCGACGGCGTGCTTTTCGGCTCCTCAACTGCCCACCAGGGCCTTCGGCAGATACTTGTGGACGACAACCAGCTTGAGGCCGTGATTTCCCTGCCGGCTGGTGTGTTCAAACCTTACGCCGGCGTTTCGACAGCCGTGTTGGTTTTCGCCAAGGGCGGCAGGACCGATAATGTCTTTTACTATGACGTGGAACGCGACGGCTACAGCCTCGACGACAAGCGAACGCCGTTGCCCGAGAAGGACAAGGAGGGACGTCCCAACGACGACCTGCCCACCGTGGTGGAAAAGTGGAAGCAATGGAACGGCGGCCGGGCGAAGAAGCAGTATGAAGACCGCACCGCCAAGCATTCTTTGTCTCTCGCGAGGAGATTGCCGCCCAGGCCTACGACCTGTCGATCGGCCGCTACAAGGAACACATCTACGAGGAGGTGAAACACGACCCGCCGAAGGCCATTCTGGGCCGGCTGAAAAGCATCGAAAAGGAAATCGCCACCGACATCCGCAAATTGGAGGGCATGTTGAAGTGACCATAACGAAGACGAGTCAGCGCTGGCCGATGGTCCCGTTAGCGAATCTCATTCTGGATGCCACAAATGGCCTTGCCAGCGGAGAACGAGAACCGTGAAGGTACGGTACAAATCCGCATGAACAATGTCGGCACTGACGGAAGCCTTGACCTAATCGACGTAATCCGGATTCCAGTTTCTTCGGGGCAGAGAGCACGCTACTCCCTTGAAGCTGGTGATGTACTTTTTAACAATACCAACAGTACGGAATTGGTTGGCAAGTCAACGTTGTTTCCCGGACATACAGAGCCAGTTCTCTTCAGCAACCACTTTACCCGTTTGCGGACGTGTCCCGACAGATTGCATCCCTCCTATCTAGCCCGTTGGTTGACTCGGCAGCAACAGTCCCAAGTGTTCGCTCGACTGTGCAATCGCTGGGTAAATCAGAGTGCTGTACGCAAAGATGCCTTGCTTGGACTCAGTATTCCGCTTCCATACGCCAATGATCCTGTTCGCAGTCTTCAGGAGCAGAAGCGGATAGCGGCGATTCTGGACCAAGCCAACACCATCGACCAAAAACGCCGGCAGGCGGTGGATACTGCAAAGGAACTCATTCCCGCGATTTTCCGCGACATGTTTGGCAATGCAGTTGCGAATGAACGACGTTGGAATATGGTTGCAGTTGCAGAGGCCGGCGAGGTTCTCTTGGGACGACAACGTGCCCCAAAGTACCAAACCGGCAAGTACACAACGCCCTACATGCGTGTGGCCAACGTGTATGAAGACCGGATTGACACATCCGATGTTTTGTCGATGGACTTTGGGCCGGCTGACTTCACGCGATTTGAATTGGCCGATGGCGACATTCTCTTGAACGAGGGCCAGAGTACCGAGCTTGTTGGACGACCAGCAATTTGGCGTGGCGAAATTCCGAAGTGTTGTTTTCAGAATACCTTGATCCGTTTTCGAGCACACCGCGATCTCACCGAGCCCGAATATGCCTTGAACGTGTTTCTGCAATATCTCCATGCTGAAGAATTTGCCAAGATCAGTTCCAAGACCTCCAGCGTTGCACATTTGGGAGCAGGTCGATTCGGAAAGATGCGATTTCCACAACCGCCAATCGACTTACAGCGGGACTTTGCACGCAAGGTTGCGTCCGTTCGAGCTATGAGCCGTCGTTGCCGAACAGCCTCCGACACGTCCGATGAGTTGTTTCAATCGCTTGTTCACCGAGCCTTTCGTGGAGAACTGTAATCATGCCCGTCGCAGCGAACCAGAGGCGTGACGTAATTCGCGCCATCATGGAATCAACTGAGTTCACTCGCGACGCTCTGCCCTATAGCGACGAATTCGACCGCCTTCAAGCCGAATACCAGAACACTTCCGGCAGCACGATCTCGCAGCATGATTTCTGGCGACTCTTGTCGAATGCCGCGAAACGCGGCGGGTGGAAAGGCAAACGCCGTGGCGAGCCGGCCCCCGATCTGACCAACCAACAGTACGATACACTTCGGACCCATTTCGCCGGCAAGCTCGGCAGCCGCGACAGTCTACCGTACACCGAGGACTACGACAATCGCCTGGGCGCTTTTAACGCGGCAACCGGGATGAATCTCACGCACCGCCAAATGTGGCCGCACTTGTGCAACGCAGCCAAGGGGAGCCTTGGACCAGACGTTGCGGCATTGTTACAGCAAGGCATCGACTCCCTGTTGTTGGCGGTCGAGCACTTCAACCGTCCATCCGAAATCGGCCGACAAGCATCCGTCCTCCTGATGTTGGACCATGCCTGTGAAATGCTGCTCAAGGCCGGCTTTCTTCAACGAGGCGAAAGCATTCGCAATCCGAACGGGTATACCCACTCGCTGGAGTTCTGTGTCAACAAAGCGACCGACGACGGAGACATCAAGTTTCTATCCGATGATGAGCGCCGCACGCTGCTGGTTCTGAACGGGCTGCGCGATCAGGCCCAGCACTATCTGGTCGATGTATCGGAGCAGATTCTCTATACCGTTGCTCAAAGCACCGTGACGCTTTTTTCGGAACTGCTCACCAGGCTGTTTGGCCGAACGCTTTGTGAACACTTTCCGAAACGGGTTCTGCCAATTTCGACCAATCCGCCTCGTGACATCCAACTGCTGATGGATGAAGAGTTCTCCCAACTCAAGCTCCTTCTTCAATGCGCAAATGACGACGCTTTGAAGGCGGAGCCGCGACTTCGCAGTTTGGTGACTATCGACCGTGCCCTCAGGCAAGAAGGAGAGCCCGTCGCCGACGAAGAACTGCATTCAATTCGGCAGGCCGTCTGTCAGTCTGCCGACTGGACCAATGTTTTCAAGGGCATTAGCCAAGTCCAACTTGCAGCCGACGGTGTTGGCGTTGGCGTGACGATACACCTGACGAAAAAGGACGGCATCCCAATGCGCGTTGTTAAGGATGGCGAATACCCCGAGGGAACGATTGCTATTCGTAAGGTGGACGACACCAGCTTCTACTGCTTCAATGCGACGGCGCTAGCCAAGCAGGTGAAAATGCCCGTGCAGCGCCTTGTTGCCTTGCTCCGATATCTGGAAATCACCAAGGACGATGCGTGTTTCAAAGAAATCAAGCTCGGCAAGAGTCGCTTCAAGATGTACAGTGCGAATGCCTTGAACAAAATCAAAGAAGCCCTGCCGAATGTGGACATGAAAGAGGTCTGGCAGAAATGCCGCCCGAAGCCGAGGAAACCGCGATGAGTGTCGGACTGCTCACGTATTTGTGAAGCAGATATTACAAGATGACATACCACCGCGCAATGCAGCAATGACAACCCGATGAATATGAGGATCGTACGATGAAACTCGCCAGTGTTCTGTTGCGGTGGTATAAGTCGTTCAACGTCAATTACATGAACTACACCGACCGCCGGTCAGGCGTAGCTCATCGTCCGTGGAATCGGTTAGGGCGTTTATCTGACGATGAGGATACCTTCCCGTTCATTGAGATTCCGCTTGAGGACGACATTACAACCATCGTTGGGGCAAATGAAAGTGGTAAGAGCCATCTACTCGGTGCCGTCAGCAAGGTGCTGACGGGACATGGTATTCCCGACGCCGACGGGAATACTGGAGAGTATTCCCGCACCGATCTTTGCCATTATACTTCTCCCCGGAGCAAGAACGCGGAGGATTGGCCACACATTGGGCTGCAATTCAAGGCCGTCAAGCAGGAGAACCTGAAGGCAATCGCTGACGCCTTGGGGAACGCGAGTATAGCATCGAAAGTTCCGTCGGACACCTACTGTCTAACGCTCATTCTCGCTCCAGATAATGGCGGCACAGTCGCGCACCTTTACCTTGACAACGATAGCCCGGTGGCCTTGGATAACGCCAAGCTCAACGCCGTTCGCAAATGCTTGCCAAGAGTCGAGTTCATCAAGAGCGATCTTGTAATCTCCGATCAGGTGCCGATTTCGGCGCTCTTGGCTGCGTACGGAGAGGCAACTGCGAAGAACATCTTTGATTACAAAGTGTCGCAGCGAGTCTCCGATGCGATTCACTCCTTGACTCTGGCGGGCGAGAACCCGCAGCTTCCCGCAGACTTCGGGAAGACTCTGCTTGAGTGGAGATCGAGCCTTGCTACTGCGCGCCTCTATGACAAAACAAAGGCGGAACTGGAAGCCTTGCTGTTCCGGGATGTGATGGGGATCACCTCTAGCACACTCCGCTTCGTTGATGAACTCCCCTTGAGTGACCGAACTCACGCCGATAGCCTAACCGCCAAGTGGAATCGTGAAATCGACGAACGGTTGAATCTGTCACATTATTGGCAGCAAGATGACCTGTTTGCGGTGCGCGTGAACTTCAAGCAGGGCATTTTGTATTTTGAGATTACAGATAAAACCGGGGCGACTTACACATTCCGCGAACGCAGTTCCGGCCTTCGATACTTTTTGAGCTATTACATCCAGGCGAAGGCGTTGGAAATGACCTCAAGGGGGCGAAATGCCATCGTCCTGATGGATGAGCCCGACTCCTTTCTGTCCATCCTGGGTCAAAGGAATCTGTTGGCTGTGTTCGAGTCATTGGTTCGCGCCGAATCGTCTAGCCAGTCCTGCCAACTCGTCTACACGACCCACTCTCCATTTCTTATTAACCGCAATTATCCGCGACGCCTTCGCCTTGTGCGAAAGGGAGATGCAGAGGAAGGTACTCAGCTTATTGACATGGCAATGCTACGCCGCTACGAGCCGGTCCGTTCGGCATTGGGGATTGACTGCGCACAAACATTATTCATGGGGGCGACAAATCTTGTTGTCGAGGGGCCAACGGACCAGTTTCTTCTTAGCGAGCTTGTCCGAATCTTCGTCACGCCCGACAACGTCAGCGAGTTGCTGGACTTGAATGCCATCGTGATGGTGTCCGCCGAGAGCGCCCCGAGTGTTGAAAAGCTACTTGCGGCTTCTCAGTGGGGGGACGAACCGGTGCCCGCTACGGTAGTGTTGCTCGACAGCGATGATGCCGGAAATGAGGCCAAGAAGAAGATCACAGGAAAGGGACGTAACTGCAAGCAACTGATTGAAGAGCGGTTTGTGTTACAGGTCGGTGGAGTTTATGGAGACACCCTTGGTAGCCAGAAAACCGTTACAACAGAAGACATCCTACCACCTAAACTCTATGCCGATGCGATCGTAGGTTACGTCAAACGGTGGTATCCCGAAAAACACGAGGAAGTTGCCGGCAAGCTGACCAGTGCTTTTCAGAAGCCTGAATTTACAGCCAATGGCCTTGTGTCTGGAGCTACCGGCATCTTTGACACTCTGATCCACGACCAACCCAAACCCTATGACAAAATGGGGGTGTTACAAGAAGCCATCTCGCTGATTTCGACTCTCATTGGTACACAGAACGCTGATTTGGTGGAACTCAACATGCGTCTTGTAACACTTTGCCACGAGGTTCGCCGAGCCATTTCGGCCAGTCAGCAAGCCGCTCGCCGGAGCACCGGAAAGCAAGCTGTTCAGCGAATCATTGACGACTATTTCAAGACGCACAAGGAGTCATCCTCTGTTTTCGCTGTCCAACTGCTGCTCGAACGTATTCAACGAGACTCAAAATTGCTTGGGCAAGATGGTGAGAGACTCGATGGGTGTCTGAACCGACTTCTCGGCGAAGTGAACAAGGCACGTAGCGCCAATCAGCAACATTTCTATGGCGATTCATGGCGACGCTGGAAATACGCCATCTTGGCTATCCGACAGAATCCTCTGGATGCGACCATCAAGATTGGCGAAGATGGACCGGAATGCAATGGGGAGATCATTGAACCGATACCGGCTGACACGAAACCCGCTGTTCCCTCAGAGACTCCATCTCAATCGACTGAAGCTCCTGTTCCTGCCAACAGACTGAAGGAGGCAATCCAAAGCAATCCGAGCTAAAGCCTGCCGACGTTCTTCCCCACCGATCGAACACTTTCATCGCCAAAGCAATTAGCCTCCCGGACGACGCCGAGGTCAACCATGCTGGGTTGCTTGTCGATGCTGGCATTGTTGGCAGGCACTGATGAAGGGTGAACTTCAGCGGTAAGGCAACAATATCTTGATTTGTGACTCCACAAACCGCTTTGTGTTCTGTGCCAGGCATTTGCCGGCAAGAATGGCTTTGCTGGCCGCGTAGGCACGAAATTCTGCCCGATACACCAGCGGATTCCCTGTGTTGCGGCGTATGGCACGCCACTTGCGGTACATCGGGGAAAACCCGAGCCCCTGCCACCTCGTTGGTCATCAACGTGCCCCAGGAGTACCGCATGAATACGGAAGAAACATCAGAAGTGGGAAACTGCGCAAGACACGGCGACCGACCCTTTCAGATTCTTGCTCTGGATGGTGGCGGGATCAAGGGCCTGTTCTCCGCCGCCGTCCTAGCGGCGATTGAAGACGACCTCAAGATCGACATCATCGACCATTTCGATTTGATTGCGGGCACGTCCACCGGCGGAATTATCGCCTTGGGATTGGGCCTGGGAATGCACCCAAGCGAAATCGTCCATTTCTATATGCAGGAAGGGCCGAGCATCTTTGGAAATCGCTTTGGTTGGAGAGGACTTCTGCAATGGGTTTGCCGCAAATTTCCCCAACGGCGATTGCAGACTGCGGTTCAACGGTGTTTCGGCGAAAAACGACTGGCCGACAGCCGCAAGCGGTTGGTGATCCCGTCCTGGAATCTCGATGCGGAAGATGTCTATCTGTTCAAGACGCCTCACCACGAACGATTGAGACGAGACTACAAGGTGCCAATTTGGCAGGTTGCCGTGTCAACCGCCGCCGCCCCCACATATTTTCCCGCGTACCAAGGCATTGATCACATGCGGCTGATTGACGGCGGCGTATGGGCTAATAACCCAACGATGGTTGCCGTCATCGAGGCATATAGCATGTTGGGCGTTTCCTTGGAAGCGATGCGAGTCTTGAGTCTTGGCACATCGGACGAGGTAGTGATGTGCCCAGGGTGTCTGACGCATGGCGGGTTTCTCCAGTGGGGGGCGGCCGCAACAGACGTGATTCTTCGCGGTCAGGACCGTGGCGCACATACCCAGGCCCAGCATCTTCTCGGAAAGGACCGTGTAACGCGGCTTAATCCCAAGGTTCCGGCCGGTCTCTTTGCGATCGACAACCTATCGGAGAAGAAGCTGCTGGCCAAAGCAGCACACGAGAGTCGAATCTTGACACCGACGTTTGCGGAGCATTTTCAGCCGCACGTCGCCCCCGAATACAAACCCCTTTACACCGTTTGCCTGAACAAGGAGGGTACAGAATGAACGAAGCACAACGTGAACAACTTAGTCAAGTTCTCCAGCACGCAGCGGAATATCTGGACATTCCCGACGCTTTGCATGAGGAGGCGGTGGCCAAGTACGAAGAGGTTGGCAACTGGCTCGAAGATCAGGATACCGAATCCGGTCGCGCCGCGCCCTACATCTATCCCCAAGGATCGTTCCGCCTTGGGACCGTCGTGCGGCCCCTGATCGGTACATACGACATCGACCTGGTGTACCACCGCGACCTGAAAAAGGAGAGCACTACCCAGAAAAAGCTAAAAACGGAGGCTGGCGAGCATCTTCGCAGCTACATCGTCCAAGTCAAAGAGCAGGAAGGCGAGACTCCGCCGAAGCTCGACGAGGGCCGTCGTTGCTGGACGTTGACCTATGACGACCGCTTTCACATGGACGTTTTGCCGGCGATTCCCGACGGGGACGGCCGGCCGGAAAGCATCCTTATCACGGACCGTGACCTTCATGAATGGCAATTCAGCAATCCTATCGGCTATGCCGAATGGTTCAAGAGTTGTATGCGGACCCAATTTGTGGAGAATCGCGGTCGGGTTGCCGCCATGCTCAAGATGGCAGCGGAACAGGTTCCCGAGTGGAGAGTGAAGACGCCACTGCAACGCGCTGTTCAATTGCTCAAGCGGCACCGTGACTCATACTTCCAGAACGATTGGGACGACAGGCCCGTCTCGATCATCATTACCACGCTCGCTGCCAAGGCTTACCGGAACCAGGCCAATCTGTACGACGCCCTGCTCGCGATTGTTCAAGACATGCCGAAGTTTATCGAAAAGCGAGCGGACGGGGCATGGGTGGCCAATCCCGTGAATCCCAAAGAGAACTTCGCGGACAAGTGGAAGTCCAATCCCAAACGAGGTGAGAAGTTCTTCGCATGGCTTCAACGGGTCGAAGATGACTTCACTCTGGCGCTCTCGGCGGGCGGGCTCCAGAAGATTGTGGACTTGCTCGGCGTGAGGCTTGGCAAGACGACGATGGTCAAGGCTGCGGCAGCATACGGGCATTCCCTTCAGCATCAGCAGAAATCAGGACAACTTTCAATGGCGGTCGGCACAGGGACACTCCTTGCCGGCGGTGCCATCAAGGTGAAGGAGCACACATTCTATGGTGAAGTGGGCGACTAAAAGAACGCTCAATCTGGCCGTCCAGGCGGGGCAATTACAGAAACATTTCCCAGCTTCGTCGGTGAGCATCAAGAAAAGTGAATTGATGTGGTATGGCACACTCATGCCGTCACCACTCAGCGCGACATACAAAATCCGAATTAGGTACAAGCTGCGAAAACGGCCGAATGTTGAAGTCTTGGAACCGAAGCTCGAAAAACGCGATGGTGAAAAACCACCACACCTGTTTCCTGGCGATAGGTTATGCCTCTACTTGGCAGATGAATGGCACAGCAGTATGTTGCTGGTAGATACGATCGTGCCGTGGACGGCTGAATGGCTGGTACACTATGAAATCTGGCTCGCTACCGGAGAATGGTGCGGCGGTGGGGTTCATCCAGACATAAGTCCCAAGCGGAGAGAAAGGGCCGATTCGCCGTCAACCATAACGTCACATCCGACGGACGAGGGAACAACTCAAGGAAGGCCGGCACGCCGAAGCAAATGGCCGGCTCGATAAGCATCAATACTCACCAGTAGGGGAATGAGCTATGTCAACCATATTCAAACCAAGCGATCTTACGTCCGCCGACATTCTTCTCTACCGCTCGAACACCTTGATCGGCAAGGCAATTCGGCTCCTGGACGACGCTGAGGTCAGCCATGCCGGGCTGCTCGTGGATTGCAACACCGTTGGCGAGGCGCTGATGAACGGTGGGCTTCAGCGGCAGTCCTTAGCAGACAGCATCGACGATTGCGAATGGGTTGCTGTGCGGAGGTTGGCAAACCCGCCCCCGACCATGCAGCCCGTGCTGGACGCGGCCAATGAATATCTGGACAAGGGCGAACGGTACGCCTATGGGCAAATTCTCTTGCTGGCGGGAATCTGTTTGGTTCGTCGGACGGAAGGAAACAGTCCGCTTGTGCGACGCTTGGCAAAAGCAGCCATCGACAAAGCGGCCGCCTTTGTCGCCTGGTGCCGGAGCAACGGAAAGCAGCCGATGATCTGCTCGGAATTCGTGTATCGGTGCTATGACCAAGCCGTCGAAGGCGATAACGATCCCTACACAATCGAAGTTGCCGAGTTCCGAACGGCCGAATCACGACCCAGACTGCTCGGCTGGCGGCGACGGAAACAAGCGGCGGCTGCGCCTTCCGCCATCCCGCCCGACAGTCTGCTTGGCCACCTCCAAGCGGAACACGGCGATCTGACTGCGGCCCTTGAACCGCCTAAGATCATGAAGGCCGCCGCGCCGCCGATCGTCAGTGACATTGAGCTTGACTTGCTCATCGAAGCCTGTTTGGCGGAATCATCGGGCGGCTTGCCGAAGGCCGCTGCCAGAACGCTGGAAGCAGGCCCCGAGGTCACGATGGACGACCTGCGCTGCTCGGTTGCCGGCTTCGCCGCCGCCCTTCACGCGACCACCAAAGGCAGCGTCAGGGGCGGGGCGGGCGAGTTCAAAGCCGTTCCGACGCTCGCCAACACATTGGAAGACTTCTCCGCCGATTTCATCACGCCCGGTGATCTGTTCAGATCGCGCAGCCTAGCTACAATAGGGACACTGCAACCGTAACAGTGTCCAGCTATGGCACGTGACGAACATGATTACCTCCATATCCATCGAGAACTTCAAAGGCATCGGCGCTCGGATTACGGTCCCGATTCGTCCCATCACGCTGCTTTTTGGTCCCAACAGCGCCGGCAAGAGCAGCATCATGCACGCGATCCACTACGCCCGAGAGGTGTTGGAGCGTCACAATCTCGACGCCGGCCGGACTCTGACAGGGGGTGAGAGCGTCAATCTGGGTGGATTTCGTGAATTGGTTCACCGCCATGACCCAACCCGGCAAGTCAAGCTGCGATTCGACTTGGACCTGAGCGGCGTCAAATGGCACGAACGATTTCCCGTGATGGAGTTTCCGTTCAAGACGGATGCTTCAGAGAACGCGCCTCGGTTCGATCTCTCCACAATCGGCCTCGATGTCATGTCCGGGTGGGTCGAAGTCGTTGTGGGATACGACAGCCCTACGAGCGACCAACGGCCTGTTGTATTGGCATACGCAGTCGGCTTGGATGACATTGATCTTGCTCGAATTGAATATGCCCCGATTAGTGGAACAGGAAGTGATGTGGAGAGCCAGGCGATGTTAACTCGCTTGAATCTCCGTCATCCGGCGATAGCTTGGCCAGAGGAAAAGAACGATTCGTTCGGCCCTATCGATTTCTTCTTTCCGGAATTCCGTCCTTTTCTGGATACAGTGTATTTCGGTGGGGAGGAGTTGGAATCACCGTCAGCGAAGGAACTCAAGGCAATCGCCCGAGGCGACACAAGTCATCTCGAAGGTATGACGGTGTCCGTTGTGAACGATCTTGGTCAGTTCGCTCCAGATACGATGCGGGTTATTTCGCACAACAACGACGGTGTGGAGATGAAGCTATGGGTCGGCAAGAAGCGTGATACAGGTCAATTGGCGTTCTTCGCTGCGGCAATAGATCGGCCGGCTGGCATTTCTGATGGCGATGCCCAAAACCTCCTTCAGGGTATGCTGTCTGGATTCTTCGATCGCGAAGACATCTTTGTTCGGATTGTTGGAACGGATGATGCGATGCCGGATTGGAACAGCCGCTTGCTTCTGGACTTTTCGGAGATTCCCATCGACTATGGGGAGCTAACCGATGAAGATCCAGCATTGGCACGTGATCGGGCATTGGAATATGTTGAACAACTGCTAACACGACTTGTGACCGGACCGGGCGAGATACTGCGGGAGGTTCTTGCAGGATTCCGATACGTCGGTCCAATGCGGGAGATTCCCCCAACTGATCATATTCCACCAAGATTTCCGGATCCGTCGCGCTGGGCGTCGGGCTTGGCGGCTTGGGACTTGCTTGCCGATACTGGACGCCAGCACTTGGTGCCGGAAGTCTCCGCGTGGCTCTGGAATGAGAATCGCCTAAACACCGGTCATCAACTGATTGAGCTGGTCCCGTTTTTCTGACAGAAAAGCACCCTTGAATAAGGTGGAAACCGATTTGTTAGATCAAGGGACATTTACGCTATCCGCTTGACTGAAACTCTCTTTTGTTTATGCTTTACCTGTTCGGTGAAACGGAGGCGGGCTCTGCTGGGAAGCAACCCGCCGAGGGATAACCGGACCAAAGAAGTGTCTTTGGACACGAGCCTTGAAGACTTCAACTCTTCGAGGCTTTTTCTTTTTCGTCAGCATACCAATCCGCCTTCACCTCCACAAGACACTTTTTTGTCATGCCTTAAAAAATCCCGGGGTCTGGGGCGGAGCCCCAGCAGGAAACAAAAACATTTTTCGTTTTTCAAATTGCATCGAAGTAAATCTCCACAGGCCGGGCGTTCAACTTGCTGTGACGCCGTCGGCCGTTGTAGTACGCGAAATACTCGCCGAGGTTCTCGCGGCAATCGGGCACGTCCTCGTATTCCTTCAGGTACACTTCCTCCTGCTTCACAGAGCACCACAAGCGTTCGACCATGATGTTGTCGAAGCAGCGGCCCGCCCCGTTCATGCTGATCTGCACGTCGGCCGCCAGCAGCGTCTTCGTGAAATCTTCGCTCGTATATTGCACGCCTTGGTCGGTGTTGAAAATCTCGGGCTTGCCCGTCTCCAACGCCCGCTCCAGGCACCGCACGCAAAAATCCGAATCCAAGGTCGTCGAAAGCTCCCAGGCGATCACGTAGCGGCTGAACCAGTCCATGACCACCGTCAAATACGCAAATCCGCGGCTCAAACGCACGTAAGTGATGTCGCTCGCCCAAACCTGGTTCGGGCGGATGATCGGCAATCGCTTGAGCAAGTACGGATATTTCTTGTGCTCTCGATTCGGCACGCTCAGGTTCTTTTTCGGATAAATCGCTTCCAGACCCAGCCACGCCATCAATGTCCGCGCGCGTTTGACGCCCACGTCGTAGCCGAGTTCCGCAAGGTAATCGCACATCCGCCGCTTGCCCAAGAACGGATGCCGCGTGTACTCTTCGTCGATCGCCCGCAGCATCGCCAGGGCCGTCTCGCCCCACACCCACGGCTCGTAGTAGTAGGCCGCCCGCGACATCCCCAGCAGTTTGCACTGCCGGACGATCGAAAGCCGTTCCTGCTCCGGTTCAACGAGCAACCGCTTGGCCTCAATCGGCATCTCCGACTTTTTTTTTGAGCCAGTCGAGCTCGAACTGGAGCTGGCCGATCTGCTGGTAAAGCCGGTCCTTGAGCCGGTCGTCGTCCCCCTTGTTCGCTTTCGAGCGGCCATCGGCGAAGAGTGCGGCCATGTTCTCCAGGGCCTGCTTCTTCCACTTCGCGATCTGGTTCGGATGCACCTTGTGCCGCAAGGCGGTCTCCGCCGTCGTCGAAATCCCGCGAATCGCCTCCAAGGCCACCTTCGCCTTGAAATCCGCCGAAAAACTCTTCCGCTTGCCTCCCATCGTGAATCTGTCTCCTTTCCCGGAAAAATATTTTACCGGAAATAAAGTCCAAATCCACCTTGTTCACCTGTCTAGATTCTTGGGACCACTTCAGATTAGCAAGCTTGTTCGAGACGTTGATGCAGCTTTTCAGGAGGAAATGCTTCGACTTGAATGGGATGAAGACGCTCCGTCGTTGAAGATGAAGGAAGTGCTTGCCGAGCTAGAGAAGCTGCCCGTGCGGCAGAGAGTTTACCTGCGGGATGTTGAAAAGAATGTTGATTTGCCTCCTTTCAGCGTTGGTACAGGGATTTCCCAGGTTGTACCTGTAATCGTCGCTGTCCTGGCCGATGGGACATCGGCTGTTCAACTCGAACAACCAGAATTGCATCTTCACCCCACGCAGCAAGCCGCCGTCGGCGATCTACTGATCAAGGCGGCCATCGACGAGCCACACAAGCTTCTCCTTGTTGAAACCCACAGTGAGCATCTAATTCTCCGTATCCTGCGGCGCATTCGGCAAAGCCATCAAGGCCAACCGTTCAATGGAATTGCTATTCATTCAGAGCATGTGATAGCCGTTTACGTCGAGCCAAAGGACGGCCAAGCCAGCCCATTTGAGATTGCCATTGGAGAGGACGGAGAGTTCCTGCAGCCTTGGCCTGACAACTTCTTTGACCAGGATTACGAGGAGCGATTCGGCTGATGTTGACAGAATATGCCATAACACCCCATGTTTTCGACGCCGATCACAACGCAGCCTACACAGAGTGGCTAAAGGAACTGCGCGCCTTTGGAGAGCGATTACTACCCACGGGCATGAATCGTGTCCATAACAACGTCGTGTCGAATTTGTGCGATTCTCATTGGTTTGCAAGAAATTGCCCCGATGATTGACACTCTTCAACGGCAGCAAGATGAGGACTTACACCACCGAGTTCCCGCTCTCGACCTATTAAAAGCCATTCGTCCGCAACTTGAACGCCATCTGGTTTCTCGCCCCTTCACCGATGGCATCTGGCCGGAAGATGAGGGGGCCTGGGCACGCGAGGCTGTGGCTTCGAGCGAGTCAACAGGCATCGCCATTCATAGAGTCGTAACCAGTGCCCAGCTTGTAACAACTCAGGATTGGACCAGCATCAAAGACGCGATGACTGAAAGGTTCTGGGAACCCGTTGCCCCGGTAAGCAGCCCGAGAGCCGACCTTGCAGAACAGCTAGATCTGATTCGTCGAATGACGACATTTTACAGTTTCATGGCCTTTGCAAGTCCTCACATCAGTGCTCTCGGAGCGGGCAAGGACTTGAGGTTTGCGGTCGGTCTAGCTGAGGCCGCGATTGCACGGCCAGCCAAATTTCCGAAACTCATGCGAATTGATTTTCACACGGAGGGAATCATTGGACCTGAGTCGGCACGACAGGACCAAGCGGCGGCAATACTCGGCCGGATTCATGAGGCTATCGGAACGGACACAGGTATTGTTCGCCTGTTTCTCTGGCGAGATGTCAAGGAACGTCGCCTTATAGTTGGTCACTCGGATGGAGGTGACAATACACCAAAGACGGCTTGGGCCGTCGCAATGACGCATGTTGCACGGCCAGATACAGACAACCCTCAACGTGACAGACACACATTCTCAGTGCTGCCGCGAGCGGAAGCATCCCGGTTGGCCAGTGAACTGTACAACAACACACAAGTCCAACCATATCCGGGCAGTCCGTTTCGATGTGTCAATTGACACTGTCACCATTGGGGCGTGGAGGCCTTCGGGCCGCGAGGCGAGCCGCAACAATCACAGCACAGACGACGGCAGGCTGAAAGAAGTTCTCACATGTATCTCACAAGGTGTCATGGTCCATCGTCCCTTTGCCACCTGATGGGTGGCTAATGTGTTGCCTACCTGTCGAAGAACAGAACCGGGCCAGCGATCTGAATTCATCATGCTTCGTCTTCAGGCTCTTCTGCTGCCGTGACTGTCCAAATGCGTTTCAGAGGCACTTCGGCGCGAATGTCTTCGTCGATCTTCTCACAGTGTTCCAAGAGTTGATCGATCAAGGCCTTTTGATCCCACAACCGCACACGGAAGAACTCCGTGGGAGTCTCGCGATCGACGGAAGACTTGAAGCCGGACCAAGAGACGAGCAAACCTTGATCGGCTTGGACCTTCTGCATCGTGCCAATCAACTGGTCGAGTGTTGGCCGGTCGATCGGCTGGTCGCCCGATTTCACTTGGACGGCGATGCGTGGACGCCCAAAACCTAATGGACCCGGTGAAGCCAGAATGTCGAGACCTTTGTCGGGACCTTCAGGGCTTCGATAGGTAGTGTAGCCTTGGGCCTTCAAGATCGATTCCACAAGCACGGCCATCCCGTGTCCCTTGAAGCGGCGAATGATCAAATCGGCGATCTTATCGCGGGCGAGCAACTCAAGATCGCCAACGGTCTCTTCTTCGTCGCTTGGCTCGACAACTGCGGCGTTCTTCTTAGCTGTCACGGGGCGCTTAGGCCTTGCGAAGCAACTCGGCCAGATCGGGCTTCTTCTCGAGCGCCGCGAGGTCATGCTTCAAGCCGTGCCAAGTGAGGTAGATACGGTCATCGTCGAGGAACTTCTTCTCGTATTCGCCGTGCCGGCCAGCACGATTCAGCCACAATGACATTGTCGTAACCTCCCGCTACGCGCACTATAGTGGAATCAGACTAGCGCCATTATCTCAAAGGCTAGGAGGGGTCGCTACCCCCAACCACCGTCGAATGGTCCGATGGTGCACTGCCGAATTCAGCACAGCGTAACGTCTCTTGGATACGCCGTTAAGAGGTGCCCACAGTGGTGCCGAGTCTTCCAGAAGGTGCCAACTATGGTGCCATTCGGCTTGCCGTCGGCGCGTACCACTTGACACCTACTTGCACGGCACTATAACAGAAACGGGTCGCCGTAACTGGCAACCCGTTCTAGACTTTCGCGACGTTATGCTCGGCAGCATAACGACTTCTGAAGCGGAGGGCACGGGGCTCGAACCCGCAACTCCTTACGGAGCACCACATTTCCAGTGTGGCCGCTAACCATTCGCTTACCCTCCGGCCGCCACCAACACCCTTCAAGTCTGCGGTCTATTGGGGAGCTTGTCAAGCGGTTGTTCTCGACCGCGATGCGTTCGAGCCCTTGCGGTAATGGAGAGGCGATGCAGATCAGCATAGCTGTCGGGCGCCGAACCATCCGCGGAAATGAGGTTGGGGCGCAGAACCTGGCAGGCGTGGCCGGGAGGCGATTCTCGGCGGTGTTCGCGATTGCGATCCCGACGGCTCGGCTGATACAAGCAACGCGGATCGGAGCCACACATCTCATTCTGCCACGATACCGGCATTCTCATGCGGTAAGCGTTCACAGGCCGGAAACAGAGGGGGACGGAGGAGGTTTTCGGCGACAGTATCCGCCGCAGGAGAAGATATTTCTCCGAAAACCTCCTCCGTCCCCTTGCCGCCCAGTGAACGGTTACCTCATGCGATCCCGGGGAGAGATGATACGGATGCCAATAGTGCCACAGGCAACTCGTTGCGATTGATGCGATGCTGCCATAGAATGGGGGTGCAGGGATTCGGATGAGTGGGTTAATTCATCCGCCGGGTGGGTCGGCTCGGTTCGGCGAACTTCTCCGAGGGGTTAGCATGATAAGGCAGGCAAGGCAATCGCGGCCGCAGTTGGTGTGCGTCCTGGCCGACAACAGCGGTTCGATGGCTCACGAGAAGGCTCAGGCGGCCACCGACGGAATCCGCGAAATGATCATGGAGTGCCAGTCGCGCGGGGTCGGGAGGCCCGGATCGCTCCTATTTCAAGCTGCTGTTGATCCGCTTTGGCGACGAGGCGGTGATCGACCCGCTGTGCGACATGACGCCCATCCGCATGATCGATCCGGACCTCGTCGAAATCGACGGCCGTGGAGGCGAGACGGATATTACCGGCGCGCTGGAACTGGCGCTGATTCGCTTGCGGCTCTACATGCAGGGGCTCCAGCACCATCCGGAACGCGCGGAGCACCCTCTGCCGTTGGTGCTGTTGTTCTCTGACGGGCGGACACAACTTGGGATCGGGACCGCGGCCGGTCGCCGACGAAATCAAGCGTCTGAACCTCGACGGCGACCCGGTGGTGATCGCGGTGGCCGGCGTGTCGGTCGGCAGCGGCCGCCCCGACGAGAAAGACGCTCCGCAAGATCGCGTCGCCGGACTGTTACGTGCATATCGCCGACGCCCAGGCGCTGACGGCGTTTATCAGCTCGGTTGGCAGTTCGGGCGTCTCGCGTGCCAGGGAGGTTGCCGGGTTGATCAAGCGCATCCAAGAGGAACGTCCCAAAATAACTTGGGAATTGAAATAGGGCCGATCATGGGCCAAGCCGCGGATATCGACGAGTCTCGCCAACCTCTCACGTGGCCCCCGGCGTTCGGCGACCTGATCCGTGGGCAGCCAGGCGTGGTTGGCCGAGCGCGGCGACACGATCGTCGGTTCGGGATCTTTCCGCGGCAGCAGTTGTCCGGGTCGCTCCATACCGACTTCGGGCCGGAGGACCAGGACAAGGACACCAACCAAGATTACGCCTTGGCCTGGCTGCCACACGACGAGAAGGCGCGGCAGCGATTCCGTTTCGCCTGGCGCTGGGTGACGGGTTGACCACGTCGTTCCGATCGGAATGGGCCTCGGCGCTGGCTTGCTCGGTCGCCTTGCGGGCTCTGGTCGAGGGCGATCCGAGCCTGGAGCCAATCGACCTGACCAGATATGCCTTCAACGAGGCCGGCGAGAGGCTGGGCCGGCTTGCGGATGAAATGGCGCGAGACCCGGAGGCATCATGTCCGCCCGGCCAATTCGTGTCCACCTGGAAGTACATTTTGAGGAAGGGCGTGTTGTTCCAGAGCACCTTGACGCTAGCCTGGCTGGATGGGCATTTCCTCCGCGTCGCCATGGTCGGCGACGGCGGGGCCGTGTGGCGCAGTCTACCACGCGCCTCGCGCGAGCACGGCCGGAGGATCGCGTCCTGGCTCAATGCGACTTGGATCAACACCAGGTCTGCGCCCTGGGTCCGGCCGACCGGAACGTGCGGGAGTTCGACTGCTGGCACGAGGAGGAACTGAACGGTCCGTTCCTGTGCGCCTCCATACCGACGGCGTGGGACGCGGAATCGGCGGCAACCCGATCGTGTTGCTCGACGAATTGGAAGAGCTGCAAGCCGCGGGCGTGGAGAACCCGGCCCGCCGGTTCATCGAACAGGCGGTCGAAGAACGCCCGAGGAATTTCGACGACAACCTGACGCTGGCGGTCATCCGCGGGGAATAAGAAGCGAGGAGAGCCATGTCTGTCGATTCCAGCACGGACATATTGGTTCTGAGCAACATCCAGGCCAAGGCGCTGGCCGGCAGCGTCTTGGCGATCGGAGAGGAGGTCTATCGTCTGAAGGACTACGACCCGGCCTATCCGGGCCAGCCCCCGTGGCGTTCCGGGGCCGAGGGCAAGGCCTATCCGCTGCTGGGGCGCGACGGCTCGGTGGTCGCCTACCTCAAGTTCTTCACGCGGCCGACGCAGAAGCGGCTCAATCGGACGGCCTGGCTGATTGGACAGCAGATGCACACTTGGCTGCCCGGGTCTGGCGGCCGCCCCTTTGCTGTGGCTGGACACTCGGCTGGGCTCCCGTTCCGCGGAGATCGCCTTCGATTTTGCCGGATACCTCGCCAAGCCGTCCCCGGCGAGACGTGGTTGGAACTGAAGAATCAGTATGGTCGACACGGGGCTTTCCTTCCCCGAAGACTTCCGCTGGCGATGCATCGAAGACCTGGTGCTGGCCACTGCCGTGCTCGAAGGGACGGGCATCATTCACGGCGACTTGTCACCCGAACAACATCGTCATCGACCCGGCTGCTCCTGCCCGACGAGCCGGCGCTATACCTGATCGATTTCGACGCCTTCGTGGCCCCGGCGGCGGGGCCGTACCAGGCTCTCGACGTCGCCGCCGGGGGCACATATGGCACGGAAGGATACTGCCCGCCGGAGCTGGCCGCTCGCGCCGCCAGGGGGACGGCTCGGCGGCGCCCTATTCCGACCGCTATGGACGCGACATGCTGATGTTGGAACTGCTGCTGATGGACCCTGCCGCGTCGCCCGACGATCCGCCGGCGAGGTGGAGCCGGGACGAACTCGCGCGACGATATGACCTATGGCGGGCGTCCTGCGATCCGGCGCGGCGGCAGTGCTGGCCCACCTCGACCTGCCAGGCGTTTTCTCGCTTGCGGAGCGGCAGCGGCCGACGTCGGTGCAGCTTGCGGCGGGACTAGGGCTCGCGTTGCCGGAAACCCCCGCCATTTGCAGCGATCTGCAGCTTGCTGGCTCCCCTATGGCAATCCTCGGCGTTCGCTCCACCTCGGCACGCGGCGAGCGACAGCGCGGACGCCGGCCGCCGGGCGGGCGGGCTCGGCCGCAAAGCCGCCGGGCATCGCCGTCAAGCACTGCGCCACTCGACCAGTGGCCGGTGTCAGCACAGGTTGTGCCGCGAAAACTCCGGCGGGCGCCGCCACGGGGGCCTTTGCCCAGGGATAGCCGGGACCGTGCTCGCGATGGTGGCGTTCACGCTGCTAATGCTGCTGGCACTCGTCATCCCTAGTTGTTTCGCTACACTGGGACGTAGCCGATCTGCCAAAAGCGCGTCTATGACCTGGCGCAAGCAGCAGACAGGCCGGCCGAAGTCAATGCGCCGGTCGCCGTTCGCGACACCGGCGGAAGGGAAGCGTCAACGAAACCGGCGGAACGGACGGCGAGGACAAGCGGCGAGAGACGTTGATCGGGTGAGACGTAACCGTTCACTGGGCGGCAAGGGGACGGAGGAGGTTTTCGGAGAAATATCTTCTCCTGCGGCGGATACTGTCGCCGAAAACCTCCTCCGTCCCCCTCTGTTTCCGGCCTGTGAACGCTTACGGTGAGACAATTCCCATGAACAAAGCCTTCGTTCGCGAACCTGACCAGACGGCCGACTACTGCCCCCGTTGCGGCTCCAAGGGTCAGCAGGTCGGCAGCGAGACGATCCAGTCGCACTTGCCGGAAGGCAAATCGCCGACGGTAACGGACCCGGCCAACTTCTGCCCGTCACCACAATGCGACGTCGTGTATTTCGACGCTTTCGAGCGGGTGATGCTGACCGGCGATCTCGACAGGCCCGTCTATCCGAAAGACGCCGATGCACCGATTTGCGCCTGTTTCGGCCTGACGCGGCAGGACGTCGAAGCCGATGTTCGTGAAGGCGTCGTCACCCGCGTGAAGGCGATTCTCGAAAAAGCGAAGTCTCCCGAGGCACGCTGCACGAGAATGGCCGCCAACGGTCAGCCGTGCATTGCCAGGGTGCAGAAGTACTACTTTCAATGCCGGGAAGCCAAGTCGTAATACGAGGTTGACCCTGCTGAGACGTCAAGGGATGCTGCTGGCAGAATCCGAATTACCGGCGTTTTCATGCTCGGTTTAAGATCGGTCGTAGCGACGGTGGCTGCAAGGCCGTTTCTGCCGATTCGCGGGAATCGCCCTGATCTGTCGCCGGCCGCAAATTGTTTCGGCCGAATCACTTACGAGAGCCGATACCGACCCTGACGAGCGGGCCTGCCGCACGCTGTCGTCGGCCCGCCGACGGCCGCAGGCGACAACGCCGGTCCACGTCGCCGAGCAGATGGGATCGAACCACACAACCAGGATTGGATCCGATGGACAAAGACACCTTTCGCGTGGTCACTCGTGGGGCCGATGGCCAAATTCGCATCCGTGACTATGACTCGCAGGAGGCGCTGCTCAAACGGCACTGCCAAGTTGGCGTGGACGATTGCAGCACCGACCTGGAGCTGCGCGGTCGCCCTGTGTTCCGCGGGCTGATCGGCCCGATGCCGGAAGGTCAAAACGTCGTTCGCTACGAGTCGCCGGAAGTTTTTGAGACGTTGACGAAGGATTGGAGTTGCGCAAAGGCGCCGCGACGTCGCTCCCGCAGCCCGTCGCCCACGATGTAGCGAACCAGCCGGGGCGAAGTGCCGCGGCCTCGGCACGCGCCATTGGCGAGCGGGGGCTTGCGGAATTCCGCCGGATCGGGCATGTTAGCACGTTTGGTCTTACGTGCAGTTCGATTTTGTCCGAGTCACCCATGACCGACAAAGAGTTGCTGGCGGTTCTCGTCTGCCCGACGGATCATAGCCCTTTGACAGTCGCCAGCGATCAGATGATCGCGCGTGTCAACCGTGGGATCGCCGCAGGACGGGTCAGGAACCAAGGGGGCCGGCTCGTTGAGCAAGCCATCGATGGCGGTCTGCTCCGCGTCGACAATACTCTATTTTACCCAATCCTCGATGGGATCCCCCTCCTCGTGCCGGAAGAGGCCATTTCATTGGCGGACCACTAGACGGCAGCCCCAACGGACGACGAATTGAACCACGCCGCCATTACCGCGCCCGTCTCAGCGTAACCTATGGCGGCGGAACGGTTTGCAGTGACCGGCTCTCGCGGAATTGCCCTTGGTCGTTTGGGACCGTGCTGTTAGAATATGTCGCACCCCCAAGGAGAAAAGGGGACTGATCCGCTTTGCGCATGGACGTTTTCGGCGGACTAAGTCTTCGCTCCTCTTTCGGGCGGCAGGATGCTGTGCGCAGCGGGGATTCATTCTCTCAGCGGAAGGACATAATGCCCTGGGAACGGACGCCACAGGCGGATTCTTCATGGATGTCGGTCCCTCTGGAGCGGTTCACCCGACTGGTGATCCGTTTTCCGGTCGCCACGTTGCTGCTGGCGGGCGTTGCCGTCGCGGCGTCGGTGTGGCTTGCTACGACGCAACTGGGGTTTCGCACCAGCCGTGCTGAGTTGCTCAACCCCAAGAGCGACTACAACCGCCGCTGGCTCGCCTATACCAAGGAGTTCGGCGACAAGGAGGACACGGTTGTCGTCGTCGAAGGGGAGAGCCGCGAGCAGATCATTCCCGCTTTGGACGACGTCTGCCGCGAATTGGCCGCGCAGAACAAGCGGGAAGAACTGTTTGGCGCGGTATTGCACCGGACCGACGCCCCAAAACTCCGCCGCAAGGGCCTCTACTATCTGCCGATCGAGTCGCCCAACTCGAAGGAACTCGATCTGACCAAGATCGACGCGTTGTTGAACCAGGCGGCGCCAATCCTTCGAGGCGATTGGTCGGCGCTCAGTCTGGGCAACATGACGCGTTGGATGGGCTCGACGATCAACGGCGGCTCGCAGGCGCAGCAACGCCAGATGCTCGCGGCAATCCAGACGGAATTGCCGCGGATGATCGAGGGATTCAACAGCGCGATCGGGCCGCCCGGTTCGGAGCAGTCTTTGCACGCCGCCACCGGAGGCGGCTCCTCGCGGGGCGCCGGCTTGGCATCGCTCGGCCAGGGCGGCCTGCAAGCGTCCTCGACTTTTCCCTGGCCGGACATGCCGCTGCCAGAATCGCTGACGGCGCAGTCGGCCGCCACCCGCTTGATTTCGGACGACGGGCGCACCGGCTTCATCTTGTTGCGGATTTTGGAGAAAGACACGCAGAGCTTCGCCCAGAACGACAAATCGATCAAGATCCTTCGTCAGTTGATCGACGGCGTCGTCTCGCGGCATCCGGGAACGAAAATCGGCTTGACCGGCCTGCCGATTATCGAGCACGACGAGATGCAGTCGAGCGAAAAATCGATGTCGGTCGCCACGTTCTTGTCGTTTGCCGGCGTTTTGGCGGTGATTATCGTCGCCTTTGGCGGATTTCGCCACGGCGTGATGGCAATGGCGGCGCTGGTGGTGGGAATGGTCTGGGCGTGCGGATGCGTCGCGCTGACGGTCGGCCACGTCAACGTCTTGAGCATCGCCTTCGGTTCGATCCTCTTCGGTTTGGGCATCGACTACGGCATCTACTACGTCGCCCGCTATCTGCAATTGCGGGGGGAGACCGAATCGACCTCCGACGCCCTGGCGGCGACGGCGGCCAGCACGGGGCCGGGCGTCTTGACCGGCGCGCTGACTTCGGCGATCGCCTTCTTTGCGGCCGGTTTCACCGAATTTCCCGGAGTGGCCCAGCTCGGATTGATTGCCGGCGGCGGAGTTTTGCTCTGCTGGCTTGCACAAACGACCGTATTGCCGGCGATGATCCGGCTGGTCGATGCCGACGGCGTGATGAAGAACTTGCCGGAGCCGCTGAATCTCCGTTTCTGGCTGCGGCCGTTGTACGCCTTTCCGCGATTGGCGCTGCTGGCGGGCGTCGCTTGCACCGTGACGGCGGCGGTCGGCGTGCATTATCTCTGGTACGACTACAATCTGCTGAACCTGCAACCGCGGGGCCTGGAAAGCGTCGAGTTGGAGCACAAGCTGTTCAAACAGATGAACCACAGCGCGTGGTTTGCGCTGTCGATTGCCGACACGCCCGAGGAAGTGCTCGCCAGAAGAAAGGAGTTTCTGAAGCTGGCGTCGGTCGAACAGGTCGAGGACGCCGTATCGAAATTGCCCCGCGATTGCCGGCGGAAGCAGCCGATCATCGAGCGGATTCACCAGAGATTGGCGAACCTTCCGCAGAGCGCGCCGTTGATTCCCGTCACGCCGCTTGCCGACCTCGATCGGATGCTGGCCGGCGCCAGACAATGTTGATGTCGATGCCGCAAGCGGCGCAAGCCAGCGACGGCCTTCGCCGGTTGCGCGAGATGCTGCGATCGATTCCGCCGGAGGAATACCAGCGGCGGGTGCGGGAGTATCAGCAGCGCATGGCGGCCGGTCTGCTCGGACGGCTGCGGACGCTCCAGGCGTCTTCGACGCCCGAGCTGCCGCGGGTGAGCGACCTGCCGGAGGGAGTGGTCTCGCGCTTCGTCGGCAAGTCGGGCAAATACGTGATGCAGGTCTACAGCAAGGCGAACATCTGGGAAGTCGGTCCGATGGGCCAATTCGTCAAGGACATCCGTTCGGTCGATCCCGAGGCCACCGGCAACCCGCTGCAAGTGTACGAAGCGTCGTGGCAGATGAAGAAGAGCTTCCAGGAGGCGGCGTGCTATGCCTTATTGATGATCGTGCCGGTGGTGCTGCTGGACTTCCGCAGGCTCGATCATCTTCTCCTGGCGGCCCTGCCGATGGCGGTGGGGTTGCTGCAAACGCTCGGCCTGATGGGACTGTTGGACATCCCGTTGAATCCGGCCAACATGATCGTCCTGCCGCTGACGCTCGGCATTGGCATGGAGAGCGGCATCAACCTGCTGCACGAGCTGCGCTGCCAGCGCGGACGCTACCGCTGTCCCGGCAACGCGGTGATGGTGGCCATCGTCGTCAATTCGTTGACCACCATGGTCGGCTTCGGCGCCTGATGATCGCCAACCATCAAGGGCTGCAAAGTCTCGGCCGCGTGCTGACCATCTCGATGGGCTGCTGCCTGCTAAGCTCGCTATTGCTGCCGAATCTCCTCGTCCTCGGGCGATTCAAGGACGACGCCGAAGACGAGGACGACGACAGCGAAGACGACGAACCGGACTACGAAAGCGATGAAGAGCGGACGCCGGCAGAGGCGTCGTCGGTTTCGTATGCCGCGTAGAAACGTCGGCGCATCACGCGCATTCTGAATTAAGACCGCGCTGCTCCTTGCGCAGCCGCAAGCGGCTAATGGCGGAGCGCGATTTGAGCGAGGATCTGTTCGGCGACGGCCAGGGCGTCGCGGCCGGCTTGGCCGGTGACGCGCGGCGGGCGAGGGGTGCGGATCGACTCGATGAAATCGTCGATCTCCAGGGCCAAGGCGTCGACGGCGTCGAACGTCTGACACTCCCGCGGCAAATGCTCGTCGGCAAAATGGACGCGGTGGTGTTCGAGCTGTTCCGGCGTCAAGGAATCGACGGAAAACTGCCGGTTTTTGAGCGTTTCGCTCGGACAAACGGTCGTGGCGGTGCGGGCGGCGAAGTCGATGGCCACAAAACCGTCGGCCGACCAGACGTGCATCCGCCGAAGCGCCTCGTAGCTCACCCGAGAGGCCGAAAGCGACGCCACGCAGCCCGACTCGAACTCCAGTCGGGCGTTGGCCACGTCTTCATGGCCACCGACCACCGAGGCGCCCAACGCCTCGACCTTGCACGGCGGGCTGCCGACGATCGACAACACCAGGTCGATGTCGTGGATCATCAGGTCGAGCACCACGCCGACATCGGTCGAGCGAAACGTGAAACCGCTGGCTCGCACTGCTTCGATGTACTTCGGATTGCGGACCCGTCGCGCGGCGGCGTGGAAGGCGGGGTTGAACCGCTCGACGTGTCCCACCTGGAGGACGACGCCGCGCCGCCCCGCGATGGCGACCAGTTCGTCGGCGTCAGCCCGCGTGGTGCAGAGGGGCTTTTCGACCAGCAGCGCGACGCCGGCTTCGAGGCATTCCCGCGCGATGCGATGGTGCAGGCTGGTTGGAGCGGCGACCACGGCGGCGTCGAGCCGATCGAGCAGATCGGAGTAATCGGGCAGCGGCTTGCAATGACACTGAGTGGCCACCCGCTCGCGGCTAGCCTCGATCGGATCGACGATTGCCAGCAGATCGACGTCTTGGCGGGCGGCGAGTTTTTGGGCGTGGAAGCCGCCGAGGCGTCCCGCGCCGACGACGGCAATGCGGAGTTTTGTCATGGGGATAGTGGTCAGTAGTTGGTGGTTAGTGGCCAGTGGTTAGCGAAGAAGTGCGACGGCTCTTAGGAGAAGGCGATTCGATGTGGACCAACAGCGTTGTCGGTGGTCGCAGGCAGTCGGCAGTCGAAGTCGCCCAACATGGGATATTCAGAATTGCCGGCAACTGGGTCGATCGGATACGCATTTGCAGGACCGCAGACGGTTGGTCGCCGAACTTGCCGCCCTGCCGACTGCCACTGCCCACTGCCGCTAGGCACTTCGTTATGCTGCCCTGCGACGTTCGCGGCCGCGGCCGTGCTGGCCTTCGTGCTGGCCTTGGACGAAGCTAAGCAAGTGGTTGACCTGCGGGACGAGGTGGCCGTTGGCGCGGAGGATTTCCCAGGCGTTTTCCAGGCCGACTTTCGAGCGGTAAAGAGGCGGTGAGCCTCGACCAGGGCTTCGATGACTTGCGGCGAGAAATCGTTGCGCTTCAGTCCGACGGCGTTGATGCAGCGCGGGCGGGCGGGATAGCCCTCGACGAGCATGTACGGCGGCACGTCGTTCCGCACGGCGCTCAGGCCGGCCACAAAACTGTAGCTGCCGATGGTGGCGAACTGATGAACCCCCACGCTGCCGGAGAATGCAGGCGTGATCGTGAACGTGAACGTGGCCGGCGAACAGCGTGTTATTGGCGGCGATGATATGGTTTCCCAGTTGGCAATCGTGCGCAACGTGGCAGCAGGCCATCAGGAAGTTATGGTCGCCGATGCGGGTGATGCCCTCTTCCTTTTCCGAGGCCCGATTGATGGTGACGCGACTCGCGAATGATATTATGGTCGCCGATAATGACTTTCGTGTCGCTTCCGCTGTAGCTGATGTCTTGCGGCTCGCCGCCGATGACGGCGTTGGGATAGATGTGGTTGTAGCAGCCGATGGTGACATTGCCCATCAGCGTGACGTTGTTTTCCAGCCGGGTGCCGCGACCGATGCGCGCCTTGGGCCCGATGACGCAGAAAGGGACCGATCTCGACTTCGTCGTCGATTTCGGCGCGGGGATCGATCGAAATGTTTTCGGCGAAACAGGTTGCCATGGGCGCGACTCCTTCACGCTGGTATGCGGGAGGCGACTTCCGTCGCCGGATGTTCGAGTAGGTGTCGTGGTTGCGATCGGCGACCGAAGTCGCCTTCCGGGGTCCGTCAGGCACAACGATCGAATGTTTTCCGCTGGTTCGTTTTCGGCGGCGATGGCGCGCACCAACTCGGCGTTGAGCCGGTGTCCGCTTCGGTAGGCGACGAATCGCCCGACGAGGTCGCAACCGACCAAGGCAAGGTCGCCGACCATATCGACCATCTTGTGCCGCACGCATTCATCGGGAAACCGCAGCTGGTTGTCGATCGGCCCGCGCGGGCCGAAGATCAGCAGGTCTTTGAAGGTCGCTCGCTGGCCGAGCCCCAGGGCTTTGATCGCATCCGGCCTCCGACTGCAACAGAAATGTCCGGCTGGGAGCCAAGTTGACGTGAAAATGCCGTGGAGAGAGCGAGACTTCCAGCGATTGGCGTCCGATCGGAGCTTCCGCTGCCGTAATCGAGTTCGTAGCGGAGAACCATCTTCCCGGAGCAGCACGGCCGAGCTTCGATCCAACTGTTTTCGTCGCCGACGTGGATGACGCGGCGGATCGCCTTGCGGCGGCCGCGGGGCGGCCTGCTCGACGATGCCCGCCGCGGCCAAGGCGCTGCGACGAAGGGGAGACTCGATCCGTCGCAGCCGGGCATTTCGGGCTGGTCGACCCAGAGCTCGCAGTTGTCGATTTGCAGGCCCGCCAGCGCCGCCATGATGTGCTCGATCATCTCGACGGCGGCGTCGCCGCAGCGAAGCGTCGTTCGTCGCGGCGTTTCAAAGCAGTGGTCGACGTGGCGGGGATCCGCGGGCAACCCTGCAGGTCGGCGCGAACGAAGACAATGCCCGTGTCGGCCGGGGCGGGCCGAAACTCGATGCGCACGTCGCTTCCGCTCCAGTATCCCACGCCTTGGACAATGGCGGGGGCGGCTATCGTTCGTTGCTTTCGTGTAGGTTGCATCCCGAGGCGCCAGTCGTCCATGACAATGTGAAGAGGATATTCTCGCCCACGGGCCGGCCGTCCTTGGCCGGCGGTGGGCAACTTGCCGAGACGTTACTTGCGGTTGCCGAAAGGGGCTAGGCGGCTGCATCGCCGCCGCTGCATCGGCCGCGGCCCGATTGGCCGTCGGGCGGTTCACGTCGTTCAAGATGAAGTCGGTGATGTCCAGGCCGGGATCGTACCAAACCACCGGCCGGTTGATAAACGTCAAGACGCTGTCGGGCTTCTGCACATCGACGGTCTCGCCGTTGAATCGCAGCACCATGTCGATGCTGTGCTGCCTGCAGAAATATCGGTGGCCTGCCAGGATTTCCTGGTAGACGTTGTGGTAGATCGTCGGCCTCGCGTTGCAGGAAATCGTCCTTCTGTCTATTGACATCAAGGCCAGCTTGGCCTGCTTATCGGCGATCTGTTCTTCCATTTCCGCATACTGCTGGGTTCCCTTGTTGAAGTTGGGCAGCGCCTCGGACGAGCTTGTTGATGGCGTCGCGTTCGTCCTTGAACTTCTTTCGGCGGCCTGCACGTCTCGCTTCATTCCTCCATCATGTTGCTTAAAGCGAGATGGGTTTTGAAGATGCGGGTGACGTCGATCAGCGCCAGGCGCGGGCCGCCGCCCATCGGCTGCCCGCCACGGATGCCGGACGGGTTTTGGGCCACGGCCAGCGAGATCAGATAACCAAAAGAGACGAGCATGGGCCAGTATGGCCCAGCGATGGGACTTCTTCACGTCAGCACTCCTTGCTGTTGCGTCGGTTTTTTACGACAGAGGCGGTCCTTTTCCTTCAGACGCCTTACCGACTGGATCCTTCCGTTCGAGCAGAATTGGCTCCCAGGGAGGCGATATTCTGCCGACTAACGGCGTTTGGGTAAATAGCAGATAATTGGGAGCGACGCATTGCGTCGCAACCTAGTAGCTACACGTTACTTACGACTCCAGACGCGACCGGCGGCGGGGCTATCGTCAAGCGCATCGGGCGGCCGGGAAACGGAATTGTCCTTTCCCCCGCCCTCCTGACATCCGTGTTGCCCGCTATCGGCCCGACCGAATTTCCATCGAGCGGACTCTCGTACAGACTTCCACACGCTTTTTTACGGCCCGGCCGGTTATTTGGTTCATCCCTTGCGCGGGCAGCGCGAGCGGCATCGACCGATGGGGTGAAGTGGTCCCAAGAATCTAGACAGGTGAACAAGGTGGATTTGGACTTTATTTCCGGTAAAATATTTTTCCGGGAAAGGAGACAGATTCACGATGGGAGGCAAGCGGAAGAGTTTTTCGGCGGATTTCAAGGCGAAGGTGGCCTTGGAGGCGATTCGCGGGATTTCGACGACGGCGGAGACCGCCTTGCGGCACAAGGTGCATCCGAACCAGATCGCGAAGTGGAAGAAGCAGGCCCTGGAGAACATGGCCGCACTCTTCGCCGATGGCCGCTCGAAAGCGAACAAGGGGGACGACGACCGGCTCAAGGACCGGCTTTACCAGCAGATCGGCCAGCTCCAGTTCGAGCTCGACTGGCTCAAAAAAAAAGTCGGAGATGCCGATTGAGGCCAAGCGGTTGCTCGTTGAACCGGAGCAGGAACGGCTTTCGATCGTCCGGCAGTGCAAACTGCTGGGGATGTCGCGGGCGGCCTACTACTACGAGCCGTGGGTGTGGGGCGAGACGGCCCTGGCGATGCTGCGGGCGATCGACGAAGAGTACACGCGGCATCCGTTCTTGGGCAAGCGGCGGATGTGCGATTACCTTGCGGAACTCGGCTACGACGTGGGCGTCAAACGCGCGCGGACATTGATGGCGTGGCTGGGTCTGGAAGCGATTTATCCGAAAAAGAACCTGAGCGTGCCGAATCGAGAGCACAAGAAATATCCGTACTTGCTCAAGCGATTGCCGATCATCCGCCCGAACCAGGTTTGGGCGAGCGACATCACTTACGTGCGTTTGAGCCGCGGATTTGCGTATTTGACGGTGGTCATGGACTGGTTCAGCCGCTACGTGATCGCCTGGGAGCTTTCGACGACCTTGGATTCGGATTTTTGCGTGCGGTGCCTGGAGCGGGCGTTGGAGACGGGCAAGCCCGAGATTTTCAACACCGACCAAGGCGTGCAATATACGAGCGAAGATTTCACGAAGACGCTGCTGGCGGCCGACGTGCAGATCAGCATGAACGGGGCGGGCCGCTGCTTCGACAACATCATGGTCGAACGCTTGTGGCGCTCTGTGAAGCAGGAGGAAGTGTACCTGAAGGAATACGAGGACGTGCCCGATTGCCGCGAGAACCTCGGCGAGTATTTCGCGTACTACAACGGCCGACGGCGTCACAGCAAGTTGAACGCCCGGCCTGTGGAGATTTACTTCGATGCAATTTGAAAAACGAAAAATGTTTTTGTTTCCTGCTGGGGCTCCGCCCCAGACCCCGGGATTTTTTAAGGCATGACAAAAAAGTGTCTTGTGGAGGTGAAGGCGGATTGGTATGCTGACGAAAAAGAAAAAGCCTCGAAGAGTTGAAGTCTTCAAGGCTCGTGTCCAAAGACACTTCTTTGGTCCGGTTATCCCTCGGCGGGTTGCTTCCCAGCAGAGCCCGCCTCCGTTTCACCGAACAGGTAAAGCATAAACAAAAGAGAGTTTCAGTCAAGCGGATAGCGTAAATGTCCCTTGATCTAACAAATCGGTTTCCACCTTATTCAAGGGTGCTTTTCTGTCAGAAAAACGGGACCAGCTCAGGGGATATATTGATCAAGTGGGCGTACCAAAACGCTCTGCGCAACCTGCTGTACGACGGATTTGGAAATCCGTCGCCGAAAAAGTGGACAGATTTGGAAATCCGTCCTGATATGTTGGGGTGGCAGTTTAACTGCCACCCCAACATTGTGGTGTCTACGCAAATCGCCAGCCCCTTCTGACGCAAGTCCTAACGGCACGTGCCCCTGCGACCGCCGTGGCGGCGTGTTGTCATAACGTTGCTGTCATTCTTGCTTGTGAAAGTCAACTTCCCAGATTCGACAAACTCCAGTTGCGTTCGTCGGCGAAGATCGCTATCTTTCCCGCCCTTCGGTTGGGACAAGGACGTGCCGGCCAACTCGCCACGGAGGGTATTGCCTTGAACGGGCAGCGCAGTGTGCTAATCGTCGATCGATCGCAGGAGACGCGCGAAGTGCTGCAAACCGTGCTGGAGCGCCGGGGAGTGCGAACCCTGGCGGCGGGCCGGGCGGAAACAGGGCTGGAATTGGCCCGGCGGCACCATCCCGACCTCGTCGTGCTCGACCTGGAGATGGACGACGCGCCCGCCGAGCGATTCTCCACGTGCGGCTCGGATGGTGCTCCTGACTCGGAATACCAGCCGCGATTTGTCCTGTTGGGTAGTCTGCGCCGACAGGGTAATGGTCTGCCGGGGGGCGAATTTCTCGCCAAGCCCTATCAATACGGCCTGTTGATTCGTAAAATCGAGGAGTTGCTGGCCGATGACACACGGGAGTCTGGGCCGTGCCGACGCTGTTCGTCATCCGCGGAGTCGACCAGGGCACTCGCTTCGAGCTGACCGAGCCCATCATCCGGCTGGGGCGCGACCCGTCGAGCACGCATCCAGCTCCACGACACCGAAGTCTCGCGCCATCACGCCGAAATCCGCCGGGTCGACGGACGAGTACGCCATCTCCGACCTGAACAGCTCGAACGGCACGTTCGTCAACGGCCAGCGGATTCGCCAGCCACCAACTCGCCAGCGGCGACCAGAGTCCAGGTGGGCAGCACGCTGATGCTCTACACCGGGCCCGGCCGAGGAATCGCAGGAGGATCTGGCCGGACATCATCAGCATCGGCTCACCCGCCGAGCGCGCGACAACTCGCGGATCATCCGCTCGGTCACCCAGGAGGAGGGGAGCCGCATCTTCGAGCTTGCTTCCGAGCTTCCGCAAAACTCGTGGCTGGCCCGTGCGCAGCAACCTGCAGGTGATGTACCGCACGGCGCTGGCGGTGAGCCACACGCTGGACATCGACCAGTTGCTGCAGCGGATCATGGAGTTGATCTTCGAGTGGGTCGAGGCCGACCGCGGCTGCATCATGCTGATGGACCCGACGAGCAAGGCGCTCCAGCCGAAGGTCCGCCGCACGCGCGAAGGGCGTCCGCGCCGACGAACGCATCACGATCAGCAAGACGATTCTCGACTACGTGATCGAGCGCAACGAAGGCGTGCTGACCAGCGACGCCCGGCAGGACGAGCGCTGGGACCCGGCGGCAGCATCGTGCAGATGGGCGTCCGCGAGGCGATCTGCGTGCCGATGCAGGGCCGCTACGACGTGGTCGGGGCGATCTACATCGACACCTCGACCTCGGCCCAGCAGTTGATCCAGCAAGGCGGGGCCGAACAAGTTCACCGAAGACCACCTGAAGCTGATGATCGCCATCGGCCACCAGGCCGCGCTGGCCGTCGAGGACACCCGCTACTACTCCGCCATGGTCCAGGCCGAGCGGCTGGCGGCCGTCGGCCAAACCATCGCCACGCTCTCGCACCACATCAAGAACATCCTGCAGGGCATCCGCGGCGGCAGCTATCTGATCGAGATGGGCCTGAAGGACCACGACGAGGAGGTCGCTCCGCAAGGGCTGGAACATCGTCGAGCGGAACCAGAACCGCATCTCCGCCCTGGTGATGGACATGCTCACCTTCAGCAAGGAGCGCGAGCCCGACCTGACGGCCGCCAACCTCAACGAGGTGGTCGCCGACGTGATCGAGCTGATGCGCGTCCGGGCCGGCGAGGTGCAGGTCGAGTTGCACTGGCGGCCGGGCGAGCCGATGCCCGAGCTGGTCTTCGATCCCGAGGGCATCCACCGCGCCGTGCTCAACGTGGTGACCAACGCCATCGACGCGGTGAGCGAGCGCGAGACGCCCGGCCGCGTCGAGGTCGCCACCGCAGTACCTGGCCGAACAGAAGGCTGGTGCGAATCATCGTCGACGACAACGGGCCGGGCATTCCCGCCGACCAGATGGAGCACCTCTTCAGCCCGTTCGTCTCGTCGAAGAGGAGCCGCGGCACGGGCCTGGGCCTGCCGGTGAGCCAGAAGATCCTCAGCGAGCACGGCGGCCGGATCGTGGTCGAGAGCAAGCCGGACCAGGGATGCCGCTTCACGCTCGAATTGCCCGCCACGCTGCCGCCAAGCGAGTCGGAGACGATGGACAGAATAGGGCATGAAGATACCCTGAATCTCTGAGCAACCGCGGATTACGTTGCCGTTTGAACGGATGTAGCAATTCTATGGGTGGCCTCCTTACGGATGGCGGCGTGCTGGGTTTCCGGCGGGCAAAGTAGGTTCCGCTTGCCGAGCGGGACTTGTCTGCGGAGGGCGGAAGTCCCACTCGGCAAGCGGAACCTACATGCGGATGGCGGATGTTTGACAGCGGTCGTGGGCGTAACTAGCGTGGGCGCTATGCACCCGACGGCACGTCGCCGGAGGGTGGACTTCTCAACGCCTTCGCTACGGTATCACGCTCATGCTCACTCTTCTATCGCGTCTGTTGTGGGTTTCGCGTGCGGTTTCGTCTTTCGCTGCCTTGCCGTCGCCGTTTCGCCGACGGTGGCATGTTGTCGGGCGACGCGGTTTGGGCGCAGGATTTCGTGCGTTACGACCAGCAAGCCGCTGAGAACCTGGACGCTGCACAGGATCGCGGTGATACAGGCGGTTCATGGCGACGTGGCGGGGGCGAAAAACACTGTCGCCTCGATTACCGAGTCGCAATGGCCCCGGGGCCGTCGGAGGTGACGAGGGTACTGGTTCTGCAACGGGATGGTGCTGTACAATCATCCGCCTGCGTTTCCCGCCGCAGCCACGGCAGCCCTTGGGCCGGCTTCCGGTCTATCGCGATCGGTCGGCGTACAGCGTTCCCGCCCAAGTGCCGCAAGGTCTGCCGACAAATTACCTGGCCGCCGACGCACATCACGGGGCCATGGTCGATTTCAGAGATGAGTACGACTCGTCCGGCACCCGCGCAACCTTCAGACGCTATGCCGACGGCTACGTCGTGATCGAGACGCCGCACGCCGTGAACACTACTCGCTGACCGCCATTTGAGCACCGTCTCCAAAAATAGCCGGAAGTCAACGACTCGCTGCTATCCGGGGCGTGAACGATTGGGTGAGCACTTAAGCCGCCGCTGCTCTCGGCTCCTGAGCTCGATACAGCGGCGTCGACAGGTATCGCTCGCCGAAACTGGCGGCGACGGTCACGATCACCTTGCCGCGATTCTCGGGCCGTGCGGCCAGTCGCGCGGCAACGGCCAGATTGGCGCCGGTGCTGATGCCGCCCAAAATACCTTCCTGGCTCGCCAGCCGCCGCGCCCAGGCGAACGCCTCGTCGTTGGTGACGGTTTCCACGCCGCTGAGCAGACTCGTGTCGAGGTTCTTCGGGACGAAGCCGGCGCCGATGCCTTGAATCTTGTGCGGGCCGGGCTTGCCGCCGGAGATGACGGGCGAATCGGCCGGCTCGACGGCGATGGCCCGGAACGCGCGGTTCTTCGAGCGAATGTAGCGGGTCACGCCGGTGATCGTTCCGCCGGTGCCGACGCCGGCGACGATCATATCGACCCGGCCGTCGGTGTCGTCCCAGATTTCCTTGCCGGTGGTTTGCTCGTGCACGGCGGGATTGGCCGGGTTGTCGAACTGCTGCGGAACCCAACTGTTGGGCGTCGCTTCGGCCGAGTTCCTCCGCCTTGGCGATCGCACCCTTTCATGCCGTCTTTGGCCGGCGTCAGAACCAGCTTCGCGCCGAGGGCCTGCAACATGCCGCGGCGCTCGATGCTCATCGACTCGGGCATGGTCAGCGTCAGCCGGTAGCCTTTGGCCGCGGCCACGAAGGCCAGCGCGATGCCCGTGTTGCCGCTGGTCGGCTCGATGATTTCGGTGTCGGGCGTAAGAATGCCCTCACGCTCGGCCGCCTCGATCATCGCCCGGCCAATGCGGTCCTTGACGCTGGAAAACGGATTGAAGAATTCGAGTTTCAGCAGGACCGTGGCCTGCTCGGCGGCAAAGAGCCGACGCAGGTTTACCAAGGGAGTGTCAAACGTGGTGTGGGTAATGTCGGAGTAGGTCTTATGACGCGACATGGTGTTCGCCTTTCAAGCCATTGTCGGTGAAATGTTCGGTGGTTGCAGCCATCTGCAACGCCAATCAAGCCGGACCCGCGGGTGAATTGGCCTGCCCCATGAACGCCGCAGACCCGTTCATGTACTACGTTCGGCCGAATAGCGTCAGTAACTTTATCATTATACTGCGCTTAATCATCGTCGCGTTAGTGATGATTGCGTCGCGAGCGTCTGTGGGCGTGCTCGAGAAGGCTCGATGGCTGCTGGGAAAAGGCAATCGGCCGCGTGCAGGGTCTCGTCACACCGTTACAGTGCGGCGCGAACTGGACAGACGGCGATTGGGAAACGGCGAAAAACAGGGAAGCGGACCCCCTCAACATAGACCACGATAACTGGCATTCCGGGTCGTTTTTCGCAGCGTGTTTCGCAAATGTGACCTATGCTCGATTAAGTACCTCCGTAGGCACACCGATCGCATGGTTTCTTTGCGTACAGCCTGCCAGCCGCCGCCGCGAGCACAGCGATCTTGCGGCAAATCTTGCGGACAAGATCATTATGCGTTTTCGCAGAGCGATCCGCCGGCAATTCCGCATTTTCGGGCGCCGTGACGTTGCAGGGCAAGAAAGAAATAGGTGATTTCCGCCATGAAGAACACGATTTCTATCAGTCCGTTGACTCGCATCGAGGGGCACCTGGCCGTCCACGCCAAGACCGCGCCGACCGCCAACGGCAAGAACAAGAAGGAGGCGAAAGTCTCGGAAGCGTTTTGCGAAGGCGAGCTCTTCCGCGGCTTCGAGGCGATCCTGACGGGCCGGGATCCGTTGGACGCCCAGCAGATCACGCAACGCATCTGCGGCGTCTGCCCGATTCCGCACGGCATCGCTTCGATTCAGGCGCAGGAAATGGCTTACGGCATCACGCCGACGCACAACGGCCGGCTCCTGCAGAACCTGATCCAGGCCGCCAATTATTTGGACTCGCACATTTTGCACTTCTATCAACTATCGGCCTTGGATTTCGTGGACGTCAAGGCGCTGCTTGCTTACCAGGGCAAGGACAGAGTGCTGCTGGGTCTGAAACGATGGGTCGAGACCGCGATTGCTCGCAAGGACGTCTTTCCGGCGGCGCCGTTCCTGCCGCGTTGTGAAGGCGACTACATCAAGAATGTAGGCGTGAACGTGTCGCTGGTGGCGCATTACCTTCAGGCTCTGGAAGCGAGGAGATTGGCCGCCGAGATGACGGCGGTGTTCGGCGCCCGCGCCCCGCACGCCACGGCGCTGGTTCCCGGCGGCGCGACGCAGGCGCCGACGATGGAGCGGATTATTTCCTACCGTGCGCGTTTGCAGAAGGTCAAGGAGTTCATCGAGAGCGTTTACGTGCCCGACCTTCTTGAAGTCGCCAAGCTGTTCCCGCAGTACTTCGAGATTGGCCGAGGCCGCGGCAATTTTCTGGCATTCGGCGTGTTCCGGCAGGATACGGCCGGCAACAAGTTCATCCGGCCGGGAGCGATTATCGACGGCCGCTGGGAGCCGCTCGACGCAGAGCAGATCGCCGAGGACGTGGGCTATTCCCGCTTCCAGCAATCTTCGTCGGGAAGGCACCCCAAGAATGGCCGGACGATCGTCGATTCGCAGAAGGCCAATGCCTACAGTTGGATCAAGGCGCCGCGCTATCGGGGGCAACCGATGGAGGTCGGCCCCTTGGCGCGGACGATGGTCAACTACCTCGATCCGTCGGGAACCTGGATCAAGCAGGAGGTCGACGCACTGCTGGCCCGCGTGAAGCTCCCCGCCGAAAAGCTCAACTCGGTGCTCGGGCGACACGTTGCGCGGGGACTGGAGGCGCTCTGGGTGGCCAGACAGGCCGACCGCTGGCTTGACGAGCTGGAAATCGGCGGTCCCCAGACCTGCGACTTCAGCATTCCAAAGACGGCCTCGGGCTACGGTCTTACGGAGGCGCCGCGCGGCGCCTTGGGACACTGGCTGTCGATCGACAACTACCTGATTAAGAACTACCAATGTGTCGTGCCGACCACTTGGAACTGCTCGCCGCGCGACGACAAAGGACAGCCCGGCCCCATCGAGCAAGCACTGGTCGGCACGCTCGTCGAAGAGCCCCAACAGCCGATCGAGGTCGGGCGGATCGTACGATCGTTTGACCCGTGCATCGCGTGCGCGGTGCATTAACGGCGGCACGAATACACCACCATCCATTTTCGAGGAGCAACCATCCATGAGTCAATACTCGCGAAGAGAGGTGCTCAAACTTGGCGCCCTTCTGGCAGCGGGGTTTGGCCTCGACTCCACCTATTCGGCCGTATTCGCCGACGGCCTTGAAAAACTCTCGACGGGCGAAGCGAAAGTGCTCTGGCTACAGGGAATGTCGTGCAGCGGATGCTCCGTCTCGCTGTTGAACTCGACGGAACCGGGAGTGGCGGAGGTGATCACCAGCATGATCTCCCTGGTCTACCACCCCACGATTTCCGCGGCCCAGGGCACCGAGGCGATGCGGGTGATCGAGCAGATGGTCGCGGGCAACGACTTCATCCTGGTGCTGGAGGGGGCGGTTCCCGCCGGAATGCCCGACGCCTGCACCATGGGCGGCCGCACCCTGGAAGCTATCCTCGTGCCGGCGCTGCACAACGCCAAGACGATCGTGGCCGCCGGCACCTGCGCCGCGTTCGGCGGCATTCCCGCCGCCGAGGGAAACCAGACCGGCGCGGTCGGCCTGAAAACGTTCATGGAGCAAAAGGGGATCAGCCACCAGAACCGCCTGCTGAATTGTCCGAGCTGTCCGGTCCATCCGGAAAGCATCTGGGGCACGTTGGCCTACGTGGTGTCGAAGGGTTATCCGCAGGTTAACGCGAACTTGCTGACGCCCGACATGTTCTACGCCCATTCGGTCCACGACAATTGTCCCCACTTCCATTATTGGGAGAAGGAGATCTTCGCCGAGCATTTCGGCGACGAAGGGTGCCTGTTCAAATTGGGCTGTCTCGGGCCGTTGAGCCACACCAACTGTCCCAAGCGACAATGGAACGGCGGGGTCAACTGGTGCATTCGGGCCGCCGCCCCCTGCATCGGCTGCACCAGCGAATCGTTCGCCCGAAAACGCGACTTCCCCTTCTACCGCAAGGGCGAGGCGTCGCACCCCGTCGGCTACAGCGAAGCGCAGCGTAAGGAGGTGACCACATGAACTGGAATAAGTTCAGCCTGCTGGAGAAAATCGCCGGTGCGATCATGGCGATCACCGTCGTCTTCACCGTGACCCTTTCGTACATTCAGTATCGCCTTTACACCAACAACTTCCAGAAGATCTTCAGCAACCTCGAAGATTCGGTGATGACGATGAAGCGCGACGGCGCTCACGACATCCTCCGCGAAGTGAAGATTGCCACCGAGGGCTCGCTGGCCCGCGGCGAATACGAAGTCTTCACGAAATTTGCGAGGCAGCAGAAGGCGATCGGAGAGATTCAGGCGTTCTCGTTTTACGGCAGGACGGGCAAGGTCGAATTGTCGTCCGACGCCGGCCGCATCAACCAGCAGATTGCCCTCGACCTGTGGAAGAAGGCCGAAAAGACCAACGAGATGTTTCTCAATGAAAGCACCGGCGCCTTTACCTTCTATTATCCGCTGCACGTGGACGCCGACCTGCGGCGGCTGCACCCGACGTGGAACGTCGGCGAGCTGTACGGCGTGCTCTGCCTCGAGTTCTCCAAGAACAAGATTAACGAGATGTCTGCGGCCGCGCGAAACGATTATGCCGCGGCTTCGTGGCGAGTCGGTTGCGTCGTGGCCGTCGCCGTGTGCGTGGCGTTGTGCATCGCTTTCGGTCTGGCGCTGCTGCTCTGCCGCGCGATTCTCCGTCCGCTCCGCGCTTGCATGGACGCCGTCAAGGGGCTGACCGGCGAAGACTTCAGCGACGTGGCGAAGACCGCCGGCAACGACGAGGTCGCCCAAATGACCCGAGTGATCAACGCCACGGTCGAGTCGATGCAAACCAGGGTCAACCGCATGCTCGAAGTCCTCGGCCGCGTGGCCAAGGGCGATTACAGCCAGCAGCTTCAGGTCGTCGGCAAGGACGCCCTGGCCCACCTGGCCGAAGGCATGAAGACGTTCTTCCACGAGAAACAGGCGGCCGAGCAACGGGAGGCCGACATCGCCGAAAACGATCGAAAACAGGCCGCCGAGCTGCGCCGCAAGGTCGATGGGCTGCTCAGTGTGGTCGGCGCCGCCGCCGAGGGCGACCTCACCAAGGAAGTCTCGGTCGAAGGAGACGAGCCCGTCGACGAACTGGCAGACGGCATCGGCAAGATGCTCGGCGACCTCTCGCATCTGATCGGGCAAGTCACCGAAAGCACCGCCCAATTCAAGGAGGGCTCGCGCGTGATCGCCGAGAGCGCCCAATCGCTGGCAAACGGGGCGCAGAACCAGAGTGCGTCGGTGGAGGAGATGACCGCAGCGATCGAATCGCTCGCACATTCTTTCGAATCGGTTACGAGGCGAGCCCAGGACGCCAATCAGCCTGGCCCTGCAAACCAGCGAGCTGGCCGAACAAGGCGGCGGCGCGGTGCAAAAATCGATCCAGGCCATGACGCTGATCCAAGAGAGCTCGCAGCAGATCGGCGAGATCAGTCGCGTCATCTCCGAGATCGCCAGCCAAACCAACCTCCTGGCCCTCAACGCCGCCATCGAGGCCGCGCGGGCCGGCGAACACGGCATGGGATTCGCCGTGGTGGCCGACGAAGTGCGGAAACTGGCCGAGCGCTCGAATCAGGCCGCCCGCGAAATCTCCTCGCTTGATCAAGGAATCGACCCAGCGCGTCGAGGAGGGATCGCACCTGAGCGACGACACGGCCGCCGCACTGAAGGAGATCATCCACGGCGTCGAAGCGACGGCCAAGGAGATCGCCGAAATCGCCTCCGCCACCGTCGAACAGGCCGCCAACGCCCAGGAAGTCTCGAAGGCGATTCAGAACGTCGGCCAAGTCACCGAGCAGGCCGCCGCCGGCAGTGAGGAGATGGCCTCCAGCAGCGAAGAACTGGGCGCCCAGGCGCAAAGCCTCGGCGAACTGGTCGAGCGTTTCAAGATCGACACCGTCTCGACTCGGCGATAGCAGCGTTGCCGGGGCGGCGCCATGCGCGTTGGGGTGGCAGTTGCACTGCCACCCCGCGGCTGCGGCGGTATGACTGCCGCGCAAAATGAGTTCGCGATCCTTGCTGGACGGATTTGGAAATCCGTCCTATAGCAGGCTGCCCGGCTTGTTCTGGCACGCGCACTTGTCGGGCTACCTGTACAGCAGCTTCGGGTCTGCCGCCAGTCTTTGTCCTTGTCGTAACCGTATTTTTCGACGCGAGGGCGGCGCTCGCGGAGCCGGACCGATTCGAGCCCGAGCGATATGCCGTCGGAGAGCTTGTTCTTGCCCCGATTCTCCAGCCGCAGGACGTGCTTGCCGGGCTCGGGCCAGAGATCCAAGATCGGAAACTCCTTGGTCGTCACCTCCGGCGGCGTAGAAGTCCATCGGCTCGCCGACCGGCACGCCGTCGAGGATCGCCTGATATCGGCCGTAATCCGGTGCACAAGTGGCAATGAGCAACAGCCGCAGCGGCTCTTTGCGTTTCACTTCCAGCGGAATCTCGATCCACGCCTCTTCGGGCTCCGCGGGCCTGAAAGAACAGTTGCGGCTGGTCGTACAACTTCGGCAACTGTTGGCCGGCCGGCATGGCCGCGGCCGTGATACTTGGCAGTCGGTGAAATCCTTGGCATTAACGATCACCCGCTCGATGCTCGGCAGCCGGCGCTGCCCGGCCGGCGGCGCTCAGGGCAGTGAACGTCGGCACGCCCGTCTGATACCAGTACGCCACGCTCGAAAAATCGTCTTCTCGCTCGTTCCAGTTGATCAATTTGCGGTCCGGGTTCTCGTCGACCGACGTCCAGCCGTAGTGCTCGAACGTGACCTTGATCGCCTTCTGGAAAACGATCGGATCGGCCAGGTGCCAGCGGTAGCAGCAGATGTGGCTGCCGATCAGCCGATAATTCTGATCGTAGTAAGGCGTGCCGAAAAAGCGGCGTGCAGGTCTTGTTCAGACCCCAGGCTTGCAGGAAATAGTCCTCGGTGCCGGTGCCCCAGATCGACGGCTTCTTCTCGCCGTCGATGTAGATTTTCTCGTCGCCCTCGCCGAACCAGTTCGGGCTTCGCGTGCGCACCGACAGGACCGTGCCGACGTAATGCCCCTTGCCCTTCGTGTCGAGAATCACGTAATCCTTGCCGTTTTTCAGCGGGTATTCCTGCCGGTATTGGGCATGGAAGTACGGCGTGTCGGCGGGCAGCGAGTCCTGTCTTGATCCAGTCGATGTTGTAGTAGAGCAGGTTGATCGGTTTCGTGCCCTGGTTGACCACCTCGATGCGGGCGGCCTTGCGAAACGGCATGTACCAGAAGCAGTTGTACGAGCCGGTCGGCCCGACGGCGACCGGCATGCTGGCCACTTCATAGCGTTTGCCGAAGGCGTTGCAGAAGAAGTCGCCCATCTGGGGCCTCGACGGCCGGCCGCTTCTGGTCGTCCCAGTAGATTCGCAGCAGCATGTCCTGGTTCGTCGCCGAGCCCTTCGGCGCCCACTCGTGCGGCTCGGGCGGGAAGAAGGTGAACCAGATGTGCGTGATCGCGCCGGGCCCTTTGGCGTCGAGCACGACCTGGGTCTTGCCGGGCTGCACCCAGAAGCAATCTTCATTGCTGTCCTCGGTTTTGTCGCCCAGCGGGTCGGCCTTCGGGTCGTATTTCCCATCGGCGCCTTTGCGAAAAGTCGAGCTCGCCCTCATGCTTCGCCCCTCGATAGGCTTGCCCAAATCGCGAAGCAGAGCTTGGGCAAAGAGCGGTCGGCAAGCCATTGAGGCCAACAGTCCAATCAGGACGGAAATCGCCAGCCTCGAACGAAACGTGCAGTTCTTGTCCATCGTGGGAATCCTCGCCTTTCTTGGTTGTGGCCCAGGTGACTGCCAGGCATTGTAGCAGGCACGAGTGGTATATCCTATCAGTGGACGAAACCGGCGGTGGGCGTTCCTTTGGACAAAACGGCCAGTGTACATCCCTTTTCACTAGCCCAGGCGTTCACGCCTGGGGAATGGAGCCCCCATACGATCCCTTTTCTGTTCCGCCCCATTCATGGGGCGCGAGAGGGGTCAGGCGAGACGCCGCCCTCCAGACATTTCGCCCCATGAATGGGGCTAGACGAAAAAAAAGAAATGGGAATGGCGATCTCTCCCACAGGCGTAAACGCCTGGGCTAGTGAAAAGGAACTCGCTTCCACGCGGCACTTTGCGATCTGTTTTCCGTTTTCTCGCCGACGTCGAATTGGCTATACTGGCAATCATGGACGCCGCCGAGCCAAAACTCTGTTGGTACCGCCTCACACCGGACCGGCTAATCGTGGGGCTGCTGGCGGTCGAGGCGTTCCTGCTGCTGTCGCAATGGGGCGGCTGGTTCTCGTTCAACCGCCACAAGGGTTGGGCTGTGCTCTTCGCCGTCGCGGCGGTCGCCGCTACGTTGCTGCTGTTGCTGCTCTGGCTCGCGGCAGGTTTGCTCTTCCGCCAGCGGTTCCAATACGGTTTGCGGTCGCTATTTCTGCTGGCCACGGGAGCTGCTGTTGCTTGCAGTTGGCTGGCGGTGGAAATGCAGCGGGCAAGCAAGCAACACCAACGGGTCGAGCATTTGCAGGCTCTTGGCGTGTTGGCCACCTACGACAACGGCTGTTTCCCTCCAATGTCTCGGACGCCCGGTTGTCCGGAATGGCTGCAACGCGCGCTGGGAAAGGACTTCTTCTCCGACGTCTACGGCCTCGGGACTAACACTGAGAACGGTCTACTCGGTCTGAACGAAGGTCTTCAGACCTTTCCCCGAATCCACTGGCTCGTCATTCGGAACGTGAGACTTGACGATCTTGAGTTGACGCGACTCGAAGGGCTGGATGAACTCACGCTTCTCGATCTCACGGGCACAAATGCTACCGACGCCGTGCTAGAAGAGATCCGGTGTCTTCGCCATCTAGCGATGCTGGGCCTTGCACGAACAAGGATCACTGACGCCGGCTTGGCCCAAATCAGGTCGTTGTCCGAACTTCAAATTCTGGACCTTGGCAGGACTGCCGTCACGGACGCCGGACTTGCTCAGATTCAGAAGCTCGATCAACTCGAATACCTTATCCTCACCGAAATCAACATCACCGATGCCGGTTTGACCCATCTCAAGTCTATGAAGCGACTGAAGACACTGGTGCTCACAAATGACCTGACAATCACAGCCGATGGCGTGAACGATCTGCAACGAGCACTGCCGAATTGTGCAATCGATCACAGTTTCGGGACAACATTACATACCGGCTTTGACTGATCGCCGGGCAAGCTCACTGGCATAATGCCGGCCAAGTCCGGTGGCGTTCTCCGTCGCCCATTCCGTCAATTTCGTCGTCCCGGTGGGCGGAGTGTCGACGTAGAGGAGATTGTTCATCAGGCCGGCGATCTCGTCGCGGGTGACGACGACGTCACGGACGAGCAGACCCAGGGCGAGGCTCGCCCAATAGCCGGCCCAGGGCGGAACCGAGACGATCGGACGCCAGCGGCCGATGATCCGGGCGAGTCGGTCGACCAGTTCGCGGTAGGTGAACGTCTCGGGCCCGATGGCGTTGAGAATTACGTTTTCCCGTTGAAATCCCTGCCCGACGGCCAGGTCGGCCAGGTCGCCGACGTGGATCGGTTGCAGCCGGTAGTCCCCTTTGCCGAAAACGCCCAGCACGGGCAAGTGCCGCAGCATCCAGGCGATGTTGTTGACGAGAATGTCCTGCTCGCCGAACAACACCGCCGGCCGCAAGATCGCGTGGGAAACGCCCGAGCCGCGCAGGCGCCTCCTCGACCTCCGCCTTGCCGCGAAAATACTCGAACGGCGAATTGAGCGATGGGTTGGTGATGCTGACGTGAACAATTCGCTCGACCCCCGCCTGCCGGGCAGCGTCGAACAGCACACCGCTGTTGCGGATCGCGTCGGCGAACTTGAAGTGGCGATGATTGAACCGCACCCAATAGGTGTTGTAGAGCGTCGAAACGCCGCGGAGCGACTCGGCGAGCTTCTCCGGCTGGTCGAAGTTGAATGGTGCGGCGGGCACGGCCGCGCCGAAGGGGCTGGGCCGCCCGGGGGAGTTCGACAGCGTGCGGACCGTGCATCCCCGATCGAGCAGCCGCCGGGCAATCTGCCGGCCCGAGTAACCGTAGGCACCGGTGACGACGTGCGTGTCGGGGGTGTTCATAGGCGTGCCCCAGGGATGGGTGACCGCAGACAATCATACCGAAAGGGGCGAAGGTGGCTATAGCGATTCTCGCGACGACGCCATAATCGTCGCGTGAGGTGCGGCAAAGAAGACAGTCCCCAAGGCAGCCCCCGCAGGGCTTGCGAGCCGCCGAAGATGGGTTAAACTTACGCATGGCCTTCAGCACGAGGCCCACGGCGGCGTAGCTCAGCCCGGTTAGAGCAGCGGCTTCATAAGCCGCGTGTCACTGGTTCAAATCCAGTCGCCGCTACTCGATCCAATCTCTTGCCCTGCCGAGACTTAGGAATACCAGCAGACCTGCCCTTCGCGCACTGTGTGGAGCGGTTCGGGCACTTTTTTCCCCGCGCGGAGCGAAAGGCGACCGTCCCATAACAAAAGGGGCGGGGATCGGCGTCTGCGACCCCCGCCCTCAGAGCTTTCGACGGTTCCGCTTTTGTCCGGGCCGTTGCGACCGCTTTTGGCCGGAGCGGCCTTCGCCGGACGGTTTGCCGGCCCGTGGAATCTCGGATTCCTTCGCGGGCAGGCGAAATTGCCTAGTTGGTCTGCGGGACGTTCTCGGTCTTGACCTGCGGCATCTTGCCGGTGAGGCTCGCCGTGTCCACGACCAGTCCGTCTTCGGCGGCTTTCAGCGCCAGGTTGGCTTCGTAGTACTTCTGTTGGCCAAGCAACTTCGCAGCCTGGGTGACCCAAGTGGTCGTGGTCGACAGAGGCATCATGACGCGGGTGCAGCTTACATTGATCGCGGCGAGCTGAAGCTCTTCGATCGCCTGCTTGCTCTGGCCATTCTTGAAGTACTCATTGGCCTTCTTGATGTGTTGGGCCTTCTCGGGGGTAACGACGTAACTGTCGGCCAACGAAACCTGACCGTCGATCGGAATCCAATTGACTTTTCCCATCTCGACCTCGCCGCCGACCACCTTTCCATTCACCGTGGCTTCGGCAGTCGCGACAAACGTCGGCGCCTGCTTGGTAGCGGCGCTGAGATCGGCGGTTGCCCTGTTCAGCATCGTGGCGGCGACCTTCGGTTGGCCGTTGAAAATGGCGACGCGTGCAGCGCGGATTGCCCGAATCGCGGCAAAGCCATCGTGGGAAACCCTGAGCAGTTCGTGTGCCGACGTATTGGTGTTGTTCGACGTGTTGGTGTTGTTCGACGTGTTGGAATGGTTCCAAGCGCCGTTCGACGCGTTGGTGTTGTTCGACTTATTCGTGTTGTTCGACGTGTTGGTATTGTTCGACGTGCCGTTCGACGTGCTGGCATTGCCCGTGGCATGATCAGTGCCGGACGTGTTCGTGTTGTTCGGCGTGTTGGCCGAATCGTTGGCAGCCATGGCGGACGAATACATCGCGAGTGTCAGAGCCACGGCGAGAGAGACAACAACCTTCATGTTCCACCTCTTCCTTCTTGTTCAACAGGGCCTAAGGACTGCGGATGATACGATTCATCCGCAGCATTGCTTCAACTAGGGGAATATAGGTCATGGCAAGAGGGGAGTACGTTCACGTCGATTCTTTCGCTCGATTGTGCGATCAGATGTAGCAACGGGGGGTGTGCGGCGGTGCTCTGCGCCCGTTTGTTCCGGTATTGCGGACGATGCGGCCGGGCAAACAGGATCTCCCCGGTTCCCGGCAGGAGAACTGCAGAGCCGTTCGTAGTTCCGGCTTCAGCCGGCTTTCCTCGCAGCTCTTTCGCCTAAAGGCAGGACAACGAACGGTCGACAGCGACATTGCAGTCTTCCTGCAGATTCTGGCACGGCCGTGTGGCCACTTCCTGCCCGAGGCTGTTCGCTGTATTGTTAAGGATGGTTCGGAGTGGACCGGATGGCCGCCGGTCGAGTTGCCGCGGGCCGCCACATCGGCCCGACGTGCGGCATCGACGGGAGGAAAGTCCGGGCTCCGCAGGACGTGGCGATGGGTAACACCCACCGGCCGTGAGGCCAGGGAAAGTGCAACAGAAAGCAGACCGCCGCGTGGAAGCGTGCCTTCGGGGCTCCGCCTCGGATGGCCGCCGCGCGGTAAGGGTGAAACGGTGAGGCAAGAGCTCACCAGCAGGCCGGGTGACCGGCCTGGCTCGGCAAACCCCGCCAGGAGCAAGGTCAAGCAGGAAGGAGAGGACTCGGCCGGCGACTAGCTCGCCCGACCGATCCCGCGGGTTGGTCCGGCCCGCCGACTTCCGGGTAGACTGCTGGAGGAGTCGAGCAATCGGCTTCCTAGAGAAATGGCCATCGCCCCGCCGCAACCGGCGGGGTACAAAACCCGGCTTACAGGTCCACTCTGCACCTTTTTTTGCTCACTTGGCACTTGTGCCGGAGCTGAACGGCTGTAATCGGTGGCGCATAGCCGCTTGCGGAGCGGCGATTTCTGAGGGCTGAATGCTCTCTCACCTGTCGGGCGGTATCTGCTGGCCATCGATAAACTGGAGGAGCTTCGAGATGCAGAGCTTGTTCATGCTCGTGTGGTGCTCGTAAGCCTCATCCCTGAGCGACTCATGTAGGCTCTTCGGCAGCCGAACCGTAATTACGCGGGTGGGCTCGGCCGCTTCCAACGCCGTTGAGCCTTGCTTGCGCAGTGTGGCCAACATGCCGAGGATTTCCTGATAGCTGTCGGTCTGCTTGAAGGCGGCAAACATCTCGCGGGTGGGAAATGTGTGGCGGACGATGCCGCGCGGCCCGAGGACCTCGCGGTAGAACGTCACCCAATCGAGCCCCTCGGCAAACAACTGATCGGCCACCCGCTTGACATCCGCTTCCCTTTCGCTGGTGATCATCCCTCGCTCCTCGTGACAGGTCCTTTGTGAACTGTTCGCCGTCGTCATCGTGACAACGAATCGAGGGAATCATCAAAGTGAGTCAAGGGGTAGGCGGATGTCGTTAGACTGCAAGCAGTTACATCAATGCTTGCGCTGTGCCTATGAATTGGGCTGACGTGCGCGATTTTTGTGCTCGCCGTCGACTGCCCAAACCTTGTGCATGGCGGAAAGTCCTATTTCTTAAAGTGTCCACTTCGCGAATGCCGATAAATAGGAGTTTGGGACGAGTGCGGAGAAGAGGAAAACGTCCCCACGGTGGATCCCAATTGGCAAGCAGACGCCCGGCTATGCTTCAGCGTAGTCCGCGTAACACCTGCGTTATGCTAGAGCATAACCTACGGCTGCTTAGGCGGCGGTATCTCGAGATTCTCATCCGTCTCTGGCGGCCGTTCTTGCAGTTCTGGATGCGGCCGCGACGGCATGTTCACATCCATCGCCGCCAGATTAATCGCCGTGGAATCGAAGTAGGCGACGCATTTGGCGATCTCGGGCAGGGAGTTGTCCCAGTGGTACTCGTATTCGATCGAGAAGACCGCCTTGAGCCTCTGACGACGGAGTTCCCCGAGCATCCCCCTTACGTTACAGACGCCGGTCCCCCAGGGGACATCGTGCGCGTCCATGCCCATCTTGTTGACGTCCTTGAAGTGAAGGCTGACGATGCGGCCGGCGAGTTTTTTGAGGCATTCTACCGGCTTGAGGCCGGAACGGGCCCAGTGGCCGGTGTCGGCACAGGCGCCGATGCGCTTGCTACGGCCTCGGCAGACCTTCAACACCGTGTCGGGATTCCAGTAGTGTGAAGGCCGTGGATGGTTGTGGATGGCAACGTTGATCTTGTACTCGCCGCAGAAGCTTCTCGAGGGCGTCGAAATCGTTCTCATTCGGCTCGGCGACCAGGGTTTCGATGCCCATCGCCTTGGCAAACTCGAAGTGCTTCCGGTCGTAGCCGCCGACGCCGAAATTGACCAATTTGACACGGGAATCGGCCAGTCTCTTGAGGACTTCTTTGCGGTGGGCGGACGACATGTCGGCGTCCATGGCGGCCGACAGCTTCTTGCTGATCTGCTGGCCGGGGTAGGCCTCGATGTAGTGCAACCCCAGGGATGCCGTCTTGTCAACCGCGTCGAAGAAGGTGAACCGATTGAAGCTCCACGCCTGGCAGGCGAGCCGCCAACCGAGCTTTTCGGCGTTCGGCGCCCCCTTGGCCAAATCGGCGGCGGCCAACGGGGAACCGCCCAACATCGCCAGTCCCAAGCCGGCGCCGACGGCCCCCGACGCTTTCAAGAAATCACGGCGATTCATGCGACGTCTCCTGGGCGTTGCCTCGCAAACAAGCGGGAAGTGATTGGAGGGGGCAAACCGCTCTTATTCTACTTCGTTGCCGCCCTCAATGAAACCAGGGCCGATCAGTTTCCGGCTGTATGAGGCGACTCCTGTCGCCGATTGCCCGAAGGCAGCGGCATGATCGGCGACGGGAGTCGCCTCCTACAACTCCATTGCGGAGATCTGATCGCCCGTGCCAATGGAACGGCGAATTGACGTTTTCGTGGCTGGCGGCTAAAATGTAGTTTCTGGGAGAAGATGGACTTTTCTTGTCGGGCGTTCGTCCCATCGGGCGGGTGGTTCGTACAACATGGATGTGCAGGAGAGGCGGTCCCGGTCCCCGTTTGAGCCGCGAGCGAGTTGTGGCGTCGAGTTCTCGACAACAGCCTGATGAACGATTCCGTTTCCAACGCCCGAAAACCCGAACCGTCGCCACCGTTGGGCGCAAGTGCCTCGGTCGGCGCCGACGGCTCGTCCTCGGTGCGGAGCGTCGCCAAGCCACCCGTCGGCGATTTGACGGTGATCACCAACTCGCCGCCGGTTCCCGTGCCCGCCGCTTCCGACTCGGTGGCGCGAATTCTCGATGGCCGCGTGATGCCGGGCGACCGGATCGGGCACTTCGAGTTGGTGGAATACGTGGGCGGCGGGGGCATGGGCCGGGTGTTTCGCGCCATCGACACGCAGTTGGGGCGAACCGTCGCCTTGAAAGTGCTGCCTCCCGAGCAGGCGGCGGCCGCCGACACGCTGCAGCGATTTCAGAACGAGGCCCAATCGACCGCCCGGCTCGACCACGAGAACATCGCGCGGGTGTACTTCGTCGGCAAAGATCGCGACCTGTCGTACATCGTCTTCGAGTTCGTCGAAGGGGTGAACGTGCGACTGCTGGTCGAGCGGAAGGGCCCGCTACCGCTGGCCGAGGCGCTGAGCTACACGATCCAAGTCAGCCGAGGCGTTGGCCCACGCCGATAGTCGCGGCGTGGTACACCGCGACATCAAGCCGTCGAACGTGCTGATCACGCCGGAAGGGCGGGTGAAGCTGATCGACATGGGTTTGGCGCGGCTGCGCGACGCCGATCCGGCCGCCGACGATCTGACGCAGAGCGGCGTCACGCTCGGAACGTTCGACTACATTTCTCCCGAGCAGGCCCGCGATCCGCGGATCGCCGACGTCCGCAGCGACATCTACTCGCTCGGCTGCACATTGTTTTTCATGCTCACCGGCCGGCCGCCGTTTCCGGAAGGGACGGTGTTGCAGAAGCTGCTCCAGCACCAGGGCGACGAGCCGCCGGAGGTCACAACGTTTCGCCCGGACGTGCCGGAGCAGTTGAGCCGCGTGATGCGAAAGATGATGGCGAAAGACCCGCGGCGGCGCTATGCCAGTTCCGCGGAGTTGACCGCGGACCTGCTGGCGCAGGCCGAGCAGATCGGTCTACGGCCGATGAGTCCGGCCAGCAGGGTCTGGTTGACCCCGCCGCAGCAAACGGTGCCGTTTTTCCAGCGGCATCTGCCGTGGATGGCGCCGGTGGCGGCGTTGCTCTGCGTCGTGTTGTTGGTCGATCGCTATTCGGCGCCGCGTGACGACCCGGCGCCGCCGCTGATCGATTCCACGGCGAAAGAGTTGGCGGCCAACGGCGCGGTCGCGAAGAAGGTGGCGGAAAAGAGCGTGGCGAAAATAGACGTCGTGCAGAAGAAGAAGGACGTCGCCGCAAAGGAGCCGCTGCCGTCGGACAAGACGTCAGAGCCGACGGCTGCGTTGCCCCTTGACGAACCGGGGTTTCCGGCAGAGACCGCGCGAGACCCCTTCGCCGAGTTGAGGGCGCCGCCTTTCGACGCCGTCCCACCCGGTCTGATGTCAGACCCCTTGGAACGCGGCGCCACGTGGTCAAGACCGTTGCCGGAAGAGCCGGCGAAGCGGTCGGGCGTGCTCATCGTCCGCGACGACCCCGCCGGTCCGAGCGAGTTTTCGAGCCTGGGCGACGCCTGCGCCCTGCGCGAAACGGCGACGTCATCGAGTTGCGGTTCAACGGTCCGCGGGAAGAGCAGCCGATGAAGCTTTCCAACTTGCAGGTGACGATTCGGCCGGGCGAGGGGTATCAGCCGATCATCGTGTTCCGTCCCACCGAAATCAACCCGGTCAAGTGTCCTCGCAGCATGTTTACGCTTTGTGCCGGACGGTTGACGATGGTTGACGTGGCGGTCGAGTTGTACGTGCCGCGAGACGTTGCCGCCGACAACTGGGCGCTGATCGAGGCCCGCGGCGGCCAGACGATCCGGCTCGAGCGCTGCTGGCTGACGGTGTACAACGCATCCGACCAAATGACGACGTACCGCGAGGACGTGGCGTTTGTCCGCGCCAAGCCCGCGCCAGACGCCAACGCGGCCACCGATAGCCCGCGGGCGGCGACGCCGTTGGCCACCATCGAATTGACCGACTGCGTCGCGCGCGGCGAGGCCGTGTTCCTCAGCGTCGAAGACCTTCAGCCGGTCTACTTGCGTTGGGACAACGGATTGCTGACCACGTCCGAGCAGTTATTGACGGCCGTGGGCGGGCAGATGCGGCCGAAGCCGGATGAAGTGCTGCGATTGGAGTTGCGCCACCTCACGGCGGCGGTGCGCGGCGGGTTGTGCCGCCTTAGCGCCACGCCGGCGAACCCCTACCAGTTGACGGTGCAGTTCGCGTGCAGCGACGACATCATCATGACGTCGCCGGCCGCTCCGCTTGTCGAGCAGGATGGGGCCGCCAGCGTGGAAAAGTCGCGGGAGCGACTGGTCTGGAACGGCGACCGCAATTACTATCAAGACGTGGACGTGTTTTGGATGGTCCGCACCTTGGATTCCCAGGCCGCGCCGGACGTGATGACCTTCAACGGTTGGAAGACGTATTGGGGACCGTCGCGCGAGAATCAGTCGAGCCGGGCGCCGCTTGCGTGGCGGACGTCGCCGAACGCGGACCGGCCGCTGCACGCGCACACGCCGGTGGACTACACGCTGGAGGATCCCACGTTCAACGACGCCTCGAGCGGCGCTCCCGGCTTTCGCGGCCATCGCCTGCCTCCGCTTCCGGCCGAGTCGGTCCCGGAACAACCCAGCCCGGCGGCGTCTTCCGTCCGCGGCCGTGCGATTGGCCAACGGCCGAACAGCGGCTGAGATTCTTGGCCCGGCAACGGGGGCTTGTGCAAGCGATCCCCGGCGGAGACAGAGGGGGACGGAGGAGGTTTTCGGCGGCAGTTTTCGCCATAAGGGAGGACGTATTTCCGAAAACCTCTTCCGTCCCCTTCCCATCCCGTGGACAGTCACGGGGCTTGCCCGCCGCCCCCAACCGCTGTATACAATTGCGTTTGGGAGGAAGAAGCCATGAAGTCGACGCTGTCGTCAGCGGTGGCGTATTCCGGGCCGACGCTCTGCTGCGTGATGATGATCGCTCTGGCAGGCGGCTGCCCGAATGGCGGTGCCAAAAGCAAGGGAGGAAAGAAGATGTCGATCCAGATTACCAGTTCGGCCTTCACCCAGGGGCAACCGATCCCGAAGAAGTACACGGGCGAGGGCGTCGACGTTTCGCCGCCGTTGAGCTGGTCGAATCTGCCGGCCGGCGCCAAGGAATTGGCGTTGATTTGCGACGACCCGGACGCGCCCAATGGCGATTGGGTTCATTGGGTCATCTATAAGATTCCGGCCGCGGCGAAGGGCTTACCGGAAGGGGTGGCGCACGATGCGAAGCTGAAAGAGCCGGCCGGCGCCCTGCAAGGCGACAATTCGTGGCCTTCCACCGGCTATCGGGGTCCGATGCCGCCGCCCGGGAAGACCCACCACTACTATTTCAAGCTTTTTGCCCTCGACGCCCCGTTGCAGGCCGAGCCCGGCCTGAATAAGAAGGCCCTGGAGGAGAAGATGAAGGGGCACGTCTTGGGCCAGGGCGAGCTGATGGGGACGTATAAGAGATGAAGGGCGAAAGGCCCCCGCCGGCGAAATTCGCAGCATGGGCGTCTTGCCCACGCTGGCGGATATGCCGGCTGGAAACCCGCGCCACACAGTTCACGAGCGAGCCGAAACGCTGCGCAATTGACGGGGGGGCGTCGCCGTGTTAATCTACGCTTAGGATGTGCTGTTCTGTAGGCAATTCATTGGCGAGTCCGCTTTGGGCGGTTTCTCTGCCATAGTAGCAAGAAAGGTGGCCTGATCATGTCTCAGCGCTGGTTGGTTGGTTGTGCGTTGGTTTTTGGGGGATTGGCGGCGGTAATAGCGGGATGCTGGAATCGGGGGCCAGACCGTGTGAACCCACCAAAGATCGATGCGGTCGCGGCCGGGCAAGAAGCCATTAAGATGTATGACACCAATCACGACGGCAAGATCAGCGGAGCGGAGTTGGACAAGTGCCCGGACATCAAGGCGGCCCTTCTCCAGATCGATCCCAGCGGCAAGGGCGAAGTTACGGCCGAGATGATCACCGCCCGGATCAAGAAAGTGGCAGGACTCCAAACTCGGCAAGATGTCGCTGGGTTGCAGGGTCACCCGCAACGGCATGCCGCTCGGAGGGGCGACGGTCACCTTCGTACCCGATAAGTTCCTTGGCCCCAACGTCAAACCGGCGACGGGTACGACCAACAGCGCCGGCACGGTAATGCTCAACAGTGCTCCGACGAACACGGCGCCCGGGGCGCGCGCGAGTTGGCGGGGGTGGCGCCGGGCCTGTACCGCGTGGTGGTGACCGCGCCGGGCATGAATATCCCCGCCAAGTACAGCACCGAAGCCGACACCGTTCTCGGCCAGGAGGTTGCCCTGGATGCCGCGGGAATTCGAGAAGGAATCAAATTCGACTTGAAGTTCTAGTCGCCCGATGCACTTGACGGGTCACGTAGGACGGTTTCTTCAATCCGTCCGGGAGATAGGACGGATTTGGGAATCCGTCCTACACTGCTTGACCTAATCGTGTTGCGGCGCTAGTCGTCGTCCACCGGCTGCGGCTGTTGCGTCCCCTCGTCGGCTTGTTCGGCTTTATGGCCGGGCCCCCACTCGAAGCCGGCGGATTTCTTGATCTCTTCGCGCCATGCTTCCATCACCTGACGTACATCCGGCATGCCGGCGGAGGCATAGGTTGTGAAGCTATCGGCCAAGAACGCCAGCCATCGCACTTCGTACGAGGGGGTGAACTCGCTGGGACGAACGACATAGACCTTGGTTTGCGGGGCGTTGAACGCCACGCCCGCCTGGCCGGGTTGCAGGCGAAAGACCGTCCTCATAAAGTCCTCTCCCGCCATCGGCACGCCGGTGACGGTGCTGATGTCGATGCGGGGGGGTTGCTGCGACGTTAGCGCCACTTGGCTCTCGGTCATCCAACTGAATTTCGGCGGCAGCACGACCCGCAGGTCCGGACGGTTGGCCACGACCTCCACGAGCCGCTTGCCGGCCTTGTTGGCTTCGTCGGCCAGCGACGTCGTCGCCTTCTTTGCGAGACTTCGCGCCTGGACCATTTTCCACGAGTGAAGCACCTCCTCGTACACCCCTTTGTCATCGAACTTGGGAACCGACGCTTTTTCATCTTCGCTCTTCCAGAAGAGATAGACGGCGTCGCCGTCGAGCGAGATGTCGGAACGGTACTTGGAAGCCTTAAAGACGTATGCCCATACAGGCAGGCTGCCACGGACCAATGACGATCCGATGCCCGGCTTACGAGCATCCCATACCGAAAGCAGTTCGGTGTGGTCGAACGAAAGTCCGTCTTCCTTGGCCAGCTTCTGCAAATTGGGGCCGGCAGGGGGCGGTGGAAGCTCCTTCTTCGTGCGCTTGTACTGGATCTTCTGCAAGTCGTATCTTCTCAGACCTTGCTGATATTCCTCCACCGGCTTGCGCAAATCGGCGAATTCTTTCAATATCTTCTGCAAGGCGATGCGATGCCGGATATCCTTCTTCATGGCGTCGGGCAATTCGGCGACCAAGTCCTCAGTTGTCATCTTGGGCGCGGCCTTCGTTGCCGCCGGCTTCTTCTCCTTCGCCGCCGGCTTCTCGGGCTTCGCCGCCGGTGATTCGGCCTTGGTCGGGGGTGCAGACTTCACCGATGTTTTAGACGCCGTAGGCGATTTGGAGGGTTTGTCGGCTGTCTTTTCTGTCTGCTGCTGCATCGCCGCGAGCAGGAACGGCGAGCGATTGGGCGCGGACAACGCGCCCTTGGAGTCGCGGGGCTTGTTCGGCGCTTTCGGCTCCGACTTGGGCGCGGCCTTAGGCGTCGTCTGCTTCATCTCCGCCGCCGGCGGGTTCTGATCTTTCTTCGGCGTTTGGCCAGCCGTTTTTGGCTCTTTCTTTGGTTCGACAGCGGCCGGCTTCGCGTTCGGAGCATTCTTAGTTGCGGTCGGCTGCGGCTTTGGCTTTATCTCGCTTGCCTTCTTGGCGGCTTTTTGCTTGGCCGGCTGCTCGGGCGGCGGGATCTTGTAACTGCGGTCGTAGTCGTCCTTGTTCTCTTCGTACTCTTTCAGAATCTCCGCGTCCGTTACCTTCGCGGCGAACTTGGCGACGTCGGCCTTGAAGTACTCCATGGCCACTCTCTGTGGTCGCTTGAAACCGGGGTCGGGCGACCTAGGGTCCGGAAGGTTGTCTTTGTACTTCTTGAAGAACTCCTTCAGCACGTCGTCGGCCGGTTTCTCGATCTTGCCCACGTAGTCGGCTACGTCCAATGCAACCGCTTCGATCACGGCCTTGCGGTTGATTCGGTTGAACCAATCCCAACGCTGGCTTGGCGTCGCAATGGGCTCGCCGCCGATCGCGATGCTGGTCTGGAACGTCAGCGTGATTTGCTGAGCCAGCAACTCCTCGCGCAGCAGGTCGTAGAACTGGGCGTCCGATAGCGCCGCGCGTGTGATGGCGCTCTTGATTGTGTCGAGCGGGACTCGCTTCGCCGTCCACATTTCAAGAAATCGGGTGACGCTCTCATCGCTAATCACCATGCCGATCTCGTGTGCGCGTTGCATTTTCAGCCAGGTTTCGACCAGTCCGTCGTCCGTAGCCGGTCCGAACATGCCGTCGAAGAGGTTTTTGGCTCTTGTGGGATCGCCGCCGGTCGCCGTTTGCCGCAGCTCGACCAATACCGCCCGGACCTTCTGTTTGTCCTGTCGCAAGGTGCTCATGCCGGATTGCAGCAGATTCCCGTATTTCTTGGTTTTGACGACAACCAAGTCCTGGCGCCCCCCCCCACCTCTTTGGAGAAGGCCGACGTTGGGCAAGAGGACAAAGGCAACGATCGCCGCCAGGCAGGCGATCGCCATCCACGTCTTCTGGTGTTTACGGAACAAGGCAAACGGGCTGGCCATCGAGAAAGCGTCCTTCTATAGCGGGGTGCGTTTCGAGCGAACTCGGCTTGACAAGCTAACCCCTCGGGAGTAATGGTGTCGCAAATTTCGCGTCGGAACCGACAGTTCAGCCGCTGGCAGGCCGGGGTTGGCCGCGAGCGGCCGAATCTTCTGATTCTAAGCGACTTGGGGGCGAATGCAATGCCAATTCGTGTCGCAGACGCAGGGCAAGTCGGTTTCTTCCATCGGGACTGTAGGAGGTGACCGCTGTCGCCGATCTTCTTGGCAGTCTTCGGGCAATCGGCGACAGACATCGCCTCCTACGAGGACCAGACTCGCCCTGGTGTTGGATTGTGCGGATCGAAACGGGTGCTACAATTGCAGACCCTCCCAGTTTTCCAGGAATAACATGGCGAAGAAATCCGAGCACCGCCGGCGGGACTCCTCTGGTGATCGTTGAATCTCCGGCGAAAGCCCGGACGATCAGCAAGTTTCTCGGCCGCGGTTACACCATCGAGGCCAGCATCGGCCATATCCGCGATCTGCCGCAAGGGGCGAAGGAGATCCCCGAACAATACAAGAAAGAGGACTGGGCCTATCTGGGCGTCGATGTAAACCACGGATTTGAGCCGGTTTACGTCATTCCCCATGCAAAAGGACAGCAGGTCCGCAAGCTCAAGAGCACTGCTGAAAGGCGCCAGCGAACTCTATCTGGCCACGGACGAAGACCGCGAGGGGGAGGCCATCAGTTGGCACCTCTGCGAGGTCTTGCACCCAAAGTGCCCGTCCACCGGCTGGTTTTCCACGAAATCACCAAGGAGGCGATCCTCGCCGCCCTGCGACAGCCCTCGGCAAATCGACGACAACCTCGTGCGAGCCCAGGAGGTTCGCCGGATCGTCGACCGCCTTTATGGCTACGACGTATCCCCACTGTTGTGGAGAAAAGTTCGCCCACGGCTCTCGGCCGGCCGGGTGCAGAGCGTTGCGGTCAGGCTGATCGTCGAGCGCGAACGCCAGCGGATGGCCTTCCGATCGGCCACCTTCTGGGACTTGTTGGGAACTTTCGCCAAGTCGGGCAGCCAGCCCTTCGAGGCCGAGCTGATCTCGGTCGATGGCCGGCAGATCCCCACCGGCCGCGACTTCGATCCGGCCACCGGCGGATTGAAGGATCCGCGGCTGCTGTTGCTGACGAGCGTCAGGCGGCGGAACTGGCCGAGCGGCTTCGCTCGGCGCCGTGCCGGGTGGCAAGCCTCGAAGACAAGCCGTACACGACCCGCCCTTATCCGCCCTTTACGACGAGCACGCTGCAGCAGGAGGCGAACCGCAAGTACGGCTTCACCGCCCGGCACACGATGCAGGTGGCCCAAAGCCTCTACGAGAACGGCCACATCACCTACATGCGAACCGACTCGACCACGCTGGCCACGCGTGGCGGTCGAGGCCGCCCGGCGGCTGGTCGCTTCGCAATACGGCAATGAATATCTGCCGTCGTCGCCGCGAGTGTATCAGACGAAGGTGAAGAACGCCGCAGGAGGCCCACGAGGCGATTCGCCCGGCCGGCCACGATTTCGACTTCCCCGAATCGCTCCGCGGACGGCTTAGCCCCGACGAGTTCAAGCTCTACGACCTGGTCTGGAAGCGCACGATCGCCAGCCAGATGACCGACGCCCGCGGACACCGCGTCACGATCGGCATCGAGGTCGACGGGGCGATGTTCCAGGCCGTCGGCAAGACGATCGAGTTTCCCGGCTATCTGCGGGCGTACGTCGAAGGTTCGGACGATCCCGAGGCCGATCTGGCCGACCGCGAGGCGGTGCTGCCGACGGTATCGGTGGGCGAGACCTTGCGGTGCACCTCGCTGCGAGCCCAAGAGCCATACGACGCAGCCGCCGAATCGGTACAGCGAAGCCTCGCTCACCCGGGCGCTGGAAGAGATGGGCATCGGACGGCCGAGCACCTATGCCTCGATCATCGACACGATCCTCGCCCGCGAGTACGTCTTCAAGCTCAGCCGCGGCAACGTGCTGGTGCCCACCTGGACGGCGTTCGCCGTTTCGCAACTGCTCGAGGCCCATCTGCCCGAGTTGGTCAACTACCAGTTCACGGCCGAGATGGAGGACGAGCTCGACGCGATCAGCCGCGGCGAGATGAATCATCGCGATTACCTGCAGCAGTTCTATTTCGGCAACGACCATCCGGGCTTGAAGCAGTTGCTGGCAGACAAGATCAACGAGATCGACGCCCGCGACGTGTGCCGCATTTCGCTGGGCAAGCCGTCGGGCGAGACGGGCGATCGAGCGGCGGAGATTTTCATTCGCGTCGGCCGCTACGGACCGTTCATCGAGCAAGGCGATCGCCGGGCGAGCCTGCCCGACAAACTGCCGCCCGACGAAGTTGACGCTTGCCTCCGCGTTGGAAATGCTCGACAAGGCTGGCCGGGCCGACGAGCCGCTGGGCATATGCCCCGAGACGCACAAACCGGTGTTCGTCAAGGTGGGCCGCTTCGGTCCCTACGTGCAACGCGGGACGGCCGAAGACGAGGAGAAGCCGCAAAACGCCTCGCTGCTCAAGGGCATGACGCCCGAGCAGGTCGATCTGGAAACCGCGCTGAAGCTGCTGTCGCTGCCGCGCACACTCGGCGAGCATCCGCAGACGCAAGAGCCGGTCGTGGCCTACAACGGGCGTTACGGACCGTACGTCAAGTGCGGCGAGGAAACCCGCTCGCTGCCCGACGGGCTTTCGCCGCTGGACGTGACGCTGCAACAGGCGCTGGACTTGCTGGCCCAGCCGAAGATGCGCCGCGGCGGCGGCCAGGGCCGCGCCAAGGAGCCGGCCAAGGTTTTCGACGCTTCGCCGGTCACCGCTCAGCCGGTCCGCCTGATGCAAGGCCGCTACGGTCCTTACGTCACCGACGGCGTGACCAACGCCTCGCTTCCCCGCGGCGTGACGGTCGAGGAAGTGACGTTCGAGTACGCGCTGAATCTCTTGAAGGATCGCGCCGCCGCCGGCCCGTCGAAGAGGGTAACTCGCAAGAGAGCCGCGCCGAAGGCGGCGAAGACGCCGGCAAAGAAGTCGGTGAAGAAATCCGCCGGCAGGAAGACGTCGCGCAAGAAGAAGCCGTAATGCGGTGCTCCCAGCGAAGACTCTCTTGTAAAGCCGCGACCCGTGGTCGCGAACCGCTGGAACCGGGCCATCGTGGGCAAAACGCCCCTCTTCCTCTCACCCTCACAACGAATTTGCCGGGTTTTTTCAATAAATCCGCGTCGGCGAGGGCTCTTGTTGGAACGCCGTGAAAGCGAGCAGGCAAGGCTGTGCGGCATGGCAACACTCCAGGCGAGATTGGCCCGAGGCGAACCGGCCGCGTTTGCCGAACTTTACGACGCCTGCGCCGATCGCGTCGGCCATTACCTGCTCGTTCGGCTGGGCTCCTGGGCGGATGCCGACGACGCTTTGCAGGAAACGTTTCTGCGGCTTGCCCGGACGCGGGAGAAACTCGCCGAGGTCGAAAACCTGGAAGCCTACGTGATTACGATCGCCCGCAACGAAGCCGCGCGGCTGGCGGCCGGCAAAGCAAGACGCCAAGGAAGGCAAGAGCCGCTCACCGCCGAAAAGCTTTTTCGGTTCGATCCCGGCGACGCCGAGGCAGGGGAGAATGCCGAGACCGTGGCGGCAGCTTTGGAGCGATTGGAGCCGGACCTGCGGGAAGTCGTGGAACTGAAGAGTTTTCGCGGGCCTGACGTTTCAGCGGATCGCCAAGTGACCGGCCTGCCGCAAGGGACGGCCGCCACGCGGTATCGCTCGGCCTTGGCGAAAATGCGAGCCTGGTTTGCGAGGCAACCGCAATGAACGACGACCTAGAACAACGATTGAGCCGATTGACGCCCCGCGGCTGCGGCCCGAGCTGCGCGGGCAAGTGCTTGGGGCCATGGCGAGCGAATTGCCAGACCGCTCCGAAGCGAGCTTGGTTCGCCCAGCCCAGGGCAACGCCCTGGGGACGTGGATCCGGTGCATACGGCATTAGCGGCCCAACGGGCCAACAATTCGGCGAATGGTTGGCCCGTTGGGCCGATAGGGGACGGAAGCTCCGTCTCCCCAGGGCGTTGCCCTGGGCTTGGTGAACCGCGGGGCCTTCGGCCCGCAACGCAAGACTCCTCCGTCCCCCTGGCTGCGTCGGGCGGCGACGGCGGTGGCGGCGTCGCTGCTGCTGGGCATCGGAATGAACGTGTGGGTAAGCAAGGCGTCGGAGCGCCATTTGGCCGAGCTTTTCGGCCCACCGCCGATCTCGAAGGGAGCGATGGAAATCGCCAAGGACATGGAAACGATCACCGATGAGGAAACCGGCCAATGGGTTTACCAACGGCTGACCATGCCGCGCCCGCCCGGCGCCGCCGCGGCGGCCTATGCGAAGTATTGCAGTGAGCGTAAAGAGACTCATCGACGAACTACAAACCGTCTCGAAGGATTCGTATCATGAAACGCCTCAAGAGGATTTGGAAATGGACCGGGATCGCACTGGGCGGACTGGCGGCGATTGCTACTGATTGCCAACGCCATCTTCGTCTGGACTACCGATGCACGGCTTGAGCGGCAGCTAGAAGAGATTCGCAAAGCGGGCGATCCGACTGACGTTGGCCGATCTCGCGCCGCCCGCCCATTGCGCCGGAAAAGAACGCCGCCACGTATCTGGACCGTGCAGAGCCTGGCGTCTGGGCCATCCATAAGGAAGTCGAGAAACTGCCGGACTTCTGGTCGTCTTTCAATGCGAACGGTCCCATGCCGCCGCACATCCAGAAAGCCCTGGAGGCAGCCTTTGCAGCGCACCCCGACGTGGTTTCACTCTTGCAGCAAGCCGCCTCCTGCCCCGATTACGAACCGCACCTCGACTACACGATACCATCCGACAGGTTTCTCGCCATGATGCTTCCCTACATACAGCGATTGCGAGGCGGCGTGCGGGTGTTGCAAATGAGAGTGTGGTTGTTGCTGGCGCAGAAACACTATAATGAAGCAGCTCGTACGGCGTTGGCGCTTGTTCGGTTGGCTCATCACTACGAACGGCTGCCGGGGCTCGCAGGATATTCTGGTGGCGTTGACTGTGGAAGGTATTGTGGTCGAATCGGCCAACAGCGTCTTGCAAGCAGGCCCCGTCGCGAGAGTAATCCGCGACAAACTCGATGCTGCGCTTGCAGGTTTGGAACGCATGGAGGGATACGCCTGTGCTATCAGGAGCGAGCGCAGCGTTCGCGATCGACTCTTTTCGGATCCTCCCACATCGCAACTTCTGGCTTTTCGCCCGCGGCTTTTGGAACCGCCAGGAGTCGGAATATCTCGATGTGATTGCGTCCTATCTTGCACTGGCTCCCGACGAGCGTCCGTACCGTCCCTCAAGACTGACCTACGACAAGACCACGGGGAAGGTTTCGGGGAGTTTTGTGGAACTCTATTACCCCGCGCTGAACGCGACGCATGAGGCCGTGATGCGAACGCGGGCGATGATTCGCTGTTTGCGAGTCCTCAATGCCTTGCAGACCCACGTGCCGGCGGGAAGCAACGAAACGCCAAAAATCACCGATCTCGGATTGCCCGCCGCGACGACCACCGATCCATTTGCTCCTTATGACGCCGACAAGTCTTTGCACATCAAGAAGACGCCGCAAGGCTGGTTGGTCTATTCAGTAGGTCCAAACCAGAAGGACGATGGCGGAAAAGTGAACGATACGAACCCGAACACCCAAGACATCGGTGTCGGCCCACCGCTGCCGGTGACAAAGATCGACAAGAGGTAATCGCGACGGCTATCGTGCCTGCCGTGCTCTCCAATACCCGGGACGACGGCGGGTGTGGGCGATGGCCACAACTTCAATCGTCGTAGATGCGACGCGGTAGATGATCAAGTAGGGAAAGCGGCGAAGCAGGTAGCAGCGGGTTCCATGCAAGTACAACGGATATAGCTCGGGCAACTTCCGAATGCTGTCCATTCCCGCATCGAGTTCCGCCAGAAATGCGCGAGCGGCATCCTCGCTACGCGACTCGTACCACTGCCGTGCCGCCCGAGCCTCCGCGATCGCCTCTGGATGGATCTCAAGAGATAACAGACTCATGCAAGGCGTCCGGCAATTGTCGGGCGTGATTCCCCCCAAGGAATTGCCCGGACGGTTCCTGTGTCAAGATCGCTGATCCGAGTTTGAATTTCTTCAGCCCATGCGCTGCGTGCATCGGAATCGAACGGTTGATCGAGGCTTTCGATCAATGATGCGGCAAGATCGGCGCGCTCGTTGTCGGGCAGCCGAAGCGCCGTCTGAAGCAATTGCTGAACGTCTGCTGTCATACCAGAATTTTATCCTTTCGACTCGATTTCCGCAAGTGTTGCTACGACCATTTCAGCCCGAGCATGATGACGTTGATGCCGGATCCGATGCCGAATAGGGCGACGCGGTCACCGGATTGAACGTGGCCGCTCTCGATGCCTAACGACGCTGCCGTGGGCAACGCAGCGGCGCCGGTGTTGCCGAGATGCTCGAACGTCGAGAAGTCGATGCGTTGGTCGAGCCCGAGCGATTCGAACAGCAGACGATGATGGGCGCGGCCGACCTGGTGGCAGAACGTCTTCTGGATGTCGCCGGCGTGCCACTTCATTTCTTCGAGAAATGCGGCAAATGCCGTTTGCGCGGCGGCTACGCCCTCGCGCATCAGCGTTTCGGAATCGGTGGCCATTAGCAACGGTGGAGCGCTCGCGCCCTTCGACTCATCGTTGCCCGGACCCTGCCGACTGCCGACTGCCGACTGCCCACTCCCCCCTTGGCAAAGTTCGCAATGCTCGGTGGCGGTGTGCATGACGCCGCCTAGCAGGCGGTTGCCGGTGCGGCTTAGTTTCCGGTCGCACAACACGATGGCGGCGCTGCCGGAGCCGATCGTCAGCGACGCGAAGGCGGTCTTGATGTCTTGCCGCGAAAGCGACGTGTCGGCGTTGAGGTGCGCGATTGTCGATTCGACCAGCGACCGGCCGCTCTCGGTTCCCACGACCACGCCGGCGCGAATCTGGCCGAGTTCGATCATGTTGGCGACCTGCACCACGCCGTTGAGCAATCCAAGACAAGCATTCGATAGATCGTAAACAGCGCAGCGATGCGACAATCCCAGCCGATGATGGACGCCGCAAGCGGTGGCCGGCTCGAGAAAATCGCGGCAGACCGAGCCGTGCACCAGCGCGCCGATCTGACCCGGTCGATGCCCGCCCGATCGATCGCGTTGGCCGCCGTCTCGACGCTCTTTTCGCTCGGCGGAACATCGGGCAGCCAAAATCGGCGCTCGCGTATGCCGGTCATCAGTTCCAGCCGTCCCTCGGGCAGTCGCAGCCGCGTATAGAGCGGTTCGAGCCGCGCCTCGATCTCGGCCGAGGTGACAACCTCCTCGGGCAGCGTATGGGCGATCGTTTCAAGGCAGACGTTTTCATAAAGCATGGGCAGCGGTTCCGCATCAACGAGAGCGACACGTCATTGTAGAAGGGGAAGCGCGGCGGCGGAAAGGGGTGCGTAGGCTATCCTTCAGCATAACGGAAGACGTTTCACGACAAGGTGTTATGCTGAAGCATGACCTACCAGGTTCTCGCCGAATTCAGGGCGATGCCACGATGCTAGCAGTGCTAGCAACCACAACCCCTTGTGTGGCAACGAGTTGCGCCCACAAAATCAGTGAAAATCATTGCACGGCTTGGCCGCCTTTGCTTTTATATTCGCCTCCGACTTGCACTTCAATCGACGGTGACACGTCGAAGAATAAGGAGTCACAAGGCCGCAAGACAAGGACATCGCCCGGCACGCCGCCGAATCGAGTGCGGCGGACCGGCGGAAAAGGCCTGCGGGTAGCACGTCATGGAATGACAGGCTGCGGAGGGTTGTACCGATTTTCGCGGGCACCGCGGCGAAGCCGTGTCGGCGAAGACGGGACTGTCCCTTTGACGCGGCGGCTGCATGCTACGACACGGCGCGCCCGAGCCGTCGGTGGCACGCCGCCGCGGTGACTTCTTTCTCGTCGCTCCCGATCTGGCCGAGCTGGCATCTCCAGCAGTTCCTCGACCGGTGTTTCGACACCTTGCTTCCACAACCACAAACCGACACAAGACGTGTCAACACGAAGGAGTGCAAAGATGGCCCCGAAACCGACGATTGGCGTAAATACGGATTACCGTTCCGCAAGGAAGGACTCGCCCGCGTTACTGTTTTCTTCATGCCGGCTACTGCAATTCGTTGTTGAAGGCCGGCGCGATTCCCTTCTGATTCCGCCGATGGACGACGAGGAGGACATGCGGCGCGTGCTGAACATGGTTGGATGGATTGCTCTTTATCGGCGGCGGCGACTTGGACTGCCGCCGCGACGGCTACATGCTTCATCCTTCGATGCGGCTGATGGACCCGCGCCGCGAGGATTTCGACCGCCGGCTAATGGACCTGGCCGCGCGAGCGCCACATGCCGGTGATGGGCGTGGGGGCCGGAATGCAGTTGTTGAACGTGTCGCAGGGGGGCACGCTGTTTCTGCACATCGCCGAAGACCTGCCGCGGGCGATTCCGCATTGGGACGCGCATGGATCCCAACCATCGTCACGCCCTGGAAATCGAAATGGGCACGCTGATGGAACGGGTATACGGCGAGGGCGAGATTCGCGTGAACAGTTCGCACCACATGGCGGTCGACGACGTCGCTCCCGGTTTCGTCGTCACGGCGCGATGCCCCGACGGCGTCGTCGAGACGATCGAAAGCGCCATCGACGGCTGGTTCGCCTTCGGCACCCAGTTCCATCCGGAAAGCGAATCGGCCTCGGCCCTCGATCTCCGCATCTTCGAGGAGTTCGTGGCCGGCATCACCGGCGAAGTCGTCGAGATGCAAATGGTGGCGTGACCGTTTGCGGCGAATAACCGGGGACCAGCGGCCCGCCGTGCGGCAGGTGAAGATCGGGCGAGTCTCTACGCGGGTTTGTCCTCGATTGTCTGCCGTTCTCGATCATGGACACCACCGCGGACGGTGCAGTACAATGCGCGGATGGCTCCCGAATCGACAACAAGCGCTCCGTCGCCACAATGGTCGATCGCAGCGTTTGGGATCACAATTCTCACCGGGGCGTTCCTGCTGTTTCAGGTACAGCCGCTGGTGAGCAAGGCGATTCTGCCGTGGTTCGGCGGATGTTCGGCGGTTTGGACCACCTGCATTCTGTTCTTTCAGGTGGTGCTTTTTGCCGGATACTGTTACGCCCACCTGTTGCAGCAATGGCTGGCGCCGCGGCGTCAGGCGGTCGTTCACCTGGCGGTGGTCGTGGCGGGGCTGGCGCTTTTGCCGATCTTGCCGGGCGCGTATTGGAAACCGCATGACGCCTTGCACCCGACCTGGCAGATTCTGCTGCTGCTGGCCGGCACGGTAGGGCTGCCGTATTTCGCCCTGTCGGCGACCAGTCCGTTGGTGCAGGCGTGGTTCAGCGGCGTGTGGCCCGATCGCTCGCCGTATCGGCTCTATGCGCTGTCGAACGCGGGCTCGCTGGCGGCTCTGTTAAGTTATCCGTTCCTGTTCGAGCCGGCCTTCGATCTGCCGACACAGTCGCTGCTCTGGTCGGGCTCGTTCGTGCTGTACGCCGTGCTGTGTGTAGCGAGCTTGGCAGGCGTGTGGCGATGTGTCTCCTTTCTCCCAAAGGGAGAGGGGACCGTCAGCGCGCCCTCGTTGCCCACGTGGCTCGATCGTTTCCGCTGGCTGGCGCTGCCGGCGTGCGCGTCGCTGATGCTTTTGGCCGTGACGAACCACGTTTGCCAGGATGTGGCAGTAGTGCCATTTCTCTGGGTCGTCCCGCTGGCACTCTATTTGTTTTCGTTCATTATCACCTTCGACCACGCACGATGGTACGTGCGCCTCTCTGGGCAACAGCCGCGGCCGTGGCCCTGGTCGGCGCGGCGGCGAACGACTTCAACCGTCTGGCCGACGATATCAATCCTCCCATGAGCTTACCCCAGCAGTTGACGTTGTACCTGGGAGCAATGTTCTGCGCCTGCATGGTTTGCCACGGCGAGTTGGCCCGGCTCAAACCACGCCCGCGACATCTGACTGAATTTTATCTCTGGATCGCGGCGGGAGGCGCCGTTGGGGGATTGTTCGTCGGCATCGTGGCGCCGCTTGTCTTCTCCGCCTATTACGAATGGCAAATCGGCGTCGCCGTTTCGGGCATTCTCGCTGTGGGGTTGCTCGTTCTGCCGCGACAGAAGAAGAACGAGGGCATGGTTTCACCTCCACCGAGCAGACCCAAGCCGTCCTTGAAATTCTCGATCTGGCGCTGGGGGCTGATGACGTTTGCAGCGGCTGTTGCACTCCTCTATTTAGCGTTCTGGGCACTGGTATACCACGCACCTTTGGATTACGGCCGGAACTTCTTCGGCGTTGTCTCGGTCAACAAGATCCCCGTCCCAGCGTGAGGGACGTACGAGTTATGCCTCAAGAACGCCGGGGTTACGCACGGTTTCCAGTTCACCGATCCTGCCAGACGTCGCTGGCGAACCGCCTATTACGGCGAGTCGAGCGGCGTGGGGAGGACGATCCTCGATCTGCAGAAATCGGGCCGGCTGCGCCTCGGCGCGATCGGATTGGGTGTGGGCACACTGGCCGCCTATGCCAGGCCGGGCGACGAGTTTCGCTTCTACGAGATCAATCCTGAAGTGATCCGCATGGCAAAGGAACACTTCGCATTCCTTGGCGAATGCCACGGCAAGTGGGACATCGTGCCGGGCGATGCCCGTCTGTCGCTCGAATCGGAGCCGCCGCAGGACTTCAACGTGTTGGTGCTCGACGCCTTCAGCGGCGACGCTATTCCCATACACCTACTGACCCGCGAGGCGTTCGCGATCTACAAGCGGCATCTTGCGCCCGGCGGCGTGATTGCCGTGCATGTCTCCAACAACTACTTGCATTTGGCGCCGGTGGTGCGACGGCTGGCCGAGGATTGCGGCATGAAAGTATCGCGAATTGTGAACCTGGGCGATGCAAGCCGTCTGCAAAGCGGTAGTCAGTGGGTCTTAGTCACGCAAAACGACCGCTTCCTCAAGACGAACCCCTCCGATCCGCCCGACTGGGGCGACGACGATTTCCGGGCGTCCCTGTGGACCGACCATTACAGCAATCTGTTCCAGATTCTTGCGACACGACCATAGTGGAACTGCACGCAGGCAACACAGTCCTTTGTGCGTCGCTTTTTCCCGCACGGTCTCTTGCGAAATTACTGCCCGAGTCGCTAAAATGGGCTCATGGTCGTGTCTCCCACAGCCGATGCTCCGTCGCCGCGATGGTCGATCGCGGTGTTTGGCGTCACAATTCTCGCCGGAGCGTTCCTGCTGTTTCAGGTACAGCCGCTGGTGAGCAAGGCGATTCTGCCGTGGTTCGGCGGATGTTCGGCGGTTTGGACCACCTGCATTCTGTTCTTTCAGGTGGTGCTTTTTGCCGGATACTGTTACGCCCACCTGTTGCAGCAATGGCTGTCGCCGCGGCGTCAGGCGGCCGTTCACCTGGCGGTGGTCGTGGCGGGGCTGGCGCTGCTGCCTATTTTGCCGGGCGCGTATTGGAAACCGCATGACGCCTTGCACCCGACCTGGCAGATTCTGTTGCTGCTGGCCGGCACGGTAGGGCTGCCGTATTTCGCCCTGTCGGCGACCAGTCCGTTGGTGCAGGCGTGGTTCAGCGGCGTGTGGCCCGATCGCTCGCCGTATCGGCTCTATGCGCTGTCGAACGCGGGCTCGCTGGCGGCTCTGTTAAGTTATCCGTTCCTGTTCGAGCCGGCCTTCGATCTGCCGACACAGTCGCTGCTCTGGTCGGGCTCGTTCGTGCTGTACGCCGTGCTGTGTGTAGCGAGCTTGGCAAGCGTGTGGCGATGTGTCTCGCCTCTCCCTTTGGGAGAGGGGACCGTCACCGCGCTGCCGTCGCCCACGTGGCTCGACCGTTTCCGCTGGCTGGCGCTGCCGGCGTGCGCGTCGTTGATGCTTCTGGCCGTGACGAACCACGTTTGCCAGGACGTGGCGGCGGTGCCGTTTTTGTGGGTGATCCCGCTGAGCCTCTACTTGCTCTCCTTCATCATCTGTTTTGAACATCTCGCGCTGGTACGTTCGCTGGTTTTGGGCGGCGGGAACGGTCGCTGGCGCTGACCGGCGTGGTCTTGAACGACTTACACCAGGTACAACTACTCGCTGGGACTGCCGCTGGAGGCGTCGTTGAACTTCGCGGCCCTGTTCTTCACGTGCATGATGTGCCACGGCGAGTTGGCCCGGCTGAAACCGAGCCCCCGCCGATCTGACGGAGTTCTACCTGATGATCGCCGCCGGCGGGGCGCTGGGCGGCTTGTTCGTCTCCGTCGTGGCGCCGCTGGCCTTCCGCACGTTGCTCGAATGGCAGATCGGCGTCCTGGCGTCGTCGTGCTGGCGATCGGACTGTTGGTTCTGCCCGCGTCGCCGGCAGACGCGGAATCATCTGTTACACGATCGCTGCTGCCGCTGGTCGCGGCGGGACTGGCGTACTGCTTCTATTGGGGATTCGATGCCGAGCCGGCCCGTCGATGCGGATGCGGAACTTCTTCGGCGTCGTCACGGTCACGAAGTCCGAAGTCGACGAGACGCGAGACAATCCGGACGATGCACCGGAGTATCAGTACAAACTCGTGCACGGCCAGCATCACTGCACGGCTGCCAATTCGCCGATCCCGCCAAACGCCATTGGCCGACCACGTATTACGGCGAGACCAGCGGCGTGGGCAGGGCGATCCTCGGCCTGCAGAAATCCGGTCCCGATTCGCGTCGCCGCGCGATCGGACTCGGCGTCGGCACGCTGGCCGCCTACGCCAGACCGGGCGACGTGTTCCGCTTCTACGAGATCAACCCGAAGTGATCCGGATGGCCGAAGGGCATTTCACCTACCTTGCCGATTGCCGCGGCAAGTACGAGATCGTGCTGGGCGACGCCCGGCTGTCGCTCGAATCGGAGCCGCCGCCAGCAAAAATTCAACGTGCATCGTGGTCGATGCCTTCAGCGGCGACGCCATTCCCGTGCACCTGTTGACCCGCGAGGCGTTTGAGATCTACCGCAAGCACCTCGCGCCCGGCGGCATGATCGCCGTCCACGTTTCCAACAGGTATTTGCGATTGGCGCCGGTGGTGCGGCGATTGGCCGAGGATTGTGGTATGCGGGCGTCGCGGATCGACGACAAGGGGTTCAATGCGAGCCATCTGCAAAGCAGCAGCCTCTGGGTCTTGGTCACAAACAATGACCGCTTCCTCAAGGCAAATCCCTCCGATCCGCCCGACTGGGGCGACGACGATTTCCGGGCGTCCCTCTGGACCGATCACTACAGCAATCTGTTCCAGATTCTCAGCCTCCCTGGTGACAAACGCGGTGCGGACGGTGGCGATTGTCCCAGAAATCGCCCCGCCGAGCGGCGGATACCCCTCTGTGGCGTCTGTCCTGCCGAGAAAAGTGACCTATGATTCAGTAGTTGTCGTCCGCGTATGGTGGGAGGCGACTGGGGTGGCAGTTGTAGTGCCACCCGGAGTCGCAGGTGCGGCAGTACAACTGCCGCACCAACAGTGAGTGTGGCGGGACTTCGCTTTCCCCAGCCTACGGCAGCGGCAAAGTTTATGTGACACGCATTACTGGGAGAACCGGAACAACTCACCATCCGATCGACGGTGGGGAATTTGCCGCTTGACATCGTCGTGCAGCGGCGGTTTGATAGACGAATGCCCTTTTCAACTTGTCTGGAGCCACGATCATGTTGCAACGAACGCTTCGAACCCTGACTTTTGCTTGCGGAGTTATGGCCGTGCTGGCAATGCCGACCGAGAGCCGCGCCGCCTGCCGGCTGATCGACTGTCTGTTCGGTACTGCGCCGGCCGCGTCCAGTGCCACGACCTATGCGCCGCCCTACGTTCCCGCGCCGGTGTATGCGGCGCCGGCATGTCAGCCGTGCGCGACTGTTGCGCCAGTTGCCGCGCCGTGCAGCACGCCTTGTGTTCAGTCGTGCAAGTACATGCCTGCGGTCGCGCCGACAGTCGCCTACCGGCCCTACGTCGCTTACGCGCCGGTGGTCGCTGCCGCCTATCGGCCGGTTGCGTATCAGCCGGTTGTTGGAAGCTACGCGGTCACGACGTATCGGCCGTTTCTGGGAACGTATCAGACTCGCTTTGTGCCATACACGACGTATCGGCCGTACTACGCGCCGGGCATTGCCTATGCGGCCTATACCTATAGCCCCGTAGTGAGTTACGGTTCATGCGGCTGCGGGTCGAGCGGTTGCAGTTCATGCGGGTCGTGCGGCTACAGTTCATGCGGGTCGTGCCAATCAGGCGCGTGCGGCTCGGTAATCTATGAAGCGCGTCTTCGGGATGTTCGTCGTGCAATGTGGCGTCGTCCGCTGCCGTGGCGCCCCGCCGGCCGCCGGTTCGAATACTTCGCCGCCGCGGACTTTTGAAGAGAAGACGCACAAACCGGTCCCCGACAAGCAATTGGATCCAATTCCCGCGAAGGACGCAGGATCGACTTCACTGCCGTCGCCGACGTTGCCCGATCCAAACAGTCGCACGGCTTCTCGGCAGTTGACCTCTTCGGCCCGCGTCCAGTTCGTGGCCCAGCCGGTCAAACCGGCGCCGATCGAGATCCGGGACGACGGCGAGTGGCGTTCGGCGAAAGAGTAGCCGGGCGGCAAGCTGCGATCTCTGCACCCTCCGTATCGCATAGCCGGCGGCCAACGGCGGCTGTGTGCTTCGGCGGCATGACTGGTCGAATCGGTTCAATTCGGCTACACTGGCTTGTCCTCCCCGAATTCGCTGTCGGCAACAGGTCCATGCGAAGCCGCAAGCGGTTCGACGGACGCTGAGCGAATCATCGGGGAAGTCGTACTGCCTAAAGAAAGAAGCGAGTTACTGCGCCCGATCGCGCCAGACGAGATGCCCGCCAATCTCACCCAACAATACCTCAAGGCCGAAGAGAGCTATCGCCGGGCGGCGACGCTCGAAGAGGAGTTGCAGTGCCTTCAGGTGATGATGCAGGAGATCCCCAAACACAAGGGGACCGACCACCTTCAGGCGGAACTGAAGTCGAAGATCGCCAAGATCAAGAAGGAGATGGCCGGCCGAGAAGAGCGGCGGCGGCAAGAAGGTCCGCGGCCTGCGAATCCCGCGGCAGGGGGCCGGAACGGCCGTCCTGCTCGGCGGCCCCAACGCCGGCAAGAGCCAACTGGTGGCCAGCCTCACCCGCGCCACGCCCGAGGTGGCGCCCTATCCGTTCACCACCACCGTGCCCGCCCCGGCCATGATGCCCTGGGAAGACGTCACCGTGCAGTTGATCGACACGCCGCCGATCACGGCCGACTACATGGACCCGCATCTGCACAGCCTGATCCGCGCCGCCGACCTGGCCCTGCTGATGGTCGATCTGGGGAGCGACGGCGGGATCGAGCAGTGCCAGGAGGTGCTCGATCGGCTCGGGCAGACCAAGACCCGGCTGGCGGCCAAGTCGTACCTCGACGAGGAGGACGTCGGGCCTGTCGTACACGCAGACGTTCCTGGTGCCGAACAAGATCGACGCCCCCGGCGCGGCCGAGCGGCTGGAGCTGCTGCACGAGCTGCTGCCGCTGGATTTTGCCGAGTACGTCGATTTCGGCCAAGCACGGCACGGGCCTGGAGACGCTGCGGACGGCGATCTACCAGGCGATGGACGTGGTTCGCGTCTACTCGAAGCTGCCCGACGGCCAAGGAGCCCGACCGCGACCGGCCGTTCACGCTCCGCCGCGGCAGCACGCTGCTGGAGATGGCCGGCATGGTCCACAAGGATTTCTTGGAAGGGCTGAAGTTCGCCCGCGTCTGGGGCTCCGCCGTCCACGACGGCACGCAGGTCAAGGGCGACTACGTGTTGCACGATAAGGACATGGTGGAATTGCACATGTGAATAGGGATTAGGGATTGGGGATTAGGGATTAGAACGTGGCGAGGATCGTCGGCGCTGATGGCTAATGCCGAATCCCGAATCCTGAATCCCCAATCCCTGATCCCCGATCCCCATCCCTCTCATGACCAACCACGAAATCGCCGCCGTTTTCGAGCAGGTCGCCGACCTGCTGGAGTTCCAGGGGGCGAACGCCGTTCCGCGTGCGGGCCTATCGCAACGCTGCCCGGGCGATCGCGCGACCTGTCGGAATCGGCGGCCGAGATCGTGGCCGATCCGAAGCGGTCGCTCTACCGACATCGAGGGCATCGGCAAGGATCTGGCCGAGAAGGTGGCCACGCTGGTGCGAACCGGCTCGCTGCCGATGCTCGAAGAGTTGCGGCGCGAAATTCCCGCAGAGCGTGCTGGCGATTCTCCGCGTGCCCGGCCTCGGGCCCAAACGGGCCGCGCAGCTCTATCCACGAGCTGAGAATCGCCACGCTGGACGAACTCCGCGAAGCGTGCGAGTCGCACAAGATTCAGCGAGCTCAAGGGCTTTGGGGCCAAGACCGAGGCGGCCATCCTGCAAGGGCTGGACATCGCCTCCGAGGCCGAGCAAGCGGATCCTTTGGGTCGAGGCCGACAGATCTGGTGCAGGAGATCCTCGAGCACATGCAAGGCTGCCGCGCCGTCGAGAAGATCGTCGCCGCCGGCAGCTATCGCCGCGGCAAGGAGACCGTCGGCGATCTCGATTTTCTCGTCGTCGCCGACGATGCCGAGTGCGGCGATGGACCGCCTGGCGGCCTTCGGCGGCGTCGGGGCGATTCTGCGTCCGCGGCGACACGAAGATGTCGGTGCGGTTGGCCGCCGGCGTGCAGGTCGATCTGCGGGCGGTGCCGGCCGAGTCGTTCGGCGCGGCCCTGCAATACTTCACCGGCTCGAAGGCCCACAACATCGTGCTGCGCGGCCGGGCAAAGGCGCGGGGGCTGAAGATCAACGAATACGGCGTCTTTCGCGGCGACCAGCGGATCGCCGGCCGCACGGAGGAGGAGGTCTACGCCACGCTCGATCTGCCCTGTTTTCCGCCCGAGCTGCGCGAGGCCCGACACGAGTTCGAGTGGGCCGACGCCGGCGAGTTGCCCACGCTGGTCGAGCTGGACGACATTCGCGGCGATCTGCACATGCACAGCACCTGGACCGACGGGCAGGCGACGATCGAGGAGATGGCCGCCGCCGCCAAGAGCCGCGGCCTGAAGTACCTCGCCATCACCGACCACTCGAAGCGGGTGACGATGGTCGGCGGACTTGACGGCCGATCAGTTGCGGCAGCAATGGGCCGAAATCGACGGGCTCAACAAGCGGCTCAAGCGGCATTACGGTGCTCAAGGGCGTCGAGGTCGATATTCTCGAACGCGGCGGGCTGGACCTTCCCGACGAAGTGCTGGCCGAGGCCGATTGGGTGGTGGCCAGCGTCCATTTCGGCCAGCAACAGTCGCGCGAGCAGATCACCGATCGCGTGCTCGGCGCCTTGCAGAATCCGCACGTCGATGCGATCGCCCATCCGACCGGGCGAATGCTGCTGGCGCGGAAGCCGTACGAGATCGACATGGAAGCGGTGATGCGTGCCGCTCGCGACAACGGCAAGATGCATCGAACTGAACGCCCATCCGAAGCGGCTCGATCTGGACGACGTGGCCTGCGCGGCGGCAAAGAGCTACGGGATTCCGGTGGTGATCTCGACCGACGCCCATCGTCCGGAAGGGCTCGACGCCATGCGTTGCGGCGTGCAGCAGGCCCGTCGCGGCGGCCTGACGAAGGCCGATGTGTTGAACACCCGCACCTGGCCGCAGATCAGGAAGGTGTCGGGAAGAAAGCCGCCTGGTTAGCCCGCGTTGTCGGGTGGGGCAGACATTCCCGTCTGCCCAATGCGGTGTATCTCTCGGCAGACAGGACTGTCTGCCCCACTGGCAACCGTTCACTGGGCGGCAAGGGGACGGAGGAGGTTTTCGGAGAAATATCTTCTCCTGCGGCGGATACTGTCGCCGAAAACCTCCTCCGTCCCCCTCTGTTTCCTGCCTGTGAACGCTTACGCCCCACTGTGACAACTATCCCATCAGCTCGAACTGTACCGTGCCGTCCGGACACTTTCGGGCGAAGAACGCCTCGATGGTCAAACCGGAAGCGATCGAATTGACTCGTCGGATCGCCGCGGCCATGTCTTCCCGTTGCTGCGACTCAATTCTGAAGGGCGAGATGTGCAACTGGTGCAGATAGAATCCGCAATCCTGATGGGCGATCAGCACGACGCGCTTGAGGCTATGCGCCCGGATCAGGAATCGCAATTGTGCCATCAATGCCTCTTCTTCCTTGGAGGCGAGGAAGTGCCCTGCCAAGCAGCCGGGGCCGCCCGGCAGTGCGAAGCGGTCGTAGCGCGGCAGTTTCAGAGCATTGTGGAGGAAGTCGTCAAAGTGTTCCCCGAACCGCCCATCGCAGCAATACACCGCCGCCGCGTGGATGCGGTTTTCGTCGAAGGGCGCCGGGCTGTGGTAAACCATCGATTCTGTTGGGGTAGTCATGTTGGTAGTCTGCCTAACCAATGCTCCGGCGATTAGCGGAGGGGTGGTGGGTTCTTGAGCATCTGCTCCTCTTCGCGGCGCTGCTTCATTTGCAGCAAGACCTCGCGTAGGCTGCGGTCGAGACGCGACACCTCCTGGCGAAGGTCTTCGACCTGACGGGCCAAGCTCTTATCGGCCTGGAAATCCGCTGCTTTTGATGCCGACTTGCGGTGCGGCTGCTCCTCGACGTCTTCCTCGACGTCGGCCGGCTCTACGCGGTAGCTGATCGGATAGGGGCCGTGGCCGCCGCTGGTAATGCCGTTGCGGGTTGAACCTTGATATGCGTTTTGCCGGGGGAGAATCGTCACCTTGACCACGCCGGTTTGCCCCTCTTTCAACACCCCGGCGTGAACGGCCGCCGTGGCGAGCGCGGAATCGGCCGTATAGATGTCCGTCCCCCATACTGTTCCGCCTTGCCGGCCGGTAACGCGAAAATAGAAGACGCGGCCGATCGACAGCGGGACGGCATTTGGCGAGCCGGGGTCGGCCAATACATTTTCGTCCGGCTGCTTCAACTGGCGGACGTAGTCGCGAATGGCGACGGCCTCGTCGAGTTTGGTCTGGCGAGTGTACGTGTCTTGCAGCGGCTTCAGATCGCTGATCGCCTTGTGCCGCAATCCGGCGATCTTGTGCTTTGCCGATTTATGAATCGCCGCCGACTCGGCGTGGAAGTCATCGACCAATCGCTGTGCGTCGCCGGGAAGTTTCGCGGCCGAGAGCGTTGCCGTCGGTCGGACATAGGCCCTCGGTCGAGGAGCTTCGCTCCATTCGACCCTCGGCGCAGCGACGTATCCGTTGTAACCGTTGGGCGCTCCATAGGTCATGACGCGATGCGGCATCGCCGGCGACGGAACGGGCGACATCGGCGACGGAGCCTCTGCGGCGTCCTCGTCTTTTTCGGTGACCCGTTCGACCAGGTAGCTTACGGGAGAACTGCCCCATTTCGACGAGGTGAAGCCGTTTTTCGTCGAACCCGAATAGGAGGGCCGGCCCGGAAGCATCGTAACCTTCACGACGCCCGTTTGTCCGGCCTTGAGCACGCCGGCGTGTACCGCGGCCGACGCTAGGCCCGAATCGGGTGTATAGGGATTCGTGCCCCAAACCGCCTTCTTGCGATCGCCCGTCACGCGAAAGAACAGCGGGCGGCCGATGGCGTTGCTATAGGCGAACAGCACGCCGGGGTCGGGCATCGGCTGTATGCCGCCCAGCCCGCGAATACAGTCGCGGATGGCGACGGCTTCGTCCAACATGGCGTCGTGGGCGTAGCGGCCTTGCAGTGTCTCCAGCGCTGCCGCCAGGGCAACCCGAAGTTTGCGGATCTGCTTGCGGGCGTCCTTCTCAATCGCGGCTTTATCGGCCTCATACTGCGCGGCGATCTTGCGGGCGTCAGCAGGAATCGGCGGCGACGCGACCGCGACCGGAATTGGCGCGACCACTGTCGGGAACGGTTGAGGTCCAAAAGGGTCAGAGGAATACTGGGCGGCCGCATTGGATGCGAAGCATCCCAGGCACACAAGCATTCCGAATGTCAGGGCGGGTCTTGTCTTCATTTTCGCTGCCGTTGTGTTTTGGGACGGAATCGAGGTCTGGGTTGGTGGCGCCGCCGCGGGCGCAACAAGTCTACGTCACCGGCTATTCTAGCGACATCTGCAATTCAGCACCACCAAGAATGACGACGTTCCGGCCGGAAAGGTTCCAGCCGCTTTTTGCCCCAAGCCTGGATATTCCGCCCATACTCCTAGCCTGGCAGCCTCGACGGGGACGAGGCTGCGCATCGCCAAGCATTGGACCGTGCCAGGGCGATATTGCCGCCATCTAAACGACTGAATTAGAATCTCATCCTTTCACAACTCCCAGCGGCCGCAGGCGGGCGACCTTGGCGGCGAGGCCGGCACGGTGGACGACATCGACTACGACGTCAACGTCTTTGTAGGCTGCCGGTTGCTCTTCGGCCAAGCCTTTCCAACTGCGGCACTTGGCGACGATGCCGTGCTCGGCCAGTTCGCGATCGATCCGCCGGCCTTGGGCGTGCTTGACGGCGGCGGTGCGGCTCATTAGGCGGCCGGCGCCGTGACAGGTGGTGCCGAACGTCTTCGCCATGCTGCCGGGCTGGCCTACGAGCATCCAACTGGCGCGGCCCATGTCGCCGGGGATGATGACCGGCTGGCCAATCTGCCGGTATTGCTCGGGCACGTCGGGGTGGCCCGCGGGAAACGCGCGGGTGGCGCCCTTGCGATGCACGCAGAGCTTGCGACGTTGGCCGGCGAACTGGTGCTCCTCGATCTTGGCGATGTTGTGGGCGACGTCGTAAATCAGGCCCATTTGCAGCGATTCCCACGGGCGGCCGAAAACCTCGGCGAAGACCTCGCGGGTTTGCCACATCAGGAGTTGCCGGTTTGCCCAAGCGTAGTTGGCCGCGCAGCGCATCGCGCCGAGGTACTCCTGTCCCTCGGGGCTGTGGACGGGGGCACAGGCCAACTGGCGGTCGGGCAATTCGATGCCGTACTTGGCCGGCGCCTTGCGGAGGGCGGCCAGCGAGTCGTCGCAGACCTGATAGCCGAGGCCGCGCGAGCCGGAGTGGATCATCACACAGATGCCGTCTTTTTTGAGGCCCATTACGTTGGCGGCCTTTTCGTCGAAGATTTCCTCGACCACCTGGACTTCGAGAAAATGGTTGCCCGAGCCAAGGGTGCCGCACTGGTCGCCGCCGCGCTTGAGGGCTCGTTCGGAGACGAAATCGGGATTGGCGCCGTCGATGCAGCCGCCGGCCTCGGTGTGTTCGAGGTCGCCGGGGGTGGCCCAGCCGCGTGTGGCGAGGTAAGCCGCCCCCTCGGCCAGCAGGCGGCGGAGTTCCTTGCCGGCGAACAGGTATGGGCCGCCGGCGCCGACGCCGGCGGGGATGCCGCGGAAAAGGGCCTCCATCAACTTGCCGAACTGCGGCTGAACGTCCTCGTGCATCAGGTTGGTACGCATCAGGCGGACGCCGCAGTTGATGTCGTAGCCCACGCCGCCCGGCGAAACGACGCCCCCCTGGGCCGGATCGGTGGCCGAAACGCCGCCGATGCAGAAGCCGTATCCCCAGTGGATGTCGGGCATGGCGAGACTGGCCATCTGGATGCCCGGCAGAAAGGCAACGTTCGCCACCTGCTCGGGCGCCTGGTCGCCGCGAATCTGTTGCATCAGACGCTCGTCGGCGAAGATGCGGCCTTCGACCTGCATCCCGATCTTGTAGCTGATCGGAATCCGCCAGCAGGTTTCGTCGATCTGTTCGAGCGGGCCGGTGTAACCTTGCTTGGACATGGTAGGTTCTCGCCTATCGGTAAGGGGGACGGAGGAAGTCGTCGGGAAGCATTTCCCACTGTTCGACACGCTTAACCGACGACTTCCTCCGTCCCCGGCTGGTTGCGAAGCCGCAAGCGGCTAGATGTCAACGACAACTTCGGCGAGCCATCCGTCGGCGTGGCGCTCGACTTTCAATCCGCACCAGGTGATCGCTTTTACTTCGACGCCGATTTCGTGCCGCTTCGGATCCACAGGCTCGCCACGGGCGGTGGCGATCAATTGCGCCGCGGCAAGCTGCACACGAAACTCGGCCAGCGCCAGCCGCCGAGCGTTGAACGCATAGAGCAATTCGGCCAGCCAATCGTGGAACAGCTCCTCAACGTCGTCGCCGCTGAGTTGAAACGTCACCTCCTCGACGGTGCGCACGTCGTCCAGGTTCTCGATCATCAGCGCGAACAGCCCGCGGGCAGCCTCGGCAAACAATTCCTCCACAGTATCGGCGCGGGCGCGGATTCCCACGTCGGCCGTGTGTTCAAAGACTTCGTGCATCCAAAGAATTGTAGCCGAACGGGCAAAAATGGGGAGGAGGGGCAAAAGCGATGATTAGCAGTTGGGGGCCGCCGACGGCAGACACCCTGCGGCGCCCTCTTCCCCGTCCCTCCGATCAACGGCGAGGATAGCGGCGATTGAACTCGCGTGCCGCTTCGGCTCGAAGGGCGGCGCTCGACTGCAAGAGTTGCTTTGCCTTCTTCGCGTCCCCCTCTGGACCCTCAATCGCCGCCAATCCGCTCTTCCAGTCGGCCAGGGCGCGCCTGTACTTCGCGAGAATCGCGGCCAAGGGCACGTCCGGGGCAACCTCGCGTTGAATTGAAGCAACCTTGCGGTCGAGAGCATCGACTTTGCTGATCGCGGCCTTCAGCGATTTGGAGTCTTTTGTCTTCGCCAGATTCTGCAACGCGTCTATCGCTTGCGGCTCTTCGTCTCTGATGCACGCCAAGAACGCCTTGGCGTGCTCGACTTCCTTTGCGTTTTGTGCGGCTAAGGCGACGGGAATGAAGAGACTTGCGGCAAAACCGAGGTATCCGGCAACAAGGATAATGCCTCCGCAAACGCAGAGACCACGACTCGGCCTGGCGGCGGCGAATTTTGTCTCCCACAAGCCGCGTTTCTTCATTTCAACGAGGACGTCTCGAGCGGTGAAGACGGCCGCGGCAACCAATAGCGCGATAACCAGCCCCACCAGGCCCGTCGGCATGGCGCCGTGGGTCAACGCGGTGGAAACGCCGGCAAGAGAAAGGAGTATCTGGAGCGCCAACACCAGCAGGACAAAGCCAGGCGCGGTTGCGTTTCCCCGTCTTGCGGCAATGGCCAGCATCCAGAGCCCGGCTGCCGCCAGGCAGAGTGTAACTGGAATTACCCGGATAAACAACGATAACAGCGCCGCCCCGGCTCGCGCGGACTCGGGTTTGGGCTCGAAATTCAGACAACACCGTGGCAACGACTGCGATGACGGCACAGATCGTAATCAAGACGGCGAGCACCGTCAGATACCTGCCGGCATGACCGGATCGCCGCAGAAGTTCCTCGTCGCTGAGCGTCTGCACCTTGGCCATTTCGGCGGATCCTTTCTCACGACGCCGCCTGGCGGTTCGCGCGGCGGCGGTCGGTTTCTTTGAGCAGGATTTTTCGCAGGCGGATTTGCGAGGGCGTGACCTCGACCAACTCGTCGTCGGCGATGAATTCGAGGGCCTCTTCCAGCGACAATCGCCGGGCGGGCTTCAAGAGGATGTTGCGGTCGTGGCCGACGGCCCGCATGTTCGTCAGCTTCTTCTCCTTGGTCGGATTGACGTTCATGTCGGTGGAGCGGCTGTTTTCGCCGACGATCATGCCTTCGTAGACGACGTCGCCGGGGGCCACGTGCAACTCGGCCCGCTCCTGGAGGCTGTCGAGCCCGAAGGCGACCGCCTTGCCCGCCGCGATCGACACCAACACGCCGGTTGTGCGGGCGGGAATCGCGTCGGCCATCGGGCGATAGCCTTCGAAACGATGGTGGACGATGGCCGTGCCCTGCGTGGCGTTCAGCAGCCGCGTGCGAAGCCCGATCAGACCCCGGGCGGGGATCGAGAAGATCATGAACGTGTAGTCGTTGTGGCTGGCCATCTCCGACGAGCTGGCCGCGCCGCTCGCCGACCAGCTCCATCACCGGCCCGGTGCGATCGTTCGGGGCCTCGACCACGAGCGACTCGAACGGCTCGCACGTCTTGCCGTCGATCTCGCGGAAGATCACCTGCGGCTTGCCGACCGAAAGCTCGTAGCCTTCGCGGCGCATGGTCTCGATCAGAACGGAGAGATGCAGCACGCCGCGGCCGGAGACGGCGAACTGCTCGGTCGCGACGATCGGCTCGACCCGCAGGGCGACGTTCTTCTCCAGTTCGCGCAGCAGCCGCTCGCGGAGGTGGCGGCTGGTGACGAACTTGCCTTCGCGGCCGGCCAGCGGCGAGGTGTTCACGCCGAAGGTCATCTTCAGCGTCGGCTCGTCGACCTTCAGTCGCGGCAGCGCCTGCGGCTCCAGCGGCGAGGCAATGGTGTCGCCGATTTCGACCCCCTCGATGCCGACGACGGCACAGATGTCGCCGGCGTCGACCTCGTGGACCTCGACGCGGCCGAGGTCCTCGAAGACGTAGACCGAAACGGCCTTGGCCGGCGCGATGCGATCGTCGGCTTGCATCAGGGCGATGTTCTGGCCTTTGCGGAGAGTGCCCGACTGCACCCGGCCGATGGCGATACGTCCGACGTAATCGGACCAGTCGAGCGTGGTGACCAGCATCTGCAGGGGACCGCCGACGTCGACGTCGGGGCCCGGGATTTTTTCGAGGATCATGTCCATCAGCAGATGGATGTCGCCGGTCGGCTTGGCGGGATCGTCGGTGGCGTAGCCCAGCTTGGCGCTGGTGAAGACGTAGGGGAAATCGGCCAGAATGTCGTCGGCCCCCAGCTTCAGGAACAGGTCGAGCACCTCGTCGACGACTTCGTGCGGTCGGGCGTCGGGCCGGTCGATCTTGTTGATGACGACGATCGGCCGCAGCCCGCACTCGAACGCCTTTGCGAGGACGAACCGCGTTTGCGGCATGGGCCCTTCGGCGGCATCGACCAGCACCAGCGCGCCGTCGGCCATGCGCAGCACGCGCTCGACCTCGCCGCCGAAATCGGCGTGGCCGGGCGTGTCGATGATGTTGATCTTCACGCCGCCGTAAGGAATGGCGATGTTCTTGGCGAGGATCGTGATCCCGCGCTCGCGTTCCAGGTCGTTGGTATCGAGAATCTGCTGGCCGACGAGTTGGGTTTCGCGGAACCGCCCGCTCTGGCGCAGCATGCAATCGACCAGGCTAGTCTTGCCGTGGTCGACGTGTGCGATGATGGCGACGTTGCGTATGTCGTTGCGGCGCATGAGCGGGGAGGATTATCGGCGACGGCCAGTCTCGGAGCGGGGAAACCCTTCAGCATAACCGCGTCCATGTGGGGCGTCAAGGTTCCCTGGGAAGCCACGGGCAAAAACCTCCTATGTCGCCCATCTTGTCGTGCCGTCTGCTGTAGTACCTGCTGCCGCTGTCAAATTCACCAAATGTTCTCTAGTCGGAAAGATCGGTTGTAGCTTCCTGGTGAACAAGGACGATCACTACAACGAGGTCGCCAGGTGGATGGTTGTGCGGTTGCGCATTCGCACAGTCGCCTTCCACGGCAAGGTGATTGCGGGACAGCGGAGGTGCTGGGTGAGACGGATTTCGGCGAAGTTCTGGACAGCCTGCTTTGCGCTCGTCGTGCTCGGCGGCGAGGTTGCGGGGCCGCTTTGTCGTCCCGTTGCGGCGCAAGAGCCGAACACCGCGAGCAATCAGTCGTGGTATACTCCGATCACGTCGGGGGTCAAACGCGGCTTCGGCAAGATCGGCGAGGCGTTCGACTCCAAGAGTTCGTCCAAGACCCCGGCGCCGGAGGACGACGCCGTCTCTTTGAAATCCGCGGGCAAGCCGAGTCCCGAGCTCTATGTCGCGATCGGTCGGTGGTATGAACAGACGGGCAAGCTCCCCGACGCCGAGCGGCAGTATCAGGCGGCGCGGAAGCTCGACCCCGACCACTTGGGCGCGTTGCTGGCCTACGCCCGGCTAAAGGAGCAACTCGGACAGAGGGACGAAGCGCTGTGGCTATATCAGCGGGCAGCCAAAGCCCATCCCAGGGAGCCGTCGGTCCACAACAACATCGGGCTATTTTACGCCCGACAGGGCCAACTCGACGAAGCGGTGGCAGCCTTGACGCTGGCAATCAAAATGGCCCCGAAGAACCCCCTGTACCGCAACAACATCGCCACCGTGTTGGTCGACCAGTGCCGGTTTCGCGAGGCGTTCACCAATCTGCGGCAAGTACACAGCGAGGCCGCGGCCTACTACAATATGGGCTACCTGCTGAACAAGAAGGGGCAAACGCGGGCGGCAATGCAGCACTTTGCCCTGGCCTTGCGAGCCGATCCGTCGCTGGTCTCCGCGCAACGATGGCTCGATTACCTCGAAAAGAAGACGGTGCAGGCCCGATTGCAGCATCAGCCGGCGGCGGAAGGAGTGCGAATCACGACGGAGAGAAGCCGGCGGGAAGCTGCACCCGAACCAAGTGCCTACGCTGCACCAAACGACGCGGAGCGAAATCCGACCGCTCTGGCGGCGGCACCGGATCGGAAGGCGTCGTCGATACTGCCGGACGCGGTGCAATCTCGCCGCCTGCCGCCGATTCCAACGGGCCAGTCGGAATCGGACGGGCCGGCACTGCCGGGCTTCTCTTACGAGCGGAGCCAGCGGCCTCCGGTTCCCACGGCCCCGCTGCCGCCGCCGAGCAGCAACTCCGCCGTCCGCCGCCTGCCGCAAGTCCAGTAGCCGCTGCGCGGTGGCCACAGCGGTGTTGCATCCCCACGGGTTAGCCGGCGCCGTTGTCTTGAGCGTCAGGCAACCAAGAGGCTGGCGGCCGAGCACGCGCCTAGGGCCCAATCGACCATTTCAGCGACCTCTTGGGGCGAATGCTCGGGACGTTTTTCGCCCTGATCGCCCACGATCTGCCCGTTTTGCAGGGCTTCGTACAAGTCTGCTTCGAGTGCGGCGCGATCGCGACATCCGTCGAGCCGCTGCAAAACGAAACAGCCCAGGTCGTTGAGCTTGATATAGCGATGCCAACGGGTGGCAATCAACATGCGGCGTGCAGCCTGGTAACGAGCGAGCGTCGGGGCCAACGGTCGTTGGCTGATCGCCGATATGCATCGCGGCGGATGGACGAAGACTTCCAGGGCGTCGCCCGCCAGCGCCGTCATCAGCATGTTGTAGAGGGCTTCGATCGAGCAGGAGGAATCGTCCGAGGCGGCGACCGGTCCCAACAGGTCACGTGCCTGCCGGTAGAGCTCCGCGACTGGAATCGCCTCGGGCCAGATCCGGCCGAGGCACGCGATCGCCGCCTTGCTCAGCGGCAACGACGCCGTGAGGCTGCACTCGCCGAGAGTGTACTTCACCGGGTCGTGACTTTGCAGATCGACCTCCTTCGGGTCGGGCGCGGCGGGAAGCTGCACCGAGAAGCGATCCATGCGATCGTCGTGTAACTGACGGTCGAGTTCGATCTCGCGGTGGCAAAGCAGCGTCGATCGAAAACCGACGTTCCGCACGAAATCGAGGTATTGCTCCCGTCGAATGGCGGGCGCCTCGCGCAACATTTCCTGCACGCCCGGCGGCAGGTTGATCGCCAACATGCGGCTGACGTTCGCTTCCGCCAGGTACTGCAATCCGTGTCGCTCGGCCAGGTCGACGAACTGGTGGAAATAGATCGGCTGGTTGTTGTCTTCCAGGTGCTCGTGGTACAAGTACGACTCGTCCACCTCGCGCAGCGCTCGAGTTCGCGATTCAGCACCTGGCCGTACGGGCCGCTCCCCGCGCAGGTCGACGCCATGAAATCCAGCACGGCATGGGCCTGTGCGATCTTCTGCCGAGCGTCGTCCAGATGGCCGACGTGGTAGCGCATCAGGTCGCGGGCGGCCATGCGGAAATGCCAGCCGGGGTAGGTGTTGTAGGAGATCGTGGCGACGCCGTTGGGCGCCAGGTTGCGGCGGCAGACGTCGAAGATCTTGTCCTGCACCGGCCGCGGCACCCACGAATAGACGCCGAAGCAGATGATGTAGTCGAACTGCCCCCAGGAATCGTCGATCTGGCAGATGTCGGCCGTGCGCAGCTCGACGTTCTTCAATCCGAGGTCGGCGATCGTCGCCTGCCCCTCTTCCACCTGACGGGGCGAGAGATCAACGCCGAGAAAGCGGCCCTCGGGCAGTTCGTCGGCCAAGGGGATCAGGTTGCCGCCCGAGGCGCAGCCCAATTCCAGCACCCGGCAACCGGGCAACGGCGGCGGATCCATTCCAAACAGCACGGCCAGGGCCTCCAGCCGCCGCGGATGCGTATCGGCTATCGGATAGCTCGAATACGGCACCTCATCGTAGCTGTTCGGGGTCGTGTCGGTCATCACATTTCGCCCGCCGCGGGCAGCGGACCGCGCAACGCAGAACGGCGCCCCTATTTCTTGTGCTTCTGGCAGAGGGGCGGTTTGGTCATCTTCTTCAACAGCCGCGGCCGCCAGGCGTAGGCGTCCGAGCAGAAGCCGATCAAGAAGCCAAAGAGAATGATGATTGATAGAATCCTTCGCATCGATCCATCCTTTCCTGAAAGGGAACGTCCGAACGTGACCATTCACAACCACTCGAATCGGGGGTGAAGGCAGACCGTTCTTGCTTTCGCCACGAACGACTCACGTCCGCCTTCTCGATCCCCAGCCTTTTGTTATCGGCTTTTGGGGGGCGGTCAGTTCACCGAAAGGTGAATGTGGTCGCTGTGGCCGCCCACCTTGAAGTCCTTTCCGATCTTGTGTTTGAAATGGGGGCCGAAATTCTGCGCGGATCCCCGCGGCTTTGTCGGCCGCGTCCTGAATGGCGTTGACGATCTCCTTGACCTCGTCGTCCGACGTGTAACTGGTGCTCATGTATTTGCCGTTGATGCGCGATATGTCGACGGCTTGTCCGGTTTTGTGGCGGCTGTGTGCGGCGTGCGTGCCGTTGGTGGTGTAGCCGATGTAGATCTTTGAAAGCGTCCGCTTGGCGGCAATATCCGCCTTGATGCACGCTTTGAGCAGGGTGATCAGCGACTGCTCGACTTCGGCGTCCGCGTCCTTGCCATACTCGACGCTGACCGTGTTGATTGTCGCACCGATTTTGGCTTTGGCCATCATTGTGTTCCTTTGCAGGCTTGACTGTTATTGCGGTGTTGAATGAGGTCAGGGTGAATTGCCGACCTTGATCTTCACTTCTTCCGTAGCCGGGTGTATAGGTCAATGAGAAACTCGGCGACGTGACAAATCGCGTCGACTCCGCTGCCGAATCCCTCCATCCCGCGTTGCAGTTCCTGGCGAGCGAGGAAACGGGAGGCGTCGTCATCTCGCACCGCTACAATGGCCTGGTAGACGGGTGGAGCGTCTCCTTCCGGCGGCAACTCATCCATGATGTCCGTGAGCGGTCTGGAGTCCTTCTCTTCCAGGAACCGCCGAATGGCCGATTCGAGTTGCCGGTCGGTATACGTCTTCCCGCTGATCACAATCGTCTTCATGTCACTGGCCCTCCTGTCGTGTGGCGAGAATGCCGCGTTCTTCTTCCGCTCCTTATCGGTGCTCCAGAGAAGATCTCTTGCCCGAGTGTTCTCGATCCTGCTTCAGGCGACGGATTCCGAAACCTATGGCACTCCCGGCGAACGTGCCGGCGAGAGAGAAGGGATGAGGCCGACTTCGCTCAAGCAGCAATTGGACATTCTCTTCTCTCGTTGTCCGTCAATATCTGACATTCACCGTTACACGGTAGAACTCCTGGGTATTCCTCATTTTCTTTATCTGGTTGCTCGCCGCGTTCTTATAGTCGAACTCTATTGCCTTCGGCGCCAGTGTAGCTTGCCACCGGATCGCGTACGTAGTCGCCTGATTGTAAGCCTTGAAGTGGTGGGGGAGGGCACGAGTAGCCAGTTTGTTGGGATCTGGAGGAAGGAGCTGGTCTTGATCCGGCCCGAAGAAATAGAAACGCATCCCCACATTACCAGTGCTACATTTTGTCACAAGTTGCGCGAGTGTGTATTGCGTCCCCAGGCAAAACTTCCCAAATTGATCGAGCAGTAACTTGATCTTCTGTGCGCCGAGGCCCCTTGGCAGAATAACGTGGAACACCTTGGAATACCAGGTGTAGGCCGAGATACTGGTCGCGTGGAAGAGTTTGGCAAATCCAAACATCGATTCGGGTCCGCGGCCGACGTTGCAGCCGTCGATGGTGATGGTGTTGATTCGAATCCCTTTTCCCAGAAAGAGGCTCTTGACCTTCTTTTCGTCGAGCCGCACTGCCACGGGAGTGCCGAGATTTATGGCCCCATCCGCTCCATGGGCATTTATGACAAGCTCATCTATCGGGTTGAAATGGTGAAGGCGCGCCTTCAAGTGAGCCCAACTGTTAATTGGGAGAATCCTTCTCTGATCGCGCATGCTGTACCTCTCCCGGGCCAACTCCTCCGCATCGTGAGGGTTGAAGTTGCGCCAATACAGGAACAGCTTCGTTCTGTTTTGGACCGGCAAGGGGTGGCCCCCCGCTTGGGCGTACAACGTGCCCGTCTCCTTGAGACTCACACGGCCTTGTCGGTATGGCGATTTGCATCCGAGATGCGTCGAATAGAGCGATTGGTCCGAGACTCCGATAGGACAGGGCAATCGAGATGAGAGAGCCATTCTTCCTACCTCCATTTTCTCGTGCCTGAGACACGCGAGTCCTCCGGGAGATTCCGGCGACGGAACCGTGGCCTTAGTACGGCGTCGATTTCTGCCCCGTTTTGTGATCGTCGGCCATGTCGGGTTTGGTTGGGTCGGCTTCCTTGGCGTCTTCGGGAGCGGCGGGGCTGGAGCCGCTGCCGGCGCCGGCGGCGCCGCCGCTGTTGATCAACACCGTCGTGCCTTGAATCACGACGCCGGCCGGATTGATGTCGACGAATCCGCCGGGGCCCTTAAGCGTCAACTGCATTCCCGCCTCGATCACGACCTTCATGCCGGATTTGAGGTGGATTTCCTGGCCGGCTTCGAGGGCGTGCTTCATGCCCACCTTCTCCTGCTGGTTGTTGCCGACGGTCAAGGACTGATCGGTATCGACCTTCTCCGACCGCTTACCCTTGACGTGGGCGTGGCAATCCTTCTCGATCAATTCCTTCTTGGTTCCCTTCAAGACAATGTCCTGGTTGCCCTGGCCGCCGTCGATGCCGCCGATCAACAGTTGCATGCTGTCGCCGACGTGCTCGACCTGATTGCGGTGGACTTTCAGCAGCTTGTCTTGATAGACCATCTCCCGCTGGTCGCCGCCCTTCTTGCCGTCCTTTTCGAAGCCGATAATCTGGTGGCGATTGCCGATGATCCGCGACAGCGAGTCGTTCTTGACCCGCGTGTCCATGTTCCGCTCGGCGTGGATGAAGATCTGCTCGTGGTCTTTCTTGTCCTCGAACCGCAACTCATTGTAGCCGTCGCCGCCCGACGAGGAGTTGGTCTTGATGTAGCTCTTCGTCTTTTCGTCGGGCAGGGCGTAGGGGGGCGTTTGGTCGGAATTGTAGACGACGCCGGTGACCAGGGGCCAATCGGGATCGCCCTCCAGGAAAGTGACGATCACCTCCTGGCCGACGCGGGGGATGAACATCGCCCCCCAATTCTTGCCGGCGATGATCTGGCCGACACGAATCCAGACGGGCTTCTCCTCCTTGCCTTGCGAGCGGGTGCCGTAACGGTCCCAGAAAAACTGCACCTGAACGCGGCCGAACTTGTCGGTGTTGATTTCCGAGCCGGGTGGGCCGACCACTACCGCGGTCTGCACGCCCTGAATGCCGGGCTTGGGTGTGGTGCGGGCCGGGCGGAAGTTCACGGTCGCGGGAATGCAAGTGAAGCTGTTCGAGTACGATTCCGAACCGCCGCCCTCCATCGTCTCGTTCGTGGCCGAGTGCTGAACGGAGAGCAGGGTGTACGCACGGTTCTCCGCCTTGCTCTTCTCCGACTCCATCTGTGAGATCTGGGGGTCGAACTTCAGCTTGAACTTCACCCCCGGCGAGAAGAACTCGCACACGCCCGAGCCGTTGGCCACGTCGCAATTGACCTCCTCTTCCTCCATGTAGCGATCGGTGCAAGTGTCGCCGTCGGACTTCTTCTCGTACTCGCCGGGATAGTCGAAGATTTCATGCTTGCCGGCGTTCGGAAATTGGCTCGCCCTGCCCTTGGCGGGCTTGGTGCTCAGCAGCGGCTTGTCGGGGTGCTGGTTGCTGCGCGAGGGGTGTTCGTCGAAGTTGTAGTCGGTCTGGGCGTAGGCGCCCGGCACGTACTGGTACTGGTGAATCCAGTGCGTGATCACGTCGTCCCCGACGGCGCCGCCCACGTAGGCGTACTCATATTCGATCTCTCGCTTGCTGTCGTCGTAGTGCTCGGCCTTGTCGCAAAGCACCAGCGTGTGGTCGTCCTTGTCGTGCTTGAAGTAGTAGTAGATCCCCTCTTGCTCCAACAGCCGGGAGACGAAATTGAAGTCGGTCTCGCGGTATTGCACGCAGTACGTCCACTGGGCGTAGTCCCCCTTCTTCGCCTTCCACTCGAACTTCGGAGTGAACGGGCAGTCCTTGAAGACGAGGTCGAGAATGTCGGGTATCTTCTTCTCGGCGAAGATGCGGCAGTCGGAGGTGCGGGTGAGAAACCAGAGCCAGGGAACGACTTCAGCCTGGTAGCGGCGGTGGCCCGACTCGCTCGTGCCGGCGGACAACCGGCTCACGTAGCCGTTGAAATATCGGTGCTTCTTGCTCGTTCCCTCAAGATACGCGACGCTGAAGGTGATCTTCTGGCCGATCACGTCCTTGGGGTCGATGGCTTGGTCGGCCGAATCCAACTCCAGCGTGAAGCTGAACAGGCGCGACATCTCCTCGTGGCCGGAGAAGGAGAGCAGGGTGAACAGCTTTTGCAGCGAGCTTGGGCTCTCGATGCGGAGATAATCGTTTTCAGCCATAGCTTGGCCTCCCCACAAAGCAACCGCCGGAGTTCCCTCATCGTAGTTGGCGTCAAAGGCGGGCCGCACAACCACATCCGCGCAGGCAGCCGACTACTTATCCTCGACTACTATACTTAGACATCGCCATTAACCTGCTGCACGTCCAAAACCCCCTTGACGTCTCCCAGGGGCATACCAGTCTTCTGGTCGGTAACGGTGTAGGCCATGTCGATCTTGCCGAAATTGAAGCTCACCTCCTCAACGGGCAATGTCTCTGTGCCGTGGGCGCTGCCGCCGGGGTGGACGCTGGAAATGATCACGTCCGACATCTTATATTCCATGTACTTTTGTTTGTCGCCGGTTGCCCGACACAATTCGAGTTTCACCTGCTTGATGTACGTCCCGCCATAGCAGGCGAGAATCAGCTTCGGGCTGCCCTTGTCAAGCGTCTTCGTGACGGAGAATTCCTGGGCGTAGCCCATCTCGACCGCTCTGGCGCCGCGGTTGCGGGAGCCGGCGGCCGGCTGGTTCACTCCCCAACTGAAGGATAGAATCTCCATCCAGTTCGTGTGTTTGTTGTCCTGGCTCTCGCCCTCGATCCCGTCGATTTTCAAGAATGCGTCGAATGCCATGCCACAGACTCCTTCTACCGCCAAACTGGCGAGACTTGGGGGCGTTGCGTTGGTCTTGAATGTCCCGAGCCCGTCACATTGGATTGTCCACGCGCCTCACAGCATTGTTTTCGCGGTACGCGGGAGGAAGTTGCTGCAAATCCTGTGCTTTCTCCCAAAAGTTGCCTGTGTCCGACCTTGCGGCCGCCGTTCACGCAGAGACGTTCTTCTCCGGATTGGTGGGGCGACCGGCAAGAAGCGCAGTCACCGCGCGATCGGAGGTTGGTTCCGATCTCGCGGCGCCCGTGCTTTGCGGGGTGCAACCGGTCGAGGGCGACGGGGAGCCTAGCTGCTTCCCTTGTTGGCCACGGCGTCCCAATTGGCCTTGACGTCCCCCTTGGCTGCGCCGGTCTTCTGGTCGGTGACGGTGTAGATCACCTCGATCTTGCCATAGTTGAAACTAACCTCTTCGAGGGGTAGCGTCTCGCCGCCGTGGGCGCTGCCGCCGGGGCGGACGCTGGAGACGAGCACGTCCGACATCTTGTACTCCATGTACTTCTGCTTGTCGCCCGTTGCCCGGCACAGCTCGAGCTTCACTTCCTTGAGATGCTTGCCGTTGCAGCAGTTGAAGAACAGCTTCGGGCTGGCCTTGTCCAGCGTCTTCATGACCGAGAAGTCCTGGAGGTTGACTCGTTCGGCCGAGGCGCCGCCGCCGCTGCTCCGCGAGCCGGCGACTGGCTGGGTTGCCCCGCAACTGTAAGAGAGGATCTCAATCCAGCTCTTGTGCTTGTCGTCCTGACTTTCGCCCTCGATCCCATCGACTTTCAGAAAAGCATCGAATGCCATGACACGCGCTCCTTTAAGAAAAAAAGGTGGAAATTCTCGGACCCTCACGGCGGGTTGGTCGCTCGGAGTCCCAATCTTGGATTTGTCACACGCCTCACACTGCTATTTTCGCGGACGGCCGCGAGAAGTTGCCAGCATTATTGAGCGAATTCTCCGTTTGCGAATTATCTCAAATGCCCCACGTATTCAAGGACACCGCTATTGTATGCATTGACGATGTCCTGGGGAACGCTGACGCTCGGGCTGACGCTGCTGATCTGAAGTCCCGCCCGCAGGAAGCTCTCGAGCACCAACTCTGAACAATAGTATTTATTGGGGTCCTGCCATTTTCCGGCCGCCGCCTCATCGCAGGATTGTGAAGCCAGCTTGTATGCCATCCAAGCAGGGCCGGGGGTGACTGCGCCGACGACCGCGCGACAGAATTCCGGGTTGGCCCTGGCTCCGCCGCCTGCCGCGCCGCCGAAATCGTACTCCTGGTTGACTTTGCTGCCTGCGTAGGCAATGACCGTTTCGGCCAATCTGGGCGTCAAGTTCTTGTAGCGGTAGGCCACCGCTGTGGTGGCCTCCTGCAGAGACCCGCTGCAAGGGCCGTCTGACAACGCCGTCGCTGATTGCCTCAATGACTTGCCCATGTCCCGCGTAGAGTGCGGCATGGCTGATCGACGATCGCGTAACGCCGCGGATCGTCTGCGAGGCGAACGCTTTGGTGGTTGAAACGATGATGTCGGCGGGGCTCAAGGCCGTCGCCAAGATGCTCATTCCCCCTGTGGTGGGGGCCAGGGGAATGCTGCTCATTGCCGGGCTCCTTATTGTTCACGGTACGCGCACGATCTTACAGTCCGAGACGGAATCTGCAAGCGTTCTCGTCGCGCCCGGGGAAAGTTGCGTGGATTCCGGTGAACGGACCCGCAAGAAACGCAACGTGGCCACGGTACGTGGCCACATTGTTTGATTCCGACTAGACGGGTCGGCCGGGGACGCTAAAAGACCCAGTTGATGCCGAAATAGGGCGAGATGCCCGTTCGCAACGCTCGCGTCTCCGGCAAGGGGAATCCCGCCGGCCCACTGAGTCTGAGGTCGAGATGTTCTTGGTAGTTGCGATTGAAGACGTTGTCGATGCCGGCGATCAGGCGGAGGTTTTTGGTGTAGTTCCAGTAACCGCGAATGTAGCAGACGGTGAAGCCCGGCGTACGCTCTTCGACCACCGTGGCCTCGCTGTCGCGCAGCCGAATCGTACCCAGTTCGTTCTGGGTGGCGACCATTCGAAGCGCCATGTCGATGCTCCAACGACGCTTTTCAACGTCGTGAAACCGCAGCCCGACGGTGCTCTCCAGCGGAGAGATGGCGGGCAACGGAGCATCGAGCGTCAGGTCCCGGCCTTCCGTATACGACATCGCCGCAAACGGCGTCAACCGGGGCGACCGATCATATTCGCCGTACAACTCGAAGCCAGTCAGTCCGGCCAAGGGCGTGTTGATGTACCGCAACAGCCGGGCATCGTCAAAACTGCTGACCGAGTCGTCAAAGAAGGTGACGTAATCGACTACCCAGGCATAGTAAGCCCGCAGCGCTGCCTCGCCACCTTTCCTTGTCGACTTTGTATCCCAAATCAGCTTGCCAGTCGCGCTCGGGTTTCAGTTCCGGATCGCCGATGACACGGGTGAAGCCGCTCTGCAAGCTGCTGATGAACAGGCCGTCGGCGTAACGCTCGATCAACGTCGGCGGCCGCTGAGCATAGCCGAAGCCGCCGGTGACGCTCTGCTGTTCGCTCAGCTTGTACGTGTTGGTAAGGTAGAAGGCGTAGAGCGTGTCGCTATCTTCCAGTTCGCCGGCATTAAGATTGCTTCTCGGCAGCAGGTCGCCTATTCGAGCCGAAGTCTCGACGAAATCCAGGCGGGCGCCGACGGCGGTCGTCCATGAATCGGTAAACGGTTTCGACCATTCCACGAATACGCCAGGGTCCTTCATCCAGGAATGCGGCATGTTCGTCTGGATCGGATCGTCAAATTCGTTCCCGTTCCGGAATTGTTGAAACGTTTCACCAATAACCTGCTCGACGTAGCGGAAGTCGGCGCCGCAGTTGATATGCGTGTCATCTGGATCGCCGAAGGTAGTTGCCAGCCGCACTCCACTGGACGACACACCACCCACCGTCGCCCCCGTAAGCGTGTAAGTGCCTTGGGTCGCTTTGTAGAAGTCGTTCAATGCCCAATCCACGCGATTGATGACCGGGAAATCCGGGTTGCTACCCGGCGTACTGCCGCGGAAATTGGTGTGGTTGTACCAGCCCTCGAAGGTCAACTTCGACCAAGGCGCCATGGGATCCGTGTCGACCACGCGGGCTTCGAAGCCGTAGGTACTCAAGTAATCGATGTCGAAGAACTCGCAGGGATACTCGGTGTTGGTCTGATCGAATCGCTGAAACGAGACGTCGAATCGCCGATTCGGGTTGATATCGAAGCTCAGTTCGCCCAGGCGTCCCGGTTGTGGTAGCTCGACGGGATCAAGGTGCCGTCGCCCGACTTGAAGTCGCTGCCGGCCCGGTCGCCGTAGCTCATGCGGAATCCCCAATCGGCGCCGGCGCCGGTGGCGATTTCGCGGCCATACACCTGGCCGCCGTTTGAGCGAACGTTGCCGATCTGGTCAAAATGACTCTCGTAGCATCCGGTCTCGGACCGTGGCACGGGCTGGCGAACCACGTCGATGAACGCCAAGCCCGGTCCATAGCGAAGACCGTACGGACCGGGAACCACCACGACGTCTTGCATCATGTCCGGGTCGATCTTGCTGAGCATCGTATCCAAGTCGCGGCGGGCGGGCGTCCAGTAAACGCCGTTAGCCTGCGTGTAGATCTGACCGCCCTTGTAGCCGCGGATGTTTGGATCCTGGGACACCGGCGACCGCTGTTGCGTCGTAACGGTCTTGGCGCCCTCCGGGTGTGTCAACGCGCCACCCAAGTCCGTCGATGCCGTGTCCTGGGCGGTCTTATTGGTGACGATATTTGACGCCGACGCCGGGCTTATCGCCTGAGCCACCTCACTCGCACTCAAGCTCGGGCTTGGCGTCATTGACTCGTTCGCCCCGGGTGTAGTTCCGGCTGACGGTGGTTGCGTCGTCCGCTCCGACGGCGGTTGCGTCGTCCGCTCTGACGGCGGTTGTGTCTGCAGGAGCATGCTGGTCAAACGAAAAATGCCGTTCGGCGGGTAGACGTAGGGGCCGTCCTCCCTGCTTCCCGATTGTTGCAGGAACGACTGCCGGTATACGATTCGTGGCTCGGGGTCTTGGTCGGCCAGCCACTTGCTGTTTTCCGCTTGCTGAAAGAACGACTGGCGATCGACAACCTTGGCTTTGGCGCTGCGTTCTGCCGGGTCAGCCCGTCGGGCGCATGGCGGTTTCAGAACGCTGATCGCCTTCTGCTCGTCAGCGTTGGCAGCCGGTGTCACCGCCTGCCGCAGGCCGCCAGATGAATGGTCCGCTCGTGGCGGAGAGGCCTGGTGTTCAAAGGACTCCCGAGTGACGACCTGGCCCGCGGGCTGACTCGCATCGGGCGTGGGCATCGGCCGCTCCACGACTTCCATCGCGAGTGCAACACCACACCAGGTCACGGTAAGAACAGCTAGACTTAGAAACGTGGTCTTTTTCATACAGTCGCCACCCCCCCCGCAAAAGCGATCAGTCCCCGACAGCCGCGTCATGCCGCAAACGAGGATTATTCGTCACACCCCAATTGTCTCTTCGACGGGAATACTGACGAAGCTTTAGGGTCGTTCCGCTCACCGGCCCCGATGCCCCCCCTGCGGAGCGTACTCCCGAGCGATCCGTGGCCATCAACCCAGTTCTTCTTTGGCCCTTTTGGTCAGGTGGGAAAAATGTGTCGAGTCTGACGGTCGGTGGGGAACTTCTCAAGTTGTCGGGCCGGCCGAGTCAGAGTCGAATTTGGCGTGTGGGGGAAGCTCCCCCCGCACCATTGCGAAAGACTGCGTCGCTGGGTATCTTGGAGTTGGAGATTGTCGTCATTCGCGGTTCGGTGAATGAGCGGAGAGAGTCTGTACAATGCCTCGGGCAAAACGCCACTTACTATTCGGGCGACGAACCTATCCCGGGTTACCGCCTCATCTCTTTCCTGGGGCGGGGCAACTTCGGCGAGGTCTGGAAAGCGTCTGCGCCCGGCGGCATGGAAGTGGCGATGAAGATCATCGACCTCTCGGTGCGCGGCGGCATGAAGGAGTTCGGGTCGCTGCAGCGCATGAAGCACATTCACCACCCGAACCTCGTTCCCGTCTTCGCCTCCTGGCTGATTACCGAAGACGGTCAGACGATCACCGACTTTCCGGGCGACATGGACGCGGCGGCCCTGAGGGCATCGTCTGCCGACGCGATCGCTCAGCTTTCCGGACTGGCCGGCCAAAAACCCTCGCGGCCAACGGACCTGCTCATGGCCATGGGCCTCGGCGTGGCAAGTCTCGCTTCTCGGCTCGAAGATTGCCTGAACGACGGCAAGAGCGGAATCCCTCGCGAGGAACTGCTCGATTACATGGAGGGAGCCGCCAAAGGAATCGACTATCTCAACCAGCCCATCCACGATCTGGGCGAGGGACCCGACTCGATCATTCACGGAGACATCAAGCCGCACAACATCTTAATTGTCGGCAACGCCGTGCAGGTCTGCGATTTCGGTTTGGCCCGCGCGGTCGAGTCGCTGCGAAGAACTTCGACGGGAACGGGCACTTTCGCCTATGCCGCTCCAGAACTGCTTGAAGGAATGCCCAACCGTGCCAGCGATCAATACTGCCTGGCCGTCAGCTACGTGGAATTGTGTACGGGAGACCTTCCCTTCGACGAAACGAATCCATTGAAGGTGGTGGAACGGCATCGGAACGGCGATCTGGATTTCTCCAGGCTCGGTATTCGCGAGAGCGAAATCATCAAGCGGGCAACCGCGGTGGACCCCAAGCTGCGCTGGCCCTCCTGCACGGCGATGGTTCGCGCGCTGCAACGAGCCTGCGAGGCCGATCAGGTCACGTCGTCGGCCGAGCTTCAGGCCGGTGGAGCGACCGCCAAGGGGTCCGCCGGACCAGCGTCCTCCTCGGCACGCTTTCCGAAGGGAACGGCGTATCCGCCGTCGGTGAAGCGCCACGATTCGTCGCAGACGCCCGCAGTTCGTTCCGTCGTGGAGACGGTCGCCAGTGGAACGCTGCCCAAGCTCCAGCCCCCGCCGCTGCCCAGAGCGAAACGGCGAATCGCGATCTGGGCGCTTGTGGGACTGCTGTTGATCGCCGGGAGCGTCGCAGGGGCTTTTGTCGCATACGATTGGCACTGCAAGAGCAAAATCGGAACGCTGATCGACGTAGCCAAGATCGACGACGCGTTCGAATTCGCCGAGCGGTGCGACAACGAGAGACTCGGCCGAATGGTCGTCTGGACGCCTAGTTATGTCGTCTGGACGCGCAACCGCCTGGAGAACCATGTCGTCGAATTGGCCCGCAACGGAGAGTATCATGAGGCGGTCGACGAATTGAATAAGGCGCCGCCCTCCTATCTGAACCGGGAGCAGCGGAGGGCGGTGCACGGGAAGATCAAAGAGACGTGGCATAACAACATCGTCAATTGCCTGAATACGCAAAAACGGTTCCCCGACGCCGTCAAGGCATGGCAATCCGGCGCCGCCGCCCTGCCCGACAACGCAGACAGCGAGTTGAAAGACCTGCTGGCTTCTTGGCTGAGCTACGTTGCTGAACTGGGAAAGTGCGACGAACAACAGTTCGTACAGAGCATCAAGGAATGGGAAGAGGCTGGACCGGCAATCCAACGGGCATCGAACGCGGCGAGGAAGGCCTACCCCGAAATCGGCGAGCAACTTCGGGCGGGATGGACGCTGCGAATTCGAAACCTTAGCGCCAATCGCAAGTCCGCCGAGGCTCTCAACCTTTTCGAGAACGGTCACAGCGAATGGCTCAAGGATGAACGAGGCAAAGCGCTGTGCAACGAAGCAATCAACGGGTTGGCTTCGGGCCCCAACCCCGATTTCCGCGAGGCATTCAGGCTTGTCAAGAACATCGCGTCCGCAGACTCCGACGGGAGCATCCGCGCGAACCTCGTCGCTTCATGGAGACAGTACATCGACCAACGGGCGGCGGAAAACAGTTTCAAGGAAGCCTGCGCGGCGGCAAGGGAGGCCCCCCCCGACGAAAGCAGGGCGCAGCTCGACGCCTTGAGGGGACCTTGGAGAGAAAGCGCCAGGCAGTCGGCCGGTGAAGGCAAGTTCGATCAGGCATACGAAGTGTGGGAGCAAGCCGATCCATCCTGGGCCGCGGATCAAGGACCGCTGCTGGCGGACCTCCAGAAGATCTTGGGAACCGCCTTTGAGAAGGAAGCGAAGAGCAGTTGCGCGAAGGCTCTCGATCTGTACGCCAATGCGCCCGCGAAACTCCGAAGTCCAAGCCTTGAAGCGGCTCGTCGGAGACTCTTCGACACGTGGCTGGAATCGGTCGGGCGGGAAAGGGACAACGAAAAGACACTCGCCGACTGTGAGGTTTTCCGCAAGAGCTATCCTCAACACATTTCGGAAGTCAATCTGGTTTCCGCTCGAGCGTATCTTCGCACACGCCGAACCCAAGCCTGCTTGCAGCAGCTCAAGAAAGCGGAAGCCGGACTGCCGCAAGGCGCCAGGCCTTTGCGGCTGGCGCTGGGCGCGCTTGCCGACGGTGATGGTCGGAAGAAGGAAAAGAAGCCCGAAGTGCGGCAGCGGCTGGACGACTATCAGAGAATTGCCAAGCTGGCGGTTGCCCCTTGGAAGCTCGACAATCGGGAGGAATTGGAAATCGCCAGACTGGATGCCTGGTGCAAGAGCGGACGCACGGCGCCTGAGAAGTCGTTTGGCCAATGGATAGTCGAAATCGAGAACCTGAGAGACAAAGCCGATTTCCAAAACGCGAAGAGGGCCCTGGAAGCCGCCGAGAGACTAGTTGCCAACGATCCTCACCGGAGGTCGAGAGTCGAGCAGTGGCGGACCGTCCTCAATCTTGAGGATCCGAAAACGCCGTTCGACGATCTGCTCGCCGCCGTCAAGAACGCCGATTCATTGATGAAATCGAATCAACTCACTTCGGACGACCTGGACCGTTTGTGCGGCGACTTGGGAAGATTACGGCCTACGGGGGACGAAAGGGACAAAGGCTTGCTCGACGAGGCGATGAACTTGCTTCGTCACGGCGTCGACGGGGAACTGGTGGTCAAACAAAGTGCAGCGAAGCAGCTTCGGCTTCTCTGGCCGGAACGGATCAAAATCAGCCTGACGGACAAGACGCCCAACCCCTGGAGGAATTCCGCCAGTTCGAGACCGACGAGAAGCGGTTTGGCTTGCAAGACGTCGCGCATTCCGACGGTCTCGTGGAAGTCTGGCAGACTGAGTGTCTCGTGGAATCAAAACCGACGCGCGCCACGGAATCGCGCGGCGTATCGGCGGTGGCGGTTCCCAAGGGTTGCGACGCATATCGAGACTACGTGGCCGCGCTGTGGCGAGAGAGAAGCTTACTGCAACTGAACTATCGGCCCGATTGGCTTTACATTGCCAAAAGGCTCAAGGCCATGTTCGCCGCGTCCTCCGACCCGCCGGCATCCCGGATTCTGGCCGTGGGAAACCGAAGAAACCTGGCGATCGACCTGGCCGTTAGAGCCGCGGTTGGAATGCGGCAGCCAGCCGATGCAGTCGGCTTGCTCGGCAGTCCGTTTGCAGACCCGGAACAGGCTGATCTCTGCTACTGCCTATTGAAGAAAGTCATGGATATTTCGGCCAAGGACGGAGCCGTGGCCAAGAACATGTCGGACAAGGTCAAGGCGTCCTTGGCGCTGGCGGCGCTGTCGCGAGAGAGCAAGGATCCGGAAACGGCGAGAATGCAGACGGAGCCGCTTGTCGACAGACTCCTGGACGAGAAGCTGGGACGGACCGCCGCGGACGAGATGGCGGAGGACGTGATTCCCGTTCTCCAGGCATACCTTGTGAGCCGTCTGCAAGGCCAGAGCAAGGACCAATTGCTGAAGCTCCCGCAAAAAGACAGGCAACGGCTTATCCACGCATGCACGCGCCTCTGCAACGAACTTGCAAAGAGACTTCAGAACCCAACTAAGAAAGACGCTAGCAGATTCAACGAAAACGTTCTTTGCCCAATTCGTGGCATCGCGGAAGCGGAGAGCGGCAACGACGAATTCTATGCGTCGCTGGGCCGCCTCCTATGGAGCCAGGAGCAAGACCGCTTCGATTGGCCCAGTTCCGGCCTAGGCAAGGAAAAAGACGTGCGCGATCTGGTTGTCAGTCTGCTCGGCTCGGCCATCGATCGGCTGCGGCAGCAAGAGAAGAAAGAGAATCGCCCCAGGTTGGCCAACTACTATTTGCTGCGAGGGCAAGTTCGATATGCCAAGGCGAAAACGGATGATTTGGCAGACTTCGCAAAGGCGATCGAAGACGCCACAAACGCTACTGCCAACAAGCCGGATCTTTGGGTGGCGCATGGACTATTATGCCAAGCCTATCTTGCGCAGGCGCAGAGAGAGAGACTGCACCCAAAGAAGCAATTGGCTCACCTGGATGCGGCAATCGTTGCGGGGGAGCAAGTGGAGAAGGAAGCAAAGGCGTGGCCTGCCGATGATAAATCCCTGCCGGATGTTCTCAAGGATCTCGGCACCGCCTATATCTGGCGGGCGAACAACATTATCCAGTTCGCAAGAAACCATGCGGAACATTCCGCCGAAGACCTGAACAAGGCAATCGGCATTGGCGACAAGATCAACAAGCTGAGGGAGGGCTTCGCCTGCGTCCAGCAGGCCAGCGCCTACGAAGACCTGGCCTGGAAGGTGAGGAAAAACTCCGGGGACAATTACAACTTGGCCGTCAGGAAGTTCAACGACGCGCCTCCTATCGATGCGGCCGAGGCCCATCTTGGCATCGGCCGTTGTTTGTATCGATCCGTCTCTAGCAACGAAACCGAAAATGGAACCGGTTTGGACCCCGGCATCTGGGCTAAGTGGCTTCACCAGCCAAAAGTGACGAAGGCCAGGGTGATGGAGGAGTGCCGCGAGGAGTGCAAGAAAGCAATTGCGGCGGCTACAGCCGTCAGAGACACGTCTTCCAACAGGGCTGAGGCCAACAGGTTCAGTGCGCTGGCATACGATGATGAGGGCCAGTACGATGACGCGGATGATTACTACAGACTCGCCAAGCAGGTCGCTCCAAAAGGTGACCCGCTGTATTTGGTATTGTGGGCCGAACATCCTCTGTCGAGCCTCCCGCTGCTGGATCTCCTTAGCCGGAACGACGGCACGATCGATGAAGACGTGAAAAAGCAGCGAGAGAAGCGCTATGAAGACGCGGAAGATCGCGTCGCGGACCTCCAGGCATGGAAGCCGAACGATGGCGGCTCCAAGACCAGCGCGCCGAAGTCAAGCCCGGCTACAGAGGCGGCAGCTTGGATCACGTCAAGCAAATGGATGGACAAAGGCGACGTCTGGCTGCGGCTGGGAACAGGCAATAAGAAAGACAATCGGGCCAGAGCCCTGGATTGCTATCACGCGGCTCTACAGGCAGGCACGAACTCAGCCGAAATCAGCGACGCCTATATTGTGCGGGCCCGCGAACAAAGACGCCTCTACGACTTCTGCAAAGGCAAGCAAGGAGCGGCGGCGATGGAGTACCTGAGGGGATCCACCGACGACTACGCCAGCGCAATCAGCCGGAGCAAGGACCGTTCGGAAACACCCAAATGGTGCTGGGAAGCAATCTTTCAAGTGTGCCTCGAACTTGATGACGCCCGAAAAGCTCACCGTGCGCCAGAGCCGAGGGAACTCGAACACCTGGCCGCTTCTCTGGATTGGATAAAACGCCACTTGAACCATCTGGGAACCGACAAGAATCTGCCGACGAATGAAAAGAACGTCAGGAGAATGTACGACAGGTTTATTCTCCTGGTAGGCCTCGATCATTACGTCAAGCAGGCCAGCGCTCACGCAGCCGCCGCCAATCCGCTGCCGAAGCGAGACAACCCCGACCTGTTGCGCTCGATCGACTGGTTGGAAGAACTGCTGAAAGAGCCGCAGTTGGATATCCTGCCAAAACTCTCCCCAGGCGATGAGGGTCTTGTCTCAGGGGCTGTTACGCAACTCGGAAGCATGCTGGAGTTGCAGGACTCGCAAATTCAGACCCTCCAGGACAAGAACGCGAGCCGAAAGCAGAAACTTGAAGTGCTCAAGTCCGCTCGACAGAAGCTGACCGCTGCTCCGTAGCCACGACCCTGCCAGGCAACGCTGGGGGCTTCTTGTCCTCGTTCACGAGGCGGCGGCCGGAGAGTGTGAGGCGAGAAGGCCGCAGGGGCAGTTCGCCGCAGGATGGAGAACTCCGTTTCCCTCCCCCTCTCCCGCTTACCCGACTGTGAGCGGCTACGACCATTCAGCAAATCGGCAACGCTTCACCGACTCACACCAACGACCACTCCCTTTTCCCGTCCTCGCCCAGCGAGGCAAACAGGTCGTCCACGAGGTTGTTCGACGTCGAACTCTGGCTTCCGAGGCTCTGGCTCGTCGACGCCGCCGCGGCGCCGGCCAGTAACCGTCGCTCGCCCAACGGCAAGGTCGGATACATGAGGTCCAACGAACTGGAATGGTCGTAGCCGAGCACGTGGCCCATCTCGTGCATCACGGTCGTCAACAGATCGACGCGATCGGCGGCCGCGCTGCCGGGCTGGGCGGCCAGCGTGGTCGCCGTTGCGGTCGGCAAGAACTCGGCATCGTCGCCGGGTGTGGCATCGACGAACCAGCCGTAGCCGCCGCCGTCGTTGTCGATCAGGATCGTGTTGCCCGTCGTTTCGCCCAACATGCCGGCCGGCAGGTTGGCCACCTTGATGCTCATGCCCGCCATGATCGTCTCGACGCGGCTGCCCAATTGCATCTCGAGACGCTGAGCTGCGGCGGCGGCGATCGAGGCGAGTTGCGCGCCGCTGATCGCATCGGCCGCGGCTTGCGGCGCGGCCTGAGCATCGACCATCAGCGCGGCCGCCACGTTGAAAGCGCCGCTCAAGTTTCGCGCTGGCGCCCAGCGAGTTAGTCGAGCGGATCATGTAGTTGTGCGCCGGCCGACCAGTTGCCGATCGGGCACGAGTAGTACAGGCCGCCATAGGGACCGTAGATCGGCGCGATCGTTGCGCCGTCGATCAGCACGGTTTGCGAGGCGATGCCGCTGAGACTCGTAGCGGCCCAGGTGATAACCAGCTTCTCGTTGGTCTTCATGACGCCGTCTCTGGCCGCCGCCGCGGCCTCGACGACCACCACGCTGCCGATCGACGGCGCCTGGTTTATCGTGGAGGCTACGGTGAACGTGCCCATGCTGCTGGAGCTGCCGCCGGTCGAGTCGGTGGAGCGGATCACGTAGGTGTAGTCGCCGGCCGACCAGCTTCCGATCGTGCAGGAGTAGTAGAGGCCGCCGTAGGGGCCGTTAATCGGCGTGACGTTGAGTCTGTCGGACGGGTTGCTCTGCGGCGAGATCGTCAACGTCTGCGAAGCGATGCCGTTGGGGCTCGTCGCCGCCCAGGTGACGACCAGACTCTCGTCCGGCGTGAAGGTGCCGTCTCTCGGGCCGTTCTCGGCGACCACCACGCTGTTGATCGTGGGGCCTGGGCTGCCCCGGCGACAACCGTAAACGTGCCCGTGCGGCCGCTACTGCTGCCGATCGAGTCGGTGGCGCGGATCACGTAGGTGTGGTCGCCGGCCGCCCAATTCCCGATCCGGCAAGAGTAATAGAGCCCGCCGTAGGGGCCGTTGATCGGCGCGAGCGTAATGCCGTCAACCGTCATGCTCTGCGAGACGACGCCGCGGGAACTCGTCGCGGCCCAGGTAATCACCAGCGTCTCGTCGGAGGCCAGGGAGCCGTTCCTTGGGCCGTCAGCCTCCACCACCACGATGCTGGAGATCGACGGTGGGAGCGGATCGACCAGCGTAAATGAGCCGGAAACGCTGGAACTGACGCCCTTGGTGTCGATCGAGGTAATCGTGTAATTGTACGTGCCGGCCCCCCAACTGCCGATTTGGCAAGAGTAGTACAGACTGCTGTAGGGGCCGTTGATCGTCGCACCCAATAGGGAACCGTCCACCTTGACGGTTTGCGAAGCGATGCCGTAGGTGCTCGCCGCGGCCCACGTCATCACCAGATTCTCGCCGGCTTCGTTAACGTAGTTCTTCGGTACACCGGCCTCGGCCACCACCACGCTGGTAATCGACGGGCCCATGGTCAACGTCGGGGCGGGCTGAACGCCGCACTGGAAGTTGTCCGTGCAAGGCAGCGTGAAGGCCTCGTCGAATAGCAGGTTAATGTTCGTGGCGTTAAACTCAGGGAATCGCGCTTTCAGCCAGTCGAGCACGGAGAGCGTCCCGCCCTTGACAATAAGCTGTCCACTGCCGTCGGTCGTCACACTGTCGCCCCAGGCAACCACGTTGGCGATTCCGCTGCCGGTCTCTTCTACGGTCTCGCCGGCGAGAAAATACGGCTGCGGATAGCCGTAGGTGTCCCGTTCCAGGTATTCGTGGTCGGGGAAGAAATAATCCGTGCGGCCGGCGCCGCAACGCCCGAGGAGCGCGTCCTTGCCGGCGCCGCCGAAGATGACATTATTCCCATAGCCGCCGGTCAAGGCATCATCGCCAGTTCCTCCGTCGATCAAGGAATCCACGGAAGTGTCGTTGGTCAACGTATCGTTGCCGCCCATGCCGAACAATTGCAGAGTCTCAATCAACTGCACCCGGAACCTGTCGCCGGATGCGAAATCGCCGACCCTGATCGTGTCATCCATGTCGCTTCCGATAATCTTGAAACCGTCACGGATCTGTGTGCTGCCGTCATGCGTTCCTCCATCGACCTTGACCGTAGTGATCGTGTTGTTGCTGTTCAGCAGGAATCCGACCTGATCGTCGCCCGCGAGCGTGTCGACCTCAATGTGTTGCACGTACTGATAGTGGACCCGGCCATCTGCTGGAGACCCATCGGGAGTCACGTCACCCCATCCGCTCCAATGAACGAGCCCGTCTGTCAAGCCGGCGCATTCGCGCCGTCCTCGATATAGAAGATATCCTTCGCAGCCGTGCCGCGGATGACGAGGGTGTTGTCCCCGCCGTTGCCGTCGAACAGCAGGCCCTGCGGCAGGTTGGCGGAGGCGAGGTAAAGCGTGAGCGCGTCGTTGCCCGCGCCGCCGTTGACTTGAACGCGAGTGCCGGCGGTCTTGATCTCCCCTCCGACAAATCCAAAGCCGCCGTGACCGGGATAGGCCGGATTGCCGTCGCCGATGTCCAACACGACCGTGCCGGAAGTGGCGATGACGTGCGAAACGGCGCCGGCCGCGTCGTCGGTGCGGGCGAGCGTTAGCGTATCGCCGGCCCGCAACCAGATGCTGCCGCTGGTCGACTGGACGGTGACGCCGCTGTTGACCATCAACTGGTCGTCCACCACCAGATTGCCACCGACGTTGACTGCATGTATCGATTTCGTCACGGCAATGTCAATGTTGTTCTTGGCCGTGATGTTGTGGGCCAGCACCATTGGACCGCCCGTCGCAACGGTGAGCGAATCGAGCGGAGATCCCCCGCCGACCACGTCGTTGAAGACCACTCGCCCGTTGGCAGGATCGCTCGCCGAGCCCGTGGGCGTTGTGCTGATTGTCAGGTTCGACGCTGTGGCGCCATTGCCGTCGTCGTCCAAAGTGGAATTGAACGTGACGTTGCCGCCGGCCGTGCTCGTAAGCACCGTGTCCTGCCGCAACTGCACCGCGTCGTTGTAGGTCTGCAAGCCGGTCGTCTTGACGCTCGGCACCGCGGTGGTCCCCGCTACGTTGAGAATCGTCTTCCCGCCCACGCTGGCCGCGTCGGTAATCAGGCTCGCCAATGCCGATGTACTGCCCACCAGATCGTCGAACTCCTCGTCACCCGTGGTGTTCACCTCCAACTTGCGGGCCGTCCCGTCGCTGTCCACCGTCGACTTGAAGCTGATCTTCCCGCCGGCCGTGCTGGTAAGCACCGTGTCCTGCTGCAACTCCACTGCGTCGTTGTAGGTCTGCAAACCGGTCGTCTTGACGCTCGGCACCGCGGTAGTCCCCGCTACGTTGAGAATCGTCTTCCCGCCCAGATTGGCCGCGTCCGTAATCAGACTGGCCAACGCCGATGTACTGCCCACCAGACCGTCAAACTCCTCGTCGCCCGTGGTGTTCACCTCCAACTTGCGGGCCGTCCCGTCGCTGTCCACCGTCGACTTGAAGCTGATCTTCCCGCCGCCCGTGCTGGTAAGCACCGTGTCCTGCTGCAACTGCACCGCGTCGTTGTAGGTCTGCAAGCCGGTCGTCTTGACGCTCGGCACTACCGTCGTCCCGGCGGCGTTGAGAATCGTCTTCCCGCCCAGATTGGCCGCGTCGGTAATCAGGCTCGCCAACGCCGATGTACTGCCCACCAGATCGTCGAACTCCTCGTCGCCCGTGGTGTTCACCTCCAACTTGCGGGCCGTCCCGTCGCTGTCCACCGTCGACTTGAAGCTGATCTTCCCGCCGGCTGTGCTGGTAAGCACCGTGTCCTGCTGCAACTGCACCGCGTCATTGTAGGTCTGCAAGCCGGTCGTCTTGACGCTCGGCACTACCGTCGTCCCGGCGGCGTTGAGAATCGTCTTCCCGCCCAGATTGGCCGCGTCGGTAATCAGGCTCGCCAACGCCGATGTACTGCCCACCAGATCGTCGAACTCCTCGTCGCCCGTGGTGTTCACCTCCAACTTGCGGGCCGTCCCGTCGCTGTCCACCGTCGACTTGAAGCTGATCTTCCCGCCGGCTGTGCTGGTAAGCACCGTGTCCTGCTGCAACTGCACCGCGTCATTGTAGGTCTGCAAGCCGGTCGTCTTGACGCTCGGCACTACCGTCGTCCCGGCCGCGTTGAGAATCGTCTTCCCGCCCAGATTGGCCGCGTCGGTAATCAGGCTCGCCAACGCCGATGTACTGCCCACCAGATCGTCGAACTCCTCGTCGCCCGTGGTGTTCACCTCCAACTTGCGGGCCGTCCCGTCGCTGTCCACCGTCGACTTGAAGCTGATCTTCCCGCCGGCTGTGCTGGTAAGCACCGTGTCCTGCTGCAACTGCACCGCGTCATTGTAGGTCTGCAAGCCGGTCGTCTTGACGCTCGGCACTACCGTCGTCCCGGCGGCGTTGAGAATCGTCTTCCCGCCCGGGTTGGCCGCGTCCGTAATCAGACTCGCCAATGCCGATGTACTGCCCACCAGACCGTCGAACTCCTCGTCGCCCGTGGTGTTCACCTCCAACGTGCGGGCCGTCCCGTCGCTGTCCACCGTCGACTTGAAGCTGATCGTCCCGCCGCCCGTGCTGGTAAGCACCGTGTCCTGCTGCAACTGCACCGCGTCGTTGTAGGTCTGCAAGCCGGTCGTCTTGACGCTCGGCACTACCGTCGTCCCGGCGGCGTTGAGAATCGTCTTCCCGCCCAGATTGGCCGCGTCGGTTATCAGGCTCGCCAATGCCGATGTGCTGCCCACCAGATCGTCGAACTCCTCGTCGCCCGTGGTGTTCACCTCCAACGTGCGGGCCGTCCCGTCGCTGTCCACCGTCGACTTGAAGCTGATCTTGCCGCCGGCCGTGCTGGTAAGCACCGTGTCCTGCCGCAACTCCACCGCGTCGTTGTAGGTCTGCAAGCCGGTCGTCTTGACGCTCGGCACCGCGGTGGTCCCCGCTACGTTGAGAATCGTCTTCCCGCCCACGCTGGCCGCGTCCGTTATCAGGCTCGCCAATGCCGATGTACTGCCCACCAGATCGTCGAACTCCTCGTCGCCCGTGGTGTTCACCTCCAACTTGCGGGCCGTCCCGTCGCTGTCCACCGTCGACTTGAAGCTGATCTTCCCGCCGGCTGTGCTGGTAAGCACCGTGTCCTGCTGCAACTGCACCGCGTCGTTGTAGGTCTGCAAGCCGGTCGTCTTGACGCTCGGCACCGCGGTGGTCCCCGCTACGTTGAGAATCGTCTTCCCGCCCACGCTGGCCGCGTCGGTAATCAGGCTCGCCAATGCCGATGTGCTGCCCACCAGATCGTCGAACTCCTCGTCGCCCGTGGTGTTTACCTCCAACGTGCGGGCCGTCCCGTCGCTGTCCACCGTCGACATGAAGGTGATCTTCCCGCCGGCCGTGCTGCTGAGCATCATGTTGCTGGTCAAGACTACCGGAACTCCGTAGGTCTGCCCGCCGCCGGTGGTCACACTCGCACCGTTCAGATCGACGCCGCCGCCGCCATTGACCGTCAGCACGCCGATCGCACCGTTGACGCCGCCCCCCACCGCCTGCTGGAAGATTGCATCTCCGCCGTTGAGCAGCACGGCAGCCGCATTCACCGCAGCGAGCAACTGCGTCGTTCCCGACGCTGCGTTGACGGTCAAATCCCATTGCCCGGCGGCATCGCGATCCACCGTTCCCACGAACGTCACTCCCCCCCCACTCGTCAACACCGTGTCCTGACGCAACTCCACCGCGTCGTTGTAGGTCTGCAAGCCCACGCTGGTCACGCTCGGCACTGCCGTGGTCCCGGCCGCGTTGAGAATCGTCTTCCCGCCCAGATTGGCCGCGTCGGTAATCAGACTGGCCAACGCCGACGTGCTGCCCACCAGATCGTCGAACTCCTCGTCCCCGGCCGTGTTCACCTCCAGCTTCCGCGGCGTGGCGTCGCTGTCCACCCTCGACTTGAAGCTGATCTTCCCGGCGGCCGTGCTGGTAAGCACCGTGTCCTGCCGCAACTGCACCGCGTCGTTGTAGGTCTGCAAGCCAACGGTGGTCACAGTCGGCACTGCCGTGGTTCCGGCGGCGTTGAAAATCGTCTTCCCGCCCACGCTGGTCGCGTCGGTTATCAGACTGGCCAACGCCGATGTATTCCCCACCAGACCGTCGAACTCCTCGTCGCCCGTGGTGTTCACCTCCAACTTGCGGGCCGTCCCGTCGCTGTCCACCGTCGACTTGAAGCTGATCTTCCCGCCGGCTGTGCTGGTAAGCACCGTGTCCTGCTGCAACTGCACCGCGTCGTTGTAGGTCTGCAAGCCCGTCGTCTTGACGCTCGGCACTACCGTCGTCCCGGCGGCGTTGAGAATCGTCTTCCCGCCCAGGTTGGCCGCGTCGGTAATCAGGCTCGCCAATGCCGATGTACTGCCCACCAGACCGTCAAACTCCTCGTCGCCCGTGGTGTTCACCTCCAACTTGCGGGCCGTCCCGTCGCTGTCCACCGTCGACTTGAAGCTGATCTTCCCGCCGGCTGTGCTGGTAAGCACCGTGTCCTGCTGCAACTGCACCGCGTCATTGTAGGTCTGCAAGCCGGTCGTCTTGACGCTCGGCACTACCGTCGTCCCGGCGGCGTTGAGAATCGTCTTCCCGCCCAGATTGGCCGCGTCGGTAATCAGGCTCGCCAACGCCGATGTACTGCCCACCAGATCGTCGAACTCCTCGTCGCCCGTGGTGTTCACCTCCAACTTGCGGGCCGTCCCGTCGCTGTCCACCGTCGACTTGAAGCTGATCTTCCCGCCGGCCGTGCTGGTAAGCACCGTGTCCTGCTGCAACTGCACCGCGTCATTGTAGGTCTGCAAGCCCACGCTGGTCACGCTCGGCACTACCGTCGTCCCGGCGGCGTTGAGAATCGTCTTCCCGCCCAGATTGGCCGCGTCGGTAATCAGGCTCGCCAACGCCGATGTACTGCCCACCAGATCGTCGAACTCCTCGTCGCCCGTGGTGTTCACCTCCAACTTGCGGGCCGTCCCGTCGCTGTCCACCGTCGACTTGAAGCTGATCTTCCCGCCGGCTGTGCTGGTAAGCACCGTGTCCTGCTGCAACTGCACCGCGTCATTGTAGGTCTGCAAGCCGGTCGTCTTGACGCTCGGCACTACCGTCGTCCCGGCCACGTTGAGAATCGTCTTCCCGCCCACGCTGGCCGCGTCGGTAATCAGACTGGCCAATGCCGATGTACTGCCCACCAGACCGTCGAACTCCTCGTCGCCCGCGGTGTTCACCTCCAACTTGCGGGCCGTCCCGTCGCTGTCCACCGTCGACTTGAAGCTGATCTTCCCGCCGGCCGTGCTGGTAAGCACCGTGTCCTGCTGCAACTCCACCGCGTCGTTGTAGGTCTGCAAGCCGGTCGTCTTGACGCTCGGCACTACCGTCGTCCCGGCCACGTTGAGAATCGTCTTCCCGCCCAGATTGGCCGCGTCGGTAATCAGGCTCGCCAACGCCGATGTACTGCCCACCAGACCGTCGAACTCCTCGTCGCCCGCGGTGTTCACCTCCAACGTGCGGGCCGTCCCGTCGCTGTCCACCGTCGACTTGAAGCTGATCTTCCCGCCGCCCGTGCTGGTAAGCACCGTGTCCTGCTGCAACTGCACTGCGTCGTTGTAGGTCTGCAAGCCGGTCGTCTTGACGCTCGGCACTACCGTCGTCCCGGCGGCGTTGAGAATCGTCTTCCCGCCCAGGTTGGCCGCGTCGGTTATCAGGCTCGCCAATGCCGATGTACTGCCCACCAGACCGTCGAACTCCTCGTCGCCCGTGGTGTTCACCTCCAGCTTGCGGGCCGTCCCGTCGCTGTCCACCGTCGACTTGAAGCTGATCTTCCCGCCGCCCGTGCTGGTAAGCACCGTGTCCTGCTGCAACTGCACCGCGTCGTTGTAGGTCTGCAAGCCGGTCGTCTTGACGCTCGGCACTACCGTCGTCCCGGCGGCGTTGAGAATCGTCTTCCCGCCCAGATTGGCCGCGTCCGTAATCAGACTCGCCAACGCCGATGTGTTCCCCACCAGGCCGTCAAACTCCTCGTCGCCCGTGGTGTTCACCTCCAACGTGCGGGCCGTCCCGTCGCTGTCCACCGTCGACATGAAGGTGATCTTCCCGCCGGCCGTGCTGCTGAGCATCATGTTGCTGGTCAAGACTACCGGAACTCCGTAGGTCTGCCCGCCGCCGGTGGTCACACTCGCACCGTTCAGATCGACGCCGCCGCCGCCATTGACCGTCAGCACGCCGATCGCACCGTTGACGCCGCCCCCCACCGCCTGCTGGAAGATTGCATCTCCGCCGTTGAGCAGCACGGCAGCCGCATTCACCGCAGCGAGCAACTGCGTCGTTCCCGACGCTGCGTTGACGGTCAAATCCCATTGCCCGGCGGCATCGCGATCCACCGTTCCCACGAACGTCACTCCCCCCCCACTCGTCAACACCGTGTCCTGACGCAACTGCACTGCGTCGTTATAGGTCTGCAACCCAACGGTGGTCACAGTCGGCGCCAAGGTCGTCCCGGCCGCGTTGAGAATCGTCTTCCCGCCCACGCTAGCCGCGTCCGTTATCAGACTCGCCAACGCCGACGTACTGCCCACCAGATCGTCGAACTCCTCGTCGCCCGCCGTGTTCACCTCCAGCTTCCGCGCCGTGGCGTCGCTGTCCACCGTCGACTTGAAGCTGATCGTCCCGCCGCCCGTGCTGGTAAGCACCGTGTCCTGCTGCAACTCCACTGCGTCGTTGTAGGTCTGCAAACCGGTCGTCTTGACGCTCGGCACTACCGTGGTCCCGGCGGCGTTGAGAATCGTCTTCCCGCCCAGATTGGCCGCGTCGGTTATCAGACTGGCCAATGCCGATGTGTTCCCCACCAGATCGTCGAACTCCTCGTCGCCCGTGGTGTTCACCTCCAACTTGCGGGCCGTCCCGTCGCTGTCCACCCTCGACTTGAAGCTGATCTTCCCGCCGGCTGTGCTGGTAAGCACCGTGTCCTGCTGCAACTGCACCGCGTCATTGTAGGTCTGCAAGCCCACGCTGGTCACGCTCGGCACTGCCGTGGTCCCGGCGGCGTTGAAAATCGTCTTCCCGCCCACGCTGGCCGCGTCCGTTATCAGGCTCGCCAATGCCGATGTACTGCCCACCAGATCGTCGAACTCCTCGTCGCCCGTGGTGTTCACCTCCAACTTGCGGGCCGTCCCGTCGCTGTCCACCGTCGACTTGAAGCTGATCTTCCCGCCGGCCGTGCTCGTAAGCACCGTGTCCTGCCGCAACTCCACCGCGTCGTTGTAGGTCTGCAAGCCGGTCGTCTTGACGCTCGGCACCGCGGTGGTCCCCGCTACGTTGAGAATCGTCTTCCCGCCCACGCTGGCCGCGTCCGTTATCAGGCTCGCCAATGCCGATGTACTGCCCACCAGATCGTCGAACTCCTCGTCGCCGGCCGTGTTCACCTCCAACTTCCGCGGCGTGGCGTCGCTGTCCACCGTCGACTTGAAGCTGATCTTCCCGCCGGCCGTGCTGGTAAGCACCGTGTCCTGCCGCAACTCCACCGCGTCGTTGTAGGTCTGCAAGCCGGTCGTCTTGACGCTCGGCACCGCGGTGGTCCCCGCTACGTTGAGAATCGTCTTCCCGCCCACGCTGGCCGCGTCGGTAATCAGGCTCGCCAATGCCGATGTGCTGCCCACCAGATCGTCGAACTCCTCGTCGCCCGTGGTGTTCACCTCCAACTTGCGGGCCGTCCCGTCGCTGTCCACCGTCGACATGAAGGTGATCTTCCCGCCGGCCGTGCTGCTGAGCATCATGTTGCTGGTCAAGACTACCGGAACTCCGTAGGTCTGCCCGCCGCCGGTGGTCACACTCGCACCGTTCAGATCGACGCCGCCGCCGCCATTGACCGTCAGCACGCCGATCGCACCGTTGACGCCGCCCCCCACCGCCTGCTGGAAGATTGCATCTCCGCCGTTGAGCAGCACGGCAGCCGCATTCACCGCAGCGAGCAACTGCGTCGTTCCCGACGCTGCGTTGACGGTCAAATCCCATTGCCCGGCGGCATCGCGATCCACCGTTCCCACGAACGTCACTCCCCCCCCACTCGTCAACACCGTGTCCTGACGCAACTCCACCGCGTCGTTGTAGGTCTGCAAGCCCACGCTGGTCACGCTCGGCACTGCCGTGGTCCCGGCCGCGTTGAGAATCGTCTTCCCGCCCAGATTGGCCGCGTCGGTAATCAGACTGGCCAACGCCGACGTGCTGCCCACCAGATCGTCGAACTCCTCGTCCCCGGCCGTGTTCACCTCCAGCTTCCGCGGCGTGGCGTCGCTGTCCACCCTCGACTTGAAGCTGATCTTCCCGGCGGCCGTGCTGGTAAGCACCGTGTCCTGACGCAACTGCACCGCGTCGTTGTAGGTCTGCAAGCCAACGGTGGTCACAGTCGGCACTGCCGTGGTTCCGGCGGCGTTGAAAATCGTCTTCCCGCCCACGCTGGTCGCGTCGGTTATCAGACTGGCCAACGCCGATGTATTCCCCACCAGACCGTCGAACTCCTCGTCGCCCGTGGTGTTCACCTCCAACTTGCGGGCCGTCCCGTCGCTGTCCACCGTCGACTTGAAGCTGATCTTCCCGCCGGCTGTGCTGGTAAGCACCGTGTCCTGCTGCAACTGCACCGCGTCGTTGTAGGTCTGCAAGCCCGTCGTCTTGACGCTCGGCACTACCGTCGTCCCGGCGGCGTTGAGAATCGTCTTCCCGCCCAGGTTGGCCGCGTCGGTAATCAGGCTCGCCAATGCCGATGTACTGCCCACCAGATCGTCGAACTCCTCGTCGCCCGCGGTGTTCACCTCCAACTTGCGGGCCGTCCCGTCGCTGTTCACCGTCGACTTGAAGGCGATGTTCCCGCTGCCGGTGTCGGTGAGCGTCACGTTGGCGGTGAGAACCACCGGACCATCGTAGGTCTGGCCAGCGGTAGTCGTCACTGTTGGGCCGTTGAGATCGATTTCGGGCGCGGTGCCGGTAATGAAGAGACTTCCAACATCGACGGTGACGCCGGCTGCGACGGTCACTTTGTCGCCGGAGACGCCCGGCGTGTTCGTGTCGATCATCAACGAGGCGGCGAAATTGGGATCGACGTCAATATCGATTGTGTCGTCGCCGGTGCCGCCGTTAATGGTCAGCGAGCCGGTGGGGATGGAAAAGTCGGTGTCTTCAAACAGGCTATTGTTGCTGTGGAGTTGCAGATCGCCGGGTATCGCGCTGCGCGGAGGGAGACCAAATTTGTTGGTACGTTTGGCAGGTTGAAGATGACGTCCGTTGCGGTCCCGACGTTCCCCAGTATCGGGAGTAGACCTGCATAGGCGATATAACTGCCATCCAGATGGATGCCGCCGCTGTGGTCGACAGTGGAAACGCCCGCGTCAAAGTCGTAGGTGACTGTGTTGAAACTGCCGCCGGTCACGACCAGTGCGTCGTCTCCGCCCGCGCCGCCGTCGTAGGAAATACCGCCGGTGGGAATCGGGTTGCCGCTGCCGAAATCGACCGTCAACGTGTCGTTGCCGGTCTGGCCGTTGATCTGTATACCGTTCAGCGAGCCCGCGGGCACGCTCAGAACCACAACGCCGTCAACCGTCACCACCAAGTTGCCGGTCGAAATGGCGAGGTTGATGCCATTGTTCGCGTTCGCGCTAAAAGCGTCGGCGTTGATCGTGGGGGTATCGACGTAGGGGACGTTGATCGCGCAGGTGGCCGTCAGGCCGGTAACCAGGTCGTTGTCGGTGGCACGTACGCTGACGGTGTAGTCGCCGAAACTGGTCCACACGTGGCTGACGGTTACGCCGCTGGCCGGCGCAGCGTAGGGCACCCAACCAGAGCCGTCGCCCCAGTTAACCTCATAGGTGAGGCCGGCCGCATCGACCGGGCCGGGCTCGTCGGCCGTCACGGTAAACGAGGTGGGCGTGGCCACGGCGACGCTCGTTGGCGGGCTGCTGAATGCGGCCGTCGGCGCGACGTTGTTCACCGTGACTGCCGTCGTCGACTGCGTCGAGGCCCCGTCTTTGTCGGCGGCCGTCACGGTAACCGTATACGGCGCGTCGTTCGGCAGGTTGTCGTGGTACTGGTGCGGCGTGTCCGGGATCGTGGTAACTCCCACCGCCAGATTCAGTATCGTGGAGGCAGAACCATCGCCCCAATCGATCGTCACGGTATGTGTATCGAGAGTACCGGGGTCGGTGAAAGTGCCACTGAGCGTCGAAACACCGTTTTCGTCGATCGTCGTCGGGCTCATGCCGACGGTCAGATTGGATGGGGCGACGTTGTCGACGGTGATTGTCGTCGCGGCGGTTGCGGTGGACGATCCGACCGAATACTTCAGGAACAACACGTCGTCCTCTCCGACGAGATTCCCGTCGAGCGACGCGAAGCTGCGCAACTGGCCGATCACGTAGACGTCATGGCCGGAGATGGCTACGCCCCTGCCGACGTCATCCTGGGCGCCGCCGTAGAAGTCGCTGGAAAGGACCGTGCCATTGCAGGTGTCGGCCTGCAAGAGGAAGACGTCCTTGCCGCCGTAGCCGGAGGCAGCGGTCTCGCCCGTCACGTAGATTCGGTCGCCGTCGGCGGCGATTCCATAAGGGATATCGTCGACGGCGGCGTCGCCCCAGGTGTTGCTCCACACAAGAGCGCCGTCTCCGTCGAATTTCATCAACAGGACGTCTTTTTGCGCGGTCGTAGCGCCCAAGGGAGCGGCAAGATAGAGATAATCGCCCGCCGCACACAGGACGGCGGTTCCGCTGGCTTCGGTCGTACTCCACGACGCGAGCGAATCGTCGGCGGGGTCGTATCTCCAGAGCGTCGTTCGGATGGCGTTTGCGTCGGTATAAGGAGAGTGAGAATAGCCGCTAACGTAGACACAGCCGTTGAGGACCGCGACGCCGGCGCCGCTGCTGTTGGAAAGGCTTGCCGTGCTGCCAAGAGCTTTCGTCCAGAGCAGGTTGCCAGCGGCGTCATATTTGGCCAAGACGGCCGTGTTGTTGTCGCCGTCGTACTGGGCGTTGCCGGTGGCATAGAAATAGGTCGCGCCGCCTTCGACAGCAGCCGCCACCGCGTTGTAACCTTCTCCACCTCGGTAACCGAAAATGTTCGTGCTGTTCCCGGCTAGCGACGAGCCCGAAGTGTCACACGTGGCGAAGAGGACCTTCGGTTCCGTGCTTCCGGAACCGTCGGAAGCGCCGTAGGCGGGCGGCGTGGCGCTGCCGACCGCTGCGACGGTTGTGTCCGCCACGGCGACGCCCGACAGCGACGTCGTGGCATCCAGCGTGTCGAGCCAGTTTTGCGAGCCGGTTGACGTGGAATAGCTTCCGAGAATGCCGATGGCATTGTTGGCCGTGCCGGCAATGTACAGGGCATCGCCGACGGCCGTGATGGCCGTGCCGCGCTGGTCACCGCTGCCGCCGTAGAGGAAGTCATCGACATACGCGGGGTCGCCGGTTCCCACGGGAGTTGCCAGGCTGAGGCTGACGTTGAACGTGCCCGATTGCACGCCCGCCGGCTGGTCCATGTATTGGTGCGTCTCGTCGAAGGTAGTCGTTCCGGCAGGATAGTTGAAGTCTTGCGAAGACGAGCCATCGCCCCAGTCCACCGTCAGCACAAACGTGTCCTGAGGACATGGATCGGTGATGTTGCCCGTGAGATGGGCAACGCTGTCTTCGTTGATGGCTGACGTTATTGCGACGTTGCTCAATCCGATGCTCAGCAACCGACGATCTTCGAGCGGTTCGCAACGCAACCGCGAATGGTAGGTATTCCTGGGGTTGCTTGCTGAACGAAAGGCAAGCAGGTTGTCTGCGAGGCGGGTGATCCTGCTCAGGAAAGTGCGTGCCATGATTGCATTGCTCCTCGGGAGAAGACGTGCCACAGAGTTGCTATTCGTAGATGTGCGAAAGATGGGGTATCTGCGTGTACAGCGCAAAACCAAACGGATATTCTGGAGAAATTGGGCGCGTTTGTCAATAGGCTGGGGAGAAAACTCTGCACCTGCCGAGGGGGGTTCTTCTTACCTACCCAGAACGGGTGGAACTATAATAGGCGAGCAAGAGTACGCTACTCTGCTCCCTCGGGTGGATTGGGCGTTGGAATTGCCGGCTCCGATCGCAACGGGATCGGAACGGTGGGATCTGGGCCTGTTGGAAGAAGAGTGGCCGTGCCTGTACCCTTCTTTAGGAATCCATGAATCCACTTTTCGGCTGAGAGCGCGTACGTCCCGAGGGGGATGTTTTCAAAGACGACGTCTCCGTTTGCGTTGGTCGGCTTGGTATCTGATACTGGGCCCGTCACCTTGACCGTGACCCCCGCCACCGGCGTCTGCTGCTGTCCATCCTGCACAAACACGTGGGCGCGGAGGGTACCAGTCGTGCGGTCAGGTTTCTTGCGTTCGATCTCGGTTGGCTTCGGCCCGATCTCGATCTGGCGATCGGCGATGAAGAAGTTCTTGGTGTTTCCCGCTCCGTCGGCGGCTCGCACCAAGAGGAAGTACGAGCCGGGTTTGAGCTTGTCGCTGGGAATCTCAACTACGTAGGATTCGCCGTGACTGATGCGGTGCAGCGCCTTGTCACCGACGGAAATCGGCGGCATGATGTCTTCGGCAAATTTGTCCGGCTCTTTGGGCTTGGCAAATCCGCACTGGATTTCCTTCACATCGCTGATCTCTTCTCCAACGAGACGAAGCTCGACGCCCAAAGGCTGGCCTTGGGGCACTGGTTCGTGAGGAACCCTTATATCGAGCCGCGGCGGCGTGGCGTCGAAGATCACGTGGCGACGGTCTTCGGCGGCGGTCTCTTGCCCGCAACTCGGCAGGTGCAGCTTGACGTCGATGGTCGCGCGTGTGTCCATCACCCCGCGAACGTGAAGAGGAATCTTCTCGAAGTCGGTCACGGCAGTGAAGATCGCCAGCTTGCCCGCCGCGCCGGCGCCCACGAGACGGGCGATCTCCCGGCGATCGCTGAAGATGGGCGGATAGGTTCTCGTCAAAGCGATTGCGGTCATCGTGGATCCTGATTTCGATCCGGTCGTTGGAGTCGGCCGCAAAAGCGTCGGACGGGCCGTCCACCTGGAACGTCAGCGGGACAATTGCGTCGGGTTTGACGTCAGAGACTTTGTAGGCTTCTTCCTCCCGCGGACGAGCGATTCGAACGCCGCAGAGACGTTTGTTCCGTTCAACCTTACCGCTGTAGTCAAGGTTGATGAGATACACAAGCGCGCGCGGACACTTGTCGACTGTCAATCGCACTTCAACCGTGCCGCTAAGGCGGGGATCGACGTGGGCGTAGAGCGTCGTTCGTCGGTTTGATGTGGAGATTTCGCCATACGTCTTTCTTTCTCCGACGAATTGCCGTTGGTTTTCCCAAACGATCGTGATAGGCTCTTTGTCGGATAGCGGCGGGAGGAATTTGCGCAGTGCACGGTGGCTCGTGTCGACGGCGATCTTTACGTAGCGGCTCTTTTGATCGTAGGTAACCGCGGTATACAACATGTATCGGCTCGGCCTTGTCGGCTTGATCTCGATCAGCTTCATGCACTTCTTGCTCTTGTCGACGAGGTCGCGAATTGCACATACGAGGCCGTCGGTGACGTCGGCGGGGGGCGGGGCGGCGGCTTTCTCGCCCTTGGGCGGCTCGGATTTTGCAGCCGCTTTCTCGGGTTGCTTGAGACGCAGAGGGATCAGCTTCGTGCCGCCGACCGGCAATGTCATGTCGATTGGCTCGGTCAACTCTTTGAAGTCGCTTCGCAGATCGTCGTGATCCCAGGGCTCATGCCAGACCGTGGATCGCTTGGCAGCCCGAGACGTCAACGCAAGCAATTGGACCCGGACCTTCCTCTCCCGATCGGATCGATTCGCTAATTCAAGACGAAAGGCAGTCTTGCGATTAGGAAACGTCGAAAGGCGAAAGATGTCGTTGTCTCCCGCTCGCTTCTGCTCTTTTATGTACGGATCCGGGGGCGCGACGTCGGGCACGCGGGACACCTTCAAGTCGATCCGATCAGACACCTGCCGGCGAGGAGGTGGTGGTGGCGGTGGCGGCGGCGGAGGAAGCTCCTCGGGAAGCTCCAGACGCCGAACGGCTATGCGAACCGCTTCGTCCTCGTCGACGTCGCAGGCGTCGCGGCCATCGACCAGCCGCAGCAGCCGATCTGCGTGAGGGTCGTTTTCCCTGTTGATCCGGGGGACGAGACGTTCTCCGTAAAACTCGCCCAGTTTCTTTCCCAGCTCACGATACTGTTGCCAGCCCTCTTCGGCTTGCGGATCTCCTTCTCCAACGCGGCGCCAGGACTTTCGCAGCTCGGCCGCGGTTTTCGCATCCGCGAGCCCGACTAGCTCGATCTCCAGGTCGGCCTGCCGATTCCATCGTTGATCGACGTCGCCGGGCGCGTCGTTCGGGAGACCGGCCAAGTCGACTTGCGGGGTCGGTTTCGGCCCGTTTATCGCGTACTCGTCGAGCTTCGCCAGCAACCGCTTGCGCTGCGGGGCCGATAAGAGAGGAGTGCTCAACAGCGCGTCGATCTTGGCGGCGTTGCCCGGCGCCACAGCCGCGGCAACATCGGCTGCCAGCCACTTTGCGATCAAGCCATTGAACGTTTCTCTCTCTCTACTGAGCTGTCTTGCCAGATCCTGAATGGCCTTCTTGTCTTCCTCCGTGGCCTTCGCCACCGACCTTTTTTCCAGGGGGTCAAGTGAATTCAGCAGCTCTTGAGTCGTTTTTAAGAGGCTGTGAAGCGGCCCGTCGCGTCCCTTCTGTTCGGAATCGAGCCAGGCGTACGCGCGCCAGCGGAGGCAATAGGGGGCGAGAAAAAGGATGTCGTTCTTGGCCTGCACCGCCGTCTTGAAGGCTCTAAGGGTTTCAGCGTTCTGTTGGCTTGCTCCTGTGGGCTCATAGGCGCTCCTGACGGCGTCGAACGCCCTGCTGGCAAACGCCAGTCGATATTGAATGGTGTACTGAGCGTAATCCGACGGCGCAACGCCCTTCTCCAACGCCTCCTCCAGCGAGGAGACATCGTCTCGAATGGCTGCGGCCAACTCGTCGTCGTCAGAGGACTTTCCGAGCCGATACGCCCATTCGTGTCCGAGCAGGCGGGCGTCGAACTCGCGCCATAGATGCGGGGCGTAATCGACGGGAGTCCAAGCTGCCGATTCACCTCGCTTCTGCTTCCGATCGCGGAGATCCCATGCCTTTTCGAGGAGCTTCCGCACCTCGTTGCGCCGTTTTTGTTTCTTGTGTCTTTTGTGCGGGTTGGGCGTCCGTCTTCTTGTCGCCGGCGACCTTTTTGTCCTTGGAATCGACTTCTTTCTCCTTTGCGTCAGCGTCCTTGGCGTCCTTACCCTTGCTCTTGGGCCGGCCGAGGTGCAACAACACGAGACGATCGTCCGGTGCGCGAGCGACTGGTTGGCGGCAATGGAATAGCCGAACGACGGGGACTCCCTGATCGCCGTTCTGCTTGGCCCAATTTGTGACGCCAGCCTGGACGAATTCGACGAAATCGGCCAATTTAACGGTGCCGTCGCTCGGTTTCCCGCCGCCCGCAAGCCCCTTGGCAACGTAATATCCAAAGACGGACTGTTTGACGGGGTACGAAACCGCGGACGACTGCGTCGGGCAATCGGCCATCAGCACCCAGAGTCTGTCGTCGTTCAACGCCTGCACGTTCTCATCAACCAGACGGGAAAACTCATTGACGAGCATTCCCAGCCGCGGGTCCGACTGGAGGTGAACGGTGTCGAGAATCAGCAGTTTTACCCGTGCATCGCAGCCGGCCATCTTTTCAAGTATCTTGTCGATTTCGTAGCCTTCGCCCTTGCGTTGCGAAGGATTGCCGTCGTTGGACGGCGGCGCGGCGCTATCGTCTCCTCTCCTCGGGATGGGATTGTTCAATAACAGATAAGCGGTGCCGTTGTTGGACACACCCTGGCCGATGACGTAGAGAATCAGCGCGTCCTGCCGGCTGCCGAGGCCCTTCTGGAGGCGGCGGCTCAGCACGCCCATGCCCCCTCGTGTCGCTTCGCTCCATAGATCTTCCGCCGAACTATCCGGCACCACGTCGGCCAGTTTCTCGTATTGTCTGGCGTCTTCGCCGGCGAAGGGTATGGGGGGAATGGAGAGCAGTTGCCCGTAGCTCTCGATCGGCAACGAGAAGAAGCGAACCGGCGCAGTCGGCGGCGGCCGGAGTTTCCAGATCAACAGGGCGGCAAGCAGCAGCAAGACCGCGGATAGTACAATTCGTTTGATCCACCGGGCTCTGGCGCCGGCCGCGGCGTCCTTGGGCCTTGCTCGCCAGCCGTGAGAGACGGGGGAAGACGGAGCGGCTTCTGTGGACATGGTCGCCGAACCTCTCGTGAGAAGGGCCTCTGGGCATCACGCCGGATCACCCTGCCAGTCGCCCGCGTCATGCTTGTCAGCGTTGGGGCGGCAGTTGCGCTGCCAACCGGGGGCTGGCGGGGCAAGTGCCGACCCAAGCGACGACTAGACCAGCCGTCGAACCGTTGCGGGCAACCGCCTCGGGCATTCTAGCGACAGCCGAACAATTTGGGAAGTAGCCTACGCTACTACGCTTGAAGCGGGGCTGATTATCCTATACACTTGGGTCTGCGCAATCGTCACTTCCGCGGGGTGTACTATGCACGATTTGCCTGTCCACTGGTCCGAGGGCATGTTCCTGCGGCCTCATCACTTCCAGGCTGCCGATCGCCATTGGGCCGAAATCGTCCGCACGTCGGAACGGTGGGACCAACAGTACTACTACGGAATCCGTCAGATCGAGCTTAGCAGCGAAGCCATCGCCAACTACCAGGTCCAGGTCAACGTCTGCCATGCCCGAATGAAAGACGGGACGCTGATCACGATCGACCCGGGCCAAGAGTTGGATCGTGTGCCGCTGAACGAGGCCTTTGCGGCGGAGCAGGCCGTGCTGGTCTATCTCGCCGTGCCCAAGCTGAAAATGGGCGCGGTCAACGTGGCCACCGGGGCCGATGCCGGAAAACACCGCTACGCCGAAGCCTCGCAGGCGGTTCAGGACGAGAGTTCCGGCGGAAACGACCAAGAGATTCAGTTCCGCTCCCTGAACGTGAAGCTGTTGCTTTCGACGCAGGACCTCGCCGGCTACGAAGTCCTGCCGATCGCGCAGATTCAACGAGCCGGGGAGCACGAGGCGACGCCGCAACTCGACGTGATGTACGCCCCGCCGCTGCTGGCGATCGACGCATGGCCGCCGTTGGGGCTCGGCGTCGTGCGGGCGGTCTACGACCTCATCGGCAAGAAAATCGAAGTGCTCAGCGAGCAGGTCACCAATCGCGGCATCACCCTGGCCAGCCAGGAGCCGGGCGACTTGGATCGCCTGCTGATGCTCGCGCAGTTGAACGTGGCCTATGCCACCTTGGGAGTGCTGGCGTTCGCCTCGGGCGTTCACCCGCTGACAGCCTACGCGGAAATGTGTCGGATTGTGGGCCGATTGGCGATTTTCGGCCCGAACCGTCGTCTGCCCGACCTGCCGCGTTACGACCACGACGACCTGGCCCGCATCTTCCGCTACGTCAAGGAACAGATCGAGTTGTTGCTGGCCAGCATCCGCGACTACGAGTACGAGCAGCGGTTCTTCGTAGGCGAAGGCAAGGGGATGCGCGTCACGTTGGAGTCGAAGTGGCTGGGGGCCGACTGGCAGTGGTTCGTGGGCGTGATGCGCGGCAGCCTCAACCCGAAGGAGTGCTTGGATTTGCTTTCCGCCGGTGCGCTCGACTGGAAACTGGGCAGCACGCGGCAGGTCGACGCTCTGTTCGAGCACGGGGCGGAGGGGCTGCACTTGACGCCCCTTTCGCAAGCGCCGCGGGCCCTGCCGCCGAGCCGCGATTGGATCTACTTCGAGATCAGCCGGCAAAATGCCGCCCTGGAAAGACGTTCTCCAGACGCAGACGTTGGCCATGCGCCTGACCGACGTGCTGATCGTCAACCGCAGCGAGTTGCAGGGACAGCGCAAGCTGGTCGTTTCGGTTCGCGGCAGGCAGTTTGCCCTTCAGTTTGCCCTATTTGCAGTGCCAACCCGATCATGACGCCGAAATTCAGCAAAGCCGTCGATCCCATTTTCACTCACGTTCTCGGGCTGCTGGAACGGATCGAGGCCGGCGAAAACCCGTCGACCAAGGAGGAACGACTGCGAATCAACGGCTGGTTGGACCAGGCCGAGGGGCAACTCGGCGGCGGCAAGGACTGGCAACTGACCAAGTACGCCCTGGTTTCGTGGATCGACGACGCGCTGATCGTCGATGCGCCCTGGGAAGGACGCGGGTGGTGGAAGGAGAACGCCCTGGAGGTCGAGACCTTCAAGACGCGGTTGCGGAACGAGCAGTTCTACACGAAGGCACGGGAAGCCGCGGCTCTGCCGCAGAAGGACGCCTTGGAGGTCTTCTATCTCTGCGTGGTGCTCGGCTTTCGCGGCCTCTACCGCGATCCCATGGCCGCCGCCGCGTTGGCGGAACCGCAGCAACTCCCCCCCGACCTGGAGACCTGGGCCAAGCAGACTGCCATGGCGATTCAACTTGGCCAAGGTCGTCCTTCGATTTCCGACGGCAGCGAGCCGATTCTCGGCGCACCCCCCTTGGAAGGCTCGTCGATGTTGGTCTGGTCGATGTTCGTAGCGTTCATCCTCGTCGTTTTTACCGCAATCGCCTTGTTCTGGCCGCAAAGCTAGCAGAGGCCCGTGTAGGACGTCATCATGATGTATTTCCTGCGCCGGATGCTCGATCTGGTGACCTATCCGCTTCGGGCGCTGCTTTCGACGCCCAGCAAGCTCCTTTCCGGCTCGCAGCGATTCCGGCAGATTTCGTTGCCCGCCAGAGTGGCGATCCTGACTGCGATCGTCCTGATCATCGTGGCGGTGGCGGCGGCGGTGTATTACATCGCGCGGGAGGATCGGGCGGCCGTACTGGCCAAGCTGGGGATCACGTTCTGGATTGTCGTGCCGGCACTGGTCGTAATCATCCCGATCATCCTCTACAAGACGCTGCTGCTCTGGTTGGAAGGCGATATTTCGCCCTTCCCCGACATCGACCACGCCTGGAAGGCCGGCCTGAACGAATTGGAGCGGCAAGGCATCGATCTGATGCAGACGCCCCTGTTCCTGATACTGGGCAGCGCAGTGAATGGCAGGAGAAGGCGATTTTCGACGCCACGCGATTCAGTCTGAACGTTCGCGAAACTCCCAAGGGACCGGCCGCGCTGCACTGGTACGGCAGTGCCGAGGGGGTCTATCTGGTCTGTTCCGACACGTCCTGCCTGAGCCGGTTGTCTCGTTTGGCGGTGGAGGCGTCGCAGGAGTCGGTGCGGCGGACGGACGCCGTCCCGGACATGCCCGCCGCCGCCTCGATTCGCGGAACGATCGTTGCCGACCGACCGTCGCCGGGCGATTCCCCGCGAAGTCGGCCCGCCGCGGAACGGGCCGCGGTCCCGCGCACGATGGACATCCGCGGCACGATGGTCCTCTCGCATAGCGGTCCCGACGTCGGATCGATCGACGTTCCGAACGTCCCCGAGAAGCGGGTCACCAAGCTGCCGCAGCACGACGCCGGCGATCTGGAGCGGCGACTGGAGTACGTTTGCCGCCTGGTGCGCCGCATCCGCCAGCCGCTCTGCCCGATCAACGGCATCGTCACTCTGCTCCCCTTTAATCTCATTCACAGAAGCGTTCCCGAAGCGATCGAGTTGCAACGCGCGGTGCAGCGCGACCTTGCAACGCTGCAAAAGCGGTTGATGGTCCGCTGTCCGGTCACTGCGTTGGTGATCGGGCTGGAGGAAGAGGGGGGTTTCCAGGAGTTGGTGCGGCGGGTGGGACGCGATCGCGCCCTGAACCAGCGCTTCGGCAAGGGGTTCTTGCTGGCCAATCCACCCATCGACGAGCGGCTGGAGGCGGTCTGTGCCCATGCCTGCGGCGCTTTCGAGGAATGGGTGTATGCGCTGTTCCGCGAGCAAGGGCGCTGACAAAGCCCGGCAACAGGAAGCTCTACGCGCTGTTGTGCAAGATTCGCCGCAACGTGCAAAGCCGGCTGGAAGCCATCCTCGCCAACGCCTTCGGCTTCGATCCCGACCAGAAGAGCAAGAATCAGTCCCTGCTGTTCGGCGGCTGTTATTTCGCCGCCGCCGGCGATACGGAAGACCGTCAGGCATTCGTGAAAGGCGTTTTCGACAAGCTCCCGGAGCAGCAGGAAGAACTGGAGTGGATGGACGAGGCGCTCGCGCTGGACGGGAAGTTTCAATCGTTGGCCAACGTCAGCTTCGCCGTCAGCACCGTTCTGCTGCTCGGACTGGTGGGGATTATCGTTTGGAAGTGGTTGCACTGATTTTTTCGGAAGAAAGGGAGGGTTGCCGGCGTGTCCGGATTCGGATCCAGAGACTTTGACAAGCCGGCCGAGCGGCCGCACGCGGAAGTCGAGCCCCCGTCGGCCCAGCCGATCGACGCGTCGCTCTGGGAGAAAGTGCTGCGTCAAACCGCGAAGGGGGAGGGCGGCTACGATTGCCTGAGCCCCGCAGAGCGGGACGGCCTCTGCGAGGTGGCTCGTCGCTATCGCGGCCGGCCGCTGACGGTGCAGCCCGTCGCCGCCGCGCTGGTCGAGGCGGTTTTGTCGCCGCATCTCTCCATGGGCGCCGGCACGGGCGAGTTTTGGCAAGCCGCCTTCCTGCAAGTTGCCCAAACCCAAATGGACGACCCCCAGGCGCACGAGTTGTTGACGCTGTTTTGGTCTCGGCTTCAAGGAGAACAGCCGTGAGTTGCCTGTCTTCCTCGCCGCAGGATCTGATCGAACAGGGGCAAGGGCTGGTTCGGTCTCTGGCCGCGAGAATTCACAGGAAACTGCCGCAGGGGGTGGACGTCGAAGACCTGATCGGTTACGGCCAGGTGGGATTGGTCGAGGCGGCCCGCGACTTCGATCCCGCTCGCGGCAACCAGTTCTCCACCTACGCGTACTACCGCATCCGCGGCGCCATCTATGACGGCTTGTCGAAGATGAGCTGGTTCGGACGGACCCACTACGAGCACGTTCGCTACGAGCGGATGGCCAACGAGGCGCTCTCCGCGTCGGCCGAGAGCCAACCGGCGGACGCCGACCGGGATGAAGCCGGCGCTCGCCGGTTTCGAGACGTCAGTTGGTCGTTGCTGGTGGTATACCTCACGTCGCGCATCCGATCGGACGAGGACGGCGGCGGCGATCCAATCGGCCTGCCCGATCCTTCCGCGCCGACGCCCCTTTCCGAGGTCGTTAGCAGCGAGGTCAGCCAACAACTTCGCGAACTCATCGACGCCCTGCCCCCCGACGAAGCCGCACTAATCCGCGCAACTTATTTTGAGGGCGCCACTTTGGAGGAAGCGGGCCGAAAAATCGGCATCAGCAAGTCCTGGGCAAGCCGGCTGCACGCCAAGAGCCTCCAGCGGCTGGCACGATCCCTGCGGCTGGCCGGTCTGGGCTCCTGACGTACGGCATGTGGCGTGGGCAATTCCTGCGCCGATACCAACGCGAAGCGCAAGCGAGGGCGGGACGACGGGTTGCCTCTTTTGCGCTTCGCGTTAGTATTATGAGGCCCGGTTGATCTTCCGAGAGACCGTAAGCCCACGCTGCAAATTCTGCCAGGCGGGGGGGGTTGCGTACTTGCTCAGAAGAAGCTAATTTGGATTGGCGAGTGGGCCGTTGACACCGTCTTCCCAGCGAGAGATCAATAGCCATGGCCTCATCCGAAGTGCTCGATTTTGCCCGATTGCTCGAGCCGATCGCCGGCGAGAACCCTGCGGGGCAACCGTTGCGCGCGGACTTTTCCGGCACGTCGCTCTACCACCAGATCAAAGACGCCCGAGCGGCGGCGCGGTCCGCCGAGCGCAATTTCGCGTACGAGGACGGCGAAGACGGCGGGCAAGGGCCCAACGCCGCCGATTGGAAGCCGATCCTGACGCTCGCTCCGCAGGTGATCGCCGAGGAAGCGAAGGATCTCGAGGTCGCCGCCTGGTTGGCCGAAGCGTTGGTCCGCCAACACGGCTACGCCGGCTTGCGCGACGGCTTCCGCTTGCTGCGCGAACTGGTCGAGCGTTTTTGGGACAATATCTATCCGCTTCCCGACGAAGACGGCGTCAACACCCGCACCGCGCCGCTGACGGGCCTCAACGGCGACGGCGCCGACGGCGTCCTTGTCCGGCCGATCCTTACGGTGCCGGTCACGGTCGATGGAACCACCCGGGCGTCGAGCTGCGCCGACCACGAACAGGCGGCCGATCTCGATCGCGTGGAGGATCCCGACAAGCGGGCACAGCGGATCGAGCGCGGGGCGGTGACCATGCAAGTGTTCGACCAGGCGGTGCTGGAGACCCCCATCGACGTGTTGGCCAATCACCTCGACGACGTGACGGCCAGCTTGCGGGAATTCGATCAGCTCTGCGCGGTGTTGAACGAGAAGTGCGGCGTGGATGAGAGCGGCCATTCGCTGGCGCCGCCCTCTTCCAGCATTCGCGAGGCGCTGGAAAAATGCAGCGACCTGCTGCAAAACCTGTGTCGAGGCAGGCTGCCCGACGCGTCCGCCGAATCCGCGGCCGACGGCGCTGCGGCCGACGGCGGCGATCGAAAGTCGTCGGGGCCCATCCGCAACCGCGAGGCCGCCTTCCAATCGCTTTTGCAGGTGGCGGAGTTCTTCAAGCGCACCGAGCCCCATTCCCCCATCTCGTACGCTCTGGAACAAGCGGTGCGATGGGGCCGAATGCCCCTGCCCGATCTATTGACCGAACTGATCCCCGAGGAGCCGGCGCGCTTGCAGTTGTTCAAGCTCGTCGGCATCACTCGTCCCGACAAGACCTCGTAATACTTCTCCCCAAACCACGTTTTGAGGTAACAAGTGATGGCTGAAAGCATACATGAAAAGCTCAAGCGGGTTCGCCCGCCGCGCGTACACATCACCTACGATGTGGAAACCGAGGGAGCCGTCGTGCAGAAGGAACTCCCCTTCGTCGTCGGCGTGCTGGGCGACTTTTCCGGCAACCCGACCGCGCCGCTGAAACCGATGAAAGAGCGGAAGTTCATCCAGATCGACCGCGACAACTTCAACGACGTGATGACGCGGATGACCCCCGGGCTGAACATGAAGGTCGAAAACACGCTCAAGGGGGACGGCAGCGAAATGGGCGTGCAGTTGAAGTTCAATTCGATCGACGATTTCGCCCCGACCAACGTCGTCAAGCAGGTCGAGCCGCTCCGCAAGCTCCTGGAAACCCGCGACAAGCTCCGCGACCTGTTGACCAAGGTCGACCGCTCCGAGGAATTGGAGGGCCTGATCGAGCAGGTCCTGGAGAACACCGACACCCTCAAACAACTCGCCGACGACCTCAGCAAGAGGGCCTCGGACAAGCCAGGGAAGGATGGTGAATAATGAGCACAGGCAAAGAAGCAATCGCAAAACCGGGAGCCGCCCAGGCCGCAGTCAGCGAAGGCAGTATTCTCGATCAGGCCATCAAGGCCACCAAGCAGACCGAACAGTCGCGTGCCCAGGAACTCCTGCAAACGCTCACCGACGAGGCCCTCAAGGGCACGATCACTTGGAACAAGGACGTCACCCGGACCATCAACGCCGGCATCAAGGCCATCGACGCGGCGATCTCCAAGCAATTGGCTGCCATCATGCACACCCCCGAGTTCCAGAAGCTCGAAGGGACCTGGCGCGGCCTGAATTACCTGGTGATGAACAGCGAAACAAGCGCGCAACTGAAGATCAAGGTGTTGAACGTCTCGAAACGCGAACTGTTCAAGGACGTCGATCGGGCGGTCGAGTTCGATCAGAGCCAGATCTTCAAGAAGCTCTACGAGAACGAATTCGGCATGCCCGGGCGGCGAGCCCTACGGCGCCCTGGTCGGCGACTACGAGTTCACCAACCATCCGGAAGACCTCGACCTGCTGGGGAAGATGTCGGCCGTGGCGGCGGCGGCGTTTTGCCCGTTCATTTCGGCGGCGTCCCCGAAACTGTTCGGCTTCGAGAACTTCGTCGAGCTGGCCAAGCCGCGCGATCTGGCGAAGATCTTCGACACGGTCGAGTACACCAAGTGGCGGTCGTTCCGCGACTCCGAGGATTCCCGCTTCGTGACGCTGGCGATGCCGCGGGTGCTCTCGCGGCTGCCCTACGGCGCCAATACGAAGCCGGTCGACGAATTCGAGTACGAGGAGGTCGAGCTCGACAAGCAGGGCAAGGCGAAGACCGGTGCCGCACGACCAGTATGCCTGGATGAACGCGGCCTACGTGCTGGGCGTGCGGCTGACCGACGCCTTCGCCAAGTACGGGTTCTGCACGGCCATCCGCGGGGCGGAAGGCGGCGGCAAGGTCGAGGGCCTGCCGGCCCACGTCTTCACCAGCGACGACGGCGATCTCGATCTGAAGTGCCCCACCGAGATCGGCATTACCGACCGCCGCGAGGCCGAATTGAGCAAATTGGGCTTCTTGCCGCTGTGCCATTACAAGAACACCGACTACTCGGTCTTCTTCGGCGGCAGACGACGCAGAAGCCGAAGAAGTACGACCGGCCGGAGGCGACGGCCAACGCGGCGATTTCCGCCCGCTTGCCGTACATCATGGCCACGTCGCGTTTCGCCCACTACCTGAAGGTGATCGCTCGCGACAAGATCGGCTCCTTCATGGAGGTCGAGGATTGCCAGGCCTGGCTGGAGCGCTGGATCGCCAACTACGTCAGCGCCGATCCGAAGCCGAGCCAAGAGACGAAGGCTCGCTACCCGCTGCGCGAGGCGAAGATCGAGGTGAAGGAAATCCCCGGCTGCCGCGGATCGTACAACGCCATCGCATGGCTGCGGCCTTGGCTGCAAATGGAAGAGCTGACCACCTCGCTGCGGATGGTCGCCCGAATTCCGAAACTCTCGACATGATCGCCGAATCTGCGGGAAGTGTTTACGACGCACCCTCGGCGGGCGGCGCCGAGACTACGGTCGCGGCGCGCCCGCTGCCGCCTAGCCTCGTCGACGTGGCGATCGCCGCGACCACTCCGCAGAGCGGGCCGCAGCCGCGCAGGCCTGCTCGAGCGCTTTCTCCGCGAGGCGTCGCTCGGCGAAGCGCTGGCGCTATGGCTCGATTTGTCGGCCGTGCCCCGCGGCGCGGCCGACAAGCGGCGGATCCAGCAGATGCTCAGCCGCGACGTCGCCCGGCTGGACGCCGCGATCACCGGGCAACTCAACGCCATCCTGCACCATCCGGCCTTCCAGAAGCTGGAAGCCTCGTGGCGAGGGCTGCGGTATCTTGCCGAACAGGCGGCCGAAGTCGAAAACGTCAAGATTCGCGTGCTCGGCGTCTCCTGGAAGGAGTTGGCCCGCGACATCGCCTCGGCGATCGAGTTCGACCAGAGCCAGTTGTTCCGCAAGGTCTACGAAGACGAGTTCGGCTCGCCCGGCGGCGAGCCGTTCGGGGTGTTGCTGGGCGATTACGAGGTCCACCCGCGGCCGAGCGCCGAGCACCCGATCGACGACGTCGCCACGTTGACGGGCATTTCCCACGTGGCGGCGGCGGCGTTCGCGCCGTTCATCGGCGGCGTGCATCCGGCCATGTTCGGACTGGACGATTTTGTCTCGCTGGAGCAGCCGCTGAACCTGCCGAGAACCTTCCAGCAGCTCGACTACCTGAAGTGGAAGGCCTTCCGCGACACCGAGGACTCGCGCTTCGTCGGCCTGACGTTGCCGCGCGTTCTGCTGCGGCTGCCCTACGAGGACGACGGCTCGCGCGTCGATGGTTTCGGCTTCTCCGAGGCGGTGGCCGGGCCCGACCAACGCGGCTATTTGTGGGGAAACGCGGCCTATGCCTTCGTCGCCGTGTTGGTACGGGCGTTCGGTGAATCCGGCTGGCCGTCGAGCATCCGCGGCGTGCAGCGCGACGTCGTGGGCGGAGGGGTCGTCACCGGCTTGCCCGTCCACTCCTTCTCCACCGACCGCCGCGGCGTGGCGCAGAAATGCTCGACCGACGTCGCCATCGCCGACGTGCGCGAGCAAGAGCTGGGCGAACTCGGCTTCATACCGCTGTGTCACTGCAAGGACACCGAGCTCTCGGTGTTCTACACGAACCAATCGACGCAGGCGCCCAAGCGGTACGACGAGCTCGCCGCCACGATGAACGCGCGGTTTTCGGCGATGCTGCAATACATGTTGTGCGTGGCGCGTTTCGCCCACTACTTGAAGATCCTTGCCCGCGACAAGATCGGCACCTTCGTCGAAGCCGACGAGTGCGAGCGCTATTTGCAGCGATGGCTGGCCAAGTACGTGTCGGCCGACACCGAAGCCTCGGCTCGGGTGAAAGCCGAGTACCCGCTCCGCCAGGCGAGCGTCAGAGTCCGCCCGCATCCGGACAAGCCGGGCAGCTACCTCTGCGTCGCGCATCTCTGGCCCCACTCCGAGTTCGACGAATTGTCGCTTGCCATCCGGGTGGCAACCGAGTTGGCCCCTGCACACCCCGGTTAGGCGTCGTAACAGAATAACTTGACGAATGGTTGCAGGGCGGATTTCAATCCGCCCCTGGTTATAGAACGGATTTCAATCCGTCCCGTGTTTTCCAGGCGGACTGAAGTCCGCCCTACGATGAAATGCACAACTTATTCCTTTACAGCGCCTTAATCGCGCCAGAAAGGAGACATGGCGAATGGACGCCAAGGAACTTTTCAAGCTGGGACAACTGAGCGAGGCGCTGGCCGGCGCAACCGAGGACGTCAAGCGGCATCCGACCGACCAGTCGCGGCGAGGTTTCCTCTGTGAGTTGCTCTGCTTCGCGGGCGAGTTGCAGCGGGCCGATGCCCAGCTCGACGCGCTGGCACAGCAGGACCCGCAACTGATGCTCGGGCTGAGTATGTTCCGGCAGCTCATCCGCGCCGAGCAAGCGCGGCAGCAGTTTTTCGCGGACGGACGCGTTCCCGAATTCCTCGACCTGCCCACGCCGTCGCTGAAGTGTTGTTTGGAAGCGTCGGTCTGCGGTCGCGACGGGCGATCGGCGGAGGCGGTCGCGCTGTTGGACGAGGCGGAACGGCAGCGGCCCGTCGTCAGCGGCGCCTGCAACGGCAAACCGTTTGACGGCCTGCGCGACGTCGACGACCTGACGGCCCCGTTCTTCGAAGTCCTCACCAGCAACGGCAAATACTATTGGATTCCGATCGAACGGGTGGAACTGATCGAGTTTTTCGCGCCGGAGCGTCCGCGCGACCTGCTCTGGCGGCGGGTCCACATGGTGGTCAACGGCGGACCCGACGGCGAGGTCTTCCTGCCGACCCTCTACGCCGGCGCGGCGACGGACCCCGACCAGCGGGTCCGCCTGGGACGCATGACCGACTGGCGCGGCGGCGACGGCTCGCCCGTCCGCGGGGCCGGACAGCGGATGTTCCTCATCGGCGACGACGGCCTCGGAATCCTCGAGCTGCAACGGATCGAAATCAACGCGAGCGGTGCAACAGCCGGGAGCTAACAACTCACGGAACGCAAAGGCTAATCCCCGCACACTCCGGGAGCCGTTAGCTTCCGGCTATTGGGGACAGAAGGGGACGGAGGAGGTTGTCGGAATGGCGTTTTCCAGCCTGTATGACTTTGTCCCGACAACCTCCTCCGTCCCCCTCGCGTCGCCGCCAATTGCGGCATGAAGTATGGGAGTTCACTAGCTTATGGCGAAAACGCACGTCGATCAGCCGCTGGTTCCTTCCGTATTCGACCGTCTTCTCGACGATGATCCGACGGTCACGCGGGAAACCACGAAGACGCGGACCCAGGTGCTCCGCGAGTTGAAGCAGAGCGTGCGCCGCGACATCGAGAACCTCTTGAACACCCGCTGGCGGTGCCGCGGCTGGCCGGAAAACCTCGACCAACTCGACCTCTCGCTGGTGAACTACGGAATTCCGGACATTTCGCGGGCCGACTTGCGGTCGGCCGGCGGCCGCGAGCGATTCCGGCAAGTCCTCGAGCAGGTGATCCGGCATTTCGAGCCGCGATTCCAACGCGTGGCCGTCGAGCTGCTCGAAAACGCCGAGCCCTTGGATCATACCATGCGGTTCCGCATCGACGCGATGATGTACGCCGAGCCGGCGCCGGAGCCGGTCGTGTTCGACTCGTCGTTGGAGCCGGCCACCGGCACCGTCGAAGTGAAGGGGACAGCGTGATGAGCGACGAACTGCTCCCCTATTACAATCGCGAGCTGGCCTTCATCCGCCGTCTCGGCGCCGAGTTCGCCGAGTCGCATCCGAAGATCGCCGGCCGGCTGCGGCTTGGTCCCGACACGGTCGAAGACCCGCACGTCGAGCGGCTGATCGAGGCGTTCGCCTACCTCAACGCCCGCATCCGCTTGAAGCTCGACGACGACTTTCCCGAGATCAGCGACGCCATGCTCGGCGTGCTCTATCCGCATTACCAGGCCCCGATGCCGGCGATGGCGGTGGTGCAGATTCGTTCTGGACCCGGGCCAGGCCGACCTGGTCGCCGGCTACACGATTCCCGCCCAGGCGGCGTTGGAGACGGAACCGATCGACGGCGAGCCGTGCCGTTTTCGCACCTGCTATCCGACGACGCTCTGGCCGATCGAGGTGAAGTCGGCGGGGCTGGCGGGCCGCCCTTTCGCCGCGCCGGCCACGAAGCACACTTCGCGCTCGGCCGCCGTGCTGCGGCTGGAACTGCAATGTCTCGGCAACGAAATGACGTTTTCGAAGCTGTCGCTCGACTCGCTGCGGTTCTTCCTGCAGGCCAGTCGCAGCACGTCTTCGCGCTGTATGAGCTGATTTTCAACGACACGCTCGGCGTGGCGCTGGCCAGCTCGCCCAACGACCGCGACCCGGTGATGCTGGCCGGCCGGAGTGCATCCGAGCCGGTCGGTTTCGACCGCGACGAAGGGATGCTCCCCTGCGCCGACCCGCTCGTTCCTCGGCTACCGGCTGTTGTCCGAGTACTTCGCCTTCCCGCAGAAGTTCCTGTTCTTCGACCTAGCGGCCTCGAACCCGGAGGTGCTGCGGAAGGCCGGCGAATCGGCTGGAAGTGTTCCTCTATCTGAACGCACCGTCGGTGGACCTGGAGACAGAACGTGGCGGACGAGCACGTTCCAGCTTGGCTGCACGCCGATCGTGAATTTGTTCAAGCAGCGGGCCGAGCCGATCGCACTGGGCCACACGCAGACCGAGTACCGCGTGGTTCCCGACGCCCGGCGTCCTCTGGCCAACGAGGTCTATTCGATCGACGCGGTGACGGCCACTTCGCCCGACAACCAGCAGGTGGAGTTTCAGCCGTTCTACTCCTTCAAGCACGCCGGCGATCGCTCGGCGCAGAAGACGTTTTGGTACGCCGAGCGGCGGCCCGCCGAGCGATGCGGCGGGCGAGCCGGACCAGCGGTACGGAGGTCTACCTGTCGCTGGTCGATCTGGGGTTCGAGGCCGTCGGCGCCGGCCGACTGGACGCTCGACGTCGAGACCACGTGCCTGAACCGCGATCTGCCGTATCGGCTCGCGTGGCGGCCGGGTCAGTCGGGCCTGCGTTTGACGACCGGGGCGCCGGTGTCGCGGATCGAGACCGTCAGCGGAGGCCCCACGCGCACACTCCGCCCCGCGCCGAAACGCGGCGCCGCCTGGCGGTTGATTTCGCACCTCTCGCTGAACCATCTGTCGTTGGCCGACTACGAAGGACGGCGCCGACGCGCTGCGGGAAATCCTCAAACTGTACGACTTCGCCGACTCCGCCGAAACCCGCGCGATGATCGACGGCATCGTCAGCGTGCGCAGCCGGCGGGTGGTGGGCCGCGTGGCCGGCGACCTCCGCGGCGGGTTCTGCCGCGGCATCGAGGTGGCCATTCACTTCGACGAAGACCGCTTCGCCGGCAGCGGAGTGTTTCTGTTCGCCTCGGTTCTGGAACGGTTCCTCGGCCTGTACTGCTCGATCAACTCGTTCTCGAAACTGATTGCCACCACCAACAAGCGCGAAGGGGAGTTGCGACGATGGCCTCCGCGGGCGGGCGAGACCGTGCTTGTCTGAACGACGAACTGCGAAGCCGAGGCGTATCGCTTCGACTTCTTTCAGGCCGTGCGCCTGTTGGAGCGTCTCGGGGCTGCGCCGTTCGGCGGCGAGTCGGGCCGCCCGCCCCGCCGGGTGGGCGAGGACTTTTCGCCGCGAGAGGAGGCCGTGCGATTCCGCGTGCTGCCGTCGCAAGCGTTTCCGAGCGGCGCGATCCGACGAGCTTCGCCCGCCCCTCGTCAGCGATGCGCAGCCCGATGCCGGGCCGCCCGAGATGGTCACGACCTTTCTCGGGCTGACCGGTCCGAGCGGGGCGCTGCCCGGCCATTACACGACGACGTTGATCGAGCGCGGTTCGCGAAAAGGACTTCGCGCTGCGGGATTTTCTCGATGCTGTTCAACCACCGCACGATCTCGCTGTTCTACCGGGCGTGGGAGAAATATCGCTTTCCCTTCGCCTACGAGCGCGAAGCCCGTCGCGAGGGGCCGCCGGGCGAAGACCTCTTCACCCGCTGCGTCTACAGCCTGCTCGGCTTCGGCACCGCCGGACTTCGCGGGCGGGTGGACTTCGACGACGAGGCGTTCCTCTTCTATGCAGGGTTCTTCGCCCACTACCCGCGCTCGGCGATCTCGCTGGAATAGATGTTGGGCGACTACTACGGACTGCCGATGCAGGTCAGGCAGTTTCACGGGCAATGGCTATATCTGTCGATTGGCGACCAGTCGTCGCTGCCGTCCGCCGAGCAGCCGCAGGGGCAAAACAACCGCATGGGCGAGAACGTCGTCGTCGGCGAGCGGATGTGGGACGTGGAGGGCAAGCTTCGCGTCCGCCTCGGGCCCGTCGGCTATGGCGATTTTTGTCGGTTTCTCCCCTCGGGCGACGCCCTGCCGCTCGCTTTGCCAGATGACGCGGACCTACGTCGGCCCGCAGTTCGATCTCGACGTCCAACTGCTCCTCAAGGGCGAGGAGGCCCCCTGGTGCCGCCTGGGCGGTGACGGCGTCGACCGCCTCGCGGCTCGGCTGGAATACCTGGGTCCGCTGTGGCGAACTTCGATCCACGCCGTCTCCGACGCCGTTTTTTCACTGGAGGTATTTGCCATGGACCAATGCAAATCTGAAATCGCTGGTCATCGAAGCTGAACGCCACGTGCCGCCAGACGTCTCGAGGCCGCCGCGGGGCTGTGCCTTTCGCGCACCAACTACAACGTCGAGATCGAGCACTGGCTGCTGAAGCTGCTCGAGGCGGCCGACACCGACCTGGCGGCGATCTTCCGCTACTACGAGGTCGACGTCTCGCGCCTGGCGCGGCAATTGACGGCGGTGATCGACGGCTGAAGACCGGCAATGCCCGGCCGCCGGCCCTCTCGCCGCACGTCGTCAGCCTGATCCGCGAGGCGTGGATGGCGTGCTCGGTCGAGTTCGGCTCGCCGCAGATTCGATCGGGCCATCTGCTCTGCGCCTTGCTGTCGGAGGAGACGTTGGGCCGCGTCGCCTGCGAGGCGATCGAAGCGAATTCGAGAAGATCGCCCGACGGAATCGTTGCACCGCGATCTGCGCGACGTCGTCGCCAAGACGCGGAGGCGGCGGGCGAATGCGGCGGCGGCCGAGCCTGGGCCGCGGCCCCCGGCCAGCCCGCGCGCGCCGGCGGCCCGACCAAAACGCCCTCGCTCGACCAGTTTACCATGGATTTGACGCAGCGGGCCGCGGCGGGGCGAGATCGACCCCGTGCTCGGCCGCGAAATGGAAATCCGCCAGATCGTCGACATTCTCACGCGGCGACGGCAGAACAACCCGATCATGACCGGCGAGGCGGGCGTCGGCAAAACCGCCGTGGTCGAGGGCTTCGCGCTGCGGAGTGGTCGCCGGCGACGTGCCGCCCGCCCTGAAAAATGTATCGGTGCGAACGCTCGACCTCGGCCTGTTGCAGGCCGGGGCTGGCATTAAAGGGGAGTTCGAGAACCGGCTGAAGTCGGTGATCGACGAGGTCAAGGCCTCGCCGCGGCCGGTCATCCTCTTCATCGACGAGGCCCACACGATGATCGGCGCGGGCGGCCAGGCGGGGCAAGGCGACGCCGCCAACCTGCTGAAGCCCGCCCTGGCCCGCGGCGAGCTGCGCACCATCGCCGCCACCACCTGGGCCGAGTACAAAAAATACTTCGAGAAGGACGCCGCCTTGGCTCGGCGGTTTCAGGTCGTCAAGGTCGAGGAGCCGACCGAGCCGGCTGGCCATCGAGATGATGCGGCGGCCTGGTCGGAACGCTGGAGAAGCACCACAAGGTCCGCATTCTCGACGAGGCGGTCGTCGATGCCGTGCGGCTCTCGCATCGCTATATCTCCGGCCGTCAACTGCCCGACAAGGCGGTCAGCCTGCTGGACACGTCCTGCAGCCCGCGTGGCAATCGGCCATTCCGCCACTCCGCCGGCCAGTCGAGGATTGCCGGCGGCGGATCGAGCAGCTTCAGGTGGCCATCGACATTCTGCACCGCGAGCACCTGACGGGCACGGATCACCAGGAGCGGCTCGACGAACTGACGCAGACGAAGCAGAAAGCCGAAGCGGAGCTTGCGGCCCTGCAAGCCCGTTGGGACGAAGAGCGAGCTCTCGTGGCCAGCATTCGCAGTATCCGCGAGCAGTTGGAGAGCGAACCGGCAGCCGCTGCGGCGGATAAACCGGCCGAACAGGCACCTCAGGCCGAGCCGCCCAAGCAGCCGGAACCCGCGCCGCAAGCCGACCAGCCGGCACAGCCGGCGTCACTGACGGACGAACAGCGGGCCGCACTTCGCCAGGAGTTGGAACAACTCATGGCGCAGCTCAAGCAGATCCAAGGCGAAACGCCGCTGATGCAAGTCTGCGTCGATTCGCAGGCCATCGCCGAAGTCGTCTCCGGCTGGACCGGGATTCCCGTCGGCCGGATGATGACCGACGAAATCCGCACAATCCTCTCGCTCAAGCAAAAGATGGAGGCGCGGATCATCGGCCAATCGCACGCCCTGGACGCCATTGCCCAGCGGATTCGCACCTCGCGGGCGAACCTCACCGATCCCCGCCGGCCGATCGGCGTCTTCCTCCTGGTCGGGCCGAGCGGCGTCGGCAAAACCGAAACGGCCATCGTCCTGGCCGAGTTGCTCTACGGCGGCGATCAGAACATGACCGTCATCAACATGTCGGAGTTCAAGGAGGAGCACAAGGTTTCGCTGCTGATGGGCTCGCCGCCGGGCTACGTCGGCTACGGCGAAGGCGGCGTGCTTGACCGAGGCCGTCCGCCGCCGGCCCTATAGCGTCGTGCTGCTGGACGAAATGGAAAAGGCCCATCCCGGCATCCAGGACATCTTCTACCAGGTGTTCGACAAGGGGACGATCCGCGACGGCGAGGGCCGCGACATCGACTTCAAGAACACGCGTGATCCTCATGACCTCCAACGCCGGCACGGACCTGATTATGAAGCTGTGCGGCGATCCGGAGACGCGTCCCGACGCGGCGGGGCTGGCCGAGGCCCTGCATCCGGAGTTGCTGAAGACGTTCAAGCCGGCGTTCCTGGGCCGCGTGGCGATGGTGCCCTACTTCCCCCTGACCGACGACGTGATGCGGTCAGATCGTCGGAGCTGCAACTGGAGCGGATCGGCCGCCGGATGCAGGAGAACCACCGCGCCGCGTTCCATCTACGATCCGGAGCTTGTGGCCGGCATCGCCAGCCGTTGCACCGAGGTGGAAAGCGGCGCCGGAAACGTCGACCACATCCTCACCCGCACGCTGCTGCCCGAGCTGTCCGCCGAGTTTCTCGCCCACATGGCCGACAATCAGGCGATCAACGCCGTGCGGGTATCGCTGGGCGCCGACGGGAAGTTCCAATACCAGTTCTCCTAAAACGAAAAACCCCTCTCCTGCGAGCGGGAGAGGGGTCAAGGGCGACAGGCGACGCCGCCGATTCGGAGACGACCGTTCCGGCTATGGCGCCGACATCATCGCGATTGGCCGTTGTTGGCCGGTTGCACTTCGATCCGCATCAATGCCGACGTCTGAACCACGGCCGAAGCGTCGCGGCTTTCGTCGCTCGGCGGCGACGGCAGGATTTGGATGGTCACCGACGGCTTCTTCTCCGGCGGCTGGAGGGACGGCGCCGGCGGCTTGGGGAGCTTCTCGTCGGGCGGCGAAAGCTCCTTCTCGGGCGTCGGGGTCATCGGAGGCGCCTCGGTCGGCGTCAGCGTTTCACGGCCCCTGCCTTCTGGGACGGTAACCGGCGTGGTTCCCGGCTCTTGTGTCGGTCCAACCTTGCGGCGGCAGGCGTTCAACGCCATCTCGGCAGCCGCACGCACGCGAGCGGAGCTTTCCTTGTAGCAGCAATTCTCGTCCTGCCCCTGGGCGATGTCGTGAAGCTTCTGCATCACCACGGCACTACAGCAGCCGTTCTCGTCGCAGTTGTTGCACGGATTGCCCGCCGCTTTGCAGAAGGCAATCGCGGCCTCATAGCGCACCGCCTCGGTGCAGTCATCGAGGGCCTCGAGCAGCGCCTCCTTCACCTCGGGCTTATAGCATCCGCAGCCGACGGTCGCGAGATACTTGATAGCCTTGATCTTCTGGGGCGCCAGGTCCTGGTCGGCCTTGACTTCCGCGGCCGTCCTGATGGCCTTGTTCGGCGATTGCAGGTTTTCGGGGTCGGCAATTCTCTTGATTGGGTCCGTGGCGCTCGGCCTTCGGTCGATTGCCGCGACGGTTCGAAGTGGCGTCGCGCATCTTGTTGAACGCCTGGGGAATGCCGAGATAATGCCAGAGCGTTGGAGACGGCGCCGGCGGTACAGCGGCACCAGCGACTGATACGTTCAAGCCGATCAAGGCGATTGCGACAGCCATGATGAGCTGCGCGCGCACTGTAGTTTTCATAACGTCTCCTTCTTATAGTAAAAGTGTCGCAAGCGGCACTTTCGGCAAGACCCCCATCGTCCTAAAAGCTTCTTCGGTTCGCAGACAGTCCACCTTTAGTCACAGTCACTCCACCCCCACAAGCTTTGCCAGCGTAGCCCTGTTTCCCACGTGGCGGCACACCAGCGAGGTCGATGTCTGGTAATCCTGGCGGTCTTGCGAAACTTTTCCGGCGACGCCGAAGAGTCAGACGCAGCAACGAGATCTGAAACGTGCCGGGAGATACCGCAGACGCCGAGAAATGCTGCGGCAACTTGGCGAGTGTCGGCAGGTTGCCGATCGTTTCCGCAGCAGGCCGGCAATTCCGCCGCAGGCGGAAAGACCTATCCGGCGTGCGGCGTCACGTGCTTTCCAGGAAGCGACTCCCGTCGCCGACCGGCTGCAAGAAATGAACGGGGACGGAGGAGGTTTCCGGGGAGACGTGTTCCCTTACGGCGGAGATACTGTCGAAAATCTCCTCCGTCCCCTTCCCGCCCCATGAACGGTTGCGTTAGATCACTTGTGTGCGCCGCGCGGCGCGCAGCACGGCGCCACGGGAGAGCAGACTTCGACTGGAACCTCTTTGCACACCACCTTCGGCACGCAGCAGGTGACGGTGTAGGGGATCTGCTGGACTACGACCCGCGTACGCTCCTCGGGCTTTTTATCAGAAACGGCCCGGTATACTGTGCGCGGCACCTTGCGCATGCACTCCACCGGCGTCATCTCCGTGCAAGTAGTGGGACCACAAGCGGCGGGGCGCACGGCGAACAACAGCTCGCTTCCTTCGGCTGCATGATCGTGCACTTGACGCAGTGGTATTCGATTTCCGGAACGTACTTTACCGCGTCAACGAGGACCTTCTCGACGACCTCCTTGTACACGGTCTTGTAGGCCGTGACTTGCTTCTCTTCGTACACCACTTCCTGGCACGGCTTCGTCACGGTGCAGCACTGCTGCGGGCAACAACAGCCTTTTACCCGGGTGCAGCACGTTGCCTTGCAGCAACGATATCGGGCAGCGCCGCAGTAACAAGCGTTGGCCGCCGTGGCAGCGACGCCTTGCAGCAAGATCGCCAGGGCAAAAATCACGAACAACCGTCGCATTGGACACCTCCTGGAAACACCGTGGCTGTTGGGGAGCGGACTCGCTACAGAGTAGTTCGTCCCCCTAGTTTACAGGCATTAGCCAGATGCGCCAATCCCTAGCAATCGCGACAATCAATACAATCGCTGAAATCGCTATTCTCAACGATTGCTCGGAGCTTCATATCCTCGACGGATTGCGTGGGAGTAATAAGACGTCGAGTTGATTCTGAACACGGCGCTGGGCATGATTCTTCTTCACAACCGCCGATTCCACCCAAAGGCGGAACTGCAAACGAGGCAATTGAGGTCCGCGCCGCGTTCGGTTAGAATTACTGGTTTTCCTCCCTCAACGAGGGAGAGGACAATTCGGAGAGCCCCCGCTCACTGGCGGCAAGAAAACACCGTGAAGCAGCACAGTCCTGCGTACAGCACCATTATCCGGCTTCGCTATCCCGATCTGCCCGGTCCGTTGGGCCGAATTTGCCTCGACCATCGGCGAGGCCGACGGCCTCGATCGGCTCGGTCGACATCGTCCAGACGGAGCGAGGCGAAATCACCCGCGATATTGTCGTCAGCGCCCGCGACGTCGAACATGGAGAAGCCGTGGTCGAGCGGGTAGGGCAAATCCCGGGCGTGACGATCGTTCACGTGGCCGATCGCACGTTCCTGCTGCATCAGGGGGGCAAGATCGAGATCCGCTCGAAGTCGCCGCTCAAAACCCGCGACGATCTGTCGATGGTTTACACGCCGGGCGTGGCCCGTGTCTGCCGCGCGATTGCCGCCGATCCCGAAGCGAGCTTCTCGCTGACGATCCGCCAGAACATGGTGGCCGTGGTCTCCGACGGATCGGCCGTGCTGGGGCTGGGCAACATCGGCCCGCGGGCCGCCATGCCGGTGATGGAGGGCAAGTGCATGCTCTTCAAGGAATTCGGCGGCGTCGATGCCTTTCCGATCTGCCTCGACACGCAAGACGTCGACGAGATCGTCAAGACCGTCGCGTTTCTCGCGCCGACGTTCGGCGGCATCAACCTGGAAGACATTTCGTCGCCGCGGTGCGTCGAGATCGAGCGAGCGGCTGATCGCCCAGCTCGATATTCCCGTGTTTCACGACGATCAGCACGGCACGGCCGTCGTGGTCTCGGCGGCGCTGCAAAATGCGCCTGAAGGTCGTGGAGAAGAAGCTCGACGGGCGTGCGCGTGGCGATTCTCGGCGCCGGCGCGGCGGGCGCGGCCATCGCCAGGCTGCTGATTTCGATGGGCTGCCGGCAGATCGTGCTCTGCGACCGCAAGGGTGCCATCGGCCGGCATCGCGACTGCGGCGGACAATCCCGTCAAACAATGGATCGCCGAAAACACCAATCCCGGAAGGAATCGCCGGCTCGCTGCGCCGACGCCATGCGCGGAGCCGACGTCTTTATCGGCGTTTCCGGGCCCGACCTGGTCTCGGTCGAGGACGTCAAACTCATGGCCGCCGACCCGGTGGTGTTCGCCCTGGCGAATCCCGATCCGGAAATCGAGCCCGAGGCGGCGATGTCGTGTGCGCGGGTCGTCGCCACGGGCCGCTCCGATTATCCGAACCAGATCAACAACGTCCTCTGCTTTCCCGGCCTGTTTCGCGGCATGTTGGACGTGCGGGCGTTGCGGGTGACCGAGAGGATGAAGATCGCCGCCGCGCGAGCCATCGCCGACATCATTCCGGCAGATCACGTTCGGCCCGACTACATCATTCCCAGCGTCTTCGACAAGCGGGTGGCGGCCGACGTGGCCAAGGCCGTGGCGCAGCGCCGCTATCGCAGCCAAGGCGTTGCCGCAGGCAGTGGCGGGCCAGTGCAGTAGTGCGGCTGCTGGATACACATTCCGCGGGCCGTTGGCCCCCGGCTATTTCCACTTCCTTCCGCATCAGCGACCGCCTGTTTCTCCCGCATTTTCCGCACAACCGCGAAAGGCGGGACGGTCTGCACTGTTCTGTCAGCAAGAGCGGTTGCCGAAACTTTCGCCGCGGCCGCCGAAATTCGATTTCTAACCTATGGTTGAACGGCGGGGCTCGGGGGGCCCAGTGCCGGTTTCCCGTATCCAAAAAATCGAAAGGATCAGTGTCATGAGCGACTGAGAACACAAATGTTCCGACTGAAAAATGCGGCTGCGGATCGGTCAACTGCGAGCGGCTTCGCAGCGAGTTCCAACATCTTCGCTCCGATTGGTGGTGGTTGCTGTTGTACGGCGTGCTGTTGACGTTGTGCGGCACGGTGGCGATTGTCGTGCCTCCGTTGGCCACCGGCGGCGTGCTGATCGTCTTGGGCATCGCCCTGATCGATTGGCGGAGTGGCCACGATTATTCTGTCGTTTTGGGCCGGCAAGTGGAGCGGCATGTTGGTGCAGTTGCTCGTGGGCGTCTTGTACCTCGTGGCAGGGTTCATGATCTTCGACATGCCCGTCAGAGCGGCTTTGGTCATTGACGATGTTCATCGCCGCGTTGTTCATCGTCGTCGGTGCGTTTCGCATGCTGGCCGCAATGATGATTCGCTTCCCACACTGGGGCTGGGCGCTGTTCAACGGCATCGTGACGTTCCTGCTCGGTGTCATCATCTACCGCCAATTCCCGCGAAGCGCCATTTGGGTGATCGGGCTGTTGATCGGCATGGAAATGCTGTTCAACGGCTGGACTTGGATCATGTTGTCGTTGGCCATCCGCAAAATCCCGGAAAAGAGCCGCAGCCTGACGAGACGTCGGGCGAGCCGTTTAGCCGGCGGGCTTACACGCCGCGGGATGCCGCAGGATTCGGCCAGAAGGCGCGGCGAACGAGTTCGCCGGCTAAACAACGGCGCAACGTCGTTGTTGCAACACGCCATAGCAGCCGCTACACGCCCGCGTACTTGCGGAAATCGTCGCCGATGGCCTTCAGCCGATCGGTTTGGGCCGCTTTCGTCGCGTCCAGGTCGGCCGCGGCAGCGGGCGGATCGTAGGCGAACAGATAGATCTTGACTTTCGGCTCCGTGCCCGACGGGCGAACCGCCACGTAATTCCCTTCGGCCTCCAGGTCGAGAATCACCATGTCGCCCTTCGGGGCGTCGAGCGGCAGAACGGTTCCGCCTGGACGCGCCTTTTCGACGCCGTTGAGATAGTCGCGGACTCGGACGACTTTCAGGCCGCCGAGGCCCTCGGGCGGGGCGGCGCGAACCCTCGCCATCAACGCCCGCATGTCGTCCATCCCCTTTTCGCCCGGCATTTGGACGTTCATTTGACTCTCGGTGTGGCAGCCGAATTGGCGGAACAGTTCGTCGAGCCGCTGGCAGAGCGTTTTGCCCTCGGCCTTGAGCTTGGCGGTCATTTCGGCGGTCAGCAGCGAGGCCACGGCGGCGTCTTTGTCGCGCACGTGATCGCCCGCCAGGAATCCATAAGATTCCTCGGCGCCGAAGACGAAATCCTTCGGCCCCCGCGCGTCCATTTCGGCGCCGATCCACTTGAATCCGACGTGCAGATTGCCCGCGGTCTGCACGCCGTAGTCGTCGGCCACCCGCCGGATCAATTCCGTGGTCACGAGCGTCTTGACGACGAAATTGCGGGGCGAAAGCGTGCCGGCCGCGCGGCGGTTGGCCAGCAGAAAATCGGCCAGGAGCGAGCCGAGTTGGTTGCCGGTCAACGTGGTCCAGGGGGCGTCGGCGGCAAGCGTCCGCCGCACGGCGCAGCCGAGCCGGTCGCAATCCGGGATCGGTCGCCAGAATCAACTCGGCGCCCGGAGTGCCTGGCGTATTCGATCATGGTGTCGAAGACGGCGGGGTTTTCGGGATTGGCCACGTGGTTCGGCACGTTGGTGAAGTCGCGGGTCGGGCGTGGCATGGGGCCCGAAGATCTCGACGTCGCGGAAACCGGCCTCACTGCAGCACCGGAACCACGGCCGACGCCCCCACGCCGTGCAGCGGCGAGTAGAGAATATTCAGATTGCGCGGGCCGGGCACGCTTTGGGCCAGCACCGCGCGGATGAACGCGGCGTCGACTTCCTCCTGGCAATAGACGACTTTTCCGGCCGCCAGCGCCTCGGCGAACGGCATGCGCTGGATCGTCGGTGACCCGCTCCATCCTCGTCGACCGAATCGGCGTCGTGCGGAGGCACATATTGCCCGCCGCTGGGGCCATACACTTTCACGGCGTTGTCGCTGGGCGGATTATGGCTGGCCGTGATGATGATGCCGCAATCGCACTGCTTGTGACGCACGGTGAACGAAAGCTCCGGCGTGCTGCGATAGCCGTCGAGGAAGAAGACGGTGAAACCGGCGGCGGCCATGATCTCGGCGCAAAGCTCGGCGAACTCCCGCGACCGATGCCGCGTATCGTAGGCAATGGCGCAGGAAAGCGGCCGGTGCGGATCGCGCGGCGGAGGGGGTGTCGAAAGTGCAGGGACCGTGCGACTTCGTCCCCTCGCGCATTGCTTCACGTAGTCGGCCAGCCCTTGGGCGGTTTCGCCGATGGTGCGATCGTTGATGGCATTGCATCCGATCGGATACATCCGGCCGCGGCGCCCTCCGGTGCCGAAGGGGATGATGGTCCAGAACGCCTCCTCCAACTCCGTCCATTTTCCGTCGGCCAGGTGTTCCGCCACTTGGGGGGCATACTCGCGGAGGTACGGCTGCGTCAGCCAGGTGCGGATGTTGGCCGCGGCCGACGCCGACAACTTGCCGGCGGCGGCGGCAGCCTCCAATTGGGCCAGGGCGGTGCGTGGTTGTATTCATAATCGCTATTGTGGCTGCGTGCGGAAGAATCGATAAAGGGGGGGCACTTCCTGTTTCCGTCCCCGGCTCCTACAATAGGGGTATTATAGAAACAAGGGAAATGCTCGCCGGCTAATGGCGGCGGCTGGTCGCGAGCCGTCTTGGCGAGATGCTCGCCGTGATCGCCTGCACGTTGCGGTCCCGACGCGTAATACGCTCTTACCCTCCAATCCATCCATACCACTCCGATCATGGGCCTAATCATTCTGCGTTGCGTGTTTGTGTTGGTGGCAGCCGGCCTGAGCGTTTCGGTCATCCAGTCCGGTCTCCTCCCCAAGGACTCCATTCCCGTCACCATCGGTGTTTTCGTCGGCATCATCGTGCTTGCCTTTGGCACCATTGGCGTGGACATTGCCATCCGGCGAAAACGCCTCGACACCATCACGGCCGTCTACTTCGGCATGATTGTCGGCCTGTTCCTGACCTACATCCTTGGGCTGGCGCATGATTCCCCTGCACATTACCCGACAGACTTTACAGATCATCTCAATTGGTGACTGGGGCCATCCTCTGCTACGTCTGCATCAGTCTGCTGATGCAAACCAAGAACGACTTCCGCTTCATCATCCCCTACGTCGAGTTCGCCAAGGAAGTCAAAGGGCTCAAGCCCTGCATCCTCGACACCAGCGTGGTGATCGACGGGCGGATCGCCGACGTCGTCGAGACCGGCGTTTTCGACGGGCAACTCATCATGCCCAAGTTCGTCATCAGCGAATTGCAGGCGGTGGCCGACAGCTCCGACCGCCTGCGCCGCGGCCGCGGCCGGCGAGGGCTCGACATCCTCAACCGCCTCCGCAGCAACCCGAACATCGAACTGGTCATCCACGAACGCGACCTGCCCGAGTTCGCCGGCCTGTCGGTCGATCTGAAGCTCGTGGCGCTGGCCAAGCACCTCCAAGGCAAGCTGATCACCAACGACTACAACCTCAACAAGGTCGCCAAGCTGCAAGGCGTCACGTGATCAACCTCAACGACCTGGCCAACTCGCTGAAGCCCGTCTTCCTGCCGGGCGAGCGGATCGAGGTCCGCATCGTCAAGGTCGGCGAGGAGCCGGGCCAGGGCATCGGCTATCTCGAAGACGGCACGATGGTCGTCGTCGAAGCGGGCCGCGACCGCATCAACCAGACCGTCCCGATCGCCGTCACCAGCGTCCTGCAAACCAGCGCCGGCCGCATGGTGTTCGGAAAAATCGAGAAGTAAGGAAAGCGCTGGGCACTTGTGCCCGGCTGATCGCAAACGGAACGCGTTCAACCGCTTGCGGTTTCGCAGCCGAACGTTTCGATTTCCACGGATTCTTCCCCCGTGAAAAACCGCCGCTCCGGCGGTGTCTTCTCTATTGGGGTCGCTGTTGCGAGACACGTCGAATGAACATCCTCAGTCCGGAAGCAGTGACACGGCTCTGGGACGAGCAGGCAGCGATGCTGGTGCTCTACGCACGGCAATGGTGCCACGTGCCCGAGGACGTCGTCCAAGAGGCGTTTCTGCTGCTGGTCCGTCAGGTCGTCGCTCCCGACAATCCGGTCGGCTGGCTGTATCGCGTGGTGCGCAACCGGGCGATCAACGCGGCGCGGTCGCGCGGACGGCAGTCCCGCCGCGAAACGGCGGCGGCCACGTGCGGCGAACCGTGGTTCGAGCCGACCGACGGCGACCGCCTGGACGCCGTCGCCGCAACCGACGCCCTGAAGCACCTGCCCATCGAACAGCGCGAGGCGATCGTCGCCCGGCTATGGGGCGGGCTTTCGTTCGAGGAAATCGCTCGGCTGATCGAAATGTCGCTCAGCAAGGTCTATCGCAGTTACCAACGAGGGCTCGTCGCCCTGCGAGAAAGGTTGGAGGACATCATGTTTGGGGAAGAAAACCAACGACGAAGACCTGAAGGCGTTCGAGGCGGCGTTGGCCGCGCTTCGCCCCGCGCGCCGATAAGCTCGATCCCCGGTGGCGATTCCTGCTAGCCCAAGAGGCGGCGTTGAACCATAATTTGCCTCCCACGTGACGATGCTCGCGGCCGGCCCGTTCGTTTGCAGCCGCTGCGGCGCAGCTTCGTCCGGCGGCCGCGACCGACGGCGTTGGGCATGGCCGGCGGCATTCTCGGCGATGACGGCCGTGGCGGCCGTGCTGCTGGCACTGGTCGCACGTCGAGCCGCAAGTCGCAGCCGCGAGCACATGGCATTTCGCACGCCGGCGGCGTCGACGAAGCGCGCTGTCCCGCTTTTGGTCGGCCAAGGCGGATTCGTCACGCACCCACCGGGCCAGAGCGACGACACGGCCTATCGACCTTGCCACCGAGTGCTCCGCTACGGCATGGAATCATGGACTCCCGCCTCCGTCCGGATGACTGCGACCCATCTGAGCCGGTGCTGAGCTACGGGAACAACTGATCGTCTTTGAAACAGGAGCTTCACGGTTCGTAATCGAAGGCAGAATTCACCCCTGGTTCCCACGGTCTGCGCGGAACCGATTCCATCGACGGCCGCTGAGCCGATCAGAGGAACGCAGGGACAGAAATGCGATCCCGTCAGAGCTGAGAACGGGAATACCGCTTCTCAACTGCCCATTCAGGAGCCAAATCATGCGAGTGATCGCTGGAATCCTCGTAACGCTGGCGGCCGTTCTCTCGCCGATCGGTGCTGCGTCAAGCTATGGCTGCTGAGTCGCCGGACACGCCGGAGGAGCCGAAGACGGTGCAGATCGTGCTGTATCCGGCGGCCGAGCCTCGGCCGGCGCTGAAGTATCAGCTTTTGCCGCCGTTCTCGAACGCCGGCCCGGCAACGCGGCCGTGTGGTGGAACCGAATCCCCGCCGAACGAAACGGTTTCTTCGATAAATTCTACGCGGAAAGACGGCCCGTGGTCCAGGATCGAAAAGTGGATGAAAATCCCGATAGGCGACCCGCGCGAGAAGGCGTATCGCAAAAAGGAGTTGGCCAACGACATCCGCATGTTCGGAGGAGGCCACATCTTCTCCGACATCGAACGGGCTGCACAGATTCGAGTCGTGCGACTGGGAACAGCCGATCCGCGAGGGCAATTTCATTGAAATTCCTCCCGGAGATACAGCAGACTCGCTGCCTACGCGCGGCTGTTGTCGGCCAAGGCGCATCTGGAGATCGCCGAAGGAAAGTACGACGAGGCGGTGCGAACCTCAGAGTGGCTATGCCGAGGCGCGGGACGTTGCCAAATCGCCGACGCTCGTCAGCGGCTTGGTCGGCGTGACGATCGCGCGGAATGATGTCCCACCAAGTGGAGCAGTTCATCCAGCAACCCGACGCTCCGAATCTCTACTGGGCTTTGAGCACGTTTCCGCGGCCGCTGGTCAGATATGCGGCCGGGCGCCGAAGCCGAATCGAACTTTCTCTATCTCCAATTTCCCGAACTGCGCGATTTGGACAAGAAGAAACTCTCGCCCGACGAGTGGCGAATTTGCTGACGAACTTCGTCGAAACGATCGCCCAATGGGGACGGCGTCGCCGGTTTCCGCTCCTCACCCGGCATAGCGTCGATGCTGGCAACTGTGGTGGCAATCCAGAGGCTATCCTCGCGCAAAGCATTATCTGATCGACAGGGCCACAGCCGCGGCCGAGGTCGAGGCAATGCCCGTCGCCCAGTCATCCTTCTCTACACGGTGCAGGTCTACAACGAGCTCAGCGACGAACAATTCAAGTGGTTCTTCTTGCCGGCGGCGGAGGGACGCAACGGTATGGAGCGGATGGCAGGGAAGATCGCGGACGAAATGCCGCGCAGGGAGATCATTCCGGTTGCTTCACTGCTGCTGCCCGCAGTCGCGGCGGCAAAGGAGCGGAAACGCGATGCGAATGGACGCGTGGCCATGCTGCGGATCTTCGAGGCGATGCGGCTTTACGCCGCCGCGCACGACGGCCGATGGCCCGACCAGTTGAGCGACATCGCGCGAAGTGCCGATTCCCGACAACCCCTTCGACGGCAAGCCGTTCGTGTACAAGCGCCAGGGAAACAAAGCGGTCTTAACGTCGGAGCACGGCCCCGTCAACTGGCCCTGGCGTTATCGAAATCACGCTGATGCCGAAAGCGAAATAGCTCGAGCAGCGTCGGGCAAGCGCAGAGAGCTGGGACTAGAATGAACCATACGTTAGAATCCGAGGAGACCAGAATGAAACCGTTGACCTGCTGATTGTCTTCTGCTCGCCGCGTCGGCTGCCGCGTATGCCGATGCCAAATCCGACGCCGCCGCCCGGGCGAAGGCGATCGCGCCGTTCGTCGAGGCGGAAACGGCGGTTGTCGCCCACATCGATCTGACCCGGGTCGATCTGTCATCCGTGCTCGATCTTGCCGCTCGATTCGACGCCGTTCCCGCGGCCCAAATTGCCAGCACCAAGGAAGAAGGCGACGAAGGAACTGCGACAGCGATTCAAGCCGGCGTTAAGGAATGGTATCTAGTCGTAACACTGCGGCCGGCGACCAGGGCTGGCAAACCGAGCGTGTTTGTGGTCGCTCCCTTGCCGCCCGGCGCGGACGTGGCAACCATCCGCGCGGCCCTGAACGTCTCGACCGGCGCGCGGCAGAGGTCCGATGGGACGCTGGTGGTCCCGTTGAATCACCGACAGGAGCCGCTCGGCGAATTCCATCCCGTCAAACGCCCCGAACTGGCGACGGCGTTCGAGGCGGCCGGCGATTCGGCGGTGCAAGTGGCGCTGATTCCGCCGGACTTATACGTCGCGGGTGATCGAGGAACTGCTGCCGCAATTCCCCAAGCAACTCGGCGGCGGACCGACGACGATCCTGACGCGCGGCGTCCGCTGGGCGGCGGCGGGAATCGATTTGCCGCCGCATCCGGCGGTCCGCCTGACGATCAAATCGGCCGATGCCAAAGCCGCCGAAGCGCTCCGCGCGAAGCTGGCCGAAATGCTGCGGCTCGGCCGGCCAGTACAAGGAGGTCCGATGCGGTCGTGCCGAAGTACGACGAGGTGGCCGCCGTGCTCGCGCCGAAGGTCGAAGGCGACCGGCTTGTCGTTGGTCCTGAACGAGCAGAATCGCGGCGTCGAAAAGCTGCTTGTCGGTGGTCACGCCGCCGATCGAGGTCATGCGAGCCAGCGCAGATGCGAATGCAGTCGATGAACAATCTCAAGCAGATCGCCCTGGCGATGCACAACTACTACGCGGCGAACAAGCACTTCCCCTGCCTGCCAGCTTCAGCAAGGACGGCAAGCCGCTGCTGAGTTGGCGGGTTTACATTCTGCCCTACATGGAGCAGGATTCCCTTTTCAAGCAGTTCCATCTCGACGAGCCGTGGGACAGCCCGCACAACCGCACGCTGATCGACAAGATGCCGTCGATCTATCGTATGCCGATGTCGAAGACGGAGAAGGGCCGCACGAACTACCTGTTGCCGGTCGGCGGCGGCGCGGTTTTCGAGGCCGATAAGCCGACGAAGTTCAAAGAGATCACCGACGGCACGTCGAACACGATCATGGCGGTCGAGGCGGACGACGACCATGCCGTGATCTGGACCAAGCCGGAAGACTTGCAGTTCGACCCGAAAGATCCGACGAAAGGGCTGGGCCGATTCTACAATGGCTGTCTTCACGTCGGCTTCTGCGACGGATCGGTCCATCACATGCAATGGCCGAAAGACCCGAAGCAGATCGAGATGCTCCGCTACCTCTTCCAGCGAGCGGACCGCATCCCGGTACAGCCGTGGTGAGATCGGTCGTCGCCAAATGGCGAAAACGACATGCAGAGGAGCAATAGCCGGGAGTCAACGACTCGCGGAGGGTGGTTGTAGCTCGCCACACATTCCGCGGGCCGTTGGCCCCCGGCTGCTTCTTCTGCTGTTACTACGCTCTTTCGCGGTGATCGAACGATCCACCGCTGCGAGCAAGTCCTCGACCAAGAGCGGCTTCGAGAGCACCGCCGATGCGCCGGCCGACAGGGCGCGATCGTGGTCCTCGATCCGCGGGAACGAGCCAGCACGATCACCGGCGCGGGCCGCAGCGCGGCTGACAAACCGCCGCAGGGCGTCGCATTCGTCGTCGCAAAGGTCGGTGCCGTCGAAGATCGCCGCCGTCGCTCCTTCCACGCGGCCAAACGCCGCGTCGCGCTGCCAGATCGTGGCAAGTCCCCGCCTGCGGCAGGCCGCCGACAGCCAATCAGCCATGGCCAGCGAATGTGAGCGGATGCACCACTCCAGTCCCCCTGCCCTGACCGAGCGTTCACCCGCATCGGCCAGCAGCCGCTCTTCGTCGGTGGCAGTCAAAGGGAACGCCCAGGAACACGACTGGCCCGTCGCCAAACGGTGCAACTGCCGGTCGCAGCGGACGGGCCATTGATGCCAATACGTTCGCATCGTCGCCGGCCAAGGCGAGCCGCTCCGCATCTCTCCTTCGCACCAACTTCCCATCAGCCCGAGCACCCGGGCCAACGGCGCCAATCGCCGCAGACGGTCGATCGCCTCGTGCGAAAACTGGCCGGGAAACGCCTGCGCCACAACGATCACGTCGGGCGAAACGCGATTTTCAGAGAGCGCGGCCGCCGCCGAATCGGCGTCGGCAAATTCGACCGCGGCCCCCCATCGATTCAGACAGGCCCGCGATTCGTGGAACTCAGGCCGTTTCAGCCACCAAGCACAGAGAATCGAAAGGCGTAGCACTGCGACGGCCGAAGGGGGCGTGGGCGTCTTCAGTGCCCGGTTGGCGAGCCATCGCTTGCCGGCCCTCCCCTCCCTCACAGTTTTTCCTCCGTCTCGACGATCAACTGGTGCGCCACCGCTGCGTCGCCGGCTTGGTGCAACGCATTGAGAAAGCCGGGCGAAGTGAGAATCCGGCTGAGCCGGGCCAACACGCGGAGATGGCCGCGGTCTTCCGTCGAGCAGATCAGGAAGAAGACGTCGGTCAACGGGCCGTCGCCGCCGAACGGAATGCCGCTGCTCGTGCAGCCGAGGGCCAGAAACGGCTGGGCGAGTATCTTCGCCATCGGACGCCGCGGGTGCAGCAGCGCCACGCCGTTTTCCAACGCGGTCGTGTGCATGTCTTCGCGGGCCTTCACCGCCTCGGCCATCTCCTTCGTGTCCCAAAGCCAGCCGGTTTGCCCGGCCAGTTCGACCATCGCATCAATCACCGAGTTGCGCGTTCGGGCGCAAAGCGGCACGGCAATCGCCTCGATCGGAAGGATTTCGGCGATGCAGACCTCGCACTCCTCCTCGGTCGGCGCCGATCGCTGCAAGACCGACTCGACTTCGAGCAACTCCGCTTCATCCGACGCCCCGATCCGCCGCTCGAACCAGTGGTGGATGTCGGGCTTGGCAAAACGCCACTGGCCGCCGACCTTGCGGCCGGGCAGCTTGCCCCGTTCCGCCAGCTTCTCAACCTGCTGGGGGGTGATATGCAAATACCGGGCCAGACTGTGAACGTCAAAATCGCGATAGGGCATAGCTTTCATTATTGGCCAGCGCCCACCCCCTGTCCATGGGTGCATTTCAGCCGCTTCGCGAAGCAACCGCTCCAGCCGATCCCGGGGTTTGGCTGTTTTCTCACCATCCGTCTCCCGCAACGAAGGATTTTGCGCGTGAATCGCATCCTTGCCACCCATGTCGATATTCCTTCTTCCCGAAGAACCCATTCTCCAAAGCACTTCGCCGCGCCTATTTTGCCAAAGAACCCCCAGCTTCTCCTATTGACCCTTTTCTTGTGATCTGCCAAACCGCGCGAAAGCTGGTATGCACCCCCGATCCGCTCGCGTGAAATTCTGCCATTGAGTCACTCCACCGCTCCCGTATATACTCCGTCGCCCCATTGGGCTCGTATCCTTTTGACTGGCCTCGTGATAGGTCATATCCGGCGGTCCCCGTACCGCCGCGTCGAGCAGGGAGGCTCGCGTGACCGGGTACTTTTCAGAAATATGGCGGCTGCGGCACTTCTGGCTGGCCTTGGTCCGCATTGACTTGCGAAAACGCTATCGCCGCTCGATCATCGGCATCGGCTGGTCGCTGCTGCAACCGATCGCCATGACGATCGTGCTGTGCGTCGTCTTCAGCCAGTTGTTCAACATGTCGGTGCGCACTATGCGCCCTACCTGCTGAGCGGCCTGACGTTCTGGGGCATTCATTTCCGGCTGTGGTGATGCAAGGCTGCCAGTGCTTCATACAGGGCGAGTCCTACATCCGCCAGCACCCCGCCCCGCTGGCGATCTACCCCTTGAGAACCACCTTGGGCGCCGGGTTCCATTTCCTGCTGGGATTTGGCATCGCCTTGGCCCTCGTCTGGTGGGTAAACGGCTTCGGAAATCTCCCCGCTCTGGTAAGCCTTGTGCCCACGTTCACCTTGCTGTTCATCGTCGGCTGGTCGGTGGCGGTGTGCATGGGCGTGGCCAACGTGATCTTCCAGGACTCGCAGCATCTGATCGAGATCGTGATGCAGATCGCCTTCTACGCCACGCCGATCATGTATAAGCCCGAAATGCTGATGGGCCGGCGGTTCGTCTCCTGGTGCATGTTGATTAACCCGCTGGCCGCGTTCCTTGAATTGATCCGCAAGCCGCTCTTGGAGGGCCAACTTCCCTCGAAGTGGGCCGTCTCTTTGGCGTGTCTCGCAACCTATATCGCCGTCGTTGCCGCCGCGCTGGCCCTGAAACGATTCGAAAAACGCATGATCTTCTATCTGTGAGCCAATGAGTCTGATCCAACTCGAAGACGTCGGACTGAAGTTCCAGGTGCGGCAATACGGCCGGATCAGCTTCAAGGACTATTTGCTGCACGGCATGTTTCGCCGCTCGAAGAAGACCACGCTTCGAGGTGCAAGCCCTCGAACACATCAATTTGACCGTCGGCGAAGGCGAGCGACTGGGCATCATCGGCCGCAACGGCGCCGGCAAGAGCACCCTGCTGAAGCTGCTGGCCGGAGTCTATCCGCCCACGGCCGGCCGCCGAAAGGTCGCCGGACACATCAGTTCGCTGTTCGACATCTCCCTGGGCTTCGAGCACGACGCCAACGGCTGGGAGAACATCCAGTACCGCGGCTATTTGCAGGGTGAGACCCCCAAATCGATCCAAGCCAAGACGCAGGCGATCGCCGAGTTCAGCGAGTTGGGCGACTTCCTCAACATGCCCGTCCGCTACTATTCCTCCGGCATGTTGGTGCGGCTGGCCTTCTCGATCGCCACGGCGATCAATCCGGAAATCCTCATCGTCGACGAAGTGTTGGCCGCCGGCGACATGTCCTTTCAGACCAAGGCCCGCGAGCGCATGAGAGCGCTGATGTCGAACGCCCGGGCGGTCATCGTCGTCAGCCACGATCTGAAGTCGCTGCCGCTGCTGTGCGACAAGGCGATGTGGCTCGACCACGGCCAGATGCAAATGATCGGTCCAGCGGAGCAGGTGATCGCGGCATATACCCAACAAGTCAACACTGTCGCGGAGCAGCGCAAGGCGGCGTAACGTTTTTCGCGTTGGGGCGGCGGTTGAACTGCCGCTCCACCAGGTTTTGGCGTCAAAGCAGCAATGTCGCGCGAGAAAATAGCCGGGGGCCAACGGCCCGCGATTTGCTTCCCATCACAGCGGCCAAATCCCCATGCGGCTCCTGTATTTTTCCCCGTTCATGCCGGCAGTTACGCCCAGCGGCCGCACTTCATGGTGCGGGCGTGGTTGGATTGGGGCGTCGAGTCGGCCTTGTGGGTAAACCCCTATCCTTGCCGACTGCCGCGGTGGGACGACCTCCGCCGCGGCGGCCACGGTGGCGAACAGGTGACGCGGCTCGACCCACGCGTCCACGTGCTGGACGTGCCGGCCTTGCCCATCGAACCTTTGCCGCTTGGCGCCTGGTTGAATCGCTGCCTGCTTGGCCGCGATGCTTGGCGCAGAATCGAGCGATTTCGCAGCGGACGGAACACCGGCCAGTTTCCGTCGATGCATTCCGCCAGGAAACGCGCTGCCGTTTCATGGAGACGATGTGCTGCACCCGTCGCGAGACGAACTGCTGATCGGCGTCGGCCGCCCCTGCGCCCTGGCGCTGGCGGCGCTTCGCCGGTTGCATCCCGACGGCCAGCTTTTTCGACGCGATGGACAACTTTCCCGAGTTCCATCGCGGGCTCTCCCGCCGCTCGATGCGCCGCTGCGAAGACGCCATCGCCGGCCGAGGTCGATCTGGTGGTCGCCTCGTCCACGTTTCTGGCCGGCAAGTTCGCTCGACCGCGGCCTCCGCGTCGAGAAGGTGTTCAACGCCTGTGAAGAGACTGGACGACCGGGAGACGGGGGAGACGAGGAGATGGGGAGATGGCAGACGATCCGCTCTCCCTGTCTCCCCGTCTCCCTTCTCCCCGTCTCCGTCTCCCTCTCCCCCCGTCCTCGGCTACCTCGGCTGCATCGGCCACTGGTTCGATTGGCCGCTTGTCGTTCGGCTTGCCGAGGCCTTGCCGCAGGCGCGGATCGAACTGGTCGGGCCGTGCGCCGTCGGGCCGCCCCGCCGGCTGCCGGCAAACGTGCGGCTGCTGCCCGCCTGCAAGCAAGCGGAGGCCGCCGAGCACCTCGCGCGATTCTCGGCCGGTCTGATCCCGTTCCGCAGCAACGCGCTGACGGCCGGCGTCGATCCGATCAAGTACTACGAATATCGTGCCGCGGGCTTGCCGGTGCTGAGCACCCGCTTCGGCGAAATGGCGCTGCGCGGCGGCAGCGACGGCGTGTACTTTCTCGATGGCCCCGGCGGTTTTGGCCGAGGCCGTCTGCGGCGGCGCTTGCCCATCGCCGCGAGCCGGCCGAGACAAGCCGATTCCGTCGCGAGAACAACTGGACGTGCCGTTTTCGCCGCAGCGACGGTCTTCGCTCGCTATTGCCCACGTTACGGATTCGACGTGCGGCTTGAGTTTTCCGCAATGGATTGCCCATGAACTCGTTGGTGTGGACATCGACGGTGGCCTTCGCGGCGTCGCTGCTGCTGACGGCGGCGGTGCGCGCGTTGCGCGGCGCTACGACATCGTCGATCGCCCCGACGGCAAACGCAAGCTGCACGGCCGGCCGGTGCCGCTGCTGGGGCGGCGTGGCCGTCTACGCCGCCACCGTGCTCGGGCTGCTGGCGGTTCGCCTCGGCGCCGGCGGCACGCCGGAGTTCGTCGAGCTCTCCAACGCATGGATCATCGCCGCCGGCTTCGTCTGTCTTGTCGGCGGCATCGACGACCGCTTCAATCTCCCCTCGCGAATCAAACTGGCTGCTGCAAATCGTCTCGGTGCTGCCGATCGTCATGCTGGGCTACTACGTCGATCGCATCGTGGCGTTCGGCTGCCCGATCGTGCTGGGATGGCTCGGCATTCCGCTGACGATCCTCTGGTTGGTCGGCTGCATCAACGCCCTGAACCTGATCGACGGCATGGACGGCCTGGCCTCGATCATCGGCCTTTCGACCGCCGCCATGCTGGGCGTGATCGCCGCCAGCCAAGGGCAAGATCACGTGGCCGCCATGGCCATCGTTCTGGCCGCTTCGCTGGCGGGATTCCTCATCTACAATCTCCCGCCGGCCAGCATCTTTCTCGGCGACTCCGGCAGCATGGTGATCGGACTGTCGGTCGGCCTGCTGGGCATGCAAGGGTCGCTGAAGACCTCGGCCACCTTGGCGATTACCGCCCCCGCCGTGGTAATGACCCTGCCGATGTTCGACATCGTCGCGGCGATCGTGCGGCGCACACTGACCGGCCGCCGATTCGACACGCCCGATCGGCAGCACATTCACCACCGGCTGCTCGATCGCGGCTGGAACCCGTGGCAAGTCCTCTGCCTGCTGGGGGCGTTGTGCCTGACGACTGGGCGCCGCGGCCACGGCCGCCACGATCTTCCGCCTCGACGCCCTGGCCTGGATCGCCGCCATGTCGTTGGTCGTGCTGATGATCCGTCTGCGGCTGTTCGGCCACGACGAATTCGCACTGGCCAAGCAAGCGATTATTCAAGTCGTGCAATCCGGCGCCGGCGTCTGGGCGCGGTTGGCGAGCCGACGCCACGTCCCCCTATCGATGGCCGGCCAAGCGAGCCTGCGTACACTCGTCGATCAGGCGCTGGAGCGGAACCCTCATGCCTCGAACGTCGAGCTTTGGGAGACGTTGCTTCGCGCCCTCCGCGCGTGGAATATCCGCCAGGTGGCGTTCAGTTCGCCCTTCCAAAATGTGCCCCGGCGAATCCGCTGGATCGACCCGCGATCGCCCGTCGGCCAATACTGCCATTGGTCGCTGTCGGTGTCGCTGCCCAACGGCGACGGCGAAATCTGCGAGCTTTCGGCGGCTGCCGTCGAGCCGGTCGCACGCGAGGAGGAGCTTGCCACACTGCGGTCGTTGCTGACGAGCTTCGGCGCCCGCTTCGCCGCCCACACCGAGCAGTTTTTCGGCCCCACCGTCACGCTGAAAGAGCCGACCGTCGTCGAGCCGCGACCCGATCACCGCCGAAAGGCCGCGTAAGACGGTCGAGCACTCATTGCCCCGTGGAACCCTCGTCCCCACGTTCCTACGCTCTTCCTGCGAAGCGGAACTCTCGTGTTGATTTCCCCGAACAAGCGGAATATATTGGCACCATGCAGAAAGCCGCTCACCTCACGATCGCGCTTGCGTTGTTCTTGGCCGCCGTCGGGGCCGCCTACGCCGCCCCAACCGCTTATCCCGACGGACGCCCTGCCGCGCGCCTGCGCATGGACGCCACCGACCATGGGCCCGTGCTTCGCCACGGTGATGGGCCAAACCGCTGCGACGTCCTCGGCGCGCGCGACGTCTGGGCGTTCAAAGCCGGCGACACCTACTACATGCACTACGACGGCGCGGGGCCGAAAGGCTGGCTCGCCTGTCTGGCCACCAGCAAAGACCTCCTGCATTGGCAGAAGAAGGGGCCGGCTCTCGACCTCGGCCCGCCGGGCGCGGACGACTCGGCGTCGGCCTCCTACGGGGTCACGTATTTCGACGGCAAAGCCTGGCACATGTTTTACCTCGGCACGCCCCACGCCACGCCGCCGCCCGAGCGGATCCCCTCGTTTCCTTACCTGACGCTGAAGGCCAAAGCCCGGTCGCCCGCCGGCCCGTGGACCAAGCAGCCAAAGGTCGTGCCGTTTCGCACTAAGCCCGGCACCTACTACGCCGACACCGCCAGTCCCGGCCAGGTCGTCAAGCAGGGCGACGAGTATCTGATGTTCTTCAGCGGTTCGATGCCGCGAACTATCGGCATCGCGCGGACGAAAAACCTCGACGGGCCGTGGACCATCGACCCAAAGCCGATCGTCCCGCCCGCGGAACAGATCGAAAACTCCTCGCTCTACTTTGAGCCGGCCAACCAGACCTGGTTCGTCTTCACCAACCACGTCGGTCTGGAGGGATTTGAATACACCGACGCCGTCTGGGTCTATTGGACAAAAGACCTCAACAAGTGGAACCCGCGCGACAAGGCGGTCGTGCTCGACGGCCGCAACTGCTCGTGGAGCAAAAAGTGCATCGGCCTGCCCTCGGTCCTGCCGGTGAAAGACCGATTGGCGATTCTCTACGACGCTCCCGGGGGCGACAGCAAGAGCCACATGCGGCGCGACGTCGGCCTGGCATGGCTGAACCTGCCGTTGACGCCGCCGAAGTAAGCGGCAATCAACAATCATCAATCAGCATTCACCAATCCCAATGGACCTCGACATCGGCGTGATCTACACGCATGAGCAGGAGTTGATGCCGCGGCTGCTCGGGACGATGTCGGCCTCGGGCGAAGGGCTGCGGATGCGGCTGATCCTGGTCGACAACGCCTCGGCGGGCGTCGAGCCCTGGCGCGAATATCTTCCCGAGACGCAGGTCGTCCGCAACACGTGCCGGCTCGGCTATGCGGTCAATCTGAATCGCATCCTCGACGTCTCGACCGCCCGCTACGTGTTGCTGATGAACACCGACATGTATTTCGATCCGCCGCGGCAATGCCTGGCGAGAATGGCGGCCTTCATGGACAGCCAACCGCGCTGCGGCATGTCGGGCTGCCGACTGTATCATGCCGACGGCTCCGACGCTTACGCCGCCCGGCGATTCCAGACGTTGCCGTTGGTGCTTGCCCGCCGCTGCGGTCTGGGCCGGCTGTTGCGGGGCACGGTCGCCCGTCATTTCTACGCCGAACACGCGCCGGACGAGACCTGGCAGTGCGATTGGCTCTCCGGCTGCTTCCTGATGCTTCGCCGCGAGGCGGTCGCCCAGGTCGGGCACTTCGACGAGGGCTACGGCAAGTATTTCGAGGACGTCGATATGGGATGGCGGATGGCCCGCGCCGGCTGGCAAGTGATGTACCATGGCGCCGCGTCGTGCTATCACCTCGAAAGCCGCGCCAGCAAGAGGCTCTTTTCCGCCGACGCCTGGCTTCATCTCCGGGCGTATCTCCGCTGGCTCCGCAGGGGCGGATTGCACCCCGTCTCAGGCACCCCTTGAAACTCCGGGCGATATGGTTTAGAAATGCATGTAAGTGGCTGGGCCGAAGTGGCGGAATTGGCAGACGCGCTAGGTTCAGGACCTAGTTCCCGTCAAGGGAGTGCAGGTTCAAGTCCTGTCTTCGGCACCTTGATACGAAAGGACTTACGTCGATGAGGCGTAGGTCCTTTTTCGTTTTTCGGCCCGCCCAAAATCCAAATCTCCATATCTCCATCTCCCTAATTTCTCCCTAACTTTGCGACTGGATTTGCTCCATAACCCGGTCACTGATGTCTTGCTCGTCCAAAGCGATGTGATGCTTTCGCATGGTGTCGGGGTTGCATCCAAACGCTACGTCGTCGTCGTAGGTCACGCCAGCCATACGGCAAAAGGGTACGGCAAAAGGGGGCAAAAGGGGACATTCTACTTTTTCTCTTGATGGAGGAGGGAAGAGCCGATAGAATCTGTGTATGGCACGAACGGCGAGGGCATCGGTGGGCGGAGTTTGCTACCATGTGCTCAATCGGGGCAATGGCCGCGCGGAGGTGTTCCACAAGAAGGAAGATTACATCGCCTTTCTCGATTTGGTGGCGGAGGCCGGAGAGCGGCTGCCGATGCGGTTGCTCGCTTGGTGCCTGATACCGAACCACTTTCATCTTGTGCTGTGGCCGCACGGCGACGGGGACTTGAGCCGCTGGATGCAATGGCTGTTGACTTCGCACGTGCGGCGGTATCATCGGCACTATCATGGGAGCGGGCACGTCTGGCAGGGGCGTTTCAAGGCGTTTCCGATCGAGGAAGACGAGCACTTGTGGACGGTCTTGCGTTACGTGGAGCGCAACGCCCTGCGGGCCAACTTGGTGAAGCGGGCGGAGGATTGGCTGTGGTCTTCGGCGGCGGCGCTGTGCGGCGGCAAGCGTGCGGGGATGTTGCACCCCGGTCCAATCCCCCGTGGCGACGACTGGCTTGCTTGGGTCAACCGGCCGCAAAGCGAAGCGGAATTGGCAGCCTTGCGGAAGTGCATCGAACGCGGCACGCCGTACGGCAAGGAGTCGTGGCAACACGCCACGGCAGAACGTTTGGGCTTGGAAGCGAGTCTTCACCCACGCGGTCGCCCCCGAGAAAAAAAGTAGAATGTCCCCTTTTGTGGCCGTGGAGAAAAGGCCGGGGCGGCTCTCCATCAAAGGACGCCGATTCTATCCAAGTAAGCGGAAGTCCCGCCTTCCAGTTGCTGCCCGTCACTTCGGCTCGGTTTCCTTGAAACTTGGAGTTCCTTGGCGGGGCGGCTGTTCGGTTCTATCGTTGATGCGTTCGCCGCCGCCGACCGGAACCATTATCCTTCTTCAGCCAGCACAAGACTGCCGAAGGCGAACAAAAAACCCACGCCGGTTTCGACGTGGGTTTCGTTGTTTGACGATTTGGAATCGCGCTAAACGGCGTTCCGCCGTCGCCACCAGCCGATAGTGATGCCGAGGACTCCGAGCAACGACCAGACGATGAGGGTGGTGGGTTCGGGCACAGGAGCCTCTGCGATCGTGTACCCCGAGGAAACGAGATCACTAGGGTGACTTGTCATCCATGCAGCCGCATAAGCGTCGCTATACATGGCGGTGTAGTAATCTGAAGCGGGGGGACCGCCACGATTCCATTGAATGCTTGCAGAGGAAGAATCCCGGAACGTCAGAGCCGAGTGACCATTGGACACTGGAGCCGTGAGTGTCAGGCTACTGGACGTGGCCCACACGTCGTGTAAGGTCATTAGCCCCGTCGTGGAATCAAAGGAGTACGATGTTGACCCGTTCACAATGGACCAATTCCACGAAAGCACATCCGACGTACTCAAGGCACCAGTGTTGCCGTTCGTAGTTATGGAACCGGACAGAAACCATCCATTTTGATCGCCAGCATGGTCCACGATACTGTAAGTGATGCTTGCGTTGGCAGAACTGCTGGCAATCAGCATCAATCCAACCACCCCGATGATTAGTTGCCTCACAGCTACGCTCCCCTATAAAGGAAAGGACTGTCTAACCCGCCACCCGAACCTTACACCCACGTATAGACCCACCGAGCACCGATTCCTGACATACAACTGATAGGAAATTTGATTTCTCTCACAGGACTGAGTATAGGCAGTAGGGACTGGGGAATCAAGGTGGCCAGGAGGGGGAGGGTGGCCATGGCCGCCCCCCCATACGAACCAACTTAAGCGAGGGTGTACTCCAGAAGTTCTGGATTTTCAAGGAGTTGGAACAAACTGGGGTGTTTTCTGCGGCGAGTGATGCGGGCGGTTTTGGCAACGGCGGCTCCCAATTGACAGAGAAGATCACACAGATGTTCGTCGTCGTCCAAAACGGCAAGCAAAAGAACGATCCAATCACGGAGCATGGCGGCGGCCTTGCGCAAACTACGCCGAACGTCGCTCCACGCGACGCTCAACAGAATCCAATGTTGCACGACCACTCCAATCAGTTTCGCATACAGCACCGCCATCTGACGTTGCGGCGAGACGCCCGGTTCCAACTCCGCCACGTGATTGTGCGACTTCCACAGCTTGAACAAGAGTTCGATTTGCCAGCGGGCACGATACAACACCACCACTTCCTTCCACGTCAGCAACTCCGCGCCGCAGTTCGTGACGAAAATCGTCCATCCTTGAAGTTCCAGGTATTCTTGCGACGGTTCTCGTGCCGTGGTCACGGGCCTTCTCGCGGATTCTTTGACGCCGCCGCGCGGCCACTTCCTCCGGCACGCGCACCGCAATCAATCGACAAGCAAGCCGTTCCTTCTCGCCCAACAAGACCGCAATGTCCACCAAGCCGTTTTCGCCCTGTATCCGCAAAAAGACCGGCAAATCAAGGCATTTTCCCGCCGCGTCGAAGACTTTCGTGCCGTGCTGCAAACGCGAAATCCAATAGGCGTTCGCTTCGCCCACCCGACGAAACCGTTCCAAGGAAAAATAGCCCAGGTCGAACACGGACAACGATCCGGCTGGAGGCAAAACTTCCGCGATTTCGCTCTTGGCGTCGCTGGCGCGGCCGGACGTGATCTGCCATCCGAGGAGTTGGCCCGTCAGCAGGCTCCACAAAACTTGGATTTTCATGGCCGCCAAGCCGGCGTTTTCCGAGCCGCCGCAACTTGGGAATCGGTCGGCGAATTCGTCCGGCAGCGTCAAGGTGGTGCTGTCGCCGATCCGAACGTCCGAAAACTTTTGCAACAGAGGCGTGGCGCGCAGCCTTTCCGGCCAATGTTTGGGAGACGGCTTGTTGAAGGATTCCTTCGAGAAACAACACGAGTTCGTCCGTGAACCGATGGTCGATGGCCTCTTCGGTCACATGAACTCCCGCTTTGGCGGCCATCGCCTGATAATCGCGGTTCTTGGCGGCGGGCCGCAGCAAGCACCGTCAGCACGAGCGTTCTTGCCAGGGACGCGCCCGAGAACTTGCGTTGCCGTTGGACGCAACGGGTGGCACGCGCCAAATCGTCGATGGATGTTCCAAACACCGCTTGCATGGCCGCCGCCACTTGGGCTACGATTCGCATGGGGAAGCTCCTTCTTCCAGCTTGTTGGGATGTAACACCCGCTGGTTTAAGGACTTCCCCGTTTTGTTGAAAGACCAAAACCCTTAAGTTGGTTCGTATGGGGTCGAGCGAAGCGAGCCCCACCCTACAACCTTGCCCAAATTCGAGAACTGATTGGCCCTGGGTCGCCACGCCGGTAGCGGCGCGCAGAGCCGGATTGCCTCGAATCCATCCACACGCTTGATTGCGGGGTCACGCCGGAGCTACCTGGATCACTACCGACAAGTCGCGCAGGCCGTTCCCGGTTGCTCTTTGCCACCGGCTCCTGAGAGTGGAGCGACCGGTTGCCGGGTGGGACTTGCACCCACGAGAAACCAACACCTTTTCACGGCGCGCTGAATAATCCGGGCTATCCGCCAAAATCCATCTCCTTGGCTTTGACTCGCTGTTTCTTGACAACAGCCCTGCGCTCGGGTAGAGTCTTAGGGTGGGCAGTCTGGGTTGGCTTTGCCGCCGATTGTCCCTGCGATGCGGAATGCGCGGCCGGGCCGCCGAATGTGCCGTGCGATCTCCGCCGATTTGTCCCACCCGCGTCCGCGACCTCTCACACCGGAGTTTCTGCCATGACTCGCCTGTTCACCTGCGCGGCTATTGTCATCTTCGCGCTGCCGTCCGTGTTGCTGGCCCAAGGTTCGCTTGAAGACCTGACCAAGCCGATCGAAGGGCGCAGCATGAGAGCGTCGTCGTCGTTCCGTGCGACGCCGAGCGACAAGACGGCGACGAAGGATGGAAAGACGAGACTCGTCTACGACCCCAAGGCTGATTTTTACAGCGTTCCGGGCGACGAGCCAGCAATTCCGACAACTTCACGGTTCCAGCGGGCAAGACGGAAGTTCTGTTGGATGCCAAGGGGCCGGGAGTGATCACCCATATTTGGCTCACGTTCCTTGGTCCCGAGCCGCAACGCTGGGCGCCCGAGGGAGCGGCCAACCATCAGGAGATGTTGTTGCGGATCTACTACGACGGCAACTCGCGGCCGGGCGTCGAGGCGCCGGTGGGGGATTTCTTCGCCGCCTGCTTCGGCAAGCGAGCCGCGATCAACAGCATCCCGGTAGTGAACGACGACGGCGATTCCTATAACTGCTTCTGGAAGATGCCCTTCCGCAAGTCGATTCGCATCGAAATCATCAACCAGAGCGAAAAACCGATCCGCCTGCTCTATTACAACGTGGACTGGATCAAGAAGGACAAGATTTCCGAAGATACGCCGTACTTTTATGCCCAATATCGGCAAGAGTATCCCGCCGAGTCGGGCAAGGACTACGTGATCTTGCAGACGAAGGGCAAGGGGCATTACGTCGGAACCGTGCTGGCGGTCCGCACCCGCAGCCCCGAGTGGTTCGGCGAAGGCGACGAGCGAATCTACATCGACGGCGAGCGGAAGCCCTCGATCCAGGGCACCGGCACCGAAGATTACTTTCTCTCGGCCTGGGGATTGAAGACGTCCAGCGGTCTGTATGCCGGCGTGCCGTATTTCGACCAGTGGGGCATCGTCGGCGGACACACCAGCGCCTACCGCTGGCACATCAACGATCCGATCGTCTTCAACAAGAGCATCGAAGTTACCATCGAGCACTACGGCTGGATCTCGAAAGACGAGAACCCCAAGGGGCAGGAAACCAGTTGGAACGAGCGGCGAGGACGACTATTCGAGCGTGGCGTATTGGTATCAGACCGGCACGCCGACATTCACCGCCCGGGCTCCCAGCGCCCGCGAGCGCACGCTGCCGAGCATTGAACGGGTGACCGCGTACGGGCGGCATTACGTCGATGCCAAGTATCACGGGGCAGGCAAGGCGAGGAAGCAGAGGCTCTACGAGTTCTACATGAAGCCGCAATTGCTGTACGTGCCCGAAAAGGCCGAAGAACGCCTGGGTCGAAATTCCGTTGGTCGTCGAGAAGAAGGAGCCTTTGCGGCTGGTGCTCAACAGCACGACCGCTCCCGACTACGGCCGCTACCAGGTGTTGGTCAACGGCGTGAAGATCGGCAATCCGCTCGACTTCTACAGCGAAAAGGTCGCCAACACCGAGTTTCAACTGATGGACTTCTGGCCCGATCCGGGCAAGTACACGGTTCGGCTGGAGTGCGTGGGCAAGAAACCCGAAATCCGAGGGTTTCGCGCTGGGGTTGGAGAGCGTCAATCTGCGCAAGCACCGTCCGCGGGTGGTGGAATACGGCTACGACAAGAATAAGGACTGGAAGAAGAAGCCGATCCTCTACTAGGCAGTAAGATCGAAGTTGTGAGCCAGGTAATCGACCGTGCCCTGCGACTGAAAGTAAGTCATGACGACGTTCTTGTCCACCTTGCCACAATTGGAACTTCGTCCCGCGATTTCCGCTGTGCCCCGATTTCCGACCGCCGATTTCTGACACGATGCCAAAATCGGCTCGTGCCCCGGGGAATCCCGGAATCCTCGGAATCGCGCCTGCAATCCAATCTCCCATTTTACCCCACCGGAGAGTTGGTTTTCGGAAAATTCCTGATTTTTTGTCAGCAATCGGGGTTCGGCGGACCATAGGTATTCGGTGTGCGGAGAAAGCACCGCGTGAGCGGTTGCTGCGCGCGTTACACAGTTAGACTAGTGCTCTGGAAATCGTGATTTGATGGATGTCGTTGGGGACGTCCAATTGTCGGATGGCATCGGGGCACAAATTGCGCTATCGCCCTTTCTCCGCACGTTTGGTTGGCATTCCTACCTATGGGTCAAGGAGCTACAAATGAAAAGAATCTTGGCGTTTGTTGCTGTCTTAGGGATATTTGGTTTGGGGACATGCCTCCTGGCCGACGATGCGGACCCGCCTTCGTGGCGCGGACTGTACAACGCGACTTACCAGGAGTGGGATTTCAACTCATCGACAAATCCTCTGCCGGCCGAGACCGTTTCGAATCGCTACGGAACTCCCTTGATGACCATTACTGACGGCACGTACTTGACGGAGTACCAAGGCCGCGCGGGAGTTTGGGAGTACTCATCTGGCGGCATGGCTTTTGACCTGCCCAACAATCCGGATCTTGGACCGGAAAAATGGATTCGCATCCAGGTGACCTACTGGGACGATCCTGGATCCTTCAACTCGCCCAGCATTGGGTCCAGTCCTGCCGGGGATGGTGGGCTTGTGGATGAAATACCTCATCTCGATAACTGGAAGACCGTGGTCGTCGATTTCACGTTAACGCCGAATCCGCCTTCGGAAACGATTCTCCTTGGCGGCAACGGAGCATCGGTTTACATAGATCAAGTGGTGATCGACACGACTTGCGTGCCCGAACCCGGTATGCTGATGTTGCTGGCAACGGCTGGTCTAAGCTTGTTTGGCTACGCCTGGCGGCGATGTCGACGCTGAGTTCTTGCTGTGAAACCCGAACTTGCTCAGCACTGACGCCTCCGATTACGGCCGTTGGCAAGTGTCGCTCAACGGCGTGAAGATCGGCAATCTGCTGGACGGCGGTGGCGGCAAGGTCGCCAACACCGAGTTTCAATTGCTGGATTTTTGGCCCGATCCGGGCAAGTACACCGTTCGGCTGGAGTGCGTGGGCAAGAACCCGAAATCCGAGGGTTTCGCGCTGGGGTTGGAGGGCGTCAATCTGCGCAAGCGCCGTCCGCGGGTGATGGAATACGGCTACGACAAGAATAAGGACTGGAAGAAGAAGCCGATCCTCTACTAGACGAGCCGCTTGCAACTTTGCAACCACACTCCCTGGTGGGCAGAACGTCTTGCCAAGACATACTGGCCGATTGGCGTCCCCGGTGTGGTAGCTTGACGGGGCGGCGGTTGTGGTGGTAGCTTGATGGGGCAGCGGTTGTGCTGCCGCCGCATCTTCTACATCAATCCCTTGAGGAAAAGACCATGCCTTCCGTCGCTCCAGTGATTCTTGTGGCCGTGTCACTTTTGCTCGGTTGTTCACCGGCCAGGGCGGCCGAGACGGCGCCCGCGATTTGACCTGGTTTCTGCAACGGCTGCGGAGCGTCGATCACTTGCCGGAACTGGAGGCCTCGCATACTGCCATGTCGAGCACCTGGGACCGCGCCGGCGGCAACTTTGACGGCACGGATTTCAAACGCATCGAGAAGGACGGCCGTAATATTCTGCTCGACGCCGACGGACCGGGCTGCATCCACCGCATTTTCACCGGCATGTTGTTGCCGCAGATGGCCGGCACGCGGCTGCAAATCTTCTTCGATAACGCGGCGAAACCGTTGATCGACGTGCCGGTCTCGAAGTTTTTTGACGACAAAGACGGCCCGCTGTCGTAGCCCCTGGTCTTCCACAAGTCTTATCCGGGCACGTTGATGCCGATCCCGTACGCCAAGCATTGCCGAGTGCAGCTTGTCAATCCGGCCTACGGCAGCAAGGGCTGGGACCCGCTGGCGTGGGGCAACTACTGGCAGGTTACGTACACGACCTACCCCGCCGACACGAAGGTGAAGAGTTTGCAATGGCCGCCGAGCGACGCGGAGCGGCAGGAGATTCGGCGTACTTGCCAAGCGTGGCTGAAGGCCGAATCGACGCCTCCCGAGCCGCCCCGCTCTCCGGCGGTCGACAAGACGTTTGCCCTGTCGAGCGGCTCGGCCGAGACGATTTCGGTCGAGGGCTGCGGCGTCATTCGGCAAATGCGGATGACCGTCGAGCCGTCGACGCCCGAGGCGCTGACGGGTTTGCGGCTGCAAATCACCTTCGACCGGGCAGACTTGCCGAGCGTCGACGTGCCGGTGGGCTATTTTTTCGGAAATGCGTATGCCGAAGGCGGCCGGCAGTTGGAAAGTCTCGCGGCCGTTTTGGGCCGGCGGCCAGGCGGTGTGACCAAGTACAGCACCGATTTCTGCTCGATGCTCCTGGGCGCGAAAGGTCCCGAGGCTTATGCCTGTTTCCCAATGCCGTTTTGCCGCGGCGCCGTTCTTCGCTTGGAGAATCGCTCGAAGACCGCTCTCTCGAAAGTTCGTGTGCAATTGGAAATTGAGTGGCGCGACCGGCTGCCGGACAACTGGGGCCGATTCCATGCCACATGGTCGGAAGGGCGTGCCGCCACCGAGGCAACGCCCAAGTTTGGGCCGAAGAACGTGCCTTGCCAGGTGGTGCTCGACCGCGCGGGGCGCGGCAAATACGTCGGCGCCCTCTTGCACGTCGATTGGCCTTCTGCCGAGTGGTGGGGCGAGGGGGATTTGATGATCTGGTCCGACGAGGACGGCTGGCCGCCAAGCTACCACGGCACCGGCAGCGAAGAGTATTTCAACAGCGGCTGGGGCCAATTCGACCGCAAGGCCGTCTCCGGCTTCGTCACACTACGTCCCGGCCATCCGATGGTCTATTCGTTCCACTTGAACGACGCCTTCCAGTTTCACAACGGCATCCGAGTGCTGGAAGAGCAGATGGGCAGCGACCTGATCGCTCGCCGTCACCCTCTCTGGAGCAGCACGGCCTACTGGTACGCGCTGCCGCCGCATCCGGCGGAATCGCGTTCGGTAGAGAAGCAACAGTAACCCTCTCGACGAGAAGGAAGCTAAGCGACAGGATTCACGAGGGCGGTTGACCGCCACACCGTCGGCTTTCACCTGTGCAACTCAAACGCGGGGCGGCAGGTAGGACTGCCGCCCCCACGTCGAGATCGTTGCTGATGGATTTGCTTTACGACCTCTTTTGCGCTCCCGCTATTTCGCCGCCGCCACTACGGCGTAGGCCGCCAACTCCGGCGTCATTTCGCCCTGGTCGGTCTTGATCTTGATCGTCTTGACGATTTTGCCCGTGTCCGTTCCGGCAATGAAGGTTACCGGAATCTGATGCAGCCTGGTGGCGCCGGCTTCCTTCGAGACGTCGAACTTGAAGGATTTCGGGTCGTCACAGGTTATCGCCAGCACGCGGAACGGCTTCTTGCTCGTCACGATGAGTTTCTTCGTCACCTTCTGGCCCGGCTTCACCACGCCCATGAACAACGCGGCGGGGCTGACCGAAATGCCCGGCGTGACCCGCCCCTCGACCAACACCGGAATCTGCTGATTGGCGGCATCGTTGGTCACCAGCATGAGATGGTCGTTTATATAGCCGGCAGGCATCGTTCTATCGACGTGGACCTCCAAGCGGTAGGTCGTACGGCCGTAGTTGCGGCTGGTTTCGATGGCCTTGGCCGTGATATGGGGGTTGGCGCTCTTGATGCCGACGATCTTCCAGTCGTCACGGCCGCCGTCGTAATTCACGTCCACGATCTGCTTATAGCCGACGCCCTGGTCGATCCCCGGGAACTGAACGCTTCCGGGCTGAAAATCGACGTCGGTGCGGATGTAGCCGCGGTCTTGCAGTTGCACTTCAGCGTAAAACGGGCGGTCGATGACCACCGTAATCGTCGCCCCGCGCTGGCCGTAGAACGAGTTCGTATTGAAGGTTGCCACGATTGCCCCCTTCTGGTAAGTCTTTACCAGCGGGTTCTCGACCCGGACGCTCGTACAACCGCAACTTGTGTAGGCATGGGAGATGTGAACGTCTTCCATGTAGAGGTTTTCGAACACGAACGAATACTCGACCTTTGCCCCCCGCGCGACCGAACCGAAATTGTGTTCCTTGACCTTGAACATCTTCTGAGCCCATTCCTGACCAAAACAGGGGGTGCCTGCCAGAATGGTTACGGCCAACATAAGGATTGAACGGCGCAGCATCGTCATAGACTCCCTAAATATCCACGTTACAACATCTTCCGCGCAAAATCTAAATCCTGATTCACATCCTGTCAACTTCGCTCTACGAGAAATTGCGTCTGACCGCCGTGCTAGAAAAATCTTACGTTCGCCTCACACGACATTCCACCCACAGTCGGGGGGTACGCAATAAATCAGCGTTTGTCGGATGATCGACTGCGGTGTGAAACCATAGCACAAAATGCACGCGGGACCGCATTGCCAAAGCGCCGCAATGTTCGTTAAGATATGGGATTACCCTAGACTGACCTTGCCAGGAGGGAAAAAGGGGGACAGGTCCAATTTGTGCGAAGCACCGGGCACCGACCGAAGGTTGGTCGGGCCGTTCCGGCAAATTGGACCTGTCCCCCTTGTTCCCGCTTAGACTGATTTCGCCATGTTCGAATCGCTCCAGGAAAACCTGAGTTCGGCGTTGCGGGCCTTACGCGGACGCGGAAGGCTCACCGAATCGAACATGCGCGACGGCTTGCAGTCGGTCCAACGGGCGCTGCTGGAGGCCGACGTCAGCCTGCCGGTGGTCAAGGACTTCATGGAGCGCGTTGGCCAGCAGGCCGTGGGCGAAGCGGTTCTCAAATCGCTCGATCCCACCAAGCAACTCGTTTACATCGTCTACCAGGAGTTGGTCGGCCTGATGGGGCCGGTCGATCATTCGCTCCATCTCCGCAGCGACGTCTCGGTGTTGATGCTCTGCGGCCTGCAAGGTTCGGGCAAGACGACGACCTGCGGCAAGCTCGGGAAGATCCTGACCACCCGCGGCCGCAAGCCGCTGCTGGTGGCGGCCGACTTGCAGCGTCCCGCCGCCATCCAGCAGTTGCAGGTGCTCGGCCAACAACTTGGCCTGCCGGTCTACGCCGATTTTGACGCGAAAGACCCCGTCGCCCTCTGCCACGCCGCGGTGAAGCAGGCCAAGGAATCGGGAGCCGACGTAGCGATCCTCGACACCGCCGGTCGTCTGCACGTCGACGCCGAGTTGATGAACCAGCTCTCGATGATCGACAAGCGCGTGGGACCCGATCAGGTCTATCTGGTGGTCGATGCGATGACCGGCCAGGACGCCGTCAACAGCGCGAAGGCGTTCAACGAGGCGCTGGAGCTTGACGGCGTGATCATGACGAAGCTCGACGGCGACGCCCGCGGCGGCGCCGCGCTGTCGGTCAAGGCCGTCACCGGCGTGCCGATCAAGTTCGTCGGCACGGGCGAGCATCTCGATTCGCTCGAGGAGTTCCATCCCGACCGCATGGCCGGCCGCATCCTCGGCATGGGCGACGTGCTCACCCTGGTCGAGCAGGCGCAGCAGAAGTTCGACCAGGAGGAGATGGCCAAGCAGGAAGCCCGGCTCCGCAAGGGCGAATTCACGCTCGACGACTTCAAGAAGATGCTCGGGCAGACGAAGAAGCTCGGCCCGCTTGAACAAGATCATGAGCATGATCCCCGGCATGAGCGCCATGAGCGACATGCTGGGCGACGTCGACGCCGAAGAGCAGATGCGCGGCCTGCTGGGCATCATCGACTCGATGACGCCCGACGAGCGGCGGAATCCCTCGAAGGTGATCGACCAGAGCCGCCGCCGCCGCATCGCCGCCGGCGCCGGCGTCGAGCCGCATCAGGTCAACGAACTGGTCAAGCAGTTCGACGGCATCGCCGACATGATGAAGAAGATGTCGAGCATGGGCATGCGCGACCGGATGCGGGCGATGCAGGAATTGACGCAAGGCGGCATGATGGATCCCAGCGGAAAGATCGCCAAGCAGAAGGGAGGCACCGGCAAGCGGCTGACCCCCCAGGAACGCGCCAAGTTGCGGAAAGAACGCGAGCGGGAGATACGGCGAAAAAGACGCGACGAGAGACGGAAGAAGGACAAATAGACAAGACACCGTAGGACGGACGTCCAAATCCGTCCCGCAAACATCGACGGATTTGGAAATTCGTCCTACATCCATGTGACAACAAACCCCATTACCTTTAGCAGGAGAGACGCGTGTCAGTACGTATTCGGATGAAGAAGTTCGGCCGGAAGCACCAGCCGTTCTATCGGATTTGCGCGATGGACATCCGCAAACCGCGCGACGGTCGCGTGTTGGAGGAGCTCGGCACCTACGACCCGATGGTTCCGGAGACCGACGCCCGGGCGATTCTCAAGGGCGAGCGGATCAGCTATTGGCTGAGCGTCGGTGCGCAGCCGTCGGACAAGGTCAGCGTGTTGATCAAGAAGTACGGCGTCGGCGGGACGCACCTTGCGGCGCAGCAGCAGGCGATCGGCCGATTGGCGGTTGCCCGTCGCCGGCCCGAGCCGATGGCGCCGTTGCCGCGGCCGCCGAAACCGGCCAAGCGGAGCGACGAGTCGAGGAAGCGCCGGCCAAGGGCCGCCGCAAACCTGCGCCGGAGCCCCCGCCGCCGAAGCGCCCGTCGCCGAAGTGCCCGTCGCCGAAGCGCCCGTCGCCGAAGTGGCTGTCGCCGAAGTGCCCGTCGCCGAAGCACCGCCGAGGCGACGCCCCGAGACGCCCGCGCAGAACGAACCGGCCGCCACTGAACAACAAGGTTGATCGCCGGCAATGCGATTCGACGTTTTGACCCTGTTTCCCGAAATCTTCCAGGGATACCTGGGCCAAAGCTTGTTGAAGCGGGCGATCCAAGCGGGATTGGTCGACGTGCGTTTGCACGACATCCGCGACTGGTCGAAAACGAAACACAATACGGTAGACGACCGTCCCTTCGGGGGCGGGCCCGGCATGGTCATGAAGGTCGAGCCGGTCGTCGAGTGCGTCGAGGAGGTGCGGAGTCAAGACCCGGAGCCCGGCCACCTGGTCATGCTCACGCCGCAAGGGCGCAGGCTCGACCAGCCGGCCGTCGAGCGGTTGGCCCGGCACAAGCGGCTCCTGCTGTTGTGCGGCCGGTACGAAGGGTTTGACGAGCGGATACGGCTCATCCTCGAGCCGGAGGAGATTTCGGTCGGCGATTACGTGCTCAACGGGGGCGAAGTGGCCGCGATGGTAGTGATCGACGCAACGATCCGGCTGATGCCGGGCGTGTTGGGAGACGAAGACAGCAGCCTCTGCGATTCATTTTCCGGCGATCGGCGATGGCTCGAATGTCCGCAGTACACGCGGCCGCGTGAGTATCGCGGTTTCGAGGCCCCGGAGGTGTTGCTCGAGCGGAAACCATGCGGAAATCGAGCGTTGGAGAGCAGAGAACAGCCGCCAGCGGACATCGGAGCGACGCCGCGATTTGCTCGGAGAATAAAAAACGTACAATGTAAAGCCGCGACCATCGGCCGCGGAACCTTGGAGATGTAAAGCCGCGACCAGTGGTCGCGGATCACACGGCGGCCGCCGGTCGCCGTCTTGCGAGTCACGAAAGGGAGAATCATGAGCGAACAAATAATGTCCTTGGTCGAGAAATCCAGCTTGAAGCCGGAGGTCTCTCCATTCGAGGTCGGCGACACCGTCGACGTTCACTGCCGCATTCTCGAAGGCGAAAAAGAGCGCATTCAGATCTTCAACGGCCTGGTGATCGCTCGGGCGGGCTCCGGCTCGCGGGCGACGTTCACCGTGCGGCGGATCGTGCAAGGCGAGGGCGTCGAGCGGAAGTTCCCCGTCCATTCGCCGCGAATCGCCAAGGTCGAGGTGAAGCGCTCGGGCGTCACCCGCCGCGCCAAGCTCTACTACCTCCGCGATCGCACCGGCAAGGCCGTCCGCCTCAAAGAACGCCGCACGACGCCTACAAAGTAGCCGCAACGATCGTACCTTGGTCCCCTCTCCCTTTGGGAGAGGGTTAGGGCGAGGGCTTCGGAGTAAAGGAGCAATCAAGCGCACATGGCGGGACTGCGTTTCACCTGTCCCGCTCTGCTTCCCTTACCGAAGAGACCTTTGTGATGGAAAATGAAAACGAGAAAAAGACTGACGAAACTACTCCACGACAGAAGGCAAATCGCCTTGTGGGCCTAAGTAGCTACGCTGCGGGGTTTGCCTTACTGGGCTTTATCGCATTCTCTATTTATGATGACCCAAGCTGCGTGAAGAAGGATTTGCGGGATCTTGCCATAATGGTTGCGGGTGCTTTGGTGTGCCTAGCAATCGGATATACGACTGGTCGAAAGAAGTAGAACCCGCGATGAGCGTTCGTCGAAGTCTTTCCGACTGGGTGCGGGGGCTCTTCCCCAAGAAAACGCTCGGCAAGCGTGGCGAGGCGGCGGCGGCGCGATACCTGCGGCGGCGCGGCTACAAGATTCTCGCCCGTAGCGATCGTTTTGGACCCGGCGAACTCGATCTCGTAGCGTTGGACGGTGAGACGATCGTCTTTGTCGAGGTGAAGACGCGGGAATCGGCGCTGGTCGGCCATCCCGCCGACGCGGTCGACGCGCTGAAGCAGCGGCGGCTAACGCGATTGGCCGTCACGTTCCTGAAGCGCTACGGACTCTTGGAATGTCCCGCCCGATTCGACGTCATCGCCATCATCTGGCCGGCGAAACGGTGGTTTCCCGCGATCGAGCACGTTAAAAACGCTTTCGAGGCGGTCGGGCGGTGGGAATTCTACTCGTAGCGGGATTCACGATGGCGTGAGCGCTTGCGGCTTGGAAACACAGGGGGACGGAGGAGGTTTTCGAAGGCAGTTTTCGCGTAAGGGAAGACATTTTTCCGAAAACCTCCTCCGTCCCCTTCTGACCTCCGCATCGTTCATCGCCCGTTCCGCTTCAGCCGCCCGAGGCGAGAGTCAAGGGGACGTCCAGCCGTTGGCCGGCGCGGAGCACGGTAATGACGATTTGTTGGCCGGGCTGCTTGGCCTCGACGGCGCTGAGGAACTCCTCGGCCGTCTTGATCGGGCGGCCATCGACCGCGACGATCATGTCGGCGGCGGCCCAGTTGACGGTGCGGTACTTGGTGACAAAGAGGCCTTGACGCTGTTGTTTCTCTTCAATGCGCGGGCCGTGCAGGCCGGCGCGCTGGGCAGGCCCACCGGGCACCATCGAGGCAATCAACAGTCCGCGGTCGGTTTGGAAGACCTTGACGATGCCCGCGTCGGCACGTTGCACGCGGCCGTTCTGGATCAGTTGCGGCACGACGCGGGCAATTGTGTTAATGGGAATAGCGAAGCCGACGCCGGCGCTTTGCTCGCTCCTGCTCGTAGAACTGGTGGCAATGGCGGTATTCATGCCGATCATTCGGGCGTGGCCATCCAACAGTGGGCCGCCGGAATTGCCGGGGTTGATCGCGGCGTCGATCTGGATGATCGACTTCAGGGGCAACGGGCCGTGGGGGTTCGGCAGCGTGCGGCCAAGGCTCGAAATGATGCCCGTACTCATGGTTCGTTCGAACCCAAACGGACTGCCGATGGCAAAAACCCGTTGGCCGACCAAGAGGTTCGACGAACTGCCGAACGCAACCGGAAAGAGCTTGTCGGCGGGGGCGTCGATCTTCAGAACGGCGACGTCGGTCTCGGGATCACCGCCGACGAGTTGGGCGGCGTAGTTGTTGCCGTCGAAAAGGGTCACGTCGATCTTCTTGGCTGCCTTGACCACGTGAAGGTTGGTTAGCACGTGGCCTTGGCGGTCGATAACGCTGCCGCTGCCTTCGCCCTGCGACTCATACGTCAGGAAGAGATTGCCCGAGATCTCTTTGGTGTTGATGTTCACCACACTTCGATTGACCTGCCGGTAGACGAAGACGTTGACTTGCTCGTCGGGGGTGAGGGAGTTGAGTTGTGCAGAACCGGCGGAGGCGGGTTGGGAGGCGGTGGCTTCCGTCGGCGGCGACCAGGGGGAAGCCTGTTGTGCGAGCGGCTGGGAGTCTGCCTGGGGGGGACTGTGCAGACCGAAGGCCGCCAATCCCCCTACAATTGCGGAAAGAACGCACAAAAACACTGCTTTTCTCATCTGAAACGCCTCCGCGTGAAAATCGCCCGAGAAACACCAGCGAAGCGAATAAAACCACTCTATGAAGTATAGCCGTATGCCGGCGGGAAATTCGAGGACCTGCTGCTGTAGGGAACGCCCTCTGTGGCGTTCCAGGACCCGGAAACGGGACGGAGCCCGTTCCCTACAGATTCGTCGCCGGAGTGTCCCCCCGGTTTGAATCAGGCCGACTTTGCGGGCGATGCCAGTTTCTTCCTCATTGCCCTGTCAACTCTCAGACTTTAACAGGGCGAGCGGGCAGAATCGTTGCAGCTTCAACCGGAGGAGCGGCAATTTCACCACGACTCGCACAAGGCGACCACCGACGCGCATTGTTCAATGCGCCGATAACAATTCCCATCTTCTTCATCACACCCGAAATGCCCCGATTGCCTAATGGCCCCCATTGCAGCCCACCGATACCTCTTACGAAATCGTTGGGCGTGATGCCAGTTGCGTTCGCTTTCAGGAAGGAGACCATAAACATGAAGTGCTTTCACATCGCACTGTTGTTGCCATTGGTTCTTACGGGCCGAACGCCTGGCGTGTTGGCGGCCAACGACTGCCCGGTGGTCGTCGGCGAACAGGGGGTACTCATGTCGATGGCATGGCCGAAGGCTCTTCGCCGGACGAGCGTCTTCCAGAGTCGCATCGGCCTTGACGCCGACCAACTCACCGCAAACGTGTTTTCGCCCTACGACATGTACTACGCCAACGGCGGTTATCGCGCGAATCAAGCAGGCAGTCGTCCGAGTGACGACGGTTCGCAAGTCAACGATAGTGCCGCCGACGAAGCGATGAGGGCGAAAATGCACGACGTGCTCACCGTCGCTGCAAGACTGGGCCGTTACGCCGAGCACTATGCATCGCAAGTTGCAGCTTACGGCAAGGCGGCGGTAGTCTATGCTTCGCAGCGCTGGACACAAGCGGCGGCATTCGTACACGAGCGCGAGAAGAACGGGGCAGAGTCCGGGTTGGCCCACCGCGATCGGCGCGATCGTGTCGCCCAGCGCAATCGCGCCGGGCTTGGCATGGCGCCACCGAGCGAGCCGGTCGAGTACCTCTACATCACCTCCCGTGAGCCGAACCAGGGGGCAATTCTTGCCACGTTAAGCAAAGCGGTGGTCGAATATCGGCTCAGACCGTCGCAGTACGCTACCCTGTTGGGTGAGTTTTGCCAGGTTGACGACCAATTGTTCGCCACGGTGACGCCGACTGCCGACTTCGCCATGCCGTGGGGTCCGAACGTCGAAGACGTGGAAGTGGAGATCAAAAGGGATAGAAACGTCAAAGGGAGTGGTTCCGGTCTTGCTCAGACGAAAACCGGGGCATTCCCCCAGACGAAAATTGGGACAGTCCCCTGGGCGGTGCCGTTGGAGCAGTTGGCAAAATGGTGGCTCGGGGACTGGGATGTGGTGTTTCGCGACATTTCGCGGCAAATCGCTGGGCTCGATTGGACAGTCGTCTTGACGGGCAGACCTTCGCACCTGGCCGTTCACGGCACGGCCCAAGCGTCGAAGCCGGTGGAGCGGTAGCCGAGTCGATCGGCGCTGCGGCGCGTAAGGCGATGATGGAGAAAGACTTGCAGTCGGGATATTCTCACAACGGTCCCGGCCGCTGCCACTTCCGCAGAGGGGGACGGGGAGTGGCGATCCGGCTATCCGCCGATGGCACTCTTTTTGCTTCGCCAGGGGGTATACTTTTGCCGGGAAGGCGTTTTTGAGTGGCAAAACGCATGGCGGGTAGCTAGAATGACTGTAGCCGAGTTTTTCGGTTGGCGGAGATAGAAAAACCCCTGCGCGCCTAGGGGACCGTTCCGGAACACGGTCTCGCCGGGAGCGAAGCTTTATCGATTTGCCGGAGAAGTGAAACCATGTTGAAAAGTAGTCTCGCCCGATGGATGGCGTTGCCGGCGACGTTGGTCGCCGTGGGTGTGTTGATGGGCCAGAGCGCCCTAGGAGCACCGTCGATCACCGCACAGATGGACACGTTCACAGGCCCCCAGGGCGTCACCTCTTTCGCACTGAGCATGAAGCCAACGGGGGTCGCGCCGACGACGGCCGCTCGTGACATCGTCGTGTTGTTCAACACGTCGGCGAGTCAAATGGGCGACTACCGCGCCAGGGCGATCGATGCCCTGAAGGGGTTCTTGGCCGGCTTGAACGCCGGCGACCGCGTTCGCTTGCTGGCGGTCGATCTGAACGCCATTCCGTTGACCCAGACGTTTGTGGCGCCGAACGGCAAGGAAATGCAGGCTGCGTTGGCCGCAACTCGACGCCCGTGTCCCTCTGGGCGCCACCGACATGGCGAAGGCCGTCGAGGCGGTCGTCGATAGCTACCGCGGTCAAGCGAAGAACGCGCGGGCGGCGGTCTATATCGGTGACGGCCGCAGCGCAGCGCACCTGATCGAGCCCGACGAGTTCCAGAAACTGTCCGGGCGGTTGGCCGACGCGCGAATTCCGCTGAGCAGCTACGCGGTGGGGTCGCGTCTCGATCCGCAACTGCTCGGTGCGCTGGCGGTGCAGAGCGGCGGCACGGTGATCGTTCGAAAGCAATACGCCGGGCAAGGAAGCGGGACATTCGTTGGCGGCCGCGGCCGACGCGACGGTGCTGTGGCCGACTTCGGTCACGTGGCCCGCCGAGATGACCGCGGTCTTTCCCAAGCGGATGCCGCCGTTGCGCGGCGATCGCGAGACGATCGTGCTCGGAACCCTCAAGGGAAGAGAGCCGTTGAAGATTCAACTTGACGTTGCGGGCCCGTCGGGGCCGGAGAAGCTGGCGATGACGGTCTCTCCGGGCGCTTCGGACGAGCGCAACACGTACCTGGCGCAGTTGGTCGGACCGCGCCAAGCTGGATGGCGGCGTGACATTGCCGCTGGTCGGCTCGGCGAGCCTCGAAGAGATCCGCCAGGCGATGAATTCCGGCGTGCGCAACATCGACCGTTTGGCGCGGCAAGCGTTGGCGGGCGGAAATCTCGCCGCCGCCGAGAAACTGATCGGCGAGGCATTGCGGCAAGACCCGAACGACAGCGAGGCGTTGGCGTTGCAAGCCGCGCTGGCCAAGCAGAAGCAGGGCGGCGGGAATGCCAAGGTGGCCGACGGCCCCGCCGTCGAAGCCGGTCGCGCGCTACGCAGGCTCCCGGGCCCGCGGCCAGCGCCTCCGGCGATCTGAATCTGGTCGGTCCGCCTGCGGCGGAAGAGCCGCCGGCCGGCGCGCTGGCCGAGGGCTTCCAGCACGAGCGCCGGGTTGTCAGACAGATGATCCAGGCGGAAGTGCAGAACGTGCTGAACAAGGCCCGATCGTCGATGAACACGGACCCGGACCTAGCGTTGCAGAGCCTGAGGCTGGAGTTGGAGAAGGTCAGGCAGGTGCCGCAGTTGGAACCGGACGTGCGCGATCAGTTTGTCGATAGCTTGCAGGCGGCGCTGCGCGAGGCGTCGGTGCGCAAGGACGAAGTCGAGCAACAGCGGCAACAGCGGCTGGAGAACAGGGCCATCGCCGCCGACCGCCTGTTGGCCGCCAAGAGGCTGGAACGGGCGCAGATGACGATGAAGGAGCTGTTTGAGCGGTTCAACTCGCTGTTGGCCGAACGGAACTACACTGCCGCGGACGAGATCTCGAAGCGAGCGGAGAGGGAGATGCCCGACAATCCGACCACGATTGTTGCCCGCACGGAAACGCCGTTGGTGGGCAACTTTGAGAAGTTCTGGCAGTTGCGTATCGCGCGGCAGAAGGCGCGTGGTCGACACGCTCTTCTGCGTCGAGAAGTCGCACGTTCCCGTTCCCGGACGATCAGCCGATCGTCTATCCCGACGCCGAGTGGTGGCAGCAGATGACCGGTTCGCCGCAAGGACAAGTACAGCTCGATGGACCTTGCGAAGAAGGGGACCGCCGAAAAGAAGATCGACGAGGCGCTGAAGTCGCCGACGGAGTTGGTGTTCGTCGAGGCTCCGCTTGACGGAAGTGCTCGACTATCTGAAGCAGCGTCACAAGATCGAGATCCAGATCGACACGAAGGCCCTGGAGACGTCGGAATCGGGACCGACTCGCCGGTGACCGTCGATCTGAAGGGCATCAGTCTGCGATCCGCGTTGCGGCTGATGCTGAAGAGACTGGGCCTGACTTACCTGATCAAGAACGAAGTGCTGATGATCACCACGCCGGAGGAGGCCGACAACGAACTTACCACCAAGGTCTATCCGGTGGCCGACCTGGTCCTGCCGATCCCGCAGGACGGCATGATGGGCGGCATGGGCGGCATGATGGGTGGCATGGGTGGTGGCGGCATGGATGGGCGGCGGCATGGGCGGCGGCATGGGCGGCGGCATGGGCATGGGCGGCGGCATGGGCGGCATGGGCGGCGGCATGTTCAACGTCCCCGGCGATGTGCCCGGCGGGCTGCTGCCGAAGATTCCGCCAGGAGGATTCCAGGCGTTCGCGGTCAAGGACGATTTGAGCGTTCCGCCGCAAGTGACGGCCGGCGATCGGCCTTCGACCCAGAGTGCTGCGGCGACGATCGACACCCGCCCGGCCACGACCGGCAACGTTCCGGCAAAGGTCGACAATCGGCCGGCGAAGATCGAGATCGAGATCGACAACGGCGCCAAGCCTGAAGTCGTTTGGGACAAGTATTTCGCCAAGAACGATCCGCAACCGAAGGCCGTCCGCATGGCGGTTCGCCGTTTGATGCACCAGCGGAAGTTCGACCACGTGATTGCACTGATCGACGCCGCCTTGCGGCATCAGCCAGGGTCAGCCGTGGATGTACGAGGCGCTGGCCTTGGCGATGGAGGCGGCGGGCCGGCCAAAGGCAGACATCGAGCGGGCGATCATGTCGGCGGTCGATTTCGTCGATAACACCGACCGACCTGATGTACGTCGGGGCCTACCTTTCCAAGATGGGGCTCGACGGCTGCGCGTTGCAGGTCTATCGTCAGGCCGCCAGCCTCGAGCCGCTTCGGCCCGAGCCCTACATGCTCGGCTTGCAGGCGGCCCAGGCCACCGACGAATCTCGATGGATTGAAATGGGCAAGCCTCGGCATTCTCAGCCAGGCTTGGCCGAAGGAGCAGGCCGGCGTCTGGGAGGAGGGCGTGGGCGTGGCGAAGGAAGTGCTCGACACGCTGCGCGCCGAAAAGCGGACCAAGGAAGCCGATGCGTTCGAGGCAGAGATCAACGCAGCCGTCGCACGCGACTGCGTGGCCATCGTCACCTGGACCGGCGAAGGCGAGATCGACGCGTTCGTCGAAGAGCCCACCGGTACGGTCTGCTCGCTGCGCAACCCGCGAACCACCGCCGGCGGCATCATGTTGGACGACGCCATCCGCCAGACCGGGCACGACGGTTTCGGCGGCCACAGCGCAGGTGTACGTCTGCCCCAAGGGGTTCGACGGCAACGTACCGCATGCTGGTGCGCCGGGTGTGGGGCAACGTCACGGCGGGCAAGGTGAACGTGCGAGGTCATTACCCATGACCTCACTCCACAATCGTCGACCGTTCAGAAGAGAATCCCGCTGGAGAAGGACGAGGCGGCGGTGGTGTTCGACCTGGAGGACGGCCGCCGCAAGGAGGCGCTTGCCGAGCAGCAGGTGGCCAACGCCGTCGGCAGCGCAGCTTGGCCGTGAACCGGCAAGTTCTGGCCCAACAACTTGCCTCGTCGGTCGATCGGGGCGCGATGTCGACGTTGGCGCCTCGCGGGCACGATGTCGAGGCTGAGCCAGTCGGCGGAGCGAATGCTCGGCGGCGGCAACGGCGGGTTGCCGCTGTTCGGCGGCGGCGCCGTCGGCTACCAGCCGGTGATCATCTGGTTGCCGGAAGGCGCTCAATGCAGGTCACGGCCGTGGTTTCCGCCGACCGCCGGTACGTCCGCATCACCGCCTCGCCGTTCTTCTCCGGCGTGTCGCAGGTCAACACCTTCAACACCACCAACGGTGGCGTCAACTTCGTTGGGAAACGGCAACGGTGGCAATAGCGGCGGCAGCGGCATCGGCAGCGGCAGCAGCGGCGGCCTTGGCGGCGGCCTCGGTGGCGGCAGCAGCGGCATCGGCAGCGGCGGAATCTTCTAAATCGCGATCGAGTGACGATGGCTTGCCAGCCGAACAGCGAGCGACCACCGATTGGCTGCGACTCGGGGCGAGGGAAACGCTGCCAGACGGTTTGCGTATGCGGACTGCTGCTGTTGGCGGTCGGGCTGGTGTTTGGACCGACGGCCGGCTACGAGTTCATCAATCTCGACGACAACGTCGGCATCTATGAGAATCCCCACGTCACACACGGGCTGACCTGGGACACGCTCAAGTGGGCCTTCACCAACCGGCTGAATTGCAATTGGGATCCGCTGACGTGGATTTCCCATACGGTCGATTGGCAGTTCTACGGCCCCGCGCCGGCGGCCACCATCTGACCAACGTCCTGCTGCACGGCCTTACCGTCGTCTTGCTCTTTCTCGTTCTGCGGCGGATGTCGGCGGCCGTATGGCCTAGCGCGGTGGCGGCGGCGCTGTTCGCGATTCATCCCCTGCGAGCGGAGTCGGTTGTGTGGGTGACCGAGCGGAAGGACGTTCTCAGCGGGCTGTTTTTCGTGCTGACGCTTATCGCCTACGGGGCTATCGCGCGCCGCGGCTCGATCTTCCGATATGCGGTCGTGATGGTGCTGTTTGGCATCGGCCTGCTGAGCAAGCCGGTGCTGGTGACGATGCCGCTGGTGTTGCTATTGTTGGACTACTGGCCGCTGGGGCGGATGAAGATGAACGGGGAACGGAGCCGGCACCAAGCCCGGCGAACGGAGCGGCGGAATCGAAGGGTCGAGCCCGGCCGTCTTCTGGTTTCTGCTGGCCGAGAAGATTCCGCTCTTGGCGTTGGCGGCGGTTTGCTGCGGCCTGATCTACTGGGCGGAGCGAGCGGCAGAGTATCCAACTCGCGGCGCGTATTGGCGGATCGGCAATGCGTTGATCTCGTACGTCGTCTACCTGCGGCAACTCTTCTGGCCGAGCGGTTTGGTGCTGCTGTACCCGCGTCGCGGGCCCGACTTGCCGGTGTGGCAGGTCGCCGGCGCCGGTCTGATCGTGTTGGGGATCACGGCGGCGGTCGTTATCGGGCGGCGAAAACACCCTTACTTGCTCGTCGGTTGGCTGTGGTATTTGGTGATGATGCTGCCGATGGTCGGGCTGGTGCCGTTTGGCAACGAGGCCCCGGCCGATCGCTTCACGTATCTGCCGCAGATCGGCGTGGCAATCGCCCTGGCTTGGTGGGCGGCGGATTGGTGTTGGCGCCAGCCCTATCGCCGCTGGCTGTACGGCGTCGGCACGGTGTCGGTGGTGCTGGCTCTGATGTCATGTGCGACCGAGCAGGTATCGTATTGGTGCAACAGCCAAACGCTCTGGCGGCACACGCTTGCTTGCACCTCGGACAATTACTGGGTTCACAATTTGCTGGCAAATGCATACGGCAACGCGGGACGTGACGACTTGGCGGACCGGCAGTTTCGCGAGGCGATCCGGATCATAGGCGGCAAGTTGGCGGCCTACGGGCGCGACAACAAAGCGAGATCGCCGTCTCTGGCGGTGGTTGGACTCAGACGCGATTGCTCGGAGACGTATTTCCGTCTCGGCGTCACCGCGGCCGCCCGCGATCGCATGAACGAGGCAGTAGCCTATTATCAGAAGGCGATCGACATCGATAACGACAACGCGCTGGCGCAGAACAATCTCGGCTATGCCCTACTGGTCAGCGGCGAGTATTACGAAGCCATACACCATTTTGAGGAGGCACTGAGAGTCTCGCCGGAGTTCGCAGCCGCCCATTACAACCAGGGACGTGCGTTGCACGCGCTGCGGCATCTCCGCCCTGCGATGGCTGAATACCGCGAGGCCATCAGGTTGAAGCCGGACTATGCCGAAGCCTACTGTTATCTGGGGATGGCCCTGATGGCGAGCGGTCAGGACGAGGAGGCAATCGGGCAATTTCGCAAGGCGATCGAGATCAAGCCCGATTTCAAAGAAGCCCGCACTCGCCTTGAGTATCTTCTGGACCGTCGGCGGTCGCAGTGAAGGCCGGGTGTCGCGGAGCGAACTCCGCGGCACCAATCCCGCGCGTTGTGCCCTGTCTGCTTTTGCGTCAACGCTGCTTCTGCGGCGAGCGGAGGACGCCGGGGAGGACGTCGAGATCGAGCGGCTCGACCAGCCCGGCCTTCCAACGTTCGACGGCCAGGGCGCCCATGACGGCGTTATCGGTGCAGAGCGCAGCGGGGCAATGTGCAGGTCGATTGCCCGCCGTCTCGTCTCCTCATCGAGCCGCTGGCGAAAGCGGGTGTTGGCGGCCACGCCGCCGCCGACGCAGAGGGTTTGCAGGCCGGTTTGGTGCAGCGCGGCCAGCGCCTTTCCCACCAGACAATCGACCACGGCCTCCTGAAAGCTGGCGGCCAGATCGGCGATGAATAAGGGCGGAGGGCGGAGGGCGGAGGGCGGAGAAAACAAGGCCGACACGGGACTTGACACTATGGGACTTTGGCTTGCGTTCTTCGACCTCTTCCGCCTTCCGCCTCTGCCCTCCGCCCTCGCCGGGCTTTCCTTCGATCGCGTAGCGCACGGCGGTTTTCAGTCCGCTGAAGCTGAAATCAAGCCGTTCCTCGCGGAGGAGCGCGCGGGGGAAGGCGAAGGCGCGGGGGTTGCCGCCTTCGGCGGCGCGCTGGATCGACGGCCCGCCGGGATAGGGCAGGCCGAGCATGGCGGCCACCTTGTCGAAGGCCTCGCCGGCGGCATCGTCGATCGTGCCGCCGAGGAACTCGAAATCCAACGGACTGCGACAACGGTACAGGCTGGTGTGGCCGCCGCTGACGATCAGGCCAATGCAGGGAAAGACGTCGCGCTCGGCCGCCAGCCGGCAGGCGTAGACGTGGGCCTGAAGATGGTTGATCGCCACCAGCGGGATTTGCCGCGCGACGCAGATTGTCTTGGCCGCCACGAGCCCCACCAGCAGCGAGCCGGCCAGGCCGGGCGTGTTGGCCACCGCCACCAGCTCGACGTCGGCCAGCGACAGGCCCGCCCGCCGCAACGCCTCGTCGATGACCGGCAGAATGCGTTCGAGATGAGCCCGCGAGGCGATCTCCGGCACGACTCCGCCGAAGCGGCAGTGCAATTCGTCCTGCGAGGCCACCACGGAGGAGAGGACCTCCAGCCGGTCGGTCACCACGGCCGCCGCCGTTTCGTCGCAAGTTGTTTCGAGGGTGAGCAGGTTCATGGAGAGGTCGCCGCGATGGTTGTCGTTATGCTGAAGCATAACCTACGGCGAGGCGCTGGAGAAGAACCCGGACTGCCTTGCGAGCCCGAGGAACTCGTCATTGCTCGCCAACAGGTCGGGCAGTTGCGACATCTCGTCCGGCGTGTACCAGTGGATCGATTCGACCTCGGCGGGATTGGGGACGGGCGTCGCGTCCGGGGAGATCTCGACCAGCCACCACGCCAGGTCGACCTTCCACGCCGTGACGCACTGCCACAGCCGGCGTAGCGGACGCACGGCGATGCCAACCTCCTCGCGGAACTCGCGGACCAGCGCCTCCTGCTCCGACTCGCCCGGCTCGATGCCCCCGCCGGGAAAACAGTAGACCAGCGGTGCGACGACCGAGCGGGAACGGCGAATCACCAACATCCGTCCATCGCGGAACGCAACGCCGACGACGCCGCGGCGGCCGGGATTGTCGGGAATCGCGGCGGCAGTCAAACTGCCACCCCCACTCGCGGCGTCTTTTGGACCGTCGAGCGTGACGAGAACCTGCGGCGACTCGGCCGAGCAGTTCTGGCAACAGCCGCAATCGGGCATGCCCTTGCGACGAACGAAGCGCACGAGGCGCCACGCCACGTAACTTAGCGCCACGAACACGATAACGGTAGCGGCAAGTTGTTGGAACGTGATGGTCATGAATGCTTCACGAAGTGCTTACCCGCCGATCCATGTTCCCACTTGGTACGTCAACAGCGCGCCCAGGTAAGCCAACGCGGTCATGTAGGCAAAGGTGAACGCGGGCCACCGCCAACTGTTGGTCTCGCGGCGAATCACCGCCAACGTCGCGGCGCATTCGAGCGCAAGCGCAAAGAAGACCATGATCGACAGAGCGGTGGGAATCGTGAACACGGGCCGGCCGCTGTCGTCCCAGGTGACGGTGCGAAGTTTCTTCGGTCAATTCGGCTCGGCCGTCTTGGCCGTCGGCGCTCGCGCTGATCGTCGACGTGATACATCACGCCAAGCGTAGCGACGACGATTTCGCGGGCGGGCAGCGAGGCGAGCACGGCACAACCGATCCGCCAGTCCCATCCTAACGGCTTGACAGCGGGCTCGATCACCTGGCCGGCACGGCCCAAGAAGCTGTGCGCGCTGTTGCTGCTGATGCGAGAACTGCGGGTTGTGCGGAAAATAGAGCGCGGCCCAAACCAGGATCGACACCGCCAAGATCAGCGTGCCGGCGCAACGCAGGAACACCCAGCCGCGATCGGCCATGCGGAAAAACACCGTCCGCGGCGACGGCCACTTGTAACTCGGCAACTCCATCATGAACGGCGGCGTCTGACCGCGCAAGAATCGTCCGCTTGAACACCAGCGCCGCTACCACCGCCGCCACGATGCCGAGCAAATACAATCCGGCCAGCGTCAATCCCTGCAACGTCAGCAATCCGACGTCGCCGAAGATCCTGGTCTTGACCATCAGAAAGCGATAGTCGGGAATGATGGCGGCGATCAGGAGGGCGTAGACCGGCAGCCGGGCGGAACAGGTCAGCAGCGGCGCGACCAGGATCGTCGTCAGCCGGTCGCGCTCGTTCTCGATTACCCGCGTGGCCATCACGCCCGGCACCGCGCAGGCAAACGATGAAAGCAATGGGATGAAGGACTTGCCGCTCAGGCCGACGCGGACCATCAGGCGATCCATGAGATAGGCGGTGCGTGCCATGTAGCCGCAGTCTTCCAGCACGGCCAGGAAGGCGAAGAGAATTAGGATTTGCGGCAGAAACGCGAAGATGGCGCCCGCGCCTTGGATGACACCATCGGCCAACAGGCTGCGGAGGGCTCCTTCGGCCATCTGGGCCGAGACCCAATCGCCGGCGGCGGCGGTGAGCCATTGAATGCCGTCGGTGGCCGGTCGCGCCCAGACGAAAACCGATTGGAACATCACGAGCATTACCACGGCAAAGACGACCGTGCCCCAGAGCCAGTGGGTCAGCACGCGGTCGATCTTGTCGCTTGCCGTGGTCTTGTTATGGCGGGGCTGGGACACGACGCCGTCGAGGATTTCACGTGCCCAACCATAGCGAGCAGAAGTTTCCACCGCGGGCGTAGGGCAGCCGGCGGCCGCCAGCCGTGCGCGGGCGGCCGCGATGCGACTGGCCCAACCCCCATCGGCGTCCTGCAATAGCGTCTGCTGCAAATAGCCGCTGGCGTCCAACAGCAGCCGCCGCACCAGCCAACGCGGCAGCCGGCCGGCTAGCTCGGCATCGAGCGTCGCTGCTTCGGCCTCGAAGGCGGCCGGGAGCGGGGAATGCAGAGGGGGAGACGGGGAGACGGGGGAGACGGGGAGACGAGTCCGTGGAGCGCTCAGACAACTCCACCGCCGAATCTCCCTGTCTCCCCGTCTCCCCCTCTCCCCCGTTTGACCCTTTGATCACGCCGGCCAACGCCGACCTCAGCCGTGTCAGGCCGATGCGGCGGTTGGCTTGAATCGGCACGACGGGGATGCCCAATCGGCGTTCGAGCCGGTCGAGGTCAATGCGAATGCCGCGATTTTCAGCGACGTCGAGCATGTTGACCGCCAGTACGGTCGGCAGTTGCAGCTCGAGCACTTGACTGAGGAGGTAGAAGTTGCGTTCGAGGTTACAAGCATCGGCGATGCACACGACGGCGTCGACCGAAGCCACCTCTTTCCGCCGGCCCGACAACAGATCGACGACCACCATTTCGTCGCGAGCGCGGGCGGCAAGGCTATAGAGGCCGGGGAGATCGACGATTTTGACCCGTCGGCCGGCCAACTCAATCTGGCCCGTCTTCTTCTCGACGGTTACACCCGGATAGTTGCCGACGTGCTGCCGGACGCCCACCAGGCCGCTGAAGAGGGTCGATTTCCCCGTGTTGGGATTGCCGATCAGGGCGACGGTGCAGGAGCGAGATTGTGATGCCATTTAGGCGGCAGTCGGCTCGACCAGGACGCTGAGCCGGTCGTCAGACCGAAGGCAGACCTTGTTTCCCGCCAAGCGAATGATGCACGGATTGCCGGCGCGAAACATCTCCACACGCGTCCCCCGCGCAGGCCGAATTCTTCAAGCCGGTGAACGTGGTCGGGGTGTCCGAGAACGTCAACCACGTGGGCACTGTGGCCGGCAGGAAGATGATGAAGCGGAATGGCTTTCGCGTGCTCTTTCTTCACGAACCGGCTTTCGGCAAAGGGGGGGCGGAAAATGCTTCTCTTGAACCCAAGGATTCTCTACCCACACTCTATGACGTTTTGCCGTGGAGGGCAAGGGGTGCTCGCGGCCGATTCCGCGTGACTGTCGGCCTTGGGCTCGCCCTTACCGGGCTTTTTCTCCGGCGGCTTTTTCTTGGCCGCATCGGGGGCGGGCCGCGCGGTGGTAATCCACTCGATGCCCGGCAAGGGGAGTATCGGCAAACCCTTGGCGGCAAACTCGGGACCATAATAGAACGCCAAACCGTAGTAGGCCACTAAACAACCGGCCAATCCTCCGGCGATAATCTCGATCAGCGTTTGCAGGCCCGATTTGTGCTTTCGCCGCCGCCGAGGGGTCAGCGGCTTGGCGGGAAACGCTTCGGCGACCGCCACAGCCTCGTTTTCGCCCTCGGAATCGTGCCGAGGCTCTTCCTGTGGATGCGCCGGCTCTGCCGCCTCGTCGGCAACGGCCGCCGATGGTTCGGCTTCCGGCAAACCGACCGGAATCAACTCGGGCGGAGGCGGCGTCAACGCCTCGCCCAGGGTGTACTCGGCATAGCACAAAGGGCAACGAACCGTTGCGGACGAATCCACCCCGGCCGGAACTGACACGGGCCTATCGCATTTTGGGCACGTCGAAATCATGGCCATCCCCCCACTCCAGTTTAGTATGATCGGCGTGCGATTGCCAATGGTGCCTATATGCCGTATAGAGCCCCCAGGGTGGCGGTGAGATGGTCCACCAATGGTTGCGACGAGAGCGGTTCGCCGGTTGCCCGTTTCACCAGATCGGCCGCCGAGTACCTCTGGCCCTGACGGTGTACGTTCTCGCGCAGCCACTTCAACAGCGGCCGGAAATCGCCGCGGGCGAACGATTCGGGCAGATTGCCCACGTCGGCCTCGGCCCGGGCGAAGAACTGGGCCGCGTAGAGGTTGCCCAACGAGTAGGTGGGGAAGTAGCCGATCAGGCCCGCGCTCCAATGGACGTCCTGCAACACGCCGCGGCGGTTGTCGGGCGGGGCAATGCCCAGATATTGCTGATACTTCTGGTTCCACGCCTCGGGCAGGTCGGCAACTTCAAGCTGGTTGTCCAACAGCGCCCGCTCCAACTCGAAGCGAATGAGAATGTGCAGGTTGTACGTGGCTTCGTCGGCCTCGATGCGAATCAGCGACGGGCGAACGTCGTTCACCGCGAAATGGAACGCATCGAGCGACACGTCGCCAAGCGCCGCCGGGAAATACTGTTGCGCCTTGGGGAAGAAGTGCGTCCAGAACTCGCGGCTGCGTCCGACAAGGTTCTCCCACATGCGGGATTGCGACTCGTGAATCCCCAGCGAGACGAATTCGCCCAGCGGCAGCCCGAAATGCTCGGTCGGCAAGCCCTGATCGTACATGCCGTGGCCCGATTCGTGCAGGATGCCGAAAAACGCCGTGTTGAAGAACTGCTCGTCGTAGCGGGTAGTGATTCGGCTATCGTTGGGGCCGAGCGTCGAGCAAAACGGATGGGCGGTAACGTCGAGCTGCCCGCGGTTGTAGTCGAAACCGATGGCGGCCGACGCCTCGCGTCCCAAACGCTGCTGGGCGTCGACGGGAAACTTGCGGTGCAGCACGGAAGTGTCCGGCCCGCGGCCGCTCGCTTGGATCTTTGCCACCAAGGGAACCAACGCCTCGCGGAGCCCTTCCAACACTTTGCCGACGTTCGCGGTCAGCTCTTCCGGCTCGAACTCGTCGAGCAGGGCGTCGTAGGGACTTTGGGCGTAGCCCAACGCCTCGGCCTGCTGACGCTTCAGCTCGATCATGCGCTCGAGCAAGGGGCGAAACGAGGGGAAGTCGTCCTTCTGCCGGGCTTCCTGCCACGCCTGCTGACCGAGGATGGCCGCGCGGGCCAGTTCCTCGACCAACGACTGCGGCAGCTTCACCCGCTTGTCGCGCTGGCGTTTCAAGCGGCGAACGACCACGGCCGCGTCGTCCTCGGGATCGTTCGGGTCTTTCAGCGCGGCCGCCAACTCGTCGAGTTGCTCGCCGAATTTCGCATCGACCCACGACTGGTGAGTCAAGCCGGCAAGCAGGGTCGATTGTTCCGCGCGGTAGTCGGCCCCGGCCGGCGGCAGGTGCGTCCGCTCATCCCACCCGAGCGTCTCATTGATCGACGCCAACATGGCAGTGCGACGGGCGTGCCCGCAGATTTCGCAGTAGAGGCGTTCAGTATCTTTCGACATGATGTGGCTCCCGGTCAGAAGGGGACAGAGAAGGTTGTCGGAAAGAGCCTCGACGGGTGGAACACGTTTTGCCGACAACCTCCTCCGTCCCCGTTTGTTCCCAACGGTAATGCAAAATCGTTGTCCGATTGTGGCGTGAAATGCGGGAGTTCGCAAGGGGGGCGTTCTTGCGGCAGCCAAGGCGTGGTACGCACGGGCAGTGCGACACACCAATCCGAAGCGCAAGCGAGGAGACCGCCTTCTTTGGCCCTCGCTTACGCTTCGGGTTGGTACGAAGGCGTGAAGAACCCCGGTTGGGGTCAGTCAAGATCGTGATAGACCCGTTGGGCCTCGTCGCTCATCCAGGCGTCGTCGGGCGCCTTCTTGCCCTTGTCCAGGTGCTGTACGGTCCGAGCTTGTCGGGCAGGCAACGCCAAATCGTTTCGGCGCAGCCCATCGTACTGTGGGCTCCGGTCGTGAAGCCCGAGCCGCTTGCAGCCCGGAAGAGCCAGGGCGGATGCCAGCAACAGGCCGAGGCACCATCGGCCAACCGGAAGCTTCTTGCTGCGAACGTGAAATAGGAGGCTCATGGCCACACCCGCCGGACAGTCTTGCAGAATAGCGAGGGGGCGGAGTTTCGCAGAAGCCGGCGGCAAAGTCCAGGGCAATTGGAGTCACGGCACCCACGCCACAGGTGGGTGTTTACCACTCTTCTGGCCACCTACGACGGGTTGGCGTCGCCACGATGCGGCGCCAGGGTTGTCTTCAGACGCTCAACCACATCGTCACGGCATTCCGCATGGGGATCCAGACCTTGCCCGCGCATCTTCAGCCAGCGATAGCGGCGGACCCAGTAGAAGCGAACGGGGATGAAGACATCCACTACCTCGTCGGCGATCAGCAGTCCGCCGAGCACCGGGGCCGCCATCGCTGAAAGGATTTCGTGGCCGACGCCGGAGGCCCAGAGCATGGGCGCCAGGGCGATAATGGCCACGCCTTCGGTAAGCAGCTTAGGCCGGAGCCGATGCACGGCCCCTTCAATTACCGCCTGGCGGAGTTCGGCCAAGGACTGGATCTTCTCGAGCCCGCCGCGTTTTTCGATCGCTTCTCTCAGATACACGAGCATGATGATGCCCGTCTCGGTGGCCATGCCAAAACAGGCGATGAAACCGACCTGAACGGCCACGCTGAAGCGATAGTTGAACAGCCAGAGGAAGAAGACGCCGCCGACGAGGGCCTCCGGCACGCACATCATCATCAGCACGGCGTCGGCAAAGTCGTTGTAGGTCAGGTAAAGGATGATGAAGATCACCAGCGCCACCACCGGGAACACAACCTGCATGGTCTTCCTGGCGCGGACCTGGTTCTCGAACTGACCGCTCCATTCGAGGTACATTCCTGGCGGCACCTTCACCTTTTGGGCGACGACCCGCCGCGCTTCGTCGACGAAGCCCACGACGTCGCGATCGCGGACGTTCAGTTGGACGTAGAACCGCAGCATCCCGTTCTCGCTCTTGATGACTGCGGGGCCTTCGACGATTTTTACGTCGGCGACTTCCGACAGCGGCACTTGGACTCTCGGCCCCGCCGTCGCACTGACCAGCAGGTTCTTCACGTCCTCTTCATCCTTGCGGAACGTGCGGGCATAGCGAATCCTCACGGGGAAGCGCTCGCGCCCCGCCACGATCATGGTGATGGCCTTGCCACCCAGGGCCGTCTCGATCACGTCCTGAATGTCGCCGACGTTGACGCCGTAGCGCGCGGCGCGGTCGCGGTCGATCTTGATTTCCAGGTAGCCTTTGCCGTGGAACTGGTCGGGAACCACGTCCACCGCTCCGGGAATGGAGCGCAGCACCTCGGCGACACGGTCGGACACGTCCCGAATCTGGTCCAGGTTGCTGCCGAAGACCTTGACGCCGACATCCAGCCGCACGCCGGTGGCCAGCATGTTGATGCGGTTGATGATCGGCTGGGTCCAGATATTCGACCAGCCGGGCATGACCACGGTGTTATTCAGTTCCCAGATCAAATCGGTGCCTTTGTCGACTCTGCTCTGCGACCCCGATTCCATCGTGCTCTTCCAAAGGAGCAGCCTCCGCCCCCAGGCGGTGTCAAGTTCCGCGCGGAGCGACTGCAATTTCCGATCTTCGATTTCTGATTTTCGATTTGCGGAATCTGAACCCTGAACCCCGGACCCTGAACCCTCGGCCGGTCCACTGGGCACTGAAGCGCCCAGCCCGCGGTTTTGCACCCAGAGGCCCTTTTCGGCTGCCAGCTTGTGGAGTTCTTCGACGGCGTATTGGTCGTAGGCCGCGACTGCGTGGCCGAAGATCTCGTGATCGAAGCGGTGTACTTCGTTCCGCCAGAGCCGGTCGCGCCGCTTTTCGACGAAGTTCCACATCTCGGTAAACAGCGTGGTACGTTCGGCTCCGAGCGCACTCGCTACGACCAGATACGCTTCATGGAACGAACCATGCTTGGCGGTGAGCAGGTCGGGGTCGAGTTTCACTTTCTTCTCGGCCGCCAACTTTGCGGCGATCTGGTGGACCAGCCGGTTCACGTCCGCCTGGCCCGCACCGGCGGAGAGGATGGGCGCATATTCCTTCCGCAACTGCGATAGAAGCTGATCGATATCGGCGTCGGACACTGACGCAATCAGCCGGTTGGCCTTCCGCCAGCGGCCAATCAACTCGACGATGAATTCGCGGAGCAACTTCGGGCCAAGATCCTGTTGGAATCCGCAGAAATGCCGGTACACCAGCCCGCGCACGGTTTCGTCCGTTCGGATGGTGGCGTTCATCGTGGCCGGATCGAGAATGGCTTGCCGCGCGGCCTCGTCCTTGATGGGCTTAATCAGGCCGTGCTGCTGAAGCGCCGTCAGCACGACGGCCGTCTGTTTTTCGGCGTCCGCGTATCGCAACTTCCGCTTGGGCCACTGCTCCTTGGGACGCAGCGTGAGGATGGTCTCGATCATCTCCAAGGGCGAAGGATCGGTCGGGGTGTCGGCCCGGCCCGTCTTGCCGACGACCATCTCCACCTCGGGAAACGTTCGCAAGAGCGCGTCGCGGGCTTTCAGATCGTCGGTGGTCTCCGTGATCGACGCCCGCGGCACCGTTACCGGCATGTCCATAATGCTCCCTTCGTCCAGCGGCGGCATGTAGTCGGTGCCGATCTTCGGGAAGTTGTACGCCACCATCGCCAGGCACGCCAAGGTGACAAAGGAGAGAAGCTGCCATCGCGTGCCGACGATGAAAATCAGCGTGAAGAACATCGTCACGGCGACCGTGGCCAGGAAGCAGGTGCGCCAGGGGATGCCCAATACGGCATCCAAGGGGAACAATCCGGCCCCGACGATCAGCAGGGCCGAGAACGACCACATGGCGAGGTTCCGCCGCGGCATCAGCCAGGTTAACCAGGGCTGGTAGATGCCGATCATCTTCTGTACCAGCCAGCTTTCGTTTTCGCTCCGCAGCCGGCCCTTGATAAACGTGGGGATCAGCGCCGGCACGAGCGTGATCGAAAAGATGGCCACGCCGATGATGGCGAAGCTCTTGGTGAAGGCCAGCGGATGAAACGTCTTGCCCTCGCGCCCGGTCAGGGCGAACACCGGGATGAACGACAAGAGGATAATCATCACCGAGAAGAAGATGGGGCGGCCCACGGTGCGGCAGGCTTGGATCACAATCTCGCGCGTGTCGCCCTTGATCTTCTGGCCCGGCCCGAAATGGGCCGTCAGGTGATGCGTGGCGTTTTCGACCATCACGATCGCCTGGTCCACCAGGATACCGATCGAGATGGCGATGCCCGACAGCGACATGATGTTCGAGGGGATGTTGAACAGCCGCATCAAGATGAACGACACCAGCACCGCCAGGGGCAGCGTGATGCAGATCAGCAGGGCGCTGCGGAAGTGCATTAGGATCAGCAGGATCGCCAGCGAGGCGATAATCATCTCGTGCATCAGGGTCTCGCTGAGCGTGTCGATCGCGCCGTGAATCAAGCGGGTGCGGTCGTAAAACGGCACGATCCGCACGCCTTTGGGCAGCCCCGCCTGAAGCTCCTCGATCTTGTTCTTGATCCGCTTGGTGACTTCCAGGGGGTTTTCGCCGTAGCGCATCATCACTACGGCCCCCACCGCTTCGTTGCCGTTTTTCTCCAACGCGCTGCGGCGGAACTCGGAGCCGAGGCTTACCGTGGCAAGATCGGACACGCAGATCGGCGTGCCCTTTTTCGGGTCGGCCTTGACAACGATTTTCTCGATGTCGCGGGTGTTCTCGATCCAGCCGACGCCGCGGATGATGTACTCGGCGTTTCCTTTCTGCACCACCTTGCCGCCCACCGCGGAATTGGAGCGGGCCACCGCCGCGAACAACTCGCCAAGGGTCACGTTGTAGGCGCGGAGATTGTTGGGGTCTACGTCGATCTGGTATTCGATGGGGAAGCCGCCGACGGAGGCCACCTGGGCAACGCCAGGCACCGAATTGAGTTGGTATCGCACGTACCAGTCCTGGATGGCGCGCAGCCGGCCCAAATCCTGCCCTTCGCCCTCGACCGTGTACCAGAAGATCTGGCCGAGGGCCGTGGCGTCGGGCGCCAGGTAGGGCGTGACGCCCGGCGGCAGAAACGTGCTGGCCAAGGTGAGCCGCTCCAGCACGCGCTCGCGGGCGAAGTAGAAGTCGACGTTGTCCTTGAAGATGATGTTGATCATCGAGAAGTTGAACTCGCTGCTGGATCGCACGGTCTTGACGCCCGCCAACCCCTGCAAGTTCACCGACAACGGGTAGGTGATCTGGTCCTCGATCTCCTTGGGGCTGCGACCCATCCAGTCGGTAAACACGATGACCTGATTCTCCGAGAGGTCGGGAATCGCATCGACCGGCGTGTTGATGACGGCGTGGATGCCCCAAACGACGACGCCGAGCGCCAGCAGGATCACTACGAACCGATTCCGGACGGAGAATTCGATGATTTTTTCGATCATAGTTTCACCGCTTGCCTGTCTTGGACAGTTTCTTCAGCGTCTCGTCGGGATTCTGCTTCGCCTTGGCAATGCAGCCTTTGCAGCAGAGAAAGACGGCCTGGCCGCGAAGGGTGATTTTGACGGGAACGCCCATCGCGCCCAACACGGCGCCAGTAATAGGGCAAGTGCGTTGGGCAATTGCCAGCGGCCGGTCGGCCTCGGCTAGTTGATTGATGTTCTGCAGCTCTTCAGCCCGAAGGCGCGACGATTGCGGTTCGCGGCGTTGGTGCGTCGTTTGGCCGGTCGGCGTTCGGTTCGGTTTCGTGGGCGGGCGATCGATCGTCCCGCCGGCTAGGAAGGGGCGTTGCCCGCGAACGATCGCCGGACTGCGGTCCGCCGCTCGCGCCGAAGTAGGTCGAGGCGGCGGCCGGGTTGAGCCGCGTCTCGGCATCGATCAAGAATCCGCCGGCGGCGGCCACCTTGTCGCCCGGCTTGAGCCCTTTGACGACCGGATAGAATTCGCCGGAGCGCGGGCCAAGCTCGACCTCGACCCCTTCAAACAGCCCCGGCTCTCGCTCGACGTACACCACCTTCTTCGAACCGGTATCGATAACCGCCTGCTCCGGCACGACAAGGAACTCATCGGTTAGCGGGGCGATTTCTTTGCCGGACGCAGTGAGCATGACATGCGCCCTTTTCACCGCCGCACTCTTGAACGGCTCGATGGTCTCCAGCGGCGTGTTGATTCGCACCGTGGCGAACATGCCGGGCCGCAGCTCGTTCTGCGGATTGTCCAACTCGAAGCGAACGCGGTTCGTGCGCGTGGCCGCGTCCAATTGAGGATAGATCAGCGCGAGCCTCCCGTGGAAGGTGCGATTCGGACAAGCCTCGACGGTGGCCTCGACTTTCTGGCCGGGCTGGAGATAGGGGATGTCTTTCTCGTACACGTCGGCCTCGATCCAGACGGTCGAAAGGTCGGCCACCTCGAAGAGCGTCATCTTCGGACTGACGGCTGCCCCTGCGACGATCTTCTTGTCGATGACGTACCCGGTCTGCGGCGAGCGGATCACCAGCCGCGGCGCGCCGTGACCGGAAGCCACGATGGCGTCGATCTCCTGGGGACTTACGCCGTACAACAGCAGCTTCTCCCGCGCGCTGGCGGCCAGGCTGTCGATGCTCTTGCGTTGCGTGGCCAGGAGCAACTCCTGGGCCGTGCTGTAGAGTTCGGGACTGTAGATTGCCGCCAGGGGATCGCCTTTGTGGACGATGGTGAAGCTCTTGTCGACGTAGAGTTTTTCCACGTAGCCGTCCACGCGGCTGACGATCCGGCTGAGCCGGCTCTCGTCATACGTCACGTACCCGACCGTCTTGGTGTGCCTGACCATCGGCCGGTACTCGACGGGCACGGTCTTGATGCCGGCCAGTTGGATTCGTTCGGGCGAAAGTTGCACGCGGGCGGTAATGCCCTCGGGCAGCTTGGTTGCGTCCCCTTTTTTGCGGATCGAGAGCGGCATTCCGCAGATGGGGCAATTCGGCACGTCGCCGTTGGGCTCGTAGGTCGTACGGACGACCTGCGGGTCCATCGGGCAATAAAACTCCTCGGCCGGCGGGAGTTCATGGACGGCGATGCTCTGCGGCTGCGTCCACTTGTCCCAGTAGTTCATCAGCATGTCCCATTTACCGACAAGCAGCCCGACAGCGGCCAGGATGGCAATGAACCGGAGCCGATTCAGCATCGCCCGCGCCACGAGCTTGAACTTTTGCCGGCGGGTCAGTTGTTCGTGCGGCGGCGGATGCGGCCCGACGGTTTCTGCCTCCGGCACACTGCCGGCGTCAGCCTGAACGGGTCCAGCGACCTCCGCCGCGGTCGAAGTATCTTTCTCAGCCATAGAACACCTCCCATCGCTAACGCGATTGGCCGGCTTTCGCCAAATATGCTTGCGGGTTTGCCTTCACCTTGGCCACACAGCCACGGCAGCAGAGGTACAAGGGGCGGCCGTCGATCAGCACTTTGACGGGATCGCCCATCGCTCCCAAGCGGCCCCGGTCACGGGGCAGACCTGTTGGCGGGCGATGCCTGCCCGATCGCTTTCGCCCAGCGCCGCCAGCGTGACCTGCAAAGTGGCTTTCGGCAGGTACGCCGCCGGGTTCTTCTTCACCTTGGCGACACAGCCACGGCAGCAGAGGTACAACGGATGGCCGTCGATCAACACTTTGATGGGATCGCCCATCGCTCCCAATGCGCGCTCCCGTTACGGGGCAGACCTGTTGCCGCGCAATCGCCTTCCCGATCGCTCTTCACTCAGCGCCGCCAGCGTGACCTGCGGCTTCGCTCTCGACAGGGCAAATGTCTGGGCAAAACGGAGCTTGGGGTGCTGCGGCAGCGGCAGGTTCTCCAGATTGAGCGTGACCTTCATATCGCCATCTCGAACGTGCGTGAGATCCACTGCGGCTGCCAGGCAATCCTGCTCGATGTGTGCCGGCCGGCGGCGCGACATAATGCAGCGGATAGCGGAAAACTCGCGAGTTGTTGCGCACCTGCATGACCAGCTTCTCCTCGCACCTCCTTCGCACTCTCCGGGTACGGCATTAGGCCGTAGAGGTAGACGCGAAGCTCTGGCGGCAGGTAAACGACCTCGAAGTTCAGCGGCTCCGCCTTGGTAAGTTGGCCGCCGTGCGGAGGCTGAGCCTCTGCATGGGTCTGGCCGGCTCCATCTTCACTGCGGGAGTGCCCTCCGCCAGGTGTTGAGCCATGTTGCCCGCAGCATGATTGAGCGTAGGCCGGCGTGGTTGTCCCACCGTCGCCCAAATTGCGACGGCGGCAACGAACATCGCGGAACAATTGATCTTGAACAAATGTACGGACATCTTCGTGCTTCCTTGGTTCATCATGGTTATTGGAGACATACACAACGCACTCACGGTAAAGTCGACGCGGTGCGCGCCGGGGCGCAAACGGCAGCTACCGCGCCCGCTGACGCGCAGACGCAGATGCGGACAACAGAAAGGATGCACTGCGGGCAGAAGATCGGCGCGCAGTTTCCCTCCAGAGCGAGGGAATCAGATTAGCAATCTGCAGAGCGCGACGCAGTGTTCCGATGCAGAGGCCCACTCCGTCAAGGCACTGAAGGCCCGGTCGCGCGAATGCAGCGGAGGCACGTCGATCGTGCCCGTGCCGGCGTACAACACTGGAGCGGCTAAGTCATCCGGCTGAATGCGCTGGGCCGGAGTTGCCGGCGGAGCGGCCGGTGCGCCCGACCCACAGTGACAGGTAGCGGCACAGGCGGAACATGGTTGCGGATTGGCTGGTGCTGACAGCACGATCGTTGCGGCAGATGGGATTTCTCACCGCCGTCGGCCGTTCCCCGGCAGCAGCAGCAACAATGCCCTCGTGCCATGCGACGACCCACAGCAGCAGCAACATCGCTTGGCCGGCCGCGCGGCCGCATTCGGACTGGCCTCGCCGCAACCGCACGAAAACCCCGAACTGGCTGGACAGCCAATGCTGCCGCCAACAGCCAGGAGATCGTTTTTGCAGAGCCAGGTCGTTAAATACATGAATGTTCGCTGCTATGGATTGCACGCCGTTTAATTATACCACCCTTCACCAGATACGCCAAGATTAGACGCTGCTGGTGCCGGGTTGGTCAGTGCTTCACCGGAAGAGGCGTGGTGAGCCACCCAGCCACGCCCTTTCAGGGCGTGCCACCCGGTAATTGAGGACGGACACGTCGCGTCCCGTCATCGCGCCTTCTCGACAAGACTTGGCCGCCTGCGGCGTGAAATAGCTGCCGACCGGATAGCGAATCCTTGTGAGTTTCAGGACGCCCCGTGGGCTTCTTGTGTGCTGAACTCGGCAGCGCGGGCGTTGCTCGTCGTCTGCTGCTGCCTTCGCTTCATGCGTTTTACGTATTTGTAGAGGGAGGTGTAGAGGATACCCCCGGCAACACAGCACAAACTGAGGTAGAAATAGAATCGCTCCGAAAGGACTTGCGGGTTGAAGAGTCGGAAGATAGATGCGGCCGTGGGGACCAGCAGCAGAATTCCCCAGAACACGGCGATGAAGCGGCAGCCGCGAATCAGGCTTTCGTCGTACCATCGTTCCTGCGGCAGGTCGGCCCGTGCGAGCTGAAGTGTAAACGGTCTGCCGATCAGCACCGTGAACCAGATGACGCCGGCCAGAAAGCCGTTAGCGACAATTCCCATGTGCTCGGCCAGCCAAATGCAGTTGACGCCGTACAGAAGCACTGCGGAGACAAGGAAGAAAACCAGCGTGGCCCACTGCAAAATCCAGCCCCGCCGCAGCCCCTTCCATGCAAAGACGACGGAGGCGACCAGGCAGATCACCACGACTTTCCGCAGCGGGTTCCAGCCGTCGGTCGGCAGAACCAAAAACAGAATCCAGGGCAAGAACCCGAGAATGAACTTCGCAACGTCCAGCAACTCATCGAGCATTTTGCGTTCCCTTGCTCGAGTATTCCGGTTGGTCGATCACTCGGCGCACGGGGCAGGCGATTCGCCCTCTTCGATTGCTGTCGTCGGGTGTGCGGAACGATATTTCGCCGCCTGCGGCGTGGGGCATCCGCAGTAGTTCGTAAACGGCAACGGCGGCCCCGGGCAGTACCCATAAGGCACGCACCCGCACGGATAGGCATGGTAGGCCGAGGCACAGCCAAACGTCATGCACAAGGAGACCGCAACGAGCCACGGCCAGAAAACACGCTTGATCGACACGGCTTGTGCTCCTTCTCTTCGTTGACGGCGATCCTCGCGCTATGGCCTGACCGGCGCAGACTCTCCGGGACCGGGCAACGCCGGGGGCAACTCCTCGGGCTCTGGCCGCCGCGGTCCCGTCGTGCTGTTTGTCGGTCCGACCGCTTCGAGTTGAAGCTCGCCGCCGACCACGCGATCCAACGACGCCAAGGTCTGCTGAAGCTGACTCTCCAGCCGCTGATACATGATTTGGAACCGCAGCAGTTCCCGCCAGTTGTCGATCAGTTGCAGGAAGTCGGTCTTTCCCACTTCGTACGCGCTCATCGATACCCGCAACGTCTGATCGGCCTTGGGAACGATGTCGTCGCGGAATAGCCGAATTAACTGAAACTGGCTGTTGGCCTGCACAAAGAGGTCTTTCACTTCGGCGGTAGTCTGGTCGCGCACCGAATCGTACTGCCTGGCGGTGGCGGTGGCCTGGGCCTCGGCCCCGCGAACGCCGGCGTCGAGACGTTTGCGATACAGCGGCACGTTCATCGACACGCCGATGCCGACGGAATCCTGCCCATTGGCGACCGGGCTCAATCCGTAGTCGCCCAACTCGTTCCACATCACGCTGGCCGTCAGGTCGGGATAGTAGTTCAGTCGCGCCAATTCCACGCTCTGGCGATCCCGGCGGAGGGCCGCCAACTGAACGTGTAGCTCAGGCCGAGCGGCGATCGCCTGTTGGTAGAGACGATCGAGGTCTTGCGGGACTTGTTCCGGCGGCAGTTGCTCCATCGCGCGCACTTGTGTGTCCGGCGAGACATGGAGCAACCGCGCCAGGCGGGCCTGCGCACTGTCCAATTCCTGCCGCAGGCGAATCAACTCGCTGTCGAGGTTCGAGACTTCTACCTGGGCCCGCAGCACGTCCTGCTGGCTGACCGTGCCCGTGCGATACTTGCTTTCGGCGATCGCGCTGAGGTCGGTCAGCAGCTTTTGTCGTCCTCGGTGATGCGGATCGCCTTCTGGATGAAGTACAAGTCGTAGTACGCCCGCTTGACTTGCTCGATGACCTCCAGTTCGACCACGGCCAATTGGGCGCGGGCGACGTTTGTCTCTTCTTCGGCCAAGCCTGCCCGCGCATCGAGCTTGCCGAACCACGGCACCTGCTGGCTGGCGCTGAGGCTGAGTTTCTGTTCGCCGGCGGCGGTCTGGACCGGGGCGGGGTAGGCCGTCACGCCCACGGTCGGGTCTTGCAGGCTGGCGGCCTGGGGCACGCGATTGGCCGCCGCCTCGATCCGCTTCCGCGCCGCCTGAACATCCGGGTTCTGAGCCAGGGCATATTGGACGTAGGCTTCGACCGGCTGCGGGCCTGCAAGCGGCGGTGCTACCGGCGGCAGCCTGATTGGTGCGGCAATGACTGGAGCCTGGGCCATCGCGTTGACCACGCCGGCGTATTCCGGGTCGCGGATTTGCCTGGAGACGCTGCATCCGGCCAACGGGCAAACCCCGGCCAGCAGTCCGCACAACAGTATCAAGAGGCATTGTCGCATGATTGCCGCCGCTCACCCTTAACTAGCTCGCTCGAATGCCGGACTTGACCAGCACTGGATACTGGCAGTGCTCAAACAGGGTGCGTCGCCCGCATTCCCGGCCTCACCCATATCTTCGCTATCGGAGGAGCATACGGCATCCTTGATGCGGTTGTCATAAACCCTACTATTCCCCTTGTTTTACCCAGCTCTCCTTGTTTTACCCAAATTCGCCGGCGTCACCGCTTGAAGCTCGCTAGTTTGAACTGTGGTTGTGTTCGACAACGTGATTCAGCGTGATCCAGCCCAGCGGCAGCGGTGACAGAGCTGTAGCCCAGCAGCGTTATCAGCGGGCTCAGTATCAGCGGGCTCAGTATCAGCGGGTTCAGTATCAGCGGGTTCAGTAGCTGCGACTGCACGGAAAGGCCGTAGCAAAATGTCAACGGCGGCCCGCAGCGCGTGGTATACTTGCAACACTGGGCGATTCTGCCGCACAACCAAACGGGGCGACGGGCAGGGGCCGCTCGTTCTCTGCCCGGATGCCGCGCTCGTGGTCCGTGCAGGACACGCCGAGGCTGCGATTCTCTTGTAGGAGGCGACGCCCGTTGCCGACCTTCGACGGGCATTCGGCGACAGAAGTCGCCTCCTACAACGGGCGTTCGCAATAGACTCACCGGGTGCCTGCTACTGGGTGTGCCGCAATCGGCTGCACGCCGAATGGTCGCCAAGAAGAAACGAGGTCGGTAATGATCCCCAAGTCCCTCCGGTTCGCGTTGGTGCCTTTAATCGCCCTTGCTTTGGCAACGTGTTGCCACATTCCTTGTATGGCGGCACATGGCGGCGGTGGCGGCGGACATGGCGGCGGTGGCGGCGGCGGACACGGTGGCATGGGCGGATTCAGCGGTGGTCATGGGGGCGGATTCAGCGGCGGTCATGGGGGCGGATTCAGCGGGAGTCATGGGGGTGGATTCAGTGGGAGTCATGGGGGCGGATTCAGTGGGAGTCATGGGGGCGGATTCAGTGGGAGTCATGGGGGCGGATTCAGCGCCGGACATACGGGCGGATTTGGCGGGAGCGGATTCAGCGGCAGGTACTCGGGTAGCGGCATGGGGCACTCCTACTCCGCGTCTTCTGCTAGGGGATCCAGCGGAGCCGGCAGGTCCGCCTACGCCGGACCTTCCAGCGCCGGCTGGCACCCAGGTCCGCATCCGGGCCCGCATCCAGGCCCGCATCCAGGCCCACATCCTGGTCCGCACCCCTGGCCTCGTCCTTACCCGTATTGGTATGGCGGAGGGGGCTGGGGCTGGGGCGACTGGTCGCCCTGGTTTGATTTCGCCTGGTGGCCCAGTTATTACTCCTACAACTGTTGCGATGGAGTCCCTTATGCCGGCGACGCTTGCCTCGCGTATGCCGATACGGCCGACGACGCCATTCCGTACACCGCCTACAAGCCCACCGACGGCGGGACGACAACAGCCGCTGATGGAAACCCAATTCCCGACGGCGACTCCGCCGGCCCACTGGTTCCCGGTCCAAATACGACATCGGTGGAAGGATACACCGGCAGCGACGATCCGTTCGATTTCGACGGCCGTGCGAAGACGGAGTTTTCGCAGGGAGACTTTCGCAAGGCGACCTATTTCGCCGCCCACGCCACCATCGACGAGCCGCGCAATCCCCAGGTGCACTTGCTCTATTCGTTAGGGCTGTTTGCCTTGGGCGAGTACCGTGGCGCGGCGGTGGAATCGCACGCGGTCATGTCGTTGGGCAAGCTGCCCGACTGGAACACGGTCTACGCGTTCTACGGCAACGTCGAGGCGTATACGAACCAGTTGCGCACGCTGGAAAAGCACGTGCATTCGCGGCCGAAGTCGGCGGAAGGGCGCTTTTTGCTCGGTTTCCATTACATGATGCTCGGCCATCCGAACGAGGCGAAAGATGAACTTCTAGCCGCGTTGAAGCTGGCGCCGCGCGATCGGTTGGCGGCCAAACTACTCACGGAAGCCGGCGGCAAGATTCCGCCCGAGATTGCCAAGCAGTTGGCCGCTCTGCCGCCGCCAACGCCGCCCAAGTCCGCGCTGCCGAAGCCCCCGGCCGCGCAACCGCCGCCGAAGAAATAGCAGGGCGCGGTCGGGTCGCATGAGAGACTCACGATTCAGTTGTTCCGTCCCGCTTCTGCCGTTCCGTCCCGACCGGGCTGTTCTTTCCGCCGCCGACGCGACCGGCCGGCTTCGCGTTCCGCCGCCGGTGGCCGTAGCAAAGAGTCTCCATATACCGTCTTGCCTGCTGTTCGATCGCGGGGTTGCGCGTCGAAACGATTCGCACTACGGCGCCGCCAACCCGCCCTCCGATCATTAAGAACCAGAGCATCGCCACCCCCACCGTGACTTTTTGCACTAGGATTCCGATTCCTTCACGGTCCGTCCCGAGGAGTGCGTAAGTCACCAGCGCAAGCACGAGGGCCCAAGCACAAGCTTTTCTGGCAAACGAGATATTGTCATCCAGCCCGGAAGCAATCAGATGGCACACGACGAGCACGAACATCGGGCCGATCCATAGCCCCAGTGCGGTCATGTGGGCAGTGAAATGCAAATCGTACGGCGTCAGGCCGATGCCGATCAGTCCAAGGGCCGATAGAATGCCCGAGACCCATACCGCTTTGCGCAAGGTGCCGATGGTTGTCGGCAAGATGAGGAAGAACGGGAGGAGCGAAGCGCCGAGGATCACCGCCGATCCATTGAACAATGCGGCCGAGACGAAATTGTCCTGTCCAAAGAACGTCCGCGATCGGCCTAAATCGCTGAGATAGTTATCGAAGATCGAGTAGCTTCTGCCGAAGTCGCCGGGATAATACCGGATCGCGATCGCCACCGCGACAAGAAACTGCACAAGGCCGCAGAAGGCAACCAAGCTGACGATCAAGTGCGTGCGACTGGTCTGGTACATCGCAACTCGCCAACCCGCAAGCGGACCCAGGAGGGGGAGTTCGTCGCCTGGAAACACAAAGGAACACCCAGTCATTATTCAGACTACAGACTCATCGCCCGCGGGTCAATGCCCCGCCGAATTAGTGCTCAGGGGTCGCGTCAAAATAGGTTGCGACGAGAATTTGTCGTAGGCCGACGTGTCGCGCAAAGCCGGCGTTGCCCGAGCCGCCGGCCCGTAAACCGCCGCCAACGCCGCCCAAGTCCGCGCTGCCGAAGCCCCCGGCCGCGCAACCGCCGCCGAAGAAATAGCAGGGCACGGTCGGGGCACAAGCCAGCGGCGTCCGATGTTACGGTATCGTCCTTCGGTCTGAATCAACGACTCCTGATACCGTTCTTCGTCCTAACGTTGACGGCTAGTTCTTTCTTCTGAGCATCCTTAGTCCGAATCGGCCGAGGCAACAAGCGAGGCCGGAGACGAGCATGACCAGAGTTGCGGGCTCAGGCACCGTGCTCAGCCCGCCTGAGCCCATGGCCAGATCGAAGCCATGGGAATGCTCGTTGTAGTGCGCGGTAACCGTCGTCGTCCAACCGCTTGCCCAGCCCAAAGAGTTCGCCAGCGTCTGCAAGGCATCGTTTCCTTCCTTGCCTGCTCCGTAGCTGCAAGCGTAGGTGCTGAGGCCCGAGACGTATCCGTCGAGGAACTCTTGGAACTTTTGGGTCGTGTACGTGTCTGTCGGCAGGCAGCCAACTCCGTCAGAGCCTATCTCAAGGTGCCCTGGCTGCCCATGTGCGACGAGTTCTACGTGTATTGGTCGTCCCGCGGCCCGAGAGGCTGCTCGAATAGCCAGCGCGGCGTCTCCGGCGCCTTCCGCTCGCACGACCGTCTGGCCATCCGCCGTGGCCGAATTGGCGGCATTGTCAAGCGCTTCGTTCTTCTTGGCCGCCTCGGGATCGGTATTCGGCACGTGGGACACCACTACAAGGTCGGCGTGAGGTCCGCTGATTGCGACCTCGGGACCCGTCTGGGCGGGGTTCCCATTGTCGCCGAGAAATCCGGTGTCCACGATAACAGCTTGAATGACATTGGTGTTGTCTGCCAGACGAAGGTTGACGTGATAGACACCAGCACCCAAGAACGTGGCCGTAGCGACACCGCCGGTCAAGTCCACGGAGTAGTCAACGTTGGCCTGATAGTGATAATCTGCCTGGGTGAACACGTAACTGGTCGGGTAACCTCCCGGGTCGGATGGGGCTGCCGCGTATGGCTGCAACAACGGAAGAACCTGGACGCTTTGCACGTTGTCGTAGGCCCACGCATACGGACTGCCACCGCTGCATGTCACCTGGGTGTACTCGGCCTCGGGAACATCCCACGGATTGTAGAATAGATCATCACCGGACAAAAGGGCGGCCGCAGCACTCGGTGGAAGTAGCGCTGTCAAACACGCTAACACCGCAGCAAACAGAATCGCTTTTTTCACCATGGTCTTCTCCTTTGAGGAACAAGCGGGGGCCAAGAGTCTTCGTGTTTCATCACACAGCAATTCATACAGCCGTGAAACACTCTCTGAGTATGGTTGCGACGCAACTTCCACTGTGAGAGAAACACCAATGCCGGCATAGGGTAGCTCTGGGGAAGTACAGCGGGTGGTCAACGCCAATCCTGACTCCACTCCCAAAGGACGCCCTCGCCGGTGCCATCGCCGCGAAAGAGAATAACCCTTGCAAGGCGCGAACGGTTCAGCGCCTTGATCGTGTCGTGCAGCCGCTGTTTGCAGTTCTGCTCGTCTCGCGGCGGCAGGGGATCGAAGATCGCGGCCGGCCAGCCCTCCTCTTCGAAGGCGAGAAGGACGGCCTCTTGATTGGCGGCTGGCAGCCGAAAACGCTTGACGATCTGCCCATCGACGGTCAACTCCCGCCGCATAGGGTCCCAGTGGGGGCGCAGTCGGCCCGACACAAAGATACCCTGGTCGGCGGAAGCATCGCCGGCCTGTTTCTTCGCCGTGCGTTTCACCCTCTTCATGGCTTCGATTCAGCTTTGGAGGAATCGGTTATTCCGCCCAATTGCGAGTGGCGGCCATCGATGCCTTGGAATCCTCGTGCTGCATCTGCCCCCCACGTGGTGCAATAACAGGTTGCATCAGGATGGGTAACACCCAGCATAGCAGCGCCCCCCTCGACAAGCTAGTAGCTGCAAACGAAAAAGAAGAGAGGTGCCAACCCCCGGGCTGGGCTGCGCAAAACTTGGCGAATTTCGACAAAGAGCGAGACAATAATCAATGCCCGTTGTGTTCCATCGGCTGCACCGTCTGACGGGCCGACGGCCCAGCCGTTCTCCCAGCCCTGGGCAACGCCCACGGGGCGGTGGCAGGACGATTTTCGTGTCGGCCCAACGGGCCAACCATTCCTCGGGGGCGATTGGTTGGCCCGTTGGGCCGGAAATCTCCAACCCTCGCCCCTGTGCCCTGGGCGTTGCCCAGGGCTGAAAGAACGGTTGCCCCGTTGGGGCAAAAGATAAGTGCTCGATACGGAACAGAAATGACATAAACGACAATCGCAAGAAACTGAGTTTTTCGCAGCCCACACCCGGGCTATGTCGAGGCGGTCGGTCGAGATGCGTGTCCCAATGGGCGGCAAGCGCGGTAGTTTGAACGAGGATCGGCGGTCTACCGCCCGTGCCAGAGCCAGCGGAGCATGCCGTGGAGCGAGAGACCGCCGCCGACGCCCAGCAGGCGTTGAACGGGGCGATCGGGTTGGGCGACGGCGTAGGCCGCCAACGCTTGTCGAAGTTCTTGCAGCAGATCCTCGAACACCGGCGAGATCGCCTCGTAGAGATCGCTAAAACGCTCCGCCGACTCCGGCGACCGCTTCCGCTGCTCGGCCTGGGCCAGGCTCAGCTTGAATTCCGTGACCAGCGCGCGGGTGAAGCTGTGGCCCGCCACGCCGCAACTGCGAAACCAGAGCGATTGCGGCGAGCTGACGACCAGGTTCGTCACGTTGCAGCCGACGTCCACCGCGGCCACGGCCGAGGCAACCTCAGCCGTCGACGAATCGGCCGAGGCCGAGAAGACACTCGTGGACGAGAAAATTGTGCAGCGCGACGAAATCGGTTTGCAGCATGTCGACCGGGATGCTCTGCCGCCGAAAACCATCGAGGAACCGCCGCGACGCGGCGGCCTGAGAACCCGAACAACAGCACGTTGCGCCAGCGCTTACCGGCCCGACTCCGCGAGCCGTTGCTCCGGCCGCCCGTTTCGTCGAGAAACTGGTAATCCCAGGCGAGTTGCTCCAGCGGAAAGGGAAACTGCTGCCGGGCCTCGAATTCGAGCAGTTTCGGCATCTTCGCCTGTTCGACCGGCGGCAACTCGAACTGGCGCACCAACGCCATTCGGCCCGGCAGGCCGACGCAAATCCGCTCGCCGTTCGGCCGATGCCGTTCGAGAAACGTTGACAAGCGTGTCGGCGATCAGTTTGTGTTCGTCGGCTTCGTTCAGGGCGTTGCCGAGCGATTTGGCGTGTTCGATGGAGACGGCCGCCTCGACGGTGGCCTGCCGCGTCGCTTCATTCCACGAGAGCTTCACGGCCTTCAGTCCGCTCATGCCGAGGTCGAGCCCCCAGGCAGGCCGGTCGCCGTGCGATCGGATGATGCGCGAAGCCCGGTTCAACATGCCCCGCTGCTCGGCGGCCAGCAAATTGACCCGCAGCGCAGCCCGTTTCAGTCCGGCCAGCGCCAGGCCGCAAGCGACGGCAAAGCGGCCGGGGCAACGCGGCAGTTCCGATTCGTCGGCTGACCGATTGCGGTGCAGGCGATGCGGCGGAAGGCGGCGAGCCCTTCGACGGCGATGCCCAGCGGCGTCTCTTGCGGCGGACGCGCCGAGGCGAGCGGCGTCCGTTGCCCTTGGACTTCGGCCTGCTTGGCTCGGCGTTGCACTTCCTCGCACAGTTTCGCGGCTCGGGCGTCGCCGGGCGCCGACCGCCGCAGCCGCTCGGCGACCGCCACAAGCGTCGCGTCGACCGACCGGGGCGTTGCGGAGATCGAAGTTCAGCCACGCCAACTCCGCCGCCCGCCGCCGAAGTTCTTCCAGATCGCGGGCTGCGGCAATCGGGGGCGACGTGATCGAGCAATTGCAGCGCCTCGTCGTAGCGATAGTCGGCCAGCCGCTTCTCCGCCGCGTCGGTCAAGCGGCTCCGCACCTGCTCGGCCAGTCCTTCGGCGTAGGCGTGATCGGGCTTCAGCGTCAGCAGACGCTCGATCTTCGGCGGCAAATCCAGCAGCCGCTTCTGGCGATCGCCTTGCGCAGTTCCCGATCGAGCAGGGCGACTTCTTCGCGGCGCGACAGCGATTTGCGTCTGCAAGTCCTCGGTGTCCTGATTTCGGCACGACGGCGGCACTTGTTCGAGAATCCGTGCGGCTTCGTCGTAGTCGAACGCCTCGAATCACTCGCCGGCTCGGCGGAACGCTTCCTCGGTCACGATCCGCCGCCGGTCGCGTTCGGCGGCAAGTTGGCGAATGAGTTGCTCCGCGTGGGCTGCATATCTGGCCAGGCGCGGATGATGGTTCTCGGCGATCGGTGTAAGCAGAGCGATGGCGTCGTTGAAGCGGCAGGCGGAGCGCATTTCGGCGGCGGCGCGGAAGTCGTCCTGCACCCGTTCGAGTTGCTCTGCGGCGGCGTCGGCGAGGTTCGCGCCGCAGGCGCCGCAGTAGAGCTCGCCGGCGGCGCACACTTCTCCGCAGTGAAAGCACGCTTCCCACAGTGCGGCCCCGCACTTCGCGCAGAACTTCCGCTGCGGCAGATTCGACGCCTCGCACTGCGGGCAGAACAAGCCCGCCTCGCGGGCATCTTCGACGGCATCCTTTCATCGATCATCGACATTCCTCACCTCACTTGTCTGCTTGCGGCGGCTCTTCGCCGCGTTGGGGTGGCAGTTCATCGGCCGCCCCGACAGGCGTCGGCAGCGCTTCGACCGCCAACAGCTCCACGAGCACCTGTTGCTCCTGGTCGAGGAGCATGGCGGCTTCCTTGTCCGGTTTGCTGATGAAGACGTCGACTGAACGCAGATCGCCTGCTCTTTCTGTCCGTGCTGAAATCGTCGAGCCAAACGCCACGGTCGTCGACGTACTGAGCGGCGGAAGGCAACTGACGGCGGAAGTAGGCCGCCACCTTGTCGGGCCGGGCGCTGCGTTCGATGCGGGCGTAATGCAGACGCAAGCCGGGCAACCGCAGATCGGCCAGCGCCGCGGGAAGCCCCTTCGGCCACTCGACGCAGTGCGACACCGTGACGGTCACACCGGCCGGCAGTTTGACCGGGAAGTCGGCGGCCAGTTGCCGTGCACCGGGATGGCGGTACGCCGCCTCGCGAAGCTGCCGGCACATTGCCTGGGCCAGTTTCTCGGAAAAGGCCAGCCATTGCTGCGCGGCTCGGTCCTGGCGTTCACGGACCTGCCGTGCGACCGCCATTTTGGCCGCTTTCGACGGCGGCAGCCGCGGCAAGCCGCCGCGACCGCCCGCGCCCCGATTGCCCGGCGCCGCAGGGCCGTCTCTTCGCGGCAATTGCTTTACCAGCAGGAGGAAGCCGGGCTCCGGCAGCGACTCGTCGGAGGCGGCAAACGCGCTCGACCCGTTTCGGGCCCTCTTCCCAGTATTGCTCCATCAACTTCAACACGGTCGCCCGCATGGCGGAGGAGGGAATCGTGCAGGCCAACGGCAGCAGCCGCCAACCGCGGTCTGTTCCCTCCGCCGCGTGCAGCCGCTTTTCGACCAACTCCGCGAAGCCCGGCGCCCAGAGCAATTCGGCGGCCCGGCATGAAACCGTGGGCGGGTCGGCGCACCGTGAAGCGAGACGAGGTTGTTCGGGCGGAACGCAGCCCAGCAGCCGACGCAATTCCCGCCGGCTCTGCGCAGTGAACAGGCGTTCGAGCAACTCTTCGTCGCGGCTCGATAATCGGCCGCTGCGGTACAGAACGATTTGCGCGGCCAGATTCTCGACGCGTGCGTCGCTCAACGTCGTCCATATCTGCTTGCATACCGCCGGCGGCGTGCGGGCCGCGATCATGGAATTGGCCAGCCGCAGCCGCAACGCTTCGGATGCCGACGCCTTGACCCACTCCAGCGACATCGATCGCAGCTTGTCGCGGTCGATGGCCGAACGGCCCGTCTTCGCCGGTGGCTCGGGCGAAGTGATGACGCGGAACACCAGATCTTCGTTGTTTTGCCCTGCGTGCTGCAATAGTGCCTTCAGCGCAGCGGCGGCGGCAAGCTGAGGATCGATGGTCTCTTGCGTTCCGGCGACGAGCCGTTCGAGAATTTGTCGGGCGGTAGCGGTGCCGTTGGCCAGCAGCGCGGCGACGACGGCGTCGATCAGCGCCGGACTAGTCTTCACACGCTGCGGCAATTGCCGCGACCCGCTATCGACCGGCGGCGGTCCGAGCAGTTTGGCCAAGAGTTCGGCGCTCTCCTCGGTGGCAAAGTGCTTGCCGGCGTAGGCGACGGCTTCGATCAGTCGGGGATCGTCGTCGTGCTGCGCGGCGCGGAAATCGTCGGGCGTCCATTGGGCAACATCTCCGGGTCGAGCGGACTTCCCCGCTCTCGCCGCGGAACCCCCGGCGGCGCCACCCGGCATTGTCGCTCGCGGCGGCGGCGGCGGTGGCGGGGGCGGTTTGGTCGGATGCGTCGCTCCCCAGCGCTTCTGGGCTTCCGCCGTTTCGCGATTTTCCTCGAGTTTCGCCGCCTCTCGGGCCTTCGCCTCCAGTTCGTTTCTCGTCTCGGCATTAACGGCGCATCGCGCTCCGCCGCCGCACCCGCCGCCAGCGGCAGCCATAAGCACGGCCGCGAAAAAAATTCCGGCGGTCATCGACGGGTTGGGTACTCGGCAAACCACGCTTTATTTCCCCCGAGGAGCACGATAGAAGCCACGAATATGCCACGCGCGGATTAGCGTTGTGTGAGAATCACGTCAGGAAAGCACAAGAACCAGAAAGAGGGGCAGGCATCGGTGGAGCCCGACGCCTGCCCCTCGAAGAAACGACTGTCCGGCGGCTCGGCGAAGCCATCCCATCTGTTGAGCCGGGCATCGTTCGACGTTAGAAGTCCACGTTGATGGATTTGTTTTCCGAACGGGTCACCATGTAACGCAAGGTGACCGGCTCCAGCGTGTCGCTGAGGAAATGCACGCTGCCATCGACCATGACGCAGTTGCAGCCGCCGGAATGGAACGAGAACGGCTCGTCATTCATACCCACGTTGTTGGTAGATCCAAATGCCGACCCCAGCGACCACGGGGCCGCCAATCGGATAGGCGTTCTGATTGATGACTTGCCGACATAGTTGCCGGCCGCGTCGAAATAGTTGGCGGGAATGCCGATAGCCGAAGAATTGGCCGGGCCGGAAATGCCGCTGCCGCAAGCGTCCGGATCGGCCCACCGCCACACGGCGAATCGCCTCGTGGCTGTCCGGGTTCGCAATCGTGTCTCTGGGCAGAGCCGGCGTCGACGCAGGGCCGTGGCCGTGCCGTCCGGGTTCGTGGTGGGGTAGCCGTAGTGCGACGGCGTTCCCTGGTACGGGAAGCTTGCCGGCATGGCATGTCGGATTGATGCGGCCGCAGTCCTCGATGAAGCAAATCGTGTTGCTCGTGCCGTCGCTGACGGCCGAGATCGGCACGCTCGTCGGCGTTTGCAAGAAACCGCCTTCGCCGCCGTCGACGGGAGTCGCAGAACTTCTTGGCGGTGTTGTCGACCGCCAACGCGCCGTCCGCGCGGTAGTGCGCCTTGTCGTCAATGCCGATCAGCGGATTGCCGAGTTGGAGCCGTCGCTGATCGAGGTGTAGACCGTGGCAAAGTAGTCCGATGGTGCCCCAATACCGGCCGGCGTCCAAGCGAAGGGTCGACGCGGTGCCGCCGTAGACGGCAATCGTGATCCATCACCGTGTCGAGGCCGCCGTATCCTTGTAGGCACGAACGGGTTGCTCGGGCAAACGACAGGTGGGCATGTTGCGGGCGCAGGCGTCGACGTTGCTGCGGTACCGTCGCGGCCTTCTCGCGGTACATGTCCTTCAGGTTGATCTGGTCGTAAATGTCCTGTCTTTCCAGGTACGGCAACAGGTAGACAAATACGCTGTGGGCGGAGAAGGCCGTCTTCGTCGACGACCGTGCCCGCGCCGTTACCCTCGCCGCCGGTGGGCAGCTTCTGGTGCGCCGCCTCGAAGTTCAGACGGCCAGGCCGATCTGCTTCAGGTTGTTGGCGCACTGCGCCCGGCGGGCGGCCTCGCGGGCGGCCTGCACGGCCGGCAGCAACAACGAAATCAAAATGCCGATGATCGTGATCACCACCAGCAACTCGACCAAGCGTAAAGCCGCGTCGATCTCTTCCTACTCTCATCTCGCATCTCCTTGAAAAAGAATGGGGTAAACACTGCCTCTTGCGCCGCCTGGAAATCCGGCGCTCGACTCAACGCCCGATCCTCTTCAGAGAAAAGGGGGTCGAGAGAGGATCGTTGGCCGCTTGTCGAGCGGCCGGAGCGGCTTGGCTGCTTGCGGATGCGCGATTTCCCGAACGGTGTTTTAGTTCCGGGAAAAGCATCGCCACAAGCGGCGTGAGGATCAGTGCCGCAACCAACAGTTTGCCCAGGACGGTGGCGTAGGGTCTTGGCGGGACGATCCGGGCGTCCCCGCGCGTCGCTGTCAGCATGGCTCGCTTCCTCCTCACGTGTGTGTGCCGCGATCGCCCGCTGGGAATTGTCGGCGACCTCCAGGACGCTCGAATTATCGGAAAGGCGAGTGAGGGTTTTGTGTGTCCGCTAAGAATCTTCGGTCAATTTCGCGTTAGAAACGTGTTGCCGAAGCCACGCCGATCGGGGGTGAGACGAGTTGCCGCGTGCGGGTTGGGGCGGCCGTTGCACTGCTGTCCCTGGAAGTCGCCGCAAGCTCGCGGTGGCAGTGCAACTGCCATTCCAGCGTGGATGGAAGCCGCGCGAATATCGTTCGCGGTGGCGGACAATCGTGCCGTTGACCATGTAAATCACGTCTTCGGCGATATTGACCGAATAGTCGGCGATGCGTTCGAGACTGCGGGTGACCGCCAGGAACCGCAGCAGTCGGCCCGTCAGTTCCGGCTGCCGGCAAGCCGCCTCCTCGATCTTCACGCGCATCTCGTGTTTCATGCGATCGACTTCATCGTCGCGGGCGTAGACCGACTCGGCCAGCTCGACGTCCGTGTTCACCAGCGCATCGAGGCTGTCGCGGAGCATCGCCTGGACCCTCTGCCACATACCGTCGACGTCGAGCGAAATCTCCAGCGGCGGTTCGGCGGCCACCGCCGCGGCCTTTCTGGCAACGTTCACCGCCAGGTCGCCGATCTGCTCCAGGTCGTTGTTGATCTTCAGCACCGAGACGATTAGACGCAGATCGGTGGCCACGGGCTGATAGAGGGCGAGCATTTTCAGACACTCCTCCTCGACCTCGACTTCCCGCTGGTCCACCTCGTTGTCTCGTCTTTCGACGACCGGGGCCGCGGTTTCGTCTCGCTGCAAGAATGCCTCGATGGCCGTCTGCACCTGGTCTTCGACAACCGCGCACAGAGACAAGAGGCTTTTCTTGAGCCTCTCGATTTCGCGCTGCAAGTGAATCGACATTGCCGTTGAATGCTCGCTTCAAGGGGGACGGAAAAGGTTGTCGCAAGAGCGCCTGGCGGATGGAGTGCGTGTCTGCGACAACCTCCTCCGTCCCCTTCCTTGCGACGCTGCTTCGTGTACGGCTGCGATCATCCGAACCGCCCGGTGATGTAGTCCTCGGTCTCCTTTCTTCTCCGGTTTGGTGAACAGCCGCTTGGTCGGGCCAAACTCGATCAGCACCCCTTCGTAGAGAAACGCAGTGTAGTCCGACACGCGCGCCGCCTGCTGCATGTTGTGCGTCACCGTGATAATCGTATACTCGCCGCGCAGCTCGCCGATCAAGTCCTCGATCCGCGTGGTCGAGCGCGGGTCGAGCGCCGAGCAGGGCTCGTCCATGAGGATGATCTCGGGACTGACGGCGATGGCGCGGGCAATGCAGAGGCGTTGGTGCTGCCCGCCGGAGAATCCCAACGCCGACTCGGCCAGCCGATCCTTCACTTCATCCCAGAGCGCGGAGCGGATCAGGCTCTTTTCCACCGCCTCGTCGAGCACCCTGCGATCGCGGATGCCCGCGATCCGCAGGCCATACGCCACGTTCTCGAAGATCGACTTGGGGAAGGGCACGGCTTTCTGAAACACCATGCCGACGCGGCGGCGCAACCCGATCACGTCGAGCGTCGGATCGTTGACCTCCTCGCCGTCCAGCAGGATGTTGCCGCTGATCGTGACGTCGTCGATCAAATCGTTCATGCGATTCAGGCAGCGGAGGAACGTCGACTTGCCGCAGCCCGAGGGGCCGATCAGCGCCGTTACCTGACGCCGCGGAAAATCCATGGAGACGTCGAACAGCGCTTGCTTCGACCCATAGGAAAGGCAAAGGTCGCGCGTACGGACGATCGTGTCGAACTCAGCGGAGTGGCTCCGCTCGATCTCGACGTGCGGCGGAACAGCGACGGCCCGCCGCGGAACGTCTACTGTGTCATTCAAGGGTTGCTCCTTTTCTGGTTTCACGGCAGAGCGCCTTGTGGTGCGGAAGCGTTGTGGGCAGAGACAGCGCACGGGAATCTCCCTACTTCGGCGTCGGGCCATCCACCAAGACACGGTTATTCTAGGATGGGACCGTTAGCAAGATGTGCGAAGTCGATTAGAAAACGGTTAGCACGGGGAATCCGGCACTTGGTTCAAGCCACGGTAACGTCCCGGCGGCAACTCTGTAGGGAACGGGCTCCGTCCCGTTCCCTGGTCCCGGAACGCCACAGAGGGCGTTTCCTACAGGGTTTTGCCTGAATTCCTTCACGCTAACACAATCCTCACAAATCGCTCACTTGGAGGTAACACCCCAGCCCTATCATTGGGCGACGTTGTTGTAGAGCAGTGATAACAGGAAACGGAGGGTGCAAGCATGAGGTTGTTTAGCATTGTGAGAATGACGGCGTTGGCTATGGCGCTGTCCGCGACGGCCGCCGTTGCGGCGGATCGGTTGCAGGGCGCCGGGGCGACGTTCCCGGGGCCGTTCTATCAGCGATTGGTCGCTGAATATCAGAAACTGAGCGGAGCCCAGATCGACTATCAACAAATCGGCTCCGGCGGCGGGCAGAAGGGCATCGCGGAAAAGACGGTCTACTTTGCCGGCTCCGACGCCCCGATGGACAAGAAGATGATCGCAAAGTGCGGCGGCGCCGACAATCTCGTCGAAATCCCGAGCTGTGCCGGCGGCGTCGTCGCCGACGTACAATCTTCCCGGCGTCAAGAAAGATCTTCGCTTCACCGGCGCGGTTCTGGCGGACATCTACATGGGCAAGATCCGGCGATGGAACGACCCGGAACTGGTCAAGCTCAACCCCGGCGTCGATTTGCCCGATCTGCCCATCACTCCCGCGTGGCGCACCGACGGCTCGGGCACAAACTACGTCTGGACCCATTACCTCTGCACCCAGAGCGACGATTTCAAGAGCACCATCGGCGCGGGCCTGAAGGTGCAGTGGCCCGTCGGCCTGGGCGGCAGCGCAAACCAGGGCGTCACCGCCAAGGTCCAGCACACCGTCGGCGGCATCGGCTACGTCGAACAGGGCTATGCCGACCAAAATCACCTCCCCTATGGTCCGATCCAGAACAAGGCCGGCAACTTCGTCAAGGCCACGCCCGAGACGGTTTCTCTGGCCGGCGCCGGTGCGGTGGATCAGATGCACGGCCACATGCTGCCCGCCAACATCTGGAACCAGCCCGGCGAGCAAGCCTACCCGGTCGCCTCGTTCACGTACTTGATCGTGTACAAGGACCTGAACAACCTGCCCAACAAGCAGTCGGCCCAGACGCTGGTCGATTTCCTGTGGTGGGCCACGCACGACGGCCAGAAGTTCGCCGCCAGGCCTCGACTACGCCCCGCTGGCACCGGCCGTGCAGAAGAAGGTCGAAGAGGCCCTGAAAACGATTACCTACAAGGGCGAGCCGCTGAAAATTGGCGGATCGAGACTTCAGCTTTCTCTCTGGAAGTTAACGGGTCAGCGTAGCCGGCAGCGAGTCAGCCGGCTCTGACCCTTGTTTTGCGGATTCAAGGCACTGATCGGAGTTGCCAAGCGTGTCCTCCGACTCCTCCGTCTCCGATCTCGCCGAATCGCGTTCCGTCGCAATCGAGCCAGGGCCGCAAACGTTCGCTCCTCGCCAGGCGGCGTCTGACGCCGATTTCGTTCTGGCCGGCCTGACGCGTTTCGGGGCGTTCTGCATCATCGTCATGCTCGTGGCGCTGCTGGCCGTGCTGACGATGGCCGCCTGGCCGAGCATCACCACCTACAAGGCGCGGTTCCTCTACTCCAGCCAATGGCGTCCCAACTCGTTGGACGTGCCTGTCCACGATGCCCAGGGGCACGTCGTCTTCGACTCGGACGGCGAGATGGTCACCAAGACCCTGCCGCCCGAATTCGGGGCCTGGCCGGTCGATCTACGGCACGGTGGTCAGTTCGATTTTGGCTTTGATCTTCGCCGTGCCGCTGAGCTTCGGCGCCGCGCTGTTTCTGGTGCGATTGTGTCCCAGAATGATCGTTGGCGGCACGGTTTCATTTCTCGTCGAGTTCCTGGCCGCCATTCCGTCGATCGCCTACGGTATGTGGGGGCTGTTCGTGCTCGGCTCCGTTTCTTCAGCATTACCTGGAACCCGGCTCTGAAACACGCGCTGGGTTGGATTCCGGGCATCAGCGCGTGGCTGTTCACCGAAACCGAGACCGTCGCCGGACATGCGGCCAGGCAGGAAATCCCTTTGACCGGCAACGACATGTTCTGCGGCGGGCTGGTGCTGGCGATCATGATTCTGCCGATCATCACCGCCATCAGCCGCGACGTGCTCAAGGGCGTTCCCCGCGCCCAGCTCGAAGGCACGCTGGCCCTGGGCGCCACCTGGTGGCAAAGCTCGCGTGAAATGCTGCGCTACAGCCGCTCGGGGCTGTTCGGCGCGGTAATGCTCGGGCTGGCGCGCGCCGCCGGCGAGACCATGGCCATCACGATGGTCATCGGCAACAACACGCAGGTTCGGGCGTCGCTGTTCGCCCCGGCGCAGACCATGAGCAGCCTGCTGGCCAACGAGTTTGCCGAGGCCAATTCGGACATTCACCGCTCGGCGCTGGCCGAGGTGGCGTTGATCCTGTTGGTGATGTCGCTGCTGTTCAACATCGTTGCCCGTTGGCTGGTCGTCGGATCCCAACGCGGGATGACCGCCCATTGATCGAATCGGAGACCCAGGGTCTTGTCCACCGCACGACGACGCATCTCGTCCCGCTACCAACGCTATCTGAACGTCAAGAGCACGGCGTTCCAAGGGCTGTGCATGGCTTTCGTCGTCATCGTGCTGGCGATCTTCGCCTTGGTAACGCTCTACCTGCTTTCGAAGGGCGTTACGCACATCAAGCTGGTCGTTTTTCACCGAAATGCCCATCCCGCCCGGCATGGCCGGCGCCCCGGGCGGCATGGCCAACGCCCTGCTCGGCACGCTGATCCTCATCGCGCTGGCCAGCGCCGTCGGCATCCCGATCGGCATGTTGGCGGGCATCTATCTGGCCGAATATTCGTCCAACTCGTGGCTGGGAGCCCCGGTTCGCTTCATTTCGGACGTGTCTGGCCGGCGTGCCCAGCATCGTCGTCGGCATCCTCGGCTACGAATTGGTCGTCGTGCCGATGGGCCACTTCAACGGCTACGCCGGCGCGGCCGCGCTGGCGTTTATCATGATTCCGATCGTCGCCCGCACCACCGAGGAGATGCTTCGACTGGTGCCGCACAGCTATCGCGAAGCCTCGATCGCGCTGGGCGCCAGCAAGACGCGCACGATCCTCAAGGTTGTCATTCCCGCCGCCACGGGCAGCATTATCACCGGCGTCATGCTGGCCATCGCGCGCATCGCCGGCGAAACCGCTCCGCTGCTGTTCACGGCCCTGGGCAGCCGGCTGTTGACGCTGGATCCCTCCAACCCGTTCCCCTCGTTGACCGTGCAGGTGTTCGTCTACTCCACCGGCCCCTACAAGGACGAACAGAATCTGGCCTGGGCCGGCATGTTGATACTCATCGGCCTGGTGTTCGCCCTGAATCTCGTCGTCCGCTTCACCACGCGGAGAATGCAGCGCGAAAAATGGGGAAAGTGACGATGGGCCGTCTGCAAGCAAGCCTAGGAGTCGGCGACGTTCCGCTCTGGGCCGGGTTGCTCGGCCGCGCACGACGAGGCAGTTGGCAGCCGCAGGGAGAACGTGCTGCCGACGCCGACCATGCTCTCCACGCCGACCGAACCGCGATGGGCCAGCGCGATGTGCCGGACAATGGCCAGCCCCAGGCCCGTGCCCCCCAACTCGCGGCTGCGGGCCTTGTCGACGCGGTAGAACCGCTCGAACAGCCGCGGCAAGTGCCGGGCCTCGATCCCGCAGCCGTGGTCCTTCACGCGGATCACAAGCTCCGCCCCCTCGCAAACCGCGGAAACCTCGACGGCCGCGTCCGCATTGCTGTACTTGATGGCGTTGTCCAGCAGATTCACCACCGCCTGCTCCAATAGGGCCGCGTTGATCTCGCCCGTAAGGTCTTCCGGGCAGATCAGCTTCGATCTTGACCTCCTTGTCGTTCGCTTTCTTCTCGCACATCTCGATGGCCGCTGCCAAGCACGCCGCGGATCGATTCCGGCGCCACTTCGATCCGCTGTTCCTCCGGCCGCGCTCGATCCGCGAGAGGACCAGCAGGTCGCCGATGATGGCGTCGAGCCGATTGACTTGCCGCAGCATGATTTGCAGGAAACGATGGGCGTTTTCCTTCGTCCTCGAAGGCGCCGTCCACCAGGGTTTCGATGAAGCCCTTGATCGAGGTGATCGGGGTCCGCAGTTCGTGCGACACGTTGGCCACGAAGTCGCGGCGAACCTCTTCCAAGTGACGCAGCCGCGTGTTGTCGTGCAGGACGACCAGCACGCCGATCTTGCCCCGCTGCGAATCGTGCAGCAACGTGCCGTGGGCGCTTACCCAGCGGTCCCGCGGGCCGCGAATCTGGAATCTCGCCTTCGACCGGCGACGGGCTGGCCAGCGCCGATTCGATGAATTGCAGCAGATCCGCCTTGCGAATCACCTCGTAGACGCCCCGCCCTTGCAGTTTCGCCGGCTCCTCGCCCAGCAGCGTCGGCGCAGGCCTTGTTGAGGCTGAGAATCGTGCCCTCGTTGTCGATCGCCAAGCACTCCTTCCTCCATGCTGGACAACATGGCGTCCCGCTCGTTCTGCTGCCGCAACACCGTTTGGATTCGCTCGTCCAATTGCTCGGCCATGCGGTTCATCGTCTCGGCCAGCGCGGTGATTTCCGCCGAGCCGGCCACCCGCAAGCCGGTGGCTCAGATCGCCCTCGGCGAACCGATCGACGCCGGCTTTGATCTGCTCGAAGGGGCGCGTCAGGCGGCGGGAAATCAGCAGGCTGATGATCGCGTAAAACAGCACTCCAACCAGGCGCGGCAACGAAGAACTGGTTGCGCACTTGGGCCAACGTGTCGCTCAGCGCGGTAAAGGGGAACGACGTCCGCACCACGGCCGCCGGCCGGCCGCCGTGCATCAGGGGAATCGCCACATAGATGCGATCTTCCTTCAAGGTGGCGCTGCGGCGATCCTTCTGCCAACCGACTTTGCCGGTCGAAGGCTACCTTGATTTCCGGGCGATTCTTGTGGTTCTCCATGTCGGCGGGATCCGCGTCGGAGTCGCCGATCACCTTGCCCGACGGAAGAATGACGGTAATCCGCGTGCGGCTCGGATCGGCCCAATTCCTTGCAGAGCGCGTCGACCTCTTGTCCGGCCGGTGTCTCAACAGCAGATTGTCGATCGGCTCGGCGGCCAATCGGGCGCGGGCCTCCAGGTCGGTCCTGAGGTGGTCTTCGTAGAGTTGCCGCACGACGCCGGAGCTGTGCCAGCCGACCGCTCCGAGCACGACGATCGGCACCCAGAGATACGAGAGAAAGAGCCGCTGCCACAACCGTTTCCTGCGCATCGACTATTCCTTGAATCGGTACCCGACGCCCCGCACCGTTTCGATGTACGTTCCTGCGTCGCCGAGTTTCTTCCGCAGGCCGACGATCTGCACGTCCACCGCTCGATCCGTTATAGCATAATTGTCGCCGTGGACGCCGTCGAGTATCTGTTGCCGCGTAAAGACCCAGCCGGGGCGTTCGGCCAGGAAGTGAAAGCAGCTTGAACTCCGTGGCCGTCAGGTCCACCGCCTTGCCGGCAACGAACACTTCATGCCGGCCGGGATGAATCTTCACGTCGCGGATCTCGACGACTTCGCTCTCCTCTTCTTCGTCTTCCCCGGCATTGTCGCGTTCCGCTTCGATGCGGCGGAGCACGGCTTGCACGCGGGCCAACAACACTTTCGGGCTGAACGGCTTCGTGACGTAGTCGTCCGCTCCCATGTTCAAGCCGGCCACGACGTCCGACTCCTCGCCCTTGGCCGTAAGCATGATGATCGGGATCGCCTGGAACCGCGGGTCCTGCTTCAGCTTGCGGCAGACCCGCAGCCCATCGAGGCCCGGCAGCATGATGTCCAACAGAATCAGGTCGGGCGTCTTCGATTCCACCGCCGACAGCGCATCTTCGCCCGATGCCACGCCGGCAACCTGATAGCCCTCCTTCAGCAGGTTGTAGCTGACCAACTCGCGGATGTCCTCTTCGTCCTCCACGACAAGCACGGATTGTCGAACCATATAGATTCTCCTCTCACGACCCGGTAGACGGGACGTCTCGCCGCGTGGTTCGCGGACGTGAAAATCCTCTGCAACCGCGCAAAGCGGCGAGCGGCCGCTTCTACTGCCACCGATCTGTAAGCGGTTGCTAACGGTTTCTCTCAACATTCGTGCTATTACTGTAGTGTTCGCTTATTAGGATTCTGTTAGGGAACGGCGAGATTTCCGCAATGATATTTCGCACAGCTTCAATCGAGAGAAGCGCATTATTCCTCTTCTGGCTTCGTCAGCGCATCGGGCAGCGTCTCGACGAACGCCCGGATCGCGTCCCGCACGCGGCGATAGGGCGCCAGGCGTTCCTCTTCGGTCTTGGCGCCGGCCGCCAGCCGAGGCGGATCCTCGAAGCCGACGTGTACCACCTTGGCCCTGCCCGGAAAGATCGGGCACGACTCGCGGGCATTATCGCAGACCGTCACGACGTAATCAAACTCGACTCCGCGAAACTCGCCGACCAGCTTCGAGCGTTGCCCGGAAATATCGACTCCCGCCTCCGCCATCGCCCGAACGGCGTCCCGGTTCAATCCGTGGGTTTCGATTCCCGCCGAATACGCCTCGATCCGATCGCCGCGAAGATGGCGCGTCCACCCCTCCGCCATCTGGCTGCGGCAGGAGTTGCCGGTGCAAAGGAACAGAACTTTCAGCATCGCGGTGTTTTCTTGGCCACGCGCCTGTCACCGGCTACTTGTTCTTCTGGCAGAACTCGAGCATGAAATCGCGCAGCAGCTTGACGCCTTCGACCGGCATGGCGTTGTAGATCGAGGCCCGGCAGCCGCCGACGGATCGATGGCCCTTTAGTTCGACCAGCCCGCGCTCGGCCGCTTGCTTGACAAACAGCTCGTCGTGGGCGGGATTGGCCAAGCGGAAGGGGATGTTCATGATCGACCGGCTGGACCGATCGGCGTGACCCTGATAGAAGCCGTTCGAGCCGTCGATCGCCTCGTAGAGCATCGCCGCCTTGCCGCGATTGATCTCGGCCATCTTCTCCAGGCCGCCGATCTCGTTGAGCAGCCACTTCGTTACGAGATTCACCATATAGATGGCGAACGTCGGAGGGGTGTTCAGCAGCGACTTGCCTTCGGCGAATACCTTGTAATTCACCAACGACGGAAGATCGGCGGGCGACGCGCGACCAGATCGTCGCGGATAATGACGACCGTCACTCCCGCAGGGCCGGCGTTCTTCTGGGCGCACGCGAAGATGACGCCGTACTTCTCGACCAGAATCGGGCGGCAGAGGATGTCGGACGAACAGTCGCAAACCAACGGCGTGTTGCCCACCTCGGGCTCCTTGGGCCACTGCACGCCCTGGATCGTCTCGTTCGAGCAGATGTACGTGTAGACCGCGTCGGGATCGAGCTTCAACTCGTCCTGCTTGGGCACGCGATTGTAGTTGCCGTCCTTACCGTCCCAGGCGACGTTGACGGCGCCTTGGGTCTTCGCCTCGCCCGAGGCCTTCTTGCTCCAGGTGCCGTCGACGATGTAATTGGCCGGTTTGCCCGAGCCGCGCAACAGGTTCATGGCCACCAAACCGAATTGCAGGATCGCTCCGCCCTGCATGAAGAGCACGCGGTAGTTGTCGGGAATCTTCAACAGCGTCCGCAGATTGGCTTCGGCCTCGTTGATGATCTTGTCGAAGGCCTTCGAGCGGTGGCTGATCTCCAAAATCGAGATGCCGGCGCCCGGCAGGGCCAGCAGATCGCGTTGGGCTTCTTGAAGGACGGGCAGCGGCAGCACCGCAGGACCGGGGGAGAAATTGTATACGCGCTTTTCCATGATCGCATCCTGATTCGACAAAGTTGTTGGGGGGACGCCGGCGACCGATTATCGAAATGCGAGGCCATCCACGTTTCGCAGAACGGCTGAAATCGCCCTTTCGAGAATCGATCGTCCCCAGTGTAGCGAAAGCGGCGCGGCTGTCCAGGCCACCCGGACCTTTCCCCCCTCTTCCCCTCTTCCGACACAGGCGAATATCCCGACCCAGTTGGACCGTCGTCTATAATTCCGATGCGCACAACGGATGCCGGCAATCCGTAGCTTCAAGAGGGGATCAAGCCGACTTTCCCCGCGCGTGCGGCGGAGGCGGGCGATGCCGAGACATACGACTACCAGCAACATCACCAACGTTCCCGGCTCCGGCACCGATATGCCGGAACCTGTCAGGAAGAACGACCCCATGTCGAAATAGGAGGTCGTGTTATAGCTGCCGAGGGTCTGGCTGTGACCGCCGTAGCTGGCGATCTGGGCGTAGTACCAGCCGGCGGGCAGGGTGCCGAAGAACGTTTCCGAGAGCGTCGACGCCGCCTCGGTGGCCGTGCCTACAGTCGTTCCGGAACTGTCGAGAATTGTCAGCGTGCTGCGGAGCATCGCGCCCGGATCGGCCGTTCCCGCGCTGAGAAACTCGGAGCCGTTGTGAGCGGTAAGACTGACCACCCCGCCATTGGCGTAAAAGCGGAAGAAGTCGGAGGTGTAGTTCGACGCGCCGATGGGAGTGGGCGAAGTCGTGCTCGCCGGCACAATAATGCCCTTGGCTAAGGCGGCGTTAACGTTGTTGCCCGAGACGGGCAGGAGCGTGGCGGTGGCCAAGGTGTGGCCGATGCCGTCGTTGACGTACCTGCCGATGTTAGGGTTTCTCAACAAAACCGAGACGTCATTCTGGATGTTATTGGCGCTGCCGTTGTTCGAGTCGCCGACTCGCCAGGCGCCGCGTTGCGTGTAATACGCGGCGCCCATGATCGGGGCATAGGTGCCGTTGCCGCTGTTGTTATCGCCCTTGCTGTACTCGTTGACATAGGTGGCGCCACTGTAATCGCTCTGGTGCGAAAGGTTCAGGCCATGGCCGTTCTCGTGGGCGGCGGCTTGCCCGCACGCCAACCCCGTTCCCACGCCGTCGGTGAAGACCCAGTTGGTTTTCCAGCCGGCGCCGGCGCCGTTGTTGTAGCTGCTCGGGTCGTACGAATACGGGTCGACGCCGACGTACGAGATGCCGCCGTAGGGGCCGCACCAATTATTCTGTTGTTGCCCGATGACCGTGTGCATCATCTGTGGCGTCAGGTCATAATACGCTTGGCGGTGGGCGTCGGTGTCGGCTTGCCCGCCAGCCACGGCCGGGTCGATTGTGGTTACGTTCACGTTGAACGGGGTATAGCACTGAGCCACGCGAGCCCAGAGCCGTGAGATTTTGTTCTGCTCAAAAGAGTTGAAACTCCCGGTGACGTTGTCAAAAGCCGGCGTGTTGCCCGGCGCCGAGCTACCGCCTCCCCAATTACCGGTAAAGTTGAAACCGGCGAAGTCCAGGTAAATGGTGTACGGTGCCCCCGGAAGGCTGCTTAGCTGAGGGACGCCGGTGGTGTGCGTGTCAGCACGCACTTCCGACACGAGAAGACCACCCACGATGCCGCAAGCAACGGCGATCGACCAGCACGATGCCGTCCGAATGTTCCGCGCTCTCATCAAAGATTCCCCTTCAACGTTGCGAGCGACTCACCGACCTGACACAGCGCCAACCCCTCCCACGTCGGGAGGCTCGGCCGGAGCATCGCCGTCTATGCTACCATCCCATTTATTCATTGCAATACTTATCCCCAGAAATGGGTAGCAAGGGGAGGTTTTGGCCATCGACAGTACGCTCCGGGGGGACACCCCAGCCGGTCGGTTGCCCAAGGCTTGCAGTTTCGATGGGAAGCGGTAGACTGACCGCGAAATCGTCCCCGTCTTCAAGGAAACAAGCGATGGATGCTGTCAAGTTCTCCCGTTCTCTGCTCGTCGCCCTGTGCGGCGCTATGGGACTTGCTCTGGCGTCGCCTTCCCCGGTTGCGGCACAGGGACCACGGGTGCGGCCGGGAGTTCGCGCAGGAACGAGGTAAAGAACGAAACGCCGATGGGGCGGCTCGAGGCGAAAAGGCCAACCCGGAAGAAGCCGAAGAGGACTCCGATCGCTCACCGGCGGCCGAAACGTATTTCAAAGGGGTCAAGGCCCTCGACAAAGGCGAGACCGACGCGGCCATCGCCCTGCTGAGCCGAGCGATTCAACTCGATCCGAAATACGCCCCGGCCTACCGCGACCGAGGCCTCGCCCTGGTCGTCAAGGGAGATCTGGACAAGGCCCTGACCGACCTCGACACGGCCATTCGGTTGGCGCCCAACGTTGCACGGTCGCATTTCAACCGCGGTTTCGCCAACTTTCAGAAAGGCCGATACGACAAGGCGATGGCCGACTACAGCGAAGCCATCCGCCTGAATCCCGGCTATGCCGAGGCGTATCGCGATCGGGGTTACGTTCGCGTGCTCAGCGGCGACCCGCCCGGCGCCATGCCCGACCTGAACATGGCCGTCCGCCTGGCGCCGAAGGACGCGGATGCCTACACCAGCCGCGGCAAGGCGTATGCCGAGATGGGCCAGTGGAATCGCGCCATCTCCGACTACGGCCAGGCGATTCAACTCGACCCCAAGGATGCCGGCAGTTGGTGCGACCGCGCGGATGCCCGGGCAATGAAGGGGGAGTACAGACCCGCACTGGCCGACGTCGAGCAGGCGTTGAAACTGGCGCCGAAGGATCCGGACAGTCTCTTCATGCGTGGGTTCATCTATCGCAAGCAGGGCCAACTCGACAAGGCGATGGCCGATCTCGACGAGGCGATTCGGCTCGACCCGCAGTTTGGCGAGGCGTATCGCGAGCGCGGCGAGGTTTGGACCGCGAAGGGCCAAGCCGACAAGGCGATGGCCGATCTGAACCGGGCGATCAAGCTCGTGCCCGACGATCGGGAAGCGCTCTTCCGCCGCGGCCGCGCTTACGCCGTTAAGGGCGATTTCGACAAGGCCATCGCCGATTACGACGCGGCCGTCAAGCTCGATCCGGCGTTCGCCGAGGCGCTGTTCAACCGCGCGTTGATCTACGTGGCGAAAGACGACATGGATAAGGCCCTGGCGGACTACCGGGCAGCAATTCGCTCCGACCCGCGAACGCCCGATGCCTACAAGGCGTGGGGGCCAAGCGAAGAGAATGAGAAGCGCGCGAAGGCCGTCGATCGGCTGGAAGATATGTTGCAGAAGTCCAAGGCCGAAGCGCTGGTCCATTCGCAGCGCGGCGCGAAACTCCACAAAGAGGGCGACCTGGCCAAGGCCATCGCCGAGTACGACAAGGCCCTGGAACTCTATCCGCGTTATCCCGAGGTCTACTATAACCGCGGCTTGGCGCATCGCAAGAGAGGTGAAGTGGCCGAGGCGGTGGCCGACTACACCCAAGCGATCCGCCTCGACCCGAAGTACATCCCCGCCTACGCCAACCGCGGCTACGTCTTTTACATGCTGAAGGACTACCAGAGCGCGCTGGCCGATTTCGACAAGATCCTCGAACTCGATCCGAATCACACCGACGCGAAAAAGAGCCGCGAGATCATCCTCAAAGCACGGGACAGCGAGAAGCAGTGAGCGCCGCGTAGCCGAAGCGAAGGGAACAGTGCCGACGGGCGGTTCCAGTTGCAGGTCGAGATTCCGCCGAACACGACGGCCACGGTATTTGTGCCGGCCAACGACGCTTCGGCGGTCAGCGAGAGCGGCCGTTTCGCGGCCGAAGCCCCCGGCGTGAGACTCTTGAGAACGGAGCCGGGAACCGCCGTCTTTGCCGTCGAATCGGGCCGCTATCGGTTCGATGCCCGCTGAGGCCGGCGTAGACGCGGCGTCTTGCCGCGTCGATTGGCGTCATCGAAGCGCACGTGCCGGCCTGAAACGGCGAGACGCCGTTTCTACGGCTTGTTGCTGTCTACGACATTCTTGGGCTTTGCCTGGCCCATCGTGTCGCCGCGGGTGAAGTTGGCCATGTCGTCAAGGTTGGCTGCGCTGTAATCGATGCCGCCCGGAAAACGGCTGCCGCTGCCGAACATTCCGTCGGAGCCGGGGCTGAGAAGCTGATACGTGGTGGGATTGATCCAACTGCCGTCCTTCGAGTTTCGATACGGCCGGGCGGTCCCCCAGCCGATATGACCGTCGTAGCCCTTCAATCCGCCGCGGAAGTAGAGGTAGGGCGCGCCGTCGATGCCGCGCGGAGGACAATACTGCATTAGCCCGTCCACTCTCCTCAACTGCTCCGGCACGAACTTGAAGAACGGGCCGATCCGGCGGCTGCCCTTGCCGAATGGATCGGCCGGATTCGTGCTGAATCCTCGCCCATCCGGTCCGGCCAGCCAGAAATACAACGCCGTGGCCGGACTCTGGCCGCACATATCCGGGTATTTCTCTTGCGGGCATTTTGGGAATCGCCCCTTGAGAAACTTCCAGACGGCAACCGTGTCGTGGAAGTCGGGCGGGTAGTCGCCAAACTCGGCCGCGAAGTCGGTCAGCGCCCGGTCGAGCGCGCCGAGCTCCGCCGTAACGCGGGAATTGTTGCAGACGTTGATAGCAGTCGTGGCGCCTTTCCAAGCCAGGCTCGCCAGGACCATCACGGCCGTCAGCGCCAACAACAGTTCGACAAGCGTTATCCCTCCGAACGTCCGAACGCCTTTCGCCTGGATTCGCATGGTCGCTCCCCGAACGCCTGAAAAAGGGGACAGGGCCAATTTACCGGAACGGCCCGGAGGGTGCTTGGCGCAAATTGAACCTGTCCCCTTTTTCCCAGGATTACGCAAGCCTATTTACACACCCCTCATAGTAGCGTAGGTTGCGGCGTTGACTTGTCAAGCGATGTAGACGGCCGATGGCTGCGTCGGTGCATCGCTGGGGACCCGTTGATTTGAGCCCCGTGGAACAATACGCTTGAGTGTTGGCCAGAAAACCGTAAGAAACGCAAACCCCTCGGTGCCGTATGGTCTTCTCCTGGTTCAAAGATCGAAGGCGGGAACTGCTCCTCCAGCGGTTTCCTCGGGAATGGGAGGAGTGGCTCGTTGCCAACGTGTGGCACTATTCGTACCTCAAGGCGGTGGAACAGGACAGGGTGCAGGCGGTGGTGCGGGTGTTCGCCGCTGAGAAACAATGGACGGGCGGGCCAAACTTCAAGGTTACCGACGAGATGAAAGTAACCGTCGCCGCCCAGGCTTCGCTGATGGTCTTGGGACTTGACGAACCCTACCACTTCGATCGGGTGCAATCGATCGTTCTCCATCCTGACGTCTACACCCGCCCGCGCCGGCTGGAATTGTACTTTTCCGAACGCCGGCGTTTGCTCGGCGAAGCGTGGTATCACAGCCCGATCGTTCTGTCGTGGAAGCACGTTCTCCAAGCCGGCCGCAATCAGTCGAACGGCGGCAACGTGGTGCTGCACGAGTTCGCCCACTATCTCGACGGGCTCGACGGCGAGGTCGATGGCAGCCCTCCGCTTGTGGGCCGGGAGCGCGAAAATGCCTGGTATAGCGTCACCGAGGCCGAATACCGCCGGCTGGTCGGCAACGCCCGCCGCCATGAGGTCACCTTGCTCGACCACTACGGCGCCACCAACCGGGCCGAGTTCTTCGCCGTGGCGACCGAGTGTTTCTTCGAGCAACCGCACGCGATGCAACGGCAGCACGAGGAGTTGTACGCGGTCCTCAGCGACTTCTACTGCCAAGACCCGGCCCTGTGTTGGCCCGACGCCGCCGTTTCTGTTTTGCACGACGAGCGGCCGGCGGCGGAAGAAGATCGAGAGACGGATGCCGCCGTGCTGGCGTCCGACGACGCCGACGAACTGTTCACGTTCGCCGTGACCTGTCTGAACGAGGGACGCTACGCCCTGGCCGAAAAGGCCGCCTCGCGGGCGATCGAACTCGCGCCGAACGACGCCGAGGCGTATCAGTATCGCGCCGCGGCGCGGATCAAATTGCAGCAATACCTGCCGGCGCTGGACGACTGCAATCGGGCCATCGAGCTCGACGATTCCGACGAGGACGTCTACCGCGTCCGCGGCGCGGCCTACGTCGGCCTGCAACAATACGAAATGGCCAAGGCCGACCTGGACCGCGTCCTCCGCGAAGACAAGCACGACGCCGAGGCTTACCGCCTCCGCGGCTCCGCGCTGCTGGGCATGGGACAGGTCCGTCGAGCCCTGTGGGACTACTCGAAGGCGATCGCCGCCAACCCGTTGTCGGCCGAAGCCTATCTCGATCGCGGACTGGCCTACCGCAAGCTCGGCCGCAGCGAAGAGGCCGACGCCGACCTGGAAAAAGCGTTTCAACTCGATCCGGAAGCGGGCCACGGCCGCTGACTGGTCTGACCCGGAGCCAACGCAGCAGGCAAACGCCATGCTACGGGGTCTCCGCTGAGATGCCCCAAGCCTTGGCAACGCCCTTGATTTCGGAAATCAGTTCCGGCCGGGTCTGAAGGCCGACGAGCCCTTCGAGAGATTCGTAGATCAACTCGGGGTGAGCGAGCACCTCGCGCGGCTGCACGCGGACGTTCGCGACGGGGTCCGAACCGTAGTTGTCCATCAGCATTCCGGCCAGCCCGTGCTTTTCAACCAACTCGGCACAGCGTCCAAACGTTCCAATGCTGCACTTGGGAACGATTCCGGGGGCCGTCCAATCCCAACATGTCCAATACATTAGCACGGGGCGCCCCTTGGCTCGTTCGATCCAGCGCGGGAACGCTCTATCCGCGAGCCCCTCGATCGCTTCCGGTGAGACAATGCCGCCGCAATCGAGCAGAATACCGTCGATCTCCTCGGGAATCTCATAGTATCGCCACGGTTGGCCCTGTTCAGGACCAAACAAGCACCAGTATTGGATGCCGGGCAATTCCCGGTGGAGCATTTCGCCAAAACTGGAAAGCTCAGACGGCACGTACCCGTTGAAATCGGGGTCGGACCAACAAACGGTACAGACCACGTCGCGGTTCTTGCGGGCCAGTTCCAAGCCGCGCTTTTCGAATTCGTTTCGCTGCCATTTCCCGAAAAACACCATCCCGACTTTGATCTTCCGGCGGCGGGCCTCTTGGATCAACTTGTCTCCGTAGGCCGACCAGCCGTGGTCCATGACAATGTTGGTGTAGGGCGCGATTTCGCGTACGGCCTTCTGCAGATTCCTCGTGACCGTGTAGCCGAGCCAGCGTTTCGCCAGGTTGCGGGTCCCTGCCGACCGGCTTCCGCGCGGCTCTTCGATCGGTCGAGCGGCTTCTTCTTCTTCTGCTGCTTCTTCTGCTTCTTCCCCGGCCTCATGCCAATCCTCGGGCATAGCGCCAGTCTTTGAGGGCTGAGCGGTTCCTGGAACTGTTTCCGCCCGCGTCCGTGCCAAGGCGCATATCACGCGAAAGCCGCTGGCAGAAAGACGACCGCCCGAAGGGGCGTTGCGAAATGCCGAGCGACATCGCAACGCGGTGCTGCACCATGCACCGCCCCGCGACAGGAATGGGCGGGTAGAGGGCCCGACGGGGTCCACCGCGGGAGATTGCTCGTAGAAGTCCGGACCATAGCAATCAGCACAGTACTGCAGAACATTCCCGTGCATATCGTAAAGCCCCCACGCGTTCGGACGTTTCTGGCCTACGGGGTGCGTTATCCCGTCTGCGGTCTTTTTGAACCAGGCCACGTCCCCCAGCACCGCTTCGTCGTCTCCGTTCGACCATCGGGTTGTGGTCCCGGCTCGACAGGCGTATTCCCATTGGGCCTCCGTCGGAAGGTGGTAGGTCGCTTGAGTCGCTTGCTCATCCGGCCGAGCCGAGAGGCGGCGACAAAACTCCATTGCGTCTGCCCAGGACACCATCTCCACCGGATGGCGGCTGGTGTCCATGCCCGCCACCTTCTTCGCATCATGGTCTCGGTTCTCGATCCTGCGGTCGCCAAGCGCCGGCTTGAACAGAGAGACGTCCATTGGCCTGCCCGAAAAGTTGCTCGGGTTCACGCCCATCACCTTCTCGTACTCAGCCTGCGTCACGTGATACATGCCAAGGTAGAACGGCTGGCTGATCTTCACTCGATGGCGCGGACCTTCACTGGGCACGCGCTCAAAGAAGTACCTCCGTTCGTTGTTCATCTTTCCCTCTTCCATCGCGCGGGTGACTTCCTCGGGCGTGGAGCCCATGTCGAACTCACCCGGCGGGATCAAGACGAGCTTCATGCCGATGGAATTCGTTTGGACCACCGGCACGTGCAGATACTCTGCCCAGATTGCTTGATATTCCTTGGCTCTCTTCTCGTCGAAAGGGGCAACCGCCGGCGAAGGTGCGGGGGTGGAAGACGTGGGCAGGGATGGTTGCTGAGGGCGGCTGCCCCACCAGTAGTCTCTGGTCGGTGGCGGCAGGGTCTTGTCATAGTCGGCAGGCAGGGGGGATGTTGTCGCGGTCAACTCGATCACTTCGCCTGGCCGGGCGTGAACGTGATACAGGTGGCGGTAGTATCCCGCATGGGTCAATTCAAAGGTAATGATCGCGTCGCGACTCGGCTGAGCAACGGTAACCTTGTACTTTGTGCCCTGCCTTTCCGCGGTGACACCTTTGTCCAAGGGGGCTAGCTTCGCGTCGGGCGGATTGACATTAACGAGGAGAACGGCTGTCGTGAAGTTGCTTCTTGTCGTCTTTCTCTTCCGGGCCAGCGGCTCTAGTCTTGCCCGGATCGTCTCCCGGCCTCCGGAGGCTATGGAGAATTCCTTGGCGAAAACGATGAATCCGGCCTTCTCGACGCGAAGCCGGTGGTTGCCCGGATCGATGCCGATTGTTAGCGGCCCCTTGGCCAGAGCGGCGCGCTCGATGACGACGTTGCCACCATCGTCGAGCACCTTCACCGTGGCCCCGGGCTCGTTGATTTCTACGACCAAAGTGCCCTCTTTCGTCCGCAGCGTGATAACGATCGAAAACAGCACGAGGGCGAACAGAATGCCGGCCGTCACGCCGACCGCAATGCGTTGCCGACTGCTCAGCCGCGCGAGCAGGCCGCGTGCCGGATGTCTCCGACGTCGGCGACCAATCGGCTTCATCCAGCCGAGTTCGTCCGGAGACAACCCGAGGTCGGGCGTCTGTGATGACGGTAACCGTTCACTGGGCGGCAAGGGGACGGAGGAGGTTTTCGGAGAAATATCTTCTCCTGCGGCGGATACTGTCGCCGAAAACCTCCTCCGTCCCCCTCTGTTTCCGGCCTGTGAACGCTTACGTGATGACGTGTCCACCTCGGAGCCATGCAAGCTCAGCGTTTCGTTGGCATTGCCGGGGAGGACGGAAGGGATGAAAACCGGCGTCGGGCGGCCGGTCTGCGGCAGCGGCTTCTGCTGCAATGGAGTCATGACTTCGGCCATCGTCTGCGGCCGATCGGCGGCGTTCTTGGCCAACATCCGCTGGAATGCCTCGTCGAGCCACTCCGGCACGTCGCTCCTCGATGTCCGCAACGACGGCACGGGGTCTTCGCGGTGTGCCAGAATCTTCTTGGTTATTGTATTGCCGCCAAAGGGCGGTCGGCCCGTCAACAGGAAATAGAGCGTGCAGCCGAGGCTATAGACGTCGGATCGGGCGTCGGCGTTGTGCGTGTCGAGGGCCTGCTCGGGCGCCATGTAGTCGAGCGTGCCCATCAGCGAGCCCGCTCGCGGGTCAGGCCCGTCATCGTTGCCCCCGACTGCGCCGTCCAGTCTCTCGATCCGCCAGGCCCATGTCGAGAATCTTGACGATGCCGCTCTTGTCGAGCAGCAAGTTCGATGGCTTGATGTCGCGATGGACGATGCCCTGGCCATGGGCATATTCGAGTCCGCGAGCCGCCTGCATGACGCAATCGACCGCCTGGGCGAGCGGCAGCGGCCCTTCCTGTTCGGACCAGCGTCGACAAGTCGCGGCCTTCGACGTATTCCATCACCAGGAAATACGATCCCTGGGCCTCGTCGGCGTCGAAGGCCGTGACGATGTTCGGGTGCGACAGTTTAGCCGCCGCCCGGACTTCCCGCTGAAACCGCTTGACAGTGTCGGGCGAGTTTGTCGCCGACGAGGGAAGCATCTTGATGGCGACTACACGCTTCATTTTCCGGTGCTGCGCGGTGTAGACTCGCCCCATGCCCCCCTCGCCGAGCTTGTCGAGGATCGCGTAATTGCCCACGACCAGTCCGCGGGTCTTGCCCTCGAAGACGGCCTGCGCTTGGAACCTGGTGATTAGACCCTGCCGGTGCATCTCGCGGGCGAGCCGCCTGGCCGTCGTGGGCCGGTCTTCCTTGGGCAGGCCCGCGATGAATTGGTCCACCTCGGCGGCAGTCATCAGCCCGGATTCGGCCAGCCGTCGGCGGAAGACGTCGAGGCTCGGCCCATCGTCCAGCTTCTCGGGTGATCGGTCCCGTGCTCCTGCGTGGCCAGCCATCGACGGCGAACCAGCCATTACCAGCGCAACCATTTCGTGGCACTGCGGCTCGTCGGCGTATACTTCCACTTCAGGCTGGCGCAGCCGCGCCACCAGACTGTCCCCAGCCACCTCCAGCGTCGCCAGGGCTATCTGGCACGTGGAACACTGGCTCAGATGGGCGATAACCTCCTCCGCGGTCTCCTCCGGAAGGGTTCCAACGTGGTAAGCCTGCAATAAGTCGCGATCCGGACAATCGTTCGTCTCCATCGGCAGGATCCTTCACGATCGGGGCTGGAACTGCTCACCTTTCTCTCGATAAGAACAACGCGGGCATCTCGCACGAGTTGTCCGCCGCTGGGGCGAAAGCTCGACTGCCACCCCCGAACGGGTCGTACCTTGATCCCGTGCCGCGACTTGCAGGGAGGTCATTCCATTAACCCGTCGAGTTCTTGCCGCACTTTCCGGCGTATTCGGTATTTGGCGTCGTATACTGCCTGGGTGCTGATTCCGAGCGACTCGGCGACCTCGGCGACGTCTTCCCCCTCGACCGCCACCCGCCAAAAGGCTTGCCATGTCCGCTCCTCGACGCCCGCCCGGACCAACGCAATGGCGCGTCGCTCCAGATTGTTGCTCTCGTCCGCCGCCGACGAGACGGAAAGATCGGTCGGCGGTTCCGGGATTTCCGCCAGATGCACTTGGGCGTCGCTGCCTCCCCGGGCCTTGGCCTGTCCCTTGAGCCGGCGGAAGTGGTCGTTGATCTTGCTTCGGGTGATCGTCCAGAGCCAGCCGCGGAAGCTGTCGCCCGGCCGGTCGCGGCGGAAGCTCTCGATTTTTCGCGAGACTGCGGCAAACACGTCTTGAGCGACGTCGGCGGCGTCGTCGGCCTGCAAACCGCTCCGCCGACACCATTCATACAGAAGCGGTGCGTAGAGCCGCACCAATCGGCCCCATGCGTCGCCCTCTCCCGCCTTGGCCCGGCCCAACAGGCTCGTCGAGGTCGCGTCCTCTCCAGGTCGGGCATGACTGATTTTGTCGTCGCGATCAATCATCGCCGTTGCGGTCCTAGATTGCGGAGTCACGGAATCGAAAAGTTGGCAACACCCGGCCCGAACGTCCCCCTTTGGCCAAACCGTACACCAACGGCAGCCAAAAGACGGCATTTTATACCCCCAATCCGTGTCTGTAAAGGGTGCCGCTGTTGGGGCGAGGCCGGGCTCCGCAACACTCGCATCACTAACGGAAGACATTTCTCCGAAAGACCTTCTCCGTCCCCTTTCCGGCCTATGGACGGTTACCGTCTGGTGGCAAAATTCTTAGCAACTATCTCCCAGAAACCGCAAAAACAATACTGTAGGGCGTGCGAACCAACAAGGATGAGAATGCTGACCGCTTACGGACGCTCTGCGGACGGTTGCAAAAAGTCGTGCGAGAGAACTGCGTTGATCCAGTAGGCAGGCGGGCGATTTCCACAGTGAAACTCGTCCTGGAGCAAGGAGATCTGACATGGCTCAGCAGGCACTTTTCGGTCATCCGAGTTACCGTCGGCCACTGGCGATGTCCCTCAGCGACCTGGGACTTGCCGTTTTCGCTCCGTCGTCCGATTATGTTGTCTGTCCTCCGCAGCCGGTGGTCGCCGGCAGGGAACGCGGCGGGCGGTGCTGATGAGAAGAAACGGCTTGCGCAGGCGGAAGAGGCCTTCGCTCTGTTCCGCGTGGTCTCGGATTTCACACGGAAGCAACGCCGCCTGCGGCGAAGGCGAATCCTCGTCAGCGCGGCGCTAATTGTGGCGAGCAACCTCGCCTTGGCCGCAATCGTGGTCGAGTCAATCGTGTTGTTCTGAACGAGGAGACAAAGCATGTTTCGCTTGCAAGACTCGCGACGAAGTTTCATCGCCGTCCTCAGTGCGGTGCTTTGGGCAGTGGGCTGGGCACAGACGTCGGTGGCCAGGGAGCACGTCCCGATCAGAAGCAGCGACGTCGAAAAAGCCATGTCGAATCCCCAAACCGCGGCGGCAGTCCGCTTCATCGAGCGGCGGCTTCCAGGAAATCAGGACACATGGTACGTCGTGGTCCTCCGCATCAGGAATCACGGCATCAAGAGGCTCGAAACCGTCTTGGCATCGGGAAAGACCACTGCGGCGGTCCAAATTGCCAAGTTCCTGCAACAGAACCCGCGGATCGTCCGCAATCCAAACTCTTTCAAGCAGTGGCTGCACGTGGAAACGTTCGGCCACCGGCGGGACGCGGAATTGCGTTTTGAGGCCGTCAACGCCTATGTTCGCGGGAAAGGCTACCGTTGAACGCCTCTTAGCGCACAATCAGCAGCCATTTTCGGCCCACAAGGGCGGCGATTTGCGGCCCGCCGGCCACTGTTAACGCGGCAGCGCTATTGCCACCCTGCCAATAATAGACCAAACGGCCGCGCTCCCCACCCCGTCCGGAGGTCGAACAGATGAGCAAGACCCTCATGCTCGCGTTGTCGGCGTTGGTGTTGCTGCCCGTTCTACAAGCCACGGCCGACGACGTCGTCATCACTCCCGAGCAGACCAACGAAGTCCTCGCCAACCCCGACATGGGCTGGGAGACGTTCCACGTCTCGGCCAAACAGGACAAATCGCTGCCCGATTGGATCCCTTCGACGGTCTTCTACATCCGCTGGGGCTGGAACAGCCTTGAACCGCAGCCGGGGAAGCTGAATACCGAGTTGCTCGACAAGACGTTGAAGGCGGCTCACAACTCTGGCCAGAACTCGCATTCCGCGTAATGTGCTGCTCCAATCGAGCCGGCGAGCCGTACCATCCCGCGTGGCTCACACAAGTCGGCGGCCGCGAGCTTCAGGCGCGATACAACCGGTCGGCATCCGTGATGATCCCCGACATGGACGATCCGGTCGTCCTCCAGCGCCATATCGACTTCATCCGCCGCCTGGGCAAGCGATACGACGGCCACCCCGACCTCGCCCACGTCGATCTCGGCTCGATCGGCTGGTTCGGCGAGTGGCATCTCACCAGCAACGGCCGTTCGCTGCTGCCGAGCATGGAAACCCGCATGAAGGTGGTCAAAGCCTATCTCGGAGCTTTCAAGAAGACGCCGGTGCTGATGTTGGTCAACGGCGGCGACTGTCTCGCCTACGCCACGCACCACGGCGACGGGCTGGCGTGCCGATTGCCTCGGCGACATGGGTGGGTTCTCTCGCTGGTGGTCGCACATGCGGCAAGGCTATCCGCAGTGGCTTCAGAAGGCCGATTGCCTCGGACGCCTGGAAGACGGCCCCGGTCGCCTGGGAGTCGTGCTGGGACATGCGCAAGTGGGTCAACGAAGGCTGGTCGGTCCGCTACATCTTCAATTACGCTTTGGCCCTGCACGCCTCTTACCTCAACAACAAGTCGGCGCCTTTGCCCGACGGGCCGAGATTCGCCCCGAGATCGAGCGTTTCCTTCGCCGCCTGGGCTATCGCCTCGTGCTGAAGGAGTTGAAATATCCGGCCAACGTCAAGGCCGGCGGCAGTTTCAAGGTGTCCGAGCAAGTGGCAGAACATCGGCTCCGCCCCGTGCTATCGTCCCTACCGGCGTCGCCTATCGGTTCACGAACCAGGGCGGCTACGCAAAGGTGATCGTCGGTAGGACGACAGTAAACCACTGGCTGCCCGGTTCGGTCGAAGTGTTCACGCCGGAGTTCTTCCGCAACCCACCCGACCTGCCGCCGGGCGACATGGTCGCTGCCAGCGACACGCTTTCGCTTCCCGCCGACATGCCGGCCGGTCAGTACACGGTTTCGATCGGCGTGGTCGATCAGGCCGAGACGCCGGTGGTGCGATTGGCAATCAAAGGCCGGGCAGCGGACGGGTGGTATCCGCTGGGGAAGGTGACGGTGAGAAAGTAAGTTGCTGCGGGCGGTCTCCAAACTCAATCGCAACCGCTGGGAGGGGTTTTCTCGAAGAAAACCTCGCCGGGAGTCCAAAACCCGAGGCACGCGCGGGGGCGGTTGTTCAGTAGGTTTTCCACCTGCCGCACCTGGGAATGGGAGATGTCGCGAAAGTCAGTTCCTTTGGGAAAGTATTGGCGGATTAGGCCATTGGTGTTTTCGTTCGTGCCGCGCTGATACGGACATGCGCACATTCGGGGGACACAACATCTAACTCGCGCCATCGTGCCATGCCCAAGATCACCAATTGCCTCACTTCTTGTCAATATTTTAGTATTGTGTCCCCGGAACCCCAGAAGGAAACACCGCCCGACTGCTGGACGCTGGGCCGGTGACGTTGCCGAGAGGCTGGCGGCAACACGTGCAGTCGCCGCAGACGGACGCGGAACTGGAGGCGTTGCGTCGGTCAGTGGTCCGCGGTGCGCCCTTCGGCGAGACATCGTGGCAGGAGCGGACAGCGACGCGACTGGGGCTCGAATCGACGTTGCGTCCCCGAGGCCGTCCGTGGAAACACAACCCGGAGAGTGAATAAAGACTCCCGACCCCTTTATGCCGTTTTAGCTTGGCGGACCACTAGCCGGGATTGTTCATGTGCCCATACCAACCCGAACACGCGAGGGCAGGAGAGAGGGTTGCCCTCGCTTGCGCTTCGGGTTGGTATGGGCGGATTGTGCATGTCCTGCCCCAGCTCATGAATAATCCCGGCTAGCCGAGGAACCTCGTTCACCGGCGGGACAAGCCCGCGGGGGCCTTGCGCGGTGCGAGATGCGCGGAGCTGGCCGGCGGGATGCTTGGCGTACGGGTGATTCGAGATTTCACGCAGCGAGCGGCCGGCTTTCGCGGGGCGAGAGCCGTTGGTCCGATTTGTTGTGCTAATGTACGTATGTATCTATACCAAGATGCGTGGGCGATTTCAAGAGGAGGAATTGGCCGGATGGCATGGACCGAGCGTCTCGACTTTCCAGCTTGCTCACCGCAAGAAACGAGCCCCGCAGCTATGATCGCTCTGGCGGTCCCATGACTTCGATCGTCATGAGCGCGGATAGCGGGTTATCCGAGAGATGGCGAAGGGATAGAACGGCAGGTAGGAATAGTCCCCCCTCGCCAGGGACCGCCATTGTTGCTTTGTGCTGGGTATTGGCTCGGATGATATTCTCGATTCCAGGTATCCCCATTGCTTGCTCTAATGCTTCCCTTTTGTCGTTTACGCGACTGTGGCGACGACCGGGAACATTGCCATTAACGCGCGTTCGAGTCTTGGCCTGATCAACAGCGGACCTGAAACGATGGCTCGCCTGCGGTCCAAAAGTGTGACAATACTCAATCCACAGTCGTCCGTCGTTCTCGGCGACGACCGCAATCAGCCCATCGAGTGGTGGGACGTTCCTCAGAAAATCGGGCAGTTCAAGCCGAAGGACGAGCACTTGCGCTGACACTCCAAACTGCCTGCGCACATTGTCAAGATGACTCGCGTCGAAAAACTGGCCCCCAAGTTCTCTAAATAATCGCGACGCTGGCACGAGCAAAGCACGGGCAATTTCGCTGCACGCGGTCTCCAGCCGCGGCGCACAGTCTTGAAGAAGACCAGTCTTCTGGGACTTCTCCGCGAGTTCACGAAAGATCAAGTGCGCCACTTCGTGGGCTATCGTGAACCTAAGCGGTGCATCAAGATTCTCCAATTCCGTTACGTCTAGAATGCTCCCCTCATCTAGCGCACGCGCCCGGAGCCTGTGTGTTAAGCCAAATCTCGAAACCGCCGTCGCATTTTACAATGCCTGCGGTGCCCCACATTCGCTCGAAGCGAACTCGTTTGACGCCTCGCGGCGCGGCCAGCGAGGTTAATGTGACGGGTAAGGGTTCAGTGGCGTGAGATTGAGATATTGTCTCTACAACAGACCACACTTGCCGTTCGAGATCGTCAAGGCGTGATTTCTTGACCATAACAACCTTGCTGTCAAACATTCAGAGAGAGGCGCGATGCAGCAGCGACGATCTGCTAGTCCGCTCAAGATGCGCCGTATGTTCTTCGCATCCAGGCCAACACATGTTTAACCTGATCCTGCTTGATGTCGTTGTAAAGGAACCGACTCTCATTTGCAAACCTAAGCGCAATATCATCGCGAACCGACTGCCGAGCAGCGGGCGGAATTGAGTCAACGCAATCGATAACTGGCACAAGGTCGTCTTGAGCGAACTGTTTGCGGACTCGGGGGGATAGGACATGCGCTTCGTCCAGAAGCCACTTCTCGATTTCAGCCCGCGAGTTCTTGCCATCCGACGCTCGTTGCGGCAGCGCGCCGGTCCCGAGGATTGGGGCCTCTCTCTCAGGTCCCTCCGTGACCTCTTCGCGCGACGGAAGGTCGGTCGCGAAGAGCACTCTGAGAGCGTCCAATCTGCCATCAATGTCCGTAGCGCACTTCAAACGTGCCTCGCATCTCCTTTCCGTGATCGAGTCGTATGAGGCTGCCAATTGTTCAAATTCCAGGCGTGACAGCACGTCTCTCCCAATGCCAACCCGCTCAAGCAGAGCCACTAGCTTAGCTCGCGGGGTACCTGATTCTGCTTTGGCCTGATCCCAAAGCGGGCCAGCAGGCAGGTCGTTCTTGTAGCGAGCGTCGCGGCACTTTCTGCCAGTTTTGTGAGTTTGTGGGTCACCATGCAGATAGTGACCGGTATCCAATGTTGATAGCCCGTGTGTCGGATCCTTATGCTGGCGCTCATCCCTATACGTGCTGATCCATCGACCAACCAAAGTTCCGAAAGAATCTGACGCCATTCTCTCCGCAAGGAACTTCTCCCCATGCTCCTTTAGCCAATCGGTTGGCTCGCAGAAGCCTGACCAGTTCGCATATACTGTATGGAGAGCCGCGAACAGCATATCGCGTGCGTCTTCCAATCTCTTGCCGTGTTCTTTGACGGCGTCACGGGCAACCGATGTGCCCGGCATAGCACTACGAAGCTTGTCGAAGATGCCCGTGTAGTAGAGTCCGTCGCTGATGAAGACGTAAAGTTTCCAAAGGGCAGCGTACTTGCTATCCGCGTCCCCGATAGAACAGCGAATTCGTTCGATCGTGGACCGGTGCCCGAGCAAATCGGCATCTTTGCCGTTGGCAATTACGTCAATACGATCTACGCAATTCTTCAAAGCAACTACGAGAGCCGGGTCCTTATACAACTGTTTGTAAGGCGTTGCCCACATGATAACTCGGCTCGGGATTACGTTCATCGCCGCCTGGACAATTCCAGGCTTGTCGTTAGACGCAATTCTCTGCGCATAATCGCATAACGCATTGGATGAGTCAAAAAAACCCTGCAAATATGCCTCCACACAGGCCGAGGCAAACAACAAGAAGGGGCTATAGTATGTAGAATCGACAATTGCCGCCAAACTGCGCAACTTATATTCCTGTCGTCGGACGTGATCGGTTGGACCACCCGCTATCGCGAAGTGTCCCGCGGCGCGGTCACCCGGAATTATCATCAGCGGCCGATAAACCCGGCGATCAATCAGCTTTTCCAGGAGTCGGCTTGCCTCGACGATACGCCTCTTGGCGCCCAGATTCAGACGCTCCTTATCATCGCAAAGTCTGATCAACTGATCGAAAAGGACATCCTCGCTGTGGAGTGCCTGCGTGCGCTTTTCAAGACCTATCAGGTCGCCCAGCCCCGGCCTGTTCTCTCCCATGAGAAGGATCGCGAGGGAAAGCATTGCGATTGCCGCCTGCACAACGCGGTGCATCACGGCCTTCTCGTGAATTTCATGCCGCAAATCCAACAAACGGAAAATATCATTTACGAGGACTACGCGCGTTGTGCCTCGTTTTCCATCGTGTAAGTGTATTGCACATCGGTATCGCGTCACGGGCGGTTGTGACATGTTTGCGTTGGGCTCCTGGACTTGGGTGCCGGAGCGTGACGACCGGGCGTCGGTCGTTTTAACCAACACGTAGTAGTTGAGCAAATGAAGATCGACCTGCCGTTCACTTCCTAGGCGCTTGGGGTCACGTCTCAAATAGTCAATCAGGTCCGCGCTAAGAGTGTTTCCGATTATGTCGTGTCGAAACGGCTGATACCAGGACTCGTGCATGCTCGATCGCAGCGCCGGTGGGCCCAGCCCCCAATGAGCAGTGGCCAAAGCACCGTTAGGGCTAATATCGACAGCTATCTCCCTTTCGGGCCGTCTTTCAGCCTCTTCAAGACTCTCGTAGCTCAGTAGGTGGAACAGGAGGGAGGGAAGCAATTCCACCTGTGCATCCCATTGTTTGCTGTCTACCTCGTCTAGAACAGAGAAGAAGCTCTTCAAATGCGGAGAAGCTTGCTTCCCGTCGAGAAGCAACTCGTAAAACGGCTTCGAATATCGTCGGAGGACTCGTGCAAGGACCGACCGGTTCTGGTCACACAACAGCAAGTAGAGCAACGGATTGTGACCGTAATCATCATGTTTGTCGTAACAGCCATAATGTGATCGCACCTTAACGTGCTGGTCGTCGCTGGTGAAAAATATCTTGTGGGACTTGCGCTCGATATCGTGGGAGAGAGGGACATGGGAGACATCGTGAAGCAGGGCACCTAATCTAATGAGGACCTTTTCAGCCTCTGATATCGCGAAGGGAGCGCACATTGGATCAACCGCGCAATTTGGGAGTGTTCTCAACAAGCCGATCGATCAGCATCGAAGCCACGTGACAGGCACCGATACTGTGAACGGCACGCGTGTGATTTGCGGTCGGAAAAATCAGGTCGACAAAGCCGAGTTGCGACGTTCGAAACAACCTCTGGAACTCGGGCGCGTCGATTACGTCGCACTCCAAATGGTTCAGCCGTATTGGCCCCCATATATCGTCCTGAAATTTATGGTCAGTGCTAAACTCGTCATGTTCCGACATGTCTTGCCCCCATATACTGGATATACTGGCCTTCACCTGCTCGACATGCTGCCATTATCGCATACGTGGGGGGCATGTCAATACCCCGCCTTCCCTCGCCAATGGGTTGTTATCCGCGTTTCGAGTCGGTCGCACGCGACACAAGTGAAAGTGCGCGACCGGACACCTGCGATTTCCCGAAGTCGTCCAGAAACCTCTCTTGAATTGGCCGGGCCGTCGTGCTATGGGAACGCATGTACAGATAGAGCGTCCTTACGCCGTGTCTCTGCTGCTTGACAGGCAGTCACCCCCGCTCCCCCAACTTTCCCAGTCCACGGAACGTGTCAATGGGTTTGAGACAACTGCGGTACGAAATTAGTGTCGCGCGGTAGTTGTAGCATACGGGGTTCCGGCCCATCGGCCGGAGGGTTAATCCAAACTTCAGTCGGCAGCCCGAGCGGTCGTGGCGGACGCAGGACGAATCGCTCGGGATGAGCGGCGTGGGCCGCGGTCAGCACCGCTTGTCGGCCAGCCAGCACGGTGTCGGCCTGACCGAAGTGGACCATCGCCGGCGTCAGTAGGCCCAGGCCCCAGTGGTGATGCTCGTGGTTCTGCCAATGGAAGAAGTCGCCGCAGAACTCCAAGCCGTGTTCGATGCTGGTGAAACGGTCGGGGAACTCCGGTCGGTACTTGAGCGTCTTGAACTGGCTCTCCGAAAACGGGTTGTCGTCGGAGACGTGCGGCCGGCTGTGAGACTTGGTGATCCCCAACGTGGCCAGGAGTTGGGCCACGGTCTGCGAACGCATCGACGGCCCGCGATCGCTGTGGAGTGTCAAGCGGTCGCGGGCGACGCCCTCTTTGACGACCGTCTCGCGGATCAACCGCTCGGCCAGGTGTTCACTTTCGCGGCTGGCCAGCATCCAGCCGACGACGTAGCGGCTGAAGATGTCGAGAATCACGTATAGGTGGAAGTAGGTCCATTTCGCCGGCCCCAGCAGCTTGGTGATGTCCCAGGTCCAGACCTGATTGGGCGCGGTGGCCAGGAGTTGCGGCTTGTGGTAGGTCGGGTGTCGCAGTTGGTCGCGTCGCTCGCGGACTTCCTTCCGGGAGTCCAGGACGCGGTACATCGTGCGGATCGAGCAGAGATATTGGCCCTGATCCAAAAGTGCCGCATAAACCTCGGCCGGAGCCTTGTCGGCAAACGGCTCGCTGTGAAGCACGTCGAGAACCTGTTGCCTCTCCTGCTCGCAGAGCGCCCGCGGTGGCGCGGGCCGTGGCGTAGTTGCGGGCTGGGGCGGCTTCGACGGACGGCGCCGATAGAGCGTTGCCGCGGCACGCCCAAACTGCGACAGGCCGCTGCCGTGCCCACCTGCGGAGAGAGTTCTTCGATGGCTTTCATGGCTCGCTCCCGTCGTTGTCTGGCGGTGGCAAGGGAATCCCCAACATCTCCGAGAGTTTTTTTTGGACCTCGATGATCGTCTCGGCCTGGCGGAGCTTGGCCGCCAGCCGTTGGGTTTCTCGCATGAGCCGCTGGTTCTCGGCGATCAAGGGGGCATCGGGGTTGGCCTTCCGCCCACGACGCTTGGGAGTCAGTCCGGCCAGCGTTCCTTCGTCGCGCTGCTGCCGCCAGGTGCTCAAGAGCGATGAGTACAAGCCTTCGCGGCGCAGCAACGCACCGAGTTGGCCGGACTGGGCACAGCGATCGGCCTCGCAGAGAATGCGAAGTTTGTATTCCGCGGTGAACCGTCGCCGTACCGGCTTCTCCGAGACGGCCGGGTCAGGAATCCGCTTTCCGTTGCCAGCGGCAAGGCCGCCCGGCCCCGCGGCGGCGGCCGTGGCGGGCAGAACTCCAGTCGGGCTACGCCCTCCTTCCGTTCTGCCCGCCACGGCCTCTTCCATTCCCAACATCCTTGTGTTCTCCATCTCTCTACCACCTCCTTACCCTCTACTGTAATAAACCAGGAGGCAGTTGTCTCACCCATTATTGGCACGGAGGGCCAGTTGGGCAAAGGAGCGTTTTGCACCACTGAGCGGCGAGTTCCACCAAAGGTGGTGCGTTGCGGTGATAGGGACGCATGGAGTAGCAAGGGCTTCCCTTGGACAATAATGCACCAAAAAATGGAAAAAGCAGCGGATATGGTGCAAAACTCACGTGCCCAACGCGGCGAGCAACTCCCGTGTCGCTTCCGCGGGATCGGGGGCGGCGGTGATGGCGGCGCTTACGGCGATGCGGCGGATACCCGTGCCGAGAACGTCGGCTAGATTGTCGGCGCTGATTCCGCCGATGGCGAAGGCGGGGAGGCGGATTTCGGCGGCGACGGTACGAAGGAGATCGAGGCCGGGGAAGTGGGCGAAGGATTTGGTGCCGGAGGGGAACGTGGGGCCGGTGCCGATGTAATTGGCGCCGTCGAGCACCGCTTGGCGGGCTTGCTCGATGCTGTGGGTCGAAACGCCGATCAGCGACTCGGGGCCGACGATGAGACGGGCGTCCTTTACCGAAACATCCTGTTGGCCTACGTGAACGCCGTCGGCGCCGGCCAGTGCTGCCAAGTCGGGCCGGTCGTTGACGATGCACAGCGCCGGCGTTTCCCAGGTCAACGCCCGCAGCAACCGGCGCGGGCGAGCAATTCCCGGTCGCCGAGTTGCTTGTCGCGAAGCTGAATGGCGTGGACGCCGGCCTGGATCAGCGAAACCACCAGCCGTTGGAACTCGTCGGGCGAGTCACGGCCGTCGAGGAGGACGTAGAGACGGACCGCGGCGAGGCGGTCGAGGCTACCGCGAGTGATCTCCACGGCACGTTCGAGCGTGTAGGTGCGATAGCGGAGTTGTTTGAATTGGTCGGAGAGGCGGGGCGATGACGGCAGAGGAGAGGGGTTGGCCCGTTGGGCCGCGGACGATGGTTCTGTGGCGTCACCTTCGCCAGGGCGTTGCCCTGGGCTGGGGGAAGGGCTGGGCCTTTGGCCCGGGGCGGGGTCGGCGGTTTGAGAGGCGGTCTCCGCGGGCCGTTGGCCCCCGGCTATTTCGAGTCCTGAGGCTTCGCCAAGGCGTTGCCCTGGGCTGGGGGAAGGGCTGGGCCTTTGGCCCGGGGCGGGGTCGGCGGTTTGAGGGGCGGTCTCCGCGGGCCGTTGGCCCCCGGCTATTTGTTGCTCTGAAGTGTTGGTCTGACGTTCGCTCGACCGCCCTTCATGTGCGTCAGCGGGCCATAGTTTGCCAAACTCCTCCAAGCTGCGGAGCGATTCCTGCAACCGGGCGAAATTCGCCCTCACGACGCCGGTAAGATCGTCGCGGCGGCGCTCGGCGGGGGCAGTCAACATGGTGCCGACGTCGTCTTGCGTTTCGCGGGCGGCTATGCGGCGGTCCGCGGAAATCTGCGACGTCGCGGCAGTCAGATCATGGCGCAACTGCTTGCAGAGCTCGGTCAGATGTTGGTCGTCCAGCACAAAGCGGACGTAATCTTCAATCACCCGCAAGCCCTCGCGTCCCCGATTGGCGGCGGCGTCCAAGACGCGAAGCACCTCCACGCTTGGCGAAAACCCGAACGTCCCACGCATAGAGGGCGACCGTTTGACAGCCGCCAGGAAATCCGCCAGCGGCCCAGGCGTGGCGTGCCTGCCGGTCTGGTCGGCCCCACCCTCCGTCGCTGAACGCTCGCGGTTCTGCGGCGATACGGTTCCATAGCCCAGCAGACCGAGCACCTCTTTGCGGACATCTTCCAACCTCAGGCCCAGGCTTATCAAGACCCGGGCGGCGACGCTGTCCGGCTCGCGTAGCAGTCCGAGAAGGACGTGTTCGGTGCCGATGTAGTTGTGGTTGAGGTGTCTGGCCTCTTCCATCGAGTATTCGATGACTCTGCTGGCCCGCGGCGTCTGCGGCAGTTTGCCCATCGTGAGCGCGTCGGGCCTGCTCTGCACCTGCTTCTTGACTTCCTCCCGAATCTTACGAATCTGGACGCCCAGATTTCTAAAGACTTCGGCAGCGACTCCGCTCCCCTCCTTGATCAGACCGAGCAAGATGTGTTCCGTGCCGATATACTCGTGGTTGAACCGTTGGGCTTCCTGGTTGGCCAGTTGCATTACCTTTCGGGCGCGGTCGGTCCATCTCGCGTACGGCGCCGTGTGCGTCGGCTCTTCCTCCTCGTAGTCGATTGAGGCGGGCGTGGCCTCTACGGTGTAGCCGTGCAGGCTGCGGATTTCGGCCTCGATTGTGTAGGGATCGGCCCCCTGCTGCCGGAGCCAGACGCCAACTTCGTGGTCGGCCGATGCCAAGCCCAGCAGCAGATGCTCGGTAGCAAGCTCAGGCCGGCGGGGGAGAAAATCGAGTTCGGCGCAGGCGACTTGGATCGAGTCCTCGACGTCGGGCGAAAGGGGGATTCGGCGGCAATCCCCCCCACGTAGAGAATTGTCGGGTGACTGAGTCCCCCCGTTGTCTAGGGGTGGCGATTCCGGACGCCGGCGCGAGCGTCGGCCATTTTTTGCAGACTGCGGGGGTGTCGATGCCGTGTTTCTTGAGCATGACGGCCGCTCGACACTCCGGTTCCGACAGCAACCCCACCAATAGTGACGCCGGATCCAACTCCGTGCGGCCGGCGCGACTGCACCAATCGGCAGCGACCGCGATTGCTCGTTCAGTGGCAGCGGTGAAGCTGAATTGCATAGTCCCCAGTGTGGCAAATCGTCAACGTGTCCGCAATCCTAGCGGTGCTGGGTTCTTTGCTACCTTGATTCGCCCTGTTTTGGAAGTTACAATTCGTTGGCCAAGAGGGAGTTTGGTTATGCGCAGGATGCCGCGGTGCTTCTACTTATGGCCTGGACTGCCCCAGATGTGGTTGCACGGGAGTTGGTCGGGCCTGGCGGTGGCCCTCGGCGCAGCGGTGCTGTTGGACGTATTGTTGCTGGTTAGCTTCGGTTGGACGGAACTAATCGGCAGCGGCATACGTAATATATTGTGGCCGATCTTCGCCGTGGCATGGATCGCGGCGGTTTTTTGGTCGAGAAGGCGATGTCGTCGTCAAGCAGTGGCCGCCGGCGCTGAACGCGAGGAAGACTCCTTTCATCAGGCGCTGGATCACTACTTGAAAGGCGACAACTACCAAGCGGAACAGATTCTCGCAGGCTTGTTGCGGCGAAACGTCCGCGACCTGGACGCCCGGCTGATGCTGGCGACCCTGCTGCGACGGACCGGGCGAGTGGACGAAGCGGCGCAGCATCTCGACATGCTGGGGTGCTTCGAGGGTGCGGAGAAATGGGAACAGGAGATGCGGGAGGAGCGAGATCGGCTGGCCGAGGCGAAGACCGAGAAGGCGTCGGCCGCGTGATCTCGATGGTCAGGGCGGATTGAAATCCGCCCTACGTGGAAACGACGAACCGAGCCGACACGGGTCGGCCATTACACCGATAATTACCGCGGAGAAGATAGATGTACGAGCGATTCACCGACCGCGCCCGAAAAGTAATGCAACTGGCGAACCAGGAAGCCCAGCGGTTCAACCATGAGTATATCGGCACGGAGCATATCCTGCTGGGGTTGATCAAGGAGGGGAGCGGAGTGGCCGCCAACGTCTTGAAGAATCTCGACGTGGACCTGCGCAAGATTCGGCTGGAAGTCGAGAAGTTGGTGCAGAGCGGGCCCGACATGGTCACGATGGGCAAGCTGCCGCAGACTCCGCGGGCCAAGAAAGTCATCGAATACTCGATGGAAGAGGCGCGAAACCTCAGCCACAACTACGTCGGCACCGAACACATCCTCTTGGGCTTGCTGCGCGAGCAGGAGGGCGTCGCCGCCCAGGTGTTGATGAACCTGGGACTGAAGCTGGAAGAAGTTCGCGAAGAGGTGTTGAACCTGCTGGGGCACGGCATGGAAGGGCCCGAGGGTTCGGAACGTCCCGGCGGCCTGCCGGGGTCGTCCGGCAACGAACCGTCGCCGCGCGCCGGCAAGTCGAAAACCCCCGCCCTGGACAGTTTCGGCCGCGACCTGACCGAATTGGCACGACAAGGCAAGCTCGACCCGGTGATCGGCCGCGAAAAGGAGATCGAGCGGACGATGCAAATCCTCGGCCGGCGGACGAAGAACAATCCCGTGCTGTTGGGCGAGGCCGGCGTGGGCAAGACCGCCATCGTCGAAGGGTTTGCCCAGCGCGTGGTCGAAGGAAACGTCCCGGAGTTGCTGCTGGATCGCCGCATCGTAGTGCTCGACCTGGCGATGATGGTCGCCGGCACGAAATACCGCGGCCAGTTCGAGGAGCGGATCAAGGCGGTGATGAACGAAGTCCGCCGCGCGAAGAATACGATCCTCTTCATCGACGAGCTGCACACATTGGTCGGCGCCGGCGGGGCCGAAGGGGCCATCGACGCCAGCAACGTGTTGAAGCCCGCGCTGTCGCGCGGCGAAATCCAGTGCATCGGCGCCACCACGCTGGACGAGTACCGCAAGTACATCGAGAAGGACAGCGCGTTGGATCGCCGCTTCCAGGTGGTGATGGTCGAGCCGTCGACGAAGGCCGAAGCCGTTGACATTCTCAAGGGGCTGCGCGACCGCTACGAGCAGCACCACCACGTGCGGATCACCAACGACGCGGTTGCCGCGGCCGTCGAGCTTTCGAGCCGCTACATCACCGGCCGCTGTCTGCCCGACAAGGCCATCGACGTGATCGACGAGGCGGGCGCGCGGGTCCACCTGAAGTCGATGACCCGTCCGCCCGACCTGAAGGAGATCGACGAAGAGGTCGAAAAGCTCAACAAGGAGAAGGAGGAGGCGGTCGCCAATCAGGATTTCGAGAAGGCCGCCGCGCTGCGCGATCAGGCCGACAAGCTCAAGAAGAAGAAGCAGCTCATCACGCACGACTGGCGGGAGAAATCTCGCGAGGCCGACGGCGTGGTGGACGAGGAGGTGATAGCCGAGGTGGTCTCGAAGATCACCGGCGTGCCGCTGACGCGGATGACGGTCGAAGACTCGATGCGCCTGATGAAGATGGAAGAGGAACTGCACAAGCGCGTGGTCAGCCAGGACGAGGCGATCAAGTCGATCAGCAAGGCAGTGCGCCGCAGCCGCAGCGGGTTGAAAGACCCCAGGCGGCCGACCGGCTGCTTCGTCTTCGCCGGGCCGACCGGCGTGGGCAAGACACTGCTGGCCAAGGCCCTGGCCGAGTTTATGTTCGGCGACGCCAACGCGCTGATCCAGATCGACATGAGCGAGTACATGGAGAAGCACAACGTCAGCCGGCTGATCGGCGCCCCGCCGGGCTACGTCGGCTACGAGGAGGGCGGGCAGTTGACCGAGAAGATCCGCCGCCGGCCGTACGCGGTCGTGCTGCTGGACGAGATCGAGAAGGCCCATCCCGACGTCTACAACATGCTGTTGCAGATCATGGAAGAGGGCCGGCTGACCGACAGCTTCGGCCGCAACGTCGATTTCCGCAATGCGATCCTGATTATGACCACCAACGCCGGCGCCGAGGCGATTAAAAACGAGACGCAGTTCGGCTTCCAGAAGCCCGACGACGACGCTTCGTACGAGAGCATGAAGAGCCGTGTGCAGGAACAGATCGAGAAGGTTTTCCGGCCCGAGTTCCTGGGGCGGATGGATGACGTGATCGTCTTCCGCCACCTGACCAACGAGGACCTGGCCGACGTGGTCGAGATGGAGTTGGGCAAGGTTCGCGAGCGGCTCGGCGAGCGCGGCCTGAAGCTGATCCTCACGCCCGAGGCAAAGAAACTGCTGGTCAAGCGCGGCAGCAACCTCGATTTCGGCGCCCGGCCGCTGCGCAGGGCCATCGAGAACTTCATCGAAGACCCGCTGTCCGAAGAGCTGCTCAAGGGCGAGTTCAAGGGCATGGACACCATCACCATCGAGGTCAAGGAGGTCGGCGACAAGAAGCAGTTCTACTTCCACGGCTCGGTCGGCGACCTGCCACACGAGCCGGAGGCGGTCGGAGCCGGCGCGGGCGGCGAGAACGACACGACAACGATGTAACCGGCCAACGGGGACTGACGACGCGCGAGACCGAAAGGTGAAAGGCGTGCAGGTTGTTGTGGACGAGTCCGGCGCTAAGACGGCGGCCGTCATCGACTTGAAGCACCACTCGGAGCTTTAGGAAGATTCTTACGACAGCGCGGTGGCTCGCGCCAGGAAGAATGAGCCTCGCGAGTCGCTGGAATCCGTGAAAAAGCGGATTGCTGCACGGCGAAAACCGCGATCGAATGGCTGAACACTCCGTCACGTTCGCCCGATCCGCCCGAAAAGGAGTTGGAATCGCTCCCTGACATCGTCGTCGATCGGATATTGGCTCGGATCGAGAATCTTGTTCGTCTTCAGCGGTCTCCCCGGTTGCCGGAAGTTGAGCGGGGAGCAGAACCTCTGGCGTCTTCGGGTTGGCGATTATCGAGTCATTTACTCGGTTGACGAGTCTCGTCGCGGCGTCGATATTGTGGCGGTGCGCAATAAAAAAGACGCATACCGCTAACGGCGTAATGGGATGAAACGCTGCCTCGCCGAGGCGAAAATGGGTGGTTGTATCAACTCCTATTTCACCCCAGGGAAGAGTAAAGGGGTCGGGAGTCTTTGTTCTTGACAGAACGGCGGATAGATGGTAATCTCCAGCCATCATGCCGCGACGATTGCGAGTTTCCAGCGGAGGATATGCGTACCACGTGCTGAACCGAGCCGTGGGGCGGATGCGGATTTTTGGGAAAGAGCGTGATTTCGAGGCGTTCGAGGAAGTGATTGGAGAGGCCAAGTGCCGGCTGCCGATGCGGGTTTTGGCGTGGTGCGTTATGTCCAATCATTGGCATTTCGTGCTTTGGCCGCGCGGCGACGGCGACCTGTCGGAATTCATGCGGTGGCTGACGGTCACGCACACGCAACGTTGGCACGCCGCGCATCGCACCGCGGGCGCGGGCCCGTTGTACCAAGGCCGTTTCAAGTCGTTTCCGATCCAAGAAGACGATCATTTATGGACAGTGCTGCGGTATGTGGAGCGAAACCCGTTGCGAGCGAATCTGGTCGAAGCGGCCGATGCGTGGCGGTGGTCGAGCCTCTGGCATCGCGTCCGCGGCAACAGGGCGGGACTCTTGGACGACGGTCCGCTGGCGCTGCCGGGACGTTGGCGACAGCACGTGCAATCGCCGCAGACCGAAGCGGAGTTGGAGGCGTTGCGGCGTTCCGTGGTGCGTGGCTGTCCGTTTGGCGAAGCGTCTTGGCAGCAGCGGACGGCGAAGCGATTGGCTCTGCAATCGACGCTCCGTCCCCGCGGCCGTCCGTGGAAATCACCGACCGGCAGTCAATAAAGACTCCCGACCCCTTTATTCTTCCCGCGCTTCGCTCATCGCCCAGCCGTCGCCATGCTGACGAAAGTCGGCAATGACGATCGGCGGCAACTGTGCCGGAGACGCTTGGTGTGCTTGCGGCAAGCGTGTGTGAATCATTTTGAGGGGTGTGGCATTGTGGCCTGCCGACACGGAGCATTGTGGAGGATGGAAAGATAAAGGGGACAGGCGCATATATCGGCGAGGATGGGTAGCTTGGGTAATATGACAACATGCTTGGGACCGTAAAGATTTCGCCGGAAGGGACTTCGATGAATGTCCGCGAACTCAATACAGTTTACCCAGTATATGCGCCTGTCCCCTTTAGCTTCGCCCCCGCTGCCCCCGAGCGCGGCCGGTCGCGCTTTCGACCTTGGCCCAAAATGGATGCTGACGGTCGCCGCGGGTACGGACGTCTTCCAATAGCGTGCCGAGGTCGGGATGGATCTTCTGGCCCTCCAGAAAAATCCGGCGGCCGTTGACGGTAATCGTCGCCCGTTGCTTGAAATTCAGCATCTTCGGCGAGAGCCACACCGTCACTTCGCTTGTGCCCGCGCGAACGTTCAGTCCATTCGTGTCGGTCATATCGCCCCGGATCAACGCGGGCTGCATTCCGCCCGGCGGCGGCCAGTCGGACGGATCGACCCGCGACCGCACCGGCAACCCCTTGACTTCCACCCACCAAAAGTAATTGTCCCACGACCGCATCGTTCGGCACTCGAACTTGCGCGGGAAGAAGTTGCGGCGATAGCGGCTCATCCAGTCGAACATCCGCAGAATGTCGTCGTAGAAATCCTCATGCCCTCGGCCGAGATACTCGACCACCGTGGCGTTGTAGCCGTAACGCAGCCAGCGGTCGAGCGTGCTGTGGGCGTTTTTGACCATCTTGCCGCCGTCGAGTTCGCCCGCCACGATGTAGAACGGCACGTACCGGCCGTTCTGCCAGTAGAACGTGCAGTAGCGGTCCGACTGCGCCGCAATCGGCATCACGCCCGCCCAAAGATCGGGATGCGCCAGCCCGATGTCCCAAGCCGCGTCGCCGCCGATCGACTGGCCGGAGAGAAAAACGCGATCGGTATCGATCGAAAATCGCCGGCAGGCGTCGCGGAGCGAGTTCAACACGGCCGCATGTTCCCGGGCCGAGTACCCGTAGCTCTTCTGATGCTCATCGGCCCACGCCGGCGCGATCACGATGTAGCCGTACCGTGCAGCCTGGCCGGTTCGCTGGCCGCTCTTGTTCCAGTCGCCCGCCCACCAGTCGATCTGCTGCGAGGGCGTGGCCGCTTCGCCGTGCAGAGTCACGATGGTCGGGTAGAGACGATAGGGGTCGTACTCGGGCGGCAATTGGATGCAATACGTCACCGGCGCGTCCTTGGCCAGGCCCACGACCTCGATCTCGAAGTAACCCGGCTTGCCGGCCACCGGCTTGGGCGGGGCGATCGGCGGCTTCATGTGCGACAGCAGGTCGGCCACCATCGACAGCTCGCCCGCCCCCTCTTGCTTGATGTAGCTGTAAGTCCGCTCGCGGTCGGGCGACGTCTCGCCGTTGAGGTACTGGCGTATCAGGCGGCGGACCTTGTAGGCGGAAATCGCCACCGGCAATTTGTCCGTGGCCCCGTCGGCGCCCAGCAGCCAGCCGCTGACCGCCAGCGCAAGCTTCTCGGTGTCGGGCGTATTCGGGTTCGAGGCGGTCTGGAGAAACGCCGCCAACCGGTCGAGCGTATTTTCATTGATTTCGGCGGCAATCTCGTCGAGGATCGGCTTGAGATTCTCCTTCGAGACCGTGTCTGGAAGCCGCGCGGCCAACGCTCGCAGTTGCTTGACGACCTCGCGCCGCCGCGCCGCGCGGGTTTCGTAGTCCTGCATCATCTCCCGAACGCCCTGCAAGACGTCGCCGCCCACGCCCTCGACCGGAAACCTCTTCAGCGCCGCACAAACCAGTCGGTGTTGGCCGGCGGCGCTCCGCAGCTTCAATTCCTTCAGACGCCGCTCGGCCGCCACTTGCACGATCGCACGCAGCGACGGCGCCAATTGCTCTTTCAGGTCGCTGCGGTCGGGGAACGCCTTCAGCAGACCGTCGAGAACCCGCTTCGCTTCCTCGTACCGCTCGCTTTGCAGATAGAATCGGGCAATCTTCTTGTAGTCCTCGATCTTCTTCGGGTTGATCTGCTTCAGCAGGATCTTTTGCAGAGTGTCGCGGGGAATGGACGTGGTGGCCATCCGCATGTCCCACACGTAGTTCTTGCCCTCCACCTTCGTCCATTGCGGCGTCAGTTCCGTAATCCCCTGAATGATGTTGACCGGCCCCTGCGCCGTCATCATCGTGAAGATCCGCCGGCCGTATTCGTCGAACGGATCGATGTGTATCGGCTGTCCGACCACTTTGATCGACGAGCCGCTGCGGGCCACGGGCTGGCGAATAATGAACCTCTCATCCACTTGCCGGTTGTCGTCGTCGCGAATCTCGCGGAGCAGCCGTTCGGAGAAGAACGTCCGCCGCAGATTGTCGTCCAAGAAGAGGATATTCTCGACCGTGCCGCTATCGGCCTCCGAGGGGATTGGCGCTTCGCCCAGCGTGCTGACCCTGCCCAGGCTCCCGTGCAACACGCGGCCGTCTTTCAGTACGTACTCCCTGCCCTCCGCCGCCACGGCCATGCTGCCGGCGCAAGCCGCCAACAATGCCACCTTCAACCAGACGCCGAGGTGTTTGGAATCCGCGGATTGCATAACAACTCCTCTCCTGTTCCGCACTCAGCAATCGTACCTCATTGTCATCCTGTCTGGGGGGAAGTCAAGCAGAAACCGGGACTGAAGAGGTTGTCGGGAGAACGCCAAACCCGAATGAATACGTCTTTGCCGACAACCTCCTCCGTCCCCTTCGCGTTGCGGCCCCTGCCCCGACCTTGACAGCGAGGCTACCGATCAGCAGAATTGGGGAAACTGGTGGAATTAGACCATGAACCGCCCCTTGATCCCCGCTCGAATCGTCCTGTTGCTCGTTGTCGGTGCAGTTCTCTTGCCGATTGCGTTGTGCGTGGTGTTCGGCGTAGCCGCATTGTTGGCCCAAATGGGGGATGCGGCGGGTGCGGCCGTCCTCTATCGAGTCGCTCTGGCCGGCGGAACCCTCTGGGGCATCGACCTGATTTGCCTCGTCCTTACCCTGGCCATTGCATCGCTCGGCGGCCCGGATGAACAGTGAGTGGTCGAAGGGAGAGTCCTGCGAAACCGCAAGCGGTTGTTCAATGCTCCATCCCTGGCCCCTGACCCCTGATTTTGCTCCATGCCGAAACGCCGCCTCATGACCCCCGGCCCCACTGACGTGCCGGAAGCCTCGCTGCTGGCCATGGCGCGGCAGATGCGCCACCACCGCACGCCCGAGTTTCGTGACGTGTTGGCCGAAGTCCTTGCCGGCCTGAAGCACGTCTTCGCCACCGAAAACGACGTGCTCCTGCTGGCCAGTTCCGGCACCGGCGCGATGGAAGCCGCGGTGGTCAACCTCGTGCCGCGCGGTGGAAAAGCAATCGTGCTCGAGTCGGGCAAGTTCGCCGAACGATGGCGGAAGATTTGCGAGACGTTCGGCATCGAAGTCGTGCGATACGAGGTTCCCTGGGGCGAAGCCTTCGACCCGGCCGAAGTCGCCCGATTGCTCGAACAACATCCCGACACAACGGCGGTCTTCGCCACGTTGCTCGAAACCAGCACCGGCGTAGGCCACGACCTCGAAGCCATCGGCCGCGTGGTTGCGCCCCGCAAGGCCCTGTTGGTGGTCGATGGCATCAGCGGCACGGGTGCGATGGAATGTCGTACCGACGCCTGGGGCATCGACGTGCTGGCCGTCGGGTCGCAAAAAGCCCTGATGATCCCGCCGGGCCTCGCGTTTCTCGCGGTCAGCCCGTCGGCGTGGCGGCAGATCGAGTCGATCGATCGCCCCGCCTTCTACTTCGACCTGTTGGCCTATCGCAAGGCGTTGCGGGATTTCGACACGCCTTACACTCCCGCCATCCCGCTGGTTCGAGCCTTGGCCGAGAGCCTGCGGACGATCCGTGCCGTCGGAATCGAGAACGTCTGGGCAAAGACGAAGCTTTTGGGCCGTGCCGCAAGAGCGGGAATCGAGGCCCTCGGCCTGCAACTTGTCGCCGTCCGCCCCGCCGACGCCATGACCGCCGTCTATTTTCCCAAAAACCTCGACGGCAAGCGATTCCTGGATCGTCTCGAAACTCGTTTCGGCCTGAAGTTTGCCGGAGGGCAGGGTCCGTTAAAGGGCAAGATTTTCCGCATCGCCCATTTCGGCATGGCCGATCAACTTGACGTCATCGCCGCCTTGGCAGCCGTTGAGTTGGTGCTCATCGAAATGGGCTATGAACTGACGCCCGGCGCCGCAGTTGCCGCGGCGACCCGCGTCTTCGCCCAGCCCCCCGTCTAAGCCGCTTCCCTGCCGCTGGCCGGGCTGCCATTTCGGACCGTGCGGTGTAGACTATATTACTGCACCGATTCCGAAGGAACGCCGAATGGACTCCCCCCCCGCCAAACCCGTAGCCCCGTCCGCCGAGACCGTCGCCGCCATCGACGTCGGCGCCAACGCCCTGCGAATGGTCATCGCCGAGGTCTTCTCCGACGGCCGCATCGAGCCGCTCGAACAACTTCATCGGGCCGTCCGCCTGGGGCAGGACACCTTTCGCCGCGGCCGGCTCGGCGGCGAGAGCATGACGGCGGCCGTCCAAGTCCTCCGCGATTACCGCCAATTGCTCGATCTCTACAAGGTCGAGAAGATCCGTGCCGTCGCCACCACCGCCGTCCGCGAAGCCAGCAACGGCGAAACCTTCCTCGACCGCGTCTTCATGGCCACCCGGCTGAACGTCGAGGTGATCGACACTTCGGAAGAGAGCCGCCTGACCGTCTCCGCCGTCCGCCAGACGGTCGGTGATGCCTTGGGCGTCAGCCAGCGGCAAACGCTGATCGCCGACGTCGGCGGCGGAAGCACGCTGTTGACCGTGCTGGAAAACGGCGAGATCGATACCTCGCAGAGCCTCCGGCTCGGCTCGATCCGTCTCCAGGAGATGTTCTCCACCAGCGAGGAGTCGCCGCAGCGGTCGGCCAGCCTCTTGCGGCAGCACATCTTCAACACCCTTTCCACACTCGAAAGCGTCGTGCCGCTGGGCGCGATCGACTCGTTCGTGGCCGTCGGCGGCGATGCGCGGTTTGCCGCCCGCGAAGTCGGCACTCCGTTCGACTCAAGCGAGTTAGCGGTGATCGACGCCGTCGATTTCGACAAGCTTGTCGAACGCTGCGAGCGCTACACGGCCGAAGAGCTGTCGAAACGCCACGGGCTCCCGTTCGCCGAGGCCGAAACCCTCAATCCCGCGCTGCTGGTCTATCAGCTACTCCTGCACAAGACGAAGGCCCCGCAGGTCATCGTTTCGCACATTTCCATGCGCGACGGCTTGCTGCTGGAACTGGCCCACGAGGTGACCGGCAAGGAGGACACCGCCCTGTTGATCGGCGTGATCCATTCCGCCACCGCGATCGCCGAAAAGTATCACGTCGATCTCGACCACGCCCGCAACGTCGCCGCCGTGGCCGTGCGATTGTTCGACCTGTTTCAACCGGACCATGGACTTGGGCCTCGCCAGCGGTTGCTGCTACGCGTGGCGGCGCTGCTGCACGAGGTTGGCGGATTCGTCAGCAGCCGCGCCCATCACAAACACAGCGAGTACCTGATCGCCAACTCCGAGATTTTCGGTCTGAACCGCAACGAGATCACGATCGTCTCGCAGATTGCCCGCTACCATCGCCGCAGCGTCCCCAAGGCGGCCCATCCGTCGTACATGGCGCTGACGCGCGAATCGCGGGTGATCGTCAACAAGCTCGCCGCCCTGTTGCGCGTCTCCGATGCCCTGGTCCGCGGCCATCGCCGCCGCGAGGCCGACATCCATTTCCAGCGCGAAGGCGACGAGCTAATCGCCCAGATGCCCGCCGGCCCCGACCTGCTGCTGGAAGAGCGCGCCGTGGAAACAAAGGGTAATCTGCTCGAAGACATTTACGGCGTAAAGATCCGCATGGAGCAGGTGTGAGGCCGCTGCTTAAACAGCAGCGGATGCCTCATGCGCCACGCCGGCCAGCAAGCCCGGAACGCTGATATCTTCGTCCAACGCGTCCCAGTGCAGACCGGTCCCGCCTCCGCTGATTTCGTAACAGTTTCTCTGTTCCGTGCTGGCCTTAAGGAGTCTAGGGAAGTACACCAACGGCACGCCCAATTGCCGCGAGTCCGTCAGTTCCACCCACAGGTTCTCGTCGTCGAACCAAATACGGTTCGCCCTGGCAACGTCACGGGAAGTGTTCATTCCACGCCCTCTCGAATTCTTCGCGTTTCTCTTCGACGGCTTTGCGCAATTGCGTCAACTCGGAACGATTCATGCCCCAAGAGTCAGCCAACGCGACGTCCGGCCCGAGCCAAAACTTCGCCACCCGTTCGCCGTGTCGAACATGAACGTGCGGTGGCTCGGGGATCGCCCCTTCGTTTGAAAAAAAGTAAAAGCGGTAGCCCTTGTGACGCCAAATGACAGGCATATTGAGATTTCCGCCTGAGAGTGGAATTCACGGCTCGCCATACTCAGACTCACACGTCCGGCGACAGTGACAATTATAGCGTCTTCCGCTCGGGCTGCAATCGACACGTCGTTGATCATGGTTCGGATGGAGCGAGCGGACATGGGTATCCGAACCGTCACTTGTGGGGTAGAATTGCATCGTGGGAGGGTGGCGGCGTTGAATTCCATCGAGCATGAGGTGGTTAAGTGAACCTGCACGACCGCATTATTCTAGCAATTTCCACGCTCATCGAGCCGCCGCTTTGGGCGCGAGCCGCGCCCTGAACATGAGACTGTTCGAGTTCGGCGATCGCCAAAAGCGGCTCAATCGTAAAGGCGATGACGTGGTCACAAAATGTGACCACTCCAGTCCCCGAGTATCCTCCGCAATCTGTCCTAAACCTCTATAAACCTCACGGCACATGCCGAAGAACCCCCTAAAATCCTCCGACCTGTACATCAACCGCGAATTGAGTTGGCTCGAGTTCAACCATCGCGTCTTGCAGGAAGGGCTCGATGCGGATTTGCCGCTCCTCGAACGGCTGAAGTTCCTGGCCATCGTCGGCTCCAATCTCGACGAGTTCTTCCTCGTGCGCGTAGCCTGGCTGACGCAGCGGCGAGCCGCAAAGGTGCGGCGGCGCGATCTGACGGGCATGACCCCCGACGAACAACTTACCGCCGTCAGCCGCCGCGCCCACCGCATGGTCGAGGAACAATCGGCCGGCGTCCGCGAGGTCTTCGCTCGCCTGGCCGCGCATGGCCTGCGCGTCTGGAATCGCGACCAATGGACCGACGAGCACCGCCGCTTCGCCGCGGCGTACTTTGCCCGGGAAATCGAGCCCATCTTGACGCCGCTGGCCATCCAGCAGTTGAAACCGATCCCTCTGTTGCCCAATCTGCAATTGCACGTGGCCGGTCTGCTTGCCGCCAACCGACCCGACGACTCGCCCGACGGCCGCATCGTCGTCGTGCCCGTGCCGAGTCAACTGCCGCGCTGGGTGACGCTGCCTTCGGAGTCGGAAACGCACGTGGCTCGCGTCGAGGACGTGATCGCGGCGAACCTGGCAGCGATGTTTCCCGACGACGAAGTGGCCGCCACCGCTGCCTTCCGCATCACCCGCGACGCCGACGTCGTGCTGAAGGACGACGAAGAGATCGACGACCTGCTCCACGCGATGGAAGAGGTCGTGCTCTCGCGCCGCTGGCGGGCGCCGGTGCGGCTGACCATGTCGGCCAGGCCCGACGCACGGCTGCGAAAGTGGCTGGCCGATTGGCTCAGGCTGGACGACGAGTCGATTTACGAAGTTGACGCTCCGCTGGAATCGTCGGCGCTCATGGAGCTGGCGAACCGCCGCGGATTCGACGGTCTCCGCATCGACGATTGGCCGCCGCAGGTGCCACGCGACCTGGTCGGCGCCGAAGACCTCTGGCAAGCGGTGCAGGACCACGACGTGCTGCTCTACCATCCCTACGAGAGCTTCGATCCGGTGGTGAAGCTCGTCGAGCAAGCGGCCGACGACCCGCAAACGCTGGCGATCAAGCAGACGCTCTATCGCACCAGCGGCAATTCGCCGATCATTCGCGCCTTGGCCCGCGCGGCCCAAAACGGCAAGGAGGTCGTCGTCCTGGTCGAGTTGAAGGCCCGCTTCGACGAGTGGCGGAACGTCAACTGGGCCAGACGGCTGGAGGACGCCGGCGCCACGTCATCTACGGCGTGGCCGGCTTCAAGACGCACGCGAAGGCCCTGTTGATCGTCCGCCGCGAGTCGCAGCACATTCGCCGTTACGTTCATCTGGCCACCGGCAACTATAACGACCGCACCGCCCGGCTCTACTCCGACATCGGATTGCTCACCTGCGATCGTGAGCTTGCTTCCGACGTGGCGGCGTTTTTCAACCTGCTGACCGGCTACTCGGAGACCGTCGGCTGGACGAAGCTCTCGGTGGCCCCCATCGGGCTGCGGCAGAAGTTCCTCGACCTGATCGATCGCGAAATCCAGGCATCCTCCTCCGATCGCCGCGGCCTGATCATGGCCAAAACCAACTCGCTGCAAGACGCGGAAATCTGCCGGGCGCTGTACCGCGCCAGCCAGGCGGGGGTGAAAGTTCTCTTGAACGTCCGCGGCATCTGCTGCCTCCGCCCCGGCGTGCCCGGGGTGTCCGACAACATCGAGGTCCGCTCGATCGTCGATCGATTCCTCGAGCACGCCCGCATATTCTACTTCCGCAACGGCGGCCACGAGGAAGTCTACCTGAGCAGCGCCGATTGGATGCAGCGGAACCTGAGCAAGCGGCTGGAACTGCTCTTTCCGGTAATCGATCCGGTCCACCGCCGGCGGCTGATCGAAGCGCTCGAAACGTATTTCGCCGACAACGTCAAGGCATGGCGGCTTCGCAGCGACGGCGCCTATGAGCGCGTCGGCCGGAAGAAGAAGGACCAGCGGGTCCGCTCGCAGCAGCAGTTCTATCGCGAGGCGGTCGCCGCCGTCCGCGACGCCGCCCACGCCGAACCCCGCTTCCGCCCCCTGACGCGACCGAAGCCGGGCGAGCAAGGAGCCTCGCAATGACCCGCAGACGCGGATTATGTCGGCAAGGCTCCCGCTATTTCTTCCGGCCCCTGACGGCGGCAACAGTTTTGGCGACGTCACCGCGCCGCAGTCCGGCGGCCCTCGCCTGCCGCCTGGACTTTCTGATAAGCGCGTCGAACTCGGCCATTGAGGGCTTGCGAATGCCCTGCAAAACCACAACGCCGCTCTCTGCCACGACCACGAATTGATCGCCCGGCCTCAGGTCGAGGTCGTGCCGCACGCTCTCGGGAATGACAATCTGCCCCTTCGACGACATCTTTGTTGTGGCAACCGTGGACATGGTCAACTCCTTCCGACATCTATCTTACTTGTAAGATTTTACCACGCCGCAATCCATAAGGCAAGCCCTTTCGGAAAGGGCGAAGATACAAGTTCGCGACGAATGTCCATCAGCGCCGCGCGTGGGCGTCCTGATTGCCCGCCGCCATAGTCTATGGTACGCTTGAGCAAAATGGCTCGACTTGCATTATCCCCGGAGAACGGCATCATGCGAAAACAACAGATTCAGAGGGCCGCTTTGGCGACGGCGATCGTCGCGCTGCTTCTCGTCGCCGAGTCGCGGGCTTGCACGTCGATCATGGTCGGCTGCAAAGCCTCGATCGACGGCTCGGTGATGACCTCCCACACCTGCGACAGCCACGACGGCAGCTCGGAAATCTTCATCATCCCCGCCAAGAAGCACGCTCCGAGCGAACAAGTCCTTCTGACCCGCCGCCAGCCCGACAACAGCGGTCCGATGAAGCGTCAAAGCCGCAAACCCACCGGCAGCATTCCGCAAGTGCCCGAAACCTTCGGCTACATTGCCGGCGAGTACGGCATCATGAACGATCACCAGCTGGCCATCGGCGAATCGACCTTCGAGGGCCGCAAGGAACTGCAAAGCGACAAGGGGCTGATCGACTGCGACACGTTGACCCGCCTGATGCTCGAACGAGCGAAGACCGCACGGCAGGCCATCCGCATCGCCGGCGAACTGCTCGAAAAATACGGCTGGTGCGACAAGGGAGAGGCCCTCACCCTGGCCGACACCCGCGAAGTCTGGCTGCTGGAGATCGTCGGGCCCGGCAAGGACGCCGTCGGCGCCGTCTGGGCCGCCCAGCGCGTCCCCGACGACCATGTCTCGATCGTGGCCAACGGATCGCGGATCGGCCGCATCGACCTTGGCAAGCCCGACTTCTTCATGGCGTCGAAAAACGTCTTTACGGCAGCGGAGAAGCTCGGCTATTGGAATCCGAAAAGCGACAAGCCGTTCTGCTTCTACGCGGCGTACAGTCCCGAGAGCCGCACCGACTTCGCCACCACCCGCCGCGAATGGCGAGTGCTCGATCTGTTGGCCCCGTCGCTCCATTTGCCGCCGAACGCCAACAACTTCCCCTTCTCGGTAAAGCCCGAGAAGCCGGTTGCGGCCGAAAAGATCATGGAACTCTTCCGCGACACGTTTGAGGGGACCGATTTCGACGTGACAAAGAACCTGACGGTCACGAACGACGCCGGCCAGACGGTCAAAAGTCCGCTGGCCAACCCGTTCATGCCGTACGACATGGACAAGATGCTGCGGATCAACGGCGGCTGGGGTTGGAGGGGCGAGCGGTGCATCGCCCGCTGGTTCTGCAATTACGTCACCGTGACGCAGTCGCGCGGCTGGCTCCCGCGCCGGTCGGCGGGCTGGTGTGGCTGGGCTACAGCAATCCGGCCATGGCGGCCTACGTGCCCGTCTATGCCGGCGTAACCGATCTGCCCAACGACTACAAGACCGACGGCCGCACAACCGGCTTCAGCCGTCGCTCGGCGTGGTGGGCGTTTCGCCGGGTCGCCACCATCGCGGCCCACCGCTGGGGCGACATGCGAAAGGACGTGGCCGCCGTCCGCGATCCGCTGCAAAAACGACTGCTCGGCCAACAGCAGGCAGTCGCCGCAAAGGCCGCCGAACTGTTCAAGCAGGACCCCGCGAAGGCTCGCGCGTTTCTCACCGAAAAGACCCGCGACGCGTGCCGCCAGGCAACCGATTCCTATTGGAACCTCGGCGATTCGCTGTGGAACAAGTACGACGAACTGTGGTAATCTCCTATCGCCGCGGCTTGAAGACGCTCACGCCCAGCGGTGAATACGTCATTTGGATCGAGAACGGCCGGCCGTGACTCGGGATCGGCTCGGCCATCTTGCCGGGGCCGTTGCCCATGTTGCTGCCGGCGTAGAACGACGAATCGCTGTTGAACACCTCCTCGTACCAGCACTGCTCGGGCACGCCCAGCCGATAGCCCACCCGCGGCACCGGCGTGAAGTTGCAGGCGATCACCAGGAAGTCGCTCGGGTCTTTCGCCCGGCGAATGTAGCTGAGCGTGCTGTCGTCGTGATTGTGGCAGTCGATCCACTCGAACCCGTGGTAGTCGAAATCGACCTCGTAGAGCGATTTCTCGCGGCGATAGAGGCGGTTCAGGTCGCTGACGCACTTTAACAGCCCCTTGTGCGAATCCCATTGCAGCAAGTGCCATTGCAGGCTCTCGTCGAAGTTCCACTCGTTCCACTGCCCGAAGTCGCTCCCCATGAACAGCAGCTTCTTACCGGGATGCGTCCACATGTAGCTATACAGCAGCCGCAGGTTGGCGAACTTCTGCCACAGGTCGCCCGGCATCTGGCCCAGCATCGAGCCCTTGCAGTGGACAACCTCGTCATGCGACATCGGCAGCACGAAGTTCTCGTGGAAGGCGTAGATCAGGCTGAACGTCAACTCGTCGTGGTGGTAGCGGCGGTGAATCGGATCGAGCTTGCATGTAGCCGCGGGTGTCGTTCATCCAGCCCATGTTCCACTTCAAGCTGAACCCCAGGCCGCCCAGATACGTCGGCCGCGACACGCCCGGCCAGGCCGTCGATTCCTCGGCGATCGTCAGCACGCCGGGATGCTGGAAATGGGCCTGCTCGTTCAATTCCTTCAGGAACGAAATGGCCGCGAGGTTCTCGCGCCCGCCGTACTCGTTCGGCAGCCAATCGCCCTCCTGCCGGCTATAGTCGAGGTACAGCATCGAAGCCACCGCGTCGACGCGAATCCCGTCGGCATGGTACTTATCCATCCAGAACAGGGCGTTTGAGGTCAGGTAGTTGCGCACCTCGTGCCGGCCGTAGTTGAAAATCTGCGTGCCCCAATCGCGATGCTCGCCGCGCCGCGGATCCGCGTGTTCGTACAGCGCCGTGCCGTCGAACATCCGCAGGCCGTGGCCGTCGCGGGGGAAATGGGCCGGCACCCAATCCAAGATCACGCCGACGTCGTGCTGGTGCATCACGTCGACGAAGTACATGAAGTCCTGCGGCGTGCCGTAACGGCTCGTGGCGGCGTAATAGCCCACCGTCTGATAGCCCCAACTCGCCGACAGCGGATGCTCGCACACCGGAAGCAGTTCGATGTGCGTATAGCCCACTTCGTTGCAGTACTCGGCCAGTTGGTGGGCCAGATCGCGGTAGCCCAGCCACCGCCACGGCTCGTCGCCCGGTCGCTTCCAACTGCCCAGGTGAACTTCGTAGAACGACAGCGGCCGCTCCAGCCACTTTGTTTGCTGCCGCCGGGCCATCCAATCGGCGTCGTGCCAGCCGTAGCGATTCAGATCGGCCACTTTCGAGGCCGTCCGCGGCGGCACCTCGGCGGCAAAACCAAACGGATCCGCCTTCTCGAACACCCAGTCGCCGTGACGGATCTGATACTTGTACAGCGTCCCCTCAGACAGTCCCGGCACGAACAATTCCCAGAAACCGCTGGGAATGTGCTTGCGCATCGGGTGCCGGCGGCCGTCCCAATTATTGAAGTCGCCGACTACGCTCACGCTCGTGGCATTCGGCGCCCACACCGCGAAATTCACGCCGTCGATCCCGTCGATCCTCCGCAACTGCGCCCCAAGCCGCTCGTAGCAACGCCAGTGCCGCCCCTCGTTCAACAGGTGGCGGTCGAAGTCGCTCAGCAGATGCGGAAACGAGTAGGGGTCGTGCATCGTCGTCATCTTTCGGCCGTTCTCTTCCGCCACGCGGAGCAGGTAGCGGGGCGACCCGTTCCCGTTGGGCAACGGACAAATCGCCTCGAAAAGCCCCGCCGGATGGATTCGCCGCATCGGCAAGGCCCGCTCGGCGTGGGCCGGATCGACCACCCAAGCGTTCGGAGAGGTCGGCAAGAACGCCCTGATCGCCATCGCCCGATGTCCTGACTGGTCGATGATGTGCGGACCAAGCAGCTCGAACGGGTTTTCATGTCGGCCTTCAACAAGTTGGCTTATCGTATCCAAAGACACGGTCGTTCGCACGCGAACCTCCTTGAATCCAAGATGCGGCTTTCATCCTAACGCCATGCCAAACGGCCGTTGCCAGGGCACAGCATTTTACCCACTTCGCCTCGACAAGGCCACCAATCCGTTCTCTTCCTTCGGCTGACAGCCCCAAATGTGGGCCATCGAGCAACCCGTGGCTGGCATCGAACCGCCGCCGACCGCAATCCACCCGATGGAACTGCAAAATCCGCTCCATCCGCTGCCACAGATCAATATCGCGCACCGGCGTCATCTGCCCAAAATACTCCCACCGCCAGCCGCTCTCCCGCCATTCCGCGATCCCGTACGCGATGCCCTGCTCGACATACCGCGTGCAACCGACCAACGTGACCCACGACGGCTGATCCAGCGATTCCAATGCCCTGACAACCGTCAGCAGACAGAGCCGTTCACCCCATACGTCCGGCTCAACGTCGGCCGCCTCGATCTCCGGCGATCCATCCAGCGGCGTCAACACGAACCGCCACCGTCCCGAACCGTCCTCCCGGCCTGCTTCAGTCTTCAACAGGTAGTGCGGCGTTGGACTATTCATCGTGGTTTGTAGCTCAACACTATGGTGAACTTGGGCAAGACTTCCCAATCAGCAAAAATGATACGACCGCCTCCATGCCGCTGAAGGCCAGGTGCCGGCGACGGTTCTCCCGTAGCCGCTACCCAGTCGCCACGTATTCCAGGATCGTCTCATTTTTCTTTGTCGGCATATCTTACGCAAGCTCTCTAGTATATCACTCCCGGCAACTCCAAAAATTTCGCCTCTCGCGTCCCCCTCTGTCTGCTCACGGTTTCGCACCGCCCGATTCTTCCGCCTGCGACTTCGCTCCAACCCGTTTTTCGCTTGCGATTTCGCACATCCTTGGGATAATGAGTAGCGGCAACGTGCAGCACTTCTTCGGTGCTATTCCGAAGGGGGGACGGTAGCCGCGCTGCCGGCTCGGGCGATCATTTCACTGTCGTTCCAACAACGGAAGGAGAGGCAATCATGGTCGCAAGACGTGCGTGCGCCCGTTGGGCCCGCTGGTCAGCCGCGGCGCTGTTCGTAAGCATTGCCGTCGCCGATCCGGCCCCCGCATCGACGCCCCAAGAGCAACAGACGCAGCTTCGGGCGTTTCTCGATGCCGGTGAGTTCGCCCCCGCCCTCGACTTGGCGCGGCGAGCGACCGATTCGAAGCAGCGTGATGCCCTGCTCGTTCAGATCGTCCAGGCCCAAGCGTCGGCGGGAGCCCGAGCGGCCTCCGTGCTCTCGGCCTCCGAAATCACTGATGACCGCGCCCGCAAGCGAGCCCTCGACGGCCGCGGCCCGGCGGCCGCGCGGCACGCGGCGGCGCCGCCGAGCCCGATTTCGATTCGCTCATCGACCTGATTACCTCGACGATCAAGCCCACGTCATGGGACGAAGTCGGCGGCCCCGGCTCGATCATGCCGTTTCCCACCGGCGTCTGGGTCGATCCGAGCGGCACGCTTCGATCGGTCACCCCGCAAGAGGCCAGCGACTTGGCCGCTTTGCGTGACGCCGCCAAGCCGCGCGCCGGCCAGGACGACGCCCGCCGCCGCTCGCCGATGCGAATGGTCTCGCTGCCGCGACTGGAGAAATGCGTGCAATTGCGCCTGGCCGCGGGCCAGCAGCCCACCGAGGAGATGCAAGTCCTCGCGGGACTGAACCGCATCCGTTGCGTCTTCATCTATCCCAACTCCGGCGACATCGTGCTGGCAGGCCCCGCCGCCAATTGGACCGCCGGGCCGGAAGGGGCCATCGTCAACACCGACAACGGGCGGCCCGTGCTCCGGCTCGACGACCTCGTCGTCGTCTTCCGCCAAATGCTCGGCAGCCCCGATGCCAAGTTCGGCTGCCGCATCACGCCCCGCGAAGCGAATCTCGCCCGGCTGCAAGATTTTCTGCGGCGCACCCAGGGCCATCCCATCCATCCCGACTTCCGCAGAGCCTGGCTCGATCAATTGCGGCGAAAGGTCGGCAAGCAGGACATCGAGGTCTACGGCCTCGATCCCCGCACGCGGGCCGCGCAGGTCATCGTCGAAGCCGACTATCGCATGAAACTCGTCGGCATGGGCCTGGAGGCGGGCGTCCCCGGCGTCGACAGCTATCTCAAAATGGTCAAGGTCGGCCCGGGCCATCCCCCGCCGCCGATGACCGTCCTCCGCTGGTGGTTTACGTTGAATTACGACGCCGTGCAGTGCTCGCCCGACCGCCTGGCCTTCACCCTCCGCGGCCAAGGCGTCAAGGTGGAGAGCGAGAACGAGTTCCTCACCGCCCAGGGCCAGCAGGTTCACACCGGCGCGTCCGACGAGTTGAATCGCAAGTTTGCCCGCAATTTCACCAATCATTTCCAACAGCTTTGCGACAAGTACCCGGTCTACGGCGAGTTGCGAAACATCTTCGAGTTGGCGCTGGTCGGCGCCCTCATCCGCGAAGAGGCGGCCGGCGAAAAGGTCGGCTGGCACTTCACCTGCTTCGGCGATCCGAACACCTATCAGGTCGAACTGACTGAAGCCCCGAAGGAGGTCGAGTCGGTGGTGAATTGCCGCGTGATCGGCGGCCGTACCATCATCGCCGGCGTCAGCGGCGGCGTTCGCGTAAGCCCCGAGTCGTTGGTCTGCCGCCAGTCGATCGGCGTCAGTCAGGATTCAAAACGCCAAGCCGAGCGATCCGCCGCCGCAAACCGCAAACTCCCCAGCGACCGATGGTGGTGGGACTAAGCCGCTTGCGGCTTCGCAATTCAACCGCTTGCGGCTTCGCAATTCAACCGCTTGCGGCTTCGCAAATGTCCTCAGCAACGAATACCGTTCACCGACTCGTACTAGCGGCGCATAGCGTTGATCGCCGCGGGGTCCCCCCTCTTCGCCGCCGATCCCGCCGCCGTCGTCGCCACTGTCGGCGGCGACCCAATCCGCGCCGCCGAAGTCGAGCGTCTGGTGGCCAAGGCCACCCGCGGCAAGAAGCTCGATTCGGCTTCCCTGCGATTCCTGCAAGCGCAGGCGCTCGAGGAGATCATCGCCCGGCGTCTGGTGCTGGCCTACGCGCGTCGAGCCGGCGAGGCGCCCACGGGTGCCGAACTAGCGACCGAGCTAGCCACGCTCAAGGCGCGGCTTGCCGCCCGCCGCCGCACGATCGACGATTTTCTCAAAACCGAGTCGATCCGCCGTTCCGATCTCGATCGTCAGCTTGCCTGGAATGTGGTGTGGCGAAAATACGTTGCCCGCTATGCAACCGAGGAGCGTCTCAAGTCATATTTTGCCGTTCACCACCGCGACTACGACGGCACGCAACTGGTAGTCAGTCACATCCTGCTCCGTCCATCGGCCGACGGCGCGAAGACAGCCGACGAACTCTTGAAGCAGGCCACGGAGATTCGCGCCGAGATCGTCGCCGGCAAGTTGTCGTTTGCCGACGCCGCCCGCAAGTATTCCGCCGGTCCCAGCCGCAAGGACGGCGGCCGCCTCGGCGCCATCGGCCGCCACGCCCCGATGGACGAGACGTTTTCCCGCGCCGCCTTCGCGTTGGACGCCGGCCAGATAAGCCGACCGATCAAAACGTCCTTCGGCGTTCACCTAATCCGTTGTGACCAGATCAATCCCGGCACGAAGCAACTCGCCGACGTTCGCAAGGAGCTGGAGGACGCTCTAAGCCAAGAACTCCTCGAAAAGCTCGCCAAAACTCAACGCCCATACTCGCCCGTCGAGTACACCGCCGCTCTCCCCCACTTCAAACCCGGCACGCATGAGTTGGAACCGACTGCAAAACCGCTCCCATAGAACGCGGCAACGTCTTCCGGCAGTGGATGCCGCCGGACTGTTCTTGGGCCGAAGGCCCGGCCGTTCGCCCAGCCCAGGGCGATGCCCCAATGGCACTTCCTGAATCGTAAGTGGTTGGGAGCAAGAATGATATAGCAAGAACGGCCGTCCTTGCCTACAAGGGTTTTGTGAACAACGAAAGACCCTTATCCGGCAAGGAGGCCGACATGAGCCATTGTACTTGGAATCGTGTTTCATGGCAGATCAATTCGATTCGGAATTCGCTGGGGCAACAGCAAGGGTTGCCGTTTGTCGATTTGCTGACGCCCGACATGCTCCGCGAAGTGGCCGGACAGACGGCCGAATCGTCGGAGCCGATTTACACACCCTTGGTGACACTGTGGATGTTTCTCGGCCAAGTCGTCGATCCCGACCATTCCTGTCGTCAGGCGGTGGCCCGCTTGTTGGTTTGGTTGACGCTGCAAGGACAACCGCCATGTTGCGCGGAAACGGGAGCCTATTGCAAGGCGCGCGTGCGATTGTCGGAGGAGCATCTTCACGGCTTGGTGCGGGCGACGGGAGCGGAACTGCACGACAAAGCGCAAGCCGAATGGCTCTGGAAAGGGCGTCGCGTGAAAATCGCCGACGGCACTACGGTGATTATGCCCGACACCGAGGCGAATCAGGCCGAGTATCCGCAGCCCGATGGACAGAAGCCGGGATTGGGCTTTCCCATGATTCGGCTGGTTGTGCTCTTCTGTTTGGCAACCGGGGCCGTCTTGGATGCGGCCGTGGCGGCCTATTCGGGCAAGGGAACGGGCGAATTGTCGCTGCTGCGATTGATCTGGGACGAGTTGCAGAAGGGCGAGGTGTTGCTGGCCGATCGGCTGTATTGTTCGTGGTTCGAGATGGCTTTGCTGAAACAGCGTGGAGTGGACGTGGTGTTGCATCGACATCAGAGCCGTCGGACCGATTTTCGCAAGGGACACTCGCTGGGCCAACGCGACCATCTCGTGCGTTGGCCGAAGCCCGCGCGGCCCGATTGGATGGATCAAGAGACCTATGCCTCGTTGCCGGCGGAGTTGGAACTCCGAGAACTGGAGGTCGTGATCGATCGGAAAGGGTTTCGGCCCGTCAAGCTGATCCTCGTCACGACACTCTTGGATGCGGAAGAATATCGGCCGAAGGACTTGGCGGAGGTGTACTGGCAGCGTTGGCACGCGGAACTGGATTTGCGGTCGGTGAAGGAGACGATGCAGATGGGCGAACTCCGCTGCAAAACGCCGGCGATGGTTCGGAAGGAGATATGGGCGCATTTTCTCGCTTACAATTTGATCCGAGGCATGATGGCACAAGCGTCTGTGGAACATGCACGAATGCCTTGTCAAATCAGCTTCAAAGGAGCGATGCAAACGCTCAATGCGTTTCAGCACGTCCTGCTGACTTCGCTGGATGTTGTCGCAATCTACCGGCGGCTCTTAAAAGCGATCGCCACGCACCGCGTCGGCGACCGTCCCGGCCGCGTCGAGCCTCGCGCGAAGAAGCGCCGCAAGAAAAACTACGCAGTACTCACACGCCCTCGTTCGCAAGCCAAAAAACGTTTGATGAAAACAACTTAAAGCCCGGGAAGTGCCATTGGGGCGTTGGCCTGGGCTGGAAGCGACCGGTTGGGCCTTCGGCCCACAAAGCCACTGCCAGGAATTCTTGCCGCGCCCTGATGAGACCCGTCCCGCTTGCTCGAGTGTTTATTCCAGCCCCAAGCTGTGCCGGTAGGCGGCTTTCTGGCGTTCGAGGCCGAGACGTTCGGTGATCTTCTGCCATTTGGCGTCGGCGTCGAGCAGGGCGTCTAAGGGGGACTTTTCGCCGCGGACGGCGGCCGCGACGGCGTCGTCGAGCGCCGCCATGTACTTCGCCCGGCCCGGTATACGCAGGGCGCCGAGCCATTGCTCGTGGCCCAGCGCGGTGGCGGTTGCGTCGGCGTACTCTGCTGCGGCGGTCATGGGCACCGGTTTTTCGACCCACGCGCCGGGGAATTTCAGATTCGACTGGCGAAAGAGCGTGGTAGCCGGACTGGCCGCGCTGACCTGCGGACTCATGTCGCTGCCGGAGAGCCAAAGCAACAACTGGAACGTCTCGTGGACGCGCTGGCGACTTGGCGTCGACCACGCCCAACCGGCCGGAGATCGCCAGCAATGGGACGCGAGTGCTCTCGTTGTCGGCCCGCTGTTCCCAAAGGTGGTTGCTGAGGTTGAACACGCGGCCCGAGCCGGGGAGTTCGGCGAAGCCGACGCGGAGAGGGGAGAGGGGAGAGGGGAGAGGGGAAAGGGAGCGGGGATTGTTGATTGTTGATTCTTGGTTGTTGATTGTTGATTTGAAGAGGGCGGAAGGCGGAAGGCGGAAGCCGGAAAAGGTGTCTCCTCTCCACTCCCCACTCTCCACTCTCCACTGCCGACTGCCGACTGCCCACTGCCGACTGCCGACTGCCGACTGCCCACTGCCGACTGCCGACTGCCCACTGCCCACTGCCGACTGCCCACTGCCCACTGCCCACTGCCGACTGCCCACTGCCCACTGCCCACTGCCGACTGCCGACTGCCGACTGCCGACTGCCGACTGCCGACTGCCCACTGCCGACTGCCCACTGCCCACTGCCCACTGGGCGCTGAGTTGCCCGTCTCTCTCCCCTCTCCTCTCTCCTCTCTCCCCTCTCCCCTCTTGAGCCGCGGTGGGCCAGGCAAGGGCCATGCCGCAGCGGCCGGCCCAGAAGGCGGCGCGAGCGGAGGCCGGATCGTAACGCAGGGGGTCGGCCGGGCCGAGCTTGGCGGCGGCGACAAGTCCTTCCAATGCCTGCACAAACGGTGGACCGGACACCAGCGGCTCCATCGTCTCGATGTCGAACAGCGTCGAAAAATTGTCGCGGTGTTTGGCATAGGCGGCGGCGCGGGCGAGGAGAACATCGCCCGCCCAGCCGGGAGCGAGTGGCTCGATCGTGCCGCACCAGGCCCTCACCCCCTGCCCCTCTCCCGGAGGGAGAGGGGAGTTCTTTTTGTTCTGCCCCTCTCCCAAAGGGCGAGGGGAGTTCTTTTTGTTCTGCGCTTTTTCCAAAGGAAGAGGGGAGATCTTGGCAAGCAACTTGGCTAAGGAGTGATACTCGGCCCACGTCTTCGGCGGCCGACGGCCGAGCTTCTCCAACAGATCGGCGCGATAGTAGCAGCAGAAGACCGGCGAGCCGAACGGGACGGCCATCGGCTGTTCGCCCCAGACGGCCTCGCGGAGTCTGAGCAGGCTGAAGACGCCGGCCCATTCGGCGCTGTGCAGCACTTCTCGCGGAACGGGAGCAATCTGCTTGCGCTCGGCCAGCGTGCCCAAGAGGTGCGTAGGGCAAAGAAGGCCGTCGGCCGGCAATCGATCGGCCCGCAACAGGTCCTTCTCGGTCGTCGCGACAACTTCAAGTTCCGAGCCGGTTTGCGCGTTCCATTCGCCTTTCACTCGCACCACCGCGGCCGCCAGCGCCGGATCGTCGACCACTGCCAGACGAATCGTCACGCCCTCCAGCGGCCGCACGCTGGGCTTGTTCTTCGAGTCGGTGTTCGCCCGCGGGCAACCGGCCAAAACGAGAAGCAGGCAGAGAAACGCGGATCGCGGATGGTCGAGTGTGGATGGTTTCACGGGCAGATCATGATGGGAATGCGGCCTCATGGAAGGGGACGGAAGAGTTGTCGGGAAGAAGCGTTCCGCTTGGCAGGATTTCCTGCCGACAACTCCTCCGTCCCCTTCCTCCCAGCTTACGGCAAATCGCTGCGACTGGTCAATGGACCCGTTGCCCGACCACCCCCTAAGGGGCTACAATCGGTAGTAGTGCGGATTGCCAGTCAGGAAGCCACAATTCGGAAGTCACCGCCATGAGCAATTATCTCGGCATCGACATCGGCACCTCGGGCACGAAGACCCTGGCCATCGACGATCGCGGCGCCATTCTCGCCTCCGCTCTGGAGACGTACCCGTGCTACTTTCCCAAGCCGCTCTGGAGCGAGCAAGATCCCGACGACTGGTGGCGGGCGACGATCCGCTCGGTGCGGAAGACGATGGCCAAGGCCAAACTGAAGCCGGCCGACGTGAAGGCGATCGGCCTGTCGGGCCAGATGCACGGCTCGGTCTTTCTCGACAAAAACAACAAAGTAATTCGCCGAGCGATCCTCTGGAACGACCAGCGGACTGCCGCGGAGTGTGCGGAAATGGAGCGCCGCGTCGGCGGCCGGGCCAGTCTCATCAAACTCGTCGCTAACCCGGCCCTAACCGGCTTTACCGCGCCGAAAATCCTCTGGCTGCGGAACCACGAGCCGCGGCATTTCGAGAAAACACGGAAAGTGCTGCTGCCGAAGGACGAAATCCGCCGCCGCATGACCGGCGAGTTTGCCACCGAAGTAAGCGACGCCAGCGGCATGTTGCTGCTGGACGTCGCCCATCGCACGTGGTCGAAGAAGCTGCTTTCGGCGCTGGAACTCGATATCGATTTGTTAGCCGACTGTTACGAGTCGGAAGAGGTGACCGGCCGGCTGACGCCCGAGGCGGCGAAGCTGCTGGGGCTTTCGACCGAGTGCGTCGTGGTGGGCGGGGCCGGCGATTGTGCCGCCGGGGCGGTTGGCAACGGCATCGTCGCCAGCGGCGTGCTCTCCACCTCGATCGGCACTTCCGGCGTCATGTTCGTCCACTGCGACGAGGTGAAAATTGACCCCTTGGGCCGGGTTCACACCTTCTGCCACGCCGTCCGCGGCCGCTGGCACATCATGGGTGTGAACCTCTGCGCCGGCGGCTCGCTGCAATGGTTCCGCAACGAATTGTGCAAGACCGATACCGCCACGGCACGCCGGGCGAAACGCGACATCTACGATCTGCTGGCCGAGGAAGCTGAAAAAGTGCCGGTCGGCGGCGAGGGTCTGTTCTTCCTGCCGTATCTCTCCGGCGAACGAACGCCGCACGCCGATCCCGACGCCCGCGGCTGCTTCGTCGGCCTGACGGTCGCCCACACGCGCGGGCATCTCGTGCGTGCGATCATGGAAGGGGTAACGTATTCGATGCGCGACAGCCTGGCGATTATCGAGGAGTTGGGCGTGCCGGTGCGGCAAATTCGCGCTTCCGGCGGCGGCTCGCGCAGTCCATTGTGGCGGCAGATTCAAGCCGACGTCTTCGGCCGCAAAGTGGTCACTACCGGCAGCGAGGAGGGGGCGGCCTACGGCGTCGCGTTGCTGGCGGCCGTCGGCGGCGGAGCGTTCAAGAACATCGAAGAAGCCTGCACCGCCGCAATCCGCGTCACTCAAGAGACGCCGGTCAATCGCAAGGCCAAGAGCTATTACGACCAGGCGTTCCCGATCTATCAGCAACTCTACCGGTCGCTGAAGGGGGATTTCAAGAGCATCACGAAGCTAGAGGGTTGAAGGATGAGGGATGAAGGATGAGGAACACTGATTCTCGCTAATCTCCACTGATTTCTTCATCAGTGTTGATTAGTGTGGATTAGTGTTCCTGGAGAAGGCCGACTCAGTCTACCGTGCTTCCGAAGAGTTGCGTCACCTACGCCGCGCTGGTTTGCAGAAATATGGCCGTTCAGTTTACTCTCAGCCGCATGTTTCAGTTGGTTGCCGTCGTGGCAGTTCTTTGTTCGCTGTTTGTCAGTTTGGAATGGTTTGTGGCGATTGGCGCATTGGGCGTCATTAACGTTATCGCTTGTTTTGGATTTCACATCGCGGGGAAGCCACGGACGGCCAGACTGGCGGAGATAACCGCGTTCTTGATTCTGATCGCCTGGGGCCACATCGCCATGGGTTTCTCGACGCTGGCTCCGAGTTTCCTGCGTGGCCGCGGCTGATGGCGGCGACTGTTTCTGAGCTAGCAACGATCCTGGATTGGTTCCTGTTCTTTCATCACTGACAACCGATAACTTCCCGCCTCACCTCCCTGTGCCAACTCCCCCGCCATCTCGCCGTCTCGTTCTCGCCGAGATCTTCCTGATCTTCGCCGTCTTCGCCATTCAGGGCGCGTGGCCGGCGCCGGACGTGAATGAGCCGTATTATTTGGGCAAGGCGATTCACTTCTGGAATTCCAATTGGCTACACGGCGACTTCTTCATGGAATCGCCCGACACGCACAAGGTGTTCTATTTTACCTTCGGCTGGTTGTCGTTGTGGCTGCCGCCAGTGGCGCTGGCGTGGACCGGGCGATGTCTTGGGTGGGCATTGCTCGCCTGGGCGTGGCGGCGGCTGAGCTACGCGGTGGTGCCGCGGGCGTGGTGGTCGGTGCTTACGGCCGCGCTGTTCGGTTGTCTGATGGAACGTTGCCACATGGCCGGCGAATGGGTGATCGGCGGGGTGGAAGCCAAAGTGTTCGCCTACGTGCTCGTGTTTCTCGGCATCGAAGCGCTGTTGCGCGACCGCTGGAACCGCGCGCTGCTGCTGTTCGGCGCCGCGGCGGCGTTTCACGTGCTGGTGGGCGGCTGGGCGGCGGTGGCGGCGGGCATCGCGTGGTTTGTAAGGCCGCGACCAGCGGTCGCCGCAAGCGGCGCGACCAATGGTCGCGGCTTTACAGAAGGATTAAAGCGTTTATGGTCGCTCTGGCCGGGCATTTTGGGCGGATTGCTGCTCTCGTTGCCGGGAGTGATCCCGGCGTTGGCGCTCGATTGGGGCGCGAGTCGGGTCATCGCCCAGGAGGCGCATCAAATCTACGTTTTCGAGCGTTTACCCCATCACCTGACCCTGACCGGCATGCGGCCCGAGTTCATCGTTCGCCTCGCGCTGCTCTGGATGTTCTGGCTGCTGTTGGGCCGCTGGAGCCGACGTGCCCATCTGTTGGACGATCGCCGGCAACCGCTGTCTCAGCTTCGGGCGTTCGTCGCCGGCGCGGTGTCTATCACGTTGGCGGGAGCGGCCGTCAATTCGCTGATGCTTTTTGATCGTGCCCTGGCGGCCGACTTGCTGCGATATTACTGGTATCGCCTGACCGACGTCGTGATTCCGCTGGGCGTGGCGCTGGAGGTGGTCGCGCTGATCGTCTGTAGGTTGAGCGCTGTTTCTCAGAAAGTGGGCAACAGCATCGAGAATAGCCGGGGGCCAACGGCCCGCGGTCGATTGGCCGGAGTGCTCCGCGGGCCGTTGGCCCCCGGCTATTGGCTGCTTTTGCTTGCGGTCATTCCAGCGGCGCTGAACGTGGGCGACCATGCGTTGCAGCGTCTTCATCCCGCCGCTCCGCGCTCGCATCGGATTCCAAGCTTCGCCGACTGGTATGCGGCGTGCCACTGGGTGGTCGATTCCGGCAGGATTCCCGCCGTCGCCACGTTTCTTGTTCCGCGCAACGCGCAGACGTTCCAATGGTACACGGGCCGGTGCGACGTCGTCGATTGGAAGGACGTGCCGCAGGACGCCAAGAGCCTGGTCAAATGGTGGCGCCGCATCCAGAACATTTACGCCACGCATCTCCCGGAAGGCCCGCGCTGGTACGAGCCGCTTAGCGAGCTTGGCACGAAACGGATCAAAGAGTTGGGGGCGAAGTACCACGCCGGCTACCTGCTGTGCGAGCGAACGCCGCCGTCGCTAAAAGCCGACGCCGAATGGACCGAGCCGGCGATCGACCTGGACGTGGTTTATAAGAATGACACCTATATAATCTATCGCATCAAGTAGCGACGGTCGTTTACGGCGTGCGTTGCGAAGCCGCAAGCGGCCGGAGCGGCATTCATCAATCATCAAACAACCAACAATCGGCAATCCTAATGCGAGCTGTAGTTTTCGACATGGACGGGTTGATGTTCAACACGGAGGACGTCTACACGCTTACCGGCGAGGAGTTGCTGCGGCGGCGGGGGCACGACTTCACCGACGAGTTGAAACATCAGATGATGGGGCTGCCGCCGCAGCAGGCCTTCGAGCAGATGATCGCTCATTGCGGCCTCACCGAGACGTGGGAGGAACTGGCCGCGGAGTCGAATCGCCTGTTCCTCGACCTCTTGCAGGGCCGTTTGGCGATGATGCCCGGCTTGATGGAATTGCTCGATGCCCTGGAACGGGCGGGAATCCCCAAGGCGGTCTGCACCAGCAGCACCCGCGAGTTGGTCGCCGTCTGTCTGAGGGCGTTCGACCTGCGGCGACGGTTCGATTTCGTTCTGACGGCGGAAGACATCGTCCACGGCAAGCCGCACCCGGAGATTTACCTGACGGCGGCGCGGCGATTTGGAGTGCCGCCGGGGGAGATTCTGGTGCTGGAAGACAGCGAAAACGGCTGCCGGTCGGCGGCCGCGGCGGGGGCCTACGTCGTGGCAGTGCCCGGCGAGCACAGTCGCGAGCACGATTTCAGCACGGCCTCGCTGGTGGTCGAGAGCCTCGCCGACCGGCGGTTGTACCTAACATTGGGCATAGCCTAAGGTTTCCTCCTATTGACGCATTTCCGGTATTCTTGGTAAAGTCGTTGGTTGATAGGCACCGGCTTCCGCGAGATGATCCCGTGCGATGGAACTCTGTGTGGGGAGGCAAAGGAAATGCTCAGGAACTTGGGAATTGTCCAGGTCTACTCCCGCCTGCCGCGATTCCGTGCGAATGTGATGCGGAGGATTGGCGGCCGCTCGCTGCTGGAATGGGTAGTCCGCCGGGTGACCGACGCCATGCGCCTCGACGGCGTCATCGTCGCCGACTGTGAGCCGGACGAGACGGGGCAGGTCAACCGGCTGGTTCCTAGCGACGTGCCGGTCTTTCATGGCGAAGGGGAGGACGCGCTGGACCGGTTCACCAAGTCGCTGGAAGAGTATCCGGCCGAGGGCGTGGTGCGCATCCGCGGCGATAATTTCTTCGTCGACCCGGCCTTGATCGACCGCCTGGTGACGACGGCCGAGTCGCACCCGAACTGCGACTATATCGGCTTCTGCCTGCGTGACGGCCGGCCGGCGATTCTCTCGTCGGCGAGCATGTATGCCGAGTGGTTCCGCACCAGTGCGCTGCGCAAGGCCAATCGGCTTGCCCGCGACAAGCTCGATCGCGAGCACGTCACCCGCTATCTTTATTCGCACCCCGAGCGGTTCAACATTCGGCTGACGCCCGCGCCGACGGAGATCGACCGCGAGGACGTGCGATTGACGGTGGACATCGAGGAGGACTGGGACCACGCTTTGGCGATTTACGAGGCACTGGGGCCGGAACGGCTGGATTGGCAGCGGATCGCCAGTTTGCTCGACCACCAACCGGCGCTGCGCAGCCGCATGGCGGCGTTGAACCGCGACCACGCGCACGCGTAGGTTATTTCGTTTAGCCGGCGTGCTCGCACGCCGTAGAACTCGCGGCCTTCGGTCCCAAGCACGGCGAACCAGTTCGCCGGCTAAACGGCATGCCCCGGCACCGGTTTCTCACAGTTCTGCACCACGACGATGATCGCCCCCGTCCGACCGCCGAAAAGACCGACGCGATCTCCCGTCGTCGAGCGGGCCCGTCATTTGCTGACGGCCACCCTATGGTCTTCGGAAACAGAACGCCTGAGCAAAATGCCGCCGGCCCGACGCTGGAAGGCATGGCTGTTCGGCGGATTGCTGATCGCCGTCGCATTGTGGCTGATCTACGCGGCGCTCGCCCCGACGTACTGAGGACGCGGTCAGAGACCCTCTGCGAGAAGTTGAAGCCTACCCAAACTCCGTCCGGCGGCATCTATGCTTCGAGGCAGCTCGCCGGAGACGAGCATCCGCAATTCCTCGGGCGCGAGAGCGCCAAGGGGTCGCGCCAGCCATTGGATCGATCTTGCGGCGAAACCTGTTCGGCCGGATGGCCCGGATGAAGCCCGACTTCGATGAAGCGATCGTCTTGGCTGCCGGCCAAGAACAGACACAACAACTTCAGATCGACGCCGCCTGCGTGGACCGTGCCGAAAAAGGCATCGGGATGCGCGATTCGCCGCGCGTCGACGAGTCTGCGGAATTTTGCGGCAAAGAGGCGTTTGATGCGAGCCAACGGCCACTTTGTGACTTGGAATCGGTGGAGCACGGTGTTTCGCAACAGCGCCGGTTCCCAGGCGACGCGCACCGCCTTGATGCCGAATCGTTCCATCAGTGCCGGCACGATTTCGGCCGTGGCGGGAAGCATCTCGACGTACTGGTGGCCGTTGAGGTGCGTCGGCCGCAAGCCGTGGTCGCAGAGGAACTTGATCTGCCGCTGCCACTCGGCGCGAATCGCCTCGCACAGCTTGTCGCCCGACCGCCGCAGACGCGCAAACAGCGAGAAAACGCCGGGAAACCGTCCCTCCGCGTCGAGCAACCCGGCGGGATAGCGATCGCCGCCCAATGGCCGGCCCTGCGTCAAATTCAGATGGACGCCGAGGTCGAAGGGGCAGTTGGGATCGTCGAGCCGGCGGCGAACGTCGGCCGAGGCGAGCCGGCCCACGGCCTGATCGGCGAGTAGCTCTTTCCACTGTGCCAGCGCCCGAGCGGCGTCGGGTGCATTGGCCAGCAGCGATGTGCTGGTCAGCAAGCCGTGCCGGAACCCGTGTAGAATTCCGTCACTGACGGCCCGATTCATTCCGAAGTCGTCGGCATGGAGTGCAAGGCGTGAAGACATGAAGGATCGCGCAACGGTTTACGCCGCCCGTCGCTCAGGTTCCTTGCCGGCCGCGGCATAGACGAACTGCGGGGCTGGAACGCCCTTGCCGGTTCGCTCGCGCAGCCAAACGCGCATCACGTCCAACAACATCGGCAAGGCGTTGCGGCGCAGCGAAAGCGTCGAGGCGAACTCGTTGATCAGCGTGACCGGGACGCGGCGGAACGGCAAGCCCAACCGGTGCGTCAACATCACCACTTCGGCGTCGAAGGCGAATCCGTCGATGGTCGTGCGGCTGAAAATCTCCAATGCGGCCTGGCGGCGGAACAATTTCATTCCGCATTGCGTGTCGGTCACTTCGCGCGAGACCATGCGGCTGACGATCGCGCGAAAAGCGCAGGTGGCCAAGCGCCGGGCCAACCGGCGGCGGGCCCGATGCTCCGCGCCGTCGACATCGCGGGCGCCGAAGACTACGTCCGTCTGCCCGCCGCGGATCCACTGGTAGCCCTGTTGCATGGCCGAGAGCTCGAAGGGGAGATCGGCGTCGGTGAAAGCCAGCACGCGGCCGGTGGCGCGGAGCATGGCAGTGCGGACGGCGCGGCCTTTTCCGCCCTGCGGCACGATTCGTAGCGTCGAAAATCGCGGCCCAAGTTTCTGGGCCAGTTCGGCCGTGCAGTCGGTGCTGCCGTCGTCGGCGACTAACACGCGATAATCGACGCCCCAATCATTCAGGAACCTGGTCAACTCGGCCAGCGTCCAGGGCAGGCGTCTTTCCTCGTTATAGGCGGGAATGATGACCGTCAGATCATGGTCGGCCGGGGCGACCGTCACCGATCGCCCGGTTGGCCGCGCAAGCGACGGCTTATCGTGGCTCGTCATCGCACCGGTTGCATCCATGCCTGGTGTCGCTGGGAAAGGGTGATGGAAGATTGGGGGGACAATAGCGGATTTGGGCAAACGTGTAAACGGCAGTTCACCCCGCGCCGGCACGGTATGTGATTGTTTGCAGGGCAACTTCGGACGAAAGCCGCAAAGAGACGAGCCTTTCGCTTGCCGCCGTTTCGACGTTTATCGGCAAATTCATCGCAGTCCGTACAGGACGACCGACTTTTTCGCGAGACGGCCGGCCGACACCGCCGCAAGGTGGACAGGTAGGACTGGGGTCGAGATAATGGGAGGCAATGGAAGAATTTCCTCAAGCTCGACGCATTTTGCACATGCACGCCGCCCATCGCAGCGTGGGCGTTTCGGGCGTTGCCGCGCCGTTTCGCGCCGGCTGCCCACTCGAATTCCCGTTGGCCGGCGAGCCTAGGGATGTCCCGGTTCGCGTCTGCCTCGTGCCGTGCGCAACCGACAGGCGAATTGTGGCGTCGATGACGGCGTTCGAGCGAATTTTGGTTGGCAACGGCGCCTGGCACTGCAATCGCGTGGATTTCGCAACCGTCGAAATCGAAGGGCTTGCCGATGCGGATTGTGCGGTCGTATTCGGCCGCGGCCTTCAGATCGTCGGCCGTTGGTCTGCTATCGACGCCGACGTCATTGGACTGGACGGTTTCCAGGAGGAAGGCTTCGACATGGAAGTGGAGATAGCCGCGGCCGCCAGACGACATCCGGTAGTTGATGGCGTCGGCACGTTCATTGCCCGACACGGATTCTCCCATTCTTCCCATTTCTATCCAGATTCGACGTGCTTGCTGGTCGGAAAATGGGAAGACGAGGCTTTTCCGGTAGCCTGGGCACAACAGTGCGACGGCCGTGCGTTCTACACGTTGCTGGGCCACCCCCAGGACTTCCGTTGCCGCGGGTTCGTACGCTTGCTGTTGAACGCGATGGAATGGGCCACATTGGGCACTTGACGCGCCTCGTAACTGTGGGCTACCATTTGCGGTTGGGTCGTAGAAGTGCGCCGAGCACGAACCGTAAGAAGACGGGTGACTGGTGTGGTGTCTCGCAGATAACGTTCGCGCGACGCCACGGAGGGGGTTCGCTACAGGTAGCGAGCTTTCCGAGACACTACAAAGGGCTTTGAGAAGAGAGGTTTAGAACGATTTGGGGCGGTAGCTCAGTTGGGAGAGCGCTGCGTTCGCAATGCAGAGGTCGGGAGTTCGACCCTCCTCCGCTCCACTGTTTCAGGTATAGGCCGATGAAGGACAGAGACCCCCACTCTATGTGGGGGTCTCCTTTTTATTGCCGGGGTATTTCACAATGTCCGATCGCATCCCCATGACACGCACCGGCTACGACAAGATCAAGGCCGACCTCGATCAACTCCATACGGTCGAGATGCCGAAAATCCTCGAACGGCTGGCCACTGCCCGGGCGGAAGGCGATCTGAGCGGAGAACGCCGAGTATCACGGCGCCCAGGAAAGCCAAGGGCTGATGCAGGCCCGGATCGACGTGCTGCGCGACAAACTGTCGCGGGCCGTGCTGATCGACGCCTCGCAGATGCCCAAGGGCGAAGTGGCCTTCGGCTCGACGGTCCGCGTGAAGGATCTCGTCTTCGACGACGAGGAGGAGTTCACGCTGGTCGGCGCCGGCGAGGAAGATTACGACACCGGCAAGATTCTCATCACCAGTCCGTTGGCCCAAGGGCTGGTGGGCAAGAAGGTCGGCGACCGCGTCGAGATCGACGTGCCGCAGGGGACGCTGAAGTTCGAGATTCTCGAAATCCGGCGCCGGTGGCTGAGACGCGCCTGCGATCGGCGGTGCAGACATTCTTACGTATCTGCCAGGAAAGTGCAGACGGGAACGAAACCGCGTGGCCCTCACCCCCAGCCCCTCTCCCAAAAGGAGACGGCGGAGGCGTTGCATCAGTCGGGCATCTTCTCCGGCTTGTAATCGTGCGGGCGCTTGCGGATCACCTTGGCCTCGATGATTCTGATCGGGCCGGGGGGCTTCGGTATCGTGCGGATCGCGGCGCTGCAGCTTCGCCAGAACGTCCATTCCGCTGATCACGCGGCCGAACACGGTGTGTTTGCCGTCCAATTGGGGCGTCGGCACAAAGCAGAGGAAGAACTGCGAGCCGCCGCTGTCGGGAAGCCGGGTCTTGGCCATGCTCAGCGAGCCGCGGAAATGGTCGCGGTGGTTCGGCAGGTGGCATTCGCGGGGATGCGTGTAGCCGGGCCCGCCCGCGCCGGTGCCCGTGGGATCGCCGCCCTGGGCCATGAACCCTTGCAGCACGCGGTGGAACGCGACGTTCTTGTAGAATCCGCTCTGCACCAGACTGATGAAGTTGGCCACGGTGTTCGGGGCCTGATCCTCGAACAGTTCGAGTTCGATATCGCCCTTGGTGGTTTTCAGCAGCACGCGGGGCAGAGTTCGCCTTGGCGTCGCGGTGCGCGAATCGCCTTCTCCCGGGCCCACGCTCTGTTGTAGTACGGGATGGCGCGGCAGATAGAACTCGCCCAGCTTGGCGAGTTCGTCTCGCTTCGGGGCCGCTTTGTAGTAGCCCTGTTTCTCGGCCAGACTGAGATATTTCTCGGCGGTGCCGAAGTCGGAGGCGGCGAAAGGCGGCAATGCCCGCCAGATTGAGCACCCCCGTGACGCCGCACTTGTTATCGACCAGCAGTTTGCCGATTTTCGCCGCGGGCTCGTAGTCGTCGTCGTCGATTTTCTCGCTCAGCAAATGGACCAGGAAGTCGACGATCTGCTTGTCGGCGTTGGGGGCCTCTTGATAGGCTTTCTCGGCGGCCTCGATCAGCTTCGGCTCGAGCTTCAGGCCCTGGGCGACCACGTCTTTGTATTTCTGTTGGATGTCGGCACGCTTGTCTTCATCGGCGGTGCGATACTCGGTCTGCAAGGTGGCCAACTTGACCAGGATTGCTTTCATTTGCGTGTGAAGGGCGTGGAACTGCCGCGGCTTTCGCTCCCGGCTTGGCCGGGGCTGGGGCGGTTGTCGGCCGCCGAGACCGGCACGGCCGCCAACAGAAATGAGAGCATCAACATCAATGCCAAGACGATTCGATTTCGCATGTTCAGGTTCCTTAAGGTGTCGGTGGCGCTGCACGGCACTGCATCAACGAGGCACTTTCCCGCCACCACCTGTTCATGGTATCATGTTCGAGCGTTGCAGGCAATTCGACTGGCAGGAAGGGCGATCGGGCACCGACCAGGGGGACGGAGGAGGTTGTCGGAGGAGCGTTCCCCAATTTGCACCGCCCTTTCCGACAGCCTCCTCCGTCCCCTTCTTTCTATGGGCAAGCGACCGAAGAAACCGAACGCAGGCAGCGGCAGCCGCGGGGCGGACGGTGTGGCTCGCCCCACCGCGGGGCTGCGGATCATCGGCGGCGAGTTTCGCGGCCGACGGCTGCACTATAGCGGCGATCTGCGCACCCGACCGATGAAAGACCGCCTCCGCGAGGCGATTTTCAATCTGATCGGGCCCGAAATCCGCGGAAAACACGCCATCGATCTCTTCGCCGGCACCGGAGCATTGGCGCTGGAAGCGATCAGCCGCGGCGCCGAGTCCGGCCACTCTGATCGAACAGCACAATCCGACGGCCGACATGATTCGCAGGAACATCGCGGAATTGGGCCTCGCGCGGGCGGGCCGAAGTCGCCGTCGGCAATACGTTCATCTGGTGGAAACTGCAAAGCAAACGGCAGGGCGATTCGCCGGCCGGATTTCGGCGGCGACGGACGACGCCCTGGGCGGTGTTCTGTTCGCCGCCCTACGATTTCTACGTCGAACGCAGCGAGGAGATGCTCGACCTGCTCGGCGGGCTGATTCGGGCGGCGCCGGAGGAGAGCGTCTTCGTGGTCGAGGCGGACGGCCGTTTCGACGTCCGGGCGGCTTCCCGATCGGCAGGCAGTGGGACGTGCGGAGCTACCCGCCGGCCGTCGTAGGAATTTTTCGCAAGAGAGCGGACAATCTTGCGTAGTCGGGCGGACGGCGGCGCGGCGGCGCGGCGAGACTGCAAGCGGTTGCCGTGACGTGCGAAACGGCAAGCGATTACGTGCGAATCCGCCGAGCGGCCGGCTTGTCTCCCCCCCACGGCTTGCTAGAATACCGCCGGTATTTTGCGGATGCCGCGGCCCATGCGGCTGTGGCAGACCGGTTTCCCACTCGACACAAGGAGCTACCCATGACCGCACGGCGGAAGTATCGTTTGGTTCGATTCTCGATTGTTGCGGCGCTGGCGGCATTGGCGTGGCGGCCTCGCGGCCGGCGGCGGCCGGCGATCTGGCCAAGCTCGACACGTCGCTGAAGCTCATTCCGGCCGATGCGGCGTTCTACTCGAGCATGTTGCGCAACCGCGAGCAGTTCGAGGCCGTCAAGAACAGCAAGGCGTGGGCGAAAATCATGGAAATGCCCATCGTGCAGTTCGGGCTGGCGCTGTACAACCTGCAAGTGCAGACCCCCGGCAGCGATGCCGGCGCAGATCAAGGCGGCGCTGGCCGATCCCGAAAACCGCAACACGGTCGAACTGCTCAAGCGAGATGGTTTCGGACGAGATCTTCGTCTACGGCGACAAGTCGTTCGTCGACGTCGTGAGGCTGTTCCAGATCGTCAATACCGCGCAGGGCTTCGGGGCGATTGAGGGGGCAATCAGCGGCGAAAACGAAGGCCGGTTGCCCGGCGGGTCCAAGTTGGGGCGGCGATGTCGGCCTTGGCGCGAAAACACGAACCTGATCCGTATGCCCAACGTAGTCATCGGCTTCCAGTGTGAAGAAAGCCGATCTGGCCAAAGAGCAACTCGCAAAGCTCGGAGAGATCGCCACGGGAGTGTTGGACGCCAATCGAGAATACCAGGGGGAAGCTCAAGAAGACCAAAGTCGGCGATCATGAATGCCTCGTGCTGACGCTGGACGGCTCGATGGTCCCCTGGGATGAGTTGACCGAGAAACTCCAGGCAGTGGAAACCGAGGAGGGGACGCCCAGAAGATCGTCGACCAACTCAAGAAATCGAAATTGGTCGTCGCACTGTGCGTCCGCGACAACTATCTACTGGTCTCGATCGGTTCGTCGCTGGAAGCTCTGGAGAAGCTGGGCAAGGGTCGAACGCCTGATCGACCGCGCGGAACTCAAGCCGCTGGCGAAATTCGTCGACAAGCGCGCTCATCTCCGTGGGCTACATGAGCGCGGCCTTGAACCGGCAACTCGCCAATCAGCAGCAGAGCGTCGACGGTCTGCTGAAGCTCGTCGACGAGTACCTGCCGAAGATCGGCTTGAGCGAACAGCAGCAAGAGCAAGTGCGAAAGGACGCCGAATCGCTGGTCCAGGATATCAAGAGCCTCATACCGAAGCCTGGGGCGAGCGATGGGCCTGAGCTTCCTGGCCGAACACGGCGTCGAGGGATACCAGTACTCCTGGGGCAGCCACGGCGATCTGGATGGATCGAAGCCGCTGGGCTTGTTGGAGCACGTCGGCGGCAATCCGTTGTTCGGCGTCGTCTCGCGGCAGAAGGTGAACCTCGAAGAATTACGACCTGTTGGTCAAATGGGCCAAAGTCGGCTACGGCTACTTCAAGGAACTTGCCCTGCCGACGTTGCCCGAGAGCGATCGAGAAAAGGTGCAGAAGTTCCTCGGCACGGCCGTCCCGTTGGTCGAGCGCATTGGACAAGGTGAACCGCGACATGCTCTTCCCCGCCTTGGCCGACGGCCAAGCGGGGCTGGTTTTCGACGCCAAGCTGACGAGCAACCACTTCGTCGAGTCGCTGCCGGCCACGGAGAAGCCGATGCCGATGATCGACCCCGCCCTGGTGCTGGGCGTTAGCGACGCGAAACTACTCGTGAAAGCGATGGGGCAATACCGCGAGATCATCAACGGGTTGATCGACGCGGCGCGGCAGGTCAAGGGCGCCAAGATTCCCTCCTGTGTCGCGATTCCCGAGCCGACGGTGAGCGATGCCCCTTACGGCAAGATCTATAGCTTCGAGTTGCCGGCCAACTGGGGCGTCGATCCGCAGATCGTGCCGAACTTCGGACTGTCCGACAACGTGGCCGTCGTGTCGGTCACGCGCGACCATACCGAGCGACTGCTGAAGAGCACGCCGCCGGCGATCGGTGGCGCGCTGGCCAAGACCGGTCGCCCATTGGCCGTCGCCGCCTGGCTGCATTGGGCCGATCTGGTCGATGCGGCCGGCCCCTGGGTCGATCTGGCCCTCGATCGGGCGATGGCCAACGCGCCGGATGAAAACGGACAGAAGACGGCCGTTCTCGATCAAGTCCACGGAACGATCAATCTGCTGAAGGTGCTGCGGAGCGTCACCGGCGAGAGCTATTTCGAAGACGGCGCGCTAGTCAACCACGCCTTCATAGAAATCCGCGACATCGAGAAGTAGCCGGGTGACCATTCACGGGTTACCGCCGACTCGTCAGCGACGTGGTGTAGACAGTCGCCTTTCGCTCCGCGAAAGCAGCGGACTTTCGCGGAGCGAAAGGCGACTGTGCCACAAGAGCCAAGAAAACGCGTTGGGGCGGCAGTTGAACTGCCGCCCCAACGTTTTTTGTCGTCCGAAGGTTCTCCGTCGAGCAGCCGCAGAGCCGAGTAATCGTTCACGGGCCGGAAATCGTAGAAGCGGCGTCTCGCCGCTTCTGAACTGCCGGTAAGGTGGGAAATCACCACCGCAACGCGGCGAGACGCCGCGTCTACCGACCCGTGAACGCTTACCGGGGCCGAACACCCCGCTACTATTTCTTCTCCTTCTTTTCCTTCTTCGCCTTGGATTTTGCGGCATCCATCTGCTGCTTGATCCGCTCGATGTAGACGCTGATCATTTTGCCGCGCGGGGTATCGGGGGCGGCGTCGTGCGCCTTCTGCAGTTGCTCGAGGGCGCTCTTCAGATTGCCGCCATTCAAGTAAGAAAAGGCCAACATGAAACGGCCCGATTGAACCTGCTCGCCGGACAATCCGGGCAGGGCAACCGCCTTTTCGATCGCGGCCCGATAGTCACCGGGTCGTCCCCGCAGTTTGTTGGCATCGGCCATCCGACTACGGAACTCGTACTTGTTTTTTAGCCCGGCCTTATTGTCGGCGTCGAGGGTGAGGATTTCGCGCGACCACTTGTCGACTTGCTCAGTGGAGACGTCACGGCTTCTGCCGCCGGCCTTGTCCCAAGCCTCGATCAGCTTGTCGAGCGTCTTGGCGCGGTCCAGTCCCTTCACCGTCGCCAGATCGGCCTTCAACTTGGCGATGAGCTCTTGCGCCTCGGCCATCGGCTTGAACCGCTCGATGATGCCGGTGAAGCGATTGGCCTGCTCGCTATTCGGGGCCGCCTCGATTCCCTTTTTCGCGCAGGCTACTACACCCGCAAAGTCACCCTGCCCGAAGCAGCACTCGCATTTGGCCATGTAGGCATCCTGTTTTTGTTCGCCGCTGATGCCCGGCAAGGCCAGCGCCTTATCGACGGCTGCGTTGGCCTCAGCAAACTGCCTGCTTGCCCGGTGCGCTTGGGACAGGTCGAGATAGACGTCCAGTTGCTGTTGGGTGGAAAGGCCGGGCAGCGCCAGCATCTTCTCGGCAACCGCCTTGGCTTCGGCAATCTTGCCGTCCTCGGCCAACACGTTGAACTCGGCCAGGAAGACGCGGAATTGGTGCTTCACCTTGAGGCCGGCCTTGTTGTCGGGGTCCAGCTTGACGATCTCCTTGTCCCAAGCCGGGATCTCGTCGATCTCGTTGTTCAGTGCGATGTAATCGTCGATCAGTTTGTCGAGCAGCTTGGCGCGGTCGAGCCCTTTAGCCTGGGGAAGCTCCTTCGTCAACTTCACCACGTCCTCGTGCACGTCGACGAACTTCGTCAGTTCCTTCACGTACTTTTCCGGCCCACCGGGCTGATAGCCGGTCTTCGCCACCACGTTGCCGTCGCGCGTCCAGCACCAGGATCGTGGGATAGCCCTGGACCTTGTACTTGGCCAACAGTTCTTTGTTCTGCTTCTTGAGTTCGTCCGACTGCTTCTTGGCGTGCGGATAATCCAATTCGACCAAAACGAACTTCTTCGGCGCTTCGGTCTTGAACGCGTCTTTGCTGAACACCTCGGCCACGAGCTTCTTGCACCAGCCGCACCAGTCGGAACCGGTGAAATCGACCAGCAACAGTTTGTTCTCAGCCTTGGCCTTGGCCTTGGCCGCCGCAAAATCGGTCTGCCAGAGACTGTCTTCGGCACGGACGACGCCAGCCGACGCAAAGAGGCCAACAACCAGCGCACGCGGCGCTCGCGAAAACGAAACGACGAATCAACATGGGAATTACCTCAAAACAGGGGAGTGGGAGGAAAGCGGAGGGCACCTAACGCAGCTTGGTTAATCTTAGCACGACGCCGTGCCAGAGGCAATGAGCCCTTCCCAAGAGCTTGACGAAACGGCAGACCGTCTGTATGTTGAAGCCCGGCGGCGGTGACGTTGGATCGCTGCCGGCGAATACGCCTGTCTCGGGCCAAGCGGGCCAACCTTCGCCCATATTCACGCCGCGTGTATCCGGGGGCTCCGCCGTATGAGTTCCGATCTCCCTTGCCCCCACCCTCTTCCTTCTTCCTACGATGCTCTGCTGCTGGTCTCCTTCGGCGGGCCGGAGGGGCCGGACGACGTGATGCCGTTTCTGGAGAACGTCGTTCGCGGAAAGAACGTGCCGCGGCGAGCGGCTGCTGGAAGTCGCCCGGCACTACGAACTGTTCGACGGCGTCAGCCCGATCAACGCCCAGAACCGCGCGTTGCTGGCGGCGCTGGTCGCCGAACTGAACGCCCACGGGCCGCAGTTGCCGGTCTACTGGGGCAACCGCAACTGGCATCCGCTGCTCGACGATGCCGTCGGCCAGATGGCCGACGACGGCGTGCAGCGCGCCTTGGCGTTCGTCACCTCGCCGTTCGGCTCCTATCCGGGCTGCCGGCAGTATCTCGAAGACATCGAGCGCGCCCGGCAGAGGTTGGCCCCGCCGCGCCGCAGATCGACAAGCTGCGGCTGTTCTACAACCATCCGGGCTTCATCGAGGCGATGGCCGACCGGGTCGCGGCAGCGTGGAACGAGGTTGCCGCCCGAGCGACGCGATCGGCACGCCGGCTTGCTCTTCACGCGCCCACAGCATCCCGTCGCCATGGCCGAGCGCTCGCCATACGAACGGCAATTGCGCGAGGCGTGCCGGCTGGTGTCGGAGCTTGCTTGTCGCGGCTCTCGCAGGGGAGTGCCGGGATGTCCATCCGTTGGCGACCTGGTCTTCCAGAGCCGCAGCGGGCCGCCGTCGCAGCCGTGGCTGGAGCCGGACATCCGCGATCACATCCGCCAGTTGCACGGCCGACGGCAGTCGAAGACGTCGTCGTCGTGCCGATCGGTTTTCTGGCGGAGAACATGGAGGTCGTCTATGACCTCGACGTGGAGGTCGCCGGGCTGTGCGACGAGTTGGGCGTCAACATGGTCCGAGCCGGCGTGGTGGCGCAGCCATCCGCGCTTCGTGCGGATGATCCGCGAACTGATCGTCGAGCGGCTCGATCCCGACGTCGCCGCGGCTGGCGCTGGGCTCCGATGGCCCTTGGCCCGACCGATGCCCCGCCGACTGCTGCCGCCCCCGGTAGCTCGCATTATTCACGCCCCACACGGATTGGCGGCACCAGTGTGCCATACCAACCCGAAGCGCAAGCGAGGGCGGGAGAGTTGCCCTCGCTTGCGCTTCGGGTTGGTATGGGTGCATGAATAATCCCCGGTAGCGTAGGGAGTGCGCCAACTCGTTGCTCTATAAAATGTTACGAACAATGTCGTCTCCATTCCGTTGACAAAAGATATTGATATGATATCATATCGATATTGAACATCGTTCGTCTGTCACATTTTTTGCGGGAGGCGAAAGCCATGAGCCAAGAAAGACAGGTGCGTACCGTCAACGGTTGGGCGATGTTGGCGGTGGAAATCCTGATCTTCTGCGGCGGCGGGGCGGTGCTGTGGTTGTTTATCGACTCGGCGATCGCGGCGGACGCGGCCAAGACCTTGCCGAACTTCTGGCTGTTGGCGGGAAGCGTCCTCGTGATCGGCTTGGGCGTCTTCCTCTGCTTCGGCCATTTCACGTTGCAGCCGAACGAGGGCCGCGTGCTGATCCTTTTCGGCGCATACTGTGGCACGGTGCGGCTGCCGCGGCTGGCATTGGACCAATCCGCTGAACACGAAGAAGCGGATTTCACTGCGGGCGCGGAACCTCAACGGCGACAAGCTCAAGGTGAACGACAAGCGGGGCAACCCGATCGAGATCGCCGCCGTCATCGTCTGGCGGGTGCAGGACACCGCCCAGGCCAGCTTCGACGTGGACAACTACGACACCTACGTTCACATCCAGAGCGAGTCGGCCGTGCGTCACCTGGCCAGTTCCTACGCCTACGATCATGGCGAGGAGAACGAGATGACGCTCCGCAGCAGCGTCGATGAAGTTTCGCGCGGCCTTGCAGAAGGAGCTTCAGGAGCGGGTAGGCAAGGCGGGCGTGGTGATCGAGGAGGCCCGGCTGACCCATCTGGCCTACGCCCCGGAGATCGCCGGCGTGATGCTCCGCCGCCAGCAGGCCGAGGCGATCATCGACGCCCGGCAGAAGATCGTCCACGGGGCGGTCAGCATGGTCAAAATGGCCCTGCACGACCTGGCCGAGCAGGAAGTCGTCCAACTCGACGAGGAACGCAAGGCGACGATGGTCAGCAATCTGCTGGTCGTCCTCTGCGGCGAAAAGGACGCCCAGCCGGTCGTCAACGCCGGAACGCTCTACGCGTAGGTGAGCATGAAGCCACGCAAGTCATTCCTGCTCCGCATCAGCCCGGCGCTCTACGAGTCGCTCGAAGCGCTGGCACAGCAGGAGATGCGCAGCGTCAACGGGCAGATCGAATTCCTGCTCAGGGAGGCGGTGCGGAAGCGGGGACGCCCCGTCGAGGAGTCGGACGAATCCAAACAAGGCGAACCCTCCGAACGGACAACGTCGTGAACGCAACCTATCGCCGCAAACGATGGCTAATCTCCCTCGGTTTGTTGGCGACTCTATTTGGTGTGGGGTTTGCCGTTGCCGGAACGTGTTTGCTCGGCGTCGAGCCCAACCCCGGCTCGCCGCCGTGGGCCATGGCAGTTATGGCGATTGCCGTCGTCGGCTCCACGCTTCTCTGCGGCATTGGTGGGCCGTGGACCATCGCCGAGGTGATTCGTCATCGACTCACCATCGACGGCGACAACGTGACACAAGTTCAGATCTTCAGAACCAAAGAGGTGAATCTCGCGCGGGTCGTCGAGGCGCAGTGGCGAATAAGTCAAGGCGGAGGCCGGCTGGTGCTCAAGACGGCCGACGAAGAGCTCCGGCTCGACTTCTCCGGCTATTCCCGAAGTGAGACCCGGCAATTGATCAAATTCCTCCATCTTCGCCTTCCGGCGGCAGTCCAGAAGGGCTGGGAGAAGTATTGGAGCTACGCGTGGCCGATGTTCGACGTACCCGATCCGACGCGGCGGGAGGAGTCTGCGGAAGAGACCCGTCGGTTGCGGCGGCGGCTGGTGATCTGGCTGCTGCTGGGCGTCAGCTTGACCATCGTCGGCACGATCCTCCTCTGGGTCTACACGGGCGACGTGAAGAGTCTTAAGGGGCTTGCGTTTCTCGTCTTCCTTTTACCCATTCTACTGCTTTGCTTTGTCGTTTCCGCCGGCGGCAAGGTCGCCGCGCATCCCGACGTGCGGCGTGGATTCAATCCCAGTCCGTTGGTCTTCATCGGCCTGGCCGTCCTGATCTTGAGCTTCTTGGCTGCGATACCTTTCGCATTCCTGGACATGCGAACCGTCTGTCAGTTCATCCTAATCGGGGGACCCGTGTTTGCCTGCTTATTGATGCTTATTGGATTGCAATCTCGCGGTCGGAGAATTCGCGAAACACGATCGCTGGCGGCCAAGCTCGCCGAGCAGGAGTACATGCAGCCCAAGGCGAAGGGCGGTGGCCAGGCACGGCCGCGGTAGGCCGCTCGCCGTCACGGCTCGATCCGCCGCAGATAGTACCACGTGCCGACGGCGAAACAGACCGGCGCCAGAGCGAGGCACAAACCGAAATACGAATATGCGATGGTCCGCATGTACTTCTCGTCCGAGATCTGGAAAAGATAGCAGACAAACACAATGCCAGTCCACAGCAATAGCGGCGCGAGCAATGCACCCGCAACGGAAAAGGTGGGGCTTCTCAGAAATGATGAAAGGAGCCAGGCCACGCCAAAGAACATGACGGCAACAATCGCTGTGGCGCCGACCGCCTCGAATATTCCGTCGAACCGCACTCCAAAACGCGGCAACACCGTGGAGAGACAAAGCAAGGCTGACAGGTCCGCGATCCAGATCACGCCGACAATTGCCAACGAGAGAAGTAGTTTGCTGGCAATGACTCTCCCTCGTGTAATCGGCAGCGACGCTAGGAATTCCGCAGATCGGTCGGCCCGCTCACCCGCTATCGCGTTGCCGCCGATCAGGGCGATTGCCAACTGCGATATTATCAGGCTATACATGCTGGACACCATGAAGTCCTGCACCCACAGGCCCGGGCTTTCGTGCCAGCGGAAGTACTGCACGCAAGCAGCCCCCAGCGCAATCAGATGCGGCACCAGGAGAAGACCCGCGGCCGTAAAGACGACCAGCCGATTCTCACGATAGTCCTTCCAGAGAAGCCAGTTCATTGTGCCACCCTTTGTCCTCGAATGAAGTCTTTGAACAAGTCTTCCAGCCCCAGGTCGATGACGTCGGCGTGCTCGACGCCATCGATCGCGCGGACCTGCTGAACCTTCTCCGGCGAGAAATCGCGGACGGTGATCGTCCACTCGCGCCCTTCGATCCGCTGCCAAACGGCGTTCGGAAACGTCTGGCTCGGGCGAAAACCGTCGCGGAGGGTGGCGCGGATGCGCTTGGTCGAGGTCAGCAACTCATCGACGCTGCCTTGCACCACGAGCCGGCCGTTGTTGAGAATCCCGATCGTCTCGGACAACCGCCGCACGTCGTCGAGCATGTGGCTGGATATGAGCACCGTCTGGCCGCGATCGCAAATCGTCCGCAACACGCCATCGAGAAACTCCTCGCGGGCGATCGGATCGAGGCCCGAGAGCGGCTCGTCCAACAGCAACAATTCCGGCTCGTGTGAAACGGCCAGCAGCAGCGACAGCTTCACCTGCATCCCCTTCGAAAGATGCTTGACCTTTTTCTCGGGATCGAGGCGGAACAGGTCGAGCATCTCGCGGCAGGTCTGATCGTTCCAGGTGGGAAAGCACGATTTGCAGAAGCCGATGACCTCGCGGACGCGCATCCAGCGGTAGATGTTGTGGGTCTCGGGGACGTAGCCGACCCGCCGCTTGATTTGAATGGGATCGGCTTGGATGTCCACGCCCAGTACGCGGGCTTGTCCGGCGGAGATCGAAAGCATTCCCATCAGCATCTTGATCGTCGTGCTCTTGCCCGCGCCGTTGGGGCCGAGCAGGCCGAAGGTGCTGCCGCGGGGGATTTTCAGCGAGAGGTTGTCTACCGCCAGCGTGCGGCCGAAGCGCTTGGTGAGCCCGAACAACTGGATGGCCGTCGCTCGGCCTCTTGCAGCGAGGGCGTGTCGTAAGCCGGGCGGCAGGATTGCCTCATGGGCTGTCTGACTCCCGGTCTTGGGCCGGGCCGCTGCTGCAAGGCCGCCTCGAAGATGGACTGAACTTGCTCCGCGGTCATGCCGGCGACCTGACCGGCGCGAATGGCTTCATCGAATGCACGGCGGACGCCGTCGCCGGCCATCGATCTGGGCGGAGTCGGCGCCCCGCTCGGCGACAAAGAGCCCGCGGCCGCGTTGCGAATAGATCAACCCCTCCCGTTCCAGCGCGTTGTACGCGCGTTGCACCGTATTTGGGTTGACCTGCACCTGGATGGCCATTGCCCTGAGTGACGGGAGCGATTCGCCGGGCCGATAGACCCCGGCAGCCACCGCCGCGCGGACCGCGTCGGCGATTTGCAGATAAATCGGCACGTGGCTACTGGGATCGATGGTCATGTTGGCGTCCCTACTGCACTAGCTCACTAATGCACTTGTGCAGTTTATCGGGTTTTGTTGGGAAATGCAATAGCCGGAACGGAATTTTCTGGAAAAGAGTTCCAAGAGGGGGGACAATGAAGTCTAATCGGCGAACAAGTCCGCCGGCCAAACACCTTCCCACTTCGGCGAGAGATGTCATGCGGCGATAATTGACGGTGCGGGGACGCGACGTTTATACTATGATACTATGAATAATTCCTGAGCCTCCCTCCCGCTCTCTCCACTAGTTCCGAGGAGTCCCTCCCATGAAAGTCCGCACAGCCGCTCGCTCTCCTGCTGGCAATCTGCTTGATCCGGTGCAGCCTTGGATTCGCTGCCGACTCGCCCGCGTGCAATCCAGCACAGCCGATGACGATCGCCGAGTTGGATAAGCTCGTCGGCCAGCCGGTGGACATTGCGCCCTGGGCATACTTATGGCGTGCCGATCGGGCGGTCCAGGAGAAGCCGGAGGCCTATTTCATTCCGCGGCGACTCGATCGAATCGACAAGGTCTATCGGACCGCCGCGACCGCGCTGTCTCCGCACCAGTTGAAGAGCAGCAACTACGCCAATCAGCCCGACATGCTGAAGCCGTTTCCACCGCAGCCGAAGGGCCGCTTGCAGACGGGGCTGCTCTGGACGGGAGGATTGCACGACTACAAAGTCGAACTCCATTGGCCGGCCGGCCTTGAAAAAATCCCGTCGCCCGAGGCTGTGGAGGTTCGGGTCTATCCCACGGCGTGGGGTTGGTTTGGCTGGACGGTGGATGCGATTCTTCGCAATCCGGAGGTGTCAGCCGATCGGCGCACTTGGACGTACAAGAGCGATCTAACCGCGAAAATGGACTTTTCCTACAACGCTCGGGTCGATGCGGCGACCGAAATGGTCGCGGTCTTCTACGATTCGGCAAAGGAAGCAGGCGGCGATGCTGCGATACCGACCATCCGGATTAGCGGTCCGAACGTCGGGGCGTGGAAACGCATGGACGTGGAGATCGAATGGGGGTTTCAGCCGGGAACAGAAAACAGGAACTTCGACGGCCGCCTGGAGCCGCACGTGGCAATGACGGGGCCGATCACGCCTTTGTCGGACGACAAGGAGACGACGGTCGGCGGCGGAAGCACGTGGCAATCGCGTGCTGCCGCGGAAGGTGATGCCGCAAGACGGGGCATCGTCGTGCCATTGCTCTATGCTCCCGACAGCCGTCCAGGTTTGGACAGCCGCATCACCGTGCGGACGAAGGCGGGCGGCTTCACCTTTCGTATCAGCGATCTGGAGAAGGGTCCGATTCTGATTCCGGCGTACGGCGTCTTCGTCGACGAAGGCCGGCAGCGGGCAGACCGCTCGGCAGTTCGCCAAGGACCTGGCGGCCAAGAATCTGGAGAGCGTTCGCCAGATGACCGCGCGAGCATCGCGAGGCCGCCTCGTGGAAGGAACTGATGCAGGAGGTTCGGCTGTGGACGTGTCCGGCGGGCACGGCTGTCAAGCCGTTTCCGAAGGTGCCGGACCCGGTGATGCAGGTGGAGTTGCCCGACGCGGACTGGACCGCCGCCTGGCGAGCGCGTCGTACCAGTTGCAGGGCCGGCACATGTGGGGAGGGCTGGCGTTCGAGGTCGGCCGCGTGGCCCACGAAATGGACATGATCGGGCTGCACGCCGAGGCCGACAAGGTTTACGAGACATTTCCTGAAGTCGCCGGGGGTGAAGTCGGACGGCGATTATTCGGACGGCCGCGGCGCGCTGGAGTGGGCGACCGCGATGCGGCACGACATGGGCTACAGCCACGACGGCACGCACGCCTCGACAGGCCGGCTGCTGTTTGCTATGGCGGATCGCTACTTTCTCACCGGCGACAAGGAGTGGTTCCAGCGGAACCGCGTCCGGCTGCAGGCGGCGGCCGACTGGATCATCCGTCAGCGGAGAGGCTACATGAAAGACGTCCCCAACCGGTAGTGAGCTGCACGTGGCCGGACTGATGCCGCCGTACATGCTGGGCGATTACGCCTTGCCGGCCTGCGATTGGCATTGGTACTACGTCGATGATGCTTTGTCGTCTGCAGGGGATCCAGCGTTTCGCCGACGCGTTGGCGGAGTTCGATCCGGCGGCGGGCCGGAAATACCGCGACGAGGCCGAGGCGTTTCGCAAGGACATCCGCCGGGCCGTGGAACAGCGAAGCGGTGCTGGCGCCGGTGCGGCTGGGGCGCGACGGCATGTACCACAGCTTACATTCCGATGAATGGCGTATGCCAGGCGGGTCTGACCGGCCTGAGTTGGGCGCTCCCCAGTTTCCCGACGGCGATCTTTTGTCGGGGCGCTGCCACTGGCCGAGCCATTCGCCGCAATGGACGCCAGCGACGGCCGCATGGTCGATACACTGGATGTGATGGAGGAGATGGGAACGTCGCGCCGACGCCGTGCGACAAGCGGAAGAAGCGCGGAAGAAGAAGGGCCTGCCCGCCGAGGACGCCTGGTTCTGGCACCCTTTCGTCATCTTGCCCAAGGCTTCGTACAACGCCAACATCTACCTGCTGCAAGACGACGTGCCGAATTTCCTGCGATTCTGGATGAACGCCTACGCCTCGATGGTCGGCGCCGACGGAAAACTGTGGGAGCATGGCATTTGGGCAATTACAGATCCGTGCACCGCTCCCGACAACGGCACGGCCGGCTGGTTCATGGAGAACTTCCGCGACATGTTGGTGATGGAGGAGGGCAAGTCGCTGTGGATTGCGCGGGCGACTCCTCGCGTCTGGCTGGAGCAGGGCAAGAAGATCGCGGTCCGCAACGCCCCGACCTACTTCGGCCCGCTGGCCTACGAGATCGTCTCGGACGTGGACCACGGCCAGCATCACCGCCACGGTCGAGATGCCCTCGCGCACTGCTCCGCAAGCCGTGTTGCTCCGCTTCCGCCATCCGAAGGCGGCGGCGATCAAGAGCGTAACGGTCAACGGCCGTGCGTGGAGTGATTTCGACCCGGCGAAAGAGATCGTCCGCCTGCACGGCGTGCAGGGGACGGTTAAGGTCGAGGCGGACTATTGACGTTGTTCACGGGGAAGCCGATTTCAATCAAGGTCAGATCGTCTTCCAGGCGGATGGCATTGGAGTATTTCAGCAGTTCTTCCTCGATGGCTGACATCTGGATGCCCGAGGCGGGATAGCCCTGTCGTTTGAGAATAGCGATCAGGCCGTCCGTGCCGAGTAGCACGTCTTCGGCGTTGTGGACCTCGGTTACGCCGTCGCTGAAGAACAGCAGGCGGTCGCCCGGCGAACACTCCAGTCTGGCCTCCTCGTAAGGTGCATGCTGCACCAAGCCGAACGGCAGCCCGGAGCACTCTACCTGCTGGAACTCGCCCGCGCCGCGGATGAACAGGGCGGGCGGATTGCCGGCGCCGGCAAACAACACTTCCCGACGCTTCACATTCACCAATCCGCAGACGCCGGCGGCAAAGGACTCGGCCCCTCTGACGATCCGATTCACCTCGTTGCCGATCTTCACGGCGAACGCTGCCGGGGAAGCGAGAAGTTGGTAGTATCGCTCCCAGAGCGAGCTGAGGTGCATTGTATAGAGGGCGGCAGCCAGCCCGTGTCCCATCACGTCGGCCAGGAAGAAGCCGTATCGATCGGCATCGAGTTGTTTGATCCCGAAGAAATCGCCGCCCACGACGTCGTGCGGAATGTAGTGCGTTGCAAATTGGATGCGGGCATCCCGGGGCAAATCCTGCTCTAGCGAAATGGATTGGATGGCCTTCGCCTTCTCCAAGTCCCGAAACATGGCGGAGATGTCGCGAAACGCTTCTACGCCGCCGATGATTTCGCCCGCGGCGTTGCGGATCGGGGCAACCGTGACTTGCACGGGGGTCCGCCGGCCGTCCTTGCGTTTGGCGAACACCAGCGGCGCACCGCTGCCCTTGCCGGTGACAATCGAGCGGTGCAGGGGACAGTATTCCTTGCCGCAAAGCTCGTGGCCGTCCTTGTCGACGTGTGAGAGCAGATTGTCGTAGCAATCGCGGCCGACCATGTCTTCGGCCGACCAGCCGGTGATCTGCTCCGCCGCCTGGTTCCAATACATGATGCGGCGATCGAGGTCGGTGACGTACACGCCGTCGCCCAAAGAGTTCAGGATGAGCCTGGCATCGGCGCATAGGGACTCATTCATGGCGGTGCCCCCTCCGTCTCCCGGTTGGTTTTATTGTCGTGACGTCTCTCGGTTTCAGTATGTGCCGTGACTTCTCCCGCCGCAAGGGGAACAGAGTTGCGGTTTTGCCGATTAGCGGCCTTGGCTACGGAATGCCCGTGGACTTTTGGCGTCCGCCGCACGCGAGAGGTACGCCGATCCTTGCCGGACGCCGGGCGGGCACTCACTTGGACTCGAACGGAAAGACGCGTTGCCAGTCGTTCTTCATGCTGATCACCGTCCAGCCGTTCTTCTTCGCCGCGGTCATAAGCGAATCGCTCAGCGCGCCGATCTTCGATTCGGCGCCGTAGGCCCATTCACGTCGGGCGTCGTCGTGATGCACCAACATCATCAGCCGCGCGCCGCCGCCGGCTTGCGTCCATTCCAGCATTTGCCGGTCGCCGTCGGAGTTGCCGAACGCCGCAATCGGCCGGCGGCCGATATGCGCGTTGATGCCCAGCGGCTTGCCGGCCTTGTCGTCGATGAAGTCCAGCATCGGCAGCCGCAGGAGCACCGGCTTGCCGTTGCGCCATTCATACTCGGTTTTGATGCTGCTGCCGATGACCTGTTCCGGCGGGATGCCATACGCCCTCTGCGTCCAGGGGCGCATGAACTCGACGCCCCCGCCAGAGACGATGAAAGTCTTGAAGCCGTTCGCGGAGATACGCGAGCAGTTCCAGCATCGGCTGGTAGACCATCTCGGTGTAAAGACGGCCCGTCGTCGGGTGCCTTGCCGTGGCAATCCACTGCTTTACGATACGGTCGAATTCGTCGGTGGTCATCCCGGCGTGGGTAGCGGTGACGATCTCCAACATCGGCCGCACGCCGCCCGCGAGCGCCGACTTTGCGTCCCCCTTCAGCAGCGAAGCGAACGGCTCTTTCGCTTTCCACTCGGGATGTTGCGGTGCGAGGGCCTTCACGCGGTCGATGGCGAAGAGCAGTTGGAAATACATCGGCCGCTCGGCCCAGAGCGTGCCGTCGTTGTCGAACGTGGCGATACGCTCCGCCGGCGCCACAAAATTGGGCGAATCTCGCTGCGTTACCCTGGCTACAAACGTCGTGATCGCCTGCTTGGCCGGCCCTTCGTTCCAAGAGGGCAGCGGATCTGCCGCCTGTGCGAAGGCCACGCTGAGGGCCGCAACCGTAACCGCGAAGAGTGACGATCTCAGCACTCTGTTTCTCACAATGGCTACCGCTCCATTCGCAATAGTGTAGCCGGCAGTTCGCTCCTGAATTGGTGAAGTGCCGCGGACCTGTGAACGAATTTAAGAGACGCAAGCACCCCGGCAGACGGGGCGCTGCGCGATCGGTCGGTGCACTACTGGCCGGGGCCGTGGCTGGCCGCCTCCGCTTGTTGCATCCTTTTCGCCATCTCTGCTTTCACCGCGTCAAGGTTGAAGCTGGCGCCCCGTTGCATCGGCGGGTATTCGAGGAACGTCTTGAGTTCCTTGCCCATCACTTGTTGGACAAATACAAACCGCCAGAATTGGAACTTGAACCAATCGAAGTACTGCTGTCCGCCCTCTTTCGTCCCATGGTTGGGCCAGCCCATGCGCTCGAACGGATCGAGGCGCAGGTTGGTAATGTAGGGTATGTCCGGATGGGTCTTTTCGCCCAGCCAGCCTTGGGGCTGGTCGATGAAGCGATACTTGTAGTCGTCGATCCGCACGGCGCCGATGGTGCTTTCGCCCAGATAGAAGATCTCGTGCCGCGCGGACGGCCCTTCGCCGGTGATGGCGGCCATCTGGTTGTAGCCGTCAAGGTGGTTCCTGTAAGTCCGGTCGCCGAGTTTCACGCCTTTGAGCAACTGTTGGGCGATGTCCGGGTTGCCGGCCGCGGCGAGGAAGGTGGGGAACCAGTCCAAGCCGGAGAAGATGCCGTTCTGCACAGAGTCGGCGGGGACATGGCCGGGCCAGCGCAGGATGCAGGGCACGCGGAAGCCGCCTTCCAGCACCGTGCCTTTGCACTGGGCAAAGGGCGTTGTGCCGCCGTCGGGCCAGGTGAAGAGTTCGGTGCCGTTGTCGGTGGTGAAGACCACGATCGTGTTGTCTTCCTCGCCCATGTCCTTGAGCTTCTGCAGGACGATGCCCACGTCATCATCGAGTTGGGCCATGCCGGCTTCCTCTTCCGACCAGCCGTTCTCCGAATTGCGCATCGCCTCGTATTTCGGCGAGAGATGCGTGACGATGTGCATACGAGTCGGATTGAGCCAGACGAAGAACGGCTTGCCTTCCTTCTTCGCCTTGTCCATGAAATTGACGGCCAGGTCGCGGATTTCGTCATCCACGGTCTCCATCCGCTTCGGATAGAGCGTGCCGGCGTCCTCGATCTTCTGCTTGCCGACTTTACCCCAGCGCGGCATTACGGTGGGGTCATCCGTATCCGTGGCCCAGCTATGGACCATGTTGCGCGGGCCGACGACGTTCAGCAATTCCTGAGGATAGTTGGGATGCGCCGGGTCCTCCATCGCATCCAGGTGATACAAATAACCGAAGAACTCGTCGAAGCCGTGGACGGTCGGCAAGTACTCGTTGCGGTCGCCCAAGTGGTTCTTGCCGAACTGACCGGTGGCGTAGCCCTGCGCTTTCAGCGCAGTCGCAATGGTGCAAGCCTGGGCCGGAAGTCCAATCTTGGCGCCCGCCTGGCCGACGGTGGTCATGCCGGTGCGGATGGGCAGCTCGCCCGTAATGAAGTTGGCGCGACCCGCCGTGCAACTTGCCTCGGCGTAGTAGTCGGTGAACATCATCCCTTGCTTGGCCAGCTTGTCGAGATTCGGCGTCCGCCCGGCCATCATGCCGCGGTGATAGGCGCCGATGTTCCACATGCCGATGTCGTCGCCCATGATGAAGACGATGTTGGGCTTCTTGCCGTTGGCCCCCACCGCCATCCTGGCTGCGCTCGCGGGAACCGCAACCGCAGTCTGCGCCATCTGAATGGGCTTCGCCAGGTTGCGGGCGGCGGGCTCCACGTTGGTTGGCTTCGGCGCGTCGGCCGTGGCTCGCGGCGATGCGGGAGCCGCGCCCGCCTTATGGCTGGCGTCGTTTTGACTGCACGCGGCGATGTATCCCAGCATCGCCCCCACTGTGAGAATCAGCACGACCTGCACTCTCGTGGATTTCATCGAAAGGCCTCCTGAATGTGATAAGGAAAGTCTCCATAGCGATGTGCCCGCCATCGCTGCTATACACCATCAATCATGCTTGTCGATTCAGCCTTCTTTCTTGAGTGTGTTCCTGGTTATCCGACTGCCGCGTCTATCGGTTCACTCGCTGGCCCGGTTGTTTCGCTGGCCTTCTTGTTCCAGGCGTTTGACGTCCGCAGGGGTCAGCTTCGGCCGGTCGAGCGTGAGCGTCAGCTTGTGCAGCTTGCCGGTGAAGGCGAACGGCACCTGATAGTCCTGGTCGCACACGGACGTGCCGGTGTCGGAGCCGATGTCGAAGGTTTCGTCCCACTGTAGGATCAACGGGAGCGTGTGCTCCATCTTCTTCGCTGGCGACTTCGTTGCCGTCCACCTTGAGAACGCCGGCGCCGCTGCGGCCGATGCCGCTGATGCTGTTGAAGGCGAGCGTGCCCGCACCCAGGCCGTCGTATCCGAAGTCGAACTCGATGGTGTGTTTGCCGGGCGTGAGGGCGTCGGCGCCTTCCCAGCGGATACGCTTCAAGTCGACGAGGTTCCAGAGGAAGACGGGCTTGCCTTTGAGCAGGTAGAAGCCGTAGCCGCCGAAACGGCCGCCGGAGGTCAGCAGCACGCCCTCGGCGCCGCCGTCGGGAATCTCGACCTCCGCCTTGATGCTGTAGGAAGTATTGAGCAGCAGCGGGGAGTCACCCTGCGGGATGCCGGTCAGCGGCTTGGTATAGACGAACTCGCTGCGGCCCGCGGTGATGTTGGGCCGCGGCGCCACGAGGCGGGTGGCCACCGAGGCGTCCAACGGCAGAACTTGATACTTCTTCGCTTCCGTAAGGAACAGCGACTTCAGTTCGGCGAGCTTGGCGGGATTGGCCGCGGCCACATCGTTGGCACTGCGTCCAGTCCTTGGTCAGGTCATAAAGCTCCCACGTCACGTTGTTCAGCGGATCCTGGTTGACCGGGCCGGCGACGTCCCAAGGCGGTCGGACGACCTTCGTGCTGGCGATCCAGCCGTCGTGATAGATGGCGTGGTCGCCCATCATCTCGAAATACTGCGTCTTGTGCCTGGAGGGGGCGTCGGCGTTGGCCTTGTCGAAGGTGTAGGCGAAGCTCACGCCTTCGATCGGCTTCTGTTGGATGCCGTCCACCTCCTCAGGCTGGCGGATGCCGGTGACTTCGAGAATGGTCGGCACGACGTCGATGATGTGATGGAACTGGTGGCGAATGCCGCCGAGATCCTTGATGTGGCCGGGCCAGGAGACGCACATGCCCTGGCGGATGCCGCCGAAGTGCGATGCGATCTGCTTGGTCCAACTGAACGGCGTGTCGAATGCCCACGTCCAGCCGATGGCCATGTGGTTGTAGGTCCGGTCGCTGCCCCAGACGTCGTAGAAGTACTTCAATTGGTCCTCGACGGGAACGTTGACGCCGTTGAACATGGCCACTTCGTTAGGCGTGCCGTTCATCGTGCCTTCGGCGCTCGAACCGTTGTCGCCGCTAATGTAGATAATGAGCGTGTCGTCCAGCTTGCCCATGTCCTCGACGGCCTGAATGACGCGGCCGATCTCGTGATCGGTGTAGGCGAGGTAGGCGGCATAGACTTCCACCTGGCGGATGAACAGCTTCTTCTCGTCCGCGGTAAGCGCATCCCAACGCTTCAGCAGCTTGTCCGGCCACGGCGTCATCTTCGCGTCTTGCGGGATCACGCCGAGCCTCTTTTGGTTGGCGAAAATCCGCTCGCGCAGGTCGATCCAGCCGTTGTCGAATAGGTGCATGTTATGGATCTTCTCGATCCATTCGGGCGTCGGGTGGTGCGGCGCGTGTGTGCCGCCGGGCACGTAGTAGCAAAAGAACGGTTTGCTCGGGGCAATCTGGTTGAGTTGGTTCAACCAATTGATCGCGTCGTCGGCCATAGCGGTTGTCAGATTCCAGCCCGGATTGCCGACATAGGGATAGATTGCCGTGGTATTACGAAACAGGTTCGGTTCCCACTGGCTGGTGTCGCCGCCGACGAAACCGTAAAAATACTCGAAGCCCATGCCGATGGGCCATTGGTCGAAGGGCCCGACCTGGCTGGCTTGGAAGGTCGGAGTGTTGTGGTCCTTGCCGAACCATGAGGTGCTGTAGCCGTTGTCTTTAAGGACTCGGCCGATGGTCGCCGCGTCCTTCGGGATGATGCTGTTGTAGCCCGGGAAACCGGTGGACTGTTCGGAGATCACGCCAAAACCGGCGGCGTGGTGGTTTCGTCCGGTGATGAGCGCAGCGCGCGTCGGCGAACAGAGCGCGGTGGAATGGAAGCAGGTGTAGCGCAGCCCCGCCTTGGCGATGCGATCGAGAGCCGGCGTCGGGATGACGCCGCCGAAGGTGCCCGGCGCCCCAAAGCCGACGTCGTCGGTCATAATCAACAGGACGTTCGGTGCGCGCTTGGGCGGCACGACCCGCGGGGCCCACCACGCTTTGGATTGCGCGGCGTTCCCCTTGATCACGCCGCCAAACTTCGGGTCGGGCGGTGGAAGTTGTCTCCCGTCGATTGTCGTCGTCGCGCTGGGCGAGCCCAGCACGCCGGTGACCTGCGGGGCCGTGGGCTGGGACGCCGTCGCCTGAGCGGCTGCCGGCGGGACTCGCCGCGAACGCCGCAGCACTTGGGCAGAGGCGACCGTTAGTAAGGTCGCTGCCATCAGTGCCGCCAAACCGGCGACGAGCAGCCGGCCACGCCATCGATTGCAACGAGATCTTTCCGACTCGGAAGCTCTTTGAGTCTTCATCCGCAATACCCTTTCATAAGAGCGAGGACGGTTGATATTTAAGGTATTAGGCGCACCGCATGCGCCGAATACGCAACTCTCTGCCATGCGAACGATTGCCCTAAGACCAGTATCCAAACCGTTGGCGAACGAATGTGCGCACTATATCCGCCTTCCCCGGACCACGGGGTAATGCATGATCGCTGCCGTTAGCCGGCCGGCATCTTACCGTCTGCGGCGAAGAATGCCTCTGCGCGGACGGGAAGTGCTGCCGGGCTTAAGTGCGTTAGCGGCCGCCTCTCGAACGGCCGGCTCTTCGTCGCTGGCGGCCACCTTCTGCAACGCCTCTCCGGCCGCTCCGGTCGTTGCACCGATTTTGCCCAGTGTCTCGGCTGCACCCAGCCGCACGTGCGTCAACGGAGACGACAGCGCCTTTACGAGCACGGGCACCACCTCCGTGGCGATCTCGGCCGCTCCAGGCTCGATTTGCGTCAATGCCCAGGCGCTCGCCTCGGCGGAGACTCCCGTCTTGCTCTTCAACACGTCGCGCAAGGCGGGGATTGCCGTCTTGGCGGCGGGGCCGATTCTTCCCAAGGCGTAGGCAGCCGCGGGGATTCTCGTGTCATCGCCCCCGGCGAGCACTTTCGCCAATTCCGGCACCGCGTCTTTGGCGGCGGGACCGATCTTCGCCAGCGCGATCGACGCCTCTTGGGCAATATGCGGATCCTTGTCATTGACCAGTGCCGCCAAGGCATCCGTGGCAGGCGCGGCCGGCGCCCCCATTTCCCCGAGCGCAAAGACCACGTAGCCGCGGGCCTTCTCGTTCTTCAACGCCCGGACCAGTCGCGGCACGACCGGCGCGCCTTGCGCCGTGATCGCCACCAAAGCCTGGCGTATTGTCGCCGCGTCGGCATCCTTAAACACCTTCTCCCAAATGGGCATGGCGATTTGCGGGTGCGGCGGCAGCGACGCCAAGGCATGTGCGGCCGTCTGCCGTACCAAGGCGTCGGGATCCTTCAGGCGGGGAATCAACTGCTCGGCGACCTGCCGGAGAAGCTCCTGGTCGTCGGGATGCACCCGCGCCAACGCCCAGAAGCTGGCGGTGCTCAACACCTTGTCGTCGCTCTTTGTGTTGGCGCGAATGGTCGGCTCGACGTCGGCGGGGATCTGGCCGATGCGACCCAGCGCGTAGGTTGCCGCGGCACAAGTATTTTCATCCTTTACCGCGGCGGCGATTGGCCCAACGGCGGAGGCTGCTTCCTTCCCCATGCCCGCCAAGGCGAGGATCGCTTCACGGCGAATTCCCGGGTCTTTGTCCTGGAGTTTCTTGGTTAGAGCCGGCACGGCGTCCTTCGCCGCCGGTCCGATGTCCCGCAGAATCAGGCACGCCCAGTAGGCCGCTTTCTCGTTGTCCAGAGCCACGATTAGCCCCGGCACGGCCCTTGCACCCGCGTCGGCGATGGCGCTCATCACGCGGAGCCGCACGCCGGCGTCGGAATCCTTGAGCAACTTGATGCACAGTGGCACCATGACTTTCGGCCCTGGTCGAATGCCGCCGATCGCCTGCACCACTTGGCGGCGGACCGTTGCGTCGGGATCCTTCAATAGTTGCGCCAGGGATTCAACGGCGGGCCTTGCCGCCGGACCGATTTCGCCCAAGCTGTGAGCCGCGTGGGCTCGCACCTGCGCGGAAGCACTGGTTAGTAGTTCCGTCAGCGGCGCTACGGCCTCGATGGCCTTCCGCGACCCCAACTCGTCAATGGCTCGCAGTTGACCGGCTTCATCGGCCGACTTGAGATTGCCGATCAACGCGGCTACCGAGCCTTCCGCATGGGCAGGCCGGCCGATCAGCAAAAGGCAGCCGAAGACGGCGGCAAGAAGCAGGGCGGTTTTCGTATTCATGAGCGGGCTCCTATGGTCAAAATAATGGCTAAAGTATGGTATTGGTGGCGGCGAACAAGACTCGATTCAGGAAGCTCCGGCTGTTGGAATAGACCTGGGGAGGAAGCTGAGCGAGCTGCGCGTTGAGCTGGTCGGACATGGCCAGGATGATCTTTCGCACCTTCATCTGGTCTTGGTAGCTCAAAACTCCGTACCTGGCCTGGGTGGCCACCAACTGATCAACCTCGCCCCGCTGGGCGGCAAAGCTCTCGTCTTGCAGCGGGCCGGGCCAGTAGAGTTGGCCGCTGACCGGATTCATTTCGCTCGCCGCAAGCGGCTTGGGCGCGGCTGCCTTGGCCATTCGCGCGATCTGTTCCTGAGTCAGAGTTGGGCCCCGCGCGGCGGCCGCTTGCTTTTGATTGACCTCCCGCATTCCAAAGTAAGTGTTGGTCGCCAAACTCCGGTTCTGGATTTCGTTCTTTTGCGCCTGAGTCATGTTGACCGCGGCCGCCGAATTGGAGAGATTGCGCTGACCGGCGGCGCTGCATCATGTTGGCCATGCCATTCATGGCCGAGCCGGCCACGGTAGTCCCGCCGCCGCCATAGTAACCACCATACGCAGCACCGTAGGGGCTGGCAACCGTCGCCGCCGGCACCGCCGGGTGATATGCCTGGGCAGACGCACCGCCAGGCGAATACTGCGAATGGGCAACTTGAACTGACACCACGGCACAAATCGTTGCCACAAAGATAAGGAAGTACCAGCGATTCATTTCAAGTTCTCCTGGTCGTAAACGGGTTTGAATCAGATTGCACTTTGGCGACCGGCGGTCGCATGTCAGAATTTTTTGCGGCGCTCATTCTATGCGGGGGAACCACGAATTTCCACACCCGGCACAATAATAGCTCCCAAAGCTCCAAGACCGACCAGATCGGCCAACGGCACGTCGGGCCGAGCGAAGGCGGCGGTTTCAGGCAGAGCCGTATGCTCTTGGCGGGGCGTGCGAACAGCCGTTCTTCCGGCGAAGGGGGTGGAAACGACAAGTGCGAACCCGGCATCTTCGTTTCTCACGCTATGAACTTGGTCGAATTCGCTATCCAAACGCACATTGGTATTCCTTATAGGGTAAAGACTTACAGAGATCGGGAAGGCCATCGCGCTCGGCTCGGTAATCGCCACAAACGGCTGCCGGGACGCTACGCCCAGGAACGACGGCGCATGGACCACTCGCTGCTGATAGGCGTCGCCGCGAGCGAAGAACCGGGGCAGCAGGCTGGCGGCAAGAACTGCTGCTTTGCCCAACGGCGTCTCGGAAGGGCATCTTGCTCCCTAAAATCTGGCAAAACAGGACACGTCGCTGGACAGGTCCGGTTAAGCTGTGCCGACTGTGCCGAATCTGAGCGTTAGGCGTCGGTATCGCTCTCTAATGCGTGCTGTTCGGTTCAAAACGCCTACGCGGCAAATCCGATAAAACGGTTAGAAACCCACCCGTATGCCGTGACCGGGCTGCGACGGTCAGGCCAATCACTGACCCACCACCACTCTACCCCTATCCGGATTGACTGCCATGAAGACTCGGTTGCTTCCGACGTTCCTCGTATTCGTACTGATTGCCGCCGTGCTCGGTCAGACGGCACACGGACAAGGGTACGGCAGCGATACCCAAAACGTTTTGACGCCGGCGGCCGGCGGCATGGCAGGTGTAAGCATTGCCGAACCGCAGGACGTGCCGGCGGCCATCTTCGGCAACCCCGCCTCGCTCGCACAGTTCCACGGCACGCAGTTCACCCTCGGCGGCGCGTGGGTTGAAGGATATCCGACCGTCACGAATGACGGCTCGCTCAACGATGGCGCGCCCTTCGACGTCACCTCGCGCACCCAGGGATTTGCGACGCCGGCGATCGGGGTCATTCAGGATCTGCGCTCGGTTGGCGTGCCCGGCGCACTCGGCTTGGGTTTCGGCGGCCTAAGCGGTTTGGGAGCTGAGTATCGCGGTCGGGCGCCGGACGGCAGCGCGATGAACAACGTGAGCAGCGAGTACGTGGTTCTGGGAGTGAACGTCGGCGTGGCCTTTGAACTCAATGAACGCCTCTCCGTTGGCGGCGCCATGACGCTGGGTAATGCCTTCGAGCAGCTCGGCTTCACCGGCCCGGTCGCCAGCAGCGCGATGGTCAACGCCTACGGTCTGCGCGGCGACTTCGGCATCGATTATGCCCTGAATCCCTGCAACACCGTCGGCGCATTCTATCAGACCAGGCTCGACTTCCAATTTCCCAACGCCGTCCGCGTCGGCAATCAATACCGCGACCTGCTGGTGTCGCAACCGGAAACCGTTGGACTCGGCTGGGCTAACCGCAGCCTGATGGGCGGCAATCTGCTAATTGCCGCCGACGTATACTACAAGGCATGGGAGAGCGCACCGCTTTGGGAGGACCTCTTCGTCAATCAATGGGCGTTTGCCGTCGGCACTCAACTCACGCACGGCAAGTGGAAATATCGCCTGGGCTACTCGTATAACACGAATCCCGTGAATCATTCCGTCGGCGACAATCTCGACGGCTTCCCCATCGGCCAGGATGCGGTCCAGTTGTTTCAGGCGTCCAGCACGGCGCTGATCAACCAGCATCGCATTACCACCGGCATCGGCCGCCAGGGCTTCCTGATCCCTAACCTTGACCTGGACCTGTTTGCCGGGGGATTGCTCCACGCCTCCGATGAGTTCGGCCACTCGACCGCGTCGGTGGCCGCGTATTACGTCGGCATGGGCCTTACGTGGCGCTACGGCGAGTGTTGCCCGCGGCCGGAGCAGATCGGCGGCGTCGCCGCGGCTACTTCTTCGGCTCAGCCGTTCCTAGCCGATCGTTGATCTCGCGGGCCAACTCGTTGAGGAAGGCATCGGCGTCGAGATACTGTTGCGCGGTGATGTCGTTGGTCATCCCCTTCAGGGTGACTCGCATCTGCCCGACGGCCTTGAGCATGTTCCGGTAGTCTTCAGCGGTTGGAATGCTCAGGCCCTTCGAACTGCGGCGATAGGGGGCTTCGATCTGCGCTCGTTGGGCGGCGAATTGCGGGGCCTGCAACAAGGGGAGCCACTTGATGATGTCGCTGTTGGCCTTGGGCGCGGCGGGGACGGACGCAGCCTCGAAGCCGGCCGGCGCGGCGGCGAAGCCGGCTGGCGGGACGGCGTATCGCGACGCCGCAGCCTGCCGCTGGGCCACCTGCTGCTGCTGGACCTGGAACCACCAATCGCGGTTGGCCTGTTGTTGATTGTAGAGGTCCTGCGAGTATCGGCGGTCGCCGGAGTTCACCGAGTTGCGGATGCCGCTCTCCATGCCTGACATTTGTGACGATGACGCCTGCTGGCGCCACGACTGATACGATTGAGCCGCGTTGCGCTCGGAGCTACTCGCGCTGCCCAGACCAACGCCGGCCGCCAACGCACCGCTGTCGTAGTAGCCGCCGTAATAGCCGGGACCATAGCGGCGGCCCGGAAACATCTGCGCCGAAACCGTCGCGGCCGACGTTTCGATCAACAGCATGGCCAAAATAGCGATCAAGTGTGTGCGTCGCATTCAACCGCTCCTTATGCGAGCGAAGGTACTCTCGGGCGTCGAGTTCAAGAGTCCGCCGCCCCGACTATCGGTTCCCAAGCGGACCCAACAGTAGTCTAGGTTGCGGCTACGGGAATGACAAGGATGCACCGGCAGCCGTCCGTGCGAGGGGGATGCCGGCGATGGAATTGCGAGCTATGATTGGACAGTCGATGGCCCCCGGAGCCAGTTACGGCAACGCTTTCTATAGGAGACGGTTTCGTGCAACGCCTCACAGTCGTTTCGGTCTTTGCTATCGTTCTAACAGCAGCTTCCGTCGTTCGCTCCGCCGAACCGGCCGCCGATCAATCGCAGATGGCCGCGATCCACAAGACGATTGCGGCAGTGGAGAACTGCTTCAATCGCGGCGATGCCAAGGGCCTGGCCGCACTGTGGACGGCCGACGGCGATTTTGTCGGTCCGAGCGGGGAACGCGTCGTCGGCCGCGAGAAGCTCGAGGCCGCCTTTCGCGATTTCTTCGCAGCCCACAAGGATTGCAAACTGCAACTCGGGGTGGTACACGTGCGGCTGGTGACGGCCGACGTGGCGTCGGTCGACGCGGTCCCGGCCATGACTCCCGCACCCGAGAACCTGACCGGGGAGCCTCGTTCCACAATCCTGCTGGTCCTGCATGACGGCCGCTGGCTGGTCGATAGCATTCGCGAAGCGGTCGGCGCCACTCCTTCGCACTACGGTCACCTCAAGCAGTTGGCATGGATGGTGGGCGATTGGGCCTCGAAGGCGGATAGTAAGTCTGGCGTCTCGCTGCACAGCACTTGCGATTGGACGGCCAACGGCAGCTTTCTGATTCGGAAATTCTCGATCGGAAAGCCGGGCACCGTCGCAGGCGGCACGGAGGTCATCGGTTGGGACCCCCGCGCCCATCGAATCCGCTCCTGGATCTTCGAGACGAACGGGGGTTTTGGGCAGAGCGAGTGGACGCCGACCGCAACCGGCTGGACCATTAAGTACAAGGGCATCCTGGTCGACGGCAGCGACGTCGCGGCCACACAGACCCTGACGCTGGTCAATCCCAACACGTTTACGCTCGAATCGACCAACAGAACCCGCGATGGGGAGAAGCGACCGGACGTCGCCAAACTCACCATCAAGCGCAGTGCCGCTGCGGAATCGTCGAAATCGAAGCCGGCCAAGCCGGCAAAGCCCCCGCGGCGAGTCTTGCCCTAAGCGAGCGTTCATACCGCGTAGACGCGGCGTCCCGCCGCGCTGGCCGATCAGCCGTAGCGTCACCATCAGCCGAAAGCGGCGCGACGCCGCTTCTACCGCTACTCCCACGCCGTGAACGGGAGATCACTGGCCGACCTGCAATTCCGTCTCGCCGGTCACCTTGCCGGCCAGCGGCCCCATGTCGAAGGTGATTTGGATTACGTACATGCCTTCGGCGTCGCTGGGCACTCGACACGAGTGCGAGCAGAAGCCGCCTCACGAGAAGCCGGTCAGACCGCGGCTGACCACTTTGCCGTCGGGGCCAAGCAGCAGGATTTCGGCGTTTCCTTCGGCTTGCTGGCGGTCGGCGTCCTTGCCGACGGTACACCGCGACAGATAGAGCGAGCCATCGGCGATCAACTCCGGCTGAATGGCGACGGTCTCCCCGGCGCCGACCCGCTGCCCGCCCGACCGGAGCGAGACTTTCATGGCCACCTCTCGCAGCAGGGTCACGGTGGTCTCGTGGCCGGTGGGCACCGAGTAGTTTCTGTTCGTCCGGCTGTCGAAGTTGTAGGTCCACAACTGTCCGGTCGAGTCGGCCGCTTCGAGTTTCAAGGAGGAGAGGCGATAGTCGCCGAACGGCACGGCCGTGGCCTCGTCGAGCTTATCGATGACCACCAGTTCGCCGAGGTCGCTAATCAGTTCCGCGGTGACCTTGGCCGCGGCGGGGGGCTTCTTCGCCAGCACCAGCCGCAGCTTTCCCTGGCCCGCGCTGCGCAGCCGGGCAACCACGGCCGACGCCGTCGCGTCCGAGCGAACCACGTAGACGTCGCTGCCGCGGGTGATGATCTTGCCCAAGGGGAATTGCTCGACCAACGGATCGAAGCAGCCGTCCCGGTTCAAGTCGATCCAGACGCGGTCCTGGCCGACGGTGTCGAAACAGCCGTTGGCGTTGCCGTCGACCAACAGCGTCGCGTACTTCGTGCCGCCAAGGTCCAGCCGCCCCTGCATGTAACCGCGGACGCTGTAGCGGAGCCCGTCGCCCAAACTGGAGCGGCGGAACAGGAGCGTGCGGGCGACCTTCCGCGGCTTGGGACCGAGTTGGGCCGTGAAGGTGGCGGGGATTTCCATTTGCCGGCCCGACATCGCGTGCCGCTCGTCGTCCGCAAGCCGCCCGTCGCCGTTGGCGTCGAGCCACAATTCCGCAGCGCCGGGGGCCTTCGCCGCCCAGACAATCGTCAAGGCCGTGTCGAAGTTGGGCCCGACGCGGACGACGCCGTAGAGCGTGCCGGCGGGAAACTTGTGCTCCGTCTTCAGTGGCCGAACGGGCACGTTGCGGAACTCGACGGCGCGATAGTGCTGCACCGATCGCCCCCCGTGGGTCGTGGCGTCTTTGAAGTCGAATGCGGCGGGCGTTGCCGGCGCATCGACCGCCATGCAAAGCGCGGCCAGGAGAAATGCGGCCCCCATGTCGCTCACCTTTCGTACGGGGAAAAGACGTTGAGATAGTCCCGCGAAAGACGCTTCAGCAGGTCGTTGCGGTTGCCGTTCCACAATCCTATCACTTCCTGGGCGGCGTACCACAGCGATCGCTTCGCGTTTTCGTCCTTGGCGGCGGCCAGTCGCCGCGCGACCAGTTCCGCCGTATACGCCGGATCGACCAAGGCCCACGCTTTCAGCCAATCGCGAACCCCGATGCCGCAGCAGCCCGCGCCGAGCGCGTCGCTGTCGGGTTCGACCGCCTGCAATATCTCCTTGGCCAGCGGTCGGTCGACCAGTGCCAGGAAGAGGGCCGTCGCCACGTTGGATTCTTGCACGGCCACGGGGTTCCACGTGTTCTTCGCCGTAAGCCGGGTGGCCATCACGCGGCAGATCACGCTCTGCATGTCGGGATAGCCGGTCATCTTGGCCTGGACGGCCAGCAGTGCCGGCAGCGCCGCCGCGCTCGCCGGCAAGGTACTGCGTCGGATCGGAAAGGTGCAGGCGGATCGCGAAAGCCCGATCGATAAGCCGGTGGGCCAGCTTGGGATCTTTCGGGGCGATTGCGGTGGCCAGCCAGCCGAAGGCCGCGGCCTTCGTCAACTCTTCCCGGCCGTAATCCGAGGGGATGTTCTCGACCAGCCGGATAGCCTCGGCGGGCTGGGCGGCGGCGATGCGGAAGGCCAATCGCCCGCGAGCGCGGCCCGCATTCCAACCGTCCACCTCTTTCAAGACCGACTCGGCCTTGGTTACGTCGTCCAGCGCCATCGCGACGTCGGCGAGACAACTGCTGCGCCGTTCTTTCCTGATTTTCTTCGCAAGGTCGAGAGCGGAGGCAAGATCGACCGGTGCGATCGTCTTGGCCAGCGAAGCCAGTTGCCATTCGCGCTGCTCGGTCAGTACCCACTTGCCGGCCATATCGGCGGCCTCGCGAGCGAGCTTCGCGCCACCCTGGTTGTTTCCTAACCGCGACGCCAGCGCCCCCAGTTCGGCCAACGTGAGGACGCGCCGGGGATCATCGAGGTTCCTTGCTCGCACGGTCGCTTCGGCGACAAACCGCAAGGCTTTCTCCCGATCGGAGCCGGCGAAATGCTCGGCCAAGCTCTTGAGTTGCTGGTACGCCTGATTTTGGTCTTGCGGCACCATGCTCAAAGCCTCGTCGACGTCCTCCTCGGCCACGCTGTAGATGTCGTTCTTCTTCGGCGGCGCCGGTGGAGAGGACTTCGCAGCCGGCGGACGCTCGCTCTTCGCTTTTTGCCCGGCATCCAATGCGGTCAATTGCGCGCGGGCACGCTCCTTGATGTACTGATCCTTCGCCGTCGCCAGCAGCTCGAGCACCTTTCTGGCGGCGATCTGTCTCTGCTCGGCCTCGTTCGCCGGCGGCGGCGGCGCGGACCATTTTGGCGGCGGTTGGTCGCTTCGCAACATCGTCACCACGGCGTCGGTGGCGCTGCAGCTCGTTCTTACACCGGAAAAGCGGTAGCCGTCCTTCTCCGCGGAGACGTAAACCGTCCCTTTGCGAAGCCCCGCCAGACGGAACTTGCCGGCGTCGTCGCTGCGGGTTTCCAGCGGCGCCGGGGCGTCGCCGCAGTTGAACACCCGCACGTCGGCCAGGGGCTTGCCCGACGAATCGACCACTTTCCCCGCCACGACCCCGCCGATCGACCGCAGCGCGATCTTTCCGAAGTCGATCGTTCCGCCCACGGTCCCCTCGATCGCCTGAGTTCCGCGCATCTCGTAGTCGGCTGCCGAGACGCGGACCTCGTACTTGTCGCCGGCCCAGAGACCACCGATGCGGAAGTTGCCCGCGGCGTCGGCCGCGACGGTTTCGCAGACGAAGCTGGTTCCATGATCGCCGAACCAGAGGTTGATCGTCAACTGGATCTTGGCGTTCGGCAGCGGTTTGCCCTCGTCATCGACGACCGCGCCCCGCTGCGCAGGACGTCTTCTCGTTCACGACCAGGCGAACCGGGTCTTTCGATGCCCCCGCGACGACGTTCAGCGGCTCGGCCGCGGCGCGGTCGCTCCGCGCCGAATGTTGAGGCGGGTCTTGGGAGTGACTCTCTTGAGCAGGAACTTCCCGTTGCGGTCGGTGCGAAGATCGCGATCGGGAGAGAAGTAGTCGTTCATGCTCAGCGAGGTGCAAACGATCTTCGCGCCGGCGACCGGTTTGCCTGACTTATCGACGACGACGCCTTCGAGCCCTTTTGCCCGTTCGAGCCGGATGGGCGGCAGGGTGGCGTCGGCTTTCACTTCGATGGTCTGCCGCCCGCCGGACGGGTTAATGTATTGATCGGGAATCGGCCAGAGTTGCAGAAAGGCCGTGCCCGGCCGGCTGTAGAGGGTGAACATGCCGTTGGCGGCGGTGGTTGCCGATTTTGTGGTATCGCTACGGCGCCGAGGTTCATTGAAGTAGAGCATTACCTGCACGCCCGGCACGCCCGCGCCCGTCGCGGCGTCGACGATCTTCCCTTGCAGCTTCGCGGCCCGCTTGAGGGAAATGGAGGCGAGGGCGGTTTCTCCCGGCTTCACCTCGATCGGCTCGGTGTCGTCACTGTAGTAGGGCGACGCGTCCGGGAGGCTCGGCAACACGTTGTACTTGCCCGGCGGAACGTCGGCGAACCGGAACGAGCCGTCCGTCCCGGTTATGCCATCGGCGGTGTAGCGAAGGAGAGATTCGTCGCTGCGAATTCTCCGCGGCGGGAAATCGGTTTGCAGCGTGAGCTTGATTTTGGCGACCGCCTTGGGGTCGGGCGGACAGGCGAGCGACCCCCGGATGCCGCCGACACGGCCGAGTTGAAAGGTTGCGGGCCTGTCCAGGCTCCAGATGGCCATCGGCTTGCCAAAGCCCTCCGTGCTGACGTTCGCGCTGAGGTGCCCGATTGTCGGCAGGCTGCGGAGAGTGAACCGGCCGTCGGCCCCGGTCTCCGTGGCCATCTCCTTCGCCAGCCGGCTGGGTAGAAAAATGAGATGCTGAACCCGCTCTTCCGCGTCCCAATCGCACGACCACATTGTCGGCCGGATTTTCGCTCCCGCAATCGGCTGCCCGGAACGATCGGTCAGGCGGCCGTGGCAATCCTTCACGTTTTGCAGCTTGATTCGGAATTCCTTTGGTGAGACGTCGTTGGGGAGCCGCTGATTGCCGTAGTACATTGATCCGCCGATTCGGCCGCTGGAATCGCGCGCGGCCAGCATCGTGGGAAGGGCGTGACCCGGCGGCGAAGCCGGCATCGTCCACGGCTGCTTGGCGATGTGGAATTGCCCCTTCTTGTCGGAAGTCGTTTTGGCGACGATCTGAGGGTCATCCTGGACGCCGCCGATGAGCCAGACCGTGGCGCCGGCCACCGGCTTGCCGGCGGCATCGACCACCGTGCCCCGGAATGGCCCGACCAAGTGCTTCTTTGTCGCGTTGGGTTTCTTCTTGGCCACGGGCACTGGAACAACCGCCTGCGCCGCGCCGGGGCGGCTCTTCCAGTGCTCGGCAGGACCAAAAGGCTTAGCCCCAACAGCGCCAGGACGACTGATTTGCACGTTCTGAGCCGACGCATGGCAGTACCCTCACAGGTCAGCGTTTCGTTATCTCCAGGACAGCACCAGATGGGATGCTTGTTGGGAGTCACGTTGACAATGCCGTCCAACAGTCGCAACTCGACCATCGGCATGCCACGTGTATGTCCCCACGAGTTCCACGAGTGGATTCCGAAGCAATCGCAGTCGCAGCATCGCCCCATTATAGCCGGGCGTCCGAAAAACAACAGCATCACCCTGTCTGCCAGCGGCCCGTTCCGCGGCTGCAAGGACACCTGAGAACCAGACGCCCGCCGCCCCGGAACACCGCACTTTCAGGCAGAACGATGCTCGTGGTTTCCCGCCTTGTCCTTCGTGGGAAGCGAACCGAGCGATACAATCAGCGGCGGCTCGCCGAACAACTCTGTGTAACGCTCGCAGACTTGCCCCGTGGTCGCCTCGCGTACCGTCCGGTCAAGATGCCGTATCGCGTCGGTGTGCAAACCGACGAACCCGAGTGGGCATCGGTGAACACCATTCCCTGAGCAGCCAATCGGTCCATCTGCGGCGTCGCGATCTTGCCGTGCGCAGGGATTCAAGCAGTGGACGTCACCGTAGCCCAAATCGTCGGAGGGACAAAGGGGTCGGGAGTCTTTGATCTTGACAGACCGGCGGGAAAGTGATATTTTCTGGTCATGCCACGACGATTGCGAGTTTCGAGCGGAGGATATGCGTACCACGTGCTGAATCGTGCAGTGGGGCGGATGCGCATTTTCGGGAAGGAGCGGGACTTCGAGGCGTTTGAAGAGGTGATCGAACAGGCGAAGGCCCGCCTGCCGATGCGGGTTTTGGCGTGGTGCGTCATGTCCAATCATTGGCATTTCGTGCTTTGGCCCCGCGGTGACGGCGACCTGTCGGAGTTCATGCGTTGGCTGACGGTCACGCATACACAACGTTGGCACGCGGCACATCGCACGGCAGGCACAGGCCCGTTGTATCAGGGGCGCTTCAAGTCGTTCCCGATCCAGGAAGACGACCATTTATGGACGGTGCTGCGGTATGTGGAGCGCAACCCGTTGCGAGCGAATCTGGTCGAAACGGCCGATGCGTGGCGGTGGTCGAGTCTCTGGCATCGGGTTCGCGGCAACAAGGCGGGACTCTTGGACGACGGCCCCGTGGCGCTGCCGGGACGTTGGCGGCAGCACGTGCAAACGCCGCAGAGCGAAGCGGAGTTGGAGGGATTGCGGCGTTCCGTGGTCCGTGGCTCACCGTTTGGCGAGGCGTCGTGGCAGCAGCGGACGGCGAAGCGCTTGGGCCTGCAATCGACGCTCCGTCCTCGTGGGCGTCCGTGGAAATCACAAACCAAGGGCGATTAAAGACTCCCGACCCCTTTACTCTTCCCCGTTGCTTGCCTAGCCTCACAGCCGCGGTATGAAGTCATACGCCGATTGCAGCTTGGCCAGGGCTTCGCCGCGTGACTGGACGTCCAGGCGGCGGTAGAGTTCTTTGGCGTACGTGTGGACGGTATGAGGGCTGAGGCCCAGCGCGGCGGCCGCCTCCTTCTCGCTACGGCCGGTTTGCAGTTGATCAACGAGCCGTTGCAGATGGCGAGGCAAGTCGACATAGGCCGCGGAACCCGTCCGGGGGCTGCCGCCACAGCCGTGACAACTCCGCATGGAACAAGGCCACGATCTGCTTGCCGCGCCAGTCGAACGGCCTGTCGCCGTAGGCGCCGCGGAGGGTGATCATGTCCATGCAATTCGGGACGGGCGCCACTTGGTGCGAGATGATGAGGTCGTCGCAGCCGCCGCCCCGGTGGTAGCGATCAAAATTCCGGCTCCGGTACCAGGCCGCGTCCTCGACCAACTCGCGCCGCAGCCGGGTGAGCGGCTGTCCGGCGCGCTCGATCAATAACGCGGTGGCCGGATCGTCGAGCATCGCCCCGGTTTGCATGAACTCGATATAGACTTGGCGCTCGGCGGCGGATTGCCAGCCCACGTCCACCACGGTGAACTGGTCCTGTAGGTTGCCGCGCATCGGCACCCGCTCCAGGCCGCTGAAGCCCACGTAGGCGCCGGTCAGGCGCATCAGCCCTTCCAGCGCGTGCCGGCGCCACTGGCGGGGGATCGGCCCCCAACTCGCGGACTTCGCCCAGCAGGCGAAAAACGCGGCGCACGTCGCTCAATCGCAATCGCGTCGAGCGTCCCATCAGCCGAACACCTCCCTTCCGGCCCCTCTGACAGCCCATTAAATAAGTCCCATGTTGGGGTGGCAGTACAACTGCCACCCCAACAATCTCTCTTCGCCCGCTTTTTCAACGGCCGGCAATGCCGATACCGCACTAATCTCGATTGTACCAACGATTGTACCAAGAGGCGATGCCCCTGAAAAGGGATATTGCGATCCCGGAAATGTGGGTTCAAATAGCGCCTGCGCAACCGAGGGCAGCTTTGAGCCTGGGCAACGGAGCAGCTGACCACTGACTTTCCGTTTTACTCTAACCTGGGCGCAAGCCCGCGAGGCCCGCAATGAACCAGACGATCTCATCACGTTGGAGCACACGGCGGGCGGTCATGGCGATCCTCGTGGCCGCCGCGGCGCTGTTGCTTGCGCCCAGCGGCCGGTTTGCGCCGAAATGGTCCAGGCGGCCGACTACTTCGCCTGGCTCAGGGGTAGCTTTCTGTCATACCCGGACAACGGATACCCCACGCAGGTCTCCCAAAGCGAAAAGTATTACGCTGCCGGGATCTATTCTCTGGATGCAACCTTCAGCAGCGAGCATCCGTCTACATGGGAAGGCACATTCGCACAATACGTCTTGCGCGTGAGCCTAACGCCCGGCCATATCGCCCGCGTCGACGTCCAGGGGAGCGCATCCGGGGGATGCGGAGCTTGGCCGAAGGTTCCCCGCGCGTTGGCCGCCGCCCACGCGGAGGCGGAAATCACATATGGCTTGCGCGTCGTGAAGGACGACCCGTCCGCGCCGAACGTGCCGGTGCCCATTTCCCTTAAAGCCCGCGCAGACGTCAGCGTCACGCCCGTGCCGGGTGGCCGTCCGAACTCGCCCTGGGCGACGGCGACAGTGAAGTATCGCAGTCCCGATTCCCCCTACTACGAAACGCTCCTCGGCGCGGCGCAATTACGGTCATCAGTCCGACTCGCTGACGTTTGACGGGCTGCGGCGGCAGAGGCCCGACCAGACCGGCTTTCTGGCCATCCGAGCAGCCGGGGACACCGGCGTTGACGAACAAATAACTGGTATCGGTTGTGCCGGCGACTGGCAGGCGATCGCCGATCCGATTGTCGAGATCGATCCCACCTTCACCGTGATGGTGGGCGGCGTGGAACGCTTCGCCTCAGAGGTCTACAGCATCGAGATGAGCGAGGGCTTCCTGCCCGGCGCCCCCGAGCCGGGCAGCCTCACCTTGCTGGTCTGCGCCGCGATAGCGGCTTGGGGCTGGCGGAGGCGCAAGAGATTGCAAATTGCAAATTGAAAATTGCAGATTGCAAATTAGAAATTGAAGATTGCCCGTTGGCAAGTTGCAGCCCCGAAGGGGCGGCCGTTCTCCCAGCCCAGGGCAACGCCCTCGTTGTTACATACAAATCCGAGACCAGGAAAAGACGAAAATTACGCCCGTTTACGGGCGTTGTCCGCCGCAGGCGGTAATAGGCCCGGCGTTCACGCCGGGTTGGAGCGAGGCAGAGAATGATTGTGAAATGTCAGGCTCGTTCACGAGCCTCCTGCCCGCGTCGAGCAGGACGCCCGTCGAACGGGCGTGACAGCACGAACGCCTGGATTTGAAGGGGAGTGACCGCCCCCGCGAACCCGGCGTAAACGCCGGGCCTAATACCGCCTGCAGGCGGAAAGGGTCGTAAACGACCCTCACGATTACTTTGTCCTGCAAACGGTTATAGCGTTGCCAAATTGCAAAATCATCTTCCGATACTCCCACATTTCAAGGAGCTTCTCATGAAAACCTTTCAATCGCTCTGTCTGTCCCTGGCCGCCGCGGCCATGCTCTCTGCCGCGGCCCGGTCCGCATCCGGCGAAAACAAGTATTTCAATTGGGACGGTTCGGCTACCTTTTGGGAGAGTGACTACGTATGGAAGGTATGGACGGACGATGAGTGGGTGACCGCCCCACACCCCACTCTGAGCGACAACGCCTATGTGACTGGCGGAACCGCACTTATCGACAGCTTACACGGATCGTGCGAAGCCAACTTCCTGCGCGTGGCGGGATCCGGCACTCCCGGTCTTTTGCTGACAAATAGCGGATCGCTGCACATCGGCACGGATGTAGACGTGGGCTTGGGAACGCCGGGATGGGGGCCGGGGTTCATCAGCCAGACCGACAGCAGCGTGCAAATCGACGGCACGTTGAAAATTGACTTCCTTAGCAGCCAGTACACGCTGGGCGGGAGTAGCCAACTAGCGGACTACCTACGCCATCGTGGGAAAAAGCGGGACTGGCAACTTTGTCACACGGGCGGCACGCACATGATCAGTAACAGACTCACGCTTGGGGATGAAGCAGGTTCCCAGGGCACGTACTCGCTCAGCGGCCAGAACAGCCATCTTTCCGACTACTACGCCGATCGTCGGCGACTATGGCAACGGCGCCTTCACGCAAAACGATGGGTCGCACGAAGTGATCTTAGACCTCTTTCTTGGTCGTCAAGCCGGCGGCGAGGGCGCTTACAACCTCCACGGCGGGACGCTCTCCACGTATCGACACGGTCGTCGGCCTAGACGGAAAGGGCACCTTCGTCCAGGATGGCGGCAGCCACCAAATCGCAAACAACTTAGTGGTTGGCAACAGTGAGCGAGGACAACTCCTACAAGCTCAGCGGAAACAGCCAACTCTCGGTGGGAGGATACGCCTACGTCGGTTTCAACGGCGGGAAGGGAACCTTTCTACACTCCGCCGGCTCGTTCGCGGTGGCCAACGGCCTGACCATTGGAGATTGCAGCACCAGCGGGGCCGATTACCAGCTCAGCGGCACGGGAAATCTTTCCACCAAGTGGACGAACGTCGGCTACTTTGGCAGCGGCACGTTCGAGCAATCGGGCGGAACCCACAACGCGAGCACCGCCCTGCAAATCGCAGGATTGGGCTATGGATCGGGCACTCCAACAACCGACCTGGCCATTACACGCTCAGCGGAAACGGACTCTTAAACACCGGCGAGACGTTCGTCGGCGCTACCGGCGCCGGCACGTTCACCCAGACCAACGGCACGCACAACGCCACCACGCGTGTGACCGTCGGCAACGAGACCGGCAGCAACGGCTTCTACGACTTCCAAGGCGGCGCGCTGATCACCCCCGAGTTGATCGTCGGTCGCCGCGGCTCGGGCGACTTCGGCCAAAGCGGCGGACAAGCCAACGTGTCGGGCAATATCTATATCGGCTACGAGCCCGGCGGTAGCGGATGGTATGACTTGTGCGACAGCCCCGACGCCAGGCTGATCTGCGACGGCACTGTCTACGTCGGCTACGACGGCCCCGGCGTCTTCGTCCAGGACAACGGCAGTCCACGTGGTCGACACGTTGGAGTTGGGCTGCGCACGGGCAAAGTGGCGTCTACGATACTCGCCGGCGGCGTGCTTTCGCCGCAGACCATCAACTTGCGGCCCGGCGGCGTCTTCCGGCCCATGGGCGGCATCCTCTCCGGCGGCGACTTCAACCAGATCGGCGGCCGCGTCGAGGGGGATGTGCTGGGGGAGAGGGCACCTGCAAAACCGCGGCACAGTTCAACTACTACGCCGGCGATTTCGACGCCCGGCTGGTGAACTTCGGCACGGCCAATTTCCACGCCGATTTCACCGCCTCCAAGGGCATCCAGAACTACAGCTACATGGAGATGCCCGCCGGTCGGATCATTACGGTCAACGGCGACGGACTGACCAACTCCGGCATTTTGGCCATCGACAACGGCATCATCATGGGCGATGGCAACTTTACGAACGACTACGGCGGCAGCCTCACCGGCCGCGGCCAGGTGATGACGTTCCTGGACAACCGCGGCTCGATCGACCTGACCGGCCAACTCCAGGTGCAAAGCGCCGCCTACAACTGCGGCAACATCCACATTGGCCTCGGCCAGCAACTCTACGTCGCCGATGGAATCGGCAACGACGGCCTGATCGCGCTCGATGGCGGCCAACTGGGAACCGGCAACTCGATCGACAACCAGGAGAGCGGCAGCATCGTCGGCAGCGGCGGCATCGCCGGGCAACTTTTCAATATGGGCGGGCTGATCTACGCCAACGGGGCCACGCCGCTGGTCGTGGACAACTTCGCGGGCAACGATGGAGAGCTGCGCATGGCCGACGGCAGCCAACTGACCCTCTTTGGCGAAGAACTCTTCAACAATGGACGTATCGTGCTTGAGGGGCCACGCGCCATTCTCGCCGGCGACAATTTGGATAACTACGGCACGATCGCCGGCGCCGGCCGGATTACCAACTACATCGCTCCCACCGGAGCCAGCGTGGTGCGGGCAGAAGGCGGTGTGCTGACCATGGCCAGCGGGGGCTATGCGGAAGCGGGAATCTCCGACGGCCGCTGGGAAGTGGCGCACGGCGCAACGATGGTCTTCAGTCACGGCATCCACGGCAGCGGCGCCGATGTCGTTCTGCAAGGCGGCACGTTTGAGAACACGGGCATGGGAATGTCCAACGGCGGCCGGATCATGGGGCACGGCACATTCCGCGGCGGCATCTGGAACACCAGCCTCATCAGCGTCGGCGAAGGCGACCTCGACTTGATGGGCTTCTTGGACAACAACTCCGCGGCCGTGGTGCAAATCCAGCCGGGCTGCAAATTGACAATCTACGGCTCGCTCAGCGGCGAGGGAACCTTCACCGGCGACGGCGAGACGGTCGTTCTGGGCCAGGTGAGCCCCGGCCATAGCCCCGGCCAGATCAGCTTCGAGGGCGCCCTGACGCTCGGCGGCGGCGCCTCGATGCTCATGCAACTGGGCGGCACAGAGCGCGGCGATGGCTACGACGCCATCCTGGTGGGCGGCAAGCTCTCGCTCAGCGGCCCGCTAGAGGTCGAACTCTACGACGGCTTCCAGCCGCAGTTGGGCGACTCGTTCGACTTGTTCGATTGGGGCACGCTCTCCGGCGAGTTCAGCAGCATCACGCTGCCCGACCTCGGCGGCGGGCTCTACTGGGACGCCTCGAAGTTCTACGTCACCGGCTCCCTGACGGCCGTGCCCGAACCGGGCGGCATTATGTTGCTCATCTGCGGCGCGTTGGCTCTCGTGCTCTGGAGGCGGCGAAAGAATCCTCTGCCCTTGCGGGCCGCCGTTGCCCTGGCGGCCGTGGCGCTCTTGGCCGCGCCGCTCTCGGCGGAGACCATCACCTTTGGAAGCGGCTCTACTCAGCCGCTCGATGCGGGTAATCCGTCGTACACGGAATCAGGGTACACATTCACAATGATCCAGTACGGCAACTACGTAGCCCTGAACCCGCGGAATGGGCCCGGCACCGACCGGTACCTTGATTTGATGTCGTACACGAGCGACGCGGTAGTCCGCGTCACCGCCGCGACTGGGAAGTTTGACCTGTCTAGCGTGGACGTTCTGGGCTACGGCGAGGTGAGCCGCGGCCCAGCAACATTCACCGGGTCCGGAGGACAGACTTATAACTTCACCACTGCGTACCAGACCGTCACTTTCGACTCGTCGGTTTGGAAGGATCTTGAGTACTTGGACATCAAGAAGGCGAATCCCCACGGTTACGCGGGGAGCATCGGACTAGACAACTTCCATCTGAGCACGGTCCCCGAACCGGGCAGCCTCGCCTTGCTCATTTGCGGCGCGTTGGCCGTCTTCTGCTTCCGCAGACGAAGAGCGATCCTCGGCAGGGTGGCGGCCAAGTGCTTGTTGGCCGCGGCGCTGGCGGCGGGGCTGCTGGGCGGCCCGGCGGGTCCGGCCAACGCCGGCGATTATCACTGGATCGGCCCGCCCGGTTATTTCTACTATTTCGACAAGCCGACGGCCTGGGATCCGAACGCGGTACCCGGGCTGGATGACGTGGCCTGGTTCGACGCACAAGCCGACTCCACTATAGTGTACTTCGGCACCAGCCCTACCAACTCGGAACTCAACGTGAAGACCGACGGCTACGTCGGCTTTGGTCCGCTTGGCGAACCGATGCAGTACACGCTTACCGGCAGTGCCAACGTCATCCACAGCGGCCTGTTATTGGCTGACATGCGGCTTGACGTCGGGAACGTGCTCTCGGTCAACGAGGGCGGCCTTCTCCAAGTGTACAATTTGTCTTACAATCCGGGCAGCCAGGTTTCGACCAACTGGCTGGATATCGGCGACGGAAGTTTGGGGGGCGTGCTGGTTGAGGACGGGGCCTCCTTGACGGCCGGTCCCGTGGTACACGACGTGGGCTACGGCCCCGCCGGCATGGGGTATCTTACCTTCCGGACCGGCGCGACCGGCGACTCTCCGAGTCGGTGGCCGCCGAAGGCGCGGCCGATCGCTTGCAGGTCAGCCGCCGCATTGGCAAGGGAGTGTTCTACCTGATCATGCTCTTTGTGCTGGTGGCGTTCTTCCAGACCTTGGGGCTTACGATCGTCACCGAGCCTCTGACTGCGTTTCTCAATCGGTTCTTCGAGTTTGCGCCCCGCTTGATCGCGGCCGGCGTGTTGGTGTTTTTGGCCTGGATTGTGGCCACCGTGCTGCGATTCGTGGTCCGGCAGGTGCTCACGACAACTAAGATCGATCGCCGCCTAACGCACGAGGCGGGTGTCGAAAAACAGGAAGACTTTCCCGTTGCAAAGACACTGTCGGACGCTACCTATTGGCTGGTTTACCTGTTGTTCCTGCCTGCCCTGCTCGATGCCTTGGCCGTTCCCGGCCTGTTGGCGCCCGTCAGAGACATGGTGGCCAAAATCCTCGGATTCATGCCCAATCTCTTGGCCGCGGCCGTGATCCTCGGCATCGGCTGGTTCGTGGCGCGCATTGTGCAGCGGGTCGCGACGAACCTGTTGGTGGCCGCAGGCGCGGATCGCCTGAGCCAACGGGTCGGCCTCTCCGGCGTGATCGGCGACAATAAGTTCTCCGTCGCCTTGGGCCTCGTGGTCTACATCCTGATCCTGGTCCCCGTAATTGTCGGCTCGTTGAACGCTCTGCAAATGGAAGCGGTTACCGGCCCGGCCAGCCACATGCTGAACATCATCCTGGGCACGCTGCCGGGCATCTTTGCCGCCGTACTGGTGGTCGGCGTGGCGTACATTGTCGCCCGCCTCGTGTCGGGGCTGACGACGAACATGCTGGCGGCGATCGGGTTCGACAAGCTGCCGGCCCGACTCGGGCTGGCGGCGACACCCGTCGAGGGCCATCGCACGCCGTCTCAAATCGCCGGAACGGTCGTGACGGTCGCCATCGTCCTGTTCGCCACGATGCAGGCCTTGCCGATGCTCGGCTTTGACTTGCTGGCCGGCATGATGGGCGATTTCCTGACGTTTGCTAGCCGCGTGTTGCTCGGCTTGGTGATTTTCGGCTTCGGCCTGTTCTTCGCCAAGCTCGTGGCCGACATGGTCCGGGATTCGGCGATTGCCAATGCCCGGCTCTTGTCGATGATCGCTCGGGTCGCAATTCTGGTGCTGGCTGGCGCGATGGGCCTGCGCCAAATGAATCTGGCCCAGGAGATCATCAACTTGGCATTCGGCATCACGTTAGGCGCCGTTGCCGTCGCCGTGGCGATTGCCTTGGGCATCGGAGGTCGGGACGCCGCCAAGACGCTGGTCGATGATTTTCTCAAATCGCGGCGGGGCAGTGGCAAGCAGTAAACGACCAGTCTGCCGAACGGCGGAAAGACCTGGAGGCCCAAGCAGGCGATCTGCCCGGGTCTTAGCTATCCTACACGGCGTTTATAGCCGCCGGCCGCTACCCACGCCCACGCGCTCAAACTCATCCGCCAGCAAGACGCAGTCGCAGCAACTCGAACAGGGCAGAAATCGCCAGGGTGCGGACATGTGAAACAGTGGTTTGGGATTTGGGATTGGAGTTACATATCAGCATTCGGCCCCGGTGACGAACCATTCCTGGGCGTCGGGTCGGTAGGTCACCTCGACCCATTTGCCGGAATTGATGGTCCCGCTGCTCATAAGCGGCGGTGCGTAGGCGGTGACGTTGTGCCCCGAGTCGACCAGACGCAACTTGTTGCGGCGACTGCCGTTTCAACGCGAAAGGCCGACGCGGTGAGCCTCGGCCTTAGTCGTTAACCCGTGGGTCGCGTTTTTTCGCAACCAAGGGTTTCAAGTGGAGCGGGGCGAATCCTCCTCGAATATCCCGTGCCGGGTGAGGAGAGACAAAGGAGGGTTGCGAGCGATATAGCGGGTCGAAATGCCATGGTTCGGACCGGTGAGCGGAGCGCATCGACACACATCGGTCAAGGGGATGCGCAAAACTAGCTGCCTCTGCTCCGCCCCCCCTGTTGGTAACGATTTCGCCTGGCTTTTCGCGACCTAGAATTGGTTCGGGACGTCCAACAACGCTGCCGTTGTCGCATCGCAGTACAGTGCGGCGATGCGACAACGGCAGCGGTTGGCGAAGTCGCTACCATTCCTCTTGAAGAAGGGCAGATTTCATGAAGATCGCTTTCCAACCAGTTTTGACGTTGTCGTTGGCAACATTGGTTCTGCTTGCCGCCTCACTGCTTCGCGCGTCACCCGATGCGCCGAGCGAAAACTCGCCGCAAGCGAAAGAAGGTGTCGATCTCGAAGGGCAATTTCCGCTAAACAAGCGCAACCCGATTAAAGTCACCATGGAAACGGTGACTCTGGCGGGCCACGAAGAGAACGTACGTCGCACTCTGGTTCCGGCATTCGTCGCCGGCGACAAGGCATTGAAGGAAGTGATTGCCCATCCCGAAAACGCAAATGCCTTCGAGTTGGCCACCGCGGCTTCCGGGGCCCTGCGGGCAGGCGATTTGGAGGAAGCCGGTCTCTTGATTTTTGCCGCCCGGCTTCGCGGGTTTCAAGACCTCGAATGTTACCCACCGGCAAACAAAGGTCAAACGGTCAGCACGGAGGCGTTGTTGGGAATGGTGATCGGCTTTGTGAAAACAGACGTGGTCCTTTGCAGGCTCCAATTCGAGCCGAAAGTGTTTGCCGGTGTCGTCAAGCGCCTCGAAGCGATTCAGTTGAAAGAGCCTGCCGGTTACAAGCCCGGCTGGAATTATACAAAGCACACGGCAAAGCCCGATCTGTTTGCCAAGAACAAGGCGGAAATGCTGGACGAGTTGAAACCGATGTCCGCTTTGTTGTTTTCGCCCGACTACTTGGCCGCGTTCAAGTGTTACAGCGAGTTCAACAACCTCCCGTCGGAGGCGCAGACGCAACCCGCCAGCGTGAAAAGCCGCGACCAAGCCGTCGAGACGATGAAGCGGATCGAAAAGGAAAAGAACCTCCGGGGCGTCATGTACCAAGTCGACCACGCGGAAGTGAACTGACCTTGTCCGCCAGACTTGTTGACCGTTTTCTTGCCAACTTCCGACACAGGCGCGGCATCGCCCCCGTCATCCCATCTGACGCAACGAAAAGGGTTGCCTCCGACATTCGGATGCAACCCTTTTCGAAAGTGGTGAGAAACGAACCCTCCTCGATTCATCTCGTGCCGGGTGGGGAGAGACAAAGCAGGGTTGCGAGCGATAGAGCAAACCGAAATGTCATGGTTCGGTCCGGTTAGCGGAGCGAACTCAACGCGTGTCGGTCAATGGAACTGCATATGCTGTCGCCCGAACCTCCCAAACCTCGACGCCCATTTACATCGCGTTCTTGTGCCTCGCGAACCCGGAACAGGTATACAATTTTCCGTTTTCGGGCAGGTCAACCAATCCGTTTGAAAGGCGGGCCAACAACCAGATCAGCCAATAATGCGATTTGAACCCGGCCATCAGTTCGCGATCGGACGCATCACCGATTCTGATTTTGGACCAGATGTATTTCTTAGCGCCACAGACAACGTCAATGTTGCGATTCTTGGCATAACGGTCGACCAACCATTCGATATTCGATCTGGTGTTTCGAGCGACGACGAATTCGAAAGCGCAGATGTCTGTGCGACTTGTGCGAGAGGAGCAGGTACGACCAATCGGGAATCGCACGGGGTTTTCGTTTGCATTCCGCGACCATGAAGCCGCCCGATTCGTTCGAGAGCGCGGCCAGAAGCGAATCGACCGCCAGTCGTTTTGGTTCGCTTGGGTAAACGTAGGTAAGAACGCTCATGTCATCACTTGCACGTTGGAGTCATCTGTATGACAAGTATTCGATCGCCGAAATCCGGTCAAGTATCGCGTCATTTTCGCGCTCGAATGGGGGGGCGTCAAGACCCTGCCAGATCGCCTCTAAGCGCAATAAGATAAGGGTTGCGTCCGGCATTCGGACGCAACCCTCTTCGGAAAGTGGCGGGGACAGGATTTGAACCTGTGACCTCGAGGTTATGAGGCAACCAAAGCCGAGCCGAGTTTTTCACCCTAAATCTATACTGAGTGGCACCTGAATCCGTGACGGTTTTTGCTTGAAAACAGTAGAAGTGCGGTCTCGTAACTTGGATGTCGCCTTGGGGGCGTGATTTCATGCAACGGCACGCGCGAAACTATGGTCGGCGGCCAGCACGAGGGCAAAACCTCGCCGGCAAGGCCGCCTCCGCGCAGACCGGCTCCGCACCAAGCCGCAACTCAGTTCCACCTGGGACTCCTTCGGCCTGCATCCTATCCGCTCCACGCGATTGGCGCTCCGGTGAAGCGCGCGTACAGGCAACGCCACGTCGCGCCCCACGGACTGTTCCGGTAGAAAACCATCCGCCAACGGTTGGCGTGCCGCACCAATTGCGCCGCCAAATACATCAAATCCTGGATCACGCTCCGCAACCGCCGGCGGAAAACCTTCTTCTTCAGCGGCGCGCGTTCTTCGGCCGGCAGGCGACGCTGCTCCTTCAAACCCTGCTGGCCACACAACCGCAAGATGTTGTACGCCATCAGCCCCAGCGAGAGCATCGTCGCGTTGGTGGCGAACTTCCCGCTGGGCAGCCGCTCCAGATCGAGGTCCGTCTTGATCTCCGAATGATACTGCTCGCTCGTGCCGTGCTGATGATACAACTCGATCACCTTCTTCGCCGGCAGTTTCAGGCTCGTCCACCAGGTGTTCACCTCGATCTCCGGCACCAACAGCCTTTGTCCGTTCGCTTTGATCGTCCGCCGGATCACCTCGAACACCACGCGGTACAGCTTGCCGTCGCGCTCCTTCCACGTCTCGCCCGTGTAAACTTCCTTGCCTTCCCGCGGGAATTCCCAGTCTCCGTGGGCCTGCGCCTCCTCCAGCCAGTCCTCCAGCGATTCCTTCCGCAGGTTCCGTTTGATGATCCAGTCGGCCTTGTGCTTGCGGCAGACTTTGATGTTCTCGATGGCGTCGTTGCCGGAGTCCAGCCGCACCAGCAGCTTGGCCCGCGTGATCCGCTCCGCGTAATCGAGCGCCTCGTCGAGGAATTGCGGGGTGCCGTCCTGGCAGTGCTGCTTGCCTTCCCGCAATTGGCAATGCACTTCATAGCCCTCCTCGCCCAGGTAGGCGAAGATCGGCGCGTAGCCGGCCACTTCCTTGTAGGTCCAGGAAACGCCCTCCTTCTTCGTGTTGCTGTTGTCGAAGGGGGAAACGTCCACGTCCAGGGCGACCCACTCGCCGTGGCAGGGCGTCGGCTTGCGGGCGAGCTTCCGCACCAGCAGCGCCGACTCCTCGCGGAGGATCGCCCCGCAGCCGTCGCGCATCGCGTCCAGCCGCTGCCGCAGCGTGGCCTCCGAGGGAATCTGCCGCAGACCCAACGAGAGGCGGAAGAAAGGGTCGTCGCGAAACGCCTCGATGTCATTGAAATCGGACTTGCCCAGACAGAGCAGGCCGACGGCCGCGGCCACCACGTCGCCGTGTTTGACCTCCGGCCGCGGGCAGCCTTCCACGTCGAGGGCGTCGATGCGCTGCCGCAGTTTAGTCTGCTGCAACAACGCGCCGACCAACGCCAAACCCGACTGCGGCAACAATACTTCGTCGGTGGTGGAAATGATGAATTGCATGGGGTTCCTCCCTTCACCTTCCGGGTGAATCGTCCTGCCCACCCATCATCTCCAATTCAGCCGCAAGAACAAGCCCTATTCGCAACGAAACGTCCAAAACACCGTCACGGATTCAGGTGGCACTTTACCCAAAGGCTTTCTGTTTTGCAAGTGGTTGCAAACAACCTCCTTGCTTTGCGGGGAATGCGCGTATTCTGGCGCGTACGCGCGTAAAGGAAGTGACGATGCGAACATGCGGCCGGGGCGGCAACGTTGGCCCACGTGGGCCGTTGGGGTGCGGTTGGGCCTCGAACTTGAAATCCTCCAGCGTCTTGGGATTGGGGAATCGGGCCGCCTTCAGTCGTCGTTCGGCCGCCCGCTTTTCCCGTTGGATCAGTTCCAGTATAGTGGACCCAAGAAACTGGACCACGACTTTGAGTCGAATCCCTGGTAGGATAGGTCCAGTTTTTGGGAGAAAGACATGGGAGCGAAGCGGCGACGGATCGAGGCGGCCTTGAAGGCCAAAGCAGCGTTGGCGGCAGTGCGGGGTGATCGAACGACGGGCGAACTGGCATCCCAGTTCGGCGTGCATCCGACCCAGATTGGGCAGTGGAAACGGCAGTTGCTCGATGGTGCGACGGAGTTGTTCTCCGGCGACCAACGCCGCAAGGTCGAAAACCAAGACACCTTGATCGCCGAGTTGTACGAGCAAATCGGCCGGTTGCAAATGGAATCGGCGTGGCTGAAAAAAAAAGTTGCCCGACTCGATTGACTTCAAGCGGGAGTGCATTGAGCGGGGACTTCCGTGGTTGAGTGTGCGCCGGCAGTGTGAGCTGCTGGGGTTGAATCGGTCGAGTTGGTATTACCGGCCGGCGGGCGAGTCGGCGGAGAATCTGCAATGGATGCGTCGAATCGACGAACAATACCTGAAGACGCCCTGCTACGGCAGCCGGAAGATGGCCAAGCAGTTGGGCATCAGCCGCACGCGGGCGCAGCGTCTGATGCGGCTGATGGGCTTGGAAGCGATTTATCCCAAGCCGCATCTTTCGCGGAACGACGCCGAGCATCGCATTTACCCGTATTTGCTGCGAAATGTGGCCATTGTGCGGCCGAACCAGGTGTGGTCGAGCGACATCACCTACGTGCCGATGCCACACGGCTGGATGTACCTGACGGTGGTCATGGATTGGTACAGCCGCTACGTGCTTTCGTGGCGATTGTCGAACACACTCGACGGACTGTTTTGCCTGGAGGCACTGGACGAGGCGTTGGCAAGCGGCACGCCGGAGATTTTCAACACCGACCAGGGCGTGCAGTACACGGCGCGTGCGTTCACCGACCGGTTGGAGTTGGCAGGCGTGGCCGTCAGCATGGATGGCCGCGGCCGTTGGATGGACAACGTGTTCGTGGAGCGATTGTGGCGGACGGTGAAGTACGAGTGCGTTTACCTTCACGACTACGCCACGGTGCGTGCGTTGGAGGCGGGCCTGACCGATTTCTTCCTGTTTTACAACGACGAGCGATTGCACGCGGCCTTGGATTACCTCACACCGGCGATCGTGTACGCGGCGGCGTGAGGCGTCCAACAGAGTCATCACAGTGGTCCAAATCAACGCGACTTTTCTCGGAAAAATTTGGGAGAAGTTTCTCTGTACTCATACTGGGGGAGCGGCTCTGCGGCCGCGCGAAACCTTTGGAATGGGTTTCGCGGGCCGCTGGTCCCCTCCATCTAAGAAATCGTAATCCGTGGTCTAGACAACCAGGTCCACCTCACGGCACTGTCAAGTGTCAAATGCAAGAAGTAGTCGTGGTCCGAGGACTTCGCTGGGTGTTTGATAGCCGAGACATTTTCGAGGGCGGTCGTTCAGAAGTTGTTGGACTTTGGTGAATCGATGCTCCGGGATTGCGGCCAGATCCGTGCCTTTGGGGAAAAACGGCGGACCAGCCGATTCGTGTTCTCGTCCGTGCCGCGCTGCCAGGCGCAGTAGGGCTTGGCAAAAAACACTTTCAGCAAGGCTTCCGCCTCAAGTTGCTGGTGCTCTGCAAACTCCTTCCCATTGTCCAGCGTCAGTGTTTTTCGCAACGCAGGCGGCGTCGCGCGGTACAACGTGACGGCGGATTGCCGAACGGTTGCGGCTTTCAGGTTGACGACCCTGCCCAACAGCAAGTAACGCGATTTCCGTTCCACCAGCGTAACGGCGCCGCCGCGGCGATTGGCGCCAACCACGGTGTCGCCTTCCCAGTCGCCGTAACGCCCACGACGATCGACGATGGCAGGACGCCGCTCGATGCTGGTGCAGGCCGGAATTCGTCCACGATTCCGCCGTTCCGGCCGTTTCCATCCGCTGCTCCGCAGGTAACGCCGCCAGTTCTTTCCCGCCAATCCCTGCGATTCGATCCACGTGTAGATGGTCTGATGCGACACCTGTCGCGAGCGATCGCGGGGAAAATCGAGTCGCGAGCGGCCTGCAATTTCGTCGGGCGACCAACACTGCCTCAACCGCTGTTGAACATACCGCCGCACGTCGGGCTCGCCGAGTTTGGGCCTGCGCGGCCGGTGTTGCCGCGCATCGGCTTTCTCCTGGGCTGCTACGGGCCAATAGCCGTTGGGACTGCGATTTCGGCGCAGTTCGCGGGAAATCGTGCTCTCAGCCCTGTCGAGTCGTCGGGCAATATCCGCCTGACTCCGATTGCCACTTCGCATCTGGGCTATAACCTCACGCTCTTCCACGGTAAGATGATGGGCCATCGCGGGGACTCCGTTCCAAAGGATGTTTCCGAAAAACCACCCTATCGAACCTCCCCGCGATGTTTTCACCTATACCAGTTTTCCACTCCCTTGCATTTCAATTTTGACGCTGCCTACTATGTGGCATATCCATGCCTACGCAGTTCGTCGACCGCCGCCTTCTGCCTGTCTGCCTGCCGCTTCTTCACTGCATACCAACTGCAGAAAACCGCGACAAGCGTCACGAAGAGCAGCAACGACCGCAGCCGAAACTGATACCAGCGCAGCCTCGGAGGCGAATTCACCGGCTCCTCTACATCCAGGAGTTTTACATCATCCATAATTCCACCCCATCTCTCTCTCCTACTGGGAACGCTAAAAGGGGGCGGGGACGCCAAAAGGAGGCGGATGCCTTTGTTACGTGTCGGTGTTCTCTGTCCGCCATTTGTCACCCCACTTCCACTCCCGAATCTGCGGCATATCTTCGCCGTGCTTGCAGATGTACTGTGTGTGTTCGATCAGCTTGTCGCGGATGGCCTGCTTCAGGTAGGCGGCTTTGGCGCCGAGACCGGGTACGCGGTCGATCACGTCGCCGGCGAGGTGGAAACGGTCGAGCTCGTTTCGGACCGCAATGTCGAACGGCGTGGTCGTGGTGCCCTCCTCCTTGTAGCCGCGGACGTGGAGGTGCTCGTGGTTCGTGCGGCGATAGGTGAGGCGGTGGATCAGCCAGCGGTAGCCGTGGAAGGCGAAGATGATCGACCGTTCGGTGGCGAATAGTTCGTCGAAATCGGGGTCCGACAGCCCGTGGGGATGCTCGCGGGGGGCGGAAGACGCATGAGATCGACGACGTTGATCACGCGAATCTTCAGCTCGGGCAACTGCGCGGCGAAGCAGATCGACCGCAGCCAGCGTCTCGATCGTCGGCACGTCGCCGTAGCAGCCCATCACCACGTCGGGCTTTGAGCCGCGGTCGTTGCTGGCCCATTCCCAGATGCCGATGCCCGCGGTGCAGTGCTTGATCGCCTCGTCCATATCGAGCTCGGCCCGCTGGTCGGCCTAAGCGGCGGCTGCTCGGGCCAGAGCAATCTCGGCGAAAATCCCTACTATTCCCGCTACAGTTCCGGCTACTCCTACCTCATCCGCCAAATGATCGCCGGGCAGACCGGCGAGTCGTCCGGCGACAAGGAAGAGAAGCCCGACGAGTCGATCGGCGCCGACCCCAGCGCCCTGAAGTTCATTTGCACGGTGGCGGCGATGTTTCAGATGGGCAAATAAAGAAACGGGGCCGAAAGTAGAGACTTCCGGCCCCGTTGACTCTTCCATTTCTGGCCGCAGCACGCTTCCCCGCGCTGGGGCGGCAGTTGAACTGCCGCCCCAACGTCGGAGAATGATTGACTACTACTTTCGCTTACGCCAAGCGTAGACCAGCAAGCTCAACAGGCCGGCGGCCAGCAGAGCGAGGGTTCCCGGCTCCGGCACGACGTGGATGCCAGCGGCGCCCAACATGGCGATCCCGGCAGCATCAAGATTGCCGCCAAGAACCTCGGAGGGTAGCGGCAACGCGTGGTTGTAGTTGTTGATGACAAAGCCGAGGTCAGTGGAGTCGACCACGCCGTCATAATTGAAGTCGCCGGTATCCCACTCGCCAGCGTGATTGTAGTTGTTGATCACCAAGCCGAGGTCGGTGGAGTCGACTGTGCCACTCAGATCGCCGTCGCCGGGAAGAGTGGACATGACGGTGACCTGCATGGCGCCGGTATCGTCCTTCCAACCGAGCGTCGTTCCTTCCGCCACCGCAGTGCTGCTGAGGAACTTGCCCGTGTCCCACAGTCCACCGTGATAGCTGGCAGTGAGCAGAGCGAGAACGCCCGTCGGACCGCCCGTCGGATCGCTGTCGCCAGCGCCGCTGTAGTCGAACACCATCGTGCTCCAGCCGTGCTGGATGTCGGCGCCACCGACCGCGAGGATCGGGTTCCGAGCATCCGGGCCGTTGAGCTGGACGGTGCCCTGCTTAACGGTCGTCGGCCCGGTGTAGGTGTTGGCGCCGGTCAGCGTCAGCGTTCCGGGGCCGACCTTGGTCAAGCCGCCGTCGGTTGCCGCGGTGCCCGCGTGGGTGATCGCGGCGGGGATGCCAACGGAGTAGCCGTTGGTGTCGATCGTGCCGCCGGCGTCCTTGATGTTCACCTGGAAGACGCCCGTGCTGGCGCCTGCCGAGACGAACGAAGAACTGCTAAGGAGGGCCCGCAGGGTGCCTCCGTTGAAGTTAAGGACCGAGGATGTCGGGCTGCCCGAAATCGTGTAGGGCAGGACAAGCTCGGCCTCGACGGTGCCTCCCAAATTGATATTCAGGGTTGCATCGGCCCCGGTGAGCCCGGCGTCGTCGTTCTCGTAACCGAGAGCGATGGTAGTGGCGTGGAACAGGGCGTTGCCTGTGCCGTCGCCGACGTTTACTACACTCGTTCCACCGGCGGCGATGTCCACGAGGCCGTCGTCATGGTTGGTGGTTGTGAACGTAGCGGACCCGCCGATATTGACGGTGGACAAAACAGCAAGGTACCCGAGGACCCCGCTGTGGTCCCAAGTCATCTGGGAGGAACCTGACATGTTCACGGTATCGATGCCGGTGATGCCGATGTCAATAACCGGGTTGTGGAATGCCATCACGCCGGAGCCGCTCAGGGTGATGTTAAGGTTGTCGGCGCCGTCGCCCATGTAGGCCGCGCCGCCACCCGACGTCCCGTAGTCGATCCTGCCGTGGTCGCTCACGGTGATGTTCGACGTGTTGGTGTTGTCACCGCCGCTTCCCTCGTACGTAGTGCCGGCAATGCTCAGCGAAGCCGAGCCGCTGACCGTGAGGTTCTCGGTGGCGCCGGTAATATTGTTGGGACCATAGTAGTCGGTGTTCGAGGTCATTTGGGCATGTCCATCCAGCAGGATGGTGCCGTTCTCATTGCCGTTCCAGGTGCAGCCGATTCCGTCACCGCTGGCGTACAGGACCGAGTAGTCGGTCATGTGGAGCGTGGCGGGCGTACTGGTGCCGCTGGCGGCGACAAGCACATGGTTTGCGAAGCTGTTGACCACGACGTGGTCCGACAGGGTCAGAGTGCCCTCGTCGATCAGCTCCGAGGAGTTGCTAATCGTACCGCTGCCGGTGAGGGTGACGTCGTCGGTCCCGTAGAGGGTGTAGATGCCACCGCAGTTGACCGTCGTGTTGGCATCGAGTGCGATCGTCCCGTTCATGGCGACCGGGGCGTCTCTAATGCCGATGGTGCCCGAGGTGGTGGCGCCATTAAGACCATAGGTCGTCGGAACCGACGACTGGAAGCTCAGCGTGCCGCCCTGAATGGTCAGGAACGCGCCGAGCATAATTTGGCCGCTGTTGGTGCTGTTGCTCAAGACCAGCGTGCCGGGGCCTCCCTTGGAGAGGTTGGTAGAAGCGGAAAACTGGGTCCCAGCGGCGTCCATAGGAATGGTGAGCGTGGCGCTGGGGTCAACAACGTTGATCGCCGCCGAAGCGCCTGGCGTTGTCACACCTCCGGTGCAAGTGGCACTCGCCGAGGCGGCGTAGTTCAGGGTTCCCCCGTCCAGCGAAATCGCGGCGCCGATGGTCGTGCTCGCGCCCGTATAGGTCAGGGTCCCATCCTTGACGGTCACTTGGGCGTTGCTCAGGTAATCCGTGGAGACGACTGCGTTGCTGACCGAGAGGTTGCCGCTCCAGTTGCTGGTGCCCGTGGCAAACTGGTTGTGTAGGACCAACATGCCCTGGGTGTCCGCGGTGCCGCCAACGCCGCCGACGACGTCCAAGCTGGCGGCGCCACCGTCCTCCATCAACGCGCCGTTCAGGTCCAACTCGCTGTTCGCGGCCAGGTAAAACTGGACAGTGCCGCTGGTGTCAACGCCCAACTTGACGTCGGGGTTGATGGAGTTGACGCCGGAAAGAACCTGCACCGACGCCTCGGCCGAAATGGTCGAGCCAACCGCACTGAGCGTAATCGCGTTGGTCGAGCCGGCAGTCACCCTGTCGACCACGAACCCGGTAGTGTAACCATTACTGACGTTGAACAACATCGTGTTGACCGTGGGAACTACGTCCAAGATGCAGTGGTTCTTGTCGGTGTCGCCACCCTGGGTAGCGTACCAAGCCGACGAGTTGAACGGCGCCACCTCGTTCACGCCATTGCCGTCGGTGCCGGGGGGCACTTCGTAGGAACCTAGACTGATCGCCCAATTGGATTGGTAACCAGGTTGACCAGGAATACCTTCGCTGTAGCTCCAAGTTTGGTCACCGCCGCCGCTTTCACCGCTATCGCCGACGAAGCCGCGAGAGCTGGTGTTGGTGAACGTTAGGCTGATGGTGCCGCCGCTAACGCTCGCGGTCACATCATTTAGCCCAAAGGTGGCAAATCTCGGGCGGACGCTGGGAGTGTTGGCGCCCGCGCTCGCGCCGCTGAGCACTGGGTACGTTCCCGTGAAGGACGAGAAGAGAATGGGGTTGCCGAGGTCAATGACCACTGCGGCCCCGGCGTCCGAACTCAACTGATTGATGTCCATCATGCTGACGGTCGAACCGTTCGTCGTAACGCTGTAGGTCGTGTTGTCGGCGAACGAGACGTTGGTGTTGGTCGCGCTCGCGGGGGTGCCGCCGACAAAATCGACGGTGAGCCCGGTGCCGTTGGCCAGATAGATCGTACCTGACTGCGTGGGGTTCGCACCGGTCAAGGTGAGTCCGCCGGCAGTGACGTTGGTGTCGCCGGTGTAGGTGTTGCCATCGGCCAACGTCAGGTTGCCCAAGCCGAGCTTGGTCAAACCGCCGCCGGCGGTGGTTCCCTCCTGCAAGGGCACTTGTAGGCCGATGTCGAAGCCGTTGGTGTCGATCGTCGCGCCGCCGGAGTTGACGTAGACGTCCAAAGGCGCACCGCCATCGGGGACGTAGACGAAGTTGTCGTTGCTCGCCAGGGGCTTCAGGGTGCCGCCGTCAAAGGTCACGGTTCCACCGCCGTAGCCGGCGCCGGAGCCCATGACGTCGCCCGCGGTTTGGATGCCGGCGGTCGCACAGACGCCCCCGTTGAGGTTCAGATGACCGGCGCCGCCGATTGATCCAACGTTCATGTAGGGCACCGAGAGCAGGCCGCCGTTCACGTTAACGATTCCGGTGGACGTATTTCCGGCCACCGCGTAAACGCCGACTTGCAGCCAGTTATACCCGATGACTGTGCCCTGATCATTGATGGTAAGTTCTCCGGTTCCGTTGGCGGTGCTGTTACCGGCTCCTCCCAAATCGATGTCGCCGCTGGCTGTCAACGACGCGGAGCCGCCGACGGTAATGCTTCCATGGCCGCCCTGACTGCCCGTGTACAGCGTGGCGGCGGTACAGCTGGAGCTTCCGTTCATGTTCAGCACGCCCGTGCCAGTGACACCAAGGTAACTGAAGCTGCCAGTACTCAACGTGGCGCTGTCGTTCATGGTGATGGTTCCCGCGCCGGTGTCGGTGACGTCAGTGAAGCCGCCGACAACGAGGTAGGTGAAGCTCGTCTGGGAGTTGGCGTTGAGGGTCAACTGGCCGGAACTGCTGTTGCCGCGGGTGCCGAGGTAGGCAAACCCGGCGGAGGAGAAGATCGGGGCGTCGGTCCCGCCGAAAGTGCCCACCGTAATGTCACACGTGGCGTTGGTATCGCCCATTAACGTCGCGTTACCCACACCGGTAATGTCCAAGTGGGAAGTTCCGGTGATGCTCACCGTCATGTGAGAACCAGTATCGCCGTAGCCGAAGTAGGCGTTGCTGCCTGAGAGGTATCCATCCTGCATGTTCAGCGTGCCGGTGCTGCTGGATGCGCCACCAGAAATACTTCCCAGGAATCCCATGACCAGTTGGCCGGTGTTGTTAATCGCGGCGCCGTTCGAAATATCCAGTTCACCGTTGTTGCCGAGGACGCCGATGTCCATGTTCGAGCCCATGTTGATCACACCGCCGGTCATGTTGTAGACGCTCGTGCCTGCCACGATTCCGGCGGGGGTGCCGGTGGTGTCGACGCCGACCCAAAGCACGCTGCCGAGGGTGACGGTGCCGCCGGTCTGAGCGACGTAACCTGCGTGACTCACGCATCCGACCTCGAATAGGCCGAAAGCTGGTGATGGACTCGAGGAAATAATCGGCAGGTTGGCCGCGCCCTCGTTCGACAAGTCCATGTCGATTTGCACGTCATCGCCAGCCGCCCAGCCGGGGGTGCTTGGACTCCAGTTGTTCAAATTGTTGAAATCGGCGCTCGTCGTGCCAACCCAATTCCGGGTTGTCTGGGCTTGCAGCGACGTTGCGCAGGCCAAGCCCGTCAGAAAGAGAAACAAGGAAAGCCTGAAAAGTATCCTCATCGTTCGAACCCTCCCAAAGAAGAAATCGAGACATTAACGAATCCACAAAGAAGCTTCACATTCCATCAAACACTCCGTTCTCGCGTCTCCTTGATCCTTCCTGGATACGCGCGTCCACAACACGCCGCGCCATGCCCGCAGGAGTACGGTCGCAGGCAGAACGCCAAACATCTGGCTGCCCCAAGCACGTGGATGGTGCAGGTCTATTCAGTTCTTGCCACCTCGTTCCCGCGTGCCGCGATATTGAGTTGATGCTTGGCTTCCGCGCCTGGACTCGCCATCCCGTGCTGGACATTTTGCACTAATCGCGCTAAGTTATGTTGCCGCCCCATCGCCGAGATCCGAATTGCGCAACACTCTATACTCGATTGTTGCTACTCTGGCCCCATGTTGTCAGAAGTCATTGAACAAAGGGGGGGTGTCGGCCCATTTTGCTGGGCCGACACCACGCCCCCTCGGAGGGCTTGCCTCGCAAAGTCTCCCGTCAATTCGGATGAATCTCACGCGGTGATGGCAATCGCAACGGCAAGACGCACAGGGAGCAACATTCAGGATTCGACGGATTCCGCGAGGTTGCCATATTTCCCGCATTGCACCTACCATTCTTTCGTTGTCACGAACTAACGCCCGCTATTTCAGGACAGTCTTTTCGTCGCATCTTCTCTCGACGAATGAAAGGCGTCGGGGTGGCGGTGGAACTGCCACCCCAACGTCGGTGAACTATTGACTATTTGCATCTGCGCCAAGCGTAGGCGACCAGGCCGACAAGACCCATCGCCAACAGCGCGAGCGTCGCCGGCTCGGGCACCGCCAGACTGACGGAGCCGGGCGCGTATTCGACGTGGTAGCCTGCCGGGACGTTCGTGGCCGTCGGGGATCCGGTAAAGCTCCCCGTATAGCTGAGGAACTCGTAGGAACTTCCCGCCAGCGCCGAGCCGACCTGCGTGAAGTCGAAGGTCGCGCCGGTCAGATCTACATTGCCGTCAACGGCAACCTTGCTGACGGGCTGAGTGGCAGCGTCGTCATAGAGCAGTTCCACCGTGCCTGCCCAGTCCAGGTCGCCGACGACGGACAGCAGGGACGGATCATCCGGTTGGAGGATGGCTCCCAGGATGCCGCTAACGGTGCCGTTAATGGTTCCGCTGCCGCCCAGACTCGCGCCGGCATCGACCGTGACGCTGCTCTGCAGCGAGCCGGCGACCGACAACGCGCTTCTTGGACCAGCGTAGCGCCGGTGTAGGTGTTGTTGCCGTAGAGGGTCAGTTTGCCCGAGCCGGTCTTGGTCAAGCCGCCGCCGGCCGTAGCTCCCGCCTGCAAGGGCAGTTTCACGCCGACGTTGTAAACGTCGGTGTTGATTGTCGCGCCGCCGGCCTCGACGTAGACGTCCAAAGTCGCGCCGCCAGCGGGGACGTAGACGAAGTCGTCGTTGTCCAGCAGGGCCTGCAGGGTGCCGCCGTCGAAGGTCACGGTTCCACCGCCGGTGCTGAATCCCTGGGCAAAGACGTCGCCCGCGGTTTGGATGCCGGCGGTCGCAAAGACGCCGCCGTTGAGGTTCACATGAGCCTCGCCGCCGAGGGATCCGCAGTTCACCCAGGGCACGTAGAGCAGGCCGCCGTTGACGTTGACAATTCCGGTGGGCGTATTCCCGGCCACCGCGTAAACGCCGACTTGCATCCAGTTGCTCCCGACGACCGTGGCCTGATCATTGACGGTAAGTTCTCCGGTTCCATTGGCGGTACTGTTACCGGATCCTCCCAAGTCGATATCGCCGCTGGCTGTCAACGACGCGGAGCCGCCGACGGTAATGCTTCCATTGCCGCCACTGCTACCCACGTACATCGTGGCGGCATTACAGGTGGAGCTTCCGTTCATCTTCAGGACGCCCGTGCCGGTGACACCGAGGTAAATGAAGCCGCCGGTGTTCAACAAGGCACTGTCGTTCATGGTGATGGTTCCCGCGCCGGTGTCGGCGGCGCCAGTGAAGCCGCCGACAACCATGTAGGTGAAGCCGGTCTGGGAGTTGGCGTTGAGGGTCATCGTGCCGGAACTGGCGCTGCCCTGGGTGCCGAGGTAGGCGAACCCGGCGGAGCTGACGATCGGGGCGTCGGTCCCGCCGAAAGTGCCCACCGTAACGTCACACGTGCCGTTGGTATCGCCCATTAGCGTGGCGCCAGCCGCACCGTTGATGGCTAACAGGGAAGACCCGGTGATGTCGATAACCATGTGAGAATTACTGTCGCCGTAGCCGAGGTAGGCGCTGCGCCAGCGACTGAGATGGTTCCATTCACCATGTTCAGCGTACCGGTGGTGCTGGTGGCGCCACCCACATATCCCATGACCATTACGGCGGGGTTGAGAATCGCGGCGTCGATCACGTCCAGTTGACCGTTGCTGCCGACGATGCCGATGTCCAAGTTCCCAGCCATGTTGACCACACCGCCGGTCATGTGGTAGACGCTCGTGCCGGCGAGGGGCCCCCCAGGGTTATAGCCGGCGAAGAGGGAGCCGGAGAGGGTGACGCTGCCGCCGGTCTGAGCGACGTAACCCGGGTGACTCACGTATCCGAGGAAAATGCTAGCCAGATTTGCATCCGCGGAGATAACCGGCAGGTAGGCCCCGCCTTGGTTCGACGAGTCCATGTCGACTTGCAGGGTGTCGCCCGCCCAGCCTGGGGTGCTGGGGCTCCAGTTGTTCAAATCGTTGAAATCGGCGCTGGTCGTGCCAACCCAATCCCGGGTTGTCTGGGCTTGCAGCGACGTTGCGCAGAGCAAGCCCGACAGAAAGAGAAAGAAGAAAAGCCTGAAAAGTATCCTCATCGTTAAATCCCTCCCAAAGAAGAAAGCGAGACGTTGAAGAGTACACAAAGAAGCATCACATTCCATAAAACACTCCGTCCTCGCGCCCCCTCGATCCTTCTCGGAAACACGCGTTCTCGACGCGCCCCGCCATGCCCGCACAAGCACGACCACAGACGAAGCGCCAAACGTTTGCGTGCTCACCCGCACGCGAAGCGCGGAAACATGCCGATCGATTCAGTTCTTGCCACCTCCCTTTCTTCGCTTGCCGCGATCTCGCGTTGATACTCCGCTTCCACGCTATAAGTCACCACAACTCCAATCCTCACTCTAGCCTCACGGCGATCCCACCGCGACGATCTGGGTGGTAAAATGTGTTCAATTGCGCGATTTTTGTACGTATTTGCACAGTTTCGCGCCCAAATACCCTTCCAACGGTTGGTATGTATCTGCGGGCGGAGAAGAAGGGCGAGAAGACGGGAGAGAGGGAAAGCGCAAAGAGGTGTCGTGGCTCAGCGATTCTTTATGGCCCAGGTGAGCATACCTTGTGACCAGCATCAGAAAGGCGAGTGCAGCCGTAGTCTCATGTTTGCGGGAATGGGGGCTTTCCACAGTCCTACGGATCTGCGGCCGAAGGCGTGATGCCAGTAAAGCAGCAACTCGCCCTTAAACGGCACAAGAGACCACGCCTCGTAGAGCGGGGCGCACCAGAACACGATGGGCTTCTTCTCAAGTTCTGGATCACCATCTCGGAAAGGACTGTCGCTGCGTTTCAAGAGCTGCGTGGGAGCGTTCTGGCTGAACAGCGCTTGGGCCGGATAGTGAGCGTAGTACATTCGACGGGTATCCCCACCCGACTTGGGATCCGCGTTCACGCCGTTGTAGATCAACAGAATGCCGTCATCGCGTATGACGGCGGCAACCGGATCGATGTACCAACTGTCGAAGTAGCCGCGACGTGTCGGAATTTGCATAGCCGAAGCCGACCCTGGCGGACCTTGAGCACCATGGAAGCCGAAAAAGGATGATTCCACGGCGTTCTAACGCGGGGTCATGGCGGGGTCAGGTCAGAAACCAAGCGTTACGTCCGCCCGGCCGTTGAAGGGCTCGATGGTGACGCGATCTGTCCGCGGATCATAGGTTCCGCCCTTCACCCAAAGCGCCTTGCGACCTTGTGGGTGGGGCAATCGCAGCTCAATTCGCTTCGGCCGTCGATCCGTGCAGAACTCGATGCTGGCGTGAATGCGGCTGGAGTTGACCTTCGAATCGACGTGCAGGGAGAAGGGACCGAAATAACTGACCACCTTGTCCAAGTCGATCTGTTTGCCGTCCTCCAGATAACGGCGCGGTATTCCGGAAAGCAGTTCCAGAGTGTTGCCTTTCTCCAAATACAACATGCTGCGCGTGTCCATCAAGAACCAATTGACGCCGTCGACGGAGTGCGGGCTGCCTCCGAAGTAATGCTCCGTCCATGTGAGGGTTTCGCGGTCGGCAATGCTGGTGAGAAGATCGTAGTGGGCTTTCAGAAACGCCTTTTCCTCGCCGCGCATGAGATCGATCAGCGAATGCCGGCTTAGATACGGCTGGCTGAGCGCCACATTCCGCTTGGTCATCAGCTCGTTGTGAAAATTCAGCAGGAAGGTAGTTGCCAGTTCGTTCGGCTCCAACACTTCCGTGGTGACTAGATAGAGCGGCCCGAGCAACGAATCCGACGTGCTCACCGTGCCGTGATTGTAGGTGTTGCTGTAATTGTCGGCATGGAGAAGCAAGGGGCTGCGGGCTTCGGCCCAAGGAGGCACAGTCGGGCACCAACTGCCGTCGCCAAGCGGAACGACCGGCGACTTGCCCATCGCATCGAACAGCGCCGTGCGAATGTCGTGTTTCAGTGCAGCCGCCTCGTTCCGCCACTTCGCAGACTCGGCCGGATCGATAGTGGCCAGCATCTCCGCGATGCGGCTCAAGCCTAGATACGCGTAGCCGTTCAACAGGAAAGAATGGTACGGATCGACGGGATCGGCGGTCTGACCCTCGATCAGTCCATAGCCCTTCCCTCGCAAGTCTTCGCGCTGATTACGACGGCGCCACTGACGGAGGAACTCGCACGCTTTCAGCACCTTTGGGGTAATTTGCTTGACCCACTGGTCATCGTGAGTGTAGCGATAGTGCTCGCCAATGTCCGCCAGCACGGCCCCGGTTTCGGCCATGTAACCTGGAAGGTTCTGCATGAAGCCGTCTTCGTGCTGCTTCTCAAGGAAATACATCAAGGCCCGGCGCAATGTCATGCCGGCCCATGGAGTCCATGAACTCAATCGTTTTATCGCTGTACACGCCGACGGCGCTGTAAATGCCGATGGCCGGCATGAGCGGGCCGTCAGGCTCGCGCCCGTACATGATCAAGTCCATTTGAAGCATGCCCGCCTGAATCATTGCGTTCAGAGGCGGGTCGGGAAGACTGATGCGCGCGCCGGCATCCAGCTTCGCTTTCCAGAACGCCCGGCATTTCTGATGACGTTGGCGGAAGTCGGTTGCGGCGAGGCGCATGGCACGCTTCCGAGAAATTGGCCTGTGCGGTATGAACACGTCGAAGCGCACGGTTTCGGCGGGCGCTAGTAGTATGGCAACCTCTTCCTGCCGCAGGGGCTTTCCATTGAGTTTCAGGATTGCGGCGACGCGGCCACTCTTGTAGACCCTCAATCCTTTGGCGGCGTCCAGCGTCGATGTCCCGGTGGGAACGGGAGTTCTAAAGAACGCATAGCGCGGAACGGCCGCCTTGTTTGTGGCCTCGATCCTAATGTAGAGAACAATCTCTTCATCCCTATTCATTTCCGTCGGAAGAAGTGATTTCATCTCGGCCTGTTGTTTGGAAGTGAGTCGCGAGCCCGCTGAATACGCGTCTGCAACCAGGAAATGTGTTCCTCGCAAAGTCCGGGCGGATAGCACGTTCTTCTCCAACGCGGCAAATGCCGTCAGTTGGTAGGTGATGTCGTCATCGACAATCGTCCCGTGGAGAATGGGCAGAACTCCGTCTTCCAGCCGACGCGATAGGACGTCCACCACCCCCCAGCCTCGTCCGATCTGCATGCTGAATCGGTAAGGCTCGTTGTTGGTTTCCGGCAGCGTAACCGGGGTTTGGCCCGTAAATGTGGGTTGAATGTCCTCCAGCCTTTTATCGATCTTGAAGAGTCGCATGTCCCGACTCACGCCCAGCCATGTCTCGACTTTGAGCGATCTCGTGCCTCGAGCCGCCGCTTCGTAGGACTCTTCCGGCTCGTTTTGAATATGCTGGAGATTCGTCAGCAATCCGCGTGCGCGAATCGCGTGTTCGATCTCCTCGTACGACCGGGTGTCATCCGCCGTCGTGACCACCACACCATAGGACGGAATGTAGATCGGATACCGCCGGTCCACGTCGTGCAGGAAGAAGCTGAACGGATTCTTGGACGCGGCAACTGTGACAATTGGAGCGCCGTTGCCATACCTTATCTCGGGCGCCATCATCCGCAGTTCAAGGCGAAATGGCCCGTCTTGCACGGCAGCAAAACGGTTCTCTCCTTCCAGCTTTCCCTTGCCGCTGCGCAATTTTCATCTCCACCACACGGGCGTTTGCGGCAATGATCTGCCCTTGCACTGGACCGTTCATCCACTGAATCGTGAACCTCTTCTCGGTTTGGACGTTGGTCTCGGCGGAGTTCGATGCGTCCAGGCAACTTACCGCGCACGCCGTTGCCAGAAGAACTGCGACGGACAGCCAGGCGCGTTGCTCGAGGAATCGTATCGTTGCCATGTTGTCGTCTCCAGGAATTGGTTTTGCAAGAGTGTGTGGGACGTGGTCTGGAGTGTATTCCGTGCGCCGCGGCGTGGTCTTCTGGGTTGCGGCGACATAATACTCGCTTTTTGCCATCCTCACCTATTCCCGTAGCCTACCAATTCACTCCTAAGCTGTAAAGCGTTCGGTATTGCGTCCTTGTGCTGCGTTTGACTTGGAAGAGAGAGCCAGTTCCATCGGGTCGAGGGCTACCGGCATATATCAGAGTTGCTCAAAGCGTTGGACCGCATCGTTCTTGGAGAGGGACTTGACGACAATCGGAAGATCGCGTGATAATCGTTTGAGGAGTCTCCTTCCTCTTTTCAACTGTCAAAGGGACATCCCGCATGACGAATCATCGTAAAGTGTCAATTGCGGACTTGGCACAAAGGTCCGCCGGCATTAACCATGTTTGGGATGCTCTATGGCGTGGCGAAAGCCCCAGACGCATCGCTGTGGCGGTCACGCCGAGTGAGGCCCGAATCAAACAGGTCAAGGAGGAGTGGGATTTCGAGCTCGACGACTCGGCCGAGCGTTCGTCGCTTTGGAACGAAAAGTGGCGGCAGGGATTGGTGGATGAGCTGCACAACATCCTCGCGCGACTACAGCTTCCTGGTGATTACTGTCCGGCGATCGCGGTTCCGCGATTTGTGCATGGACAGTCGCAAGGCATTACAGACCTGTTCGGCGTGCGCGTCGCGGAGCAACCGGACGGTAACTGTTATGCCTATCCACTTGCTCCAGACCCGTCCGCGATCGACGCTCTTCAGCCGCGTCCGCTCGAAACGAGCATGTACTGGGGCGCCGTGGATTGGACGCGCTATGCACGCGCCGCCACCCACGGCCTGCTCCCGTTTCGGAACGCGGTGATGACGGGCCCCATCGACACGGCGAATTACTTGCTCGGCTCGACGACGCTTCTGGAGTGGGTTTATACGCATCCCGACACGGTGCATCGCCTGCTGGAGAAGATCACCGACGTGATTATACGTATGACGAAGGCCCGGCTGCATGTGGCCGGCGGAATCGCCCACTGCCTCCACTTCTTCTGTCTGCGCGGCGGGTTCGACCTGTGTTCTGAAGTGCGGTCGCTGCTATCGACAGACATGTACGAGACATTCGAGGCGCCGTACCTGCGCTGGATTGGAGACGAGTTGGGATTCTTCGGCGCGCATTCCTGTGGCAGCTGGGAAAGAACCGTCCCGAGCGTCTTGAGAAATCCGCACATCAGGGCCATGAACGGCCAAATCAAGGAAAACGACCTCCAAGAACTGTGCCGATTGGCGGATGGGAAAATTGTTCTATCGATCGGGCCAAGCGTCAACGTCCATGCTCGATACACGTGGCCCGATATGGAAAGCTTCTACCGTCACATCCTTAGCACCGTGCCGGCCGATCAGCCGTTTGAAGTTTCGGTTGAAGAGGAGCATCTTCCGCTGTGGAACCGGCTTCACAAAGAGCTGCGAGGGCAGGAGTGTTTCCTGCCTGAGCCGGCTTGGATCGACCCCTGACTTCCAACACATTCCGTCCAGGATTGCGAGGATTTGGGAGCAGGACGCAAAAAAGGTGACAGCCGCCGAATCTAGGGAGAATAGGCGATATGTCAGACGACGATGAGGGCTGTCTGGCGTTGAGATTCCAGGGCCGCACTGAAGAGCCGATGGCTTATCGCTGTCTCCGCGGGCGTTGCACACCCGGCAAAGCGGCCGGGCGGCCGGCCGTGCTCCAGTTCATACAGAAAGGCGGCCCACATCTGGAGAATCGCATCGGAAAAACCGAACTCGAAAATCGCGCCCGTAATACTCTTGAAGGCCGTCTCCTGGCCCATATCGATCTGGCCCCAGATCTGCTCGCCGCCGGCGTAGCAGAGCAACTCCAGCCGTTTCGGGTTCTTGGTCGAGAAGCGGACCGAAGCTTGCGTGCCGAGAACTTCCAGACGCCAGGTGTCTTTCTCGCCGGGGGCGATCCGCTGCGTTTTCAGCGTCATCGGGAAATACGTCGCCGGTGTCCGGCTCCGCTGCATCACACAGCAGAGTGGCATTGTCCCACGTTTCGCAGGGTGACTCCCACCGCGGCCATCGGGCGCTCGGCGACGATGTTCGACAGCACGGCGCGCACGGTCCGCGGGATCCAGCCGGCGCGAAACGGTACGTGGCAAACGTGCATGCCCAGGTCGCCCAGGCAGCCATACTCGCCGTTGAACTGGACCATGCGTTTCCAATTCAGCGGCTTTTGCGGGTCGAGGTCGCTGGAGTGCAGGAAGGCGGCATCGACCTCGATAATCCGCCCGAAGGCGCCGGCCTCGATCATCCGTCCGATCCGCTGAACGGCGGGGAAGAAGGGAAACTCGGAAGAGCATCGCACGAAGACCTGGGGATGCCGGGCGATGCACGCCAGGATTGCATCGTTGGCCGACCGGTCGATGCCGAACGGCTTTTCGCCCATCAAGTGCTTTCCCGCGGCAATGGCATTGCAGTAAACCTCGCGATGCAAGTGGTGCGGCACGGCACAGTACACGGCCTCTACCTCGGCATTGTCGAGCAGCGCGTGGTAGTCCGGTGTCGCCAGCCGAATGGAAGGGAAGTGTTCGGTGTACCAGGGCAAGAGGGCGGGGTTCGTATCGCAGATGGCGACGATCTCGGGGCGCAGTCCATCTTCGGCAAGTGTGCCCAGCGTGCGGCGGCGCTGGCAAACTCCTGGCCCATCAGGCCGCAACCGATGATCCCAAAAGGAATGTGTTTCATGGTTCTATGATTGGGCCGGAAAAGGCGACCGGCGCATTTTTTGCGGAGCACGCTTCTGGCGGTTCCGGCAAACCGTGCCCGTCGCCTTTTCTGGCGTTCTCTTTTTGGCCGTTAGCAGCCCAACTCCTTCTCGGTTTCTCCGATCGCCTCGTCGATCATGTCAAGCCCCTTCAGCAGCGTGTCGTCGTCCATGACGATGGGCGGACTCATGCGGAGGATGTGGCCGGCGGGAATCCAGGCCAGTCCCTTGCGGAAAGCCTTCTGATAGACCAGTTCTCCCGCCTTGTTGAAAGGGGTTTTGGCGATCCGGTCTTTGACCAATTCGATCCCCATGAGGCATCCCTTGGCGCGAACGTCGCCGACGATCGGGTGCTCGGCCTTCATGCGTTCCATTCGCGTCTGCGCGAGTTGGCCGAGGTGCTCGGCGTGCTCCAGCAGGTTCTCCTTCTCGATCACTTCGGTGGAAGCCAGGGCGGCTGCACAGGCCATCGGATTGCCGCCGTAACTGCTCGACGCGGAGATGTTCTCAAAGCTCTCCTTGTACGGCTCCCGCACGGCCACGCAGGTCACGGGAAATCCGTTGCCGAACCCTTTACCGATCGACACCACGTCGGGAACCACTCCCCAATGTTCCGAGCAGAGCCATTTGCCGGTGCGTCCCCAACTCGTCAGCACTTCGTCGAGCATCAGCAGGATTCGTTTCTCGTCGCAGAAGCGGCGGAGTTTGGGGAAAAAATCGTCGGGCGGCATCACCGAGCCCGCCCAGCCTTGGATCGGTTCGAGGACGAACCCCGCCACGTCGCCCACGGTCCCCTTTTCGATGTATTCGTTGTAGAAAGCAAGGTAGGCGTCGGTGTCGACCGTCCCGTCGGGCTTGGTCCACAGAGGGCGGTACGCATCGGGGCGCGGGAGCATGTGGGCGCCGGGCATCCGCACGCTGCCGTAGACTTGCGAGCGGATATGAGCCAGCGACACGGCCCCGTAGGTCTTGCCGTGGAAATCACAGAAGCAACTGAGCATCTCGTTGTGTCCCGTGGCGGCGCGGAGCACGCGCAAGCCCGCCTCGACGGCGGCCGTGCCGGCGTCGTAGAATTGGAACCCGCTCAAATCGCCCGGCAACACCTCGGCCAGCTTCTCGACCAGCAGCGTCTTGATGCGGGTCGTGAAGTCGTGGGCGTTCATCAGTCGATGGGCGTACGCAGCTACGGCCTCGCTCACCTTCGGATGGCAGTGGCCCAGCGTGGTCACGTAGATGCCCGAGGAAAAGTCGATATACCGATTCCCGTCGACGTCGACCAGGATGCAACCCTCGCCTGACTCGAAGGCCACGGGGAACAACTTGACCTGGCTGCTGAGACCCTTGAAGAAGCGGGTGCAACGCCGATGGTACTCGTCGGACAACGGTCCCGGCGGCGGGACTGCGATGCGCGGGCAGGCGGCCAAATCCACTTTGGCCCATTGCAGCGACGAAAAATCGTTAGTAGGCACAGGAGACATCTCTCGGTTCTTGTTGGGATGGCAGGTTGTGTGGTCCTGCGGGTACATTCAACACGGTATACTCGGTTATGTGAACTGCCGCAGCCAGTCCACGATCCGCGGATCCTGAAAACGATTGTCGCTTACCTCACAGGGCATTGATAGTTCCAGCAGGAGCGAATTGCCCTCTCCCTGGAAGCTGTGGACGTGGCCGGGCGGGACCGGCAGCACCTCTCCTGGCTGGAGCTTCCGCGTCTGGCCGTCCATTTCCACCTTCAGACATCCGCGGAGCAGGAAGAACGTCTCATGTTTGATCCGGTGCGCATGGGCCGGGCATTGCTGGCCGTCGAACACGAACAGATACTTGCCGCAATAGCCAGCCTCTTTCTCGTTGGCGATCCAGAACTCAATCAGGCCGACACGGTCGAACTCTGCCAGCCCGAAATCGAGCACCAGCGGCTTCGCCGGTGGCGTGGCAATCGTCCATGCCTCCATCTGTCGTTGAAAAGCGCTCAAGGCGGCGTCCGCTTTCGGCCCGGTGAGCGAGATGTGTAGCCCTTTGTCGAGCTCGTCCATAGTGTTCTCCATCTCTTCTAACGTGCACTGAGTTGAGCGATTTTGCGGCAGAACTCGATTTGGCCGTCCGGCGTGCCGGAGACCATCGTCGTTTTATCGTTGATGTTGCCGATTGGGCAGAGCCGCCCGCCGAAACGCTGCTTGACGATGGCGAGGTCCATCCCGGCGGCTTTTTCCACCGGGTGGTAAGCGTTCACGCCCGGCGCGAGCAAGTCGTCGAGTATGCCGGACATGTCAGCCTTCGGGGGCGACGATCACTCGCGCCTCCGCCTTCCTCAAAGCTGCCAACGTCGAACGGTCTGCCGCGGCGTCCGTCACCAGCGCGGCCCAGTCTTGGAGTCGTCCAAATCGCCACAGGGCTGTCCGACCCAGTTTCGACCCGTCGGCGACAACGAATACACGGGCGGCGGAAGCCGCCATTTTCGTCAACATGCGGGCGATTTCCGGGGAATCCTGGTAGACCGCGCCTCGCCGATCGACGCCGCAAGCCCCGACAAAGGCCACATCAGCCCGCAACAATTCCAGGTTCGTTTCCGTTAAAGGGCCGGCCAGGTCCGGCGTCGATGGACGGACATAGCCGCCTAACAGCAAGACATCGATATGGCGATCGTATTGTAGGTGGGCGGCGATGGGCAGCGACGTGGTGATCACGGTCAATCGCTGCTTTTCATGCAACCGTTTGGCCAGTTCCAATGTCGTCGTGCCCGAGTCGAGCATCACCGACTGGCCATCTTCAATCTGAGCGGCGGCGGCGGCAGCGATTTGTTGCTTGGCGGCCTCATTCTCCCGAACGCGGTTCAGGAAGTCAAACTCGAAGCTGACCCTCTCGGCCATGGTTGCCCCGCCGTGGGTGCGAATGACCTTGCCGCGCTCGGCCAACGAGTGCAAGTCGCGTCGAATGGTCATGCCGCTGACGCCGAACCGTTTGACCAGAGCGTCGATGCTGCATTCGCCCTGTTGGGCAATCCACTTGCAGATTCGATCTTGGCGCGTGGTGAGGCTCATTGACAATCTGATCCAATGTGGTAGGATATGCTCATTCTGAACACGGTGTTCTCCTTTGTCAAGAGACCGCCCGCCGGGGGGCGGCTGTCGAGGAACGCTCGTATGGCCCGATGTCTTGTTGCCGGCGCCGCCATCAGCGACATCACGCCCCAAGAGCCCCAATTCCTTTTCGGCTATCCGCACGTCCACCGCTACAGCACCGGGATCCACGACCCGCTGCTCAGTTCGGCTCTGTTCCTTTCCGACGGCGATCGGTCACTATTGCTCTCGGCCAACGACGTTATCTTCATCGGCCGCGAGACGGCCCAGCGCGTTCGCCAGCGGATCGAGGAGCAAACCGGTGTCCCGGCGGCCAACATCATGGTCACGGCGACGCATACTCATAGCGGCCCGATCACCGTGGACATGGTTAGCAACGAACTGGACCAAGCGGTTCCCAAAGCCGATCCGCGACATATCGAATACATGGAAAACGGCATTGTGGATGCGGCGGTTCGCGCTTGCCGCGCGGCCCGGCCGGCCAAGATTGGCGTGGCCTCGGCGGACGGTTCGGGCATCGGCACGAACCGCCACGAAGTGGGTGGATTATCGGACCTTCAAGTGCCCGTGTTGGCGGTGCGCGACGCCGGGGATGGAGAGTTTCTGGCGGTGATGTTGGTCTGCTCGATGCACCCGACAGTGTTGCACGAGGATTCGACCCTCGTGAGCGGGGACTTTCCCGCGATGGCTCGCCGCTGGCTGCAACGGCACGTCGTCGGCGAGAATTGTCCCGTGCTCCATCACACTGGACCGTGTGGAAATCAAAGCCCGCGGCACGTGACCGTGGCAAACACCTTCGAGGAAGCTCAGCGGCTGGGCGAGATCTTGGGCCGGGCCGTGGCCGAGGTCATCGCGTCGATCGACTACACTGCTGAGATTACGCTCGACTTGCGAGGGTGATGGTGCAATTGCCTGTCCGGCGTCAGACGCCGCTGGATGAGGCCCAAGCGGCGTTGGATCGGGCGTACGAGCGGCTGGAATCGCTCCGCCATCTGGGGGCGGTCCGGACTGAGGTGCGCACCGCCGAGTGCGACTGGTTCGGCGCCGAGGAAGCCCTGGCGTTGTCGCGCGCGGCTGCGGACGGACGACTCGATCCGGCGGTTGCCTCGGTGATGCCTGCCGAGGTCATGCTCGTGCGGATCGGCCCTTGGCGCTGGTGGGCTGGCCGGGTGAGGCCTTTGTCGAGTTTTCGCTGATGGTGAAGGCCCGGCGTCCGAACTGCTTCGTCATTAGCCTGGCGAACGGCGAGTTGCAGGGTTATCTGACGACCGAACAGGCCGTTCGGGAAAACTGGTATGAAGCGATGAACTCGCTCTTCTCAAGTCCGGAAGCGGGGATGCTGCTGGTCAGCAAGACGTTGGAACTGCTGGATGCCTTTGGACCCGACATGACCGGCTGCGGGAACGTGGAAGATGACAAAGATCCTCGTGGTTGATCTTGGCACAACCTTTTTCAAGTTCACGCTGTTTGATCGCACGGGGCGGCTTTGCGAAAGCCGCCAGATCGCCGTGCCCGTGGTCCGATCGCCGGATGGGCGGATGGAGCTTCCCGCCGACGCGATGGAAGAGACGATTGCCCAAGGAATCCTGGGGCTTCAATCGCCAGGCGGCGGGTTGGCCGACGTGGAGGCCATTACGTTTGCCACGCAGACCAACAGTTTTTTGCTGTTGGGCGTGGACGGCCAGCCGCTGACGCCCGTCATTTTGTGGCCGGACACGCGCGCCGTGGCGTTGGAGACGGGGCTTCAGAAGGAGTTCGCCGCGGCGGCGGTTTCCTGCATTACTGGCATTCCGCGAGTAGACCGCCAGTTCATGCCGACCAAACTGCTTTGGCTGCGGCGACACTGTCCCGAAACCTGGGCTCGCATGGCTCGCATCGTTTGATTAGCGACTATCTGACGTTTCTGCTGACCGGCCAACACGTCGTCGAGGCGGGCGCCGCCGGGCTTACGGGGTTGGTCGATATCCTCCGCCGCCAATGGTCGCTTAACTGGCTGCCCGGCTTGGAATTGGACCAGGGCTGCCTGCCGGCAATTGTGCCAGCGGGAACCGAGTTGGGCCCGATCGTTCCGTCGGCCGCCGATCGCTTTCGGACTGCCGAACTCGTGCCGGTTTGTCGTCGGTTGTCTCGACCAATACGCCGGAGCAATCGGGCTGGGAAACGTCGGGCCCGGGATGATCTCGGAGACCACCGGGACGGTGCTGGCGACGGTCCGCTGTGCCGATCGCGTGTCCGCGCAACTGGTCCGCACGTGTTTCAAGGGCCGGCGTTTCGAGAGGGACTTTATTGGCAAATGGCCGTCGGCGACGTTTCGGCAAACTATTTGCAGTGGTATCGGGACCAGTTGCCGGACCGGCCGAAGTTCGAGCAACTGACGGCGTTGGCCGAGCCGATCGAGCCGGGGACGGCCGGGCTTGCGGCTGCGGTCCGGCGCGGGGTTGACCACGCCGAAAAGTTTTTTGGGGTCTGACGGCGAGGCACAGCCGCGGTCACGTGGTTCGCTGCATTCTGGAAGCGGTGGCCGGGGCGCTGGCCGATCAGGTGGCGGCTCTTTCGGCGACGGTCCGTTGCCCGGCGAAATCCGTTGCGCCGGTGGCGCTGCCCGCAGTGACCTGTGGCTGCAGATCAAGGCCGACGTGCTGGGAGTGGCGACGGCTGCCGCCACCTGCTGCGGAGCCGACGAGCCTGGGGGCGGCGATGTTGGCCGAGGCATCGCTCGGCGGCGCCGACGTGCGAGAAGTCTCGCGGCAATGGGTGCGTCTGAAGCCACTTCATCGCCCCGATCCGCAACGCCACCGGCGACTACCAGGCGTTGCGTCTGAACCCCATCGCATCACCCTGACGTTACCGAAAGGACATTGGATGACGAAATTTGCAGAGGCGACCGGTCGCGGCGAGGCGGGTGAAACCGCCAACCGAGCTGTACCTGTACTCGATCGTGCTGGTGGCAGCCGTAGGCGGTTTCCTGTTCGGATACGATCTCTCGCTGATCTCCGGCGCGATCCTGACCCTAAACAAAGTGTTTCACCTGAACGACTTCATGTACGGGGCCATGATGGGCAGCGCGGTGTTGGGCTGCCCCTTCGGGCTGCTGCTGGGTGTCTGGCTGACCGACGCGGCAGGAAGAAAACGGTCGCTGATTCTTGCGGCGATGCTGTTCATGGTGTCGGCCTTCGGCTGCGCGGCGGCCGGCGAAATCACCCAGTTGTTCGGCTGGCGGTTTGTTGGCGGGATGGGCGTGGGATTGGCCACGGCCGTATCGCCCATGTATATCGCTGAGATTGCGCCGGCCCGCCTAAGGGGGCCGCTGGTCGTGGTCAACCAGTTGGCGATCGTCATCGGACTGTCATTGTCGGTGTTCGTGGCATATTGGCTTTCTTTTGGAGATCATTGGCGTTGGCTGTTCGCCACGCAGGCCCTGCCGGTGCTCTGCCTGATGATCGGCTTGGCTTTCGTGCCCGAGAGTCCTCGCTGGCTGGCCATCGTCGGACGGCTGGATGAATCGCTCGCAATCCTGACGCAGATCAACGGCCGCTCGCAGGCCCAGCGGGAACTCAGGGAAATTCGAGGAGGAGTTGGGCGAGGAGACCGGCAGTCTCAGAGAACTGCTGCGTCCGGGAGTTCGCTTGGCGCTGGTGATCGGAATCGTGCTGATGGTGATATCGCAAATCAACGGGGTCAACATGATCTTGTTTTATACCCCCACGCTTTTCGTTAAGGCCGGGATCACCGACAACCCGAACGCTATACTCAACAGCATCTATATCGACGGTTGGATTACGCTTTGCACCGTGATCGCGTTCTGGCTCACGCGGACTTTCCGGCCGCCGCTCGATTCTAATCTGGGGCCTGATCGGTATGGCTCTGGGGCACTTGTTGATGTTCCTGAGCTATAAGTTCCACTGGCGTCCGGCGCTGACTTTGGTGGCGATGTTTGTGCCAACGGGAGCTTTTACCTTGACATTGGCGCCTCTGAGTTGGGTTGTCCTCTCGGAGATCTTCCCCAATCGCGTTCGCGGCAAGGCGATGTCGCTGGCAACGTGTGCGATGTTCGCCTGTTCCTTTGTGACGCTGTACTTGTTCCCCTGGATATTGAGCCGGTTTGAATCGGAATTCGGACACCCGGGCGGCGCGTTCTTGATTTTTCTGGGCATCTGCTTGGCGGGCTGCCTATTCATCTGGCTGACGGTTCCCGAGACGAAGGACAAGACATTGGAGGAGATCGGCGAATTCTGGCTGCGAAGGGGTGAAGTGGGGACAATCGCAATTGTTGACACGCAGGAGGAATCTCAGTAGTCTCCAAGGATGCGCGAGGACGCGGTGCGCCGCACGGTAACGTCCGTCCGCCTTTGGACTGCGGCGATCCGAATAGCTCATCGGGCGTGGCAATTCATCACGCCTGACGCTACGTGCCTTGGCCGAAAAATAGAACTCTTGTTCAAGGAGCGCTGGAATGTTGCGTCTAAGTCCAGACCTGTTCGTGCGATGGTTCGCTTCGCTGTGTTGCGTCTTGGGCATGACATGGGAGCCGAGTACGCTTCTGGCGCCGATCCCCGTGGCCAAGAACCGGTGAAGGAACCGGCGTTGACGGTGGTCAACATGTCCTCGCATTGTGATTGGCAATGGGTCCATACCCGCATGGCACGAGGGACGCTATGCAGAGATGGTCCGCAGATACCTGGCGATCATGCGGGAGAGTCCGAAGTTCGTCTGGCAACTTGAGACGGTCAACGAGCAGTTGTTGCCGTTTCTCGACAAGGCGCGGCGCGATTGGCCGGAATTGGTCAATGAGTTCTGGCAACGCGTGAAAGAGGGCCGGATCGAAGTCGTCATCGGCTACAGCAATCCCCGGCTGAGCGAAGTCTATCCCGAAATCTTCGTTCGCAATCTGGTGTTGGGCAAAGAGTATTACCGACGGCATGTGCCGGGCATTCAACAGCCCGTCTACGAGGCCGCCGATTTGATGTGCGGCTCTTCCCAGGTTCCGCAGATTCTTGCTCAGGCCGACTACCGCTATTTCATGTTCACGCGGCCGGTGGGCCAACAAGCGGTCTTCTGGCGCAAAGGACTCGACGGCACGCGCATGCTCACCGTCAAGGACGTTTACGGCTATCCCGAACTCCAGGGTAAACCCGGCGCGCCGTTCAAGGGCATCAACCCGTTGCCCGTCTGGCGATTGGCGATCGGGCTGGACGATATGATGCCCGACCCGGCCGTCGCGGCCGTCGCGGCCACGTGGGACCCCAATAAGAAAGTCCTGGCCACCATGCTGCGTTTCTTCCAGGAATGCGAGAAGTACGCCGGCCGGATTACCGAGCTCGAAGGCCCCCTGGACAGTTGCAGTTATTACACCAGCGCCGGTCTCCATGGCAACGACAACATCCACACCCAGAACAATCAAAATGGAGACCTCCTGCTCTCGCTGGAAAAGGCCCAAGTCATGGCGAGCATGTCGGGCCGGGAGTTTGCCCGCCGGCCGGCCGACGAACTGTGGCAAGACGTCCTCTCCTGCGTCGGCCATGCGATCGAGTGGGGCTACAAAGAGGACTACACGGAGCGCATGGCGAAGGTCCGCCACACGCGCGCGGTGATTAGACGGTATCTTGAGGAGGCGCTGTGCGCCGTGGCCAGCGGCATTCCGCTGGACTCGGACCGCGGGGCGCCGCTAATTGTGTTCAACTTTCACGCATGGCCGACGAGCGGCCCCGTCGAATTCGCCGTCGATGAAGGTATCGAAGGGCTCGTGCTTCACGACGCCGCAGGAACAGCCGTCCCGATGCAGATTCTCGGCGAGGACTTTCGAGATGGTCCACATCTTGCCTTCCGCGCGGTGGACGTCCCGGCGTGCGGCTTCAAAACGTTCTATCTGAAGCGCGGCAGGGAGGACGGTCCCGCGGGGAAAATGGTCGTAAGCGGCCCGCCCGCCATCGAGAACGACTACTACCGCGTCACTCTTCGGCCCAACGGCCGCCTGGACGTGTTCGACAAGGCGCGGGCGCCACGCTGGGCGGCCAAGCCGGAGGCTTCGGCGACCTTGTGATAGACGATCTGCCCGTCTCCCATAGCTGGAGCCACTGCGGACCTGTGGGCAAACGTCGCGCATGGCGGCCGAAGGTCGATCGCTGCCAGACCGTGCGGGGACCGGTTTTCGACGCCCTACGAGTGCCGGGAACGATCGGAGACCATGCGATCGTGCGATCCGTGCGCCTCTGGCAGAACTGCCCACAGATCGAATTTGGCGTCGAGATCGACGCCGCTGCGGACAACGGGATCCTCTCCATTTGTTTTCCTGTGGACATCGACGGGAAGGTGGTCGCCGGGATTCCGTTCGGTGTCGAGCCGCGCGACGATCTCGGGCGGGAGCCGTTCCGTTATGAGAGCTTCTGCACTGGATTTCCCGAAGGGTACTACGCCACGCGCTGGACCGACGTCTCATCGTCCGAGCGAGGCTACACGTTCATCTGTCCGCCCGGCATGCACACAGGCTACGCGTTCAAGAAGAGCCGCCGCTCGTTGGAGTTCATCCTTCACCGCTTTCAGTTGCCGGCGGTCGATATCGCACGGTCGGCGGAGTCGATCCAAGGGCACGGTCATCATCACTGGTGGTGCGCGCTCGTGCCGCACCACGGAACGTGGCTCGAAGCCGCCTCCTACCGCCGCGCGATGGAGCAGCATGTCCCGCTGCTGGCTTGGTCGCCGGCCTTCGGCCTCGGCCGAGGCGGCGTGCCGGCTCCGGAAACGCCTGGAAAAACACCGGATCGGCCGCTGACGGACGCCGTTCCGGCCGGTGCAATTCGCCTCGGAACATCGTTCTCGTCGGCCGAAGTCCGGCCGGCCGGCGTTGTACTGTCGTCTATGCGGCTCGTCCGTCCCAAGCAGGCCGGCAAGCCGGCGGAGTATGAACTGCGGCTGTACGAGACGATCGGAAGGTCGGCGGATGTTGTAGTTCGCCTTGCGCGTCCGGCCGCCAAAGCCGTACAGACCAATTTCCTGGGCGAACCCGTTACGGAAGCCGCCAAGGTTAGCATTGCCGGGCGGGAAATCCGCTTCCCGATTCAGCCGTGGAAGATCGTGACACTGCGCGTTGTCTGCGGGGGCGGAAAGTCAGAATAGGATGGCCGTGGATGAGCCGGCTGCCGTTCCGATGGATTGTTCTTCCCGCTGCTCCAGCCGATGCTCGCGATGGGCGGCAACCCAGCGATCCGGCAGCAGGGCCTCCATCGCGGCAGTGTCATTGGACGCAATCGCCGGAGCACGTCCGTATAATTCGACACAGTATCAACATTCATGTCACTGTCTCATCAATTTATACCCGTATGGTCAAAATACTCAGCCAAGGTGCAACTGTCAACCAGTGGTGAACTTAGAAACATCAATCGAACGGCCAGTTCAGCCGGTTGACAACGCAGGACTGTGGGCTCATGCTGACGTTTTGCTTCGGCTTACTTTCAGCATCGGTGGCGCATGAGCTTCATTCTGCAACCATGGCAGCTTCTGCTGGTGATCCTGGCTGGCTGGGTCCATCAGCAGCAACAACAGATTACCGAGCCGTTGCGTGAGCGAGAAACCATGTTCACACGGCTGAAGACGTGGCTGGTCACTTGGGCTGAGCATCACCAACGGCGGGAGATCGAACGGCTCCATGAAGAAGGCTGCCGGCTGAAGAAGGAAATACTGAAACTCAGCGACAAGGTGGAGGTTGTCCCCGGCGTAGTTGAAATAGAAAATGGCGGTTCCTCAGGTCCGGGCGGTGTAGCTCGGACCGCTTTCCACCACGAAAGGAGAAACCGCCATGAGAAAAAGGTACACGAAATGCGGCAGTGTTGGCAAGGCGTCCAGGAAACAACGGCGAAAGAGGCAGGCTGGGGAGAATCGAAGCGTTCAGTTGGTCCTGGATCGGGAGGAACTGGTGGCGATGATGCAAGACTCGTTGACCGACTTCGCCACCGAGATGGGCCTGAAGGTCGCCTCTCTGCTCCTGGAAGACGAGGTGAACCAGCGTTGCGGCTGGCGGTATGAGCGGGTGCCCGAGCGGACGGTGACCCGCTACGGCCATCAACGAGGGGTGGCGGTGATCGCCGGCCAGAAGCTGCCGATCCCGCGGCCCAGGATGCGCTATACGCGGCAGTGCGGCGAGGCGGACCTGGAAACCTACGCCCGGCTGCAGTCGCCCGATGCTATGCCCCAGGCCGTGTTGAAGCGGCTGGTACGGGGTGTTTCCTGCCGAGACTACGAGGGCGTGGTGGACCTGGCCCGCAAGGGTTTTGGCGTCCAGAAGTCGAGCGTCAGCCGCTCGTTTGTGGTAGCCTCGGCGGCCGAGGTTCGACAATTGGCCGAGCGTCGGTTCGACGGCGTTCGGATTCCAGTGATCTACATCGACGGGGTTGTGTACGCGGGCGAAACGATGACGGTGGCCTTGGGAGTGCTGGAAAACGGGGCGAAACGGGTGTTGGGCGTGCGGCAAGGAGCCACGGAGAACGCCGCGGTCTGCACGGCCCTGATCGAGGATTTGCAGGAGCGCGGCTTGGACGCCTCGCAGCCCGCGCTGCTGGTCTTGGACGGCTCGAAAGCCCTGCACGCGGCGGTGAAACGGGTGTGGGGCCGCAACGGCTTGATCCAACGCTGTCAGGTTCACAAGAAGCGGAACGTGCGAGAGCACCTGCCGCAGAAGCACTGGGACGAGCTTTCGCGGCAACTGCATGCGGCCTACAACGAGACGGACTACGACGAGGCCCTGCGACGATTGAAGACGACGGCCCGTTGGCTGGAGCGGCTGAACCCCGACGCCGCGGCGAGTCTGCGGGAGGGGATGGAGGAGACGCTGACGGTGATTCGTCTGGGCGTTCCCGAGTTGCTTCGGCGGACGTTGGCGACAACCAATCCGATCGAGTCGGCGTTCAGCGTGGCGCAAAACGTGACTCGCCGGGTGAAGCGTTGGCGAGAGGGCGACATGCGGCAGCGTTGGTGCGTTGCCGGCTTGATGCGAGCCGAGAGCAAGCTTCATCGTGTCAAAGGCCATCGCCATATGTCGCAGTTGCTCAAAGCGTTGGACCGCATCGTTCTTGGAAAAGGACTTGACGACAACCGAAAGATCGCGTGATAATCGTTTGGGGAATCGCCTTCCTCTTTTCAACTGTCAAAGGGACATCCTCGGGTTTCCTACGGCCCGCCCAAAGACAAACGTGAGATGACCGCTCTGCTTCACGCTGCCGTCGAGCGAGGTGTCGCTTTCTTCGACACCGCCGAGGTCTATGGCCCGTTCATCAACGAAGAACTGGTGGGCGAGGCCCTCACTCCCTTCCGAAAACAGGTGGTGATCGCCACCAAGTTCGGGTTCGATCTGAATCCTGGCTTCGATCCCCGTGGCATGAAGAGTTCGCCTGGCCTGAACAGCCGCCCGGAGCACATCAAACAGGCCGTCGAAGGCTCGCTCAAACGACTGAAGGTCGAGACCATCGACCTGCTCTATCAGCACCGGGTTGACCCAAACGTGCCCATCGAAGACGTTGCCGGTACAGTCAAGGAACTGATCGAACAGGGAAAGGTTAAACACTTCGGCCTTTCGGAGGCAGGAGTGCAGGCGATCCGTCGAGCAAATGCCGTCCAGCCAGTCGCCGCGCTGCAAAGCGAATACTCGCTGTGGATGCGGACTCCTGAAAAGGAAGTGATCCCGACTCTCGAACAACTCGGAATTGGACTGGTGCCATACAGTCCTCTGGGCAGAGGTTTTCTCACGGGCAAGATCAACGAGAACACGACCTTTTACGGTTCTGACTTCCGCAGCGCTCTGCCACGCTTCACACCGGAGGCCCTCAAGGCGAATCAGGCCCTCGTCAGCCTGCTCGGCAGTATCGCCAACAGGAAGGACGCGACGCCCGCCCAAATCGCGCTCGCATGGCTGCTCGCCCAAAAACCGTGGATTGTTCCAATTCCCGGTACCACGGAGTTGCATCGCTTGGATGAGAACATCGGGGCGGTCTCGGTTGAGCTAACGCCCGATGATCTGAATGAAATTGGCGCCGCCGTATCACAAATCACCGTGCAAGGGACGCGTTATCCCGCGAGGTTGGAGCAAATGACTGGTCGCTGAGCAAAACGGTCCGAGCGGGGGCTGTATGAAAATTGGGACAGTCCCCAAGTCATTCTTGGACGGCGACTCAGGTGCAGCGGGCCAACCGCTCACGCTGCCGCATCGCCATCCAATCGCACACGGCGGCCAAGTCCGCCACGGGGACATTCGTATGAGGCAACGTGTGCAGGTACGGCGGCGGGCCAAACTCGGGCGTCAAGGTGGAGCAGGCGTACCCGCGCCGCTGCTGGGATCGCCAGATTTGATCCCACCACGCCTCATGGGCGGCCAGTTCGGCGGCGTACTCGGGGGCTGACGGGTCGGGCACCTGGGGCCCCTCCGCAAAGCCGACGCGGGCGTGAATGTGGTGGCAGTGGTCCGCGGCCAGTGTCACCATTTCTCCCAGGTCGGGCAACAGGCGTTCGCAAACGCAGACCCAGTGGCTCAAGTCACAGGTGATCCGCAGATTGGGAAACCGGCGCAGAATGCGTGTCGTTCGCCAAGGCGTGGCAAAATAGCGCCCGCGGTGCGTTTCGTGCGAAATCGGCACCCCGATCTCCTTTTCCAGGTCGATCGCTTGTCCGTAGAACTCTTCCGCTTTTGCCGTGTCCCAGGTGTCTAGACCGCCATGCACATTGAAGAACAGCGGATCGTAGGGAAGGCATTCTTCGATTTGCTCGCGTAGGGAATCCAGATGTTCTTGCACGGTGCCGCTCAGTCGGAACTCGTTGCTGAGGATCTGCGGTACCCACTGAAAAGAGGCTTCCTTCAGAAACTGAAGAAACTCCGCGCGGTCTGGCACAAGCCGCAACGATGCTTCCACGGCTTGGTAGCCGACTTTCCGCCAGCAGCGGGCGTGTGGGAACAAACCGTGCGTCAGGTCGACGCCCCAAAGGTGACGAACCAGCTTAATGTCCATGATGGTATTCCAGAATGGGATCAATCAGAACTCGTCAAAAGCGATTTGGTCCCTGTCGACTTTCATCTCGGACAGCATCGTCAACGCGGACCGGATCATGGCCGGCGGGCCACAGAGATAGTATTCGATGCTGGTCGGATCGGGATGCTCCGCCAGGTATTGCCGCTGCAAAACCTCGTGGATATACCCGACGTGCGATTGCCAGTTGTCTTCGGGTCGAGGCTCGGAGAGAGCCAGATGAAAACTGAAGTTGGGACGCTCCCCGGCCAATCGCTCAAAATAGTCCCGGTAGAAACTCTCTTGCAGCGAGCGAGCGCCATACCAGAAGCTGACGCGGCGGGTGGTCTTTTCGATTTCAAGCAGATGGACAAGATGTGAGCGGAGCGGCGCCATGCCCGCGCCGCCACCCACGTACACCATCTCCCGGCCGGTCGACCTGATGTGAAAGTCGCCGAAGGGACCGATGGCGGTGACGGTTTCTCCCGGCCTGAGGCGGTGGAGATACGTCGAACCCGCGCCGGCGCTGCAATTCCGACCAGGCGGCGGCGTGCTGATGCGGACGTTGAATCGCAGTTGCTTATCCACCTGCGGCGCCGTGGCGAAAGAGAAGTTGCGGCGGATGGGCAATGGGTTCTCTGCGCGGAAGCCGAAAACGTTCTGAGTCCTCCAAAGTTGGTCGAAGGGCGCGGTGACGGCGATTTCGTCGAACCCGATTTCGTCGTAGGCGGGGATGTTGAACTGAAGGTACTCGCCCGGCCGATAGTCCAACGGCGGCGAACCGGGCTCGATTTCGAGGACCAGTTCCTTGATGAAAGTGGCCACGTTATCGTTGCTGATGACGCGGAATTGGTAGCTGTTGGCAAGTTGTGCAAGGCCGCTGCCGCCGGCAGAAGCGATGTTGAGAAAAATGTTGCCCTCATGTTCACTGGCCTGGTAGGTTTTCAGGCCGATGCACACCGGCAGACGCTGGGGAGAACCGTCGGTGACGTCGAAACGCCCGTTGTGCTTGGCGCATTCGATCAGCTTTCCCGCCACAAAGCCTTCGGCCAAATGGGCGTTGCCGTGGGTGCAAATGCCGTCGGTTGCGTAAAGCCGGCCGTCGGCCGTCCGGTATACGGCATAGGTCTTGCCGTCATGATCGAAGCGGAGAACGTCTTCGTTTCGCAGAAAACGGCTGTCACAGATTTCCACCCACCCGTCGACCGGCCGCCCCTTGGCCTTGAAAATGTGCGTAGCAGGCTGGACATTGGGATCGGGCGTCGGGGTCGGCAGTTCCCGTTTGACGTAATAATTGGGGTCTTTTCGCTGCCGCAGCAGGGTCGGGATCAGCTCGCGCCACGCAGCCGCGATGGACGGATACGCGCGAGGACAATCACTCTTGACCGCCGCGTGCAGCTTGGGCAACGCGTGATAAGGCACCAACGGGTACATGTGGTGTTCGAGGTGGTAGTTCATATTCCAGTAGATGAACCGGCTGATCGGGTTCATATACACCGTGCGGCAGTTCAGCCGATAGTCGAGGACATTCTCGGCCAGCCCGGCGTGCTGCGTCGTGTTATGTACGATCATCAGCCACGTCCCGAAAAACTGCGGCACGACGAACAAGAAGATCGGAATCCAACTCTGCCAAAGAACCGCTGCGCCGATCACGACGCCATAGATGGCGAGCCACAGACGAGCCGTTCGATAAACCTTCGGGAACTCGCTGGCCGGGATGAAGGTGCGCTCTCGCGTCCGACATGCGTCCCAGGGCGTGCCGCACCAGACCAGGAAAATGGGTCCGGTATCCACCCACGTTACAGATGCTCAGGACCAGTGCGAAAATGTCGGGCGGGCGGGGAACCTGGATTTCCCGGTCGCGCCCGACGATGATGGTGTCACTGTGATGCCGGGTGTGGCTCCATCGCCAGACCACGGATTCGCGCATCACCATGAACGATGCGATTTCATACACGACGAAGTTCAGCCAGTCGGTCTTAAACGCCGTCCCGTGCCCGCATTCGTGCCACCGTGAATCCGAGCTCGTGCCATAAAGCACGGCGTAAACCAGGTAGGGAATCACCACCCACCAACTGCCCCAAAACGCGACGGTGGCGTAACCGGTGGCCAGCAGCAGGGCCGCCAGCAAAGCCGTGTCGCGAATCGCCGGACCGTTACGGCGCTGCATGAGCTGCCGCATGACTTCTTTCGGGACCGGAGTGATGTACCACTCGGCCTCGGCCAAACCCCTCTCAATGGCCAGCGCGGTATTCTTGCCAACGAGGCTGTAGTCGTTGAATTGGACATTGGCCATCTTTCGGCCCCCCACCACAGTCCTTGCCAAGAAACTACTTGATTTTTCCCGCACCGTTAGCGATTGTCAACGGTGTTGGTATCGATCTACGTCGCGAGTTTGTCGTCATGGCGGCCGTTCGAGACAACGGCGAAATCATTGAGCCGGTGAAAAGCGCTTGTCGGGAAACCGAGTCGATGGTGGAAGTTCTCTGCTCTCTCGCGCCGTTCCGGGCGGTCGTTGCAGCCAGCGGCACCTATCGCTGGCCGCACGACTTGCGTCCCCGCAAGGCTCGACGCCGCTTCGCCAAGCACAACGAGCATAGAGCCGACGCGACGCTCCCCTCCGTGCCAATAATGGGTGAGACAACTGCCTCCTGGTTTATTACAGTAGAGGGCAAGGAGGTAGAACGATGGAGAATGCAAGGATGTTGGGAATGGAAGAGGCCGTGGCGGGCAGAACGGAAGGAGGGCGTAGCCCGACTGGAGTTCTGCCCGCCACGGCCGCCGCCACGGGGCCGGGCGGCCTTGCCGCTGGCAACGGAAAGCTGATCCCTGATCCGGCCGTCTCGGAGAAGCCTGTGCGGCGACGGTTCACCGCGGAGTACAAACTTCGCATTCTCTGCGAGGCCGATCGCTGTGCCGAGTCCGGCCAACTCGGGGCGTTGCTGCGCCGCGAGGGTTTGTACTCATCGCTCCTGAGCACCTGGCGGCAGCAACGCGACCAGGGGACACTCGCCGGACTGACCCCGAAGCGTCGTGGGCGGAAGGCCAACCCCGATGCCCCCTTGATCGCCGAGAACCAGCGGCTCATTCGAGAAACCCAACGGCTGGCGGCCAAGCTCCGCCAAGCCGAGACGATCATCGAGGTCCAAAAAAAACTCTCCGAAATCCTGGGGATTCCCCTGCCGCCGCCAGACAGCAGCGAGAGGATGCCATGAACGCCATCAAAGAACTCTCTCCGCAGGTGGGAACGGCAGCGGCCTGTCGCAGTTTGGGCGTACCCCGCGCGACGCTCTATCGGTGCCGCCGGTCGAAGCCGCCCAAGCCCGCAACCACGCCACGGCCTACATCGCCGCGAGCGCTCTGCGACCAGGAGCGACAACAGGTTCTTGACGTGCTTCACAGCGAACCGTTTGCCGACAAGGCCCCGGCCGAGGTTTACGCGGCACTTTTAGATCAGGGCCAGTATCTCTGCTCGATCCGCACGATGTACCGCGTCCTGGACGCGCTGAAGGAAGTCCGCGAGCGACGAGACCAACTGCGACACCCAACCTACCACAAGCCGCAACTGCTGGCCACCGCGCCCAATCAGGTCTGGACCTGGGACATCACCAAGCTGCTGGGGCCGGCGAAATGGACCTACTTCCATCTGTATGTGATCCTCGACATCTTCAGCCGCTATGTCGTCGGCTGGATGCTGGCCAGCCGCGAAAGTGAACACTTGGCCGAGCGGTTGATCCGCGAGACGGTCGTCAAAGAGGGCGTCGCCCGCGACCGCTTGACGCTTCACAGCGATCGTGGGCCGTCGATGCGTTCGCAGACCGTGGCCCAACTTCTGGCCACCCTCGGGATCACCAAGTCTCACAGTCGGCCGCACGTCTCCGACGACAACCCGTTTTCGGAGAGCCAGTTCAAGACGATGAAGTACCGACCGGAGTTCCCCGACCGTTTCACCAGCATCGAACACGGCTTGGAGTTCTGCGGCGAGTTCTTTCATTGGCAAAACCACGAGCATCACCACTGGGGCCTGGGCCTGCTGACGCCGGCGATGGTCCACTTTGGACAGGCCGACACGGTATTGGCTGGCCGACAAGCGGTGCTGACCGCAGCCCACGCCGCTCATCCCGAGCGATTCGTTCTGCATCCGCCGCGACCGCTTGGGCTGCCGAGTGAAGTTTGGATCAACCCTCCGGCCGATGGGCCGGAACCCCGTATGCTACAACTACCGCGCGACACTAATTTCGTACCGTGGTTGTCTCAAACCCGTTGACACGTTCCGCTCGCGCCGGACAGAAATCAAAATCGGGCCTTGGCACGCAGGCGGTTATGGGTGACACCTTTTTCCTTTCTGGTTTCAATTTCCAGGACGGACACCCGCGGGTCGCCCGGCATGCACGCCGGCAAGTCCAGCATGAATCGGCCGCTATGGTCAGGCTGCGTGAATCCCGGATTGCCTGCCCCGTGCATCAACCTGGCGGCGGCAACAGGATGAAAAACGTTCGCGCTGGCTTGTCGCCTCGCGAATTCGTTCTGTGAAGAGTGTGAGGTCGAAGGCCGGAGGGAAAGTTGTCAAGTTATCGAGCCAAACGATAACCCTCCGGCGCTTGAGCCGGCCGATGGTCCGCTCGTTTGGAACAGCCTGAGAAGAGTCCGGGCTGACGATGGTGCAGTCCGTCATTCTGTGTAATACGTCGCAAACGGTGAGAGTCTTTCCCAAAAGAGACGGTCCGACCAGGGTAAATCCCCTATCGTCCTGCCATATCAATTGCTCCAAATCGTCTTCGCTATACTCGCGCACGGCTGTTTCCTCTACCGCTAAGTCTATGTCCTCAACGGCTTTCCGAGGGAAGTGTGTTCCGAAGAAGGGGTGATTGCCTTGGTGAATCCGCACATCCACGTTTTGTCCGGGGGCCGCGTCTTGAAAACCAAAGGCCGCCCGACCTAGTTCCTCGGCTGGTTTGAAGATGGCAAAGGCAGCTTCCAGACGTCGGCGCATCTCCCTTCGTCGGTGTCCTACCCAAGCTATGCAAAAGACTGGCAGAAGATACAGCAAAGCGACAAGTATGGGCGATTGGTAAGTCTTGACACATTCTGTAGCTGGCGCAACAACTGGGCATGTGCCGCCTTCCCAAAGCCAATTGGAGAATAAATTGATTCCCAGATTGATCCCCAACACTCCCACCACGAAACAGAAAAGCCATTTCAGTATCCGATAGAGAGGGGCCGTTTTGTCGGCAAGCCAGAGGAGGCCGCGTTTGATTGCGTGGAGGACGGAAGTCGGAATGTGCCGAACCCCGGTTCCCGCAGTTTGTAGGCGCGTTGTCGTCGGCGGCAGGTTCGCGGTTTGGGCGAGTGCCTGATTGCCGATCGCTGCAGACCGGCTATACCTTTCCATGGTCAGCGGCTCCTCGCATTGCGCGTGCCTAGACAGTAGTCGAAAGGCCGAGTAGATCCATGTCCGCATCCGGCAAGACCAATACTACACTCCTCAGTTTAGTGGCGAAATGGGCCGCCATCAAGGACGTTAAGCGGGTGTCCAAGAATAACTTGTGAGTTTTCATAAAATCTGGTACAAGGCTTCCTCATCTTCCAGGGAAGGAGGAAGCCGATGCCGGGTCAGGATGTTCATCAGTGCCAATGCCCCATTTGCTCGCAACGCGAACACCATGCGGACCGGGAGTTGCACCATCAGTTCAATCTCCTGTTGAGCCGCTTGGACGAGCAGCAACGCCGCTGGATGGTGGCGTTGGAATCCAAGAAGATCGGGCATGGGGGCGATCGGTTTATGGCCGCAGTCAGCGGGTTGAGCGTGGAGACGATTCGTCGCGGTCGCCAGGAACTCGACGACCATCTCGATGGACGGCCCACCGACCGTGTGCGATTGCCCGGCGCGGGACAACCGCCCATCGAAAAAAAACGCCCGCGGTCTGCCAACGTCTGATCCGCTTGGTGGAAGACGAAACCGGCGGCGAGCCGACCGGCGCAAACCGATTCGTGCGCAGTTCGCTGCGTTCGCTGGCTGAGCGTCTGGGGCAAGGTTCGCCCACCACGGTGAGGCGACTGCTGCGCAGCTTGGGTTTTTCGCCGAGGGTCAACGTGAAACGGTTCACCGGCCCGCCTCATCCCGACCGCGACAAGCAGTTTCAGTATCTTCGTCGCCAGCGTCGTAAGTTTCACAAGGCCGGGTGTCCCGCCGTCAGCGTGGATGCGAAAAAGAAGGAACTTGTGGGCAACTTCCGCAACGCGGGACGCAAGTGGTCGCGTCATGCCGAGGAAGTCCTTGCCCATGACTTCCCGCAAGACGCCCAATGCCGGGCGGCTCCCTACGGCATCTACGATACGGCGCGAAATGCCGGGCACGTATGCGTCGGCATCTCGACGGAAACCTCCGAGTTCGCCGTCGATTCGTTGCGTCAGTGGTGGCGTACTCGCGGCAAGCGGGCGTATCCGGGAGCCCGGAAGATCTTTATTGAAGCCGACGCGGGCGGCAGCAACGGCTATCGTCGCCGCCTGTGGAAGCGGGAACTGCAACGCTGGGCGAACGCGGACGGCCTGGAGATCACCGTCAGCCATTATCCCACCGGAGCGTCGAAATGGAATCCGGTGGAACATCGTCTCTTTGGTCCGATCAGCACCAATTGGGCAGGTCAACCGTTGCGGACGTTGGACACGATGCTGGGATTCATTCGCGGCACCCGCAGCCGAACCGGTCTGCGTGTAACAGCCCGACTCAACAGCAAATGCTACGCCGCAAAAATCCGTGTGACCGATGACGAAATGGCCCAGATCAACATCCATAGTCACCCGACCTGTCCGCAGTGGAATTACACCATCAAACCAAAGCTAAGACGATAAACTCAAAAGTTATTCTTGGACACACGCTAAGAATGTCTCGGGCAACGTCACACTCGAAAGTGCTCTCCACCTGACAGCGGCAGGCTCGTGGCAAGATCCTGTTTGCTACGCAACGTCGGAATGGTCGGCGACGAACGGGGAGTCAAGGGCGACCGCTACGCGAACCCCAGTGCTTTGAGGAGGGACTCCTCGTGCGCGTCGGTGCGACACGCCGATTTCAGCTACCACGCCCGCCGACTTGCATCGGTCGCCCCCACCTCCGCGAAACGGCGGCGGACCGGAGGAGTCCAAAAATGCGTTCCTTTGATCGGCCTGTGTCGGAAACCTTACCCTTGATGAGACGGTGGCGGGTGCCAAATGTTCAACGCGCGCTCGACGTCGGACCAACGTGATCGACTACGGACGCTGCCCAAAAAGAAGGCCGTGTCGAAAAACGTATGCCATTAACCTGAGCGACCTTCGCGGTCCAAATCCTTTCTCGGCTTCGTCGCCACTTAACGGTCGATTTACGGGAGTGTTGGAAAACGTATGGGTTTCTGCTGCGATTTCCGCGTTTCGACGACTTTACCGCGTTCAGAGAACAACTTGAGAGCGGACCACGAAAGCAGTGGCGGTGGAGTGGAGCGGTCCGGCGTCGCGGATTCGGGCGAATTCTTAGCCATGCGGTTGACTTAATTCAAGCCATGCGACAGGAACTAGGAAAGCAGAACAGAATTCGTTTCAGGAGAACGACTCGGGAACGGTTTTCATGGCAGTTCTTCTATCGTGATGTTCCGATACCAGGCCTCGCTTGGCCTGCCGCCGTGAATTTGCAAGCCGATGATGCCGCTGCGAGGCAGCTTGTCGTCCGTCTCAGTGAAATCCACCATTTGCAGTCCATTGAGATACAAACGAATCCGCGGCCCCTCGCAGCGGATCTCGTACTGGTTCCAATCCTTGGACTTGAGCGTCTTCAGGAGGGGGCCACGAGGGGACTGAACCAGTATGCGGTTGCGGCGGGACTCGTCGTACAGGCAGCCCCAGTATCCGCCCTCGGGATCGGCGCTCATGTCGGCCTGGTAACCGGAGACCTCATAATTGTCGGGGACTCGCTGCGAGCGAAACTGAATGCCGCCATTGGCCGGGCCAACCAGCCTGCAATCGGCCCGGAGGATAAAATTCGCATACGACGCCCTGGTGCAGAGGAAGTCGTTGTGTGGTATGGGTGCCTGCAAGCTACCGCCGACAATCGCCCCAGCTTCAAGCCGAAACGTTCGCTTCGTGTCGCCCTCCCAGCCGTCAAAAGTGTAACCGTCGAACAGCGGCCGAGACCGTTCGTTGATCTCGCATCCGCCGGTCAAAAGGCTCATAGTCGCGGCTCCGCCTGCCATGACCGCCGCCCGGGCCAGGAATTTGCGGCGACTGGTGCAGGGATGGGCATGGAAATCGGGGACCATGCGTATTCCTTGGTTTCGTAGGTCTGATGGTTGGGATGCCGTCAAGTAGGTGAACATGGCGCTGGTGCTGTAGCCGAACATGCCGTAATTGAGCCTGCTGGTTTCTCTTCGTACAAGCAAAACAGGCTATACGACCCAGGGGGCGCGCCGGTCGAAAGCGCAATCCATTTGCTTCGTCATCGCCGATGAACTCTTCCTTGACCGGATTGAATTTGAGTTTCCGCTTGAGTATCCAGGAGAGTGCTGCTGCGTGACAGGCGATGTGCGAATGACGCATGACCTGGGAATTGGCCGCGGGCTTGCCGCGAGACTTCACACAATCAAGGAAGTTTCGCGTGTGCGCCGCAACGTCGAGACCAGAACGCCGCTTTTTCGCGACAGCCTGGATTTTGGCCTTGAGCGATGCCGGCTGGACCTCGATCCTGCCGCTGTCAGCAGTCTCCACCCAACCTTCTTCGCCCACGAACCGCACGGGGCACGTCCCCAACGACTTCACCCAGCCAGGACGCGGGCCGAAAGGGGTTTGCAGGCAGTCGAGAACGAGTTTCACGCCGTTGGCGTAGCGGGCGACAATCGTGTTTGCGACCGGTTCGTACTCGATGGGCATCGTGTCGTCGGCATTGTTGGCCCATTGGCAGAGGTCGACGGTGTGCGCTCCCCAGTCGAGCAGGCGGGCGCCGGAGTCGAAATCCCAATACCCGCGCCACTTTCCGGCGACGTAGTCATGGTTATAGAGTCGCCAGGGGGCAGGGCCAAGCCAGAGGTCCCAATCGACCACGTCGCGGGGCGGGGTCGGCTCGCCCTGCAGCCAGGTCGTTTCGATCGAGGGCGTGTAGACTGAGGCAAAGAGCGTGTGGATTTTTCCCAGTTTTCCGCTCTGCGCTATCCGGACGGCGGCCTGAAAATTCGCCACGCTGCGCCGTTGGGTGCCGGCCTGGAAGACGCACTTGGTTTGTCGTATCGTATCGTCGAGGGCCTGGCAAAGCCCGATTGTCAAACCGCAGGGCTTTTCGCTGTAGACATCCTTGCCGGCCTTGGCTGCAAGGATCGACGCTGGTGCGTGCCAGCGGTCGCCGGTGCCGATCATCACGGCGTCGATATCAGTACGGGCGAGCAGGTCGCGGAAGTCGCGGTAGAGGATGCAATCTTTGTTGCCGTAATGCTGATCGACAAGTTTCTTACCGGCTTCACGCCGGCTGGCCTGAACGTCGCAGATGGCCACGCAGCGAACATCGGTCTTTGGCAACACGCCACCTAGATCGTAGGTCATACGGGGACCGTTTCCAATCACTCCCAGCGCGATCCGCTGGCTCGGCGGCACTGCGCCGTCCCGGCCCAAGGCGCCTGCTGGAACGATCGCCGGCAATGCAACCGCACCTGCCGCAGCGATGGATCGTTTGAGAAAATCACGGCGAGAGTTCGGCCGCGAAAGGGGGGCGTCGGTTTGCATGAAAGCACCAAGGGGTTTGGGTTCCGTTCCCAGTTCAGCATGTGGGCTCTGGAGCCCACGAATATGCAACAGCCATTACTTCGACGGCTTTGCGGTCCGCCAAAAACACTCTAGAGTTGGGTGAGCTGCGAGCAGCAACACTCTTCCCATGTTAACAAGGCCGCTTGTGACCTTCAAGTCGGCACGCCGATACTCTGCCAATGCTAAGTCCCTTGGGCGTTCCTGACGCTCGGCGTCGTCACCGTAGACGCCGAGGAATTCGTCCCGAAATACCATTCCTTTTCCAACACCACTCTGCCGTCTCGCCCTCCGGCTAACTTCCCCACCGAACAACTCCGAGATTGCCATGTCCGAATTCAAGACGCTGGAAAGCCGTCAAACAAGAGGTTCCCGGCATACTCATGGCCGCATGACAATACAATTCCGCTGAAAGCGGGGGGGTAGATCGTAGGTAGGCGGAGAGACTATCCAGCCATCGTATCTTCTCTCTCTCCTTTTGCCTCCTTCCTCCTCAACTCCAATTCAGCATCATAGGCCCGCCGGCATTTCCCCGACGTCCACCGCCTTCTGCCGCCCTTCTGCATGTCGAGAATGGTCAGCGGCTTCCTCCCAGTCTTCTCCGTGATCCAGTTCTCGATGTGCTCGGCGACTTGCTTGAAGCTCCAGCCGTACTTATCTCGCACGCGAACGATCTCGGCCATGACGTGGTGCTGCTCAGGATCGGGCACTGCCACCCGTCGCACGCCCTTGGGGCCGACGAGCTTGAAGCCCATCGGGGCGTGACCGTTGGACAGTCGTCCGAGTTTCTTCATGCCAGAGAAGGCACTCCTCGTTGCCTCGCTGATGATGGCGGAGTACCACCGAGCAAACGTGGCGGCGAGGTTCATCATGCACTCGCCCATCGCCGTGTCCGTGTCGATTCGCAAGTCTGCAAAATGAGCAACGATGCCGCGTTGCTTCCATGCTCGCATCGTCATGTTGCAGTCAACGGGATCGCGGAACGCTCTGTGCAGAAACGCAAAGACGACATGGTCGCCACGCATGAGTTTGTGATCCAACTCGTAGCCTTTGGGGCGATCGCGGAGTTCGACCGAGTAGGCCGACACTGCGTCAGGTTCTTCCTCCCACTGTATCTCTTCCGGCAGTTCCGGGTGGTCAGCGCGAACAAGTTGGGCCATTGCCGTAATCGTTCTTCTCTGTCCCTCTTCACCCAGGCCGCTGTCCTTGGAGTCTTGGTGGGATTCTCGGACGTAGCCGTACACCACCGGCTTGTGGTCGGCTTCTTCTCGCTGCCGCCTTTCCTCTGCGACCTTTGCCTCTGCGTCAATTAGAGCTTGGCGGTAGGCGCGGATCAGCTCCATCTCTCTGGAGCCAATCTTGTTGCGCTGTCTGTAGCCGTTAGAGGGCTTTGCCATTATCATCCTCCAAGGGGGCATCGGGGCGCGGGTCGGCCCGCAGGCAATGATCCTTGTCGAGTGGGTCGATCAGAGCGCCGCCGCCGAGGCCGTCGTCGATAAACCGCCAGTGGCGAGCTTCTGGCGGCATAAGGAACGGACCAGTGGCGTAGAACCGCAACGCAGTTTCCTGGTCGGCAGCCTGGATCATCGCTTTGTCTTTGATCTTCCGGCCACGGTGTTCGGTTATGAGATAGGCGGGCATGAGGGGTTCTTTCGCTCATCTTCTGCTGGTCAATCCACTTCGCACGCCCCGGCTCACATTACGGGGCGCGGCGAAGGGGATCGGGCTCTTGGACTATCTCGCCTTACGCATCCCGGCCGTCACGCACCGGGACATCTCAGATATGCATCTTCGTTTGATCTCTTTCCAGCAACGGCTACAGACCCTTATCGTCGGGTCGATCGTATTCTCGCCGGCCGTCCTTGCGTCTCGGTCGCGCCGATCGTGCGGGACGATCAGCACGGTTCCGCGCGACCAGCATCGCACCTCGAATGTCATCATGCAGGCACCGCCCTTCCGGTAGCCTGCCGATGCAGTTCGAGCGCCGCCCCGAGGGCTGACATGGCCCGGCGCATCGAGTAATTCACGCCACGCCAACCCATCATATCGACGCCCAGCGGCATCGGAACGTCTTGTCCGGCCAACTGCGCCCAAATCGCCGCAAGACGTTCCTGGCAGGCCTCGGCGAACGTGGGACCGCACGAGAAGGGGAACACGTCGAACCGCTGGAGCAACGCTTCGTCCAACCCGCTGGCATCGTTGCTGGTGGCGATGACAATCAGGTGCGGCGGCATGTTCTGCTCGCTGAGGTTGTCTTTCAATGCACTGTTTACCTCCCGGCTGGCCGCGAACTCCAACTCCTCGATCAATAGCACAGTCCATGCGACGCCGCCCATCGGTCGGAACCGGAACGCCTGGCCGAACAGCCGTCGCACGTCCTCGATCTTGAAGTTCGCGCCAGAGTATTCGTGGACGCCGTACAACTCATCGACCCCCAGGTCGTGGATCAGAGCCTTGGCGGTTCTGCTCTTGCCGGTACCTCCTTTTCCTTCCAACAAGAGGCAGCAGGGTGACGGAGCTGCGACAATTCGCTGGAGGCGACGGACGACGGCCGGCTGGCCTGCGATTTCGGACAACGTCTTCGGTTGATAGAGAGCGGAGAGTCGCATGGTAGATGGAACTCCTTGTGATGGTGCTTGGTTTTGGTTTATGTCTCGAACAAATCTTGCTGATTGGCGAGGCAATCCATGCCGGTTAGCAGAACCCTCTGACGTTGCTTTGACGCAGGCTCGCCTTGCCACTTTGCGGGCTTGGCCACCGGGACGGCAAGGGCGAACGGTTGCTCATCCAGCTTTTGTGCCTTGCTCTCCAGTTTCTCTGCATAGTCCACCGCTGCATCTTCGCTTGCGAACTCTCCGAGAATGAAACCACTGGTGTCAGTGACGGTCCCATCTTCGCGGTCTATCACAGCAACAAGCAGATAGGGATTCTTCATCCTGCGTAACCTCCTTCCTCATCAAGCAGGGAACGCATCGCACGGCACGCTCACCCGCTTCTGGCGGCATTTACCCAGAAGCGCGAGGCCGGGCCGGGCGGCCGTAGCGCCTTTTTCACGCCCGCACGCCGGACGTGATTGTTTCTTACTCCTCCACGAAAAGGGTCAGGTCGGGACAGAAGGTGTTTTGCTTCTCGTCCCACTGCTGGTGCTTGATGTTCGTCATCCACTGGTTGCAGAAGGAGGTTAGGTCAGCCTGCCCTCGCTCGCGGACGTGCCACTGGCCGTTGTCTTGCCACGCCCAGCGGCGATAGATGCCGGGGTCTTGCTGGAACGTGAGCGGCGCCACACCCAGCGGCGTGACTAAGAACTCCACATCGGGGTCGGCCATCACGTCGCCGTTCTGCACGTAGTTGTGGGCCAGCGACACGAGCATCTCGCACCACTCGTGGCCATTTACCGTCTGCCGTTTGGCACTCAGTACGTCGATGTTGACCGGCATGAAGGCCCCGCCGGTGTTGTCAATTTTGCGATGATCGCCAGTTTCATGCAGCCCGTCGATCAGTTTGCGGAAGATCGCCTCCGCACGTTTCCCTAGACACTTCATATTTCACTCCTCTGGGTTCAGGACCACGGTTTCAATCCACGACGGCACTCTGTTCGCCCATCCCGCCTGCGTCAGACACGCCATAACTCGCGGGCCGACAGGCTCAGGCGGCCAATCGGTCATTCCGTCCGTCACAACGAGCACCGCCTTCGGCGCCGGCCGCTCCCCACACGCCGCGACGATCATCGCGCTCATGTCGGTGCCGCCGCCCCCGTTTAGCTCAATCTGCTCTGGCCTGAATACGTTCTTTGCACAGGCCACTGCTGTGTCACCCGCCAGAACTCGCAGCCCACGCGGATCGGGCAACGACCGCAAGGCATTGCCAATCACGCCCAGCGCCAAGGCAAGGTCGCTTTGTTCCATGCTCCCGCTGGTATCGACGATCACCGTGACGCGAGGAATCGGTTTGACGTGGGCCGGCATCAGCGCACCGCCGTGCGGTTGCCGCCGGCCGGGCTTGCGGTAGGTGAAATCCCCGAACCCGGACGCACAGCCCACGGCGTACTTCACCTTTGCCAGCAACTCTCTGGCGGGATCGACTTTCGGATGAAGTAGGTCGGTTGCCTGTCGAGCCAGCCCGCCTGGCACGCTGCCCCGGCCGCACTGCTTCTCGTGGTTTTCGATCGCCCGAGCCGTCGCCGCCTCGATGATGTTCTGCTCGTGCTCTTCCATGCCGGAATGCTCTTCGGACGGCGGGCCCGCCTCCCACGAACGCTGCTGGCCGTCCATGCTGCTGCCGCCTACTCGGGCGGCATCTCCGCCTTCACCTACTTCACCTCCAGATCCACCTTCGACTTCTCCGCCTTCCTCGCCTTCCTCGCCGCCCACGCCTGCCTCATCGCCTCGCGGATCCTCTGCTGCCTCACCTTTAGCCTCACCTTCTCCGTTGCCCTGCCCCTGGCCTTGCTCCTCCTTCTCCGCATTCTCTTCCTCCTCTTGCTGCTTTGCCTTCTCCAACAGCATTTTGAAATACTCCTCGGGCGTTTTGTTCCGCGGCAGCCCGAGCTTCGCCGGCGTGATTCCCTTCTCTGGGCACTTCAGCCCGGATTGCTCCAGGATGTCGTTGACGCTTGCATCGACGGCCTGCCGCCACACGTTCAGCCGCTTCTCTGGCGGCCTTTCACCCAAGAGCTTCATGCTGCGGTGCGCATGCCGACCGAAGACATGAATGGCTTCGTGCAACACGATAAACGCCAAGTCCTTCAAGTCCCGGCCTTCCAGGAAAGCGGGGTCGTAGTACAGCCGGCAATACTGGTCGACGGCCATCGTGCCCAGCCCCGGCTCCTCCGTCGGGATGAGCGACATGACGGGCATGCGCCATGTACGGAAGCTTCTCGGCGGCAAGTAGCCGCGCTTCGGAGAGTTTGCGGTTCACTGTCGTGCCTCCTTGTTGCCCTGCGCGAATCGTCGCCGTAGTCCTTTGGCTTTCACGCGGGCGTCAATGTAGTGGGGCCATCCCCTCCTCCACGCTCGCGCAACGATCTCAGCCAGCCAGTGCAGACCACTGCTTTTCAGGGATTCAAGTACCCAAATCTGGTTGGGGGTAAGCTCTTTCATGGTTCCTCCCTTGGGTACAACGCCACAACCTAGGCCCTGCGCCTCTCTCGCAGGGCGAAGGCAGGGGCGTCATCTCAGGCCGCAGCCATGACGTTCTGGTAGACCTCCATCACGGTCTGGTTGAATGCTGCCGGCCCTTTGGCGATGATCGCCGGGCTCGGAATGCAGAAGTAAAGGCTCTTGGCCGAGTCGATCGCAAGCTCCAGCCACGTCTCGGCCACCTCGGCAAAACAATCCACCGCGGCCAGCCACCTAGCCTCTGGCGGCTTTCCGTTGGGCTCCAGGCTGTAGTTCTTCACCCGATCCACCAGGGCGCCGAGGACTACCATCACCTGATCACATCGGGACGGAATGGACAGTCCCAACGGCCTCCCTGCCTGTCGAGCGTCGATTGCCTGGGCAATCCACGCCTCTGGATCCGGCAAGTCGAGCCTCTGCTCCCACGTCATGTATTCCAGCCCCGCTTCATCGCCCACACAGGCAGCGATTGCCCGATAACGCAGGCAAGGCTCGGCGTCGATCGCCTCCATCGCCGCGGCGCAGATGGCCCCGTTCGTCCACGATCGCATTGAGGGCCACGCCCCACTCGCCTGCGCCCGCAGCTTCGGATACGCTTCGAGCAGCCCCGGCCGGTGTCGATGAAACGCGCCGACCAACGATGTGGCCTTGCCCAGGTGCTTCTCCCAGTCTGCCGGCAGCTTCACGAACTCGGGCGACTCGAAGCTCATCCCGTTACTCATCCCCCGCTGCCACGCCTCGACGTCAGTTTCCCACGTCAGGTGAGCCATTCTGTTTGCCAGGGGCGGCTCCAGTTCGCTCCCATTGGCAGCACAATCCGGCGGATTGCAGGCGGCAAGTAGTAGCACGTTATCGGGGATGTCCTGGTCGCCCACCTTCCGTTCGCAGACAATCCGCATAACGGGTGTTTGTTGGGCGGGAACCAGCGTTGTCAGTTCATCAAGGAATAGCACCCACTGGCCGTTTTGCAGCTCCAGCACCCACTTCGGCGGAAGCATGTCGCAAAAGCGACGCCCCTCCTCCGTCACCGGGAACGGAATAGCGAAGTCCGTCGGCTCCAGCAGCGAGCCGATCAGCGTATAGCACTGGCGGTTCATCGCTCTGGCAAACGCTTCGATGCTCTTTGTCTTTCCGCAGCCGGGAGGGCCGGATACCAGCGGCGTCACCTTGCCGGTCTGGCAAATAGTCCACGCAATCAGGTTAGCTGTGGTGCGGCACGGCATAAAAATGCTCTCCTTTGTGTCAGTGGTGGTGTTCTACATCGCACAAATCGCCTCTGGCGGCACAACGGGCGGGATGCCCATGTGCCCCAGCCAGTCGTTCAGCCCGCCGTCGAAGTACTTGAACGGCGTCACATCATGCCGGTGCTTGAAGCAGTGCCAGCAGACAATGCAGCCTGGCTGCTTCTGTCCGCCGCAACCCGGACAAACGTCCAAAGTGTGCGCATAATCCTCGGGAGTATCTCTGCACATGGTTCTCTCTCCTGATAGGTCGAAAAGGGAATCCACCGCCGCCCCGCACGACGACAAGTCACACGGGGCGGAGGGGACCACCGATCCCGCTACTGCTACACGCACACACCCACGCTGGCGAAGTCCTGCATCACGGCGGCCGCCGCAGCCCCCTGCGCCAACGCGGCCACGTTCTTCAGCCCCTCCAGGCCCTCACTTAGGATGGCGCCGTAGAGACTCACGCGATCGACCAGCCCCTGGGCCTGCTCTGCCCTGGCGTGAAGTTGCCCATCGTTCAAGGTGCCCTTGCTCACGTCATCCAGCAGTTGCCCCGCTTTCTCCTGCACTTCCTTCGTGAGCGCATCGCGGATCGCACGGGCCGTCCCGGCATCCATCACCGTCCGCACGGTTGTCACGCGATTCCCTTTCTGACATGCCTCGATCGCGTCACCCACCTCCTTCCACTGCTCCAACCAATGCTCGGGCACGTAATACACCCCGCTCCGATCGAAACCTTTCATGCCGTCCATCCTGGCGATCACCTCAGTCAAGGCCTGCCCAACGGCCGCCGTGGTGAGGACGGCCTTGCTCTTGAGGTACTCTTCCGTCAGGCGGTACTCATCCGCGTAGCCCGTGTCGACGTGAACCCTCCCGTCCACCACCTTGGCGCCGAAGTTGAGCACATACCCATTGCGGCATTCGTCCCGCTCGATGTTGACCACCTCGATCCCGTTGGTCTTGGGCCTCTTGCGGCTGACCTTGATCTTGTCCTTCGTCCCGTACACAGCGTCGATGCCGTTATCCAGGGCCGACCGATCCGTCCTGGGGTTCGGCATACAACACCCAAACCCCGCTGCGTCCAGCGCCCTTCTGACGGCATCAAAGCTCGTCGGCTGCAACGACCAGAAGGTAATCGCGCCGCTTACGTCAAACTCTTTCTCGATCATGGGAATCTCCTCTATCTGGTTTCTCAGATGTCTCTGGCGGCATACACACTCACAAAAGCCCTACACTTCCGCGCCGTCCCCCACCACAAGGAACGGCGCGGCAGTGGGGAGCCTTACTCGTAGCGTGCTACCGAACGCCACTGGGTAACGCGACCCTCCCACTTAAAAACAAGTCTCTGGCGGCATAGCGATCCTATGCTCGGCCCTCCCCTCCGCTTACCCCAACAGCGATTCCCTCACGCCCTCCGGTGACACGCTCTCCATGACGTGATACCGTTGGGGCTCGCTATCCAGGTATTCATCATGCGGCCCGCAGAACACTCGCAACCCACTAAGCAGATCGAGCACGATCACCGCGGGCTTGCGCCACTGGTACGCAACAGCAACAGCCTCATCACGCGCTTCCGTCATGCTCGCAATGCTCATGTTTTGTTCCCTCCGTTCGTTGAAATCGTTGGGCAAATCGCGCAGAATCGCTTCTGTTGCGTCGCAACGGTCGCCGATGACTCGACACTCGCCCCAGCCGTCGAAAACGCAACAGCGGGGCACTGGCGAATTTCGGCGGGGTGTTCTCGCCGATCGGTCCGTTGCCGATCTGCCGGTCGCCGATCGACTGCCGATTCACCCCGCAAAGAAACAACCCGCACACAAGAAACAAAAAACCCCCGCTCTACTGAGCGAGGGTTCTTGTAACGGTCGAATTGTCGAGCATTGCCCCACGCTCTACTGGCAATGCGGCATGGCGTTCACTTCCGCGATGGGAATGACAACCAGCGTGCCCGTTGCCTCACGATTCCTGCTGAATAACTTCTGCGCCGCGCATTCCATGCCCATACCCTCCGTGCCAATAATGGGTGAGACAACTGCCTCCTGGTTTATTACAGTAGAGGGCAAGGAGGTAGAACGATGGAGAATGCAAGGATGTTGGGAATGGAAGAGGCCGTGGCGGGCAGAACGGAAGGAGGGCGTAGCCCGACTGGAGTTCTGCCCGCCACGGCCGCCGCCACGGGGCCAGGCGGCCTTGCCGCTGGCAACGGAAAGCTGATCCCTGATCCGGCCGTCTCGGAGAAGCCTGTGCGGCGACGGTTCACCGCGGAGTACAAACTTCGCATTCTCTGCGAGGCCGATCGCTGTGCCGAGTCCGGCCAACTCGGGGCGTTGCTGCGCCGCGAGGGTTTGTACTCATCGCTCCTGAGCACCTGGCGGCAGCAACGCGACCAGGGGACACTCGCCGGACTGACCCCGAAGCGTCGTGGGCGGAAGGCCAACCCCGATGCCCCCTTGATCGCCGAGAACCAGCGGCTCATTCGAGAAACCCAACGGCTGGCGGCCAAGCTCCGCCAAGCCGAGACGATCATCGAGGTCCAAAAAAAACTCTCCGAAATCCTGGGGATTCCCCTGCCGCCGCCAGACAGCAGCGAGAGGATGCCATGAACGCCATCAAAAAACTCTCTCCGCAGGTGGGAACGGCAGCGGCCTGTCGCAGTTTGGGCGTACCCCGCGCGACGCTCTATCGGTGCCGCCGGTCGAAGCCGCCCAAGCCCGCAACCACGCCACGGCCTACATCGCCGCGAGCGCTCTGCGACCAGGAGCGACAACAGGTTCTTGACGTGCTTCACAGCGAACCGTTTGCCGACAAGGCCCCGGCCGAGGTTTACGCGGCACTTTTAGATCAGGGCCAGTATCTCTGCTCGATCCGCACGATGTACCGCGTCCTGGACGCGCTGAAGGAAGTCCGCGAGCGACGAGACCAACTGCGACACCCAACCTACCACAAGCCGCAACTGCTGGCCACCGCGCCCAATCAGGTCTGGACCTGGGACATCACCAAGCTGCTGGGGCCGGCGAAATGGACCTACTTCCATCTGTATGTGATCCTCGACATCTTCAGCCGCTATGTCGTCGGCTGGATGCTGGCCAGCCGCGAAAGTGAACACTTGGCCGAGCGGTTGATCCGCGAGACGGTCGTCAAAGAGGGCGTCGCCCGCGACCGCTTGACGCTTCACAGCGATCGTGGGCCGTCGATGCGTTCGCAGACCGTGGCCCAACTTCTGGCCACCCTCGGGATCACCAAGTCTCACAGTCGGCCGCACGTCTCCGACGACAACCCGTTTTCGGAGAGCCAGTTCAAGACGATGAAGTACCGACCGGAGTTCCCCGACCGTTTCACCAGCATCGAACACGGCTTGGAGTTCTGCGGCGAGTTCTTTCGTTGGCAAAACCACGAGCATCACCACTGGGGCCTGGGCCTGCTGACGCCGGCGATGGTCCACTTTGGACAGGCCGACACGGTATTGGCTGGCCGACAAGCGGTGCTGACCGCAGCCCACGCCGCTCATCCCGAGCGATTCGTTCTGCATCCGCCGCGACCGCTTGGGCTGCCGAGTGAAGTTTGGATCAACCCTCCGGCCGATGGGCCGGAACCCCGTATGCTACAACTACCGCGCGACACTAATTTCGTACCGTGGTTGTCTCAAACCCGTTGACACGTTCCGATACGGCTCACGTAGTTATCCAGGATAGCCCACGCGCCGTCTGCGCCGCGGGGCGCAATCAGGCAGTAGACAATGGCATTCGTCAGCGGCGCAATGCGCCTGGCGCTGGGTGATAGCGATACTCGCCATGACTACTCACCCCCTTTCAACGCGCTCGCCGACAAGGGGATGGTGTTGTAGCTGGCCAAGAACCCCGGTATCGTGCCATCCTTGACCAGCCGAACAACCGCTTCCCATCCCTCACGGGGCAGCGTAGTGCTGTTCTGCTTGCCGGGTTCGGCACGGTAGCCCAACGAAATCCAGAGCGCGCCTTTCGCGGTGCGACGGGCCCGCACGGCCGGCGCGGCTTTCGGCGCGGCGGCCGTCTGCCGAATGGCGGCCAGTGCCGCCTCTTGCGTGATTTCACCGGCCGCGAGCTGCGCGAGGATATGCGCATTCCATTCCTGGTTGCTCACGATGGGCGACACCGACGAGACGGGCGCGACGGGGGAGACTTGACGGGAAGGCGCAGCAGACGATACGGTGGCGGTAGACATCGCTCACTCCTTAACAGTGGGTGGTGGTTAGGGCGTTCAGCCGGTTGGCCCCGGTTTGCGCCCGTTTTCGTTGGCCGATCGAAAAAATCGGCCCTCTACATAAACCGCGGTGCTGCAAAATTGAACACTTCGCTAAATCGTTTTGTTGCAAGCACTTATGAAAAGTCGCATGTATTTTAACACGAGGCGCAAGTCGTTTCGCAGCAATGACTTAAAAAAATAGAAAAATCAACTCGCCCGCACGCGCGGATAAATTGCACCGCGCACACGCGGGCACACATGCCCACGCATGTACGCCCGCACGCACAGCACCGTCGTTGTTGCAGTAAGTGCATTGATAGTATGGTGTTATGGTGTGAGAAGTAGTGACAGCATAAGCAGTAGCATAAGTCAAAGTAATGCTACAGCGTAAGTAAAAGTGTCCGAAAGAACCAAATATGCTTACAAAATGCCGCAATTTTGAGAAAAAAAATTATCCCGTTCGGAAATAGATAACGCAAATCGTTACGGCACAACGACTTGCGACAACGACCCCACCTCCCCCATCTGGACCAACAGGCCTCCGCAACTGGTTACATTCAGCCCTGGGGATTTTTCACGTTTTTCGCATGGCAAGATGGGTAAGATATCCGCGATCGCGTCGGCCAACGCGATACAGGCGGCGACGAAGTGTGATCGGTCGGCAATGCCTACATGACATCGGTGGGCTCCCGGGCGCTGTCGATCGCCCTCGGCATGGCACCGCCCGCCGGGTTCCTCCCTGGATGGGTCGCCTTTGGCCACGATTCGCATCGACCTGACCATGAGCTGGCGCGGCCTCAGAGGATTGGTTGACGCCGCACGGATCGCCGCCGCGTTCGCGTACCAAAATGCCGGCCAGCCGATGCCGGCCCGGTGGGCGTCCAGGGCTTTGCGTTCCAAATCCTGAATTGCTGTGTTCATGCTGGCTGCTCCTGTTTGTGGCATCCGACGTTCTTGCCGCACGTTCGGCAAGTCAAATTGACTCAGCCATCGTGAGTGGGCGATTCAGCCAGGTTGGCGTGGTGACAGTTCACGGGGTTCACTGGATTCACGGGATCGCCCTCTATTATCCCAACTCCACTACTGTCTTTGCTCTTGTCCTCACCATCTTCACCATTGCCCCTATACTCAATACTTTTCTCCTCGCGCGTGCGTGAAGAATATAGGAGTGAATCCCGTGAATCCCGTGAATCCTGTGAGTCGGTCCCGTGCTGGGCCATTCCGATACCGATGTAACACCACTGCAACCGTCCGCCGATTGCTCTCTGTTTTTCCTCGATGTTTGGTCGCAGCCGATAGAGAGCTTGTCCAAACGCCTTAGCGGTCACGGCCGGCCGGCCGTCGCGTTCCACCTGGGCGTTGTACGCAACGCGAAGGGTCTGTTTTGTTACGATGCAGTCGGGGTCGTCGATCGTGTTGCGGTCCAGCCAGACGGCGAGCGGGTCGGTCGTGGCGTGGAAGTCCCTCCATGCGTCCCTGATGCTCTTCGGCTCCGAGAATCGCCGTTGACGTTGAACACGGCGCAACCCGTCCAATGCCTTATTGAGTAGCCCTGACAATTCCTCTGGGGCCTGCAATCGCGCATCGAGTATGTCGCGTGGTATCTGCTTAGCCTGTGTGAACGTGTGGTCAAACGGAACCACCACCCATCGCCGGAAAAACGCGGATGAACTATCGGTGCTTCGTGGTGGGTGATTTGCAGAGAACACCAGTCGCACGAAAGGCGTCACGTCAAAGGAATCCTTGAACTTGTACTCGGCTGGCAGTGTGTCGCCACCGACGATTGCCTTAAAGACGGATGTGCCTGCTAAGTGTTCGCTCGGCAAGTCGGCGCAGATATTGGCGAGTTTGCCGACCAATCGCGCCGTCACAAACTTGTCCGTTTCGAGCCGATGTAGAGGTATGGTCGTCACGTTGCGCTTGCCAAGGAGTCGAAGCAGCAACGATAGCCAAACCGATTTCCCATTAGCGCCTTCACCAAGCAGAAGGACGGCTTTTTGCAGCCAAGTGGCGGGCGTCATAAGCACGCCTGGTATTTCCCACGCGAGCTCGTGAGCATCGGCCGGGAATGTCGCTGCCACAAACGCCTCGATATTTGGGCACGTCTCGGCGGGATCGTGTTTGACTGGCAGTTGCACCACTGAAAGGTAGTTTGGATCGTGCGGCAGTCGCAGGCCGTCTTTCACGCGAACCATGCCGTTCTCGACGTTTATCAGGTCCATTCGTGGTCGGTCGGGTAGCTCCGGTGCGTCCGTTCGTATGAACTCGGCAACCTCGGATGCAAGCCGGGTACTCCACGGAACGTGTCAACGGGTTTGAGACAACCACGGTACGAAATTAGTGTCGCGCGGTAGTTGTAGCATACGGGGTTCCGGCCCATCGGCCGGAGGGTTGATCCAAACTTCACTCGGCAGCCCAAGCGGTCGCGGCGGATGCAGAACGAATCGCTCGGGATGAGCGGCGTGGGCTGCGGTCAGCACCGCTTGTCGGCCAGCCAATACCGTGTCGGCCTGTCCAAAGTGGACCATCGCCGGCGTCAGCAGGCCCAGGCCCCAGTGGTGATGCTCGTGGTTTTGCCAATGAAAGAACTCGCCGCAGAACTCCAAGCCGTGTTCGATGCTGGTGAAACGGTCGGGGAACTCCGGTCGGTACTTCATCGTCTTGAACTGGCTCTCCGAAAACGGGTTGTCGTCGGAGACGTGCGGCCGACTGTGAGACTTGGTGATCCCGAGGGTGGCCAGAAGTTGGGCCACGGTCTGCGAACGCATCGACGGCCCACGATCGCTGTGAAGCGTCAAGCGGTCGCGGGCGACGCCCTCTTTGACGACCGTCTCGCGGATCAACCGCTCGGCCAAGTGTTCACTTTCGCGGCTGGCCAGCATCCAGCCGACGACATAGCGGCTGAAGATGTCGAGGATCACATACAGATGGAAGTAGGTCCATTTCGCCGGCCCCAGCAGCTTGGTGATGTCCCAGGTCCAGACCTGATTGGGCGCGGTGGCCAGCAGTTGCGGCTTGTGGTAGGTTGGGTGTCGCAGTTGGTCTCGTCGCTCGCGGACTTCCTTCAGCGCGTCCAGGACGCGGTACATCGTGCGGATCGAGCAGAGATACTGGCCCTGATCTAAAAGTGCCGCGTAAACCTCGGCCGGGGCCTTGTCGGCAAACGGTTCGCTGTGAAGCACGTCAAGAACCTGTTGTCGCTCCTGGTCGCAGAGCGCTCGCGGCGATGTAGGCCGTGGCGTGGTTGCGGGCTTGGGCGGCTTCGACCGGCGGCACCGATAGAGCGTCGCGCGGGGTACGCCCAAACTGCGACAGGCCGCTGCCGTTCCCACCTGCGGAGAGAGTTCTTTGATGGCGTTCATGGCATCCTCTCGCTGCTGTCTGGCGGCGGCAGGGGAATCCCCAGGATTTCGGAGAGTTTTTTTTGGACCTCGATGATCGTCTCGGCTTGGCGGAGCTTGGCCGCCAGCCGTTGGGTTTCTCGAATGAGCCGCTGGTTCTCGGCGATCAAGGGGGCATCGGGGTTGGCCTTCCGCCCACGACGCTTCGGGGTCAGTCCGGCGAGTGTCCCCTGGTCGCGTTGCTGCCGCCAGGTGCTCAGGAGCGATGAGTACAAACCCTCGCGGCGCAGCAACGCCCCGAGTTGGCCGGACTCGGCACAGCGATCGGCCTCGCAGAGAATGCGAAGTTTGTACTCCGCGGTGAACCGTCGCCGCACAGGCTTCTCCGAGACGGCCGGATCAGGGATCAGCTTTCCGTTGCCAGCGGCAAGGCCGCCCGGCCCCGTGGCGGCGGCCGTGGCGGGCAGAACTCCAGTCGGGCTACGCCCTCCTTCCGTTCTGCCCGCCACGGCCTCTTCCATTCCCAACATCCTTGCATTCTCCATCGTTCTACCTCCTTGCCCTCTACTGTAATAAACCAGGAGGCAGTTGTCTCACCCATTATTGGCACGGAGGGCCAAGCCTTAGTGTCACCCCACTCGATCATAAGCGTCTTGACCATCGCCTTGACGTGCTTTTCGCCATGCGGCCGATAGACACCGTTCTTGTAGTAGTAGAGCCTGCCGCCGGCATCCTGGGCGAAGTGATCGACGGAGCAGATTGCATCGGCCAGCAGCTTCACCCGGCCGATTTCGTCGCCGTTGTCAGCAATGGGAATCATGGTGTGGGGATCCGTCGGTTCTTCGTTTTCGTCGGCATCACCAACGGATTTCGATTTCAGGCGCCGCTCCTGCCATGCCTCGAAAGTCAGACCGATCGCTGGCTGCCCCGGTCCCCACCACCCGAGCCATACAGCCAACCATGATCCAGAATAGTGCTGTGCTAGCTCTTCACGAAAGGCTCGCCGATCCGGCCGCCAGTCGTCGGTGACAAACAGAACGCGTTCGCCGTCCGCGTAGATCATCCAGTCGAATTCATCACCAGATGGCGTAGAAATAGCCTTTGCGGGCTCCGCGACGAATTCGTCAACCGAGCCGAAACCGCGCCAATCGATTGATACCGACTGGTCGCTGTCTGTAAGCTCAAAATCGAGCCTAGGCCACGATTGCGAGTCATCAGCGAGAAAGTCGGCTAGTTCGCACTTCAATTCGGAGACATCGTCAAGGGAGAATGGGTGGGGCCGTGACGGCGATTGTCGTTCTTGAGTTGCCGAAGTACAATTCATGTTGTGATTTCTCCGTACCCCGGTGGGCCGGCAGCCCTATGTCCGGGGTTTTTTGCTGAGGTTAAACACCGGCCTTGACGAGTCGTTTTTCAGCGGCCTCGATCTGCTTGCGACGTGCGGCCGTCACGCGGGGCGACTGCGGCGCGGCAACATGCTGTTGCCCATCGGCCTGCAACGTCAACCGCTCGAAGAATCGCTCGACGGCCTCAAGGCTGGTCGCGCGGGTGCCACCGGCCATGATGGTTTCCAGCTTGACGCCTCGACAACCAGCGGTCGCCCACCGCCAAATGGTCGATACGTTGATGTGCTTCCCGCCTCGGCGGCTGCGGAAGCATTGCAGCTTGGTTGCTTCCGTCAAGGAGAAGATTTGTTCGACGCGAATATCAATCGGCATTGCAGAACCTCACGACTATTGGGAATGTTCATCCAACAGTTGCGAGTATCGCCGATGTCGTCTTCCTGAAAATTACACAGAATTGAACACTCACTGTGTTCATATTGTTCCGCAAGAAGTGTAGGCGTTTTTGCGGGAAGAAGTTCGTCCGAACGGCCATCCGTTCATATTTTTGGAATTGCGGAGAAACGCGACGACGGCTTGTTCAGGCTATGAAACAAGGCGTTCGGGAATTTGCCGCTTGCCTACCAGAACCGCCAAACGAAGAAAAGGAAACTGGGAATTCAGTTTATTTTCTTGCGGCCTTTTTGGGACGGCCAGCCTTGCGAGTGGGTGGCAATGGAAGGCTATTCCTAGTTGCGTACCGGATTGCAGCTCGTCGGCACCCATTGGCGCCAATTCGAGTCCAGCTTTTCGGCTTCCCCCTTAGTTTCGCTGCAATTGTGCTCCATTGAGTCCCCTTCATCGCTTCGTCGTATAACCACTTATTGCGGATGTCATCGGCCCCCTTCCAGGCATCTTCAGCCTCCCGTCGGCGTTTCGCACCCATCTGTATTGCCTCTGCCGCCCAATGCAGGAGGGAATCCGCGGCCTTGACCACTGACGGCAACAGCCCTGACACCTCCCTTAGCAGGTGAATCACGCCTGGATGGACTGTCGGATCGGCTGTCGATTCGCCGTGGGCTTTGCTGAGCAACCAGCAGCCACCTGCCTCCAACGATGCCGCCTCGTCGTAGATATCGTTGGACAGACGCAGCCACTCCTTGAGGGCAGGCTTGGCAGATCCGGGTAGTCCCACGCTCTTCAGCGTTGCCCTAATGGCGCCGAGTACCTGCCGCAGGCATTGAGCGTCGCGGAACGTGTCAACGGGTTTGAGACAACCACGGTACGAAATTAGTGTCGCGCGGTAGTTGTAGCATACGGGGTTCCGGCCCATCGGCCGGAGGGTTGATCCAAACTTCACTCGGCAGCCCAAGCGGTCGCGGCGGATGCAGAACGAATCGCTCGGGATGAGCGGCGTGGGCTGCGGTCAGCACCGCTTGTCGGCCAGCCAATACCGTGTCGGCCTGTCCAAAGTGGACCATCGCCGGCGTCAGCAGGCCCAGGCCCCAGTGGTGATGCTCGTGGTTTTGCCAATGAAAGAACTCGCCGCAGAACTCCAAGCCGTGTTCGATGCTGGTGAAACGGTCGGGGAACTCCGGTCGGTACTTCATCGTCTTGAACTGGCTCTCCGAAAACGGGTTGTCGTCGGAGACGTGCGGCCGACTGTGAGACTTGGTGATCCCGAGGGTGGCCAGAAGTTGGGCCACGGTCTGCGAACGCATCGACGGCCCACGATCGCTGTGAAGCGTCAAGCGGTCGCGGGCGACGCCCTCTTTGACGACCGTCTCGCGGATCAACCGCTCGGCCAAGTGTTCACTTTCGCGGCTGGCCAGCATCCAGCCGACGACATAGCGGCTGAAGATGTCGAGGATCACATACAGATGGAAGTAGGTCCATTTCGCCGGCCCCAGCAGCTTGGTGATGTCCCAGGTCCAGACCTGATTGGGCGCGGTGGCCAGCAGTTGCGGCTTGTGGTAGGTTGGGTGTCGCAGTTGGTCTCGTCGCTCGCGGACTTCCTTCAGCGCGTCCAGGACGCGGTACATCGTGCGGATCGAGCAGAGATACTGGCCCTGATCTAAAAGTGCCGCGTAAACCTCGGCCGGGGCCTTGTCGGCAAACGGTTCGCTGTGAAGCACGTCAAGAACCTGTTGTCGCTCCTGGTCGCAGAGCGCTCGCGGCGATGTAGGCCGTGGCGTGGTTGCGGGCTTGGGCGGCTTCGACCGGCGGCACCGATAGAGCGTCGCGCGGGGTACGCCCAAACTGCGACAGGCCGCTGCCGTTCCCACCTGCGGAGAGAGTTCTTTGATGGCGTTCATGGCATCCTCTCGCTGCTGTCTGGCGGCGGCAGGGGAATCCCCAGGATTTCGGAGAGTTTTTTTTGGACCTCGATGATCGTCTCGGCTTGGCGGAGCTTGGCCGCCAGCCGTTGGGTTTCTCGAATGAGCCGCTGGTTCTCGGCGATCAAGGGGGCATCGGGGTTGGCCTTCCGCCCACGACGCTTCGGGGTCAGTCCGGCGAGTGTCCCCTGGTCGCGTTGCTGCCGCCAGGTGCTCAGGAGCGATGAGTACAAACCCTCGCGGCGCAGCAACGCCCCGAGTTGGCCGGACTCGGCACAGCGATCGGCCTCGCAGAGAATGCGAAGTTTGTACTCCGCGGTGAACCGTCGCCGCACAGGCTTCTCCGAGACGGCCGGATCAGGGATCAGCTTTCCGTTGCCAGCGGCAAGGCCGCCTGGCCCCGTGGCGGCGGCCGTGGCGGGCAGAACTCCAGTCGGGCTACGCCCTCCTTCCGTTCTGCCCGCCACGGCCTCTTCCATTCCCAACATCCTTGCATTCTCCATCGTTCTACCTCCTTGCCCTCTACTGTAATAAACCAGGAGGCAGTTGTCTCACCCATTATTGGCACGGAGGGTCGCCCGGAACGTGTCAACGGGTTTGAGACAACCACGGTACGAAATTAGTGTCGCGCGGTAGTTGTAGCATACGGGGTTCCGGCCCATCGGCCGGAGGGTTGATCCAAACTTCACTCGGCAGCCCAAGCGGTCGCGGCGGATGCAGAACGAATCGCTCGGGATGAGCGGCGTGGGCTGCGGTCAGCACCGCTTGTCGGCCAGCCAATACCGTGTCGGCCTGTCCAAAGTGGACCATCGCCGGCGTCAGCAGGCCCAGGCCCCAGTGGTGATGCTCGTGGTTTTGCCAATGAAAGAACTCGCCGCAGAACTCCAAGCCGTGTTCGATGCTGGTGAAACGGTCGGGGAACTCCGGTCGGTACTTCATCGTCTTGAACTGGCTCTCCGAAAACGGGTTGTCGTCGGAGACGTGCGGCCGACTGTGAGACTTGGTGATCCCGAGGGTGGCCAGAAGTTGGGCCACGGTCTGCGAACGCATCGACGGCCCACGATCGCTGTGAAGCGTCAAGCGGTCGCGGGCGACGCCCTCTTTGACGACCGTCTCGCGGATCAACCGCTCGGCCAAGTGTTCACTTTCGCGGCTGGCCAGCATCCAGCCGACGACATAGCGGCTGAAGATGTCGAGGATCACATACAGATGGAAGTAGGTCCATTTCGCCGGCCCCAGCAGCTTGGTGATGTCCCAGGTCCAGACCTGATTGGGCGCGGTGGCCAGCAGTTGCGGCTTGTGGTAGGTTGGGTGTCGCAGTTGGTCTCGTCGCTCGCGGACTTCCTTCAGCGCGTCCAGGACGCGGTACATCGTGCGGATCGAGCAGAGATACTGGCCCTGATCTAAAAGTGCCGCGTAAACCTCGGCCGGGGCCTTGTCGGCAAACGGTTCGCTGTGAAGCACGTCAAGAACCTGTTGTCGCTCCTGGTCGCAGAGCATCGCGGCGATGTAGGCCGTGGCGTGGTTGCGGGCTTGGGCGGCTTCGACCGGCGGCACCGATAGAGCGTCGCGCGGGGTACGCCCAAACTGCGACAGGCCGCTGCCGTTCCCACCTGCGGAGAGAGTTCTTTGATGGCGTTCATGGCATCCTCTCGCTGCTGTCTGGCGGCGGCAGGGGAATCCCCAGGATTTCGGAGAGTTTTTTTTGGACCTCGATGATCGTCTCGGCTTGGCGGAGCTTGGCCGCCAGCCGTTGGGTTTCTCGAATGAGCCGCTGGTTCTCGGCGATCAAGGGGGCATCGGGGTTGGCCTTCCGCCCACGACGCTTCGGGGTCAGTCCGGCGAGTGTCCCCTGGTCGCGTTGCTGCCGCCAGGTGCTCAGGAGCGATGAGTACAAACCCTCGCGGCGCAGCAACGCCCCGAGTTGGCCGGACTCGGCACAGCGATCGGCCTCGCAGAGAATGCGAAGTTTGTACTCCGCGGTGAACCGTCGCCGCACAGGCTTCTCCGAGACGGCCGGATCAGGGATCAGCTTTCCGTTGCCAGCGGCAAGGCCGCCTGGCCCCGTGGCGGCGGCCGTGGCGGGCAGAACTCCAGTCGGGCTACGCCCTCCTTCCGTTCTGCCCGCCACGGCCTCTTCCATTCCCAACATCCTTGCATTCTCCATCGTTCTACCTCCTTGCCCTCTACTGTAATAAACCAGGAGGCAGTTGTCTCACCCATTATTGGCACGGAGGGGCCGACGCCTCTACGGACAAGACACCGAAGACGGTGGATCGCGCCAACGCCGGCCTTTGACAGAATCGTTTCCTTGGGATCATCGTTTTCGAGTGAGTCAGGCAGCTTGATCGCCGCCCGCGATTTGAGTGCCGCCAGTGATTTGATCGCCGTCCGCCCCCAGGGACTGCCATCGCCACACTGTTTTTCGATGAACGTAGCCCTATGGTCCAACTGTGCAGACCACGCCGGCACCCTCCGAAACTCGCAAACGAAACGACGTGCCGCTTCCAAGGCTTCGTTGGTTTTGATCGGCCTCGACTGCACTGCCGCGGAAAGCGTTTTGCACGCCGCAGTCAGCGCATGGGGCAAAGCAGCAATCGCCAAATCCGTAGCCATGATTTTGCCTTTCGTTGTACGGGTTGGCCCGAGCCGGTCGGCGTGAAAGGCGAATAACCCGCCGCGCCGGCCCGAGCCGCTTGGCTGCTAGGTGGCCACCCGGTCAGCCGTCCCGATGTCTATGTCGACAAGAATGTCCTAATAAGCTCCCACGCTCTTCTCCGCAGCGCAGCTTGAGGTAATTCTTCTTGACCTCATTAAGTGCCTTATACCAGTCGTCTTTCGAAATATGATTAGACACTATCAGCCCCTTGTCCCAAAGGTACTTCTGCATAGCCGCGCCAATTGCATGTACGAAGACATCATCCTCTTCAAGTTGTACTACGCCGGGTGACATGAGAATCTTCAACAATTCTTGACGATAACTACTCTTTGGCATCTTAGTCCCCGTTGCGAGAATGCCCGCCAATTTTGTCGCCAGTTCATTCAAGAACGGTTCTCGTTTCTTGATGCGTTCGGCTATTATCTGTTGCCGCTTTTGTTCTTCTGCCCGGCGAGCAATTGCCACAACGCTACGTTCGCGCTCCTGTGCCTGCCGCTGCTTTTCTTCCGTCTCTCTTATAACCGACAGCTTTCGCTCAACCTCGGCTCGGTTGACCGCAATCTCCCGCTGAACCTGTTGGTTCTTTAGTTCATCAGCCCGCAGTTTGTTTCGGAAAGCTTCGAGTCGTTCCTCCTCAGCCTTGAGTTTCACTTCTTCCTGCGCCATGTGTTTCTGAATACTCTGAAGCGATTCTTTCTCCCGCTCAATCTCCCGAAAAGCGTCTTGATTTTTCTTTTCCAAGGCCCGTAGACCTTCCTCTTTCTGTGTCAGGTTTGCAAGCTGCTCTTTCTGAGACTTCATCATCGCGGTAAGCTGCTCATTCTGCGCCTTCATCAAATCCAGCGTGATCTTCTCCTGCTGAAGCTCCTCGGTCTTGTCGTGACTGCCGCAACCGGCCAAAACCAACGTCAAGACTAGTAATGCCATCGACTTTCTCATTGCGTGGTACTCCCCATGATTCACTTTGCCTGTTGTCTTTTCACTGGTTCCGCACTAGCCGAGCATGAACCGACCATCCTGATGCACAGTTTCGCCCTGGCATCCCTACAGCTTTCACCCCATCAGTGTCTTAGCCTTTGCGAAGTTTTCCGCCGCCGAATCCGGCTTACCGTTTTGCTGGTAGGCTTCGCCACGGCGCACGTAGGCTGTGGCATCCTCGGGATCGAGTTTGATGGCCTTTGAAAGGTCGATAATGGCATTCACCATATCGCCCTTCTGCAAGTAGACTTCGCCGCGCCACAAATAGGCCGCGGCATCGTTCGGACTGAGCCTAATGGCCTCAGAAAGGTCGGCGATGGCTTTGCTCGCTTGGGCGGCGGCCAGCAGTTTTCCCGCAAGGAACCAGCCCAACCATGCCCCGGACGCGCCGCCTACCCACCAAAATGCCATGCCATCGTGATCGCCGCGGGCAACGGATAACCACGCCACGCTACCCACCGCAAAGCCGAAAACGCTCAGAAGCAGGTGAACAAGAACGTAAAGCCACATCGCTTCGCCTTTCGGTTTCGCTGAACATAGGTCAGCCCCCTTCACGTCAAACGTCAATCCCTTTCGGCTGCCTCATTCTAACCCGGTGTCAGGGAGCCACAATACACCCCTATAGCCCCGACGGCTTTTCTTGAAAAATCCCCACGGCGGAATGCGACTGTATTGCGTGCCCCCAGTGGGTCCATAACTTCGCTGTAGTCACCAGCATGAAACGCTTCCGGGCCGTCTGACAACTGGATGCAAAAGAGGTGCATCGACATGAGAATACCTTTCGTATTGCGGGCCGAGCCACCGGCAGTGTGTGCGAAAGGCAGAAGCACAACACCGCCGATGGTCCGCTTGGCCGTGGCGTTGCAACACCGCCGGCCGTCCCGATGTTCATATTGAACGGCACTATTATACAGTGGAATCTCAGACGCGCCAGCTACCCGTTGTTCAAGGATGTTCGATTCATCCGATCTTCAATGCAACCTCCACAGCGAGCCGGGCGTCACGCTCAGCATAGATCTGCGTCACATCGGCCTTGGCGTGGCCCAACGACACCTGGGCGGCTTCAAGGCCGAACTGCCGACGAACTTCCGTAGCCTTGTTGTGGCGCAACTGGTTCGCGTGCCAGTGGGGCAGGAGGATCGGCTTGACGCCCATGTCGGCAGCCTCCTCCGTCCTGGCTCTGTTGGCCTTTACCACGGCCCGCGCAATCGCCCGCTGGTAGCTGTCCTTGTTGTACGCGGTCCTCGGCGCCTTCTTCGGCTTGGCTTTGTGCCGGTTCCACTGCGATGGTTGTACGCGCGTACGGCGCCGCTTTCGTTGCTCCTCGTGCCGCTTCTGCTCGCTCTCCACCGGTTGGAAGCAATTGGCCTGGGCGTCGCGCAGCAGATACGGCAGAAGCACCTGCTGGGCCTTCGGACCGATGTAGATAGTTCGTTCACGGCCACGATACGCGGTCTTATGATCGGCTGGGCGGTACTGCCACACTTCGCCGGATCGGTCCACATCGCAGGGGCGTAGCTGGCAGACTTCGCCGGGCCGTGCGCCGGTATGGCGTTGGAAGCGGACCATATCGGCCACCACGGCGGTCAGGTAGGGCAGCGTGGCATCGACCAGCTCGTCGGCGACCGGCTTGACGGGTTCCGTATCCGGCGCATCGGTTCGTCCGCGTTTCAATCCTTCGACCGTTTGCAGCGAATGATAGACCTCGGCCGATACGATCTCCTCGGCCGCTGCCCACTTGAACGCCCGCACGATGACCGGCATCAACTTGTTGATGTACTGCCGGGAATGTCCGGCGTCGATCATGGTCTGCCGGATCGCCTTGAACTTCTTGGGGCCGAAGTCAGCGGCGGGAGTGTGACCGTAGAGCCCGGCCAAGTGCTTACTGAGGACAAGATGGATGTGTTGCAACCAGCCGCTTGGGCTTCCATCCTTTTTGCGATAGTACCCCTGGGCGAATTGCCAATAAGCATCAGCCAATTCGACAACGGTTATGCCCGTGGCAGGAGCTATGGGCAGAGCGGAACCAGAAGATGCAGCAAGCTCGGCCACAAGGCGGCCATATTCCTGCTTGCTTTCGGCGGTGCCAAAATCGCCGACGTAGATTACTTTTCCGCGAATTCGGACGTAAGCGCGTCCGCTGGGCTTGTGAAGACAATACTTCGGAATGAATGCCGATCTGGCGGGCATGGCGACCTCCTCGAAAATGGCGCGCGTAATTTACGCGCTTTCCGCTTCGATTTAAGGCCGCGCTGCCGACCGTCGGCAGGTAGTACAACTCTTTGTTTCGGCTAGGTTTACGTAAAGTGGCGGGGACAGGATTTGAACCTGTGACCTCGAGGTTATGAGCCTCGCGAGCTACCGGACTGCTCCACCCCGCGTCATGTTCTTGCCGCGCGAGCGCTCGCTACTACTCGCTCTGCCGCGACAATTCTGATTCTAACATAATGTCGGCGGCTGTCGAGGTGACGCCGTAACTTTTTCGGGGTGACTGCGGAATCAGCCGGAATTGTTCGTAGTCCGGCCTTCGGGCGGAAATACGACGTGAAGGCCGGCTGAAGCCGAAACTACGAACGGATTGACCGTCCTTCCGGCGCCTTTTCGCGCGATCTTAGGCAAACGCGCGGCGGCCGGCACAGATTGCCCAGACCGCGACACCCCCCTGCCGGGCAGTCCCGTCAGTCTTTGTTGTTGCCGGCGATGTGTTAGTATAATGAACGGCAGAGGGTGCGGCGTGCTATTATTGCTGAAGGCAATAGGAGCCCGTCGCCGTGCGAAGGCCGGCTGGCTGCCCAACCGCGGCGGGGTCAACGTCAATCGTAGCGCTTCTTGCGGAGAAATCCATGTTTCATTCGAAGAAATCGGAACGGTTCTGGTGTCTGACCGCCCTGGCCGTCGTTCTCTTAATGGCCGTCTTTCAGGTGGGCTGGGCGATGGCGCAGGATGCGGGCGGCGACGCCGCCCCCGCCCCACAAGAGGGTCAAAGCCTGCTCGGCTGGGTCGCACACAGCTCGGGCTGGATCGGCGCGGTGATTCTGCTGTTGTCGTTCTATTTCGTGGCGACGGTCGTGCGACTGTTCTTGGTGCTGCGCGAGTCGGTTGCCGCGCCGCCGGAGCTTATTGAACGGATCGACGAGCTGTTCCAAAAGCGGGATTTTCGCGAACTCTACCAGATTCTCCGAAATGACGGCTCGTTCCTGGCCAACATCCTGGCCTCCGGCATGTCGAAGTTGTCGAACGGTTTGCAGGAAGCCCGCAATACGCTGGACCGGGCCAGCGACGCGGCCACCATCACGATGGAGAAATCGTGCAGCATGTTGGCCGTTCTCGGCACGCTCGGGCCGATGATCGGGTTGCTGGGAACGCTGCAAGGCATGATCGCCAGCTTCCGCGTCATCGCCCAGACCGAGACGCAGGTAAAAGCCAGCGCCGTGGCCGGCGGCATTTCGCAAGCCCTGATTCTCACCTTCGAGGGTGTGCTGCTCTCCGTGCCGGCCATCTATTTCTATGCACTGTTCCGAAACCGGGTGGCGACGATTTCGGCAAATACAACCCTGTTGGCCGACAATCTGCTGGGACGCATGGCCGACGTTTTTCGCAAGAAGCAGGAGACCACGTCCACGGGATCCCAGCCGTAAACGTGCGAGAGTCCGATGGCGGACTAACGGCACGTAACGGAAGTTGGTCGGTTGCACGTAGGGCGGATTTCCACATCCGTCGCCAGAAACTGGACGGATTTGGAAATCCGTCCTACCGAGAGGACGTCGCGAGGAATACGAACGAGCATGGCCGTATCACATCAGGCCCTAAAGGCCGAACCCAATCTGACGCCGGTCCTGGACATGGTATTCCAGTTGATCACGTTTTTCATGCTGGTCATCAATTTCAAGGCGGCCTCGCTCGACATGAGCATTCAACTGCCCGTGATCGGATCGGCCCTGCCGACCGAGCGCGGCGATCGCGACGTGCTCGTGCTGAACGTGATGCCCAACGGGAAGTTGCGAATGTACGGGGAAGAACGGGACCCCGACGGCCTCATCGCCCAAGAGGCAAGGAGCGCAAGGCAGAGCGCGGGGGGATCGTCGAAACAGCCGGCCAACGGCGAGTTGCCGACCACGGTCATCATTCGCGCCGATCGCACGACGCCCTACCATTTTGTCCACCACGTGATCGAGGCCTGCCAAGCCCACGGCTTTCGCAATTTTCAATACCGCGCATTGAGCACCGGGACGTAGTTCCATGAGGCGAAACAGGCGACACGTTGACGGCGACGTGCAACTGAACATGGCAGCCATGCTGGACATGGCCTTCCAGCTTTTGGCATTTTTCATTTTGACCTACCAACCGGGAAAGGTCGAGGGGTGCATCTCGGTCCGCATGCCGCCGGCTTCTCCGGTGACAAGGCCCGACACGTCGGGTGGAGCGCAGAACCCGAATGACGCGACGGCCCTGGCGGGCGCGGTCTCGCTGCAAATCACGGTGACGGCCAACAAAGAGGGTGGGATTGGCGGAATACGCGTGGGCGAGCACGCCCCGGTCACCGATTTGGGCGAGCTGGAACAGAAACTCCGCTCGATCACTAAGGTGTCCGAATCCCCCTTCGACCAGGTGCTGCTGAAAGTCAGCCGCAACTTGGAATACCAGAACGTGCTGAAAGTGATCGAGATTTGCGCGCGCAACAAGCTGACTTCTGGAGATCAGCAGACGAAAGTAAGCATCGTCGAGATTCCGTGAAGGTAGAGGTTCGATGAGCGATCGACGACAATTGCGGTCGCACCCGGCCGCAGTTCCCATCTTCCGAGTCGTGAGCCTGCTATTCATGCTGGCGGTGATCGGGCTGACGATCTACAATCTGCACGAACGAGCGACGGTGGCTGGTTTTGCGCCAGAGGAGGCAGCCGTTCGCAGTCCGAGGGGGACGGAGGAGATTGTCGGAAAGACGCCGTCCGTCGGCGGGACACTCTCGCGACAGTCTCCCCCGCCCCCTTCGACCACGGCGGCCAAGAGAAACCAGAAGCCGGCCCCCGATGAGAACCCCGAACAGCGGGAGCGATTTCGCCGCCGCGCCGAGGCCATCTTGGACAGATCGACCTCGATCCACGGCTACGAAATGCCGGCGTACTGGCAAGTGATGGACTGGGTTCAGTCGCAATCGCTGGCCGATTTCGAGGCCCGATCGCTGCCGCAGGCGCCGTTTCAGGACTATCTTCAGCATCCCGACAAGTACCGCGGCCGGCCGGTTCGCGTGGCTCTCGAGATTCGCCGCGTGTTGAGCATCCAACTCGACGACACGGGAAGAGACGGGCGGCCGAAGAAGCTGTACGAGCTTTGGGGCTTGCCGACCGAGTTGGACGGCTGGTGGTACGTCGTCGTCACGCCCGAGTTGCCGCCCGGCTTTCCGGATGGGAAAGAACGTCGAGGCGACGACCACCGCATACGGCTATTTTTTCAAGCTGCAAGGTTATGAACCCTTCGACGCGAAGCTCAATACGCGGCCGCTGGTAGCTCCGATGATTATCGGCCGCGTCGCTCCGGTTAGGGTGGTTGCCGTTGCTACTCCGTGGAATCCGCTCAGCGGCGTCGTGCTGGTCGTCGGCGGGGTGATTCTGGTTGTTGTGTTTGCCGGTTGGTTCGTTGCAGCGCGGCGAAGACCGGTTTCTCGAATGCCGGCGTCCTTCGGCCTGCCCGACGCGATGGACGACGCGATGATCGACGGCGATGCGCCGGCGGGGGTGGAGAATGAGTGAGTCTCGACCCCAGCCAGACCTTCGAGCGCGCTGTGCCGGTCGCGGTTCCGTTGCCGGAGAGCGCGCCGAGCAGCGCGGGCTCGCCGCGCGGTCCGGCGGGCGTCAACGGAGGCCGCCAGGCCGAGAAGCAGGGCAAAGCGAACGAGCCGCCTCGCGAGCGAGACCCGTTTGTGACGATCGTGCTCGAATACTCGCCCCCGTGGCTGGTCAGCATGGTCTTTCACATGCTGGCCCTGATTATCATGGGGCTGGTGATTTTCTCGCAGACTTCGCCCGCCCCGGTCCGGCTGGAGGCCGAGGCGGCGTCGCCCGACCAACTGGACCAGCCGTTGGAAAGCGATGCGCAGGTTGGCCTGCCCGACGGCTTGCCCGAAGGTCAAGGCGAGGTGCTGACGCCTCCGGGTTTGGAGCCCGTTGACAATCCGCTTGCCTCGCCGGGCATCGTGCCGATTCGCCCGGGCGGCCATGCGGCCACAAGCAACATCGCGGCCCCCGGAATTGCATGGAGCAACCGCGGCACGGAATGGGGAGGCTCCAAGGAGGCTGCCCGCAAGGGCAACGGCGGCACGGATCTTACGCAATTGGCGGTTGCCCGCGGACTTGAATGGCTGGCTCGCAACCAGCAGCGCGACGGCTCTTGGAGCCTCACGGGCCCGTACAGCGACGGCGTTCTCGGCGACGAGAACCAGGCCGCAGCGACCGCTATGGCGCTGCTGGCATTTCAAGGGGACGGCAACACGCATGTGGACGGCAAGTATAAGAGGAACGTCGCCAGGGCCTGGAATTGGCTGCTAAAACAACAGGACAATACCGGTTGCTTCTTCCATTTCGGCAACTACACGCATCGCTTCTACACGCAGGGGATGTGCTCGATCGCACTTTGCGAACTCTATGGGATGACGAGGGATTCCCGAATATCGAGCGCCGGCCCAAGCGGCCATCAACTATTGCCTGCGGACGCAAAGCCCCAAGGGGGGCTGGCGCTACAATCCGAACGCCGACAGCGATGTTTCGGTGACCGGCTGGATCGTGATGGCTCTGCAAAGTGCGCGGATGGCCGGCCTGAAAGTGCCTGCGGAAAACCTCTACAAGGTCGGGAAATTCCTCGACAGCGCCGCCAGCCCGAGCGGGCCCGGCTATCGCTATCAGCCCGACGAACTTGGAGAGTGTGCGGCCCTCGATGACGGCCGAGGCGCTGTTGATGCGCGAGTATCTCGGCTGGAAGCACGACGACCGTCGGCTGGTTGCCGGCATCGACTGGATCACCTCGCCCGAACACCTCATCGACTACAAGCACAACCGAAACGTCTATTACTGGTACTATGCCACGCAGGCGGCGTTTCACATGGGGGGCGAGTCCCTGGCAACGCTGGAACGCCGTGATGCGCAAGGTGATGCCCGCCCAACAAGTTCCGCACGGCAAGGAGGGGGGAAGCTGGAACCCGCGCGGCAGCGGAGACGAGGAGGACGATCAATTCGCCGGCAGCGGCGGACGCCTTTACGTCACGTGCCTCTCGATCTACATGCTCGAAGTCTACTACCGCCACATGCCGCTCTACTCAAACGTCTATCGCCACGAGGCGCCGGTGAAGCCCGCCGGGGCAAAGGGCAAAGCGGCATCGCAAAAGTAGGCGTCGTCCGCGCATCAGCCGGGCCGCTTGTTGCTTTGCATCGCACTCCCTACTTCGGCACAACGGCATCGGCGGCGATGGAAGCGGCTCGCTCGGCGGCGCAACCCGCGCCGGCGGAGTCGGCAACTGTTCCGCTGCGGATGTCGGCGATGGAAGGGTCGCCTGCGGCTCGGATGGCGTCGGAATCGGCGGCGGAACCATCGTCCGGTAGGCGTTCGGATCGCATCCCGAGAATCCAGCATAGCCGGGACAGCCTAGCGGCGGCCGCGGATAGGCATAGTACGGAGGGCCGTAGAAAGGACAGCCGTAGTAGTGCGTCGGCGCAGCGGAACAATGCCTTCGGCACTACCGGCACGTAGCTGAAACGGACCGTATGCCGATAGGCATGACACGGAAACCAAGGATGGCCGTAGGGATAGTATGTGGCCCCGGCATAGACGGGAACGGAATTGGGCCGCGGTACGTAGGCCGGTTGCTCCTGCGCCCTGACCGCGTTTGTTAAGGCTATCAGTCCTGCCAAGAGACAGCCTGCCGACAAAACCGTCATAATCCTCATGATTTAGCTCCTCGAACGAGAGACATCCCCCAATCTCCCACGCCGGAAGGAGTCTGCCGCGAGCGGAAGCACGCCGCAGCAATCCCCCATCCTCGTTCATCGGTGGCTTCACCGCAAAACTAGAAGATGATTGCCCCCGGCCGCAGAGCCGCCTAGCCGCCGCGTCCACGCGACGTTAGAAGCCGCTCCTCGCTCCACGCCGCGTGGAGGCGGCGGCTAAACACAGCATTGCACCAGCTTGAAAATAAGCAATCCTTATGATAAGGTTCCCTTATGAACATCGAGACACTGCGTATCTTCTGCGACGTTGTGCAGCACCAGAGTTTCTCGCGCGGGGCCAAGACTCAACGACGTCAGCCAGTCGGCCGCCACGCAGTCGGTCCACCGCGTCGAGGAGCATTTCGGCGTCCAACTGGTCGATCGCTCGAAACGGCCGTTCGTGCTGACGCCGGAGGGCCAGACCTGCTTTGAGGGGTTCCGCGAGGTGCTGGAGCTCTACGATTCGGTCGAGTCGAGGGTGCGGTCGTTGCGCAAGGAGATCGGCGGGCTGGTGCGCGTGGCGGCGATCTATTCGGTCGGCCTGCACGACATGAGCCGCTGCATGCAGGATTTCATGCGGCAATTCCCGAAGGCGAAGGTGCGGCTGGAGTACCTGCGGCCGAACAAGGTGTACGACGCCGTGCTCAACGGCGAGGTCGATTTGGGCATCGTGTCGTACCCGACGGCGTCGCCCGACCTGAGCGTGATTCCCTTGCGATCGGAGCGGATGGTGGTGGTTTGCCCGCCCGACCACGTGCTGGCGAAGCACGAGGCCGTGACCGCCGAGCACCTGCAAGGCTTGGACATGATCGGTTTCGATCGCGACCTGAGCATTCGCAAGGAGATCGACCGGCACTTGCGGCAACGTTCGATCAACATTCACGTGGCGATGGAGTTCGACAACGTCGAGACGATCAAGCAAGCGGTGCAGATCGGAGCGGGCGTGAGCATTCTGCCGGAGCCGACTATCCGCAACGAGGTTCGCGCGGGCACGTTGGCGGCGGTTCGACTGATCGCGCCGGAGTTGCGTCGGCCGCTGGGCATCATCTACCGGCAGCGGCGGATGTTTACGCCCACGGCCGCCAAGTTTGTCGAGTTGTTGCAGAGAGTGCAGAGTCAAGCACCGGAGGAGACGTAATGCGCGACACGGAAGTCCTGATCTGTTTTCGCCCCGCAAACGCCGAGGCGTACGTGCTGCCCGGCACGCGGCTGGTCGAAGCGGCCGCGGAGGCGGGAATCGTCCTCGACGTTCCCTGCGGGGGCGAAGGGCTCTGCGGCAAGTGCCGCGTGCTGGTCGCCGCCGGCGCCGGCGAACCGACGCCCGTCGAACGCGACCGGCTCTCGCCCGACGAGCTTCGCGCCGGCTGGCGGTTGGCGTGCCAGTCGGAGGTCCGCGGACCGATGGAAATCGTCGTCCCCTCGGCCCCCGTCCAGCCGCAAATAGAAAAGGGGTCAGAACTGTTTTCCAGCTCGACTCCGCTCTTGGATCCGCCGGTGCGCAAGCGATACGTTGAGCTTTCACCGCCGGCGCGGGGCGACGACCTGCCCGACGTGTTGCGGCTGGAGCAGGCAATCGGCGCGGGAGGCTCTGAAGATCGATCTGCCGTTGCTGCGGCAAATCTCCGGCCGGCTGCGCGAGGCCGACTTCCGCGGCACTGCCGTGCTGGCCGACAGTCGGTTGTTGGACTTCGAGCCGGGCAACACCGCGTCCGACGCCTTCGCCGTGGCGTTGGACCTCGGCACGACCACGCTGGTTGCCGAGTTGTTGGACCTCGGCGTCGGCGCCCGCTGGGCGGTCGATGCCCGGCTCAACCCGCAAATCCGTTTCGGCGACGACGTGCTTTCGCGAATCCTGTACGGGCGGGAAACGCCCGACGGGCTGCGGCAGTTGCACGAGGCGGTGGCGTCGGCCGTCGATGACATGATCGGCGAGTTGTGCCGCCAGGCCGGCATCGCCCGCGATCGCGTCTACGAACTGGCCGTCTCCGGCAACACCACGATGCAGCAATTGCTCTGCGGGGTGGATACCCGCTGGCTGGGCGAAGTTCCGTTCGTGCCGGCGGGCGGGCGCGGCCTGCCCTGTCTTGCCCGCGAGTTGGACGTCCACATTCATCCGCGCGGCTCTGCCTACGTCATGCCGGTCATCGGCGGGTTCGTCGGCGGCGACACCGTGGCCGGAATCCTCGCCACCGGTATGTTCGGTGGGACAGCCGTCGGTCTGGCTGACTCCTCGGCTCCCGCGCTGCTGGTCGACATCGGCACAAACGGCGAGATCGTGTTGCTGGCCGACGGCCGTCTCTCGGCGGCATCAACTGCGGCGGGCCCGGCGTTCGAAGGGCGCGCGGATTTCCTGCGGAATGCGCGGCTGCAGCGGCGCGATCGAAAAGGTCATCGTCGACGGCGGTCACCTGCACACGAACGTGATCGGCAACGTCCCGCCGACGGGCCTCTGCGGCTCGGGCCTGATCGACGTGGCGGCGGAACTGCTTCGGCACGGAATCGTCACTCCGCAGGGCCGGCTGCTTACGCCCGATCAACTTCCGCGCGACGTCCCAGCCGATCTGGCCAGCCGCATCGTCTTGCACGACGGTCAGGTGTCGTTCCTTCTGGCCGCGAAGAGCGAAACCGCCGACGGCCGACCGATCGCGCTGACGCAGCGCGATCTCCGCGAATTGCAGTTGGCCACCGGCGCGATCCGTGCGGGCATCGTCATCTTGTTGCGGCGTGCCGGGCTCGAACCGAAGGACTTGGATCGCGTGTTGATCGGCGGCGGTTTTGGCAACTTTATTCGCCGCAGCAATGCCCAGCGGATCGGGTTGCTGCCCAGCCGGATCGAACACCATCGCATCCGTTACATGGGCAACACTTCGTTGGCCGGCGCCCGCATGGCGGCTCTTTCCCGCAAAGCCCGCGATACGGCCGAGCAGCTTGCCCGATGCACCGAGCACGTCGATCTGTCGTGCGACCTGGAGTTTCAACGCCAGTTCGCCGAGGCGATGCTCTTCCCGGAAACCTAGGGGCGGGACCGCGGCGTGCTTGGCGATCGACCTGCTGCCGCGAACATGCCTTCAAGAAAAGGGGCGGCAGTACAACTGCCGCCCCAACTCATCATGGCATCATCGACGAAACACTAGCGGCCCATCGGGCAGATATCGATGCGCGTGTCGTCCATGATCGTGCTGTCCGTGCTGTCGGTATCGAATCCGTTCTGAGTGAAGGTTACGGTGTAGGCGCCGTAGCTGCTGCTGCTCGACTTGCGGGTCAACGTCAAGAACCAACTCGGCGACCCAGGAGTTCCGTTGTCCACGGTAATGGCGCCAACGTCAAAGTACTTGGGCGTAACCTGGTTGACGTCCAGGTCGCTCGTGCCTGAGGTGTAGACACCCTCTTTGGCGACGTAACGCTCTTGAGCCGAACGAACGGCCGAAAGGTAATTGAAAGCTTCGGCGGCCTTGGAACGCTCAACCGACTTGAGGAATTGCGGAACGCCGAAGGCGGCCAACACGCCGATGATGACGATGACGACCGCCAATTCGACCAGCGTAAACCCTTTGCGAGATTCTCGACCTGTAGTGCGCTTCATGGCATGTCTCCCGTGCGCTGTGGGCCGTCTCCGGCCGGCAAATGTCTGATAAGTGACACCTTGCAGCGAATGCTGTCTACCGACGAGCCGGCTGGCCGCCGCGCTGTTGCGGCAACCTTCCGCCCCTATAGAACACATACGTTGATAAGGACGATATGTCAAATCACACCAGCAAACGCCCACACGTTGGCATGGTTCCATGCCGTGAAAATGGCCGGTCAGTCGCGTCTTCACCGCCCTATACCGACTTCGCGACATCCTCCGCGCAGCCGTTCCGAAAACCAATCGGCGAAGCGGCTGTTGAAATGAGGAGGCGGCCGGCATCGGCAAAACGGTGCGAGAAACTGCGACGTTACTTCCTGGGGCGGCACTGGACCACCGATACCGAATACGCCCGCAGTGTTATCGTGCCACCGGAGACCGGCACGTCGGCGGTCCGTATGACGTCGGGCGCCGTCCAGTGATTGGCTGCATCGATCTGGCGGCGATCGAACGTGTCGCACACTGTCCGGCGAGATTTGGGCGCGAAGGCGTCACCGTAGCCGCTTAGATCGAGACGCAACTCGACCGGCTCGAATTTTGAGTTGATGACAACGACCGTGGCCGACCGCGCGTCGTCCGACCGGCACGCCGAGACGTCGATCCCCTCGGGCTGCCCGCTGGACGCAACCGGGATCGGCTTGGAGTGCCGCGTGTAGAGCTTCATCTTGCTGATGCGGCCCGAGCGCAGAGGACGCTTCGAGAGTCTGATAGTCGCCGGCCCGGCGGGGACATCGGCCAGAGCGTGCAAGGCAACGACAATGCGATCAGCAATGGCAGAGCGAACTACATGGGAATTCTCCCTTGCAGTCGCCCGAGCACACGCGGAGAGGCGGCGAACAGCGGGCCGCCTGAAGGCAGGGCCACGAGTGGCCTGGCTGCAAACGTGGCAGTATGTCTCCTAGTGACCCCGACGGGATTCGAACCCGTGCTGCAGGCGTGAAAGGCCTGTGTCCTAGGCCTCTAGACGACGGGGCCAAGACTCGTCTGTATAACGGTTGCAGACGGGCACCGTCAAGGGGCCTTGCGAACACGGCGGCGAGACGATCCGCCCGACGAAACGACAGACGATGAAGCAAAGAAGCAAAAAGGAGAGGAGGACAGAGAGCAGGAGATTCCTGCTGGCGGCGGGGGATGGCTATTGCTGGCCGCCGTTGCCGGCGACGTCGGTCTGGTCGGCAGCCTTCTCACTGGCAGCGACTTCGTTGCGGTGAATGGCGTCGAACACCTCGCGACGGTGGACCGGAACCTCCTTGGGCGCCTCAACACCCAAGCGGACCTTGTCCCCTCGGATCTCCACAACCACGATCGTAATGTCATCGTTGATGACAATACTCTCGTTCTTTTTGCGGGATAGGACCAACATAATACGTTCCTTCGCTCTCTTGTCAGAGCCTCCTAGCTTCACCGCCCTGCCAATGGCTACGGTGTGTCCACACACACCTCAATCATTTTACGATACGCTCGAATTGGGCGAAGTCAAGGAGATTCTCAATCCAAAACGCGGTTTTTCATTTATTTTCTTGACACGATGGCGAGAAACTGGCGGTCGCAGTCCAAAAGTAGATTCGCTCGATCGGCGCGACGCTTGGAGCGATCGGTGGCGGTATTCTGTAACTTATTGTCAAATAACGTGATACGCCAATGGCTAAAGACCATGACTTGCGGTCGGCGGACGTTTCCATATAATCCGATTTTGCGGGCGGGCTGAGAGGCAATCCAGCAAAGTGTTCCGATCGTACCCCTCTTGTGAGGACAATCATGTGGAGTTGGTTCCGGAACGTGTATCGGGCAGTGGTGACGGTGGGGGCGGCGCTTTGGGTCTGTTTGCGCTACTGGTTTCGCACCTACAACCCCAAACGAAAGACCTTCACCGAGTGGTACGAATACCCGGAGTTGCCGGTGACGGTTTCGCCGCGTTTTCGCGGGTTTCACCGCTACGATTTGACCTCGTGCATCGCGTGCGAGCGTTGTGGCAAAGACTGCCCGGCGCACTGCATCGCCATCGGCAAGGAGCGCGCGACGGGCGCAAGGGATTCCAGATCACCAGTTACACGATCGACTATGGAAAGTGCCTTTTCTGCGGCATTTGCACGGAGAACTGCCCGGTGGACTGCATCTTCATGGGCTCGTCCTTCGACCTGAGTTGCTACAGCCGGGACGGCTGCATCGTCGACTTCTCGCGGTTGCCGCTCGAGGTGGCATGGGGCCGCGCCACGCTGAATTCCACCGTAGTGGCCAACTCAAAGGTCATTGCCCGGCCGGTTCACGGCGGTCCGGGTTCGTAGGCTTCGGGAAGGGGACGGAAGAGGTTGTCGCGAGGAGATGCTACCGAGGGATAGCCGTTCTGCGACAACCTCCTCCGTCCCCCTCTTTTTGCCGCGCCTTGCAAAAACTCTGCCATCCCCTACAATAGTCCCCTTTCAGGCCCTGCAATCCCGAAGAGGTAGTTTCCTTTCGCAACGATGATTCTGCCTGCCATAGTCGCCTACTTGGCGCCGTTCGCCACGGTTGGGTTTGTGTTTGTGTTTGTATCCCTTCTGTTGGGTAAGTTTCTGCGCGCTCACTCGCCGACGGCTCAGAAGGTGGCGGCGTATGAGTGCGGCGAGCCGGCCGTGGGACTGGCCTCGGTGCAATTCGACCTGCGGTTCTACGTCGTGGCGTTGGTGTTCCTGATTTTCGAGGTGGAGGTGGCGTTTTTCTTCCCGCCGGCCACGGTGTTTGGCAAGGCATGCAAACTGCGAAGTCCGCAGGCCCAGCCGGCGGTAGTGGCGATCGAGAATTCGCAAGGGATCAAGGGCAATCAGCAGCGGCGGCTAAATGCCGCGGTGGTCAAGGCGTACGAAGGGTTGGGGATTCCGTCGGCGGCGATGCCGTCGCCCGAGGATTCCAGCGCGTCTGGTGAAGTGGCTGCCCAAGCCGACACGTTGGCGCTTGGCTCGATGCTCGATCTCGGCGTGTTTTTCGCCGTGTTGCTGGTCGGTTTTGCGTTTGTGTGGCGGCGCGGCGACCTGAATTGGGTCCGGGCGGTTCGTCATCCCGCAACTCCGGCGGAGACCGCGGCGCTGGTTGCCAGACTGCGGCGGGGTGACGTTTGACCATGAATGTGCAAGAGATCCACGCCCGACTGCAAAACGCCTTCCAGCCCTGGCTGTTGGCGCACGACTTCGAGGTGCTCGACCCGTGGATCGAGGTTCGCGTCGACGGCCTGCCCGAGATTTGCCGCTATCTGCGCGACGAAGACGATCTTCGCTTCGACATGCTGCACTGCGTCACTGCGGTCGATTATTTCGAGCCGGACGAGAAGAAGGACGAGAAGAAAGCGGCGCAGGCCGATTGGCAGCCGCATCTCGAATTGATCTATCACCTGTCGAGCATGACGCACCGCCATCGGCTGGTGCTGAAGCTGCGGATGCCGCGTTGGCGGGAAGAGACGCCGGGCGTGCTGCCCGAGGTTCCCACCGTCAGCAGCATTTGGAGCACGGCCGAGTGGCACGAGCGCGAGGTCTTCGACCTGATGGGCGTGTTCTTCGTCGGCCATCCCGACCTGCGACGCATTTTGTGTGCGGAAGACTGGAAAGGCCATCCGCTGCGAAAAGACTACCAGATGCCGGACGAGTACCACGGAGTCCCGGTGAAATAGACCGATGCAAATCGAGCGAATCCATCCTGAAACCGTCGAATTCGACGTTCGCACGGACGAAATGCTCGTGAGCATGGGTCCGCAGCATCCGAGCACGCACGGGGTGTTGCGGGTGGTGCTGCGGACTGACGGCGAAGTGGTGACCGAGGCGACGCCCCACATCGGCTATTTACACCGCTGCGCCGAGAAGATCGGCGAGAACCTCACGCCGCGTCAATTCGTCCCCTACACCGACCGCCTCGACTATCTGGCCGCCATGAGCATGAATCTCGGCTGGTCACTGTGCGTCGAGAAACTGCTGGGGCTGACGGTTTCGGAGAAGACCCGGCACTTGCGGGTCATCATCGCCGAGCTCAGCCGCATCGCCAACCACCTGGTGGCCGCCAGCAGCAGCGGGCTCGATCTGGGCAGCTTCACGCCGTTCACCTGGACCTTCCGCGAGCGCGAGAAGATCGTCAACCTCTTCGAGGACGTCTGCGGCGCCCGGCTGACGTATAGCTACATCACCCCGGGCGGCGTCACCGGTGATCTGCCCGGCGGATGGCTGAAGAAATGCGAGAAGTTTCTCGAAGAGTTCACGCCGGTGATCGACGAATTGCACACGATGTTGACCAGCAACGCGATCTTCATCCACCGCATGGCAGGCGTCGGGGTGATGCCGGCGGCGATGGCGATCGACTACGGCTGCACCGGCCCGGTGTTGCGCGGCAGCGGCGTCGAGTGGGACTTGCGCCGCGACGGCGAGCCGATCTACACGCAGATGTACGAGGGCTACACCTGGCGGATCATGGCGCCGATCGACGGACGCTATCCGACCGATCACGACTATCCGCCCGTGCCGCGCGAGGCGGTAGTGGGCGACTCCTGGCACCGGTTCTTCATCCGCATGGTGGAATGCGTGCAGTCGATGGACCTGGTTCGCCAGGGGATGGAGAAATACTCGAAAGCCCCCGGCGGGGTCGATCGACCGATCGAAATCAAGAAGAAACTGCCCAAGGGGGAAGCCTACCTCGAAACCGAGGCGCCGAAGGGGCAGATGGGCTTCATGATTATCGGCAACGGCACGCCGGTCCCGGGGCGGGTGCGGATTCGCAGCAGCAGCTTCTGCAATCTTTCGGTGATGCCCGAGATTTGCCGCGGCGTGCTGATCGCCGACTTGCCCGCGGTACTCGCGTCGTTGGATATTGTGATGGGGGAAATTGATCGATAAGCCGCTTGCGGCTTCGCAACCGCGAACACGATTTAAGTAGTTTCCGCGACAATCACAAACGCGACAGACAAACGCAACAGACCGTGGCCGAGTTTTTCATCAATCTTCTGAACCTGGGCGCTTCGTGGCACTGGGCCGCGTACGTCGCCGCTGCGCTGATTCAGTGCGGGCTGCTGCTGGCGATGGCGCTCACCTCGGCGGCCATCTATATCTGGCTCGAACGGAAGGTGGCGGGGCGAATCCAAGACCGCCTCGGCCCGACGCGGGTCGGCGGGCGGTTCGGCTGGCTGCAACCGCCGGCCGACGGCATCAAGCTGCTGTGCAAGGAGGACATCATCCCCGAGGCCGCCGATCGCCCCCTGTTCCGCATCGCTCCCTACATCAGCTTCTGCGCCGTCTTTTGCGGATACCTGGCGCTGCCGTTTGCGGACGGCTGGGTCGCCTGGCGGTTCGAGATCGCCGCGTTCTTCATCCTCGCCGTGATGGGGCTCGACGTGTTCGGCGTGATCCTGGGCGGCTATGCCTCGATGTCGAAATGGTCGCTCTACGGGGCGATGCGCGAGGCCGCGCAGGTCATCAGCTATGAAATCCCCCTGGCGATGTGCGTCGTCGTGCCCGTGCTGATCGCCGGCACGATGGACCTGGTCACGATCGGCAACCTCCAGGCGGGCTGGTTCTGGAACTGGAACCTGCTGCACGATCCGTTCACCTTCGTCACGTTCTTCGTCTACTGCACCTGCGCGGTGGCGAGCACGAATCGCGCCCCGTTCGACCTGCCCGAGGCCGAGAGCGAATTGGTGGCCGGCTTCTTGACGGAATACTCGGGCTTCCGCTGGGTGATATTCTTCATGGCCGAGTACGCGGCGATTTTCGCCGTCTGCGGGCTGGGGGCCATCCTTTTCCTCGGCGGCTGGAACGGCCCGGTGCCGGTAGGCACGTGGGTTGCCGCGGTCGGCAGGCTGTTGGACGGCGTCACAACGCACCACGCCGACGTCGCCACTTGGATCGGCAACTTGTTGGGCATGTGCAACTTCATCGCCAAGGGCATCATCGGCGGAACCATCGTCATCTGGATTCGCTGGTCGCTGCCGCGGCTGCGGATCGATCAAGTCATAATTACCTGCCTGAAGTATTGCGTGCCGCTGGCCTCGGCGATGTTGGCCGGCGTGATGCTCTGGTGCTACTTCCTGCCCGGCGGCGTGTTCGTGCGGCTGCGGCGGTCTCCCGCGGTGATCGAACGCGGCGATACGCCGGTGGAGAAACACGTTCAGGCTGGGAACGATTGCAAATTGAGGGTTGAAGACGGCAAACTGCACGGTGCGCGTCGCGACAGCGAGAAGCCGGCTGAGGAAGATCGATCTGCAACTTCAAATTTCAAATCTTCAATCGGCAAACCTGGTTCCGGCGTCCTCGTCGATCGAAATCACCAGCAAGATGGGGATGCGGTGACATGATCCTTTGGAATAATTTCTTCTTCCTGTTGCTGGCCGCGATCGCCTGCGTCTCTGCCGTGGCAGTGGTCGTCAGCGGCAACATCGTGCGGATGGCGTGCTACCTGATCGTGTCGCTGGCGGCGGTGGCGGGCTTGTTCTTCACGGCGGGGGCCAATTTCGTCGGGGCCACGCAAATCATGGTCTACGTCGGCGGCACAATGGTGCTACTGGTCTTCGGCGTGATGCTGACGGCTCGCGGGCCGTTCGTCTCGATGCGAACCGGCGGCGGGCAGTGGATTCTGGCGATCATCGTCGGCGGGGCGCTGTTGGCCATGCTGCTCCAGGCGGCCTTCAGCATTCCCGGCTGGGCTGAACCAAGTACGGATAAGGCGGAGGCCGGCGGCGTGGCATCGCGCGACACCGCCCCGGCGCCGAGCAGCTTGGCCTCGGACTGATGGGCGTTCGCACCGACCGGCTCAATCCCAACGAGACGAATCTTCGCCGCGGCGGAATGTCGGGCTACTTGCTGCCGTTTGAAATTATTTCGATTCATTTGGTGGTGGTGTTGGTTGGAGCGGCGTACTTGGCTCGGGCGCGGCGGCGCGTGGTTCGCAGACTGCCGGCGGCGCAGGGAGAGGGTGAAGCGGGGCCGGCGGAGTTTCACATAGCGCGGCCGTAAGCCGCAACAAGACAGACGTAGGACGGACTTCCAAATCCGTCCCGAACGAACTGGACGGGTTTGGAAATCCGTCCTACGAGGTTTCGACAAGTTATCGCATTACAGCGGTTGGGATTATCGTGATAAACTTGCTGACACAACCCGTCGGCGTGTCGCACTACCTTGTAGTCGGCGCCGTTCTGTTCGTCTGCGGAGTGGTCTGCATGGCGACGAAGCGAAACTTGCTCGGCGTGTTGATGGGAATCGAACTGGTCCTGAACGGGGCGAATTTGAACTTCGTCGCCTTCGCCTCGCCGCTGTTGCGGGCCGACGGCGGCAACGCGATCGGGCTGGACGGCCCGATGATCGCCCTGTTCGTGATCGTGCTGGCCGCGGCCGAGGCCGCCGTGGCACTGGCCATCGCCCTGAACTACTACCATAGCCACGCCACCGTCGACGTGGACCAAGGCGAGGAATTGAAGGGATAGCTGCGTCCGCATGAACGTCGAATCCACTTTACCCCTGTTGTTCGGCTTGGCCTGGCTGCTGCCGTTGGCCTCGTGGCTGCTGCCGCTGGCCTCTTCGCTGTCTGTTCGGCCCGCGGATGGGCCGCGCGGGCAACAAGGCCGCGCACGTGGCGGCCGCCGCCATCGTCGCCTCCGGCGTCCTCTCGTTCACCGCGCTGGTGATTTGGCTGCTGCGGCCTTCCCACGAGCCGGTCTCCGGCGATTGGTACGTGTTCGGCGCCTTCGGCTCGTTGCGGATAACGATCGGCTACTACATCGATTCGCTCACCGTGGCCATGTTCTGCATGGTGACGCTGGTGGCTTCGTGCATCCACTTCTATTCGATCGGCTACATGCACGGCGAACTTTCCGACGTAATCGACGCGGCGGCCCCCTTGGGCGACGGCCGGCCGATGCAGCGCCGCGGGCGATACTTCCGCTTCTTCCAGTATCTTTCGCTGTTCTGTTTCAGCATGTTGGGACTGGTCGTTTCGGGCAACGTGGCGATGGTCTTTATGTTCTGGGAACTGGTCGGCATTTGTTCCTACCTCTTGATCGGTTTCTGGCGCGAGCGGCAGAGCGCCAGCAACGCCGCCAACAAGGCGTTCATCGTCAACCGCGTCGGCGACTTCGGCATGATTGTCGGTTTGATGGTCATCTGGACCGGCATGGGCACGTTCTCGTTCGCCGACTACAAGGTTCCTGGTCCCGACGGGAAGATGGTGACGCGACCGGGCATCTTCAGCCAGGTGCGGCCGGCAGCAAACGAACATCGGCTGCAAGTGCCGGATGGAATGATTCCACTCGACGAACGGCGTGAGATCAGCCGCGTGGCGGCCATCGCCTTGGAGGAAGCCCGCAAGACGACAGAGCGTGAGAACGCTCGGGCTATCCAAGAAGCAATGTCTTCCGGAGGGAGCACCGTTAGAGTCACGTTGCATGCGGCGCCGAGAGTGCGTGTGGTTTATGGCAGCAGGAGCGGCTATTGGCTCCTCGTTCTGGCCGGGCTGGGCATCTTCTGCGGCTGCGTGGGCAAGAGTGCGCAATTCCCGCTGCACGTTTGGCTGCCGGACGCGATGGAGGGTCCCACGCCGGTGAGCGCCTGATCCACGCCGCCACGATGGTCGCCGCCGGCGTCTACCTGGTCGCGCGATTCTATCCGGTGTTCACGCCCGAGGTGCTGCTGGTGATCGCTTCGGTCGGCTGCATCACGTTGTTCATGGCCGCCACGATCGCCATTACCGCGACCGACATCAAGCGGGTGCTGGCCTATTCGACCGTCAGCCAGTTGGGCTACATGATGATGGCACTAGGGCTCGGCGGCTGGCTGGCGGGCGTGATGCACCTGTTCACGCACGCCTTTTTCAAGTCATTGTTGTTCCTCTGTTCCGGCTCGGTGATTCACGCTTGCGGCACGAACGAGATGCCGCAGATGGGCGGTCTGCGGAAGAAAATGCCCATCACCGCGATCACCATGCTCATCGGCTGCCTGGCGATCGCGGGGGCGGGCATTCCGACGCTGATCGGACTGAGCGGCTTCCACTCGAAAGACCTTATCATGGCCCAAGACCTCTCGTTTTGGGGACACAACAGGGGCCTGGGCGGGTTCTTCTTCTACGTGGCGCTGCTGGGGGCGGGGATGACCGCCTTCTACATCTTCCGCCTCTGGTACCTGACCTTCGCCGGCAATCCCCGCGACGGACACGTCTATCACCACGCCCACGAATCGCCGCGGGTAATGACGGTGCCGCTGATGATCCTCGCGCTGATGGCCATCGTCGTGGCCTGGAACATCCCCTGGACGCACCTCGGTCTGGCCCCGTTGCTGCAGCAATCGCAGCCGGCCGGCACCGCCGAAGGCGTTGCGGGCGGGATGCTGCTGCCGCACGTGACGATGCCCGCCGAAGAGCTGGCCGAAGAGCAGCCGAACAAGAGAATCGCCGAATTGGCCGCGTTCGGCGTGGCGCTGTTCGGCTTCGTGTTCGCCACGTTGTTCTACGCCATGCACACGTGGCACGCCGACGACGTTCGCCGCGCGTTCCCCCGCCTGTACAATTTCCTCGTGCGAAAATGGATGTTCGATGAGTTGTATGCGCTGCTGTTCGTCCGCCCGGTGCTGCGCATCTCTGGTTGGGTCGCAAATATCGACAAAAAGGGCATCGACTGGCTGGCCGACAATTCGGCCCGAGCGGTCGAACTCACTTCACGGCTCGACAATTGGATCGACCGCATCTTCATCGACGCCCCGGTCAACTGGACGGCGCGGTGGACTTACGCGCTCGGCATGCGGTTGCGGGCAATCCAAACCGGCAGCATCCGTCAGTACGTGGTGTGGATCGCCGTCGGCCTGGTCGGGCTGTTCGTGTTGCTGAGTCTGTATTGAAAGGGACTGGGGGCTGGGGGCTGGGGGCTGGGGACTGGGGGCTGGGGATTAGGGATTAGAAACACAACAAGCCGCTTGCGGCTTCGCAATCATATAGCCGACCACTAACCACTGACGACCATGTTCGATTTTTCCAACCACCACGTCCTGTTGACTTGGCTGCTAAGCGCGATCATCTTTCTGCCGGCAGCCGGGGCGTTCCTGCTCTGCCTGACGTATCGCGCCGACGACCGGGCGGTGCGGCGGTTCGCGCTGATCTTCACGATCATTGTTTTCGTGCTGACCTTGTGGCTGGCGCTGCCGGTGGGCACGCCGCTGGGAATCGGCGGCCTGTACGAGATGGGCAACCCCGACATGCAGAACATGGTCTGCCACAATTGGATCCCCAGCTTCGACATCCACTATTTCCTTGGCTTCGACGGCATCAGTCTGCCGCTGGTGATCTTGACCTCGTTCATCAGCATGTTGGCCATGTGGGCGAGTTGGCCGATCACCAAGAGCGTGCGGGCGTACTGCATCCTGTTTCTGCTGCTGGAAACCGGCATGTTGGGCGTGTTTCTCTCGCTCGACTTCTTTCTCTTCTACGTCTTCTGGGAAGTCATGCTGCTGCCGATGTACTTTTTGATCGGCATTTGGGGCGGGCCGCGGCGCGAATACGCCGCCATCAAGTTCTTCTTGTTCACCCTGGTCGGCAGCGTGTTGATGTTGGTGGCCATCCTCGTCCTCTATTTCTACAGCGACGTTCATCTGTTGACGCCGAAGCAACTGGTCGCTTGCCGGGTGGTGGAGCAGCCCGTTGGGGCGAAAGCGGAGATTGTCGAGCCGACGCATCCGCACACGTTCAACATCATGGCCCTGGCGAAGATCGGCCAACTGCCCGACGTGTCGCGCAGTCCGGTGCGCCGCCCAATCCGTTCCATCAGCCGCTGCTCTGGGGCATGTCGGTCTCGTGGTGGGCGTTCCTGCTGCTGCTGATCGGATTCATCATCAAGCTGCCGTCTGTGCCGCTGCACACGTGGTTGCCCGACGCCCACGTTGAGGCGCCGACGCCGATCTCGATGATCCTGGCCGGCGTGCTGTTGAAGATGGGCGGGTACGGCGTGATCCGCATCTGCTACCCGATCTGCCCCGACGCCGGCTACCAGTTGGCCTGGCTGGTCTGCGGATTGGGCACGGTGAGCATGGTGTACGGAGCGTTCGCGGCGTTGGCCCAAAAGGATTTCAAGCGGTTGGTCGCCTATAGTTCTGTCAGTCACATGGGCTACGTGCTTCTGGGCATCGGTGTGTGGAGCGCCACGGCGGGAATGGACTATAACGGCGACTACTGGACGATGGCCATGAGCGGGGCCATGTTCCAGATGATCGCCCACGGCATTAGCTCGGCTGGCATGTTCTTCCTGGTCGGCGTGGTTTACGAGCGAGTGCATCATCGGAACATCGACGAGTTCGGCGGGCTGTTCCTCAAGATGCCTACGTACGCCGGCATTTCGATGATCATCTTCTTCGCCGCCCTCGGGCTGCCGGGGCTGTGCGGATTTGTCGGCGAGTTCTTCGTCGTGGTGGGAACCTGGGCGTACAGCAAGGCGCTGGCCGTCGTGGCGGCCTCGGTCGTGGTTCTGACGGCCGGCTACATCCTCTGGACGATCCAGCGGGTCTACCTCGGCTCGGAATACAAGGGCCCGCACGCCGAAGCGCTAAGGCCGATGAGTTCGCGCGAGATCGCCATCGCCGCGCCGCTGGTGGCATTGGCCATTCTCTTCGGCGTCTATCCCCCGGCGGTGCTCAACTACACTACGCCCACCGTACAGAAGACGGTGGCGGAAATGACGGTCGTCGGCCAGGACGCCGACCAAGCGGCCGCGATCAGAACGATAAGCGACGCTCCGACCCAACTGCAGGAGCGCAAACAGCCGTGAACTTCAACCAACTGATTGGACAATTCGTGACGGACACCGTCGGCGCCGGCGGCTCGTTGGCGGCGTTCCGCACCGAGTTGGCGCTGTGCGGCACGATTCTCGCCATCCTGCTGCTGAAGATCGCGCTGCCGCGTTGGAAGTCGAGCGCGTTTTACGTTGCGGTGCTCGGGCTGCTGGTAGCGACGCTCTTCTATGCGCTGCCGGCGGCCGGAGCCTCGTTGCGGCACTGGTTCTCGACCGATGCAGCGGTGATTCCGCCCGCCAAAGCCATCTTCTCCGGCATGCTGGTCTCCGACAGTTTCACGGCGGGCATGAGGGTCTTGCTGCTGCTGTTCGCACTGCTGTTCGCCACCTTCACCCAGATCGCCGGGGCCTACGACGAAGAGGACATGACGGAATTCTTCGTCCTCATGCTCGGCGCTCTGCTGGGCATGTGCCTGATGATCGCCGCCAATCACATTCTGATCGTGATGCTCGGCGTCGAGATGGCCAGCGTCCCCTCCTACGTGCTTGCCGGCATGAAGCGAAATCAGCCCAAGGCCAGTGAAGCCGCCCTGAAGTACGCGGTCTTCGGCGCGGGCACGGCCGGAGTGATGCTCTATGGAATGAGCCTGTTGGTCGGCGTGCTCGGCTCGGCGCACGTGCCGACGATGACGGCCCGACTGGCCCAACTCTTCCAAGAGCCCAACGGGATCACGGCCGGCCAGACGACGGTGTTGGTGCTCGGCGGCCTGATGCTCTCGGTCGGGGCTGGCGTTCAAGCTCTCCGCGGTGCCGTTCCATTTTTGGGCCCCGGACGTGTTCGAGGGGACCACGGCCGAAGTGGCCGCGTTCCTCTCGGTCGCCTCGAAGGCCGCCGCCCTCGGGCTGCTGGTCCGCCTGGCCACCGGCTTCGCCTTCCCCTCGGGCCTTTCACTGTCCAAAATCATGGGCCCGGATGAACTCCGCAACGCGGTCGCCGCCTTGGCGCCGGCGCGACATTACATCGTCGCGTTGGTCTCCCTTTTTGCGGCTGTCACCTGCACGTTCGGCAATCTGGCCGCGTACGGGCAGACGAACATGAAGCGGCTGCTGGCCTATTCCACCATCGCGCACGCCGGCTATATGATGATGCCGGTGGCCGCGGCCGTCAGCCTGCTGGGCACCGACACCGGCGCCGCCCGCGAGGCCGTCGCCGCGTTGATGGTTTACATCGCCATCTACTTGTTCATGAATCTCACCGCGTTTGCCATCGTCGCCTTCTTGCGCAACGCGATCCACAGCGAGGAGATCGCCGACTACGCGGGGTTGGTTCGCCGCTCGCCCGCCTTGGCCGTCTGCATGGCCATCGTGTTGTTCGCGCTGGTGGGCTTGCCGCCGCTGGCCGGTTTTTCGGGCAAGTTCGTCGCGTTCTACGCCCTGGTGCAGGCCGGCCTGCTGCCGCTGTTGTTCGTCGGCATTTTGAATACGGTGCTCAGCCTGTTTTACTATCTGCGTGTAGTCCGTGTGATGGTCGTTTCGCCGGAGCCGTTGCACCGGCCGGCGCCGACGATCCCGTTGGGCTCGATGGTCGGCTCCTATTGCGCGATGCTGACGCTGCCGGTTGTGCTGTTGTTCTTCATGCTCGGCGGCCTGTTGCACTGGGCCAACGCGGCCGCTTCCGCCCTCTTCCAGTAAGGCAAGTGTGAACCATGTCGTAGCGTAGGGCGGATTTCCAAATCCGTCCCCGAAAGCCGGACGGATTTGGAAATCCGTCCTACGTATCGTCCGCCAACTCGTTCTTCCGCGTGTCAGTAATGCCATGAACGCGACCGAATCCATCCCGGTGCTCAACCGACTGCTGGGTCTGTTGTGCCGCTCGCTGCCGACGTACCTTGCCGACGCGAAGACGCTCGGGCGTCCTGACGAGGAACCGGTCCTTGCGGCCCTCAATCGGCTCGTGGCCGACCAGCAAATGTACGCCCAGCGGGTCGCCAACGCGATTGCCCAATGCGGCGGGCAGCCCGATCCCGGACGATTCCCCACCGAGTTCGCGGCGAAAAACGACCTCTCGATCGAATTCCTCCTTCGCGAAATCGTCGCCTGCCACGACCGCGACGTGGTTGCGATCGGGCAATGCGTCGGCCAGCTCGAAGCCGACTCGACCCTGCACGCACTGGCCGAAGAAATCCTCGGCAACGCCAAGGGGCACCTCGATATCTTGCAGAAGCTGGTGAACGATGTGGGATGAGAGACAAGGGATGAGGGATGTATGGAAGCCGCTTGCGGTTTCGCAACCCTCAAGTATCCTGCACAGGCCGTGTGCCGAGCATTGCCGTCTTGCGTAAGGTTGCCGCTCCAAACTCGGCACACGGCTTGTGCCGGATACTTCTCGTCATGTACTTCGACACCCACGCCCATCTCGATCAATCGGACTTCGACGCCGATCGCGGCGAAGCGGTCGCACGGGCGCGTGAAGCCGGAGTGGCGATGATCCTCTGCCCGGCCGTCTCCGCCGAGTCGAGCCGGGCCGTGGTCACGCTGGCCGAACGGTACGATCTGCTGGCCGCCGTCGGAATTCATCCGAACTCGACCCACGAGGCCGCGGCGGACGATTGGCGACAGGTCGCCGCAATGATCGATCACCCCCGCGTCGCGGCGCTGGGTGAAACCGGGCTCGACCGCTACCGGGATTTTGCCCCGATCGCGCTTCAGCAGGAATACCTCGACCGCCACCTGCGCCTCTCGCAGGCGTGTGATCTGCCGGTGATTCTGCACTGCCGTGACGCCCAGGCCGATCTGCTCGGGGCGATTCGCGCGGCGGCGGAGCGCGGGCCGATCCGCGGGGTCGTGCACGCCTTCAGCGGCGACGCGGCATTCGCCGCCGAATGCCTGGCGCTCGGCCTGTACGTCAGCTTTGCCGGCAACGTGACCTACTCGAACAGGAAGTTCGAGCCGCTGCGGGCCGCGGCCCGCACGATTCCCGCCGACCGGCTGCTGATCGAGACCGATAGCCCCTATCTCATCCCGCAATTGTTCCGCGGCAAGCAGAAACGGAACGAACCGGCGCACCTGGTTCACACGGCGGCGTTGTTAGCCGAGTTGCGCGGCGTCGAGCCCGAGCAACTCGCCGCCGAAACGACGGCCAACGCCCGGCGGCTGTTCCGCTTGCCCGAATCGTCGGAATGAAGTAGATTGGCCGTTGTCGCCGGGTTAAGAACCCTGAAAGCTGCAACGGGACCAAGCGTCGTGGAACCACACACCGAGATACCGAGCGACTGGTTGCAGGAGTTCGAGGCGGCCGCAAGGCGACCGTTGGCGTTGCGTTTTCGCTACGCCTTCATCCACACCTACAAACCGGTGCTCGACGACGCCCCTTTTCGCGCTTTCGATACGACGCAGGACTATCGCCGTTGGTGCGAAGACAATCTTCCCGATTGGTTAGGCTATGGGCGCGTTTGAGTATCGACAGGCCGAGGAAATCCGCGATGCGTTCAACGCGCATGGCGTGCGGTATCTGTTCATCGGCAAGTCCGGGGCGATCCTGCTCGGATTTCCCGACACCACCCAAGACGCCGACCTGTTCGTCGATCGTTCCGTGAATACTGGATACGGCAAGAGCATTGAGCATCGCCGCCGTCGGCCTCACTTGCCTCGGACCGTATAATCGACTGAATCACCTGACCGTCAAACTACGGAGGCCGCTCATGGTCAAGACTGCCAGTACGATGTTGCCGCTGGGCGTTGTGGCGCCCGATTTCTCGCTGCCGGATGCGCAGGGCAAGCAGGTGTCGCTTGCCGACTTCGCCGACGCGCCGGCGCTGCTGGTTGTGTTTATGTGCAACCACTGTCCGTACGTGAAGCACGTGGCCGCCGGCTTGGCGCAATTGGCCGCGGAATATCAGCGGCGCGGGGTGGCGGTGGTCGGCATCAACTCGAACGACACGGCCGCCTTTCCCGATGATGTGCCCGCGAAGATGGCCGAGGAGGTGAAAGTCCGCGGCTACACGTTCCCCTATCTTTTCGACGAGAAGCAGACCGTCGCCCAGGCGTATCGGGCGGCCTGCACGCCCGACTTCTACGTCTTCGACCGCCAACGGAAGTTGGTCTACCGCGGCCAGATGGATTCGAGCCGGCCGGGCAACGACGTGCCGGTCACCGGCGAGGACCTCCGCGCCGGCGCTCGATGCCGTGCTTGGCCGACCGGCCGGCGCTCGGCCAAGCAGAAGCCGAGCCTCGGCTGCAACATCAAGTGGGGCCGGGCAACGAGCCGGATTATTTCCGCTGATCGAGGTTGCCGGCCGGCGGGAGCTGAACGAAGTCGATCGCCCGGCCGCTACGATGCCTTCAGCCGCTTCACCAGCCGCAGGCTCGGCGCTTCGACGTAGCAGGTACATGAGGTGGGCCACGCCGATGCTGGCAAGCACGGCCAACGTCATCCAGAGCACGGCGGCCTTGGCGTTGTCGCCGGTCCAATGACATCCCAGGCTCACAACGAGCCAACTCGTGGGGTAGTGGATGAGAAACAGGCTGTAGGAAATGCGGCCAAGGTATTGCAGCGGTCCGCCCGCGAGCCAATCGCCAAGATGGCCGTGGCGTCCGCACCGTAGATGACGACTCCGGCGTCAGCGTCACCACAGATGTCGAGCGACTTTTGATACTCCAGACCGAGCCGCCAGCGGTAGGCGACGCCTCCAGACCAAGGCCGCGGCATAGGCCCAAAAGACCGCACGCGGAATGCGTCCCTCCAAGGCCCACCATGCCATCGCACCCAACAGCGGCATGTGGAAAAAGTAGATCACCCAAGCGCTGTAATCATCGGGATCAAGATTGAACCAGAACAGCGACACCAATCCCAGGGGAACGAAAACCGACGCCGAGGATGAGAGCCGTCGATATTCGCGCGGCCGGCTTTGCCCGGCAACGGCCACGACAACAGCCTGCACGATCCCCAACATGACGATGAACAGCAGACCGAACTGCAGATCGACGCAGACGAACCACGTGCCCGCCGAAATGTTGCCTAGTGCAGCACGTCCTGAAGAAATCCAAAATTGGCGGCCAGATGGGGCAACGTTACGGAATCATCGACCAAGGTGGTCGAGGGATAGAGCCAGACGCCTTGTCAGCGAATCCAAGACCACAACCGCCAGCAGTGCCGTCCAGTACGGCATGCCCAGCCGCAAGACTCGCCGCAGCGTGAAATTGCCGAACGACGCCGGCCCTATCGCCGTTTTTCGCAGGGAGTATGCCACGACGAATCCCGCAATGACCCAAAACACTTGAACGCTGATCCAGCCGTGACGCACCACGAACTGAATCATGTTCGGCAGGAGACTGATCGGCCGGGATTTCCAGCGGCCTGTAGCGATGCACGTGGTAGCACGTGATGCCCAGCGCAGCCGAGCCCCCGCAAAGCATCGAGAAAGGCGAAATGGCTGACTCGCATCGCGGCGCGGGCCGAGGCGAGCCGCGAGTTCCGGCGGGCGGCAGGCGGTCATCGGTATCGCGCAGGGAGATCGGGCATGGCAGCGGGGGAGGGTGGAGTGACGGGTCGTGCGGTCGGTGAAGCACTCTCGCTGCGGTGGGGCAATCGGCAACGTCGGCTGCGCGCCCCGGACGCCTCAGGACAGTCCGGCATTTTTGTTGCACCGGAGGCGACTCCTGTCGCCGATAGTGGCTCCCGAGATGGAGTTGAAAACCGGCTGACAGGAGTCGCCTCCTGCAATCCTGACCTTGCCTCGTCCGCACCATCCTACTCGACAAACTCCGGCAACACAAGCGTCGGAATCACGCCGCCGGCGTGCCCCTCGGCCAACAGCCGGGCGACCGCCTGACGCCCGACGGGGCCGAAATCGAGCGTCCAGTCGTTCACGTACATCTCGACGAACTGGTCGGCCTTCGAGGGGTTAGCCCACGCCCAAAACTCATGGCATAGCCGAGGGCCTCATCGCGGTGTTCCAGGCCGTATTCGATGCTCCGGCGGAGCAAGGCGTGAACGTCGCGGATCGCCTCGTCGCCGAGGTCTGTGCGAATGGCGTTGGCCCCCAACGGCAGCGGCAATCCGGTGTGCTCGAACCACCATTGGCCCGTGTCGACGATCAATTGCAGCCGCTGCTCGGAATACGTCAGTTGGCCCTCGTGGATGATCAACCCGGCGTCGATTCGCCGTCCTTGATAGTCGCCCGCCGACACCGCATCGAGAATTTGGTCGAAAGGAACGAGGACGTAATCGAAATCGACGCCGAGGCACAGCCGCAAGGCCAGGTAGGCGGTGGTGCGCAGTCCCGGCACGGCGATCGTGGCGCGCGGCCAACTCGTCCAGCGTCATATTTCCTCGAGCAACGACCATCGGGCCATAGCGGTCGCCCATGCTCGCCCCGCACGAACAGAGGATATAGCGGTGGCTTAAGAAGGCGTAGGCATGAACGCTGACGGCCGTCAACTCCAACTCGCCATCGAGCGCGCGGCGATTGAGTGTCTCGATGTCGACCAATTCGTGCGAAAACCGATAGCGGCCCGTGTCGATTTTCCCTTGGGCCAAGGCATAAAACATGAAGGCGTCGTCGGGGTCGGGGCTATGGCCGACCCGGATTCGTTGCAGAGGTCGATTCGAGGGGGCGTGCTGGGCAATCACAACGGAATCCCTAGCGACCGAGGTCGTCAACTGTTGGGGGTGGCACTTCGACTGCCGCCATTCCAGTGAGGCAAAGCAAGGGATGGCAGCACAACTGTCATCCCAACGTGTCGGGGTCTGTAAGGTTCTTAGTGAGCGGAGTCGCCTGACGGGGCCTTCGATGCCACGGCGCCAGGCTGCGATGGTCCCACCGCCTTGCGATTCTCACGCTGAATCGCCTCGAAAACCTCCTGCCGATGCACTGGAACCTCTCCCGGTGCCTCGATCCCAAGCCGGACTTTATCGCCCCGGATATCGACGATCGTAACCACGATGTTGTCGCCGATCACGATGCTTTCATCACGTTGTCGGGACAGAACTAGCATCGTCGGCTCCTTCCAATGTCTATTCCAGACTGACCGTACATCCAAACAACACGCTGCTAATACACACAGAATGTATCGGACTGGCCAAGTGCGGATAACTAGCAAAAACACGTGCCTATTTGACGTCGTTTACGAGTGAGTATTCCGACAAAATGCCGCTTCTCCGTTGAGCAGATCCGGCATGTCTTCGTGGAGCGAAGCGGGCGGTCCGGGCACAGGCGGGCAAG
>CAWFIG010000015.1:0-355871 GCA_963815695.1 uncultured Planctomycetia bacterium
CAACGCCGGATCGGGCACTGCTTCCGCCGGTTGGACCGACGCGATCTACTCCTCGCCGATCCCAACGTACAACGCCGCGACCGCCCATTACCTCGGCTCCCTCTCGCAGGGCAATCCGCTCGCATCGGGCGACGGATACACGCAAACCAAATCCGTCTATCTGCCGGCTGCCGCGGCAGGCGACGCCTACCTGCTGGTGGTCGTAAACTCGGGCAACACCCAAGCTGAAACGGACACGGTAAACGACGTGGCTTCGTCGGCAGTCGCATTGAGCGAGCCCTCGCTGGCCATATCCGGCGTCAGCGCTCCGGCCGGCGCAAACCTTGGCGACTCGGTCGCGCTGACTTGGACGGTGACCAACACCAGTGCGACGGACGCGGCTTCGGGGTGGTCCGACGCCGTCTATCTGGCCGACACCCCGACGCTCGACAATACGGCGACGTTTGTCGCGTCGTTTCCGGCTCCGTTGGCCGGCTCACTTGCCGCCGGGGCGAGCTACACGCAGAGCAAGAACGTTACGCTGCCTTATACCAATCTTGGCGGCCGCTACCTGTTGGTCGTGGCGGACTCGAACGCAGACCAGCCGCTGTCGGGGGCGACTCCAGTCGTCGGCTCGACGGCAATATCGCTTGCCGCTCCAGATCTGGCCATTACGGCCACGGCGCCGTCATCGGCGGTTTTGGGAGCGCCGATCACCGTGAGTTGGAGCGTCACCAACCAGGGAAGCGTCGACGCCAACGCCGCTTGGGAAGACGCCGTCTTCGTCTCGACCTCACCGGTCTTCGATCCGCAAGAGGCGACTTTGGTGACCAGCGTCAATGCGCCAAGCTGCTGGCCGCAGGCGACGGCTACACGGTCGCGCGGAACATTATTCTGCCTAGCCTGCCGGCCGGGCAAGCGTATCTCTATTTCGTCGCCGACCGCAACAACGATCAAGGCGAGGACAACGAGTCGAACAACGTATTCTCGTCGGCGATAGCGGTGTCGGGGCCCGATTTGACGATCTCCGCCACCGCGCCGAGCACGGCGGTGGCGAGCAACAACGCCTCGATTCCGGTGTCGTGGACGGTGACCAACTCGTCGAGCGAGGATGCGCTGTCGAGATGGTACGATGCCGTGTATTTGTCGTCGACGCCGACGCTGTCGGGAAGCATCTACACGTATTTGGCGAGTTACGGCCGCCCCGGTTCCGGCCCGTTAATCGCTGGCGCAAGCTACACGCTCAACGAAAACCTCACAATTCCAAACGTTGCGGCCGGCGACTACTATCTAATCTTCTCGGCCGATTACGCATCGTCGCAAGCCGTCACCAACCCAGCCGACGGCCTGGTCGCTTTGCCGATCACCCTGACCGCGCCCGCCGTCGATCTGGTGCTGACGCAGGCGACCGCGCCCGCGTCGGCGGTGGTGGGCAACGGCGACTCGATTTCGGTCTCGTGGACCGTGCAGAATCAAGGCGCCGAGGCGGCGAACGACTACTGGTACGATGCGGTCTACCTGTCGGCGAGCGCGACGTTGGATGACACGGCCACGCAGTTGACCTCGCAAAGCAACTCGGGAACCTCGCTGGCCCCCAATGCCTCGTACAGCGTCACGGCGTCGGCGGCCATCGGCAACTTCCCCACCGGGCAAGCGTATCTCATCTTTGTGGCCAACAACGGCGCCGGCCAAGGGGAAACCGATCGGAGCAATAACGTCTACTCGTTGCCGATCCAATTGAACGCGCCCGGCGACGTCGACCTGACGATTTCGGGCAGCGGTCCGTCAAGTGCCGCTGTCGGCCAGGCCGCCACCGTCTCTTGGACGGTGACCAACCAGGGCCCGTCCACCGCCGCGGCCAGTTGGGCGGACATCGTCTATTTGTCGCACGTGCCGGTCTACGATTCGACGGCCGTCTATCTCACGAGTCTCAACTCCGGCGACAAGATCCCGCTGGCGTCCGGCCAGCAGTACACCCGCACCCAGGACATCACCATCCCGACCTACAGCTATGCCGGTTCGACCACGGGCGACATGTATTTGCTGTTCGTCACCAATTCAAATGACGCGCAAGCGGAGACCGACACGACCAACGACGTGCAGGCAGTGCCGATCACGATCGAGTCGTCAGCGGTCGATTTGCAGGTGACGGCCGCGACGGCGCCGGCGACCGGGGTGCTCGGCGACGCCGTGCCGATTTCGTTCACCGTCAAGAAACTTCGGCAGCGACTCCGCGCTCGGCGGTTGGTACGATTCGGTCTATTTGTCGAGCACGCCCTACGTGAACAGCTATTCGACGTATCTGACCAACATCAGCGAGTACAGTCGGGCGCCGTTGGCGGCCGGCGACAGCTACACCGTCGCTCAAGAGGTCACGCTTCTTGGCGATAGCGGCGCCGGCAACCGCTATCTGGTCTTCGTGGCGAACGACTATAGTCAGCAGCCCGAGGTGGACTCGAAAAACAACTCCTTCGCCGTGCCGATCGACGTATCGACACCCGATCTCGCGGTGACTTCGGCCAGCGCCCGGCCACGGCGGTGTTGGGGGCCGGCATTTCGGTGTCTTGGACCGTTACCAATAACGGCGCCGCCACCTCGGCGTCCTATTGGTACGACGCCGTGTATCTGTCGGACGTTCCCAACTTCGACCCGAGCACCGCCACATTGTTGCAGGACTTCTACGAAGGTTCGCGGTCGCCGTTGCTCTCGGGCGGGAGCTATAGCGAGTCGAACGTCAGCATCTCCTTGCCCAGCTATACGGTAGGCGACCGCTATCTGCTGATCGTGACCGACGAATACGGCGATACCAGCGACGGGAATCGTCTCGACAACGTACAAGCGATCCCGATCACGCTCTCGGCGCCGACGTTCGCAGTCTCGAACGCCGCGGTCAGCCCGGTGACGGTCGACGCCGGCAACAACGCCACGGTGAGCGTCTCTTGGACGGTAACCAACACTAGCTCCGTGAACGCCGCGGTCAACTGGAGCGACTATGTGTATCTCTCCGCTTCTGCGGCGTTCGATCCCGCGCATGCGACGTTTCTGGCCTCGTCGCCAAGCCAGACCACGTTGGGAGCGGGCGCCGACTACACCACCAACCTTACGAACGTGACGATCCCGAACGAGCCGCCCGGCGACTACTACATCTTTGTCGTCGCCGACGCCGACAAACTCCAGCCGCAAGTCGGCGACGCGACCAGCGTATCGGCGGCGGCGCCGGTGTCGTTGACTAGTCCCGGGGTGGATCTGCAAATCAGCAATCCGGTGGTCGCGACGGCGCTGGTGGAAGGCCAGAATACGCCCTTCTCCTGGACAGTCAACAACAACGGCTCGCAACAGGCGTCGGGATCGTGGAAGGACTCGGTCTACCTTTCGCTCGACGACGTCTTCGACGCGAGCGATCGATACTTGGGCACGCGATACAATTCCTCGTCCCTTGCCGCCGGCGATAGTGCCGTGCAGTCGGCGAACTTCACGATCCCCCAGGTGAATCCGGGAAGCTACTACGTGCTCTTCGTGGCCAACGACGGACACCTGCAGGGCGAAACAAACTACGACAACAACGTTACCGCTGCGGCGGTGACGGTCGACGCGCCAGACTTGGTGGTGACCAACGTTTCGGCCACCCCCTCGACCACGCTGCTAAACAGCACGGTCTCGGTTACCTGGACCGTTCAGAACCAGGGCGCCGTGACGGCGTATGCCAGTTGGTACGACGGCATCTACTTGTCAAACAAGCCAACCTTCGATTCGTCGGCGCAACTGTTGACCACATACTATGTCGGCAGCCCATCGACTCCCTTGGCGGCAGCCGGCGACTACACACAGACGACCGACGTGAACATTCCCAAGACGGCTCCCGGGGCGAAGTACCTGCTGGTCAGAGCCGACCTGTACAACTACCAGGGCGAAACCGACGAGAACAACAATGTCACCGCGTTTCCCATCACCTTGACCGCCCCGGACGTCGACCTCGAAGTCACGGCGGTTTCGGCCGATCCGACCAGCGTGAACTCCGGCGGCTCGGTCGACGTCTCCTGGACCGTGACCAACAACGGAACGGATCCGGCGGGCGGTCCCTGGCAGGATTACGTCTATTTGTCGACGAAGAGCACCTTCGATGCGTCGGCCACGGTGTTGTCCAGCTTTTCGGCGCCGTCGCTGCCGCTGGCCGGCGGCGGGCATTACGACCAGACCGGGACGGTATACCTCGATTCCGTTGCGCCCGGCGATTACTACCTCTTTGTCAGCACCAACGCCTACCAATCGCAAAGCGAGACGAATACGGCCAACGACGTGTCGGCGGCGGCGCCGATCACCGTGCTGGCGCCCGATCTGACCGTTACCGCGGCCAGCGCGTCGGAAAGTTCGGCAATCCTCGGTTCGACGATTTCGGTCTCATGGACGGTGCAAAACGACGGCGGCGACGTGTTGAGTGGATTCTGGACCGACGCGATCTACATTTCCAGCAGTACCAGCCTCGACGGTTCGGCCACGCTGGTGCAGTATTTCGATGAGAGCGGCCAAGCGCCGCTGTTCAACGGCGACAGCTATACCGAAACTCAGGACATTGTCCTGCCGGCGACCGCCACCGGCGACCGCTACCTGTTGTTCGTCACCGACCGATACAACGATCTCTCGGAGACCAATTCGGCCAACAACGTTTTCGCCGTGCCGATCACGCTGGCGGCTCCCGATCTGACCGTGACCGATGCCAGCGCACCGACGACGGGGGTGGCGGGATCGACGGTAGCGGTCTCTTGGACCGTGGAAAACCAGGGAACCGTCGAGGCGCCGCACTATTGGTACGACTCGATCTACATCTCATCCAGCGACGTATTCGACAGCACGCCCGCTTCATTGACGTCGTGAGCGCGCCGACGCCGCCGCTGGCCGCAGGCGACAGCTACACGCAGAGCGACAACATTACTCTGCCGTTGACGTCCACCGGCCAGCAGTACCTGTTGTTTGTGGCCGACGACGACAACCAGCAGCCCGAGACCGACGAGACGAATAATGTCTTCGCCGTGCCAATCTATGTTACGGCAACCGATCTCACGGTCGTGTCGGTCGACGCGCCTACGGACGCGAGTTTCGGCCAGTCGGTTACCGTATCTTGGACGGTGCAGAACAACGGCAGCGGCCCTGCCGACTTGGCTTGGACGGACGGCATCTACTTTTCGACACGTGACACGCTCGACGGTTCAGCGGTGTTCTTGGGGGGCGTGCCTTCCGGGGCCGATACTCCCTTGGCTGCCGGCGACAGCTACACGCACAGTGCACAGGTGACTTTGCCGCTCGGCGCTTCGTCGGCCGACGGCTCTTTCTACATCCTGGTGGCGACCGACTATCTCCACCAGCAGGTCGAAACGAATGAAAACAACAATGTGGCCGCCTCGCAGGCGGTGAATGTGACATTGCCGCCGCTGCCCGATCTGGTGGTCGATTCGACCGCCGTCCCCGCCAGCGGTTACAGCGGTCAAACCGTGGCCGTCTCCTGGACCGACTTGAACAACGGCGCCGCGACGGCCAACGGGCCGTGGACCGACACCGTCTATTTGGCCGAAGACAGCCAGGGGACAAACCCCGTCGTGGTAGGCAGTTTCAGCTTCGCCGGCTCCCTGGCCGCGGGCGAGTCGGTCCAACGCACGCAGTCGATCGTGCTGCCGCATACGCCGGGCACGTACTGGCTGATGGTCACCACGAATGCCGATGGCGGCGTGGCCGAGGGGCCATTCGTCGCGAACGATACCACGCTCTCGTCCGACTCGATTGACGTGGCCCAGGTGCCGCTGCCCGACCTGGTGGTTACGAACATCACGCCGCCGTCGAACGGAGTCCTGTCGGGCACCGACGTGCCGATCAGTTTCGTGGTGCAGAACCAAGGCACTGCGCCGACTTCGACGCCGGTGTGGCAAGACTGGGTGGTCTTGTCGCAGGATCCGAATCTCGGCAGCACCTATCAGGGTCTGCTCAATCCAACCGGACCCGGTGGCGACCAAACGCTCAACAACCAGCCGGTCATCGTCGGCTTCAACAATCCCAGCTATCTTGACGTCGGCGAGAGCTACACGCAAACCGTCAATGTGTCGCTGCCAATCGACGCACAAGGAACCTGGTACGTCTATGTGATTCCCGACGGCACCGGATTCCATCATCCGTTCAAGATGGCGGAACTCAGCCGCACCGACAAGTTGGCGATCAGCGGCGGTTTCAGCATCACGCTCAGTCCGCCGCCCGACTTGGCGGTGACCGGCGTTGAGGCCCCGCTGCAAAACTTCTCCGGCCAATCGGCGAACCTGGTTTGGACCGTTGCCAACAACGGCGCCGGCCCGACCCATGCGACCGACTGGTTCGACGCGGTCTTCATGTCGTCCGACGATACGCTCGACGGCAGCGACACGCTGTTGGGCACATTCTCGCATAGCGGTCTGCTCGATGCCGGGGCTAGCTACACCAGCGCGACATACCGTGACCTTGCCGGTGGGCGTCAGCGGCGATTTCTATTTCTTCGTGCTGACGGACGCCTACGCACAGGTTTTCGAGAACGGTCTGACGGCGAACAATGTGGGCGCGACGCCCGCGGCCGTTACGATCAACCTGACGCCTCCGCCCGACCTTGCCAGCAGCGGCGTGACCGCGGCGGCATCGGCATCGGCCAGCCACGGGCTGACGTTCAGCTATCAGGTAACCAACATCGGCGCCGCGGCCACGCCGAATACCTCATGGGACGACGCCTATTACCTCTCGCCGACCGCGACGTTCGATTCCAATACGGCGATCCTGCTCGGCGACGTGCGCCGCTCGGGCAGCCTCAACGCCGGAGCGAGCTATAGCCGGACGTTCACCGAGATCGTGCCGAACGGACTTAGCGGCGATTACTATCTGATCGTGGCCGCAAATAGCGGCGGCGACGTATTTGAAGTGGACACCGCCAATAACTACGCGGCCAGCGCGGCTCCGATTCATATCACCTCGACGCCTGCCGATTTGGCGGTCACCACGGCCAGCGCCTCCGACGTCGGCCACGTCGGGCTCGGCGGTCTTGGTCAACTGGACGGTTGCCAACCAAGGCTCGGGCGATACGGCCGTTACCGCCTGGCAAGACAACGTCTACATCGAGGCGAGCTCGACGCTCGACGCCAACAGCATTCTGCTCGGCTCGTTTACCCACGTCGGTCTGCTGGCCGCCGGCGAATCGTATTCGCAATCGCAACTGGTGACGCTGCCGATCGATCTTTCCGGTCCGTACAACCTGTTTGTGGTGACGAATCGGCCGCCGCACGCAAACAACCCGCCGCCGGTGTACGACCCCAACGACGCCAACGACGGCTCCGCGGCCCTGCCGATCAGTGTGGGCCAACAGTTGGCCGACCTTCAGGCGATCGTGGTCACTGCGCCAGTGTCGGCCGCGACCGGCCAGACGGTGACGATCGACTGGACGGTGAACAACAACGGCGCGGCGGCGACGAACGCGAATCTCTGGTACGACGACGTGTGGCTGTCGACGCAACCGACGCTGCAAAGTGGTGGCGGCGACATTTGGCTCGGCTCGGTCGCACACAACAACCCGTTGGCCGTCGGCGACGGCTACTCTGCATCGCTAACGCTGAACTTGCCCCAGAACCTGACGGCGGGAGACTACTACTTCATCGTGGCTGTGGATCGCCCGGTCGCCGTGCCGAGCCACTCGGGAACGAACCGCGTGTTCGAGGGCGACGAGACGAACAATCAGACGGCTGCCGCGGTCACGGGCGTAACGCTCGGCGATGCCTCCGATCTGGTGATCTCGAACGTCGCCGCTCCGGCCACGGCCACGAGCGGCAGCGAGATTGCGCTGAGTTGGACGGTCACGAACAACGGCGCCGCCACGGGCAATGTCTCGATCGCCGATTCGGTCTATCTGTCGCTCGATCAGGTATTCGATCCATTCGACGACCGCTACATCCGCAGCGTATCGAGGACGGGCGGGTTGGCGGGGGCGCGGACTGATACGCAGAACGCCGACCTGCCTGTGCCCGCCGGCTTCGCCGGCACGTTCTACGTGTTCGTCGTGACCAACGGCAACGGGCACGTATTCGAGCGGAACACGACGAACAACGTTGCGGTTGCCAGCCAGGCAATCACGATCAGTCTGCCTGCCCCGGCCGATCTGGTTGCGGGCACCGTGACGATTCCCGCCAACGCCGCGCCCGGCCAGAACATCGCGATCAGTTATCAAATCACGAACAACGGCGCCAATCCGGCCAGCGGCTATTGGTACGATTCGCTCTACTTGTCGCCGACGCCGAATTGGAGTCTCGACGATCCGCTGCTGGGGAGCGTATTGCAGGTGCGAACGGTTGCGGCCAACGGCGGAACGTACACCGGCACGCTCACCGCGGCTACCCGGCGTCGTTCCCGGCTCCTATTATGTCATCGTCCGCAGCAACATCCTCAACAGCATTCCCGAGGTCACGCTCGCGAACAACCTGATGCATCTCGGTTACCCAAGCCGCCGTCGACGTGCCGGCGTTGACGCTGGGCACGCCCAGCAACGGGACGCTCGGCGATGGCCAGTCGGCGTTCTACAAGGTCACTGTCGATGCCGGTCAGACGTTGCAGGTGAACCTCGATACGTCGACGCCCGGCACGCTGAACGAGCTGTACATCAGCTTCGGACAAACGCCGACGCGAGGGCAGTACGACTATCGCTTTAGCAGCCCCGCCGCCAACCAGCAAATCACCATACCCGTCACCCAGGCCGGCACGTACTACATTTTGGCCTACGGCTCGGTCTCGGCCGCGCACGAGGACTATTCGATTACGGCGGCGCTGGTGCCGTTCTCGATCCAGGCCGTGGCGCCCGGCGTCGTCGGGTCGGGCAAGGCGACCATCGAAATCGACGGCGCCAAGTTCGACTACGGCACTACCTTCCAATTGCTGGGGTCGAATAACGCCGTGATCGACGACGCGGCGGTCTTCCTGCAAGACGGCAGCACCGCCTACGTGACGTTCGATTTGACCGGCTTGCCCGATGGCGTCTACGACGTGCAGGCGACCCAAGCCAACGGCGACACGACGATGCTCGCCCAAAGCCTGACGGTTGTGCCGGCCACGCCACCCGGGGTGCATATCACGCTATCGACGCCGAAAACGATCCTGCCCGGCAGCCAGCACGAAGTCACGATCGACTACGTGAACCAGAGCAACACCGACGCGCTGGCCCCGCTGGTCCAGATCAGCGCCCGTCAACGCCGTGCTGCGATTGAACGACCAAAGTGCATTCACTTCCGATCCGATCTGGTTCCTGGCGATCAGCGATACGGGGCCGGCGGGCATCCTGCGTCCCGGCGAGAGCGGTCAGGTGCATATCACCTTCCGCTCGACCGGCAGCGTCGGCGACACGAGCCACTTCAGCACCTCGGTTGCCGACGACAGCCAGTCGATCGACTGGGTGAGCGAACAGGAATCGCTTCGATTGGCGACGATTCCCGAGGCCGCTTGGCCGGCGGTCTTCGACAATTTCGTCGCCAACGTCGGCACGACCGTCGCTTCGTACCATGCCACTCTGGCCGCCGATGCGACGTATCTAAGTTCGCTGGGACAAACGACCGACGATGTGCTGCAACTGGTCTCCTTCGAAATCGAGAAGGCCAACGCTTCGTACACATCGCAGAACCTCCTTTCGGTAACCGACGACACGCTGTTCGCCCCCGGCATCCCGATGACGTTCCAGCGTTCCTATCCGCTTCCGATCTCGGGCCGCTATTCGAGCGGCATGTTCGGCTACGGTTGGACCACGAATTGGGACATTTCCGCGTCCGTCGTGGCAGGCGGCAACGTGGCCATCCACCTCAACGGCGCCACGCTGTACTACACGGTGCAGCCGGACGGCAGTTACGCGGCGGGAGCGTCCGACCGCAGCGGGCTTTCGCTCAGCAACGGCAGCTATCGATTGACCGCCTCCGACGGGACGGTCTATCAGTTCAACTCGAACGGCGCCCTGAGCTACTTGGAAGATCCACACGGCAATCGAATCACCGCCGCCTACAACACGGCCGGACAACTGGTGTCGCTGACCGCGTCGAACGGCCAGACCTTCACCCTCAGCTACAACGCCGATGGCCACGTGTCGCAGTTGACGGACAGCAACGGGCTGACGGAAGCCTACGGCTACGATCCCACCGGCCAGTTCCTCACTAGCTACACGGACCGCTTCGGCACGACCACCTATAGTTACGTCACCGGTCAATCGCCGGCGCAAAACAACGCGCTGGCGGAGGTCGCCTTTGCCGACAATACGCACAAGTTCTTCTCGTACGATAGCCAGGGCCGGCTCAGCGACGTTCACCGCGATGGCGGCGAACAAGACCAGCAATATACCTACCTGGTGCCCGGTGGCTACACGGTCACCGACGGCGACGGCAATACCTCCACCGTGCTCTTCGATCGCTACGGGGCGGCGGCGGCGACCATCGACGCGCTCGGCAGCGTCACGCGGTACCAATACGATGGCGACCGCAACCTCGTCGGAGTGATTCTGCCGCTTGGCGCCAAGTACACGCTCGCCTACGACGCCAACGGCAATCTCGCCAGCACGACGAACGCCGAGGGGGTCACGACCAACTACACCTACGACGCACACAACAACCTCAGTAGCTTCACAGACGGCTCCGGCAACACCACTCTTTACAACTACAACAGCAGCAACGACCTGCGTTCAATCACCTACGCCGACGGCAGCTCGGCACATTACGATTACGACCCGCTGGGCAACGTCACGCAGTTCCTCAACGCCCGCGGCAATGCGGTCGAATACACCTACAACTCGCAAGGCTTGATCACCGCGGAACACTTCGCCGACAACTCGACCTACGCGTTTACGTACGATAGCTACGGCAACATGTTGACGGCGACCGGCACAGCGGGCACGATCACCTACTCGTATACCGATCCGCGAAATCCCGAGTTCCTTACCGAAGTCGCCTATCCCGACGGAACCTATCTCCAGTATTCCTACAACGTCGTCGGACAACGCACTCAAAGCGTCGATCAGACCGGCTACACCCTCGACTATTCGTACAACGCCGTCGGCCAGCTTTCCGAACTGACCAGCGGCACGGGCGATCTGGTCGTTCAATACTCTTACGACGCGGCCGGACGGCTGGTGCGGAAGGATCTTGGGAACGGCACCCGCACCACGATCGGCTACGACGCCAACGGCAACGTGACGTCGCTGGTCAACTTGGCTGCCGATCACGTCACGATCAATTCCGAGTACGACTACACGTATGATGTGCTCGGCCGGCAGACAACGATGACGACCGGCGGCGTTACCACTACCTACGGCTACGATGCCGACGGTCAGTTGCTATCGGTGTCTGACACCGCCGGCCTTTCACTGGTGTACACTTACGACGCGGTCGGCAATCGCCTGTCGCAGACATTGAACGGCGTCACCACGACGTACGCCGTGAACAACCTCAACGAAATCACGTCATCGACCACCGGCAGCGCAACCACGAGCTACACCTACGACGCCGACGGCAACTTGATCGCCCGGGACGCCCCGGGGGGCACGACCAACTTCAGTTTCAACGACATCGGACAGCTTACCGGCGTCAGCGGTCCGGGCGTGTCGGCGACGTACGCCTACGATCCCTTCGGCAATCGCATCTCGCAAACCGTCAACGGCGTTACCAGCAACTTCCAAGTCGATCTGAGTGGGCCGCGCAACATCACTTCCGTGTACGACGTCGGCGGGAACCTCGTCGCCCATTTTGCCGATGGCATCGGTCTGATCAGCCAAGTCGATGCCGCCGGCACGGCGTCGTACTACGATTTCGACGCCAGCACCAACACGGTCGGCATCACCAACTCGCTTGGCGCCTATGTGAACCAGTACAGTTACCTGCCGTTCGGCCAGGTGCAGACCGTCACGGCGAGCGTCGCGAACTCGTTCACTTACGTGGGCATGTTGGGGGTGATGGATGATGGAAGCGGCACCTTCAGCATGGGATTCCGCAACTACAACCCGGAGACCGGCCAGTTTCTGTCGAACGATCCGCTAGGATTGGCAGGAGGCGACGGCAACCTTCGCCGCTATGTGAAGAACAACCCAGTGAACCTCGTGGACCCCGGTGGACGACAAACGGCATCGAGCGGCGGACACGGCTCGTACAATCCCGGGCAGCAGGCGCCGACGACACCGCAACAGAACGGGTCTTCGGTCGACGACGCGTACTCCCGATGGCAGGCCCAGCAACAGCAGAATCAGCAGCAACAGCCGAACAACCAGAATCCTACACCGCCGCCACAGACTCCCAGCCCTCTACCGCCGGTGCCCTATCCCGCTCCACAAGGATACTTCTGGCAATGGGTGCCGGCGGGAAGCCCGCAAGTCAACTGCAACGGCCAAACCACGCTGAGCGATAAGGGGCGTTGGATACTCATATCCGTTAGCAGCCCGCGCAGCGGCGATGCTCCGAACAACGGTGGCGGCAATGGTGCGTCGTGCCCGTGCGGTTGTCCACCGCCGACGCCGCCAACGCCGCCGACGAATCAAGGCCCGGATGGTGATTCCGACAATCGCACCCCCAACGATCCGAACGACATCGTCGGTCCCGCCGGCTTCGGCGACCAGAACTTCATCACCCTCGATCAGACGCTTCCCTATCAGATCGACTTCGAAAACCAGCCGACGGCCGGTTTGCCGGCCCAACAGGTCACTGTTGCCGAACAGCTCGATCCGAATCTCAACTGGCAGTCGTTTCGCCTCGGGGCGTTTGGCTTCGGCGGCATGATCTTCCAGCCGCCGCCCGGGGTGGCCTTCTACCAGACCCGCATCGACTTGACCGAGCAGCAGGGATTCTACGTTGACGTTGCCGCCACGATCGATGTTCGCACCGGCGTGGCCACGTGGACGTTGACGACGATCGATCCGGCCACCGGCCAGATTCCCGTCGATTCGACACTCGGCTTCTTGCCGCCCGACACTAGCGACGGCATCGGCCAAGGCTTCGTTTCGTACACCGTGTTCGCCGATCCTTCGGCGGCGACGGGGACGGTGATCTACGCCCAGGCGACGATTACCTTCTACACGCAACCGCCGCTGGATACGCCGCAGATCTTCAACACGATTGCGACCCCTTCCGGCCTGACCAGCGCCGTCGCGTCGTTGCCGGCGGTGGAGAATGCGACGCACTTCGATGTCTCGTGGTCGGGCAGCGATGCCGACAACGGCGCGGCCGTACGCGATTTCACCATCTACGTCTCGGACAACGGCGGCACGTTTGCTCCGTGGCTGTCGAACACGATACTCACGTCGGCGACTTACGTCGGCCAAAATGGTCACAACTATAGCTTCTACAGCGTGGCCAGCGACAACGCGGGCAACGTCGAACCGGCGCCGCTGGCGGCACAGGCCACTACCCTGGTTCAGGCGGCCACGCCCAGCAGCAGTGTCGATGCCCTGCCCAACTATGAGACCAACACCACGTTTACAGTGAGCTGGTCCGGCTCGGAGCCGGGTGGGCCTGGCATCGCCAGCTATGACATTTATGTTTCCGACAATGGCGGTGCGTTCACGCCGATGTTGAGCGCCACGACGCTGACTTCAACCAGCTTCACCGGCCAGGATGGCCACACCTACGGATTCTACAGCGTTGCCAGCGATCTCGATGGAAACACGGAGCCGCCGCCATCGACGGCGCAGGCAACCACGCTGGTCGATGTGACGCCGCCCGCGAGCCAGGTCGATACCCTGCCGGGCTATGAAACGTCGACGACCTTCTCGGTCAGTTGGTCCGGATCGGACGGAACAAACGGCTCGGGCATCGCCGCCTACGACGTCTTCGTTTCCGACAACGGCAGCACGTTCACCGCACTGCTGAGTGACACGACGCTGACCTCGACGAGCTTCACCGGCGTGGACGGTCATACCTATGGCTTCTATGCCGTCGCCACGGACAACGCCGGCAACGTGCAGGCGACGCCGACTGCGGCGCAGGCAACGACGCTGGTCGATGTGACGCCGCCCGAGGGCCAGGTCGATACCCTGCCGGGCTATGAAACGTCGACGACCTTTTCGGTCAGTTGGTCCGGATCGGACGGAACAAACGGCTCGGACATCGCCGCCTACGACGTCTTCGTTTCCGACAACGGCGGCACGTTCACCGCACTGCTGAGTGACACGACGCTGACCTCGACGAGCTTCACCGGCGTGGACGGTCACACCTATGGCTTCTATGCCGTCGCCACGGACAACGCCGGCAACGTGCAGGCGACGCCGACTGCGGCGCAGGCAACGACGCTGGTCGATGTGACGCCGCCCGAGGGCCAGGTCGATACCCTGCCGGGCTATGAAACGTCGACGACCTTTTCGGTCAGTTGGTCCGGATCGGACGGAACAAACGGCTCGGGCATCGCCGCCTACGACGTCTTCGTTTCCGACAACGGCAGCACGTTCACCGCACTGCTGAGTGACACGACGCTGACCTCGACGAGCTTCACCGGCGTGGACGGTCATACCTATGGCTTCTATGCCGTCGCCACGGACAACGCCGGCAACGTGCAGGCGACGCCGACTGCGGCGCAGGCAACGACGCTGGTCGATGTGACGCCGCCCGAGGGCCAGGTCGATACCCTGCCGGGCTATGAAACGTCGACGACCTTCTCGGTCAGTTGGTCCGGATCGGACGGAACAAACGGCTCGGGCATCGCCGCCTACGACGTCTTCGTTTCCGACAACGGCGGCACGTTCACCGCACTGCTGAGTGACACGACGCTGACCTCGACGAGCTTCACCGGCGTGGACGGTCACACCTATGGCTTCTATGCCGTCGCCACGGACAACGCCGGCAACGTGCAGGCGACGCCGAACGCGGCTCAGGCGACTACTACCGTTGCGGTTTCGTCGGTGTCGATCTCGCACGTCGTTGTCGCCGAAGCCACACCGCCGCGAGACGGTGTGCTGCAATCGAATGAGCCGTTGGTGATAACCTGGTCAGTGACCGATGCCAACACGATTACAGCCAGATCGCTGACGGTCGACGGCGCCGCGGTAACGGTGATCTATGGACCGTTCGCCACTGCGGAGAGCGACGTCCACAACTGGTCGGGCCGCTTGAATCCGCTTGCCGCCGGCACGCACAATTTCACCATTCAAGTCACCGACAGCGGCGGCGAGATGGGCAGCTTTTCGGGCAGCTTCGTCGTGGTGCAGGCCGCGGGAATCTCGATCTCCAAAGTCGTGGTCGCCGAAGCTCAGCCGCCTAGGGACGGGGTGCTGCAATCGAACGAGCCGTTGGTGATAAGCTGGGCCGTAACCGACAGCCACCCCATCACCGGCAGATCGCTAACCGTCGATGGCACGGCCGTCGGCTTCATTGGCGGGCCGTATCCAACGTCGCAGAACGACGTCCATTACTGGTCGAGCCACTTCGGACCGCTTGCCGCCGGCTCCCACAGTTTCACGATCCAGATGACGGACAACACCGGCGACACGACCAGCTACACGGACAGCTTCGTCGTCGAGCAGGCGCCCGGCATGTCAATCTCCAAGGTGGTGGTCGCCGAAGCCCTGCCGCCGCGAGACGGCAATTTGCAGTCCGACGAACCTCTGGTGATTACCTGGGCGCTGACCGGCAGCCATCCGGTCACCAGCAGGTCGCTTACCGTCGATGGCACGGCGGTGACTTTCATCGGCGGACCGTACCCGACCCTCCAGGGCGACGTCCATTATTGGTCGGGGCGCTTCGGACCGCTCGCCGCCGGTACTCACGACTTCACCATCCAGATGAGTGACAGCACCGGCGACAGCACCAGCTACTCGGGCAGCTTCATTGTCACCCAAGCCCCCGGAATCTCGATTTCGCACGTCGTGGTCGCCGAAGCGCAGCCTCCCCGAGACGGCATGCTCCAATCGGACGAACCGCTGGTGATTACCTGGTCTGTAACCGATAACCGTCCGGTCATCGCCCGATCGCTAACCGTGGATGGCGCCCCTGTGTACTTCATCGGCGGACCGTACGCGACTTTGCAGGGCGACGTCCACAACTGGTTGGGACGCTTTGGACCGGTGACGGCCGGCACGCACGATTTCACGATCGAAGTGACCGACAGCAGCCACAACACCGCCAGCTATCACGGCAGTTTCGATGTGCTCGCCGCCACGGGCTTGACGGTGGCCTCTTCGTCGTCGCCGCCCCCGGCCGGGCTCCCGTCGCTGACTGCCCAGCAGATACAGCCGATCATAACCGAGGCGGAACGACGCCTGACCGCCGCAACCGGTCTGCAGGTCGCCGCCGCCATGAACGGGGTGGCCGTCAAGATCGCCGTTCTGCCGAATAACGTGCTCGGCGAGGTGGTAGGCAAGACCGTCTACATTAGCCGAAACGCGGCGGGCTACGGTTGGTTCCTCGATTCGACCCCCGACGATGATGCCGAATTCAGCGATCGGCTCGGGGGCACAACGCTCGCCGCCGACGCCGCCAGTCCGGCGAGCCGGCGGGTCGATCTACTGACCACCGTGATGCACGAAATGGGCCATGTGCTGGGCTTTCCCCATTCGCTGGCGCTCGACTTGATGTACCCAACGCTGCCGCTCGGCGAACGGCGTCTGTTCGACGGTAGCGCGGCCGCCACCGCTCGACCAATTGACGTGCAGGCAATCGATCAGGTCTTCGCGACCAAACAAGGTTCATTCTAAGTCGGCGCGTGTAGTGGTACGATGATGTAACGTGTTGTCGGAATGCAGTCGCGTTTGGCCGGATCAATTCCAAACCATGCTCAACAACTACAGTTCACACATCACGCAACCGCGATCCCAGGGCGCTTCGCAGGCCATGCTGTACGGGACCGGTCTCACCCGCGAGGATATGGCGAAAGCGCAGATCGGCATTGCCAGTGTCTGGTACGAGGGCAACACCTGCAACATGCACCTCAACACGCTTGCCGCGATCGTCAAAGAGGCGGTGACGCAGTCCGGTCTGGTCGGAATGCGGTTCAACACCGTAGGCGTGAGCGACGGTATTTCGATGGGGACTAAAGGCATGTCGTTCTCGTTGCCGTCGCGCGACCTGATCGCCGACTCGATCGAGACTGTGATGTCGGCGCATTGGTACGACGCGCTCGTCTCCATTCCCGGCTGTGATAAGAACATGCCCGGCTGCATAATCGCCATGGGACGGCTCAACCGGCCGTCGCTGATGATCTACGGCGGCGCCATTCGTGCCGGTTGCTGCAATTCTCGCCGCAAGCTCGACATCGTCTCGGCGTTCCAGAGTTACGGCGAATACGTCGCCGGCAAGATCAGTGACGCCGAACGACAGGAGATCGTCGAGAAAAGCTGCCCTGGCGCAGGTGCTTGCGGTGGTATGTATACCGCCAACACGATGGCGGCGGCGATCGAAGCGATGGGGATGTCGCTGCCGTACAGTTCGTCGATTCCCGCCGAGGATCCGCTCAAGCAGGCGGAATGCCGCGCCGCGGGAGCAGCGATCCGCACGCTGCTCGAAGAGAACATTCTGGTGAAAGACATTATGACGCGGGCCGCGTTCGAGAATGCAATGGTGGTAATCATGGCGACTGGCGGCTCGACCAACGCTGTGCTGCATCTTCTCGCCATGGCCCGTGCGGTCGACGTGCCGCTGACGATCGACGACTTCCAGAAGGTCAGCGATCGTATCCCGTACCTCGCCGATTTGAAGCCGAGCGGCAAGTACGTGATGGAGGATCTGCATCAGGTGGGCGGCATTCCGGCCGTAATGAAGTATTTGCTGGAAAAGGGCCTGCTGGACGGGAGTTGTCTGACGGTGACCGGCAGGACCGTCGCGGAGAACCTGGCGCCCCTGAATGGTCTGGCCGAGGGCCAGCAGATTATTGCGCCCATCGAAACGCCAATCAAGCAGTCGGGTCATATTCGAATTATGCGAGGCAACCTCTGTCCGGGCGGCGCGGTGGCCAAGATCACCGGCAAAGAAGGCCTGAAGTTCTCTGGCCCGGCCCGCGTCTTTGACTCCGAGGAGGATATGCTTGTCGGTCTGGAAAAGCAGCAGATTCAGAAGGGGGATGTGATCATCATCCGCTACGAAGGTCCGAAAGGTGGCCCGGGGATGCCCGAGATGCTGACGCCCACGTCGGCAATCGTGGGGGCCGGACTCGGCAGCCATGTTGCGCTGATTACCGATGGGCGTTTTTCGGGCGGATCGCATGGCTTTATCGTCGGCCACGTCACGCCGGAAGCTCAGGAGGGGGGGGCGATCGGACTAGTGCAAAACGGCGACCAAATCACGATCGACGCCGAGACTAACCGCATCAACGTGGCGTTGTCGGACGCGGAGTTGGCCAATCGGAAGGCTGCTTGGAAGATGCCCGCCTACAAGGCGACACGCGGCACGTTGTTCAAGTACATCAAGACAGTGAAGAGCGCCAGCGAAGGCTGTATCACCGACGAGTGATTATCGCAACGCGACAGGTTCTCAAAATGGCGCCACCCCGAAAACAAGACACTGACGACGGTTCCGAAAAGAAGGAGCAGGATCGCTTGCCACCGTCCAATGGCGGGCATGAAAAGTAAAATGCGAAGCGAAAGGCGTGAGACGTTATCGACGGCGCAGAGCACGAGCGCGCTCGGTGGGGTCTCTGGCAATGGTAGAAATGCGTCCACTCGTCGAGGATGTGCCGCAAATGGTTCTCGCCGAAGACAATGAAGAAGTGGTTGAGACACTCCGCTTTTGTCCTCCCCACATACGCCTCCGCGTAGGAATTCCAATTCCGACTATGCGGCGGATTGGCTCGGAAGTCAATACCGTCGGTTTTGAGAATAGAACAGAACCGTTCGGTGAACTTGCTGTCGCGATCACGAATGATGTGGGTGGGTCGGAACTCGGTGGGCTGTTCGCTAAAGAACATGCTCATGTTCCGTGCCATCTGAGCCATCCAGGCGCAATCGGGATCGGGCGTCATACCGGCAATGTGAACGCGGCGCGTTTGCAGGTGGATGAAGAACGAAATGTAGTAGCTGCCAGGCCCTCGCATCGTCCACACTTTCTTGGTGAAGAAGTCGGTGGCCCAGAGTGTTTTGAAGTGCCTCTCGATGAAGTCGTGCCAGCTTCCGCGGCCGCGTTTGGGCCCCGGCTCGAGTCCATTCTTCCGCAAGACGCGACTGACGGTGGCGCGAGAGATGTTGTAGACACGGAGCTTCTTGAGTTCACCGAGGATGCGAGTGTAGCCCCAGCCGGTGGCCTTGGCGATGTCGATGATGAGTTGGCGGATCTGTTCCGGCTTCCTGGGCCGGCCGCGTTTGCGATGCTTCATGCCCGATCTGCTCTCGGTCAGCCAGCGAGCGAAAGTCCGTGGGTGGACAATCGTAACGACCTCCTTGATCTTCGAGCCAAGCCGCTCGCCGATCTTCAGCAGCCGGGCTGTAACCGTTCACTGGGCGGCAAGGGGACGGAGGCGGTTTTCGGAGAAATATCTTCTGCTGCGGCGGATACTGTCGTCGAAAACCTCCTCCGTCCCCCTCTGCTTCCGGCCTGTGAACGCTTACGCCGGGCTCGTTCCGCCAGCGTCACGTCGATCCGTTTGGGGAGTCTGTCGCGAAGGATCCGATTTTCGGTCTTGAGATACTCGACGACCTGGACGAGTTCGTTTTGCGTGGCGCGTGCCAGGAGCATCAGGAGGGTCCGCGGCAACGCTACCGCACGCGGCAACGGAAGCGGAGGATGCCGCCCTTGCCGACATCGAGCGGATGCGACAACTCGCAACGCAGCACGACCGAATCGCCCTCGTTCGGCTGCGTCGAGAACGTCGCGTCGACGCTGCACTGGGCGCTGTTGGGAACGTACTCCAACCGCGTGTTCAGGCTGTCGAGAATCTCGACGTTGCCGATCGGCTGGTTGCCGAGGTTGTCGAAGCGGATCGTGAAATCGACCACGTCGCCGGGATTGGCGAACGGCGTCGAAGCCACTTTCAGCAGCCGCAGCCGCGGACGGCCCGGCGGCGACTCGACCGTGTAGGTCATCAGACTCTTGTCGTATTTCACGTCGGCCATGGCAGCCTTGCGATCGAGGATGACTTGCACGGCCTGGGTGTGGGACCAGGCGATGGCGGCGTTCGAGCCGCGGGCGAGAAACGCCATTTCGGCCTCGTCGAACTCGCCGAGGCGGATGATCGCCAGGTTTTCGTAAGGCTTGAAGGCGTCTTGGAACGCCTTGGCACGAATTGCGCTCGACATCAGGCCGTCGCCCTGCCTGGTGCGCAGGGCCGAAGCGGGCCGGGCGCTGATTTGATCGTCCAATTGCAGGTTCTGCTTCGTATTGCCGACCAGTTGCGTGGTGGTCGGCGATTGCGGTTGCAGCGGCTTGTAGACGCCGCCCGCCTTCTGACGCTCTTCGTTCGCCGCCAAGCTGACGACTTTTCGCACGGCGCCGAAGCGAGGGCTGTAGATATACACTTCGTTGCTGGGCTGGACGACCTTCTGGTGGTCAAGCGTTTCGTACTGGGCGACAGTGTCTTCCATGCCGAGGCCCACGACTTCGCCGTCTTTGCCGGAGCCGACGGGGTGGCCGTCGTTGCCGCCGTCGCGGAGATATTCGTCTTCGGGCCAAGGTTGGCGGATGCCCGGCGGGGTCCAGGGGGGCACGGCCACGTTGGGCATGGGCACTCCTTGTTCCATGCCCGGCGGGCCGAGCGGGGCGTCAGCCGTCGGGGGAGCAGCACCGAAGGGGACAGTCCCATTCTCGCTTGGACGAGAATTGGGAAAGCCGCCGTCCGTGGCACCCGTGTAGGCTGCTGCCGGCAACGAATCGCCGCCTGACTGATTGTGCGGCATTGTGCGGCACGGACCGGCGGGACTGCGGCACGAGCAGAGAATCAGCGTACAAAGGGCGATGACGGCCATCCTCCAGGGGTCGGGCCACCAGCGAGCGTTCGACGTAGACTGCTCGGTGAGGTCTCATGATTATCGCAGGCCCTCGCTTGCAAGAGCATCGTCTGCTGCCGGTTGAATTGAGCGGAAACCGGTTGGGCGGGGGGCGTCGCGGCCGGGGGCGGCGGCAAGTTGGTTACGCTCGACGTCGCCGGTTCGCGGCCGCGGGTCGGCAATGGAATGCGTTCGGGCGGCCGCTCGACTGCGGCGGTGCGCTGGGCGCTGCACGCTGGGATGGCAGTTCAACTGCCGTCCCAACAGGAGTGGCCGGCGCCTGCGACACGGCGGCTTGCTGCGGCGGAAACGCCAGGAACGGCGGCGATCCGAAGAAGAAAAAGGGATCGGAGCCTTGGTCGGGCAGCCGTGCGCCCAGACGCAGGATCGCCACGGGGCGTCCCAGTCCGTCGGCCACGGCCAACGGATCCTGGCCCGGCGCGGCCTCGAACCAGTTCTGCGATCTGCGCAATCTCGGCGTACCGGCAAGCGCGTGGCGAGGGTCTTCGAGGTAGATCACCCGCGTGACGAACTTGCCGGCCAGGGCCAGCTTCAGGTCGGCTTCGGTGACGTCGATCGGGATCGGGAAGCGGAGTTCCTGTCCGATCGGAGCGTAGAGACGGTCGATCACTTCGACGGTGGGAAAGACTTCCGCGCCCTTCGGCCAGGCGAATGTTCGTGACGCGCATCCGATAGACGGCGCCGATCAACATGCCGGCCTTCCGCGAGCCGGGCTGCGGCTGGTCGAACTGGCCGGCGACGGCCAGCGAGACCGGGCCCCCGGCGGGACCTTGATTTCGACCGGCTGAAAGAAACCGGGCAATGGTCCGCCCCGCTGAAGTTGCCGGCTGCCAATCGCTCCCGGTGGCAGGACGCCGTGATGCCAGTAGTGTACGTTGGGTTGCTGGGCGTGCAGCATCGCCGCGGCGCCAAGCCACCAGAACACTAACATTGACATCCTGCCGACAACTCGCCATACCCGGCACGGCGCTGGGGTTGCCAGACAGCGGATGGAGCGGACCATTGTCACAAGTCGTTGGTTGATAAGGGATGAGAACTGTCTTGCGTTGGTGCGGCAGTTGTACTGCCGCACCTGAAAAGGGGTGGCAGTACAACTGCCACCCCAGCTTGGTTCCAGCGTTGCTGCCCCCGCGACCGCAGTCGCGGGGCGTTAATCTGCGACCGGAGTCGCCTCCTGCCTGTTTCCTATTGTGCGGGGCACGCAACCGGCGGCTGGCCCTCGCTCGGCGTGACAACCTCGCCCCGATCTTCGCAGGGGCAGTCGCTGATGCACGTGCCGTTTGCACATTCCGGCTTCACACACTCGCGGCGGTCGCCCAACGGTTGGCGATAGGTGCCGATGCCGGCAGTGGTGCGTTCGACAATGCGAACGTGGTTCGCCGGTTTCGGATAGCTCATGCCAGGCTTCTGCTTCACGTCGACCTTCACGCGCTCGGTCGGTTTCGGCAGGTGAACGCGGGTATGGTTCTTGACGACGTGTTCTTTCAAGCCGGCGGGGACTCCCATCGGCACACTGGGCGGGCCGGGCAGCCCGATCGGCGTGCCGCACATCGGCATTCCGTACTGCGGCGCGGTCACACCGGCGATCACGCCCATCGGCATGGTGGTCGGGGCTCCGACGGGCATTCCCAGCGGCATCGGCGCGCCGGACACCGGCGGGCAGCCCTCGGGAGATTGATAGGAGGCGGGCGCAACGCCGCCCTCGGCTGCCGCGGTATTGGGAACCTGCAAGTCTTTGTTGCCGAGCCGCACAATGGCCAGAATTGCGCCGCGGCGGTCGGCTTCGACGACCGGATCGACGCCCGGATCGAGCCGCGTGCTGACCAACGTCTCCACGCCTGCCAGGGCCAGTTCCTGGAACTCCGGATCGGGCAGATAAATCACCTTGGTCACGAAGTTGCCGGATTGCACCTGGTCGAAGTCTTCAGGAGTGAATTGCACGGGGATGGCGTTGTGGGCCAAGAATGCCTCGGTGCGAGGCAGAACCGGCCCGACCTCGATCGTCGGATACAGTTCCACGCCGGGTCGGCCGGGGACGTTGGTCAGTTTCAGCCGATAGATGGCGGCTTGCGGAAAGTTGTAGCGGGCCGGGCAGACCAGCGGTTCGGAATCGAACGCGCCGGGTGTGCCGACGTCCCAGGTGACGGTCATGCCATCCGGCCCGACGAAGGCGATCTGTGACGTCATCGCCGGCGATGGCACGCCCGGCTGGTACATCATCACGCCCGGTCCTGGCCCATCCGCGCCGGGGCCCGGATGCATGAGGGCCTGGGCGGGTGGGAGCGTATTCTTACACGGCGCCCGGCATCCTGCCATTGCCGCGCCTACAACCAGTAACGACACAAGAAAAGACCTCATGGTGTCCCCCCAACATATTAAGGCAGCCGATGCCGCGACCAAAAATTTCACTTTGCCAGGCGGCCTTGCAACGGAAGCTCGGCGCAAAGACACCTGCCTGAGGTCTATTGGTCGGCGCGATACAAGACGTTTCTTTGGAAAATCCGGCAGGACTTACAGAATAGCATTAGCCGGCTTGGAATCCGCATCTTGCCAAGAAGTCCCAGTTTAACGCGTGGCATTGGCGGCGGCTGGTCCCTCCAACGGTCCTAGCAAGAATTGACGAACGAATGGGGGTGATGGGAGCGATGGGACAAATGTGACCAATCGATCCCACCACTCACGTGGCCCCCACATGTGTGGTCGCAAGGAGGCTGACGCCGCAAAAGAACGGAAGGAGTGGCGTGTAATTCGGGCTTGACGCCCGGGGCGGCTCTTCGCTATTCTTCGCCCCCTATTCGTGAGGGAGCCGCTCCGGCTCCAGCTACGCTGTTCTATTCTCTTCTCTGGACCGACGGGCATTCAATCGGAGCCATGCAGCATCACAACTTACAGCGCGCACGATGGTCTTTGCTCACTACGGCAGTGACGTTTGCGTTAATTGGCTCGGGGTGTCCCGGACGAATCTACCACGCGTCCAGCCTGCCGCCCGCGTTGACGGCGCCGCCCGTCATGGATCTCGACTCCCTCAATCTCTCCGGTCTGACGGACCAATCGGTCAGCGCCGAAGTGGTCCAGCCGGGCGACGTGCTGGAGGTGACGATGATCAACGACTACCAGAAACTGACGACAACGACGGCACCGGTGCGCGTGGCCGAGGACGGCACGATCGTGGTGCCGCTGGTGGGAAGAGTCGCCGTCGGCGGCATGGAGATCGAGCGCGCCGAACAGGCCGTGAACGGCGAGAGTATTGCGCGGGGTGTATTCCGCAATCCGTGCATTACAGTGACGATGAAGCAGTGCCGCACCTGCAAAGTCACGGTAGCGGGGGCGGTCGATAAGCCGGGGCTCCAGGAGCTTCCGCGCGGATCGGCATCGCTGCTGGCAGCGATTTTGGCTGCCGGGGGGCTCACCAAGGAGGCGGGGACGGAGGTGGAGATTCGCCATACCGACTCGCGACAAGCGATGCGAGCGGGCGGGCCTCCCTACGTGCCGCCGACGGCGGTGGGGCAGAACTCGCCCGCCGTGCCGGCTTCCTACCAACCACCGGCGGCCATGCCTGAAGTCATCACGGTCAATCTGAAAGCGGCAACTTCCGGGCTGGTGCGAGTTCCGGAGCTCCACGATGGCGACGTCGTCTACGTGGCCAAGCGAAACCCGCCGCCGATCAACGTGATCGGATTGGTGACGAAGCCCGGCTCGTTCCCCTATCCGCTCAACCAGCAAATGCGCGTGTTGGATGCCCTGGCCCTGGCCGGGGGCTGCTCGAATGCGGTAGCCGAGAACATTCTGATCATTCGCCGTTTACCCAACGCAAGAACCGGTGCGGATTGCCGTCAGTCTCCAGGCGGCGAAGAACGGTCCGAGACAACCTGACCCTGGCGCCGGGCGACACGGTCTCGGTTGAACGGACGGTGGCAACGGCGATCGTGGATACCATCCAGACGTTCGTGCGATTCAGCGTCGGAGGATCGTTGTCGTGGTTCTAAAGGGGAAACAGGCCATCGATCGGTTTCTGCTGCAAGTCGTCGACGGCGGCCTGGCGGGGGTGATCTTCGTAACGCCGCTGTTGATGGGGGGGCGGCACGCGGTCGGCCAACTCGGCTTGACGGTCTTCGCGGTGGCGGCGGCTTGGGCCTGGGCAGTCCGGCAGTGTCTTCAACCCGACGCCCGCTGGCGCTCGGTGGCCGCAACGCCGTTGCTGCTGCTCGGATTGGTGCTGGTGGTGCTGCAAATCGTTCCGCTGCCGCCCTGGTTGCTGGGGCATCTGTCGCCGGCCACCGCCGAGCTTCTGCCTCTGTGGAGCGCCAAGGGGGGACTCCCGCATGGTTTGGGTACTGGAGCCGCATCTCCTTCACTCCCGCCGAGACGTTGGCGGGGTTGGTGATCTTTCTGGACTACATTCTGGTTTTCCTGGTGGCCGCGCAACGGATACGGCACATCGAGGACGTCGAGCGGCTGCTGCGCTGGTGCGCGTTGTCGACGGTGGTGATGGCCTCCTTCGGCATCGTGCAACACTTGACGTCCAACGGCAAGTTTTTCTGGTTTTACGAGCACCCCTTCTCCGACACGGGTCACGGAGCCACGGGGAGTTTCACCAACCGCAACCACTTCGCCCAGTGTTTGGCCCTGGGCGTCGGACCGCTGATCTGGTGGCTGCAAGACGCCATGCGGCGGTCGCGCGGACGCTCGCACGGGTCTGACGTTTCGGTGGGACTGCTGGGGGTAGCGCTGGGAGTCGTTCTTTTCGCCGGCCTGCTCTCGCTTTCGCGCGGGGGAATCATCGCCATGTTTCTCGCCGCGGCCATCTGCACGGCGGTCTGCTACCGCGCGACCTCGCTGGGGGGCCGATTCGTGGCTGCATTGGCCGGCGCCGGTGTACTAATCGGGCTGTCGCTGGCAATTTTCGGATACGACCGTGTCAGCACTCGGATCGAGGACGTCTCGTCCGGATCCTTGAAAAGGCTCGATGGCAACGCGTCTGACAGCAACGCGCGGAGAGCCATTTGGGCAAACACCGCCAAGGCCGCCTCCCATCACCTTCTGCTGGGAACCGGCGTGGGCAGCTTCAGCGAAGTCTATCCCAGGTACTCCGACAAACCAATCGTCATCGGCAAGGAACCCACACACGCCGAAGACGGCTATTTGCAGGTTCTGTTGGAAACCGGCATCGTCGGTTTTGCGCTGCTATTGACGGGCATTTTTGTTTGTGCCTCTTGGTGCATCGGCGGCATGAGGGCGTCGGTTCCGACGCGGGCGAGGGTGTGCGCGGCGGCGATTGCGGGCAGCCTGGCCGCGTCGGTCGCACATTCCCTGGTTGACTTCGTCTGGTATGCGCCGGCGTTGACGGCGATCGTCGTCATTCTGGCCGCCTGCATCATGCGGATTCGTCAGATCGTCGGTCCCCAGGAGAAGCGAAATGCGGCCGAGGGACGGCGGTGGGAATCCGAATTCCGAATTCCGAGTTCCCCCGCGTTTTCCGCGCGACGATTCGCCTGGCTGCTTGCGGCAGCGGCGCTGACATTGGTCGGCGGATGGATGATCGCCAATCGGATTGGCCCCGCGGTGGCCCAGCCATATTGGGACGAGTATCTTGTCGCGCTGCACGCCGCCGAAGCCCAGGATGTGAGCGACCCGACGCGAGCATTGGTTGATGCGCAGACGCAGCAACGGTGGATTGCTTGTCTGGAGAACGTGGTGCGGTGGGAGCCGACGCACATTGGGGCCCACCTGAAACTGGTCGAGACCCATCGTCGGCTCTTCGACATCCTGCAGCGCGAATCCCCCAACCCGATGCCCGTGATCCAAATCAGCGACGCGGTCTTCAACGAGCCGCAGTTCCGCTCGCGCCGGGTGCTACGGGAATGGCTGTCGCGAGCCGTGGGCCCGAATTGCGCGCACTTGCAGGCTTGCCTCGATCATCTCAGGAAGGCGCTGGCGCTGTGCCCGTTGGAGGGACGCGGCTACGTTCACGCCGCCGAACTGTCGTTCCTCTGGACTTCCGATCGCGCGGCCAAGCAGGCTTGCGTCGAACAGGCGATGCGCGTCCGCCCCTTCGACGGGGCGGTGCTGTATGCCGCAGCGAACCAAGCGATCCTGTCGGGCAATGTGCCGTTGTGGCGGGAGTATCTAAAGCGGGCCTTTCGCTACGGGCGAGAACAACAGCAGAGGATCCTAGCCGATCGCGTGGCCGCCGCGCCGCCCGACGGCCTGTCGGCGGTCATCGCCGATATTCTCAAGGAATTCCGACCTGATCTGGCAAACGCAAACTACCTCGACAAGCTCTGCACGGGCCGTTGTCCGCCGGAACAATTGCTGCTGTTGACGCAGTACCGGGCCGAGACGGCGGAAGCGGAGGCGACCGCCGCCAAGGACGCCGAGGCCGCCGCCCACCTGTGGCTCACGGCCTGCGCCCTTCAACGTCGGCTCCACAACGACGGCAAAGCGCTGCAATGCGCGCGGAACGCCTTGCATCGGGGGGCGGGTCTGTTCGAAGTCCACTACGAACTTGGGCGATGTCTGTTGAACCAGTCGCAATTTGCCGAGGCCGAGTCGCACCTCCGCTGGTGTCTACAGCGGCGTCCCGATGATCGAGCCGTCGAAAACCTGGTTCGAGAGGCGCTCAAGGGGAGGCTCGACGAGGAGCGCCGGGCCGGCAAGGAGGGAGAAAGGCACGTGATCCGTTGAAATGCCACTGAACGCCCCCGAGCCTTTTGTCGACATCCACTGCCACGTACTGCCGTGCCTCGATGACGGTGCGTCGAGCTGGGATGAAGCCCTCGCCATGGCCGAGATGGCAGTGGCCGACGGGATCGCCACGATCATCGCCACGCCCCACCAGTTGGGAAATCACGCGAAGAACTCGGGCCAGACGATCCGGGCCGCCACCATGGAGTTTCAGCGGTTCCTGGAACAGCGGGGCGTGCCTTTGCAGATTCTTCCGGGCGCCGACGTGCGGATTGAGCCGGACCTATTGCGAAAAATTCGCAGCGGCGAGGTTCTTACGCTGGCCGACCGCCGCCGCCACGTGCTACTCGAGCTGCCCCACGACGTCTACATCCCGTTGGATCGGCTGTTGGATGAACTGGGCGGCGCCGGCGTAGTCGGCATTCTGTCCCATCCGGAACGCAATCGGGGACTGCTCAACCAGCCCGGCGTCCTCCGCCGGCTGGTCGAGCGGGGTTGCCTGTTGCAGGTGACCGCAGGGAGTCTGACGGGTGCATTCGGCACGCAGGTGCAGAAGTTCGCCAGTTCGTTGGTCGAACAGGGACTTGTCCATTTCGTTGCCACCGACGCCCACGCCTGCAAGACGCGGCCTCCCCTGCTCGGCCCGGCGTTTGCGCGAGTGGCCGATTTGGCGGATGAGAAGGTGGCGATCGAGTTGTGTTGCAGCAGTCCGAAAGTTGTGGCCACCGGCGGGGCCATCCCGCTACGGCGTCAGAAGACAGCGAAGCTCGGCTGGACAAACCGGTTTTATCAGACGTTCGCTTCAGAACATACGGCAGCCGGACCGATAAAATGAGCGTGTGATTTCATTCCCGCAACCGTTGATGAATGAAAACCACCCCGGCAGCCTAGGTTAACCAGAATGAAGTCGAGAAGATAGTGGAAACGGATGCTTGGGGTGTTAAGGGCAGTTTCGCGGCAAACCTTTTGCGAGAGGAAGAATGATGAAGAAGGGAAGATTTGTTCGAGGCATAGTAATCTTCTTGGCGGTGGTGGGAATGTGCGTGCCGGAGTTGGCTTTTGCCGCCGCACCCCCAGCGACGCCCGCCGTCGTGGACGTCGCCCTGTCCAACGGGGGAGTCCTGCACGGACAGTTGATCGATCTTCGCGGGGGCAATGCCGCTGGCGTCCCCGTCTCGGTGAAGGCTCAGAATAAGGAAATTATCCGCACTGTCACCGTCAAGGATGGCCGCTTCGCCGTCCCGGGCTTGCGCGGCGGCGTCTACCAAGTTGCCGCAGCGCGGGGCCAAGGTGTCTATCGCGTGTGGACGGCCAAGGCAGCCCCACCGTCGGCACAGAAGAACGCCATCGTCTTTACCGGCCTGTTTGGCGGCGCGCCGAAGATGCTTCTGGCCAACCCCGTTATCGTCGCCGGCGTCGTGGCCACCGCCATCGCCGTGCCCGTGGCCATCGTCAACTCCTCTCCGTCGAGCCCCTGAACAACGACCAACAGCCGGGGCGGATGGGGTAGATCGCCGCATTAGCGATCGCCGCAGTATCGCGCGACCGATTTCCGCACATCACGTTGGGGCGGCAGTTGAACTGCCGCCCCATTTTGTTGCGCATGAACGGAAAGCGACGGAGGAAAGTGTCGAAACAACGGCGCCCAGTTCGCCAAATCCTCTTCCGACGACTTCCTCCGTCCCCCTTGCGCGGTGAGAGATCCCGGCTATGACGGCGGGAAGGGGCGCGACCTGCGCGGCAGCAGCTTGCACAGGAGGACTCCGCCGAAGTAGAGCAACGTCAGCGAGCCGGCCAACAGGATCATGCTGTAAGCGTCGGGCGGGGCCAGGATGGCCGCCACCACGAAAATCACCAGCACCGCGACCCGCCACTGCTTCAGATAGCCCTGCACGGTGAACACGCCGATCCGCTCCAGAAACAGCATCACCAGCGGCAACTGGAAGCCGATCCCAAAGCCCACCGGCAGCAGCAGCACGAAACCGAGCCATTCGTTGATCCGCGGTTCGGGAATGATCCCCTGGCTCTTGTTGAACTTCAAGAGGAAGTCCAACACCGGCTGGAAGACCACGAAGAAGGCCAACGCCGCCCCCGTGAGAAACAGGCCCAGACTGAACGGCAAATAGCGATGCACGTACTGGCGTTCGTGCGGGTAGAGCCCCGCCGCCACGAAGTGCCAGATCTGGTAGAAGATCCACGGGCTGGCCAGCAGCACGCCCACCAACAGCGACGCCTTGATGTAGATCGAGAAGGGCTCGACCATCGCCAGGCCCTTGGTCTGCAAGCGAGGATCGTCCTTGCTCTCGTGCCAGAGGAACAGCGCGGACCAGCTCGTTCCGGCCTGTCGCCGGCCGCTGTCCGAGTCGCTCTGCTCGGACGGCTTGGTCGGCGGCAATTTCACGTCGGCGAACTGCTTCGGGATAGGCGCTCTTCAGTCTTGGAGCATCTGGGCCGGATCGACGCGGTATTCGTCGGCCAGCAGGTGCTCCTTTTCGACGAAGTCCTTGACTTGCTTCGGCGTCCACGGCGATGCCTGGCCTTCCTCCTTGAGTTTCGCCAATGCGCTGTCGATACGCTCTTCCGACTCTCTTTGATAGTAGCGGGTCAGGGCGTTGGACAGCGGCCGCTGGATGAACTTGACGACGTGGTCTTCCGACGGTCAGGCCGATGATGAACCCAACCAGCAAGCCCGCGATGGCCTTGACCAAGCACTTCCGCAACTCTTCGAGGTGTTGCCCGAAGGTCATCGTGCTTTCACGAAACAGATCGTCTTCGCGTAGATCAGCCATATCGATTGCTTGCAAACACTTTAGTGTACCACCCAAACTGTCGAGTCGCAACGAAGCGCGAGCAGGCCGCCGAAGTTGAACATCGGCCGGCTTTCGCCGATGTGCATGCCAGAAACCGGCGACAGACGTCACCTCCAAGCTCCGAGATCCAGCAGGCTTGCCGACCGGCCACCGCGATAATTCCCAACCCCCTCTGCATCGGAGTCCACCGCCGATGACATCGCTTTATCCACTACGTTTTCGACCGATTCTCCGCCAATACCTGTGGGGGGGGCGACGCCTTGAGTCCTGCGCTCGGCAAGTCGCTGCCGCCGGGCGACGATTTCGCGGAAAGCTGGGAAGTCTCGGATCACGGGGCCGACCAGAGCGTCGTCGATTTCGGACCATTGGCCGGGACGACGTTGCACGAGCTGGTGACGGTCGCACGGCCGGGAGCTGCTGGGCCGGCATCATCCGCGGCCGAGCTTTCCGCTGCTGTTGAAGTTCCTCGACGGCCACCAGACGCTCTCGCTCCAGGTGCATCCCGACGACGCCCAGGCCGCGCGGCTCGATCCGCCCGACGCCGGCAAAACCGAGGCTTGGGTCGGTGATCGAGGCCCTGCCGGGCAGCAAGATCTACGCAGGCCTGAAGCCGGGCGTCGACCGCGAGCAACTGCTGGCGGCGATTCGCCAGGGAGAATGCGAGCCGTGTTTGAATGCCTTCACGGCATCGCCGGGCGACTGCGTCTTCGTGCCGGCCGGAACCGTTCACGCCCTCGGGGCCGGTCTGCTGGTGGCCGAGATCCAGCAATCGAGCGACACGACCTACCGGCTGTTCGATTGGGACCGCGTTGGGCCCGACGGGCGTCGCCGACCGCTACGGACCGAAGAGGGGCTCGATGTGGTCGATTTCGCCCGCGGCCCGGTCGATGCCGCAGCGTCCGCAGGCGACCGATCGTCCGCAAGTGAGCCGGTTGGTCGAGTGCGACAAGTTCGTCTGGGACCGCTGGGAGTTCGATTCAGCCGCTGCCGGCCGGCGGCGACGACCGCTGTCACATCCTCACGGTATTGCAGGGCGCGGTGCAGATCGACGGCGATCCGGCGGGTTGCCCGCTGCCGCGCGGCGGGACGGCCCTGCTGCCGGCGTCGCTGGGGCAAGTAACGCTGAGTCCGCAAGGGCGAACGATCTTGTTGGATTCGTATTTGCCGTAGTGGAGCGGCGTCACTTCATCGGCGGTACATCGCCTCTCGGAAATCGATGTCGCAGCGGAGAATCGCCTGGCTTGCCGCATTTCCCGCCGCCGCTGGTGGCCGAAGATCTCGCCCGACCGTCACATTTTGCCGCGGTCATTCGTTTGGCGGCGCGAAGCTTTGTCGGTCGCACCGAAATGCCGCAGTGTGGCTGAATGCACACCTTCGACGGACGGAAGGATAACGCCGGTTATCGCATCACGTCGTAAGGAAAAAGCCTATGGTGCGGTGGTTTTCTCGAACCTGCCGCGCGCAGCAGGACGATCCGAGTAACGAGGATTACGGATTCACCAGTTTCCCAGGAAAGGAGTCTGATATGCGACGTCTCGGTATTGCGTTGTTTGTGTCTTTGACGGTATGTGGCGTTTCGACCGCTTGGGCCCAGTATGGAATGTATGGGTCGCCCGACATGCTGCCGGTGCAGCAGTATCCGGCGCAGCCGGCGGCGGCCGCGTATCAGCCGCACCAGGCGGGCGCACAGTATGCGTACCCGGCGCCGGCGGCTCAACCCGTGGCGTGGACGGCGCCCGTCGACGAGCAGCCGGCGATGGTGCAGCCGACGGCTGGCCGGCGCCCATGCCTCCGGCCGCGAACCAGTCACCCCAGGGCAGCGGCATGGTGAACCAGATGCTTGCCGATCAGGGCAACGGTTGTGCCGGCGGGTGCAGCGACAACGGCGCCTGCGGTCGGGGGCTCAATTGCGGCGTCGGCTGCGACCGCCTGTGGTACAGTTCGTTCTCGGTGTTGGCGTTGACTCGCAGTCCCGGACGCCGCTTGTGGACCAGTAGCGAGCAGTTCCCAAACGAAGCGATTCAACTGGGGAACACGGACATTCCGACGGCCTGGTCGTGGGGCGGTGAGGTTCAGCTTGGCCGGCGTTTCTGCTGCAACTGTACTCCGTATGCGCTGGAAACGACGTTTTGGACGACGACTGCCATCACCGGCGAGCAGACAACGACTTCCAGTTTGGGCGAAGGAACGCTGATTGCCACGCCGCTGCAAACCGACAACATCAACTTCAACCTTCCGGGCGGACTGATTGTGCCGGCGACGAGCATTTTCAACAACGCCCTGTCCAGCACGGTTTCGCGGCGCGACGAGTTCTATAACGTCGAAGTCAATCTGGTCCGCGAGAAGATGGCGTGGTGCTGCGACTCGAACTGGGAGATCGGCTGGTCGCTGGGTGTGCGTTTCTTCCGCTTCGAGGAATCGCTCAGCGTCAGCGCGATCAGCCCCGTCGCCTGCGTCGACGGCGCGGACGCTTTCTTCAGCGACACCGTCACCAACAACCTGATCGGCCCGCAAATCGGCTTCGACCTAGCCTATGACCTGGGCTGCAACGTCCGGCTGTTTCTCACGCCGAAGTTCGGCATCTACGGCAATTGCGTCGACAGCAATTTCCGAGCGCAAGCCCGGCAAGGCTCCGGCGCGTACGTAGACGGCAGCAACACGATTACGGGCTATCCCGATTTCCCCGCACACGGCGCCAACACCGGCGTCGCGTTCCTTACGCAAATCGACCTCGGAATGGACTGGCAAATGTCGCAGCATTGGGGCGCCAGGTTTGGTTACCGCGTGGTGGCGATCACCGGCTTGGGGCTGGCGGACGACGAGTTTCCGCAGTACCTCGTCGACACGCCCGAGATGGCGAACCCACAGCACAACAGCAGCCTGGTGCTGCACGGTGCGTTTTTGGGCTTGACCTACAACTACTAGCGCGACTTGCGAGAAGTGGTTGCCGCAAAGCAAACGCCCCCTCAACGCTTGAGGGGGCGTTTTTTGTTGATCGGCAAAATCGCAGTGGACGTCGGCTTACTGGTAGGCGGCCATGACCGCGTCGACGGCATCGGTGTTATCGTTGTTCGAGCCCGACTGCCCATTGGTCAAGCCGCCGAGATCGAACACCCAATCCACCTTCGCCGAGTTGGACAAGGCGGACCGGGCGGCGCCGGCATACAGGGCGTTCAGCGAGGAATTGTCGAACGACCCGCTGTAGGTCGAGACGTTGCCGAGCTTGTCGGTGGCGCGGATGACGTAGTTGTGGGTGCCGGCCGCGAGCGAGCCGAACTTCCAGGAGTAATTGAAGCCGGAGGCGGCGGCGTAAGGCCCGTTGATGCCCGACACGGCCGCGCCGTCGACCGTCAGGCCGACGCTGCCGATGCCGTCCGGGTCGGCGGCGTTCCAGGTGATCTTGCTCTGCGCCGACGACACGACCACGCCGCTGATCGTCGGGCCCGCCGCGACCGGGCCGGACAGAACGAAGGAATCCGTCAGGCTGTTCGAGTGGCCGAGTTTGTCGGTGGCGGTAATCGTATAGGTGTGTGTGCCGGCGGCGAGCGAGCCGTAGGAGGCCGAGAAGTTCACGCCGGATGCGGCGGCGTAGGGGCCGCCGATGGCCGAGATCGTGTTGTTGTCGATCTTCAGCGTGCAGCTCACGACATCGTAGGGAGCGTTGGCGTTCCAACTGATCTTGCCCTTCGTCTGCGAGACGACGACGCCGCTGATCGTCGGGCCGGCGCTGACGGGCACGTTGAAGGTGCCGTTGTACGTCGTGACGTTGCCGAGCTTGTCGGTGGCGGTGATAACGTAGTTGTGGTCGCCGGCCGCCTGCGAGCCCATCGCCGCCGAGTAGTTGAAGCCGGAAGCGGCCGCGTAGGGGCCGTTGATTGACGAAACCGAGTTGCCGTCGATGGTCAAAGCCACGCTGCCGATGCCGTCCGAATCGGCCGCATTCCAAGTGATTTTGCCCTTGGCCGTCGAGGCGACCACGCCGCTAATGGTCGGGCCGTTGTTGGCCGGTGGGGCGTCAATATGGAACTGGCCGTCGTAGGTGCTGGCGTTGCCGAGCTTGTCGGTGGCGGTGATCCTAAAGCTGTGATCGCCGGCCGCCAGCGAACCCATCGCCGCCGAGTAGTTGAAGCCGGAAGCGGCTGCGTAGGGGCCGCTGATCGACGAAACCGAGTTGCCGCCGATGGTCAAAGCCACGCTGCCGATGCCGTCCGAATCGGCCGCATTCCAAGTGATCTTGCCCTTGGCCGTCGAGGCGACCACGCCGCTAATGGTCGGGCCGTTGTTGGCCGGTGGGGCGTCAATATGGAACTGGCCGTCGTAGGTGCTGGCGTTGCCGAGCTTGTCGGTGGCGGTGATCCTAAAGCTGTAATCGCCGGCCGCCAGCGAACCCATCGCCGCCGAGTAGTTGAAGCCGGAAGCGGCCGCGTAGGGGCCGCTGATCGACGAAACCGAGTTGCCGTTGATGGTCAAAGCCACGCTGCCGATGCCGTCCGAATCGGCCGCGTTCCACGTGATCTTGCCCTTGGCGGTCGAGGCCACCACGCCGCTAATGGTCGGGCCGGCAGGGACCGGACTGGGCAGGCTGAAGGAACCCGTTAGGCTGTTCGAGTGGCCGAGCAAGTCGGTGGCGGTGATCGTATAGGTATGGGTGCCGCCGGCGAGCGAGCCGTAGGGTGCGGAGAAGTTCACGCCGGACGCGGCGGCGTAGGGGCCACCGATGCCCGAGATCGAATTGTTGTCGATTTTCAGGGTGCAGCTCGCCACGCCGTCGGGGTCGGCCGCGTTCCAACTGATCTTGCCGCTCGTCTGCGAAACGGCGACGCTGCTGATCGTCGGGCCCGGGTTGACGGGGGGCGTGCCTTCGGAGCCGGGAACGATCACCCTCGCCTTGACTTCGTGTCGCTCTTGGTGGTGGTCGTTCCACTCGGATTTGTCGCCTGGTAGGACACGGGAGCGGTCCAGACGGTGACGACTCTGTCACTGGGGGATTGGGCGACAGCGGGGATTAGTTGGTCGCCGACGACGGTGGCGTTAATGCGGAACTCGCCCAGAATCTGGTTGGTCAACGTGCTGCGGTAGTCGGTACCGTTGGCGTTGTACATGTGGGCGTAGATGCCGTAGTCCTGGCGTGGGATTGGCTGACGGCGAGATTGTCTTGTCCGAACGCCGACCACACGACGGTAAACTAGCCGTTGCTGGCCATGGCGACGTCGGGGGTCATCTGCCAATTCGTCGTCGTCACGTTGACGCGGAACTCCTGGGCATCCTTGGCGACGCCGGCGGGGGTATACCGCCGAGCATAGACGCCGTACCCGCTGCCGTCCTGGCCGAAGCTCTGCCAGGCGACCACAAAATCGCCGGCCGGGTCCATGGCGATGGCCGGCTCATTCTGCTTGTCCTGGGTGTAGGTATTGATCGCCATTTCGCCGCCGCGTTTGATTCCGGCCGCGCTGAACTGCTGGCCGCAGATCTCCCAGGCGGGGTCGTCGCTCTGCCAGACGACGGTGAAGTTGGCGTTGCCGTCGATGGCCACCGCGGAGTTCTCCTGGCGGGCCGCGGCGTCCGCCGGGCTGACGGCCACCTCGTTGGTCACCGCCGCGCCCTGGACGTTGAACCGGCGGGCGTAGATGCCGCCGGCGGGGCTCCTGGAATCGGTGCTGGTCCAGGAGATGACGAAGTCGCCATCGGCGTCCATGGCGACGTCCGGCTGGTCCTGAATGCCGAGGACCGTCTGGTTGACGCGGAAGGCGTCGCCGACGGCCTTGCCGGACTTGTCGTAGACTTGGGCAAAGATGCCGGCATCGTCGCCGAGATCGACGATGCTGCCATCGCCGGTGAGGCTTTGGGTGCCGTCACCTGCCCAGACCACCACGAAATCACCGAAGGCATCCATGGCCACTGCGGGTTCCGTCTGGATGCCGTTGGGCGTATAGACGGTGTTGCCTTCGGTGTCGGTGGTCTTGGTGTGGGGATTGACGGTAAACTCCGTCCCCACCAATTCGCTGTTCTTGTTGAATAGCTGCACGGCAATATCGCTGCCGTAAACCGTCTGGCCGTTGCTGTCCTGGACGATTTCGTTGTAGTGGTTGGTCACCCAGGCGACGACGTAGTCGCCGATTGCATCGGTAGCGACGTCCGGCAGGATGCCGTCGGTCAAGGTGGTGTGGAAGGTGTTGACGGGAAGGTCGCCGGTGCCCGGCGTCGGAGGGCCGGGAGGCGTAGTATTATCACCGATGTCGCCACCACCGCCACCGCCACCGCCGCCGGCGATGGTGAAGGCGAGGGTGTAATTGGTGCCGGGGATGCCCGTATAACCCCCGTCAAGCTGATTGCCGAAGAGGTCTTGGACGTTTTTGAGGATCGAGAGTGTGTAGGAGCCGGACGTCAGCGACTGATTGCCGGCTGTGGCGGAATCGCTGTCGAAAGTGACGACGGCTTCATATTTTCCGCTGGGGGTCGAGGTCAGCCCCAGTATATAGGCCTCATTCAAGCCGTATTGCACGTTAACGATACTGCCGGCGAGAGTCTTTCCGCCCAGGGTCAACGACCAGTTTTTGACATTTTGCACAAGGGCTTGGGAGAGTGGTTCGCTGAAGGTGACGATACAGTAAGAGACGTCCGTCTGAACCACTTCGCCGTCGAAGACGTATCGCAACCGTGCCGGTCGAGTCGACGCTCTGAACCTTGGCAACCATCGGTCCGGCATCGTCGGTGGACTTGGCATAGCGTTGGAAGAAGACACCCTGGCTGTCACCCGTTCCGTTGCCGCTCCAAGCGACCACGGCGTCACCGGTGCCGTCCATCGACACACTGGGATAGCGCTGGTTGCCGGCGGTGGTCGAGTTGACTAGCATTTCGCCGGTCATTTCGCCATCGGGCCCATAGAGCGGGTTCGTGCCGACCATCAAATTCGTGCCGAAGCCCCAGACCGGTTCGGGGAACGTGAACCTGGCCCGTCGAGATGTCGATATCCTCATAGTAGTTAACCGCGGAGGTTTTGGCGTACCATCGGGCGTAAACGTCGTAGTTCGTGCCGTCGGTGCTGCTTTCCCAGGTGACGACGAAATCGCCGTCGGCGTCCATCGCCACCGAGGCATTTTGCTGGTTGCCCGTGGTGGTCTGGTTCACCTGGAACACGTTGCTGCTGACCACGCCGCCCCTAGTGTAGCGTCGGGCGTAAACGCCGTTTTCCCCGCCGTAGCTGGCGCCAAACTTGCCGCTGCCACCGTCATGTCCGTAGCTGGTCCAGGCGATGACGAAGTCGCCGGCGGCGTCCATCGCGACCGACGAATGACTTTGGTCGCCGGTTTCGTTGTCGTAGCCGGCGGGCGTGGGGTGGAAGACGTCGTCGACATTGACAAGCAATTCGTAGGAATTGTTTTGGATGTGGTCGTAACTGACGGTGTAACCGAGATCAGCAAACTGCCCGACCGTCACCGCGCTAATCGGAGCCGGCTTACCTGGATAGCTGGTTCCTAACATCAACTCTTGCCCGAACATCGACTGGCGCCAGTGGGCGTCGACCGTGCCCTCGCCGCCCGTATTCTCCACGGGCACACCCGACGCGGTGGCGGGATTCAAATCGATGCCCGCCGCTTCGCCGAGGGCTATCAAGCCGGGTATTATCATCTGATTGTACGCGGCGACTGCGTTCTTGCCGATGAACTCCGGATCGGCCGTGCCGGCGCCCTGCAGCAGGTTCAATTGCTGCCAAATCGTGCCGAAGCCCAGGCAATGCGCCATTTCGTGGGTCATCACGTCCAGCAGCGCGCCCTCGTCTATCCATTGCTGCAGGAAAAACGTGTTCAATTGCACCGTGGCGTGGTAGGGGATGTAGGAGGGGGCAGGCCGGAAGAGGTCGGGCCCGCCCAGGCCCAGCGGGCCGTTGTAGCCGCCGAGGGCGGCGCCGCTGAAGTCGATCTGAATGCCGTCGGTGACCGTGCCGTCGGGAAGGGTCTCGATGGGCAGTGCGCCGACGATCACAGCCTCCCAACGCTGGGCGGCAACCTCGGCCATCGCCACCTCCTCGGCCGTCAGGCCGCTGAGATTCACCAGCGTAATATGGAAATCAGAAGGCGGAGCGGGAAGCGACAGCGTCTTGGCATAGATGTTCCCCTCCGAGGCCGAGTCCTGCACACCGACGTACGTGCCGAATCCCCAGTTCGGATCCGACGGATCAGTAATGGGTCTGGGTTGGCCGTAGGCGGTCCAGGTGATGACGGCGTTGCCGTTGTTGGACATGGCGACGTCGGGGTACATCTGGTTGCCGCTGGTCGTATCGTTGACGAGAGTCTCGCCGCCGTCGCCGTCGACGGCCGTCGCGGTGGCAACGGCGCCGAGCGCGCTTCCGGTCGTTACCGTGATCTTGGAGGAGTCGACCCAGAGCAGCGCTTCATTCGTGCCGGCATCGCCGCCGCTGAAAGTGATCTCGAGCGTCCGGGTGGTGACGGCTTTCACGGTGCAGTCGGCGCCGATGGCCGCGAGTGCGGCTTGGACCGCGGCGACGATCGAGTTGGCATTGCCCAAATAGGTGATGGCGCTGGTCACGAGATCGGGCGTGGCCGGATTGTTGTCATTGTCCCAATTGAGCTTGAACGTGCCGGTGAAGGCGGTGTCGAAGGCGATCACCTGCACTTCATCCGTGCCGCCGATGACTGCGCCGGTGATATCGAAGCGGCGGGCATAGACGCCGTAACCGCTGCCGTCCTGGCCGAGGCTCTGCCAAGTGATGATAAAGTTGCCGCCGGCATCCATCGCCACGGCAGCGGCGTTCTGCACGTTGGCGGTGTAAGTGTTGACCTCGAAGGCGTTCTTGATGACGTTGCCGGTCGAGTCGTACAGCGCGGCGTAGACGTCCCAACTGGTGGTCGCATTGAATACCGACCAGGTGACGACGAAATCGCCCCCGACGTCACAGGCGACGGAGATGTCGGTCGCCGTCGAGTCGGACGAGACTTGGATGGTTTTCGACAGGGCAGCGCTGGTGGTGCGGGTGCCATCGGCGGCGATGGCCGCGGTCTGCGTGTACATATTAACCCACACGCCGGCGAAGGCGGCCGTGGCGTCGGTCCAGGCGATGACGTAATCGCCGGAGGCGTCGGAGGCCGTCGCGTCGGAGCCGGTGTTGACGGTCACGTCGTAGGCGTATTGCGGGCCGGTGGTATCGTTGATGTTGACCAGGGTTTCACTGCCCGTCGGCGCTTCGACGGCAATCGTGGGCGAGACGATGCCGCCGTTGACGTTGATACCGCTGCCGCTGAGCGGGTTGCCCACCACGTCGCGAATGGTGTTCTTGACGACGATGGTGTACAAGCCGTTGGGGAGCGGCTGGGCGCCCGCAACGATGGCGTTGCCGTCCAGCAGCAGCACGACCTGATACTTGTCCGTCTGTCCGATGGTGATGTTGTACTGGCTCTTGATCGTGCTGCTGAGGTTGTAGGCCGTATCGCGGCCGGTGTAGTAGGCGGCGGTGATTCCGCCGACGACCTGGACGCCGTCCCGGAACAAGCTGTAGCTGCTGAGGTTCGTCGCCGTGCTGGCGTCGAGCGCCTCGTCAAAGCAGATGATGATGGCGTTGAGCGACGTCGTGACCGTGTTGTTGTTGTTGACCGCGGTTCCGTTGGGCAAGACGAAGTCGCTCACAGCGGGGCCGGCGGTGTCGGTCGCATCGTTGTAGGTCTTGAAGTAGATGCCCTGGTTGTCGCCGTCGCCCTTGCCGGACCAAACGACGACGTAATCGCCGTCGGGATTCATGGCGACCGACGGGTAGGATTGGTTCCCGTCAATCATGGAGTTCGCGCGGAATTCCGGCGTCGCTGGCCGGGGTAGTGTTGTAGCCGTTCTGCGTAGCGTGGAAGGTGCGAACCCAGATGCCCTGCGTGTCGTTGCCGGTGTACTTCGTCGGATCGTTATCGTTGCCCAGCGCATCCGCGCCGTTGCCATCCCAGGTGATGACGAAGTCGCCGTCGGCGTCCATCGAAACCGAGGGGTGCAACTGGTCGGCCGCATAGGCGTTCGATTGCGCTGCCGAGAAGACCCCGGTGCCGGTGGTGATAACCTGGTTGGCCTGGCAATCCACCGCGGTTTGTGCGGAGCCGTCGGGGTTGAACACACGGTAGTAGATGCCGTAGCTATCGGGAATGTCGGTGGCCGTCACCACGTCGTTGTCGTGATAGGAGACGTAGGTGATGACGAATTGACCCGCGCTTATTCATCGCCACCTGCGAGTCGAAAGCCCAGAACTGGATCGCGGGAAGCCGCTCGGTTACAAGGGCTTCGGGGTCGGCGATGAACTTGTTCGATCCGACGTCGACTTCGAACTCCGCGTTGGTCTGGACGGCTTGGTTGTCGACCTGGATCGTGACCGTCATCGGGGTGGCCCCGTTGGAGTTCCAAGTGAACTCGCGGGCCATGACGACGCTGTTGGTGGCGGTGCCGTTCGTCTGCGATACCGCCAGCGTCCAGGTTGCAACGATGGTCTGGATGTCGCTCATGGCCACCGAGGGGTTGACCTCCGTGCCAAGGGCGTCCGGAATGTTGATGCTGTTGACCGAGAATTCGCCGCCGGCCTTAGTGCCGTCGAAGTTGAAGACTTGGCCCTTGACGTCGTTGAAGTAGCTGAACGTTTGGCCCTTGGTGACCCAAATGATGGTGAAATTGCCAAAGCTGTCCATGGCGACCGAGGGCTTGGTCTGATCGTTGGCGGTCACGGTGTTCACGAGGAACTCGGGGCCGACTGCTACGCCCATCGAGTTGAACCTTTGGGCGTAGATGCCCAATCCACTGCCGTCTTGTCCCCCCGCTCGCCCAGGTGACGATGAAGTCGCCGTCCCCGTCCATCGCCACCGAGCACTGGGTTTGATCGGTGGTCCTGTCGTAGGTGGATTTGGTAACCAGCATCTCGCCGAATCTGGGCGTGCCGTCGGCGTTGTAGAGCCGCACGTAGACGTCCGCCTGGCCGTTGTTGTAGCCGACCCAGGCGACCACGTAATCGCCGGCGCCGTCCATGCCGACGGTGCGATCGGTCCCCTTGGTCGTTTGCACGTCGTCGGTGGTTTGGTTGGGCCCGTTGTCGGGAATTTCCACGGTGAACGCCAGTTTGAAGACGCCATTGGCGGTACCGTCGTAATTGCCGTCCAGCTTGTTGCCGAATTGATCCTTGACGTTGTCGCTGAGGGTGAGGACGTACTGGCCGCTGCCCAGCGCCTGATTGCCCGGCGCCGTGGAGTTGGTGTCGAACGTAAGAACCGCCTCGTACTTGCCGCTTGCCGTCGAAGTGAGACCGAGAACGTAGGCTTCGTTCAAGCCGTATTGCACGCCGACAATGGTGTGGGCCAGCGCGGTTCCGTCTTTGGACAACGACCAGTTGGCGGGGTTCAGAATGCTGTTGGTGCCGACCGCGCCGCCCGACGTCGAGACGTTCTCGCCGAGGGTGACTACCATTTGCGTCACGGGGACGGTGCCGGTGATGGTGTCGCCGTCGCGAAGCTGGTCGATGTGACCGGTGTTGCCGTCGACGTAATCCACGTCGGTGACGGTGGGAGGAGCGTCGTCGGTCAACTGGGCGAAGCGTTGATAGAACACGCCCTGGCTGGTCGTCTGCCCCTGGCCGCTCCAGACGAAGATGATGTCGCCGGTGTCGTCCATGGCGACACTGGGATGTTGTTGATTGCCGGCGGTCGTCGAGTTGACCAGGAATTCACCGCCGTTTTCGCCGTTAATGCCGTACAACGGGTTCGTGGCGAACGGCATGTACAGCGGGAGCGTCGGGTCCATGACGTTCACCTGGTACTGGGCCGTGGCGGTCGAGACGTAGCGGCGGGCATAGACGTCGTAGTTCGTGCCGTCCGAGCTGCCTTCCCAGGTGACGACGAAGTCGCCGTTGGCGTCCATCGCCACGCCGGGATCCTGCTGGTAGTCCTTGGTGCTTTGATTGATCTGGAAGGAAATGCTGTTCGCCGAGCCGTTGGCGGCGTACCGCTTGCCGAGGATGTTGCTTCCTCCCGCATCGCTGGTCCAGACGATGGCGTAGTTGCCGTCGGCGTCGATGGCCACTGAGGAATGGCTTTGGCTGCCCGTCTCGTTGTCGAGCGTAAGCAGGTCGCCGGTGTTGGGGTTCAAGCCCAGGTCGTTGCTGTTGACGAGATACTCCGCCGTCGAGGTGGCGATAACCGAGGTGATCCAGGGAACAAACGGCGATACGCGGACGTAGCCGTCGAACTCGCCGTAGGTCGCGTTGATGTCCGTGTCGATGTCGACCGGGCTCGACGTACCGAAATCGACGGTGGCGGCGATTTTGCCGTCGATAAAGGCGGGGCCGCCGGAATCGCCAGACGCGGCCCCTGCTTCGTTGATGCCCAATCCCAGGTTCGGAATGTTGAACAACGCTCCGAACGCGTCATGGGCCGGCGAGCCATCGTCGTTATCGCTTATCAGCAGGTTAGAGACAACGTACCGATCGAACAGCAACTCGAGAATCGTGCCTGTCGACATCAAAGTGTTCTCGCCGATGTGTTTGATGTCCTTGATAGTTCTCTTCGTAGCCTTGGCTCATCAGGCCGATCGTGCCGTAGCCGACCACGGTGAAATTCTGGGTAACCTCATCCTGCTTCGTATAGAGTTCGTAGCCTGTCACGCCTTCGGGAACGTTGGCGAGTTGGACCAAGGCCATGTCGCCTCCATCGAACGGATCACCGTCAAAGGTGGGGCAGACGACAATCTGTGTGACGGCCTCTCCGACGCGGCCATTGGGCGTGTCGAACCAAACCGTATACTCATCGGGCTGGTAAGCGATATTCGAGTCCTCGTAACACACCACGTGCGCGGCCGTGAGAACCCAGTTGGTGCCCGCCAACAACGAGCCGGAACCGTAGGCTACGCCCACACCATTTTGAATCTGCTCGACCTTCACCACGCCCTGGTAGTCGGAGGAGCTCACCTCATGGTTGTCGGGCGGGTCGACCGTCGTGCAGAATTCCTCGACGCCGGGATCCGGATTCGGCACCGTATTCGGCGGAACCGGCGTGGGCAACGGCGTCGGCGAATCGGTCCAGGAGAGCCAGTAGTTGTTGTAATTCTTGGCGTAGATATTGCCGTCGGTCGCGCGATCGCCGTCTTGACCGTAGGAAGTCCAGGTGACGACAAACGAGCCGTCGTCCGCCATGGCCACGTCGGGATACATCTGGTCGCCGGCCAGCGTGTCGTTGACGACAAACTCGCCGGACACGCCGTCGGTAATCAGCGCGGTCGTGACCGCCGTCGCAGCGATGCCCGTGGTCGCAATGGACGTCGGCCGGCGAAACCCACAGCAACGACACGTCGCGGCAACTGTCTTTGCCGACGAAAGTGACCACCAGCTTGGTGGCGCTTGTGGCCGTGACAATGACGTCGGCGCCAATGGCCTTCAGGGCCGCCTGCACGTCGGCGGCGGCGGCAAAGGCGCCCTGCGAATAGCTGATCGCGGCTGGTCACCTTGTCCGGGCGTGTTGGGGTCGTTGTCGTCGTCCCAACGAATGTTGAAGGTTCCGGTGAAGCGGCTGTCGAAGACGATCGACTGCTCTTCATCGGTGCCGGCAAGCACGTTGCCGTCGTACGAGTAGCGTTCGGCGTAGATGTCGTAGCCGCTGCCGCTGGTGATCGCCGTTCTGCTTTGCCAAGTGACGATGAAATCGCCGCGCAGGTCCATGGCCACCGAGGAGGACCGTTGCGTGCCCAAGGTGGTGGCGTTCACCATGAACGTGCTGGAGTGAACGTTGCCGTTGGCATAGAACGTCTCGGCGTAGACGTCCCAGTCGGTCAAGGCGTTGAAGGCCGACCACGTGACGACGAAGTCGCCGTCTTTGTCGATGGCCACCGAAGCGTCGGTTGCCGTCGGGTCGGCGGTAACCTGGAACTTCCTGACCGGCGAGAACGTCGTGGATTGGGTTCCGTCGGCGTTGTGTGGTTGTGACCTGGTCGTAAATTCCGGCCCAAACGCCGGTCGGCATCGACCCAAACCGCCACGGAGTCGCCATCGGCGTCGGAAGCGACCGCGTCGGCCGTATTGTAGGACAAGTTGCCGCTGGGGCTGATGGTCGCCTTCCGTGCTCGCCGGCCTGAGGATGGAGAGCACCGCTGTAGACCGCCGAGCCGTTGAGGTCGTGGCCGGTGACGTACACACGTTGCCCGCAGCGTCGTGAATGCCGTTCTTCACCACAACCTGGTAGTTGCCGCTGGCCAGCACCGAACTGAAGACCAGAACGACCTGGTACTTGTGCGTTTGACCGGCGGAGAGGAGACGTTGGGGTACTTGCTGGCAAACGGCGAGGGCAGTAGGGATCGTGGCCGTATCGCGGCCGGTGTAGTAGGCGGCGACCAGAGCGCCGTTCACCTGCGACGCCGTTGTTCATGAGGGAATAGTTGCTCAGATTCGTCGCCGTGGTCGGGTCGAGCGCCTCGTCGAAGGTGAGGATGATGGCCTGGATCGCCGCCGTAACCGAGCGTTGTCAACGATCGATGTGCCGTTGGGCAAGAGGAAGTCGGTCACCATCGGGCCGGCCGTGTCGGTCGGCTCGTTGTAGCGGCGGAAGAAGATGCCGTGCTGATCGCCGACGCCGTTGCCGCTCCAAACCGACGACGTACGTCACCGTCCGGCGTCATGGCCACGCTCGGGAACTTTCCTGGACTCCCGGCCGAGGTATCGTTGACGCGAGTCTGAACGGTGACCGCCTCGTTCTCGCGGGATATCAGCGGTGTTCGTCGCGTGGAAAGTGCGAATCCACACGCCCGCCGTGTCCTGATGTCGCTCTGCGTCGTCGGGTCGTACGGATCCGAGTGGATTGGGCGTGCGCGAGCCGTTGCCGTTCCAGGCGATGACGAAGTCGCCGTCGGCGTCCATGGCGATCGACGGGATTGACCTGATCGCCGCATCGAGTAAAGGCTGCCGGAGGCGTGACGGATTCGCGGTAATCGTCAGGTTGGCCTGCTGGTCGAACGCCGTCGCCGGCGTGCCGTCCGGCGTTGAATCGCGGAAGTAGATGCCGTAACTGTCGGCGGGCCGACGTTGGATCGATGTCGTTGTCCTGAAACGCTTCCCAAACGACGATGAAGTTGCCCGCGGCGTCCATCGCCACCTGGGAGTTGCGGGCCGTACGGTGCGTATCGGTGCCGCCCTGGGCCAGCCGAGTCGGATTGTGCGTTCATCGGAAATGAAATTCTGATCGCTGACGTTCACCTGGAACTCGACGTTGCTGCCGGCGACCGTCAATCGGCAACGGCCCCGGCGACTGTCAAGTGAACAGGCGGCCGACAACGTTGGTGTCCGTGACGATGCCGTTGACTTGTTGTGACACCTGGTCCCACGTCACGATGAAAGCGCCGGTGTCGTTCATGGCGATCGACGGATGGACTTCGTTGCTGCCCGGGGCGAGGCTCGTGCCCGGGATATTGACGGAATTGACGCGGAACTCCGCGCCGACCTTTTGCCCGTCGGAGTCGTAGATCTGGCCGTGGACGTCGTTGAAGTAGCTGTACGACTGTCCCATCGTGGCCCAGACGACCACGAAATTGCCGAAGCTGTCCATGGCCACGGCCGGCGAGACCTGATCGTTGGTGGTAGGTCGTGTTGACGCGGAACTCTCCGCCGACCTTGTTGCCCAGGGAATCGAAGCGCTGGGCGTAGATGCCCCAACTTCCGTCGGGATCCTGCGACATCGCTTTGCCCAGACGACGACGAAATCGCCGTCGGCGTCCATGGCGATGGTGGCATTATGCTGGTTGCCGACCGTGGTGGTGTTCACCAAAATGTCGTTGGTCATCGGGTTGTTGTCGGCCGCGTACAACCGCATGTAGACGCCGCCGCCAAACGCGTCGCTCGGGTTGTCCTGCCCGTAACTGGTCCAGACAGCCGCGAAATCGCCGCTGTGGTCCACGGCGACCGATCGTACGGTTTGCTCGCGGGCCGACCCCGTGCCGATGACCTGGGAAGTCCCCTGGTCGTACTGGGCGTCGTTGTTGCCGTTGGCGTCGGCGCCGTCAACGCGGTGCTCCGCTCCCACCACCGGCGAAGTGGCTACCGAGAAGGAAATACTGAAGCCCGGTTGCGTCGCAGCCGCATTCGTGCCGGGTTGTCCGTCGAAATCGCCGTCCAGCGCGTTGCCCATATACGTGTTCGAGGGCGCATCGTAGTTGTGGGCGGCGTCCCAAACGGTATCATCAAGCACCAACACGTAGTTGCCGGAGGTCAACTCGGCCTGGCCGCCCGAGAGCCCGCTGCCGTTGATCGTCAACACGGCCGTCCATTTGTTGGTGCCGGAGTTGAGGCCGAAGTCGATGTGGGTAATCGCGCCGGTGATGTCGCTGCCGTCGCGGTAGAGCGACCAATTCGCCGGGTTCAGCAGACTGTGGGCATAGAAGACGGGGTCGATCAGCAAAGCGACCGGCGTGCCGGACGCGTGCCCCACTTTTGCCGTGCTGTTGGCGCCCCTGGTAACGGTCCACGTCGTAGTGCCGAAGCCTGCCGTCACGATCATCTGTTCGTTGTCGACGACAATCGTGTACTGACCGCTGGTCGGAAATCCGGCGGCAGAGGCGACGTGAATCGTTGTGGCGGTGGAGGTAATGCTGGCCGTCAGCGACGTCTGCACATTGGCCAAGGCGTCCATTCTTTCATCGAACTGGACGGTTATCTGCGTCAGGCCCGAGTTGGGCAGGAGCACGGCGCCGCCGTCCAGCACGCGATCGAGCTGGGTGGGATTCGTGGCATCCGGCGTTAGCACGTCGGTAACGATCGGTCCGACGAGGTCGGCAACGGGGGCGGTTATAGAACCGGTGAACTTGTAGACGTTCGTGGTACCCGAGTCGCTGCCGGGACCGGTCCAGACGATCACGATATTCCCCGAACTGTCGCTGCCGACCGAGGAGAGCCACTGGTTGCCGAAGGTGGCCATGTTGGCGCGGGTTTCGCCGCCGACCCTTTGTCCCGCTTGATTGAACCGCTGGTAAAAGACGCCCGACGTATCCGCCTGGTTCGGCTGGTTTCCGCTTCCGCTCCATGTGATGGCGTAGCTGCCGTCGTATGCCATCGCTACGGATGGGTACATCTGGTCGCCGACGATGGATGTGTTGGCCCGGGCTTCCGGGAAGGCGGACGCGGGCTGTATTTCCAGAGACCACGACAACAAGTATTGGTTGTCCGGCAACGGCAACTCGCCCACACTGTCACGGATGTGCAAGGTCCACGTTCCCGCGGCGTTCAGGCCGTCAAAAGCCGCCAACAGTTGTTCCGGAATGTACGAGCCTGGGAACGGCGGCAAGGCCGCATTCGGACCGACGTCGTTGTCGATGCTCGTCGCCGCCGCGTCGTCAAACGTCGTACCAAGGAAATTGGCCCCTGTCGGAACCGTGCCGTTTATCGGACGTGGCACGCGCGTGCATAAGATGACGGTCGTTGTGGTTCCGTCGGGATTCAGCTTCGTCAGCCAGATCGTCAGGTCGGCCGGATGAGGAGTAACGATGTCCAAGTGCACCTTGACATCGGCGATCAGGACGTTATCCGTGATCGTCAATGGGGACTGGAAGTCGTTTACCGGATCGGGAATGTTCCTGCCATCGGTCTTCGTATACGTCTTCACCGGGGGCGTCACAACGGCGAACTGCCGGCTGTATACGCCCCAGCCGTTTCCGTCCTGGCCGGAGCTCTGCCACGCAACGACAAACGTCGTGCCCGCTAGATCGATCGAGACATCGGGGTATCTCTGGTTGCCGGCGGTCGTGCTGTTGACCGGCAACTCGGTGTTGGTCATGAGAAATTCGGCAATACTATGGGCGATCCGTCGGCGTTGAAGACGCGGGCGACAATGTCGTCGTTGACGCCGTTTTGCGAACTCTGCCACGCGATGACAAAGACACCGTTGTCGGCCAGGGCTACACTGGAATCCTGCTGGTTGCCGGCGGTGGTGACGTTTACCTGAAATTCGGAAGCCAAGGCGAAGCCGAACGAATCGTAGCGGCGGGCGTAGACGCCGTAGCCGGAGACCGTTTTGTCCATTGTCCTCCTGTCCGTAGCTCGTCCAGGTGACGACGAAGTTGCCCGTGCTGTCCATCGCCACGCTCGACCACTCTTGGTTATTATCGGTGTAGCTGTTGATGCGGAAGGAGCCGTCGGATTGCGTGCCGGTCGTGACCTGGAATTCGGGCGCACCGTTCACCATGCTGAAGCGGCAGCCGTAGACGTTCGCATCGTTGGCGGCGTCGAACTGCGTCCAGGTGACGACGAAGTCGCCGTCGGCGTCGCAAGCCACGGTGGCGTAACGCTGCGCGGCAGTAGGCGACAAGTTTGATACGGGGGCCGGCGAAGAGATCGAGGCGCCAGCCGCGTTAAAAATCTCATAGTAAACGCGATCCACGCCGCCGACCGTCTGCGTCCAGACCACGACGTGATCGCCGTCGCCGTCGACCGCCACGGCGCGGGGCGACTCGGCATAGGTGTGGCCGTTGTTGGTGTTGCCAACGCCGGGGTCTTGCTGGCTGTTATCGACGACCACGCTGAACTGCTGGGTGAAGTCGGCGCCGGCGGGCTGGAAGCCGTTATGGCCCAGAGCATTGGCCTGGCTCGAAGCGTCGACCAGACCGCTGCGTCCGGACGGATTGGCGGCGCCGGCCGCCACCGGCGTTCGGGCGACAAGGGTGTACGTGCCGGCGTCAAGGCCCGCGGCGCCCGCGAAGGTAATCACCGCCTCGAAGTGATTGCTCGGCACGTTGCCCAGATCGGCGTACTGGCCGTAGTGGGCGGGATCAGCCGCGGCCATTTGCGCCAAGTGGGAGGCCATGTTCATGCCGTATTCGATATTGACGATGCCGCCGGCCACCTCCACGCCGTTCTTCATCAGGACGTAGTTCTCGACGTTGGTGACGCTGTCGAGGACGTGCATGATGCTGTAGGGGATCGGCTGGCCCGGATGGTTCCGCAACCAGGCGTCGCGCTGCGTCAAGGCCGAGGCGAGGGTCGCATCGTCGAAAGCCAGCATGTCTTCGTCGAACGAGACGACGATGTTTTGCAGGCCGTCGGCCACGTGGACCTCGGCGCCGGATCAATCTGCGTGCCGTCGAGCTCGGTCACGCCCGGAACCGGATTGACCATCAAGCCGTACGAGTTGGCCGGCACGTCGAGCCCCGCCACTTTCGGGCCGTGGGTGTCGGTGCTCTCGTTGAATTGGCGGAAGTAGATGTTCTGGTTGGTGACGCCGCTCAAGGTGGAATCGAGGGTGTCTTGCGTCCAGGCGATCACGTAATCGCCGTCGGGCGTCATGCCGATCGACGCATCGTGTTGCGACGTGCCAGGGTTCGCACCGGTCTCCGTGCCAAACTGCGGATCCAACGGTTCTCCCAAGGGGTTGGACCCGATAAGTGCCAGCGAGTTTGGCAGTTGCAGCCCGGTCAAAACGGTGTTGAGGGATCCACCGGTAACTGTCGCCCCCACCCCTTGCGCTATCGGTGGGGTGTCTATGCCGAAGTCCATAGTGAAGAAGTACCACCCCCCGTTGGGCGCTCGCGTAATCAGATCGCCGGTGACGTCCCCGATGTTGAAACTGCAGAGCGCATTGGGAAACACCGGATCGCCGTTGGTGTCTACTATACTTCTGACCGCGGCCTGGATGTTCGCCGCGGTAGTGGCGAGAGCGGCGTTGCTGGTGGCGTCAAAATTGATATCAGCAGTAGTGTAAATGAGGGGTGGAGCGTTGTCGTCCATCTGGAAACTCAACGTCATCGTACCCGTCTGCGCATTCACGTCGTTCGTCTGGACGGCTATGTACTCTTTGGTGTGGGCCGTCGCCAAGCCGTCCCACGCAGTCGTCGGAACTCCCGGTGGCGGGGCGATGGTGATCGGTGTATCGTGGACTTCGCCGAGGAAGGAGATCTCGTAGATCCATTGCAGGTCGGCGTCGGCGGGCAGCGTGCTCAAGCCGACGTAACCGCTCAGGTTCCAATAGGTTCCGGGCACCGAAGTAATCGACGCGTTCAGGGCGGGATTGCTCGCCGTACCGCCGTACCGCGCGTTTAGGACCATCGGTGCGACGATGTTGCCAAAGTTGATCGAGAAGACATACGTCGCCGGTTGCTGGGCAGGAGGCACCTGGAGGGTCGCCTGCGCATTTGTAAGGTGGGCTGCCGCAGCAGTGCCGTTCCCACCCCTGACGACCGTCCACGTTGTAGTGCCAAACCCTCCGGTCACCACCAAGTCCTCGTTGTCGATTACGATCATGAACGGGCCGTTGGTCGGGAAGCGGCCGGCCGTCGCGGCATCGACGGTAATCGTGGTGTCAGTGGCAGTGATGTCTGCAGTTAGGAACGTGGCGGGAGGAACTTCGCTCGGGACGGAAATATTCGTCGGCAACTGGTAGGCGCAGGTCGCCGTCAGGTAGCCCATGTTCCGGAGTTCATCCTGGATGTCCGCCGCGACTTGCTGGAGACTGTTAATATCCGTGGGGTCGAAATGAATCGCGTTGGTAACGGCGTCCACGGGGTTGAGGCTCAGAGGGGAACTCGCATTTTGGTCTACGATCTCCAACTCGAACCAACCGTCCTGTCCAAGTGTCACGTTCGCCAGGGTCACGTTCGCATTCGCAAGGTGGGCCGCGGCGGTCGTGCCGTCTTGGCCTCTGGTGACCGTCCACGTCGTGGTGCCAAGGCCTGCGGTCACCAACAAGTGCTCACCGTCAATTACGATCATAAGCGGGCTGCCCGTCGGAAAGGCGGCGGCCGTTGTAGCGTCGACGTTGATCGTGGTGTCAGTGTCCGTAATGTCTGCGGTCAGGAAGGTCGTCGGCCCTCTCGGCGTGATGTCCAGGGTGACGACGTTGCTCTGGCCTCGGACGAAGGCTTCGGTCCCCGGGCTCACGGGGTTGGACTCGGTGAGGGAGGCGTCACTATTGAGGAGACGAACGGTGACCGGCCCAAGCTGGCCTTGCTGGCCCCCGTTGTCCGGTGTCGGCCAATTGATGCCCAGTTCGGCGACGCACGCATTTAGCGCGTTTTGAATCGCGTCTCTGGTGGCAACCGGATCGACCACGGGAGGCAGGGTCGGCGACACGGTCATAAACACCGGGGCAATAGTAATGTCTTGGTAAACGTTGGTGTTGGCGTTGGTGACCCGGACGATGAAGTTTCCCGACGAGGCATCCTTGGCGATCGTGATAATGTCGCGCTGGTTGACGCCGTCGCGCTGGGCGTTGGCGATCTGGTCGCTGTAGAGAACGTTCTGGATTCCCAAGGCCGGATCGGCGTCGTACTGCGAGTACATGATGCCGTTGGCCTCGCCGCGGGTGTATGCCGCTACCTGGGTCAAGATGGCGTTGAGCCGTCCGAGTTGCGAATCGGTGAGCCCCCAATCAAGCTGGGCGTCAATCAACACCTCTTCGATCGTGCTGTCGTCGTCGCCGCTATTGCCGAGCACGGGCGGATTGAACGGAAACCCCATCAACAAGTTTGGATCGTCATCGACCAGGTCGCTGTTTTCCGGCAGCCCGAGCAGGGTGAAGTAGAGGTTGGCCCCGGCTTGGGTTTGTGCGACGTCGGGCCCGAAGCCCTCGTAAGTGACCGTCAGGTCGCCGTCGGCATCCATCGCAACCTGGCCGTTGCCCTGGGCGTTCGGCCACTCCGTCACGTAGGCGTCGGGAGTCAACCCGATGTACAAGCCATCGGTGAGCCGAATGGCGCTGTTGGCCCGCGAGTCCGTGCGGATGACAGAGACGGTTGTGTTGTCGGCCGAGAGGCTGAACTCGCGAAAGTAAACGCCCGTCTGCCCCTGGGGGGTCGTTTGGGTGATGTTGTCGACATCGCGCGCTTGTGTCCAGCTAATCACGAAATCGTGGCCCGGCCGGACCGCCGTATCGCTTGGCAAATTCTCATCGAAACAGGCCGTCGGGGTAGGGGATATCGGGCCGGTGGCGACGATCGTCGATTGCTGCATCAGGACATTGCCCTGGGCATCGTACAGCTCCGCCTGCACGTCGTTGCCCAAGCCGGTGTAGTGGTCCCAGACCACGACCCACAAGCCGTCCTGGCTCATCGCTACGTACGGATCCAAGTGCTGGTCGGTGTCTTCCGTGTTGACCATCACTTGGTTGCCAATCATCCGTCCGTCGTGGGTGAATTGCTGCGCGTCGATGCTGTTGAAGTAGCTAAGAGTCTGCGTGCTGCTCGCCCAGGCAATCACGAAGTTCCCGTTTTCATCCACGGCGATCGTGGGCTGGGCCTGTCCATTTGCCGTATCCGTGTTCACGCGGAAGGTATACGCGTCGCCGGGCACCTGAATATCCGCGGGCAAGAGATCGTTGTAGGGAATCGAGGTCACCACGGGTCGAACGCCCGCGACGTACGTTTCCGGAATCCCGTCGTTGGTCATGTCGACGGTCGTCCCGGCGGGGTTCGCCGCGGCAATCGCCACCGTCAGGGTCCCCACGCCGCTCGTTTGCGTCAGCGGTATCGGTCGAGCGGAATAGAACATCACGTGGAGAACGTTATTGTCGAATTGATCAGGCAGCACGACCACCGTACCCGACGGGTAGAGAACGCCGAGTGCCGTTTGCAGACTGGCGGCCGATGCGGTCGCATTGGAGGGGTCGAAATTAATAAGCCCTGTCGTCGTCGCGGTAATTCCCGTGAGAGTCCCGCCGCTGGCTTGCGTCAGTAGCGGCAACGCTTGCGCGGAATCGGTATACCACGTCACGTGCAGAGCGTTTTTTCCCTGGTCAGCCGTGACGGCCACCATGTCCAGCGGATACAGAGTGGCAAGCGCGGCCTGGAGGTTGCTGGCCGATGTCGCCCAATCGGAGGGATCAAAGTCGATGAGGGTCGTGTTCCCGTTCGCCGTCTGCAACTCATAGGTGCCGGCAACGAGTGGCGTTTGGAAAGCAACGTCCTGGTACTGCACGTAGCCGTTCGGCGTGTTCAGCACGGTGTTCAGCGCGTAGGTACCGGCTAACGAGGAAAAAGTAATGTCCTGGTACTGAACGTCGCCGAGCGGCTGATACATCCGCGCGAAGATGTCGGAAACGCTGCCGTAGCTTGCCAAGTCGGAGACGGCGGCGGTCCACGTGATTACGAAGCTGCCGTCGGCGTCCATTGCCACTGCCGGACCCGAACAGTTGTCCGGCTGAATCTGAAACTCGTTGTACGGCACTTCGGGATTCACGCGGAACTCGTTGCTCGGCTGCTTCAGGATGATCGCGTCCTGATCGGGAGTCGGGATGGTGACGGGGTTCGGCGTCAGCTTCGTGCCATCCGTGACGGTGGTAAGCACCAGCGGCGGCTGCACCTGGTCGCCCGCCGCGCCGACGAATGTAATGTCGAAGGTCAGCGTTCCGTTCGGATCGGCAACCGTCTGCACCGGCACCACGGACACCTGCACGGACGTGGTCAGATACGTCGCTCCCGCCAAATCGGAAGGCATTTGGGGCTGCTCTTGCGACGACTCGGCGTTCCAAGGCGCGACCTGCGTGGTGGTCGTCGTCGATAGAAACGCCTGTTGGATGGCCGCCGCAGTCAGCGCCGGATTGCTCGGCGAAACTGGAATGTTCGAAATCGTAATCGGTTCGCTAATGATGCTGGTTGACGCCGCCGGCAGAAACCCGGAGTTCCACGCCTGATCGACGGGCATGAGGCGCGACTGGACCTGCGGCACGCCATCCACCTCGGAAGCGGCGCCGTAGTTGATGTTGTAATGGTCCGCGTCGGCCGCCGAGATTGTCACGTCGGTCAAGGCCAGGTAAGCCAGATAGTTGGGGTCGCTCGTCGCGTGGCTGGCGACATAATCCAAGCCGAGGTTGCGGATCGCATCCTGAATCTGTGCGGTGTTGTCCAGGAAGACCAGCGTTTGACCGACGGCGAGCGTTCCCTGGGTCGTGCCGCCCGTTGCTCGATCGACCGTCAAGGTCCACAGTCCGGTGGCTGGATTCCGCACGGCTCTTGTCACCAGAATGTGCTCGTTTCCCGCCAGGATCGAGAAAGGAGCCGTAAAGCTGTTCAGGTCGTTGGACGCATTCGGATCGGTTGCTACGGTAAGTGTGCCGTCGGGGTTAATGCTCGTGATGGCGCCGTCCCAGAGCGGAAACCCGTTTACCGGAGACCAATTTGGAGGCTGAATCATCGCCATGCTGCCGGCACCGTGTGCCGTGGCCGTCGTGCCAACCGCACCGCGGGTAACCGTCAATTGGTTGGTCGCGGTGTTGATGCCCGTAACCAGCATCCGCTCGTTTCCGACAAAGATCGAGAAGGGGAACGACAAACCGGTCAGCCCCGCTACCGAGTTCACGGTTAGCGTGGTGGCGGTCTTGCTGACGCTAGCGGTCAGGGTGTCAGACCAAACCGGAGCCGACTGTAGGGCGAAATTGCCCTCGACGAAGTTGATTTTGGCCGTAACTTCCCGCGAATCTCTAACACCGTCGCCGTCGGCGTCCAACCAGAGGGAGAAAGTCCCGCCGATCGATGATTGGCTGCCCGTGGCTTGGGTGAAGGCGATCTGCTCCACCGCGTCGCCGCCGTAAGTCAGGGAGATATGCCCATAGCTGCCCGAGCCGGCGTTATTCAGCACGCCGGCGGGCAGGGTGAGCCGCTGCACCGAATCGGTGAAGTAGCGGGCATAGACGTTGCTGCCCGACTCGGGCGCGCCAGTGGCCGGGTCGTAAACCTGGTTGCCGCTGGCGTCGAGAATCGGTTCCGTGCGGGTCCAGGTGACCACGAAGTCGCCGTTGTGATCGCTGGCCACCGACTGTGCGCCCAACGTGCTTTGCGTAGTGGTGATGCCCTGATTGACCAGCGAGTCGCCGGGTTGTACGGGAGAGACCGACAACAGAGTCCGCTCCTCGAAGGCGTCAATCATCAGACGCCGCGGCTTCCGCTCGTTCCGGCTGCGCCGTTCAGCGGGGGCAAAGGCGCTCCAAAGGCGCCCCCAAGCAGATCCGACCTTTCGCGTTTTCGGCTTTCGCAACAGAGACATGGGTACGATCCCCTCTTCCAGGATTCTTCTCAGGTTGGGGTGGCTGTTTAACGGCCACTTAACGCGAGCGAGAAACGGACGATTTTCTTTGATTTCCAGGGTTAACGCGATCATCGCTTCGGCACGGCTACCCGCCGGCCAACGCACTCGATGCTTCGCTGATCACAAGGCCCGCGCGGCAGCGGGCCGGGTTCCCGAATCTCGCTGCTCGGACGCAGCCAATAGCACGAGTCGGGATTGGTCATCGCCTGACGCACCGCCGGCCTCTCCAGATTGAGAATCATCGGCCGGAAAACACCGGGCAAAAATTGAACGTCGTACAGTTCCTCGCAGCCGGCGGTGAACTCGAAGAAGCCCCGCCTCCCGACCGCTGCGAACATCGACCACCGCGACGCCGCACAGCAGATTCTCGCACCGCTGCTGCACCGGCAATCCGCCGAAAATGTGCCGCTCGCGGATTTTCGACAGCCCCACCAGGGCATACGGGCCGCAAAAACACAGCCCCCGCAAGTAGCCCGGCAAACGGCACACCACCTCGGCCCCGCCGTTGCGCGGATCCACCACGGAGCAGTTCGCCCGCGCCGGAGTTGAGAATCCACAGCCGCCCCTCGTGCCAGCGCGGCGAATGGGGCATCGCCAGCCCGTCCAGCACGATCTCGTCGTCTGTCGACGTCGATCACGACCCCGCCGGTCGCCTTCCGCTTGCGCCACGCCCCCGCCGCGTCCGTGGTTCCCAGCGCCGTCACGTAGCGCGGCCGCCCGTCGCGAACCGCGATCCCGTTCAGATGGCAGCGATCCTCCGGCACCAGGTCGGTGACGAACGACGGCTTCCAAACGGGCAAGAAACTGAAATCGTAGCGTCAGCTTGGCCAGGCAGGAAAATCGCGTGGCCGCCAGCCATATCTCATCGCCCAAAATCGCCACGTCGTGCGTGTTCAGATCGCCCGTGTGATAGGTCGCGCGCGGCAAATAGAGGGCGTCGTACCGACCGGGCTGCTCCTCGAGATAGTCGTGCGCCAACAACGGCGCGTTGGCCAAAACCGCAACGTCGTGCCGCGTGGCCAAGGCCAGTCGATTCGCCAGACACCGCCAGCCCGAGCGGCTTGTCGAATTGACGCATCAGCAAGGTCACCTGCCGGCCGTCCCAGCCGATCATCGCCACCTTGCCGGCCTGATACGTCGAGACCGCGACCGAACCTGCCGGCCTGCGCGAGCCAATCAGAGAAACCCGGCGCCGCCGCACAGGCGACGGCAACCGGATCTGTTCTAGCTGCCTGACTTCCCATGTGTTCCGAATCGATCGTGCGGAACTTCGATGTCGACGACGACGCCTTGCCCAGCCGTCGCACACCGTCCGCACAATTCCTCCATCTAAGCCGATCTTAATAGGTCTGTCAACTAAATTGCTCAGCAAATGCGGCATAACCTCACTGCAGAACGTCCGACTGTTTCCGCCCTGCGCAGCCTACGCATACCGATCCCTCCATCTTGATTGCGCCATGCCATCCATGATGATTGGGTGCCTTGAGATGTCAAGGAGAATGCGAAGGGGCTCGATCGCTTCATACGGCGGACGGTACGCGGCGACTCCAGCCACCGATTTTCCGCGTTTTCGGCCGGCAATCGACGACTGAAGTCGCCGCTTACCAGAGACTCAGAGCTCACCCGGGGAAATGGCGACGGCGAACAGATCATCCCGGCAGGACTGCGGGTGGCCAGCTATCTCCCGCAGATTGAAAACCGGCAGCAATCCCCCTGCGGACTAGACGCCGCCGTTTTTTTCCTTACGCTTTGCCTTTCTTACTCAACTCACGCGACCGTCACGTCCGATACTATCGTCACGATGAGAATGTAGCCCCTCCCTATCGGATGGTTGGGGTACGTCCGTATTGGGCGCAGATCAAGGTGGACCAAAGCTATGCCGTTTAACCGCACAAGTTCATACGTGGCCATCGGACTTCTCCTCTGTCTCTTGGCGACGCCAAGCCTTGGCCAGGGGCCCTTGGGTTTCCAGATCTTCGCCCCGGCGGATGTGCAGCACCTATGGAGGCGATTCAGCAGCCGAACGAAGGATATTTCTTCCAGTTCGACGGCCTGTGGTGGTCGATCTCGGCCCCGAAGGTCAGACCGATTGGATTTCCCGGCACGCGAACCGTCTTCTACGGCCGAACGATCACCGACGAGCGGACTCCCAGATCGAAACGAACACGTTGGACACTTCGCCGTTCAACAACCAATTCAGTGCCGGCAACCGAATCGAGTTTGGCCGCGTCGAGGATCGCAACGGCTGGTTCGTGAGCATCTACCAGCAGCGCGACCAGACCCAGGACTATCTGCGCGCCGGCCGCCGACATGGTCTTCAACGATCCGGCAGTTCGGACGCAGGGTGGAACTCGGTTGTTGCAGGCAACGTGAACAACAGACTCGACCACCGTGCCGCCGTTCTCCCCGCCCGTATTCAGAGATTTGCCGGTCACTTCTTCGACAACGTACTGGTCGAGAATGCGATCGACACCTGGGGAGTGGAGGTGAACTACCTGCACCGCTTCATGACCTGCCATGACGGCGGGACCTTCGAGATGTTCCTGGGAGCCCGCTACTACGAGTTCAACGACAACTTCAGCGTCAGCACACAGGTAACCCACCGACCAGTAACGGCGGTGACCGGAAACAGCCACCGGTGGGCACAACGTGCCGTCCTTCCTGGCCGGAAGCTATCTGGGACACCGCGGCGGAAAACCACGTCGTCGGTCCGCAGATCGGGTTGCGATGGTTCAAAAAGCAGGGGCGTTGGATGTTCTCCACGGAAGGCCGGTTCATGGCCGGCTTGAACTACCAGAACATTTCGCAACAGGTCGACATGGGCCCCAGTTTGAATCCGGGCCCCAGAACCGTGGTGACAATCATCAACCCCAATCCCCCCGTACAATACAGGTACGATTACGTCTATCAGCCGTTCCAACCGGTGACGATGGCCCACGCCACGGCGACCTACGTCGATTACGAGCGCGAGTTCTCCCCGGCAGTCGAACTGCGGGTGGAAGGCCGTACCAGGTCACCCGCGCCATCTCGTTCCACGCAGGCTGGACCGGCTTTTGGATGGACGGCATCGCGCGGGCGAGCAGCGTAATCGATTATCGAGTGGGCACGCCCCAAGGCGAGCAACCGATGGGAATCGACATATCCGGCAACCGTCAAAGACTCTTCGTCAACGGTTTGACGCTTGGTTTCACCGTGAACCGATAACCGTCAACGTCGATTTGCGTTGCAGCAGCGAACGGCGCGGCGGTGTTGGGGGCGGCAGTCGGACTGCTGCCCCTGCTGTTCTTTATTGCCGCTCTATTGCCGCGAATCCTACGCTTCTTGATTCGCCCGCTCGCGCAATTCGTCCAGTTCGGCGCCCAAGCGATGGCGCAGCGGGCTCTCGGGACGCAATTCGTCGAGCAATTCCTCGGCCTTGGCAAAAACTTCATCGGTGCGATCGGCAGCCGCGGAAAAGCAACCGCCACGCTCGCGAAATCTCTTGTTCAGTAAGCAAAACAACACCTCACATGTACTAGCTCTAACGGGCTACCGCCGCCGCGTCGTCGGCGCGGGCAAGGTAGCGGGAATCGATCTTCTCCAGTTCTTCCACCATCGCATCCATCGTGTAGCGAATCTGCTGCTCGTTGTGGCAGGCCGTGATGAAGTACCTCATCCGCGAGGCGCTTTCCTCGACCGCCGGATGAAGGATCGGCTGCACGTTCACTCCCCGTGCCAGCATCGCCTTCGAGAATTGCAGGCAGTGGATGGAGTTGCCCAAGATCACCGGCACCACCGGGGAATCCTTGCTCAGGCCGGTGTTCAGTCCGTTCTGCCGGGCCAGGGCGAGAAACAGTCGGGCGTTCTCGCGGAGACGAGCCACCCGCTCGGGTTGGGCTTCCAGCAGCCGCAACGAAGCGATCGCCGCCGCCGCCGCCGCCGGCGCCATCGCCGCCGCGAAGACGAAGCCGGGCGCCGTGTACCGCAAATACTCGGTCAGCGCCTTGCAGCCCGAAATGTAGCCGCCGCAACTGCCGAGACTCTTGCTGAACGTCCCCATCCAGATATCGACGTCGCCGCGGTCGACGCCGCAGTGCTCGGCGATTCCGCGGCCGGTAGCCCCCAGCACGCCGATCGAGTGGGCTTCGTCGATCATCAACAGCGCGTTGTGCCGCCGCTTGACCTCCACGAACCTCGGCAGATCGGGCATGTCGCCGTCCATGCTGTACACGCCTTCGATCACCAGCAGCACGCGGCGGTACTCGTGCCGGAATTGCGCCAGCAGCGCATCGGCGGCCTGCCAATCGTTATGGGCGAAGGGACGCCGCCGCGCGCCCGACAGAACGCACCCCTGCACGATGCTGTTGTGCGCCAGGGCGTCGTGAAGGATCAGGTCGCCGGGACCGAACAAGTGGCCGATCACGGTTTCGTTGGTTGCGTGGCCGCCCACCAGGGCGATGGTGTCTTCCGTGCCGAGGAACCGCGTTACCGTCGCGCTCCAATTCGACGTGGATTTCGCGTTGGCCCGAGACCAGCCGGCTGGCCGAGGCGCTGGTGCCGTAACGGTCGATCGCCGCCTTGGCGGCCTCGGCGACGGTCGGGTCGCCCGACATCCCCAGGTAGTTGTAACTGGAGAAGTTGATGAACTCGCGGCCGGCGATGGTCGTGCGGTCGGTGGTGTGGCCCTCATGCACTTTGAAGAATGGATTGCCCAAGCCCGAGGCGTCGAGCATGTCGAGGCTCTCCCGCAATTTCACGTACTCGGGGAACTGCTCGAAGCGGTAGGTGGCGGGCGGAATCTCGACGTCGGCCGCGGGGCTGCGGCGGCCGCGGCTGCGTGCCCAGATACTTCTCGACGGCCTCGATCAATTGCCGCGGCGTCTCCAGATCGGAGAGAATCTCCTCGGGAAACCGTCCGCCGAACTTCTCCTCGATCGAATTGATGATTTCCATCCGCTCCAGCGAATCCATGCCGGTCTCGACGATCAACGAGTCGAGCGTCAGACCATCGGCCCGTTTGTTGGCCACGCGGCGGATTTCTTCGACGACCAGTTGCGTCACCCGTTCGTTCAGCGGTCGGCGGCGTCCGTTCTTGCCGTTTTTCGAGGGCGCCGTCAGCGGCGAAGGCGCGTGGGCCTCCGGGGAGACGTCGGCCGCGTGCTTTCCAGCGGCGGAGGGCGCCTCGGACGCGGCGTCGGCCGCTCGCCATGCGGCGACCACCTCGAGCGTGCACGCGAGGTAGCCGTCGCGGCAGGCATGACGTTGGATTTTGCCGCTGGAGGTCTTCGGCACGCTGCCGGCTCGGATCAGCAGGATCGCATCCAGGGCCAGTTCGTGCTCGGCGGCGACGTCGCGGCGAATGGCGTCGAAGACCTCGGCGAAGTTCGATCGCTTGTGCCGTTCGACCTCTTGCACCACCACGAGCCGCTCCCGGCCGTCCTCTCCCTCCACCGTGAACGCCGCGCCGCAGTCGGGCCGCAAGCGCGGATGGCTCTGCTGCACGGTCCGCTCGATGTCCTGAGGATAGTAGTTCACGCCGTGAACGATGATCAGGTCCTTCAGGCGGCCGGTGATGAACAGTTCGCCGTCCTGAAGGAATCCCAGGTCGCCGGTGCGGAGGAAGGGCCCTTCGCCGCTGCCCTTGAGCTGCGCGTGGAACACCCGCTCGCGTCGCTTCGGGTTGCCGCCAGTATCCCTGGGCCACGCTCGGCCCGTGAACCCAAATCTCGCCGATGCGGCCGGGCGGGCAAGCGACGAGCGTTTCGGGATCGACGATGACGATCCGCTGGTCGGGCAGGTTCTCGCCGCAGCCGACCAGCGCCCGCGACGCCCTCGTCGTCCGGTTCGGCGTCGAGCACCTCGCTCCGCGCCAGCGCGGCGGCGTCGAAGCGTGCGGACGACCGGCGGCCGGTCGACGTATCCGCCGGAGACGATCAGCGTGGCCTCGGCCAGCCCGAAGCACGGATAGAACGCCTCGCGGCGGAAGCCGCACGGCTCGAACGCCTCGGCAAAGGCATCGAGCGTTTCGGCCCGCACCGGCTCGGCGCCGTTGAAAGCCACCCGCCAACTGCTCAGATCGAGGGTCTTTCGCTGTTCGGGCGGTGATTTTGCGGACGCACAGATCGTAGGCGAAGTTGGGGCCGCCGCTGGTGGTGCCCTGGAACCGGCTGATCGCCGACAGCCAACGGTACGGCTTCTGCAGGAAGCTCATCGGCGACATCAGCACGTTGGGACGCCCGATGTACAGCGGCTGCAAGATGCCGCCGATCAGTCCCATGTCGTGATAGCTCGGCAGCCAGAACACGCCGCTTGCCGCTCCGCGTATGCTCGAAGGAATGCGCGATCAGCGCCGAGTTGTGGACCAGGTTGGCATGGTTCAGCACCACGCCCTTCGGCGTGCCCGTCGAGCCCGACGTGTATTGCAGAAACGCCAAGGTGTCGCCGTGGACGTCGGGCATGGTCCACTGCTGCTCCATCTCGGTCGGGACCTGGCACGTGGGCAGCCAGGTGAGCTGCTTCAGGTGCGGCGTCTCGTCGATCAGCGGCATCACGCGGTTGAAGACCAACTCGGTCGTCAGCGCCACCCGGGCCTCGGCGTCGTCGGCGATGGCCTGGATGCGGTTCAGCGAGCGGTTCCGCCGCGGCGGATAGACCGGCACGGCGATCACGCCGGCATACAGACATCCGAAGAACGCCGCGATGAACTCCAGCCCCGCCGGATACAGCAGCAGCGCCCGCTGGCCCGCCAAGCTGATGCGATTCGAGCCACGCGCCGATGGCGCGGGCCTGACGGTCCAGCTCTCGATACGTCAGATGGACCTGGTCGTTCTCGCCGTCGACCAGATAGGTGAAGCCGACGTCGTCCGGCTGGCATCGCGCGCGGTGCAACAGCAGCTCCACCAAGTTGGATGGGCCGAAAGAATGTACCGGGCAAATGATCCAGATGCACGACTGCTCAAACTCCCGCTGCCAATAAATATCCTCCGCCCTGGCAGCTACTTAATCTTAAGGTTTTTGTCCTTGCCCTGCAATTCCACCCGTAATCCAAGCGGCTCCGGTGGACACCGTGGGAGTATAATTGACAAATAACGGGGAATGCGTTACCTTGCACGGGGGGGACGTACAATTTGCTCGCTTTCATCCCCATTCTTAACGAACACGATTGCCCGTGAAGACCAAAGCCCTGCCGATCATCCTGGCATTACTGTACCTCCTATCGCCGCAATTCGCACCAGCCGCATCGCCAACTTCCGCCGAAATGGCCGGAGTCCGGGCGTGGACGGCGGCGCGGTTCGGCGGCGCCGCCGAGGCCAAAGGGCAAAACGGCCCCCAACGAGCGCCGTCGCCATCCGTCGCACCCCCCTTCTCCTTCGTTTACCAGGGGAGGCCGTCGGCCGACTTCCTCGAAGAAACTGGCGCACCGAGCGAGTCTCGAAGAAGCTCGACGATGGCAGGACCATGCGGACGACGACCTACTGCGATCCGGCAACAGGGCTGGAGGTTCGCTGCCAATCCGTCGAGTACGGCGACTACCCGGCCGTCGAATGGATCATCTACTTCAAAAACACCGGCACGAAGGACTCGGGCATCATCGAGAAGATCTTGCCGATGGACCTCTCGCTCGCTCGTGATACGGGCGAGGTCGTCGTGCATCATGCCCGGGGAACTTGCTGCAACATCCTCGATTTTCAACCGATTGACGATGTACTCGCGGCCGACGGCAATCTGCGGATTCAATCAGACCCGTGGCCCTCGACCAACGCGTTGCCCTTCTTCAATGTCGAATGGAAGGGGCAGGGGATCATCGCGGGCATCGGCTGGACTGAGGGCTGGGCGGCCAACTTCGTCGGAAAAGGGGAAAAGTCGTTCACGGTGAAGGTGGGGCCGAGCCTGGGTCACTTCCTCCTCCATCCCGGCGAGGAAGTCCGCAGCCTGCGGATGCTCGTACTCTTTTGGCAGGGCGACCGGTTCCACGGCCACAATCTCTGGCGGCAACTGTTGCTGAAGCACTATAGCCCGACGCCCGGCGGGAAACCGCTGAAACCGCCGCTGTGTCACGCCAACTGGGGCTCGTGGACCACGCAGCAGCAGATCGCGCGGCTGAGCTGGTGGAAGAAGCACGACCTCCCTATGGAAGTCTATTGGATGGACATCGGCTGGGAATGCGCATCCCACCGACGCGGAGGCCAAGGAACATCTGGCCGATTGCGTCGTTGACGAACGGAAGCATCCCGGCGGGCTCAAGCCGATCTCCGACGCCTGCCACAAGCTGGGCATGAAGTACCTGTTGTGGTTTGGCTCGGGCAGGCTTTGGCCGCCCGTCGAGCGCGTGCGGAAGTTTCGGCCCGACTTGCTCTCGCCGGAATACCCCGGTACGGACAGCGGCAACCCGATGATCAACCGATACATGATCGAGCACTTCGGAAACAAGTTTGCGGCCTGGGGCATCGACATGTTTCGCCCGGACGCGCACAGCACGGCCCTGCCCGATCGCGGCGCAAATCGGCAGGGAATCAACAAGGCTCGCTCCGCGGCGGGGTTTATCGAGTTTTGGGACGCCTTGCTGAAGCGGTTTCCCAATATGTTGATCGACAACTGCTATGCCGGCGGTCAGAACATCGATCTGGAGACGATCCGGCGAAGCATCCCGCTCTGGAGAAGCGACTACCAGGTGAAACAGGATTTCGATCCGATCGGCATGCAGGCCCAGACGTACGGTTTGTCGTTCTGGGTTCCGCTGAGCGCGGGGGTGATGGGCGATCCTTGCCGCGAGGCGGGAGTCACCAAGCCGTTCGATCCTTACTCCATGCGGAGCGGCTACAGTCCGGCGATGGTCATTACCACCTTCGGCAACGACAAGAAGATGCCCGGCGACCGTTTTGCTTACGCTTCGGCCCGGCGGCTGTTGAACGAATTCGTGAGCGTCCGCAAGTATTTTGCCGGCGACTACTATCCGCTGACGCGATACAATCTCGACGCCCAACAGTGGATCGCCTGGCAGTTCGACAGGCCGGAGCTGGGCGCAGGCATGGTTCAGGCATTCCGCCGCGGAAAGAGCCCCTACGAGGCGGTTAGGTTTCGTTTGCACGGGTTGCAGCCTGATGCCGTCTACCTATTGACCAACAAGGACGTCGCCGGGACGACGGAAATGAGCGGGCGCGAGTTGCTCGACGGCGGACTCCCGATTGTCATCAAGAACCGGCCGGCCGCGGTGGTTGTCACCTACAAGAAGAAGGCGAAGTCTTGAGGTTGCGCTGGGCCGGAAAGCCCGATCGACCGTCGATTTCGCCGCCGTCCACTTTTTCGCATAACTGCTTTGGGAGGCCAACAATGATCCGCATGGTTTGCCCCGGTTGCGGCAAGAAGCTCCACGCCAAGGACGAGTTGGCCGGTCGCACGGCGCAATGCCCGAACTGTCGACAGCCGGTCACGATTGCCGAGGCCCCCGAGCCCTCCGAGGCGATCCCGCTGGACGACGCCGAGCCGGGCGAGCACGTCATCCCGGCGAGCGAGGAGCATGTGGCCACTCCTTTGCGGATCGAGCGGCTCAACCGCGAGAGCCACTATCTGATCTGCGACAAGACGCGTCTGATGGCTACGTGGGCGAACAACGGCGCGGGCTGGATGGTTCGGGCCGGGAAAGGTTTTCTCCCCGCCAAGCGAGCCAAGCAGGCAAGCTGCCCGAGTCCGGCGAGTTCCAGTTGACCGAGTTGAAGTTCACCATGACGCCCGAAGGAAAGCGGCTTTCGGGCATCGCCTCGTACCAACTCGTCAGCCGCTGGGCTTTGACCGTTTTGGACCAGGGCGACGACAACATCGTCGAGAAGATCGCCGGGCCGGGCTGCCTGAACCGCGACCAGAAGATCGCCGTCCGCCAGTCGCTGAAGACGCAGTTCATGCGCCCCGTTTGGCAAGACGCCACTGCCGTGTTCGATTATCTCGCCAGCGTCGACTACCACTCGCCGGGCGTGGAGCAGTAGATGGACAACCCCTATCAATCGCCCCAAGAGCCCAGCACGCCCTTCGGCTCGGGTTTGCCGACGGATATGAATCACCGGCCGCGGGGGCTTGTCGGCCACGTTCGCGCGCTGGCGATCCTGATGGTGGTTCAGGGCGCGTTGGACTTGGTCATGGCATGTTTTCTCGGCGTGATGGCGGTAGTGATCGGGCCGCTCATGTCCCAAGCGGAAGCGCCGCGGGCCGGCGGGCCGCCGCCGGAGCAAATGTCCTGGCTGGTAATCATCATCTACGGCGGCATGGCGGCCGCGATGCTGGTCGTGGCCCTCTTGCATATTGTGGCCGGCGTGCAAAACTGGCGATTTCGAGGCAGAGTGCTCGGGATCGTCGCGCTGGCTAGCGGCGCCTTCTCGTTGCTCACCTGCTAGTGCCTGCCTACGGCGATCGGCCTTGGCGTGTACGGGTTGATCGTCTATCTTAATCGTTCGGTATCGGAGGCGTTCCAGATGGGCAAGGCCGGCTGCCCGGCAAGCAAAATCCTCAACACCTTTCAGCTATAAAGGAGTCCCAACTCATGGCGACTGGCGCAGCCGTTCGACTTCAATCAACCCGGCTATGCGGGTGATGCGACGGCAGGCATCGAGGCGGCGGCCCGCCAACGCCCCGGCGGCCTGACCGCCGTCTGCGTCATCGCTATCGTCCTCGGCGGCTTGGGCTTGTGTACGTCCCTGCTCGGGACGGCAGGTTCTGTCTTTCAGGGCAAGTTGGAAAAGCTCGCAAATCAACAGCAGCAACTCCCGCCGGGAAGGGTCAACGGCCAGTTTAGGGCCCAAATAGAGGCCCAGCGGGAAGTGCAGAGGAAGGTCAACGAAGTCACGCAGAAAGTCACCCACCGCCACCAAGGATTCAGCGCCGGAAGCATCGTTCTCAATTTGCTCTTTTCCGCCAGCCTGCTTGCCGGGGGGATTGCCACGCTGAAGCTGAGCCCGAAGGGCCGCCGCTTCCTGGTTGCGGTCTTCCTCGCGGCTATTGCTTTCGAGATCGTGCGAGGCGTCGTCCTCGTGTTCACGCAGCTAGACATGTCGAGGGAATTGTCTTCCATTCCCAGTGCCGGATCGCCGCCTGCCGACATGATGTTGACGATGATGAAGGTGATGGCCATCGGGACGATGGTCGTCTGGCTGGGGATGGCATTGGCGATGACGATTTTCTACTGCATCGGTGTCACTTATCTTCGCCGCCCGAAAATCCGCCAGTTGTTTGAGCCGGCCACCGTCGATCAGATGTGACGAGGCGAGGGGGACGGAGGAAGTTGTCGGGCGACCGTCCACCATTGTTTAGGACTCCGTTCCGACAACTTCCTCCGTCCCCTTCCTTGGCGGCGTGCCGATTCTACGGAATTTGCGGGCGAGACGGAGCGCGGTCCGCGCTCTGTGCCGCCCCCACGCCCATCCCAAGTCGCGCCCCCGCAAGCACTTTGGTTGGACAAGTCGCTTGCGCTATCCTACCTTTTCCTGGGCGGGTGTTGACAAACGGCAACAAGCCGAGCCATTTTGGCCTCGACCGGCGTCCCGAAACCGCTCCCGAACCACCACGCTATGGAAGAGACTCCACGACGAAATCGGCGGCTCGCGGCGGCCGTCTGCGGACTACTGCTGCTGATGGTGGCGATCGCCTTCGCCCGAACCGTCCAGTGCGATTTCGTCAACTTCGACGACGACGCCTACGTCTACAACAATCCACAGGTGACGCACGGCCTGACCGGCGAAAGCATCGCCTGGTCGCTGAGAACCTTCCACTCCTGCAATTGGCATCCGTTGACGTGGCTCTCCCATGCGCTCGATTGCCAACTGTACGGAACGCAACATCCCGGCTGGCATCACTTGACCAACGTCGTGCTGCACGCCGCCGTGGCGATTCTGCTCTTTCTGGTGCTCTGGCAGATGACCGGCAGCCTCTGGCCGAGTGCTTTCGTGGCGGCGGTGTTCGCCGTCCATCCGCTGCGGGTGGAATCGGTGGCCTGGGTCGCCGAGCGGAAAGACCTGCTCAGCGGCCTGTTCTTCATGCTGACGCTCGCGGCATATCTCCGCTACGTTCGCCGTCCTTTTTCCTGGAGCCGCTATCTGTTGGTGGTCGCAGTGTTCACGCTGGGGTTGACGGCCAAACCGATGCTGGTGACGCTGCCGTTGGTGCTGTTGCTGTTGGACTACTGGCCGCTGGGGCGTCTTGCCGACAAGCCGCTTGCGGCTTCGCAAACCACGTGGCGGCGACTAATCGCCGAAAAGATCCCCTTGCTGGTGCTGGCGGGCGCGTCGTGCGCGGTCACGTCGGTCGCCCAGCAGAAGGCCCTGGTGCCCGTCGATATTGTGCCGATTTCCTCGCGGATCGCCAACGCTCTGGTCTCTTACGTCGCCTACCTCGGCCAATTCTTCTATCCGATGAACCTGGCCGTGTTCTATCCGCATCCGCAAGACGGTCTGCCGACGTGGAAAATCGCCGTCGCGGCGGCGGTGCTGGCGGGCATTTCCATCGCCGCGCTGCTGGCGTGGCGGCGGTTGCCCTATCTGTTCGTCGGCTGGTTCTGGTACGTGGGAATGCTCGTGCCGGTGATCGGCGTGGTGCAGGTGGGGTCGCAGGCGATGGCGGACCGCTATACCTACTTGCCCCAGATCGGGCTGTGCATCGCCATAACCTGGGGCCTCGTTGCGGCGGGGCAGAGATTCCTGTCTGCCGCAACAGACGCGGCGTATCGTCGCTGGGCGTGCGGCGTCGCCTCCGTCTTGGCGCTGATCGTGCTCATGGCGTGCACGTGGCGGCAAACCTCGTATTGGCAGAACAGTGAAACGCTTTGGACTCGCGCGGTGGCTTGCACGCCCGAAAATGCCTCGCTGCACGACCGCCTGGGCGGTGCATTGGCCGCCGACCACGAGTTCGCCGCGGCGATTGCCGAATATCGCAGGGCGATCGAGATCGATCCCGAGTCTGCCAGCGCCCATAACGGTCTTGGCAAGGTGCTGGCCGAGCAGGGCCGCGACGACGAAGCGGCCGCCGAATACCGGCAGGCGATCGCAGCTGAAGCCCGACTACGCCGAGGCCCACCTCAATCTCGGCGTCGTTCTGGCCGATCGCGGGCGGTTCGACGCCGCGGCTGCCCGAATTTCGCCAGGCGCTGAGGATCAAGCCCGGTTTCGCGCTCGCCCACAACAACCTCGCCAAGATTTTGGTCAAGCAAGGCCGCAGCGACGAGGCGATTGTCGAATACCGCAAGGCGATCGAATCGGACCCCGACTGCGCCGACCGCGCACAACGACCTCGGCGTCATTCTGGCCAAGCGCGGGCGGTTCGACGCCGCAACCGCCGAGTTTCGCCAGGCGCTGGCGATCAAGCCGGAGTTGGCGAAAGTCCACGGCAACCTCGCCATGGCGCTTAGCGAGCAGGGGAACCTCCCCGATGCGATCGCACAGTGGCGCGAGGTGGTTCGCCTTCAGCCGAATAATCTGCGTGCGGTGAACCAGTTGGCCTGGGCGATGGCGACCGCGCCCGAGGCGTCGCTGCGAAACGGGGCCGCGGCCGCCGAGTTGGCCCAATGGGCGGTGAAGCTCTCCCGCGGGCTGGAACCGATTCCGTTGGGCACGCTGGCCGCCGCTTACGCCGAGGCGGGCCGATTCGCCGAGGCCGTCGCCGTCGCCAATCGAGCGATTGCACTGGCCGCCGCGCAAAACGACTCCGCCACCGCCGACGCCTTGCGCCGACAGAGCCGACTGTACCGTGCCGGCTCGCCGTACCACCTGCCCCGCTCGCCTCGCCCTCCACAACCAAACGGAAAATGAACCCGGAACCAAGAACGCCGCTCGGAACTGTCTTGGCCGTCTGCTGCCTGCTGGCACTGGCGGTGGCCGTGGTCTTTGGGCAGACCCGCCGATACGATTTCGTTAATTTCGACGACGACGTCTACGTCTACGACAACCCGCACGTCGCAGGCGGCCTGACCCCGCAGACCGTCGCCTGGTCGTTCACGACGTTCGATTCCAGCAATTGGCATCCGTTGACGTGGCTCTCTCATGCGCTCGATTGCCAACTGTACGGAACGCAACACCCCGGCTGGCATCACCTGACCAACGTCGTGCTGCACGCCGCCGTGGCGATTCTGCTGTTTCTGGTGCTCTGGCAGATGACCGGCAGCCTGTGGCCGAGCGCCTTCGTGGCGGCCGTGTTTGCCGTCCATCCGCTGCGGGTGGAATCGGTGGCCTGGATCGCCGAACGGAAGGACCTGCTCAGCGGGCTGTTCTTCATGCTGACGCTCGCGGCGTATCTGCATTACGTTCGCCATCCATTTTCCTGGGGTCGCTATCTGTTGGTGATAGTGACGTTCACCCTGGGCTTGATGGCAAAGCCGATGCTGGTGACGCTGCCGTTTGTGCTGTTGTTGTTGGACTACTGGCCGCTGGGGCGTCTCTCTGTCAAGCCGCTTGCCCTCAGTTGGGGCGGCAGTTGTACTGCCACCCCAGGGGCGACAGTGCAACTGTCGCCCCAACGGAGCCACGTCACGTGGCGGCGATTGATCGCCGAGAAGCTGCCGTTGCTGCTGCTGGCGGCCGCGTCGTGCGTGGTTACGTCCCTGGCGCAGCGTCCGTCCATTGCCGTCTGCGAGCGTCTGCCGATCTTCTGTCGAATCGCCAACGCCCTGGTCTCCTATGTCGGCTACCTCGGGCAGTTCTTCTATCCGGTGGGGCTGGCGGCATTTTATCCGCATCCCGAGGACGGCCTGTCGACCTGGAAGATCGTCGGGGCACTGTTGGTGCTCGGCGGCATTTCCGTGACGGCATGGATCGGGCGACGGCGGTTTCCCTATCTGCTGGTCGGCTGGCTGTGGTATCTGGGGATGCTGGTTCCGGTGATCGGATTGGTGCAGGTGGGCGACCAGGCCAGCGCCGACCGCTACACGTACTTGCCCGGCATCGGATTGTGCCTGGCGCTGGCATGGGGCGTGGCGCAACTGACGGTCTCCTGGCCGCATCGGCGTTGGCTGTGTGCCGCCGCGTCCGCGTTGGCGCTGCTGATGCTGGCGACGATCGCCTGGCGGCAAACGTCTTATTGGCGCGACAGCGAGACCCTCTGGGGCCGCGCGCTGGCCTGCACCGTGCGCAACGCCACGGCCGAGTTCAACCTTGGCGTGACGTTGGCCCAGCGCGGCGACGCGGCCGGCGCGATCCGGTGTTTCCAGCGAACCTTGGCCATTCAGCCCCGCAGCGCCGACGCGGAGAACGACCTCGGCGTTATGCTGGCGCGGTCGGGACGGCTCGACGACGCGATGCGGCATTTTCAGGCGGCATTGAAAATCCGGCCCGATCTGGCCGATGCACATAACAACCTGCGCATGGCAATCCAACAACAGAGCCGATTTCGCCGTGCCGTTTCGCCTTAGGATCTGAAACCGAATGGACCAATCGTCGAGAGCGACTCGCCGTACCGTCTTGGCCGTCTGCTGCTTGCTGGCGCTGGCCGTGGCCGTCGTCTTCGGACAGACCGTCCGGCACGAATTCATCAACTACGACGACAACGCCTACGTCTACGACAATCCGCACCTGGCGCACGGCTTGACGGCGGAGACGGTCGCGTGGTCGTTTACCTCCTTCTACGCCGCCAATTGGCATCCGTTGACGTGGCTCTCCCACGCACTCGACTGCCAACTCTACGGAACCCAGCACCCGGGCTGGCACCACCTGACCAACGTCGTGCTGCACGCCGCCGTGGCGATTCTGCTCTTTCTGGTGCTCTGGCAGATGACCGGCAGTCTCTGGCCCAGCGCCTTCGTGGCGGCGGTGTTCGCCGTCCATCCGCTACGGGCGGAATCGGTCGCCTGGGTCGCCGAACGGAAGGACCTGCTCAGCGGCCTGTTCTTCATGCTGACCCTCGGGGCCTATCTACATTACGTTCGCCATCCATTCTCCTGGGGCCGCTACCTGCTAGTGATAGCGATGTTTGCCCTCGGGTTAATGGCCAAGCCGATGCTGGTAACGCTGCCGTTCGTGCTGTTGCTGTTGGACTACTGGCCGTTGGGGCGTTTTGTCGAAAAGCCGCTTGCGGCTTCGCAAACCGCGTGGCGCCTATTGATTGCCGAAAAGCTCCCCTTGCTGTTGCTGGCGGCTGCGTCGTGCTGGGTCACATCGCTGGCCCAGCATGGCACGATCGTCCCGGTTGACATGGCGCCGATCCATGCGCGGATCGCCAACGCCCTAGTCTCCTACGTTGCTTACGTCGGACAGTTTTTCGATCCGTCGGGGCTGGCGTTGTTTTACCCGTATCCCGCCGCGGGCTTCCCGCTCTGGAAAGTCGTCGGCGCCGCGGTGGTGTTGCTCGGCGTGTCGGTCGTGGCCGTGCCGGCGCGTCGGCGGCTCCCCTATCTGTTCGTCGGCTGGTTCTGGTACGTGGGAATGCTCGTCCCCGTGATCGGGTTGGTGCAGGTCGGCGTGCAGGCGATGGCGGACCGCTACACCTATTTGCCCGAGATCGGGCTGTGCATCGCGGTGACTTGGACCGCCGCAGCAGCGGGGCGGAGATTCCTCCCTGCCGGACGACCGGCGGCGTATCGCCGCTGGGCGTACGGCGCGGTTTCCATCGTGTTGATAGCGGGGCTGATGGTATGCGGCTGGCGGCAGACTTCGTTTTGGCAGAACAGCGAGACGGTCTGGACCCACGCGCTGGCCTGCACGACGAACAACAGTTTTGCCCACAACAACCTGGGCGCGGCGTTGGCCAAGCGGGACGCGGTGACGGCGGCCATCAACCAGTTCAAGAAGGCGACGGACCTTTCGCCGACCTTTGCGATGTTCTACGCCAACCTCGGCGCGGCATTGGACGCCAGCGGACAATCGGACGCGGCCGCCGCCGCCTACATGAAGGCCGAGTTGTCGCCCTGCATCGATGCGATCGACCGCAGCCGGAAGGCGCTGGAGACCAACCCGAACTCCTGGCTCGACCGCGTCAAGCTCGGCAACGCCCTGGCCGGTTGCGGCGAGTTCGCGGAGGCGGCGGTCGAGTATCGAAAGGCACTGAAGATTCGGCCCAACAATGCCGTCGCCCACAACAACCTCGCCAACGTTCTTTTGACCGAGCATCGGCTCGATGAGGCGATCGCCGAATATCGCAAGGCGATCGCTTCGAATCCCAACTACGCGGACGCCTGCAACAATTTGGGCGCCGTCTTGGCCGATCGGGGAGAGATGGACGCGGCGGTGGCCCAATTTCGCCGGGCCGTGCAAATTGCGCCCGCGCTGGCCAGCGCCCACGGCAATCTCGGCATGGCGCTGAGCAAGCAGGGGAAGATCGACGAGGCAATGGCGCACTGGCGAGAAAGGGTCCGGCTTCAGCCGAACGATCCCCGCGCCGTCAGCCAGTTGGCCTGGGCGATGGCGACTCGGCCGGAGCCGTCGGTGCGAAATGGCAAGGAGGCGGTCAAGCTGGCCAGGTGGGCGGTCGCACTCTCGCACAGCCGCGAACCGGTCCCCTTGAGGGCGCTGGCCGCCGCGTATGCCCAGGTCGGACGTTTCGCCGACGCGACGAATACAGCCGAAAAGGCCGTCGCGCTCGCCCTGCGGCAGAAGAATCAAACGCTGGCCAACTCGATCGAGGCCCAGATCGCCCTGTACAAATCGCACACGCCGTATCTGGAAACAACGTACGCGGCGCCCCTACGCGCGCCCCTTCCGAGCGCGGGAAGAGTCGTTAGCCGGCGTTGCTTCCGCGCTGCGGCGGCCGCTGCGCGAACTCCAGACGACGATGCCGCCTGCCCAGCCGACCAGAGCCAGCAGCGCCGCGGCGCATAGCCGCAAGCCCCAGGTGAAGCCGGCGGGCGCGTAGCGGAACTCGATGGTCCCCTTTCCCGCCGGCGTCACGATTCCCCTCAAGGCGTGATCCGTCCGCAGGATCGGGACCGGCTTGCCGTCGCGATAGGCGTGCCAACCCGCGTCCCAACGGTCGGCAAGCACGACAAGTCCCGGGGTCTGCATGTCGTAGGAGACCTCGACCCGGGTGGGAATCTCTTCCACGATCTTGGCCGTGCCGCGGCACTTAGCCGGCAAATCGACCGGCTCTTCCACATAGGCGACTTGCCGTGGGTTGAATTCGGCGGCGGCGAGTTTCGCCAGCCGTTTCTCCTTGTCGGCCATCAATTCGACGTGCTGCGGCACGAAAACTCGCGGCAGCGCCCGCGGGTTCTTCATTACCCAGTAGTCGGGGCTGACGAAGTCGGGATGCAGACCCCCGTGCGGTTTTCCGCGGAAGACTACGTAGCGGACGTCGAGCATATCCAGGATGGGGTGAAGTCGAATCCCTCCCGAAGGCGTGGCCCACACCTTCGGCGCGATCCATTGGGTAGCCGCATACTGCGGGCTGGGGAACCGCGGATCGGCCGCAATCTCGAGCAACTCGACGATCCGCGTCGGGTCCACTCCGTCGTACCCGCGGACGTCGCGGAGGTTGTGCGATTGCCCCAGCATCGCCGGCAGGCAGCGATACGCGATGATTCGCCCGGCGTCGGCTTTCTCCACCTGTTCGAGCGCGGGAATTCGCGGATAGAACATCGCGGGGTCGCATTGTGCCGGCCGCCCGTGCGCGAACCAGAGGAGATCGGCCAGCAACAACGCGCCCAACAGCGGCAGGAACCACCGCCGCGAGGTCACGCCCAGGCCGATCAGCGCCCAGCCGCCGATGCCGAGGATGCACAACACGGTCGCCACCGAGAAGCAGAGGACGAAGGTCGATTCGATCCGTTCGACGGCCGCCAGATTGGCGATGCCGGGCGCGTGATAGCCGTTGCGGACGGCGGTTTTCAGTTGGCTTATTATCGTCGCTATCTCGTGCGGCAGCACCACGGAGGAATAGGCGCACCAGAGCAGCACGACGGCCAACAGGGCGATCGGCCCCCAAAACCACAAACGCCACCGCACCTCGCCACGCTGCAAAGCGTCGAAGCCAATGGCCGTCATCGACAGAATGGAAAACGAGGTCGCAAAGACAAAACGGTTGTGCGACAGCATGTTGATGCCGGGCAGCTTCAACAAACTGACCAGAATCGGCAGGTCCAGAGACCAACTCACGCCGAGCACTCCAAGAACGATCCAGAAGACGTTGATTGATCGGTGCCGCCGGCTGCACCACGCCAGCGGCATCAGCAGGAGCGTGGCCAGCAGGCCGGCATACGTGGCGGACGGACTCTCCAGTTGATTGCCCTCCAGCGCCCCCCCTTTATTATTGAGCGGAGGCACCCACAGGCTGCCGGCTTGCGTGTCGCCGTATCGGTCGGGCAACACGAGCTGCGGCAGGGCCGCGATTCCGATCGGAGGCCGCTCGACTTCGCCGTGGCTGCGCCGCTCCATGCGGGAACTGGTTTGCGCATACTCGACCACGGGAAGCAGATAGACCGAGGCCAGCGCGAGCCCCAAGCCCCAAGCCGCCACGATCGTCGCCAGCGCCGGCAGGACCTGCCGCGTGAAGCACCGCCGCCCGTACTCGTCGATGAAGCACCAGACGGCATAGAGTCCCGATACCAACAGCACCTGCGCGCCGACGTCAAACTGCCCGCCGGCGATGGTCAGCCACGTGGCCGGGACAAGCCAAATCCCCGCCCAGCGACTCCGCCGCCGCACGACGGCATCGACCGCCCAGAGCAGCCACGGAAGCCAGCCGACCGAGTACGTCATGTTGTATCCCTGCCAGAGCACGAGGAAGCCGGTTATCGGCCAGCACCACGCGGCGATCGTCGCCGGCCACGGCCCCAGCGACAAAACGCGACGGCAGAACAGATACACGCCAACTCCGGTAAATATCGCCAGAAGAAACGGCGGCCAGGCGTAGGCATACGGCGACGTAGTGCAGTACAACGGAATCTTAAAGGGCGAATACTCCGAGTAGAGGAACGGACTGCCACAGAAATTGTTGGGCGTCCACAGCGGCCAACGGCCGGCTCGAAACTCGGACAGGGCGAACTGCTGAGCCATCGGTTCCATCAGCACCAGGTCGCTCAGCACCCTGTTGTGCGGAAGCTTGGGAGGGCTGTTCGGATTGCAGGGCAGGTAGACGTCGCGTTGGGCGAGGAAGTCGAGCGGAAGCAGGACTTCTCTTCCAATCAGCGACGGGCCGATGAGGATGAACTGCTCGATGACGATGCCCGCCACAACCAGCGCCATCCAGCCGGCCGATCGTCGCCTGCCCCGCCGACTGCCCTCGCTGCTCCCTGCTGCCGCCGTTTCCTTCATGCTCTTGCCTTTCCTGGCCGGCGCCGACGCCGATTCTCCCACAGTTTCCGCGTGCAAACCGGCCGCCATCGCCCTACTCTTCGCATTTTAGGCGATAGAAATGACTTGAGCCAGGGCAGTATTGGACGGTCAGAACACCGGCCCGATCTGCGTCAGCCGGCGCTCGGTTTCCGCCATCAGGGCGTCCTCGGCAGCCTCGTCGGCGGCCACGTAGGTAACAGAGAACCGCAGATACGGCCCGGCATCGTCCCACGGCACCGTGCAGATCGAGTGCTCGGTGATGAGAAACTGGCTAAACGCTTCGGCGTTGGCGAACTCCCGCCCGCCGGCCGCGCCGCGGGGGCTTCGGGTGTAGAGGAAGAACGAGCCGCCCGGCACACGGCAGTCGAATCCGCAGCGGCGGAGCGTGGCCACCAGCTTCTGGAGCCTCCGCCGGTACTTGGCGCGGACGCGGCGGGGGATTTCCACATCGTCCAAGGCCGCGGCCGCCGCTTTCTGGATGGCGATGAACTGGCCCGAGTCGCAATTGTCCTTCACGTCGGCCAACGCGCGGACGATCCGCGGGTTGCCGCAAAACCACCCCAGCCGCCAGCCGATCATGTTCCAGCCCTTCGACATCGAATGGATTTCGATGCCCACCTCGCTGGCGCCCGGCGTTTGCAGGAAGCTCAGCGGAGGGGCGTCGTAGCTGAGCATGATATGCGTGGCGTCCTGGGCAACCACGATCTGATTGGCCCGCGCAAACTCGACCACCTTTGCGTAGAACTCCGGCGTGGCCGCCCTGCCCGTCGGACTGTTCGGATAGTTGATCACCAACAACTTCGCCCGGCGGAGCACGTCGGCGGGAATCGAATCCAGGTCGGGCAGAAAGTCGTTCTCGGCCAGCAGCGGCAATCGGTACACCTCGCCGCCGTAATACTTCGTGTGCGTCCCCGCCACCGGATAGCCGGGCACGGTCAGCAGCGTCACGTCGCCGGGGTCGATGAACACCGCCGGCAGCATCGCCAGCGCCGTCTTCGTCCCGATGCAATGGTTGATCTCGCTGACTGCATCCAACCGCACGCCGAATTCCCGCTGCATGAACCGTGTCGCCGCGTCCTTGAACGTCTGGATGCCGTTGTCGGCGTAGCCGCGATTCTGCGGCTGATTGATCTCATCGGCCATCACGCGGCGGACCGACGGGTCGGCCATGTCGTCGTTCTCGCCGATGCCGAAATCGACCAGTTTTCGCTCGGGATGCTCGGCGAGCGCTTTCCGCTTGGCCCGCTTGATCTTCTCGAACTTGTAGATCTCGGTGCCTTTTCCGTAGTTGGCGCCGCCGATGCGTTGGGCGAAGAGTTGCTGGAAGTAAGGGTCGCTCATGAGAGATTTGGTGAGAAACGTGCAAATGGGTGTTTGAAAGTAATCCAATAGCCGGGGGCCAACGGTCCGCGGGTCCCCGGAATGTAAATTAGTGTAGTGCACGTCGCATTTTGCGGCTATGGGCGCGCCTGCGTGGTGAATCCTGCGACGAAACGTTGCGGTTCGACAACGTGCGTCCCTATAGTCCACCGCGGCCAGACGCCACAACGGCTCGTGGCCGTAAAACGTAACACATTCCGATGCAATGATTTACGATGACTGACACGCCTTGACGGCGGCTTCTACTCCGTCGGGCACGCCGTTTGCTTTTCTCCCTGCCAAGTAACCTCATCGCCGACGCCGGGAGAAACCACCCTCCATTCTCCCGGCGTCGGAACCCGAACACTACCGCGGGCGGCAAAACGAAAAAGGGGACGGAGGAAGTCGTCGGCAGACGGTTTTCTGCGGGAAGACGCTTTCTCCGACGACTTCCTCCGTCCCCCTCGTCCCACCCAAAACTGTGTCAACTGTTTTCGATAATGCATGCCCGCGAACTGATTGAACTGGCCGCGCTGGTGTCCGCGCACGGACCAACACTGGTCCGCAGCGATCATCGGATTCCGGCCGACAGCATCGAGCGGTACTGGACGACCTCGAAAGTCCGCTTGGACCGCTGGGCGCGGAGCCTCAAAGACTTCACGCGGCAAGCCGGCGCCGACGCCCAACAGCGTCAGCGGAAATGGCCAGAGGCCCGCGGCGTGCTGGAAGAAATCCTCACCGGCGAGATTCTTACGCGGGTATGGGCCGCCGTGCTGTGCGGCTATGACCGAAGCCGCGGAACCGACCAGTCCGAGCCCGTCGGCCGTAGCGTGATGATCGGCCACAGCGAGGCGCGGCATCGCGTGTTGACGCTTCTTTCGCACGTAACCGGCATGGACGCGTGCGCGGCGGTCAAGCTCAACCGGCTCCGCCGCCACTGCGAACGTTGGACCGATCTGTTGGTCGCCCGCTTGGCCGACGTCCAGGACATCAGCGAGTTCGCCGTCGATCCGAAGCGGGCGAGCGACTTTGCCGAAGATGCGCCAGCCGCCAGGGATTTGAAGCCAGCCGGCTCGCCTGGCCGCTGCTGCTGGCCTCGCTGCGAAAGGCCTTCCAGCGCGAGTTGGGCCCGATGAGCCCCAACGCCGAGCTGAACGCCGGCATCGCCGCCAGCGTTCTCTCCTGCATCCCGCCGGAACCGCTCGACGCAAGCGGTCTGTCGCGCTCGTTGTGGCTGCTGCGGATTACCAGCACCGCCGAAGACGCGGCACGCATGATCGAGGATCTCTTGGCCCCGCAGCCGTCCGATTCGTGCAGCCCGCGCTACGTGGGACGGTGCGTCTGATCAGTCTCGATTGCGGCGATCACCCCAACATAGCGGCGATCGTTTCGCGATTGACCGGGCGGATGACGCCCCGCTCGCAGATGATTGCGGCAATCCGCTCGGCCGGCGTGACGTCGAACGCGGGGTTGTAGACCGCCACGCCGTCGGGGGCGGTCTGCCGGCCGAAGCCGTGCGTCACCTCCCGCGGGTCGCGCTGCTCGATCGGGATCTCCGCGCCGCTGGCGATCGAGCAGGTCGAACGTGCTGCTGGGGGCGGCCACGTAGAAAGGGATTTCGTGGGCCGCGGCCAGCAACGCCACGCCGTAGGTGCCGATCTTGTTGGCCGTGTCGCCGTTGGCGGCGATCCGATCGGCGCCGACCACCACCGCCTGCACCCGCCCTTCGCGCATCACCTGGGCGGCCATGTTGTCGCAGATCAGCGTCACGTCGATGCCACGCTGGTGCAACTCCCAGGCCGTCAGCCGGGCGCCCTGCAGCAGCGGGCGGGTCTCGTCGGCGTAGACGTGCAGCCGCTTTCCGGCCTCGGCGGCCGCGAAGAACACGGCCAGGGCGGTGCCGTAGTCGGAAGTGGCCAGCCCGCCGGCGTTGCAGTGGGTCAGCACGCCCTGCCCGTCGGTCAGCAGCGCGGCCCCGTGCCGCCCGATCGCCCGGCACATCTGCCGGTCTTCCTCGTGGATCGCCCGCGCCTCGGCCAACAGTCCGGCGGCAATTTCATTGGCTGGACCGACCGCGGAATCGCTCGGCGGCGTTCTTCATGCGCTCGAGCGCCCAGAACAGGTTGACGGCCGTCGGGCGGCTGGTGGCCAGGTAGTCGGCCGTCCGCTGCAATCGCTCGAAGAACGTCGCCTCGTCGCTGCCGACGGCCTTTTGCACGCCGAGGCACACGCCGTACGCCGCGGCGACGCCGATGGCCGGCGCCCCGCGCACCCGCAGCATCTTGATCGCTTCCCACACCGTCTCGACGTCGCGGCAGTCGATTTCGACGAACTCGACCGGCAGCCGCGTCTGGTCGATCAGCCGCAGGCGCCCGTCGACGCCGCCGATCCAGTGCAGGGTTTGCACAGAAGTGTTTTTCATGATCGAGAAGGAGAAAAAAGAACAGCCGGGGGCCAACGGCCCGCGGTGAATGTGGTGGAGCCTTTCCGCTTGGTCGACGTCCTTTTGCAGCTCTCCGCGGGCCGTTGGCCCTCGGCTATTCTTCCTCGCTTCGCTTCACTCTCTCTCGCTTCGCAGCGTCTTCTGCAACGCTGCGTCCTTCGCGGCGACCTTCTCGGCCAGCTTGTGCTTGAACGCGGCGAGCTTCTCTTGAAGCCCCGCGTCGCCCAGGGCGAGGATCTGCACGGCCAGCAGGCCGGCGTTGCGGGGACCGCCGCCGCCGACGCCGACCGTGGCCACCGGCACGTCGCCGGGCATCTGCACGATCGACAACAGCGAATCCAGCCCGCCGGACAAGCTCGGTGGGCACGGGAATGCCGATGACCGGCAGCGTGGTGTGCGAGGCGACCACGCCGGCCAGGTGGGCGGCCCCGCCGGCGGCCGCCATGATCACCTTCAGCCCCCGCGCCGGCCGCCGTCGCGGCATATTGCCGCACAACTTCCGGCGTGCGGTGGGCGCTCATCACGCGAACCTCGTAGGGCACGCCGAACTCGTCCAGCGCCGCGGCCGCCGCCTTGATCTTCGGCCAATCGCTGTCGCTGCCCATCACGATGCCCACCAGCGGCGATGTGGCTTCCGGCATGATCGTTCTCCCAGGCTCAGTTCTGCTCGAACCGCGGGTTGTATGTGCATGTCCGAACGTCTCGGCCACCGCGCGGTTGGTGACTTCGCCTTCGTAGACGTTGATCGCCCGGGCGACCGGCGGCAGCGTGCTCGGCGGCCGCCAGAATGCCGCGGTTGGCGATCTGCAGGGCCCAGGGCAGCGTCACGTTGCACAGGGCGAAGGTGCTGGTGCGGCCGACCGCGCCGGGCATGTTCGCCACGCAGTAGTGCACCACGTCGTCGACGACGAACGTCGGATCGCTGTGCGTGGTGGGCCGGCTGGTCGCCACGCAGCCGCCCTGGTCGACGGCCACGTCGATGATCACGCTGCCGGGCTTCATCAGCTTCAGGTCTTCGCGCTCGATCAGACACGGGGCCTTGGCGCCGGGCACCAGCACGGCGCCGATCACCAGGTCGGCCCGCCGGAGCTGCTCGCGGACGGTGTGCCGGTCGCTGAACAGCGCCGTCACGTTCGGCGGCATGATGTCGTCGAGGTAGCGGAGCCGGTCCATGTTGACGTCCAGCAGGCCGATGTTGGCGCGGAAGCCGGCGGCGATCTTGGCGGCGTTGGCCCCGACCACGCCGCCGCCGAGGATCGTGATGTGGGCCGGCTCGACGCCCGGCACGCCGCCCAGCAGGATGCCGCGGCCCATCTGCGGCCGTTCCAGATACTTGGCCCCCTCCTGGATGCTCATCCGCCCGGCCACTTCGCTCATGGGCGTCAGCAGCGGCAGCCGGCCGTGCGTCGTCGCGGAGCGTCTCGTAGGCCACGGCGATGCAGCCGCTGGCCAGCCAGCGACTCGGTCAGCTGCCGGTCGGCGGCCAGGTGGAAATAGGTGAACACGATCTGGCCGCGGCCGCAACCATGGCAACCTCGGCCGGCTGCGGCTCCTTGACCTTGATGATCATGTCGGCCCGGCCGAAAGATCTCCTCGGCGGTGCGACCATTTCGGCCCCGCTGCGTGGCGTAGTCCTGGTCGGCCAGCCCGAGCCCAGCCCGGCCCCGGCCTCGACCAGCACGCGGTGTCCGGCGCGGGTCAATTCCTCGACCCCCACCGGCAACAAGGCCAACGCGATACTCGTCACGCTTGATTTCTTTCGGCACGCCGACGATCATGGGACGACTCCGATTTTAGTATTTGGGAAGGTCAAGTCGGCCATTGTAGTGGGTCGCCGGTCGCAAGCCAAGAGGCCGAAATCAACGTTTTCCTTTTTTCGCTTTTTCCCTTCTTCCTGGCCCCGGGGCTAGGATAGGTGAGACGGCGTCCCCGCCGTGGTGACGCGGGGGCTTCACAGCCGACCGTCTCCTGACCTACAATGATGTTGGACACCCGCGAGGAGTTGCCGCGATGCCGTATTATGAGTTCGTTTGGACGGACGAAATCGTCCGGCACCTCGCTGAACACGGCATCTCGCAAGACGATTTTGAACGAGTCGTCTGCAACCCATCCAGCAGAGGCTTTAGCCGGTCGTCTGGTCTGCCGACCGCCTGGGGCCACACAATGGATGGGCGGTATATCATGGCGGTTTACGAGGAATTGGATCAGGTTACGGTTCTGCCCGTGACGGCATACGAAGTCCGCGAACCCCGATAGGTGCGAAATGTTGCAGCGACGCGCCACGCGAGTCAACCGCGAGTTGACGCCGGCGGAACAGGAGCGGCTGGCCGAGTACCGGCGACAAATCGCGGCGGAGTTGCCCGATCTGCAAGCCCGCGACCAGATGCGCAAGGACGCTCGCGAAGAGAGCACGTTTAGCGGCGAGTTGCGGCGGGCGATCCACCAGAGCGATCTGTCGCTGGCCGACATCGCCACGCGAGTCGGCATCACTCCCAGCACGTTGGACGATTTCCTCACCGGCGAACGCACGTTGCGCTCCGACGTCATTGACCGGCTGACAATCACCCTGGGCTACGAACTCAGCCGCAGCGAATGAGTTTCGGGCGATCTTAGATTTTTTGCATCCGCAATCCGCAGCGCCGTCGCGGACGTCCAGAAAGGCTTGCCGCTGCTGTCGTCCGGGGCGGGTTGATCTGAGGCCCGTTCACGGGTCTTCTTCGCCGCAGGCGGTTTAGGCCCGGCGTCCACGCCGGGTTGGGCGAGGCGATTTCGGCGGTTGTCAGCTCCGTTCACGAGGCTCCTGTTGCGCGGGAGCAGGAGGCTCGTAGAACGGGCCTGACAGCGGTAAATCCTCCCGTGACGTCATCCGGCGTAAACGCCGGGCCTCAACCGGCTGCGGCGGAAACGCCCGTGAACGGGCGTGGGCCTTTCAACCGAACAAGCGGGCCAGGCAGCCCCCCCTTGATCCTGCGTCGACGCAGGGCGAGAATATGCTGCATCTAATCATGTCTCACCGCGTGCGGACATCTCTACGAGGTTCCCGTGGAATCGGTTCTGAAGTCGTTTGGTTCCAGTTTCCTGCTCCGGAGCTTGTTTGCTGGCGGCTTCTTTGTGGTCTCTTACGGTGTCGCTTCCGGAGAGCCGAACTGCTCGCATGCCCTCGTGGCATGTGGAGAGGAAATCGGCCGATGCGCTCGGTGCTCGTCGGGTTCGCTCTGTTCGCGGGCATCGTCGCTTACGCGATCCATCGCTCCCTTCTCTACCCGTTCTTCGAGTGGTTCTTTACGAGCAAAGGGGTCACTTATAGGCAACGTTTCTCCCTAATCAGCAAGAATTCGTGTAAGGATTTGAAATCCGGGTGGTCGTTTGGCGACGACAACACGAAGTCCAATTCCCGACTCGCAAGGCACCTGACGACGTGGAATGACTACGCGCACCTTGACTACACCTCTGCGCTCTGCATTGCCCTCGGCGCGCTCACCAGGGAGTTCATTGTCGGCAGGGTACTGCCCCCGTCGTGGCCCCTGGTTGGTCTCGGCCTTATCTTCCTTGCCGCCGGCGTCGTCTCAGACTGGCGGCTACGTGCCTTCAAGGAGTATCTTTCCACTCACACCGAGTTAAACCGTCTGCTAGCGCCCTTCGTCGCGACGGGGTCGGAGGAACAACCGTAAAGCGTGCCGCTCCGACGCCTGCGCCGATCGAAGCGGACTCGCAGGCCAGCCACCATGCCCACGACAAGCGTGGGCATGGTGCCGTGTTTCGACTTCTCCGCAACGGAAGCTACTACCCGTCGCCCTTTGCGGCGACGGCTATGCTCGCGGAGGACGGCCTTGCGGCTCAGCTTGACGCGGTCCTGGTCGTCGATGGCGATCACCTTGACCTTCATCACGTCGCCGACCTTGCAGACGTCGGCGACGCTGGTGACGTACTCGTCGGACAGCTCGCTGATGTGGCACAGGCCGTCCTTGCCGGGCAGGATCTCGACGAACGCGCCGAAGTCCTTGACGCTGGTCACGCGGCCGTCGTAGATGCGGCCGACCTCGACCGAGGCGGTCAGGGCCTCGACGCGGCTGCAGGGCCTCCTGGCCCCTTCGTCGCTGACGAGGCGATGGTCACCGTGCCGTCGTCCTCGACCTCGATCAAGGCGCCGGTGGACTCCTGGATGCCGCGGATCATCTTGCCGCCCGGGCCGATCAGCAGGCCGATCTTCTCGGGGTCGATGTGCGTGCGCAGCAGCCGCGGGGCCCACTGCGAGATGTCGCGGCCGCGGCCGCGGGATGGCGGTGAGCATCTTGCGAAGGATCTCGATCCGCGCCTCGCGCGATTGCTTCAGCGTCGCGCGGATGATCTCCTCGCTGATGCCGTCGATCTTCAGGTCCAGCTGGATGCCCGGTGATGCCGTTCTGGGTGCCGGCGATTTTGAAGTCCATGTCGCCGAAATGGTCCTCGTCGCCGATGATGTCGGTCAGCAGGACACAGCGGTCGGCCTCTTTCACCAGGCCCACGGAGATGCCCGCCACGGGGTTGCTGATGGGCACGCCGGCGGCCATCAGCCCCAGCGTGGCCCCGCAGACGCTGGCCATCGAGCTGGAGCCGTTGGACTCCAGGATGTCGGAGATGATGCGGATCGTGTAAGGGAAGTCGTCCGGGTCGGGCAGCACCGGCTTGACGCTCCGCTCGGCCAGGGCCCCGTGGCCGATCTCGCGGCGGCCCGGGCCGCGGATGGGCCGCACCTCGCCCACCGAGAACGGCGGGAAGTAGTAGTCGCAGCATGAACTTCTTCGTGTATTCCTCGACCAGGCCGTCCACGCGCTGCTCGTCGCGGCCGGTGCCCAGGGTGACCGTGACCAAGGCCTGGGTCTCGCCCCGCTGGAACACGGCCGAACCGTGAACCCGCGGCAGCACGTCGACCTTGCAGCAGATGTCGCGGAGGGTCTTGTAGTCGCGGCCGTCGGCCCGCGTGCCGCTGAGAGATCAGGTCGCGCATCACCCGGGCCTCCAAGGCCTCCCAGGCCGAGCCGAAGCGCCTCGGCCGTGATGGCGCCCTCGGCCTCGGGATCGGGGATCATCTCGGCCGACGGCCTGTCTTGACCGCCGCCGCAGGCTTCGGCCCGGGCCTGCTTGCCCTCGGTCTGCTTGGCCTCGCGCGAAGGCGTCGTAGTACTTCTCCCGCAGCACGTCGACCAGATCCGTCGGTCGGCGCACCTCGTACTGCCTTCTTGACGCCCGGCCTTCTCGGCCAGCTCCTCCTGCAGTTCGCAAATCTGCCGGATGTAGCCGTGGGCCTGCATGATGGCCTCGGCCATCAGGTCCTCGGGCATTTCGCGGGCGAAGCCCTCGATCATCAGGATCGACGTCCTTGCAGCCCGAGACGATCAGGTCCAGGTCGCTCTCCTCCAGGTCGTCGTGCGTGGGGAAGGGGACGAACTGGCCGCCGATGTAGCCCAGCCGCACCGAGCCGATCGGGCCCTGGAACGGCAAGCGGCGAAAGGCCACAGCGGCGGCCGAGGCCCCGATCATCGCCAGCACGTCGCCGTCGTTCTGCCGGTCGCTGGCCATCACGAAGGCCTGCACCTGCACCTCGTCGTGGAACCAGTCGGGGAACAGCGGGCGGATGGGCCGGTCGATCAGCCGCGCCGTCAGCGTTTCCTTCATCGTCGGGCGGCCCTCCCGCTTGAGGAACCCGCCGGGGAACTTCCCCGCCGCCGCCACCCGCTCGCGATAGTCGCACGTCAAGGGAAAGAAGTCGATCCCGGGCCGCGGACGGCCCGGCGGCCGCAGCAGCCAGCACGACCGTTTCGCCGTACTGCACCAGGCAACTGCCGGCGGCTTGTTTGGCCAGCTCTCCGGTTTCGAGCGAAAGAATCCCCGCTCCGATCTGTCTCTCAACACGTACTTTCAATGCTACGTACCTACCTTCACTGTGAGTTGCAGACGCGCCGCGGAGGAGGCGAAGGGTGCCGGAACGCACCGCGGCCTGCAGGGCTGCATGCGCGAGGCCAGGCGCGTCCAATCTTCTGGCCTCGGAGAATCGCCTGACCGGCGATCGCTGCCCTACGGTGGGCCGACCGCGACGGCGCCGAGAAGCGCCGCCCCGACGCGACCTACTTGCGGATTTCGAGACGGCGAATGATGTCGAGGTAACGCTGCGGATCGACCCGTTTGAGGTAGTCCAGCAACCGCCGCCGGCGGCTGACCAACATCAGCAGACCGCGCCGGCAGGCGAAATCCCTCTTGTGACTCTGCAGGTGCTCGGTCAGTCCGTTGATCCGGGACGTCAGGATGGCGATTTGCACTTCCGGGGAGCCAGTGTCGTTGTCGCCACGCTTGAATTGCCCGATCAGTCCCGTTTTCCGCTCTCTGGTAATAGTCATCTGCTACCGCGACTGCTCCGCACTTGGTTGGCTCCGGATGCTTCTACGGGAAGCCGAAGTCCTCCCACCGCGTTTGTTACAACTCTGCCTACAAATGTGTCACCAACAACTACTAAGCCCTTCAGTGTATCAAACGGCCGCGATAATGCAACGGGGAAATGGTCGTGCGGAGAGAAAAAACTGTGAGAACCACAGGATGGCTGGTGGGATTGGGCAAACTGGCGGGTTACGCCAAGTGAGGGGGATTCAGGCCGGGGGCATCCGTGGTCACGATGCATGGCACCGATGAGTTCACATTATATATTTATCGTTCGAGGAAACGTACGCAGAACGCACCGCAGCAGCCCGAAGCGCCAGCGAGGGTAAGTCATTCCGCGGCCCTCGCTTGCGCTTCGGGTTGGTGTGACACTGCGGGCCTAATTTACACCAGGATAACACTCCGACGACGAATCTGTAGGGAACGAGCTGCGTCCCGTTCCTTGGTCCTGGAACGACCACAGTGGGAACGCCACAGAGGGCGTTTTCTACCGCGCTACGCCTTCCGCCCGTGATTGGCGGGGCTGGTGGAGGCTCCTGGGGACTGGTATTCTATGGAAATTGGGTCGTTATTGTCGGGCGGCCCGCCAAGCCCTTTTTTGGAGTCTTCGCCATGCCACGTCTCGCCAAAGTCACAGGCTGTCTTTGCTCTATTGCGCTGATCGCATTGGCGGTCGGCACAGCCCAAGCCGCAAAACAGAAAGGAAAAGCCATGTCCTACGGAGAAGCCCGGGAGTATCTTGCCAAGCATACCAAGGTAGTTGAACTCAGCAACGACGCGGGGCTCGCGTGGCGGTCACGCCGCAGTGGCAGGGGCGAGTGATGACCTCGACCTGCGATGGGCCCGGACGGGACCAGCTTCGGTTTCGTCAACCGCGACTATCAGAATATATCGACGCCGGCAAGGAGAATCCGCATTTCAACAACATCGGCGCCGAAGAGCGGCTGTGGCTTTGTCCCGAAGGTGGGCAGTTCAGCCTCTGGTTCAAGCACGGCGTGAAGCAGGAATTGGCGAATTGGTATACGCCGCCGGCGTTCAACGTCGGTGCGTGGAAAGTCGCTCTCGGCCACGAAGAACGCGGTCGCGCATGACGGTGCACATGGAGTTCGAGAACACGGCCGAGCACGCATTTCTCGCTCGACGTCAGCCGCAAGGTGCATCTGCTGTCGGCCGACGATTTCGAGACAGTTGTTCGGCGCGGCGGCCGCCAAGACTGCTCGCCAGCCGGGCGTGAAGATGGTCGCCTACGAGACCACCAACAAGTCACCAACCGCGGCGCGGATTTCTCGAAGGAAAAGGGGCTGGTCTCGATCTGGATTCTCGGCATGATGAACGCCGGGCCGGAGACGATCGTCATCGTTCCCTACAAGCCGGGCCCGGAGTCGGAGCTCGGTCCGGTGGTCAACTCGAGCTACTTCGGCAAGGTGCCGGCCGACCGGCTGAAGGTGACGCCCGAGGCCGTGTTGTTCCGCGCCGACGGCAAGTATCCGCTCGAAGATCGGCACGCCGCAGCAGCGCGCCCGCAACGTGCTCGGCTCGATCGACTTCGCCGGCGGCGTGCTGACGCTGGTCAGTTCACCATGCCCGAGGATCCGACGAAGTGCACTACCTGAACAATATGTGGAAGGTGCCGCAGGAGCATCCGTTCACACGGCGACGTGGCCAACTCGTACAACGACGGCCCGAACGACCTGGGCAAGCCGTCGAGCAACTTCTACGAGATCGAATCGCTTGCGCCGGCGTCGGTGTTGAAGACGGGCGAGTCGCTTTCGCACAGCCACCGCACGATCCACATCAAGGCCGACATGGAGACGCTCCGCAAGTTGGCCAAGGAAACGTTGGGCGTCGACTTGGACGCGGTTCGCAAGGCGATGTTGACGCCCTGAGCCGTGCAGCTTATTGACCGTCAGGAAGGAAGCGTCGGCGTACGTCGTTTAGCCGGCGAATTGTTCGCCGTGTTTTGATCGAAGACACTGGCATTCCACGTTGAACAAGTTCGCCAGCTAAACAGTTGAGGCGATGTTTTGTCAGACGAACAACAGCACCTTCCGAGAGCTCCTGGGCGAGGCCGCCGACGGCGTCGGCATGACCGACGGCGAGCGGGCCGAGGCAAAACGCTACGGCCGGCTGGAGTTGGCCTGCGCCTGGCCGACAAGGCCATCGACGTGGTCTACCTGGCCGTGGCGGCGTTCCTGCTGGCCCGGCCGATCGACCGCTGGCTGCAAGACCGGTCCGCTGCTGGCGGGCGACGATTGGTACGCTGCGGCTGGCGGCGCTGTTCCTGGTCGTCATGGCCATCCACGTCGCCGTCTCGTTTCCGCTGTCGTTCTACTCGGGCCACGTGCTGGAGCACAGTTTCAACTGAGCACGCAGACGTTCGGCCGCTGGCTGTGGCGATACGCGAAGCGGAACCTGCTGGCCGTGGCGTTTTCGCTGGTCTTGGTGTTGGGGCTGTACTGGCTGATCTGGCTGACCGGCCGCTGGTGGTGGCTGGCGGCGGCGGGGGCGTTCTTCGTCGTCAGCATCGTGCTGGGCCAACTGGCGCCCGTGCTGATCCTGCCGCTGTTCTACCAGATCGAGAAGCTCGACGCGCCCGAACTGACCGACCGCATCGCCCGGCTGGCCGCGGGCACGGGCCTGTCGATCGAGGGCGTCTACCGCATGGACCTGAGCGAGGAGACGGTCAAGGCCAACGCCATGCTGGCCGGCCTGGGCCGCACGCGCCGCGTGCTGCTGGGCGATACGCTGCTGAACGGCTTCTCGCCCGACGAGATCGAAGTCATCTTCGCCCACGAGATCGGCCACCACGTGCTTCCGCCACATTCGCAAGATGATCGTGGCCGGGCTGATCTACAGCGCGGCGGGCTTTTGGGTGTGCGACCGGCTGCTGGTGGCCTGGGTCGGCCGCGCGATGCGCCGACTACGCCCAGATGCCGGTCTACACGTTGCCGTTCGTGCTGCTGATCCTGACGGTGTTCGCCATGTTGATGGAGCCGCTGCAAAACGCCGTGAGCCGGCGATTCGAGCGGCAGAGCGACCGCTACGCCCTGCAGCGGACCGGCCTGAAAGACGCCTATCTGTCGGCGTTTCGCAAGCTGGCCAGGCTGAACAAGGACGATCCCAATCCGCACTGGCTCGACGTGCTGCTGTTTCACAGCCACCCGCCGGTGGCCCAGCGGCTGGCAATGGCGGAAGAGGTGGATGTGGGGAAGAGGTGAGCGAATGGTTTGTCCGGAGCGGCCGACGTCATACCAGTCGGAATCGGTTTATGGGATGGCGACGCGGAACGGCGGTAGTCCACGTTCTGCAGATGAGTGTTGCGCAGGCGTCTTTTCACTAGCCCAGGCGTTTACGCCTGGGGGAGGAAAGCCGCAAGCCCCTTTCCTTCTTCTTTTCCGGGTGCCGCAGCACTATTGGATCGCCGTTTCATTGACAATCATGCTCCTGCAAATCGCCCTGGCGCAGGCCGGCGAGAACTGGCCGCAGTTTCTCGGTCCGCAAGGCAACGGCGTGAGCGACTCGCGGGGGCTGCCGCTGCACTGGAGCGAGACGCAAAACGTGAAGTGGAAGACCGCCATTCACGGCCGCGGCTGGTCGTCGCCCGTCATCTGGGGGAATCAGATATGGATGACCACGGCCACCCCGGACGGCCACGAGTTGTATGCCGTTTGCGTCGACCGCGAGACGGGCAAGGTGCTGCGCGACATCCACCTGTTCCACAACAAGACGCCGCCGACGATCCAGCAGATGAACAGCTATGCCTCGCCCACCCCAGTCATCGAGGAAGGCCGCCTCTACGCGAATTTCGGCTGCTATGGAACCGCCTGCATCGACACGGCCAACGGCGAGACGCTGTGGTCGCGCCGCGACATTCCCTGCAACCATGCCGCTGGGCCCGGCTCCTCGCCCGTGCTGGCCGACAATCTGCTGATCTGGCCGATGGACGGCCTGGAGTCGCAATACGTCATTGCACTTCACAAGGAGACCGGCAAAACGGCATGGAAGACCGACCGCTCGACCGACTTCGGCGACATCGGCATCCCTTTTCGCAACGCCTATTGCACGCCGCTGGTGATCGACGTCGCCGGCCGGCGGCAGGTGGTTTGCACCGCCGCCGCCGAGACAATCTCGTACGACGTGGACACGGGCAAGGAACTATGGAAAGTGCGGCCGATGAAGAACTCCTACTCGAACACTTCCCGCCCGCTGTTCTGCTTCGGCATGGTGCTGGTGAACACCGGGGCGTCGCAGCAAATCTGGGCGGTGCGGCCCGACGGACACGGCGACGTGACCAAGAGCAACGTCGTCTGGAAGCTCGACAAGAACGTCCCCTTCATGCCGTCGCCGACGATCGTCGGCGATCTGCTCTACATGGTCAACGACAAGGGCATCGCCTCCTGCGTCGAGGCCAAGACGGGCAAGCAGGTGTGGCGGCATCGCGTGGGCGGCAACTTCGAGGCCTCGCCGCTCGCCGCCGAGGGGCACGTCTATTTCTTCAGCGACGACGGCCCGGTCACCGTCATCGCCGCCGGCCGAAAATACAAAGAGTTGGCGGTCAACAAACTCGACCAGGGCTTTCTCGCCTCGCCCGCCGTGGCCGGCAAGGCGCTGTTCCTGCGGACAAAGACGCATTTGTACCGCATCGAGCGATCGGGCAAGTGAGACGTCGTCTTTACGGGTCCGTTGCGAAGACGCAAGCCGCTTGTCTTATGCCGGTCCCCGGCGGCTGCGCTTCCAGGCAACCAACTCGCGGATGACGTCGTCGAGCCCGTATCGGGCTTGAATGCCCGTCAACTGGCGGAGCTTCGACAGATCGGGGACGCGGCGGCGGCAGTCCTCGAAGTCGTCGCCGTAGGCTTCGGCGTAGCTCTGGAATTGGATCTGGAGGGAGGTGCGAAGAGGGGGAGACGGGGAGACGGGGAGACGGGGAGATTCCGTGGTTGCGATTTCTCCTTCGCCTCCCGGTCTCCCCGGTCTCCCCCTCTCCCCGTCTCCCGCTCTCCTCTACCGCCGCGATCACTCGCTGGGCCAACTCCAAAATGCTCACCGGCTGGTCGCTGCCGATGTTGCACACCCCGCCGACGGCTGCGGGAGATTGCCATCAAGGCCGAGAATCATCCGCACGATGTCGGAGACGTGGGCGAAGCTCCGCTGCTGCTGCCCGTCGTCGTGGACCAGCAGCGGGCCGCCGGCCAACGCCGCATCGACCAGCCGCGGCAGCACCATGCCGTAGGCGCCCGTCTGGCGCGGCCCCACCACGTTGAACAGCCGGGCGACGACCACCGGCAGCCGCCGCTCGCGCCAGTAGGCCAGGGCCAGAAACTCGTCGATCGCCTTCGACGCCCCATAGGACCAGCGCGGCCGCGTCGTGGCGCCCAAGCACGATGTCGTCCTCCTCGGTCCAGATCGGCTTGGGATTCTTGCCGTAGACCTCGCTGGTGCTGGCCATGAAGAATTTCACCGTGCGGCCGGCGTCGGTCAGTTCGCCGAGCCGCCGCAACAGCAGTTCGGTAGTGTAGATGTTCGTCTCGATCGTGCGGATGGGCTGCTGCGCGATCAGACGCACGCCGACGGCCGCCGCCAGATGGTAGACCTCGTCCGCATCGGCCGTCAAGCGGCGCACAAGCTCTTCGTCGGCCACGGTGCCTTTGGTGATAGCTCAGGCGGGGATGGTTTCGCACGGCGGCGAGGTTTTCGACCGAGCCGGTCGATTCGTCATCGACGACCGACACGCGATCGCCGCGCGCGAGCAGCGCCTCGACCAGATGGCTGCCGATAAACCCCGCTCCGCCGGTGACTAAACAATGCAGCATGGAAAAACCTCGCGCAGAGAGGCAAAAGCGGTGCCAGCGGAATCCAGGGGGGCTCACGCAAAGGCGCGAAGGCGCAAAGAGAGAAGAGAAGACCTAATTGTGTTGATGCGACTGATCCCTGCAAGAGTCGCCGCATCTACCTCAACAAAAGCACATTCACATTTCTTCCGTCGCCGAGGCGGGTTATCCTCTATTCCTTCTTCTTTCCTCCGCGCCTTCGCGCCTTTGCGTGAGCCCTCCTCTCCTACTCTTCCTGCAGCCGGTTGACTACTCGGGAAATCCCATCCCGGATAAGCTCTTCGCCGAAGTTGATTATCAGTCCCAATCGTTTATCGGCCAATCGCAGATAGGTCAACAGTTGTTTCTTATGGACCTTCGCCAGGCTCTCGACGGATTTCAACTCGACAATCACCTTATCCTCAACGATCACGTCCGCCCGAAAGCCCTCTTCAAATTTGAGAGAGTCATAGACGATGGGAATTGCCGCTTGCCGGACTGCCTTCAAGCCGCGTTTTCCGAGTTCATGCGCAAGGATGACTTCATACACCGACTCCAGCAGCCCTGGTCCCAGCCGTGTGTGGATCTGATATGCCGCATCAACGACCTGGGTGGCAATCTCGTTTTCCGTCATTCTTCCTTATTCTTCCTCTGCGCCTTCGCGTCTTTGCGTGAGCCCTTCTTCGTTTACTCGATGAATCGGTTGACCAGGATCGTCTTGTCGGAGTTCAGTTCTTGTCCGCGTTGGAAGCCGACCGGCAAGGAGCGATCGATGATATAGAACCCCCGATGGCGTTCGACCTGGCCGGTATCGAGGCCCAATTCGCGGCCGAGCGCGTAGCCGTCGGGATAGATGGACGGGTTGTTGTTGAGATACGTCTGAACCTGCGTCGGCGTCCAGTCGCTATGCAACTTGGCCACTGCTTGACTGGCCGGTTCAACCTCGAAATACCCCACGGTGATCCACACGGCGAAGACATTTGAGCGGGTGGTCACCAGGTTGCCAAGCCGCTGCAATCCCTGGTAGTAGAAATACGGATTGCGATCGGTGTTGTCGCAGGCGCGGGTGGAAGTGAACTCGAACAAGGGGTGTTCGGCGGTGGGTCCCTCGCGCAACAGCGTGGCGTCGATTTCAAGCTTCGGTTTTAGCGGATCGCCGGTCAGCGTTGGAATCATGCTCGCCCCGGCGAAGGAACGGAACGGGTGGGCGAACTCCGTCGGCACAGTTGGATCGGGTATGTCCGGAAAGCTACCGCGACTGTGCTTGAAATCATGCCAGCTCGGCACACTGCCGCTAGAGGAGCCAGCGCCCGCCATCAACGCATCGAACACGTCTTTGTCGTAGATCGTGTTGAGGTTGATTCGTCCCGGCTCGCGGTAGGTCGAAATCCGGTTGAAGGGCGGATGGTAGGCGTGGCCGGTCGAATTTGCGGCCATGGTTGGATTGGCCCAAACGTCCGTGCCCACGAACGGCGACGGCACGCCGAGTTGGTCGAGAACGCGGTGGAGTTCCGCGGTCGAGCTGCCGCCCGAGGACGACTGGAAGAAGTCCAGCAGGTGCGGATAGCGGACCTTCGCTCCGCTGAAACTGTCGGTGCTGTAGACCGCCAGCGTGCCCGAGTTTCCGGCGTGGACAAAATTGAAACCCGTGCAGTACTCGTCGCTGCTGGGATCGGTGGCCTGTGTGCCGGAACTGGCGTTGGCCAACAACCTGGACGACGAGAGGGCCGGCACCAGCATCAACTCCAGTGGACTGACGTAGGGTCGGTTATTCCACGTCAGCCAGGGGAACGGACTCGCCGGCAGGCCCTTCTCTCCCGTTGTGTTGTTCACTTGGGGCGTGCCGAACGGCTGATTCAGATAACCCAGACTGTGCCTGAGAGCTTTCTTAAAGTAGGAATCGTCCGCGAGGTCGCGTGAGCGGGCCCATTGGCTCTTGTCCACCGGCTCCTGTTTCCACAAATTCATGTCCGTATTTATATGGCTATTGGTAACTTTGTCGTTGTTTTCGCCGCGCTGCCGTGTCTCGAAATGGATCTCGCCATTGGCGTTATCGGGATCCGTCGCATTGGAGATGCCATTGAACACCGTGAGATCGACGGCCATGCTGTCCACCGTGCGATAGGGATTATTGTTCGCGTCGTGGGGCAACAGCGGATTGGCCAGCCGCTGGAGATAGATCATGCGGAAGGCCGCCTCGGTATGGTTGTTCTTGAGCTTGGCCTTTATCGCCTTTGTGTCGTCGTCGTCCGTTGGCCGTTCCTTATCGAAAGGAACGTCGAAGGCGGTGGGCGTACTGCCGTTCATGTACCTGCCGTTGGGGTCCTTTTTGAGACTGGGGAGCTTCAGCTTCAGTTCGGCCTCGATGTCGTCGTACACCGTGGCGACGCCCGAGCCGTCGATCGGCTCCGAAACGCTCAGCCGCAGTGGAGTGTCGATCACGTATTTCGCCGGGGCGTCTATCACGTTGGACGGCGGATCGGCGGGGTTGTTCGTGTTGTTTTGCACCGGCAGCGTGGCGGTGCCCGACATGACGCCGAGGTCGATATAGCGAGTCAAAGAGGTGCCCGCGGTTCCGCCGGCGAGAAAGCCGATGTACGTCCGGCTGGGATGGGGCGTACCGGTTTGGTCTGGCTGGTAGCCGGGGTTGGTTACGGGATTCTCGCCGGGTCCGATCACGGCATAGCCGCCCGGCGGAATGGGAGTATTCGTCGGGGTGCTGCTGGGTAATACTGGATCTTCGCGTTGGGCGACTTCGGAGGAAGAGCCGCCTGCGCGGGTTGACGAAAAACACCTCCCGTTCGATCTTCGGCCGCTTGTTCGGATCGGGATCGTCGGGATCGAGCACCGGCGTCGAGCCGGTGCCGCCTCCGCCGGACGTGTTCTGAATTCGCTGGCGATCAGCAGCCGCCAGACGGGCGACGGCCCCGTCTCCGCCGAGCCGCTGGCAGTGCCGGAGACTTTTGCCAGTGACACACCCCATTTTCCAGCGGCGAGCGAATAGAAATCGCCGCATTCCGGCTCGGATGGGGACGAAGGATTGTACACCTCGACGAACAGCGAGCCCTGCGGACGATAGGTCTGGTCGAAACTGCCGTCCTTCTTATCGGGGTCCGTTTCTTGCGTAGTGCCGGACGACTTTGCGCGTCGCCGTCCAGCGTATCGTCGATGGTGTTCGAATCCTCGTCCGCCGTATCCTGCGTTCTCCGGTCGTGGAAGGCGAGGGATTCGGAGATCAACAGTTCGGGGCGTTCGCAGCCCCAGACGCGGCACGAGCCGTCGGTCGGCGGATTCCAAATCGAGTTTTTTGTGCTGTCATAAATCTGCGCCGCATCACTGGAAGCGTAATGCGGATCGTAGTCGAAGGGGGTCATGATCGTTGTCGCGGTCGCGGAAATCGACGACGTTGACGGCCCATTGCGCCACCGCCCGCGCCGCTGCATCCGCGTCGCCGAAGGCGGTTACCAGCCTGTCTCGATTGCCCAGCGTGAACACCATCACGTACAAATACCGCGCCATAAGTTGTCGCGCGGCAAGCGACGTCGTTGGCGATTGGAGAGCGAGATTCGCGTTGGTGTAATCGCTCCTGCCGTCGAAACTAAACGAGGAGACCGACCCGCCGCTGAGCGCGAGCGACTGACTGGTGGTTTCCGAAGGGCCGTCGACCACGTAGGTATCCGAGCCGCCCATCGCGGCCGAGTCGTCGCGTCCGTTGCCGAAGGGGCGGTTAACGTTCATCTTCAGGCCGACAAACAACTCCGGCGGCAACACCTGCGGCAGCAGATTCGACACCGCTGTCTCAGCGACCCCGGCGTCGGTCAAACGCTTCTTCAACACCGCGGTGACTCGTTTCTCAATTGGGCCGACCTGCCCGGGCCAGTCCCAGCTATCCGTGGTCACGTCGAGCCGCCCCTTGAGGATGGCCGCCGCTCCGCCCGTAAGCCCCGTCAGCGCCGCCAGCCGTGGCGGCAGGCTCGGGGAATCGACGTCGTACGGCCGCAACAATCGCTCCAACTCGGAGGGACTGAACGGATTGTCGACGCCCGTGGCCGTTACGTCACTCGGCAAGCCTCGGTCGGCATTGGGGCCGAGGTTCAACTGGTACGGCGAATAATGTTGCACGGAGCTGCCGAAACCGATGTAATTAGCGCCATAGTCCATGCCCAGGTAGACCGGCCGGCCAGCCTGATCGAGCCCCACTGCCCGGCGCCGAAGAGGTCCGGCGGCGAACCGAAGGAACCCGCGTTATCCACGTTCGAGAAGTTCCAGTAGTTCGCTCCGTAGCCATTGTTCTGCCCGTATTCAAACCAATCGTTCAGATACGCCAAGTTGTTGGACGAACCGAGCACGCCGGCCGACCCGTAGCGGCCTTGGATTTTGTCCGCGGAATTGCCCGTGAAAAGCCGTGCATAGTTCGCTCTCAAGATTCCACTGAGGTTGATTTCGGCGGGGCCAAATCCGGTGCCGCGAGGGTAATTGGCGGGCAGCGACGTCGTTCCGCCGGCACCGGTGGATGTGCTGCCCACGAAGAAGCCGCCGATGGGCGTCGTCGCCGTGCCGGCCGCATAACCGGGATCGGTCTGCGCCAACGAGCCGTCGGCATTGAGGTTCAAGCGGCCGTCGAGATCGACGCAGAGGATGGCAAACAGCGGCTTGTACATTCGCCCGTCGGAGGTCGTCTGCACCGGAAAGCCCAGATCGATCCAAATGCTGTCGGGCACGCCGTCGCCGTCGTTGTCGACGTCCCAGGAGAAGGGCGGCGGTGTTTGACCGAAGGTGTCTTTGCCGTCCCAACACGGATTGAAGCCGCTCTGATAGTAGGAGGCGCTTCCGCCCGTGCCGGTGTATGCGGGGTTGCTGCCGGTAAAGTCGGGATTGTCTTCCGGCAGCGGCCGCATGACAATGTCTCGCATCAGTTCGGGCGGAATACCTTGGGCGGCGGCGACCAACGTGGCGGTGCCGCCGGCTGTGAAGTCGAGCGGCCCTGCCGCCTTGTTGGCCCAGTAGTGGCACAAAGCCGGGCGGTGCATCGAGGGGAGCGTCTGAACTACCGTTGCGCCGGTAGCCCCAGTGGTCGTCCCCTGCGCCGCCAGCAGCATGTGCTGAAAATCGGCCGCGGTGTAGTCGGAATTCGCCCCGCCGGGTGGATTGCGATTGAATATCTTCAAGTTCGGCAGCAGCGCGACCGGACAACCCGTCACGGTGCCAGCGGCGACATTTCGTAGTGGAACGCCGTCCGCACGAAAGCCGAACCCCGTCCCGCTGAACGGCACGCCGTTGATGACGAACGTGTCGTTCGCCTGCGGCACCGATCCGTCGGGAAAGGCCATGATCTGGAAATCGGTCGCGCCGGGAGTGATGCCGACGATGTGCGTGCTCTGGCCGTAGCAGGGATTCGGCGCCGCGGGCTTGTTTTTCGTGTAGCGGTTAGTGATCGTCAACACGCATCCGCCTCGCCGAGCAAGCTCGGCAGCGACATTGGGGACCGGGACGCCGTTTGGATTGGCGGTCGTGGGCGGATAGGCGAGCCCGCTGACGGTGCCGCTCACCAATTGGGGGAATCCGGCAACCTGATTGGCGCCGCTGAGCGTTCCGCTGACCCAATTGTTCCCATACATATCGTCCAGCAGGTCACGGGCACCCATCACGGAGCCGGGATTGGGGTTGCCGTAGGCGTCGGTCGGCGGGCCATGAAGGACCTGCATGATGGCCTGCTGCAACAGCTTCTGTGCGGGAAGCGGTTGCGACGGGTTGGTCCCCTGGTCGATCCGCTCGATGGCCTTGGCGCCGCGCTGCGCCTGGCTGGTCACAACGACGAACGCCACGCCGACCAGCGCGAAAATGGCCAACAACGCCAGCACGATCAGAAGCAGCACGCCGCGGCGGGACGAGGGGAGAGGGGATAGTGGATAGTGGATAGTGGATAGTGGATAGTGGAGAGTGGAGAGTGGATAGTGGAGAGTGGAGAGTGGAGAGTGGATAGTGGATAGTGGATAGTGCAGAGCAACTCCGCTTTCCGCTCTCCGCCCTCCGCCTTCCGCCCTCCGCCCTCGGCCTTCCGCTCTCCGCCCTGGCTTGCAGGGCCGTTTACGGCCCTTTCCGCCGACGGCGGTACTAGGCCCGGCGTTTACGCCGGGTAGAAGAACGGCTCGACTGCCCGTCTCCTGTCCAGCCCCGTTCACGGGGCTCCTGTTCGGGCTGGCCGCGCCGCGAAATCTCTGTCCAACGAGAAGGAGGCCCGTAAACGGGCCTGACAAAATGTCGTATGTGCCCCCCGGCAACCCGGCGTAAACGCCGGGTCTAGTACCGCCTTCGGCGGGAACGCCCGCAAGCGGGCGTAGTGAGCGACCTTGGTTGGCTCTCATGACTCGATTCCTTCTCTACGCTTCGCCTTGCCCGGCCCGTGAAGCGACCACACACTCCTTTGATTCGCACTCATCATTCATCCCGTAGACACCACAATGTTGGGGCGGCAGTTTAACTGCCACCCCAACATATCAGAACGGATTTGGAAATCCGTCCTACATGCATGATTCTCTTGCTCTCTGGCACGCCTTCACCTCGACCACGTCGTGCCGTCGTCGAGGTCCATCGTCCTGGTGTAGACGCCGGTGACGCCGTCGATGGCGACGACGTTCACCTGCTTGACGTTTGTATTCGCCGGCCAATCGGGACCGACGAGACTGAGCATGTTCACCGGCTGGCTGGCCGACGTCAGATCGCGGCCGACGCCGACGACGCGATACCAGTTGGCCACAATCGGGACCGTCGGATTACCGCCGGCATCGTTTCCCATCCCGACCAGCATCACCCATTGGTTCTCCCTGATCTTGTTAATCGGGTGGTTGGAATTCGAATCGAGCGGGTTGCTGGAGTCGTACACAAGCATAATTGTTCCGCCGCCGATGCCGAATCCGCCAGTGAAGGTCCCAGTGGATGCGTCATACTGCACCAGCCAACTCTGTTCGCCCTCGGGATTGGGACTCCTACCGTCAGTTGCGGGCCGAAAGTCCCGTTTGTAGCAGACCACAACGGAAACGGTAAATTGCTTCCGCTGTGCCCAGGGTATGCCGGCGGCGTAGTCGCTGGGCGTGCCGGTGACGGTAAAGAACCAGGAGGTGCTGCCGACGTATCCCCCGCCGCCCGGCATCGGCCGGTCGCCGTTTGTCGGGCTGGTGCTGTCCTTGGCCGAGACGAAGTTCAGGTCGTCGTGCCAGAGGAAACTGGCCTCGGCGCTCGCGGTCCCTGCAGCGTTTGCCATGTTCGGAAATGAGATCCGCGCCAGGTAGCTGCACGACGTCGTCCCCCCAACGCTCGTCGTCCCACCGAGGAACATCCTTCTCAGGGTGCCACCGGCTTCACAAACGCCCAACGGATCAATGACGGCAACATTCCCGTTCGGCGTCCCGGTCCAGCCTCCGTTGGCCGGGTCAGTATTCAGCATCCTTTGCACCTTGACGTCGCGCAATCCCGCGCGGCCGCACGCGCCGGTGCGGTCCGCTTTCTCGACCTCGGACATGGCGAACTTGCCGATGGGGATGAGCATCGCCACGCCCATCACCCCGAGCGTGAGCACGGCCATCGAGACGAGGACCTCCAACAGCGAAAGACCGCGGCGGAGCGACGGAGAATTCACCGCTGAGGACGCGAAGGAGCGCAGAGGAAGACCGGAAGAAGAGAAAATGCAGCAACGCCCTCGTCGGGTGTTCCTCCGCGTCCTTTGCGTCCTCTGCGGTGGGTCTGTTTGGATCATGTCACTTCCCTCCCATTCCGATCCCCTGCGTGGCAAGGGCGCGGGCGGCGGCGACATCGCCGCCGGATGCCACCGGCTCGGTGTTGATCAGGCCGGTGTGCGGATTGACCGTCACCCACAGGTTTTTGAGGTCTTGCCAGTTGGTCAACGTGCTCTCGTTGGTGTTGCCGCCCACGAAGGGGTTCGCCATCCGCTCGCGTTTGCCGATGAGAAGATAGATTTGATCGGTGGGACGCACGTAGGTGGAATTGAAGTACAATCGATCGGCGGCGCCGGTAGACGAAAACTGGACGGTGAGACTGGTCAACTGCCGCCAAGACCGCCCGTTGGCCGACGGAGTGACGCCGGAGACATCGTAGATAGCGACGTAAATTTGTCCGTTGTAGCCGACCGTTTGTCCCATCGTGTATCTCGTTCCGGAATTCCACTGCGGATCGATGTAGGCGCTGCCCGTTCCCGACCAAGGGACGTCCACCACGGCCCCCGCCGGCAGTTGCAGCGGCTCGGCGCCCGACTTCACCGGGGAACGGAATATGCGGAAGGGGACCGGCTGTGCATACGACGGGAGCGACGGCGCGGGCGAGGGGTCGTAAGCAGCGATCGAAAACGACGAGCCGTTCAAGAAGCCGTTGGCGTCCGCCAGGCCGGAAATCGAGTAGATCACCCCCTGGCGATTGAATTGGATCAGGTCGCCGAGCCTCACCATATTGGCGGGCAATACCTCGTCGCCGCCTGTTGCATCCACGAAATGCACTGTCCCTGCCGCCGTGTCAACCCGAGCCATCGACTGCTCGGTTTGGCCCTCATAGCACGGGGGAACTTCGCACTGGTCGGCGGTCAGGACGCAGCGCGTGCCGGCCAAGAGGTGGAAGGTGACGCCGCAGGGGCGGCCGCTCTCCATCGCGCGGTTCCGCGCGGTGCTGAGATAGATGTTCACCATCCGGGCCGCCTCGCGAGTCCGCCGCGATTCGGCCAGCGACGGCATGATCGTCACCGCCGCCGTGACTAACATCAGCATGATCGCGATCGTTATCAACATCTCCACCAGCGTGAAGCCGCGGCGGGGAGAAGGGATTAGGGATTGGGGATTAGGGATTGGGGGGCGGGAATTGGAGATTAGCGCTGTCGTTTAGCCGCCACGCCCACGCGACGATCTGTTGGGGTGGCAGTTGAACTACCGCCCCAACGTGCGCTCGGCATTCCGCGTTCAACCGCTGCGCAAGCGCCGGCCCCGGCGCCGCCTGCGGCGGGAACGCCCGTCATCGGACGTGGAAACGTCGAATTGGAATTCGAAAATCGCATGTCACCGCGCCTCGATATGATGGTTGGTGATGCCGCCATAGGATGTCGCGCCGCCCTCGGGAGTTCCGATTTCTCGAAACACGCTATTGGAGAACATGTCGCCCACTGGGGTCGCGTCACCATAGTGATACTTGTCTTCTATCTTGAGGCCCGGGTCACTGCTTGCGCCACCGGAATAGATCAATGGAAACAATTGGTAGGCGTTCGGGTCCGCCCTCCACGGATCGAAGGGATCATGGTTGTTGATCGCGTCAGCCTTCTGGATGTCGGAGCAGGTTGAAAACCCGGGCCCCATAGCAAGAAGAAGATTGGCCGGCCCCAGCCATCGAGAAACTCGGGATAGCCGTTGTGGTCCGTGTCCCCGATCTCCGACTGGTTGAATTGCTCCATCGCCTCGGGTGAGCCCATGCTGACGATCATATAAAGTAATTCGGCTGCCCATTGCTACCGCCCGCCGCGGGCGGATTGGTCGTGAAACGATTATGATATAGTCGGGCCAACGCCGGGATCGGCACGCTCTGCCCAGAGTTAGGAAGAACGATCGGCGGGTTGAATTGTCCGTGTCCGGCTCCGGCATCCGTCGGGATATCCGGCGAACGGTCCGGCATCTCCATCCGCATGATGTCACGGATGGCGTAGAGGCGATCTAGTGCGATCTGGGTCCGCCTGAGGGGATTTCCGCTCGGGTCGGTCGTGGGGTTAATCGGCATCCTTCGCGTGAAATAGGACTCGTAGCGTTGCATGATGATGGCGTTGAGCTTGACGATGGTGGCCTTGGTGGCGGCTTCGCGCGGCGGCCTCGCCGGGCCGTCTGAACGACGCCGAACGCCAGGCCCGGCAGGATGCCGATGATCGTGATCGTCACCAGAAGCTCGATGAGCGTGAAAGCGCGGCGAGCAGAGGGGCGAGGGGGAGACGGGGAGACGGGGAGACAAGGAGACGAGGAGACGAGGAAGCAGCCGCAATCGCGGAGTCTCCTGGTCTCCCGGTCTCCCGGTCCTCCCCTTTCCTTGGCGCCCAGTCTCCCAGTCTCCCAGTCATTGCCCCCGACTGCCGACTGCCGACTGCCGACTGCCGACTGCCTACTGCCGACTGCCTACTGCCTACTGCCGACTGCCGACTGCCTACTGCCGACTGCCGACTGCCGACTGCCGACTGCCGACTGCCGACTGCCGACTGCCGACTGCCGACTGCCGACTGCCGACTGCCTACTGCCGACTGCCTACTGCCGACTACCAACTGCGTACTGTTCCTCATGGCATCACCTGTTCCGCTTTGCGAGACCTAATGGCTGCTGAGTTTGTCAATCAGCGAGATCAACGGCAAGAACAGGGCGATGACGATGAAGCCGACCATGCCGCCGAGCATGATGATCATCAACGGCTCCATCAGGCTCATCAGGCTTTCGGTCAGCACGGCGACTTCTTCGTCGTAGGTGTCGGCCACTTTGTAGAGCATCGTATCGAGTTCGCCCGTCTCCTCGCCGACGTCGACCATGTTGATGACCATGTCGTCGAGGATGCGTTTGTTCATTTTCGTCAGGTACAGCAGGGCGCCGATGACCGGGGGCCAGAAGAACCAGAAGAACAACGCCATGGGATGGAAGGGCGGCTTCGAGTTGTCCTTCATCGGCTTGGCGATCGACTCGCCCTCGCGGATGGCCTCGTAGACCTTCTGGAAGAGCCCCTCGAAGACGGCGTTGCCGGAGGTTTCCTTGGTGATGTGCAGGGCTTCGAGGATGGGCACGCCGCTGGCCACCAGCGTGCCGAGGGTGCGCATGGTGCCGGGCGACGATGTTCTTCTCGACCAACGGGCCGAAGATGGGCATTTTGATGAGGAACATGTCCCAGCCCATGCGCCCGCGCCTGGAACTTGCGTATCAGCTTGAGCGATCAGCCAGATCGCCAGGGGGATGCCGGGCAGGAGATACCAGTAGTTGACGACGAAGTACGACGCTTGATCAGGGCCATCGTCATCGTCGGGCAGTTTGGTGTCGAAGTCCTTGAAGATTTTCTCGAACTTCGGCACGATCCAGCACATGATGAAGACCAGAATGCCGCTGGCGAAGGTGATGACCACGATCGGATAGACCAAGGCGCCCTTGACCTTGCGTTTGAGGGCTTGCGGACCGCTCCTGGAACTCGGCCAGACGCTTGAGAATGATTTCCAAGGCACCGCCGGCCTCGCCGGCCTTGATCATGTTGACGTAGAGGCGGTTGAACGCCTTGGGCGACTTGGCCATCGCCTCGGAGAGCGTGGACCCGCCCTCGATCTCCTCGCAGACGTCGATCAGGGCAGTTTTTCAGCGCGCCGCCGGTGGCTTGCTGTTCGAGGATTCTGCAGGCTGCGGAGGATGGGCAGGCCGGCGTCCTGAAGGATCGAGAGCTGGCGGGTGAAGGTGGTCAGGTTCTTCGAACTCGACGCCGCCCAGGGCGAAGGTCTTGCCCTTGCTTGCCGCCCTTCTGCTGGGCGGCGGTCTTGCGGCTCTTTTTGACGGAGAGCTTCGTGACGAAGTACCCCATCTGCTTGATCGTCGCTTGCGCTTCTTCCTGGTTGGGGCTTCGACGACGTCCTTGATCTCCTGACCGGTCTGGTCCATCGCCTCGAAGTAATAGGTCGGCATGATCCTGCTCCTCCGTATGTTCGCCGCGTGGACGCGGCGGCTACACGGATCGCTCCATCGCGTCGCCGCACCGCGAGACGCGGCGGCTAAGACGGCTCCAATCTCTAATCGCAATCCGCAATCGCTATTTCAGTCCCAATCCCTGATCCCTCATCGCTTACGCCTTACGCATCGGCACACCGTTTCGCGGACGACTTCCTCGATCGTGGTGATGCCGTCGAAGACCTTTTCCAGCCCGGAGGCCCGCAGCGGCACCATGCCGGTCTGCAAGGCCAGGTCGCGGATCTGCTGGGTCGAGGCCCCGTGGTTGATCAGGTCGCGGAGTTGGTCGTTCATGGGCAGGTACTCGAACAGGCCGGTGCGGCCCTTGAAGCCGGTGTTGTTGCAGGCGGCGCAGCCGCGGCCGCGATAGAACTTCTTGTCGACCACGTCGTCGGGCGTGAGGTCCAACTGGGCGAGCAACTCGGTGCTGGGGGCGGTCTGCTCGCGGCACTCCTTGCAGATTCTTGCGGACCAGCCGCTGGGCCAGAACGGCCTCGAGCGTGGCGGTGAGCAGGAACGGCGGCACGCCCATGTCGCGCAGCCGCGTGACCGTGGCCGGGGCGTCGTTGGTGTGCAGGGTGCTGAAGACCATGTGGCCGGTCAGCGACGCCTGCACGGCGATTTCGGCCGTCTCCAGGTCGCGGATCTCGCCGACCAGGATCTTGTCGGGGTCCTGCCGCAAGATCGACCGCAGGCACTGGGCGAACGTGTTGCCGATGGCCGCGTCGATCGGCATCTGCACGATGCCGTCGATGTCGTACTCGACCGGGTCCTCGGTGGTGATCAGCTTGTCCTCGATGACGTTCAACTCGTTAAGCGCCCCGTAGAGCGTGGTCGTCTTGCCCGAGCCGGTCGGCCCGGTGACCAGCACGATGCCGTTGGGCTTGCGGATCACCTCGCGGAACGAGGTGAGGATGCCGTCGGGCAAGCCGACGGCGTCCAGATCGAGCATGACCACCGAGCGGTCGAGGATCCGCATGACCACGCTCTCGCCGAACATGGTGGGCAAGACGCTGACGCGCAAATCGACCGGGTGGCCGCCCACGGTCAGGCGGATGCGGCCGTCCTGCGGCAAGCGGCGCTCGGCGATGTTCAGGTCGGCCATGACCTTGATGCGCGTGGTGATGGCGAAGGCCAGGTGCCGCGGCGGCGGCACCATCTCGTAGAGCACGCCGTCGGAGCGGATGCGGATCTTGAACTCGTTCTCGAACGGCTCGAAATGCAAGTCGCTGGCGTGCTCCTTGATGGCCAGCAGCAGCACCATGTTCAACAGCTTTCGCACCGGGGCGCTGTCGGCCAGGGCCTCGACGCTGGTCAGGTCGAGCGCCGTGCTCTTCTCCATCGCCTGCGACCGCGGCGGCCAACTCGGCGTCCTGCTCCATGTCGGCGATCAGCGTCTCGACGCTCTCGCCGCCCGCCGAGTAATAGCGCTCCAGCGCCTTGAGCATCTCCTTCTCGGTCGCAGACCATCGCCTTGATGTCGAAGCCGAGGAAACTCCGCAACTCGTCGATGATCGAGAGCTTCTGCGGATCGCACATGGCGATCGTCAGCGTGTTGTCTTCGAAGCTCAGCGGAATGATGCGGTAGAGCTGGGCCATCGGCTCGGTGATGTGGGTGAGCACCTCGGGCGGGATCACCACGTCGCTGAGGCTGACCACCTGCATGCCCATCTGCTCGGCCAGCGCCTGGGCCAACTGGTCGTCGGTGACCAGGCCCATGCTCATGGCGATCTGCCCGAGCATTTCGCCGGGCCGCTGCTGCTGCTCCTCCAGCAGCATCTCCAGCTGCTCTTCGCGGAGAAAACCGAGGTCCACCAGAATCTGACCGATGCGCCGAATAGCCATGATTACTCCTTGTCGCCCCGGCTCGCGTGCTTCGTCCTCGTCTTCGAACATGCCGCGTTCGGCCTGGGCGATCCTGTTGGTCAGCTCGTCGGGCGAGTTGGCCTTGATCAGGATGTCGCGTTTTTCCACGACGCCCTGCTTCCAGAGCCTGAACATGTGGTCGTCCAGCAGTTGCATGCCCTTCTTCTGGCCCGGTCTGGATCGCCGAGGTGATGCGGAAGGTCTTGTTTTCGCGGATCAGGTTGGCGATGGCGGAGTCGACCACGAGCATTTCGTAGGCGGCCACGCGGCCGCCGCCGATCTTCGGCAGCAAGCGTCTGCGAGAGGACGCCGATGATGGCCACCGACAACTGCGTGCGGATCTGCTCCTGCTGGCTCGTGGGAAAAACGTCGATGATGCGGTTGACGGTGCCCTGGGCGCCGGTGGTGTGCAGCGTGCCGAAGACGACGTGGCCGGTTTCGGCCGCGGTGATCGCCGCCTCGATCGTCTCCAGGTCGCGCATTTCGCCGACCAGGATCACGTCGGGGTCTTGCCGCAAGGCGCGGCGAATGGCCTCGGCGAAACTGGGCACGTCGACGCCCAACTTCGCGCTGGTTGACCGTCGACTTCTTGTGCGTAGTGGTAGAACTCGATCGGGTCTTCGATCGTGATGATGTGATGGTCGAAGTTCTCGTTGATGTAGTCGATCATCGCGGCCAGCGTGGTCGTCTTGCCGGAGCCGGTCGGCCCGGTCACCAGGACCAGCCCGCGCGGCCGCGTGCACAAGCTCGTCCAGCACCGGCGGCGTGCCCAACTCCTCGAAGTTCAGCAGCTTGGCGGGAATCAGCCGCAAGCACCATCGCCACGTAGCCCTTCTGCTTGAAGACCGACACGCGGAATCGGCCCATGTCGCCGAAGGCGAAGCCGAAGTCGCGTGCCGCCGACCTCCTGCAACTCCTGCTGGCACCGCTCGGGCGTGATGCTCTTCATCAGAGCCGTGGTGTCTTCCGGCTCCAGCACCTTCGTTTCCAGCCGGACCAGATGGCCGTCGACGCGCAACACCGGCGGCTGGCCCACCGTGATGTGCAAGTCGCTGGCCTTGCGGTTGACGACCGTCTGGAGCAGTTTGTCGATAAGGATAGTGGCCATCTGCCGAATCTTCCCCGCTAGAGGTGCCTAGCCTGCGCCTGGGGACGAAGAGGCCTCTTCCGTCGTCCTGTTCCGTAAGCGCCTGGCCAAGGATTATTCGCAGCCGGTCGTCGGCCGCCAACTATTTTCACTCTGCTTCGGTGCGTTTCGCCGGTCGCGCAACACCTCTTCGAGGGTGGTGACGCCGCGCAGGACCTTGTCGATGCCGTCCCAGTAGAGCGTTTTCATGCCCTCGGCGATGGCGGCTCGTCGGATCTGTTCGGTGGGGGCCGCGTTGAAGGTCAGTTCGCGGATTTTGGGCGACATCAACATCAGTTCGAAGATGCCCAGCCGCCCGCGAAAGCCGCTTCCCTGGCAGTTTCCGCAGCCGCTCCCCTTGGCGAAGTTGGCGTTGGCCGCCATTTCCGGGGTAATGCCGGCGGCTTCGATCAAGGCTCTGCGGTGGCGTATACGGATGCTTGCATTTTTGGCAGACGACGCGGACCAAGCCGCTGGGCCATGATGGCCACGACGCTGCTGGAGACGAGATAGGCCGGCACACCCATGTCGATCAGACGTGTAATAGCACCGGGCGCATCGTTCGTATGTAGTGTACTGAAAACCAAGTGTCCAGTCAGAGATGCCTGAATTCCCATCTGGGCCGTCTCCAGGTCACGCATCTCGCCCACCAGAATCACGTTCGGCGCCTGACGCAACATCGCCCGAATCACCCGCGCAAAATCCAGCCCAATGTCGTGCCGAATCTCCACTTGGTTGACCCCCGGCAGGTAGTACTCCACCGGGTCCTCGGCCGTAATGATCTTCCGGTCCGGCGTGTTCAGTTCGTTCAGCGCCGCGTACAGCGAGGTCGTCTTGCCCGACCCCGTCGGGCCCGTCACCAGGATGATCCCGTTGGGCCGCTGGATCAGCGACTTGAACTTCTGGTAGTCGTCGTCGGAGAAGCCCAACTGCCGCAGGCCGACCTTGATGCTGTCCTTGTCCAGAATCCGCATCACCACCGACTGGCCGTGGCTGGTGGGGATCACGCTCACGCGAAGGTCGAGGTCCTTCTCGCCCACGGTGACCTTGATCCGGCCGTCCTGGGTCCGCCGCCGTTCGGCGATGTCGAGCTTGGAGAGAATCTTGATGCGGGAAAGGATGGCCCCGAGCAGCCGTTTGGGGGGGCTGTCGCGCTCCACCAGCACGCCGTCGATCCGATAGCGGACGCGAATCCGGTCCTCGAACGGCTCGATGTGGATGTCGGAGGCCCGCAGCTGCACGGCCTCGGTGATGATCAGTTGCACCAGCCGGACGACCGGGGCGCTGCTTTCGTCGACCTCCTCTTCGCCGGCCTCGGCCTCCTGCATCGTCTCGGTGAAGTCGATGGCCGTGTCGGTGAACTCCTGCAGCATCGAGTCGGCGCTTTCGCCGACCGTCTGGCCGTAGTGCCGGTTGATGGCCTCGAGGATCGCCTCGCGCGGGGCCAAGGCGATCTCGATCTGCCGATTGAGGATGAACCGCAGCTTGTCGAACGTGTCGTAGTCCATCGGGTCGCTGACGATCACCGTCAGCTTGCCGTCGGACTCGGCCAGGGGCATGGCGGCGTTTTCGCGGGCGACCGACTCGGGCACCAGCTCGACGACCGAGGGCGGGATGGCGACTTCGCTGAGGTTGACGTAGTCCAGGCCGTGCTGCTCGGCCATCGCCCGCATCACCTCCTCGCCGGTGGCATAGCCCAGCCGGGTCAGGGCGTCGGGCAGACCGATGCCCGATTCGGCGACCATTTGCTGGGCTTCGGCCAGTTGGTCGGGGCTGATCACGCCCTGGCGGACGAGGATTTCCGTGTAGTCGCTCTTGCGTTTGGCAGCCATGCGAGGCTCCGAAAGACGTCCTGGCGGACAAATACGACGACCATAGCCCCCAAGACGGGGCATAATCAAGAGTCTGTTCCGTTAGAATTTCGCGAAAAATGATGCCAGCCCCTGCTATCTACCTAGATTAACGGCGGGTGGTTGGAATGTCAAATCGGGCCGTTTCCCCTACTTTTTATGCAGTGTCTTCCCCTTCTTGAGCTCGCGGAGGTAGATGTTCTTGAACCAGAGGGTGCTGCCGTGGTTTTGCAGCTCGATCTGGCCGGTGGGATAGATGGGCTTGTCGCGTTCCCAGTAGTTCTCCATCACGACGTTATCGACGACCAGCTTGCCGTTGAGCTTCACGGTGACTTTGTCGCCGACCATCTTGATGTAGAAGGTGTTCCACTGGCCGATGGGCTGGTCGGCGATCTTGGTCGGCTTCGAGGGATGCTTCTGATTGTTGTACAGGCCGCCGGAGCCGATCTTCCACGTGATTGGGGTCCCAGATTTGCACCTGCGGCGAGCCGCGGAGATAGATGCCGCTGTCGCCGTGCGGGCTCGATCTTCCAGTCGACGTACATCTCGAAGTCGCCGTAGTCCTTGGCGGTGCATAGGCTTCGGCCGTGGCCGTTGAAGATCAACATGCCTTTTTCCACCCGCCAGCCCTTGCGCATCACCTGGTCGGCCTCTTTCTGCAGCTCGGCGGCCTCTTCGCGGGTGAGCTTGGCGCGCCGGGCCGGATTGTCGAACGGTTCCTTCAGCAAGCCTTTCCATCCGGTCAAGTCCTTGCCGTTGAACAGGGCGACAAAGCCCCGCGGGGGAGTGTTGTCGGCGGCACAGGCCGACGTAAAGCCGGCGAAAACCAACACAGTCGCCAGCGCGATTTGAAGCGAAGTTTTCACAATCTGCTCCTGGTTCCTCAACAGTCGAAGGCGGGTTTGCTCGCAGGGCGAACAAGCATGACGTAAACCAAGACTCCCACGATGCGCGATGATTGCCAGCTTACTAGGTCCGGCAGACGATGTAAAGGTTTGCGAGCAAAGCCCCGGCGGCCGGCGGTTCTTCCGGCTCGAACCGAAATGTCGCGAAATCAAGGGGGAACGAGATATACCGCTTTCGGCCAAGATTGACACATTTGCTCAGTGGTTATACGAATCCGAAGCGCAAGCGAGGGAATGTGTTACGGTCCCTCGCTCCCTCGCTTGCGCTTCGGGTTAGTGTTGAATGCGGCTGCGTGAGGTATAACAACTCTGCCGCTGGGGCGCTGCCAGACTGACTTGCCAGCCTATCCGGGGGGATGCCTTCCGTTCGAGGCCCGGCCAGAACACAATAGAGATTCAGCGTGCCCCGGGGATGTGACTTATGAGCTTGACCGATCTGCGCATTCGACGCATCGACAGCCGGCGGGAAGACATCCGCGCGGCGATGGGGGAGCTCCGCGCGAAGCTCAGCCCGCAGGGGAACGTCGTTAGCGAGGCCGGGCGGCGGCGGACGATCGAGGTCTTTGGCGAGCCGCTCTCGCCGCAGCAGGTCGTCGAGCGGATTTGTGGCGACGTGCAACGCAACGGCATCGCGGCCGTGCTGGATTATTCGGCGCGGATCGACAAGGCGACGCTGACCGCCGAGACGATTCGCGTGCCGGCAGAGGAACTGGCCGAGAGCCCATGCCGCGGCCGATCCGCAATTGTTGGCGGCAGTGCGCCGCGTGGCCGAGAACATCCGCGAGTTTCAAGCAGGCGATTCTGCACCACGACGTGCGGCTGGAGCGGCCCGGCGGGTATCTCGCCGAGCGGTATCGGCCGCTCGGATCGCGTGGGCATTTGCGTGCCGGGCGGGGCGGCCGCCTATCCTTCGACGGTGCTGATGACGGCCGTGCCCGCCCAAGTGGCCGGCGTCGGCGAGTTGGCCGTCGTCGCCCCGCCGACGAAGTTCGGCGCGTACAACGCCGACATGCTGGCCACCTGCCACGAGCTTGGCGTCACCGAGGTCTATCGGCTCGGCGGCGCCCAGGCCGTCGCCGCGCTGGCCTACGGCGTCGAGGGCATTCCGCGGGTCGACAAGATCGTCGGGCCGGGCAACCTCTTCGTGGCCCTGGCCAAGCGGCACGTCTTCGGCGAGGTGGACATCGACTCGATCGCCGGCCCGAGCGAGGTGGTGGTGATCGTCGACCGAATCGACCCGGCCCGAGTTCACGGCTATGGACCTGATCGCCCAGGCCGAGCACGCCCCGGGCGCGAGCGTGCTGATCGGCTGGAACGAGGCGCGTTTTGGACGCGGCGGTGGCCGAACTGTCGCGGCGGCTTGGCCGATTTGGATCGCGGCGAGCTGGCCCGGCAGAGTCTGGAGGAGTTCGGCGCGGTGATCTTGGCCCGCGACGCCGACGAGGCGTGTGCCTTGGCCGACGAGATCGCCCCGGAGCACTTGCACATCGCCACGGAGAACGCCGAAGAGTTGGCCGACGAAGATCCGGCACGCCGGGGCGATGTTTTTGGGCAATTACACGCCGGTGGCGCTGGGCGACTATGCGGCCGGCCCGTCGCACGTGCTGCCCACCAGCGGCACCGCCCGATTCGCCAGCGGACTGTCGGCCAACGATTTCCTGCGCGCCAACAGCATCCTACACTTCGACCAGGGACGGCATGATGCGGCTGGCCCGCGACGTGCGAATGCTGGCGACCAAGGAAGGGCTGACGGCGCATCGGGCAAGCGTGGAAGTGAGAATGACGAAGTGCGATGACGAATGACGAAGGAATGCCGAGAGGCGACGCTCGAATAAGAGCGTCCGGAGCCAATTCGCCATTATCGTTCCGTCGTTCATTCGTGATTTTCATTTCGTCATCTACTCGTCATTCGTCATCTGACCTTCGTCATCTTCCCATGTCCTACTTCCGTCCCGAAATCGAAGCGATGGCCGGCTACGTGCCGGGCGAGCAGCCGCAGGACGGCGAGTTCATCAAGCTGAACACGAACGAGAATCCGTATCCGCCGTCGCCGGCGGTGGTTCGGGCGATCGAGGAGACGCTCCGCCGCTTGCGAAAATATCCCGACCCGATGGCCGGCGCGTTTCGCCGCCGTGCGGCCGAGCTGCTGGGCGTTCCGCCCGACTGGATCCTTTGCGGCAACGGCAGCGACGACATCCTGACGATCGTCACGCGGGCGCTGGTCGGCCAAGGGCAACTCGCTGCGGCTGCCGTATCCGAGCTACATCCTCTACAAGACGCTGGCCGAATTGCAGGGCGCGCGGAGCGAAGAGGTGCGATTCAACGCCGACTGGTCGCTGCCGGACGAGTTTCGCCGCGGCCGAGCGACGACTTGCGGCTGGTGTTCCTGGCCAATCCGAACAGCCCCTCGGGCACGATGGTTCCGCCGGAGCGCGTGCTGGAGATTGCCGAGCGGTTGCCGTGTCCGCTGCTGGTCGACGAGGCGTACGTCGATTTCGCCGAGACGAACTGCATGTCGCTGGTGGCCCGGTGCGAGAAGATCATGGTGTCGCGGACGCTGAGCAAGTCGTACGCGCTGGCCGGGCTGCGGTTCGGCTACCTCGTGGCCCAGCCGCAGATGATCGAGCAGTTGGCCAAGGTGAAGGACTCGTACAACTGCGACGCGCTGGCGATTGCCGCGGCCACGGCCGCCATCGGCGACCAGGCGTGGCTGGCGGACAATCGGGCGAAGATCCTGGCCACCCGCCGGCGGCTGGTGGCGGAAATGCGGAAGCTCGGGTTTGTGACGGTCGATTCGCAGGCCAACTTCACCTGGAACACCCATCCGCGCCTGCCGGTCCGGCCGATCTACGAGCAACTCAAACAGCGACCGCATCCTGGTCCGATACATGAACTATCCCGGCTGGGGCGACGGCCTGCGGATCAGCGTCGGCACGGACGCCGAGATCGACGCGTGCCTGGAGAGACTCGAGAGCGACTCAGTGTGAAAGCCGACGGAGCCAGGTGGCTCGGCGACTGGACTGCCGCAGCGACTCCGCGACTCACATGGTCGCCGGCTCTCACCGCAAACAGTCGCGAATTGCACCATGGCACGCACTGCCCAGATTCACCGCAAGACGGCGGAAACCGAAATCGAGCTGGAGCTGAAGCTCGACGGCGTCGGCGAGGGGCGGGTCGCCACCGGCGTCGGGTTCTTCGATCACATGCTGGCACTGCTGGCCAAGCATGCGGCCTTCGATCTGGCGGTCGACGCGGCGGGCGACCTGGAAGTCGACCAGCACCACACGGTCGAGGACGTGGGGATATGTCTCGGCCAGGCGTTCCGCGAGGCCGTCGGCGACAAGGCGGGCATCCGCCGCTACGGCCATTTCACCCTGCCGATGGAGGAGACGCTCTGCACGGTGGCCGTGGACCTCGGCGGCCGGGCGTATTTCGTCTTCGAGGCCGACTTTCCCACGCACAAGATCGGCGAATTCGACGCCGAGCTGGTGGCCGACTTCTGGCACGCCTTCGCCGCCAACGCCCTGTGCAACTTGCACATCATCGTCCACTACGGCCGAAACAGCCACCACATCGCCGAAGCGATTTTCAAGGCCACGGCCCGATCGCTGCGGATGGCGGTCGAGGCCGATCCGCGGCTGCCCGGCGTGCCGAGCACGAAGGGGACGCTGTAACAGGCGAACTGCGAGTTTTTTCTTGTCACAGGTGCGGCAGCGCGAGTAAGATTCTTGCCGGCCAATGCATCGTCTCCGGCTGCAATGCCGCGCAAGCCAATCGCAGCCATCGGCGCCGGGGATCGCGCAGAAATTCTCCGAATTGCCAACGACATGGCTTGACATTTTTTTCGATTGCCGGAGAATGGCGGCTAGCGAAGGCTTTGGGGAGTGCAAGCGTAGGGAACAAATTTTGGCGACAATTCGTCGCGGCCTGGACGGCCCCCCCCAAAGCTTTCGTATCGCCGCGACACAGTCGCCATGCCTATCTGCCTCGTCAGTCTCGGTTCCAACGAAGGGGACCGGCAGGCGAATCTCGATGAGGCCGTGGCTCGGTTGGCGGCGCATCCGCAGCATCAAGCTTATCGCCCGCAGTTCGTGGCGCGAAACAGCCGCCGGTCGGCGGCCCGCCGGGGCAAGGCGAATTTCTCAACGGCGCCGTGAAGCTGGAAACGTCGCTTGACGCCGCACGAATTGCTCGGGCTGCTTGCAGCAGATCGAATGCGACTTGGGCCGCCACCGCGCGGAGCGCTGGGGGCCGCGGCCGATCGACCTCGACTTGCTGCTCTACGATGAGTTGGCCCTGTCGACGCCGGAACTTGTGCTGCCGCATCCGCGGATGGCGTGGCGAAGGTTTGTGCTCGAACCGGCGGCCGAGGTGGGCGACTCGATGCTCCATCCGACGATCGGCTGGAGCGTCGCCCGGCTGCTCGCGCATTTGAACCAGTCGCCGCCGTACGTGGCGGTCACCGGCGCGATCGCGGTGGGCAAGACGCGGTTGGCCAAGCGGCTTGCCGACGCGGTTTCCGGGCAGTTGATCTTGGAGCAGCCCGACTGGCCGCAGCTCGACGCTTTCTACGCCGACCCGGCTGGCCACGCCTGGGCCACGGAGTTAGAATTCCTCCATGAACGCAGCCGGTCACTCGCGAAAAAGGGGTCAGAACTCTTTTCCAGGGTACGCGGGAAGCAGCCGACGGCTCAGCCACATTTGGCAGAGAAAATAGTTCTGACCCCTTTTGCGGTGAGCGATTTTTGGTTCGATCAATCGGCGGCCTTCGCGCGGGCGTGGCTGCCGAGCGAGCGACTTGAGGCGTTCTTGCGGCAGTACGAGCGATTGCGCGAGACGGTCGTCCGTCCGCGGCTGATTGTGCTGTTGGACGCTCCAGTCGACGAATTGGTCAATCGCATTCGCAACCGGGGACGACAGTGCGAGCAGCGATTGACCGCCGCGCAATTGGATCGCATTCGCCAGGCGGTGATCGACCAGGCCGCCGGCGCCGATGTGGGGCCAGTGTTGCGCGGCGGCGACGACGACCCGAACGCCGTCTTCACCGAAGTGCTGGCGGCGGTGCGGGGGATGGAGTAGGAGCAAGGCAATGCCTCAACTGATCACTACGATTGCCGAATTGCGGGAAGCACTCGCCGCAGTGCGGCGCGAGGGCAAGCGGATCGGTTTTGTGCCAACGATGGGGGCGCTGCACGAAGGGCATTTGAGCCTGGTACGCGCGGCCAAGGCCGAATGCGATTGCACGGTCGTTTCGATCTACGTCAATCCGACGCAGTTCGGCCCGGCCGAGGATTTCTGCGGAGTATCCCGCGCGCTCGACGCCGATCTGAAATTGCTGGCCGACTGCGGCGCGAATGTTGTATTTGCGCCGACGAACGAGGAGATGTACCCAGCGGAAAAAGTGGTCAGGTCCAATTTGCCGGAACGGCCCTTCGAGCTGCTGCGCACAAATTGGACCTGCCCCCTCTTTCCCCTCCACTTTCCTCTCCACGTGGGTCGAGGTCGGCGCGGTTGCCGAGCCACTCGAAGGGCAATGTCGGCCGGGGCATTTCCGCGGCGTCGCCACCGTGGTGCTGAAGCTTTTCAATATCGTTCAGCCGGATGCGGCCTACTTCGGGCAGAAGGACTATCAGCAGGCGGCGGTCATTCGCCGCATGACGGCCGACCTGAATTTGCCGATTGCGATTCGCGTTTGTCCGATCGTGCGCGAGCCGGACGGGCTGGCGATGAGCTCCCGCAACCGCTGCTTGAGCCCCGCCGCCCGGCAGCGGGCGCTGGTGTTGTGGAAGAGCCTGCAAACGGCGGCGAAGCTCGTGGACGATGGCCAGCGCGACGCGGGTCGGATCATCGTGCGAGGATGCGCGACGTGATCGAGACGGCCGAAGACGCGCGAATCGACTACGTCGCGCTGGTCGATCCCGAGACGCTGCTGCCGGTCGAGCGGATCGCCGGCCGAACGTTGGCCGTGCTAGCGGTGAAGATCGAGAACACGCGGCTGATCGACAACTGTCTGCTGGGCCGAACGGGTCGAGCCGACGTGCTTGCACGCCGTGCATTGGCCGGCCCAAAACGCGGTGAACAAGTTCGCTGACTAGTTTAGCGCAGGTGGAAGAATAGGCAACTTCAGCTACGTTCAGCAAAGGACTCACGTCATCTAAACCTTGCCCAGTTTCACACCCTCGCAGGCTAAACGGTCTGTTCCGTATCACCTTGTCGATCATAGCCGGCCGCACCTCTGTCGTGCATCTCCTGGCGTCTGCCGGTGAACTTTTCTCCCCGCATTCCCGTATTCTATCATTAAGAAGCCAAGGGCAAGGGATTTGGGGGAAGGAGGATGACCCCATGCTGGTTCTCAGTCGCAAGCCGGGCGAAGCGGTGGTAATCGGCGACAACATCGAAGTGACCGTGCTGGCGGTGCATGGCGATCGGGTGAAGTTGGGCCTTTGCGGGCCGACCGAAGTGCCGATCCGCCGCGAAGAGGTTCTGCGGAGAATCGCTCGCGAACAGGCAACTTGCCACGCTGGGTGCTTCTGACGTAGACGCGGCGTTTCGCCGCGTTGGCAAGGGGGGGACGGCGGAGGTTGTCGAGGAAGCCGGGTCCGGTTCATTGGGTTTTTTCTCGGCAGCCTCCTCCGTCCCCCTTCTTATCTTCCCCGTTCCATGCCGAACCATTCGATCTGCCGGCGGGGGCAGAACGTCAAGTCGTGGGCCGCGCAATAGGGCTCCAACCAGACGGCCTTTTCGGCCAGCGCGGCGGCATCGACGCCCTGCGGCATCAGCATCACCCGGGTCCGCTCGATCTCGGGGAACTCGGCCAAGTACGCCAAGACTTCTTGGCAGTCGGCCGGGCAATCGACCACGAACTTCAATTGGTATTCGTACTCGGCCGTCAAGCCGGCGAATCACGTCGGGCGCGTGGCGATGCAGATCGTGACGCTGCCCCCAGCGCGGATCGTCGCTCGGCCGCGCGGCATCGAGTTCGACAGTTTCGGGCTGATCGACATCAAGTCGCACGTCGACCGGCAGGTAGAGCGTGCCGGCCGTCTCGATCGTGATGTGCCAGCCGCGGCCGCGGAGTTCGTGCCGCAAGCGGAACCAACTCGGCGAAGAGCATCGGCTCGCCGCCGGTCAGCACGACGTGGTTGGGAGAGTGCGGGGACGTTGGAGGATTGTTGGGATTGGGGATCGAAATCTGGCTCTCTGACCCTGGCTCTGGCCCTGAACGCTCGCCCTCACCCCCGGCCCCTCTCCCAAAGGGAGAGGGGAGGAATTGCTGCAGGAACTGCTCGAGAAACGCCGGCCGCGGCGACTGGCGGAGTTGCTCGATGCGATCGAGAATTTCGGCCACTGAAAGCTCTTCGCCCTCGGGCGTCCACGAGGCATAGGGCGTATCGCAATAGCCGCAGCGCAAATTGCAGCCGGCGGCGCGCACGAAGATGCTCTCGACGCCCGTCAGGCGGCCTTCTCCTTGAATCGAGCGGAAGATTTCGGCGATTCGCATGAAAAGTGGCAATAGGCAGTGCGACTAACTGCATGCGCAACACGGTCGCATTCTCCACGCGGAGCATCGGGAACGAGATTAACCATTCGCGTAGCTCTATCGGATCCTCGAGGCCCGCCTCGGCGAAGCCTTTGCGGCGCAGCAGGCAGGAGTCGCAATGGCCGCAACTGGCGCCGCTGGGATCGGGATCGTAGCAGGAGTGGGTCAGGCTGTAATCGACGCCCAACTCGATGCCGCGGCGGATGATCTCGGCTTTGGTCCAGCGGATCAGCGGGGCGTGGATGGTGAATCGCAGCCGGCCCTCGACGCTCGCCTTCGTGGCCAGGTTGGCCATCGCGGCGAACGCGGCGATGTACTCCGGCCGGCAGTCGGGATAGCCGCTGTAGTCGACCGCGTTGACGCCGAGGAAGATGTCGGCCGCGCCGATCGTCTCGGCATAGGCCAACGCCAGCGACAGCAGCACCGTGTTCCGCGCCGGCACGTAGGTGATCGGGATGCCGTGGGCCATCTCGTCGGCCGGTCGATCCTTGGGCACGTCGATCGCGGCCGTCAGGGCACTGCCGCCGAACTGGCGCCAGATCGACCGACAAGCACAACGTGCCGCTCGACGCCCAAGGCCTGCGGCCACGCGCCGGGCGGCCTCGAGCTCGAAGCGGTGCCGCTGGCCGTAGTCGACCGACAGGGCGTACAGCGCGAAGCCCTTGCTGCCGGGCGATGGCGGCGGTCGTGGCCGAATCGAGCCCCCCGGATAGCAGGATCGACGTGCCGGTTTTCGCACGGTTGCATCGTTCAGTGGCTGTGATCGGCATCAGTGGAGTGCTCGGTCGTTGCCCCCCTATCCCCAGACCTTCTATCATGCCACAATGAGCGTACGGAAAGAAAGGAGCCGGCGACGGTGGACGACAGCTTCCGCGACGTGCTGGAGACGTTCGAGAATCCGAATCCCGCAGCGGGATTACACGATCGAGATCGTCTGCCCGGAGTTCACGTCCGTGTGTCCGAAGACGGCGCAGCCCGATTTCGGCACGCTTACGATCACGTACGTTCCCGACGCCAGGTGCGTGGAACTGAAGAGCCTGAAGTTTTACCTCCAGCAGTATCGCAACCAAGGCATTTTTTACGAGACGCTGACGAACCGGATTCTCGACGACCTGGCGGCCGTGCTCCGGCCGCGGCGGATGACGCTCACGGCCGCGTTCACGCCGCGGGGCGGAATCACGACGACGGTGACGGCGAGCGTCCAACAGACGCTTGCGAAGCCGCCAGCGGCACGTAGCGGTGAACCGCCACCGCTCGTTTCCAAACCCCGACCCCTGAACCCTGACCTCTGACCCCCGAGTTCCTCCCATGCCTGAACTGCCGCGAGTGATCCTGTCGGGCTTTGCCGACGAAGCCGCCAACCAGAAGACGGCCGTGCAGCAGTTTTCCGCCTTCGCCGCCTTGGGACTGCAATACTACAGTCTGCGATTCATCGACGTCGGCGACGGCGTGAAGAACGTGATGCACCTGACGCTGGCCGAGATCCAGAAGATCCGCCACCTGCAAGACGAATACGGGCTGAACGTCTCGTCGATCGGCTCGCCGATCGGCAAGGTGAAGCTGCGCGACGTGGACGACGGCACGAAGAACGCCTACGTGCCGTTCAAGAAGTACCTCGGCCGCGAGGTGAAGAAGGCGTGCGAGTTGGCCCATGCGTTCGAGGCCAAGCTGATTCGCGGGTTTTCGTTCTATCCGCCGCGCGGCGCCGATCTGGCGGACTGTCTGCCGCAGGTCGTCGACCAGTTGGGCCAGATCGCCGAGGCGTGCCACCGCGCCGATCTGACCTACGGCCTGGAGGTCGAGGCGAATCTGGTCGGCAGCACGGGCCAAATCCTGGCCGAGATTCACCGGCAGGTGAATCATCCCGGCATGATGCTGATTTTCGACGCGGCCAACATCCTGACGCAGGGCTATTCGCCCGCCGAGTTGTTCGAGCAGTATCTGGCGATGAAGCCGGGGCTGGGCTGGCTGCACATCAAGGACTACCGCTGCCCGGCGGAGGAAAAGGGGCCGAACCCGTCGCCGCTGCATCCGGTGAACGAGGAGGCACTGCGGCATTTCGTGCCGGCCGACGTGGGCGACAGCGCTCACGAGGCGATCTTGCGCGATTTCAGCCGCATCCTGCCGGCCGTCGAGCGGAAGCTCCGCCGCCGCGGCATTCCCGGCGTGTTTCTCGACCTGGAACCGCATCTGAAGGGCGGCGGGCAGTTCGGCGGATTCAGCGGACCCGACGGAATGGGCGTCGCCCTGCGCTCGCTCTGCCGCGTGCTCGATTACGTCGGCATCGACTATCACCTCCGCGACTTCGCCGACATCCAGGCGGCCCGCGGGTTTTAAGGACCATCAACCACTCTTTACACGAGGACGCAACCATGAAGAAGACGATTGCCATGTTGGCCGCCTTGCTGGGTGTGGCGGCTGTCACGGCTGCCGTGCCCGAAGCGACGAAAACCACGAAAACGCAGCCCGATAAAAGCGGGTGGGAAACCATTTTTGCCGGCGATCTCTCCGATGCCACGTTTGCCAAGGGAGTGTGGTCGGTCAAGGACGGCGTGCTGTCGGCCACGAAGGATGAGGCTATTTGGACCAAGAAGCAGTACGAGAACTTCACACTCGATCTCGAATTCAAGACGGCCACGAACTCGAACAGCGGCATTCTCGTCTATTGCACCGACCGGGCGAATTGGATTCCGAATTCCATCGAGGTGCAGATTCTCGACGATTTCGGCTCGGAGGCGGCCAATATGTCGAAGACGTGGAAATGTGCGGCGCATTTTCGGCCGCCTGGCCCCGACGAAGTCGATGGTCAAGAAGCCCGGCCAATGGAACCATATCACGGTCGTCTGCAACGGCAAGCACATTACGGTGACGCTCAACGGCGAGGCCGTCACAAAGTTCGACATGGCGAAATGGACTTCGGCGAAGAAGAATCCCGATGGCAGCGACATTCCGCCCTGGGAGAGCACACCGGCGGCGCAACTTGCCACGAAGGGCTACGTCGGCCTGCAAGGCAAACACGCCGGCGTGCCGACCTACTTCCGCAACATCAGGATCAAGAAGAAGGTCTGACTACCGGCCGTCGCGGTCCTCACTGCGGCGTTTTGGCGTTGTTGCCGCTTGCGGCAGACTTGCGGCCGCGTCCTGCGGCGACATCGAGTTCTCCGACCGAGATATTCCGGCGTCGCCCCGTGAACGGACGACGACCTTGCCCTTGGCATCCACAATACCGGCCGTGCCCGGATTCATCATGTAGTGGTCTCCCTGGAAAACCGTTCCCGTGCGATTGGCCCACGCCGACGGGATCGCCAGCCGCTTGGCGCTGGCGACGTTCAGGCCGGACAGATCGCACTCGCAGTTGTAAGGACTGAGGATGTAGTCCACCTTGCCGCGCAGCGCATCCCAGTTGGCAGGGAAAGTGTTTTCGTAGCAGATAAGGACCGCGAGGCGTCCCAAGCGGGTGTCGAAAACCTCGATCCCCTTACCCGAAGCCATCAGCGACGCCTCATCGCGATAGGGCCGTGCCGTATCGGCATAGAGATTGTGCTTGTAGTGGACGCCGACGAGCTTGCCGCGATCGTAAACCGCCACGGCGTTTCGCACTCGGCGATCGCCTTCGATCTTTTCGAGATAGCCGAGGACGATCATGCAGCCGGCCTTGGCCGATAGTTCGCGGAACTTGGCAAGGTGCTCACTCTTGTCGCGATCCTCGGCGACTTCGGCCAGGGGCTTCCCGCAGTAGCCCGCTGCGAACGCCTCGGGCAACAGAATGATGTCGGGCTTGTGCTTGAGGCTGATCTCGGCCAAGCGGAGCCCTCGCGCGTAGTTGTTTTCGAGCATCCCGTCCACGGTGGCCAACGCGATGGCGGCAATCTTGATCTTGCCGCGAGGCTTCTCTGGCGGACGGCGGGAAAAGGGAGCATTCGCTTGAGCAGGAACCGATTCCGATGCCAGAATCGACGAGCCGGCAATCGGCGAAAGCAGGGCAATCGCCAAGATGAAGAGGCGTGCGGCGCCGCGGCTGTTGACAACACAACCATTGCGCAACCTGCTCCCATTGGCGCACTCCATCACACTGCCTCCCTGGGCTCGTGTTCAACTTGACTGCAAAAAACTGCGGCGACGGACGGGACTACCGCCCGTACACCGGGCCGAAGTTGGCGCAGGCGCGGAAGTCGGCGCCTTCGAGGTCGGCGGTGCCGAAGCCGGCCCAGGCGCTCGGGCGGAAGACGCTTTCCTCGGGCACGTTGTGCATACAGACCGGGATCCGCAGCATCGCGGCCAGCGTAATCAGATCGGCGCCGACGTGACCGTAGCTGAACGCGCCCGTGGTTGGCGCCCCAGGCGTTCATCACCGAGTAGCCGTCGGTGAACACGCCCGCGCCGGTGCAACGCGGAGCGAACCAGGTCGTCGGCCAGGTCGGATCGGTGCGGCTGTCCAGCGTGTTGTGGGCCTTTTCGGGCAGTTCGAACGTCCAGCCCTCGGCGATTTGCAGCACCGGGCCTTGGCCGTGGATCAGATTTATCCGCGAGCATCGTGACCGGCATTCCGCCGCGCGAGACGAAGTGCGACGAAAATCCGCTGCCGCGGAAGTATTCGAGTATCGCCGGGTACCACGTGGTGGCGTCGAGGCACGCCTTCGCCTCCTGCTCGCTGATGTCCCAGAAGGGCTTCATAGCGGGCTGGCCGCCGATCTGCTGACAGCCGGCGCCGTCCAGCGCGGCCGCGCCGGAGTTGATCAGGTGGATCAAGCCGACGGCCGCCGGCGCCGGTCGGATCGTAGCCGGTCACGCGCTTGATCGCGGCCGGGCTCCAGTAGGTCCGCACGTCGGCGAAGACCTGGGCCGTGCCCGTCAACAGGTTGCCGAAGAGCATGACCGTGCCGTTGAGGCAGTCGTTTTCGGTGGCCATGATGTACGGGGCGCGGATGCCGTTCCAGTCGAACGACGAATTGAGGATCGCTTCCATGAAGTCGCCGTTCGGATAGGTGTCGGTCCACTGGCGTTGTCCCTGGAAGCCGGCGGCGATGGCGTTATGGCCCATCGACTCCTCGACGAAGCCCATCTCGGCCAGCCGCGGATTGCCGACCATCAGGTCGCGGCCGATCATGGCCATTTTGAGCGACCATTCCCAGACGCGGGCCTTCTGTTCGGGCGTCAGCTTCTTCGCGTTCCGATCTTCGCCTTCTTTGCAGTTGGCCTTGGCCCAGGCGGCGGCGCGTTGGTATTCGGCTTCGTCGTAGATCTTCTTGTTCGATGCGGCGGACGAACTCGACGCTCTCGACCGTCTCGACCCTCATGCCGAGGTAGCGCTCGAAGAAGTCGTGGTTCACCAACGAGCCGGCGATGCCCATCGAGACGTTGCCCAGCGAGAGATAGGACTTGCCGCGCATGGTGGCCACGGCCAGGCCCGCGCGGACGAAGCCGAAAATCTTCTGGCGGACGTCGGCGGGGATGTCGTTGATCTGTTCCTTGTCCTGCACGTCGCGGCCGTAGATGCTGAAGGCGGGCAGGCCCTTCTGGTTGTGTCCGGCCAGCACGGCGGCCAGATAAACGGCCCCGGGCCGCTCGGTTCCGTTGAAGCCCCACACGGCCTTCGGCACCAGCGGATCCATGTCCATCGTTTCCGAGCCGTAGCACCAGCAGGGCGAGACGGTCAGCGAGACGCCGACGCCTTCGCGGGCGAACTTCTCGGCGGTCTGCGCGGCTTCGGCCACGCCGCCGATGCACGTGTCGGCGATGACGCATTCGACCGGGACGCCGCAGGCGTGGCGCAACGATTCGGAAATCAGCTTGGCCACGCCCTTGGCCATGCCCATCGTTTGGCCTTCCAGCGATTCGCGAACGCCGCCGCGCCGGCCGTCGATGGCGGGCCGGATGCCGACCTTGGGAAGCGATCCAACGAGACGATTGACGCACGGAACTTGGCTGGCCATGAGCGGGCTCTCCTTTTCCATCGATTGCTGGGGATTTTCGATATTCGGAGCCCATAGTTTCCCCCGCCGCGGCGTTTCTTGCAATAGCCCCCATGCCGCGTGTAATGCCGAGACAAGATGGGCTCGCTGTGCCGTTACGATTCACCCGTGCGAGGGGCAGAAACGACCATCCTTCACCGGGACAGAGTATTGCCGGGCTGCGCGGACGTGAGCAGGATGGTTCCAGCTTCTCGCGGGAACGACTTTCTCGAAACGCGGGCGGACGTCAATCATCGCGAAAAACCCTCGCCCCAATGGACGGGCAAGGGGGCCAGTCCCATTTTCGTTGATACGAAAATCGCGACAGTCCCCGTCAGCGCAGGCCGACCAGCTTTCGCAGCAGGCGATCGCGAAGCCGGTCGGGGAGCATCTTCATCCCCTTGAAACAGAACCGCACGTTCCAACCGAGATAATAATGAGCTTTCGGCCGGCGGGCCGTCAGGGCGTGAACCACCGCCTTGACCACGCGGCCGACCGGAGCGGCGATCTGGATCGAGTGATCGACCAGCTTGCGGACGGCCGCCAAATCGGCCTCATAAAGGGAGAGCGCCGACGGATCGAGGTCCGTGGCCAATTGCTCGGCCGAGGCCAGCGATTTCTGCCAGATCGGCGTGGCGATCGCGCCGGGCTCGACGGCCGAGACGCGGATACCGAAATTGCGGAGCTCCAGTCGCAGCGAATCGCTGATCGCTTCCAAAGCAAACTTTGACGCCGAGTACGGGCCAAGGTACGGCACCGACAGCCCGCCGCTAATCGAACTCATGTTGACCACGCGGCCGCGCGCCTTCCGCAGCAATGGAAGAAACGCCTGAGTGACGGCGAGCTGGCCGACCACGTTTACTTCGAGTTGGCGGCGGACGTCGTCGATGGGAACAAGTTCGAGCGGTCCGGGGACGACGATTCCGGCGTTGTTGACCAGGCCGGCCAGCCCGGCGTTGCCCACCGCTTCGGTGACGGCTCTTGGCGGCCGCGGCAATCGTGTCAGCCTCGGTAACGTCGATCACCAGCGGCGTCAAACGGGAGGAAGCATTCGGCGCGAAGTTGTTCGGCGGCCGTCGCCGGCGCGAACGCCGGCGAAGACGCGGAAACCGCGGCCATCCAGTTCGAGCGGCGCACGCCCGCCCGATGCCGGTCGAGGCGCCCGTGATGACAACCGCAGGCGACGATGACGCCGCGAGGTGTTTGCTCATTTGAATGCTCGGCCAGGGAAAGTCGGAGAAACGACACCGCATCTTCCCCGCGACCGCAGTCGTGGGGCGTTTGTTTCACGACACTCGCCGCCTAACAGCAGTTGCATGGCACCACCCGCTAATCGACGTGATACCCGAAATACGCCATTCTTTGTCTTTGTCGAGCATCGGGAGCACCGTTCGACGGCCGATTTTCATTGGCGAACAAGGCCTATTAGGACGACGTACTGGCCATCGGGGGCGCCGGGCAGACTCGTGGCGAATCGTTTCGATTCAGTTGCCTGGAAGCCCTTTCCGAACGGCTTTCGTCTGTCGCCGACGATCTTGATGAAGTCCCTTCGCCCGGTTTCTGTCTTCAGCGCGGCGGATGCCGTCTCCCAAGCCTGCGAGTATTCGCCGCGATCGACCAGCGCCAGCCAGGGCTCGGCGACGGCGACGGCCTTCTGCTCGGCGGCGGCGTGTCGACTTGTGGCAGGCGGGCATATTGGCGGCGCGGCTATTCCTGCCGCCGGGGTTGGTCGCCAAGATCGGCTTCAACAACAGGGTAACCGGCGTGCCTTGCGGCGGAGATGTGCTCTTTGAAGGCTTCGAAGGTTCGGGCTTCGATGGCCCCGTAGCCGAACATCGGCAGATCGAGCATGGCATAGGGCGAACTGAGCACGCAAACCAAGTCCCCCGCATCGGCCGCGTAGTACTTCTTTCCGCTCTCCTGGTTCGTTGACGAACACGCTGCCGGCGAAGACCCAGTTGGTGTCCAGGGCCTTCTTCGTCTTGATGTTGCGGACCCATTGCCGGGCGTCCGCCGATTGGACCTTGCCCCTCTTGTCCTTCCAGCGGACCTCGATGGCGATCTCGGTGCCGGTAGGCGGACTGAACTTCGGCGGAGTGACGCTTTGATCGGATTGGGCGGGATGACCCGGCTCAGCGCCGACCGCCACCAGGCCAGTGTGCACGATCCACGCCACCGGCTTGTTCACGTTCACCGCCACGACCGATTCGTAAGCCTTCGTGGGGTACGAGACGAAAAACTCCAGCGGATAGCCGACCGAACAGACCTCGCCTTGCAGAACGACCCATTTGTGCTTCTTGTCGATCCAGACGGGAGTCTTCGGATACAACTGCTTGAGGTCGCCGGGATCATCGACCAGCGGCGGGCCGAGATCGTGTGGCTTCTTGACCGCGTCCTCCACATCTTGGGCTACTTGCCGTGCGGAAGTTGCGGTCTTGTTGGTTGTCGGCGGATGATGTTCCGCCTGCTCTTCCGCCTTCGGTCTTCCGATAGGCTGCTCGGTTGGGAATTCGACCTTCGATTGCTTCTTGCCCGCTGATTCCGCCGGTTTTGATCGATTCGTGGCCGGACAGCCGCACAGTGCGACGACAGCCGCGGAGAGTGCAACAATCGCCAGGAAACTTGGACGCCGTGCAGTCGTACACATCCTCATGGTCTTGACCTTTCCGAAGTCGAGAGTGAAACGGAAGACTGGGCAAGTGTGGCGGTTTGTGCCGCCTCGATTCGCCCGCGCCAACGGCACAGCTTCCAACGGACGCCCTCAATTCTAGCGACGCGCAGAAATACGACAAGGTGGAGTTGGCAACTAGCCGCACACGCCAAAATGAACTGCACGACTTACCGTAGGACGGATTTCAAAATCCGTTCCTGAAGATCGGACGGATTTGGAAATCCGTCCTACAAATGCAACCAACCGATTCGGACGCGACTCCTAGGGGACTTCCGGGTGTTCGGCGCTTTGCACCAGACCGACGTACTTGCCGACGGCGTCGAGCACGGAAGAGGGCACGACCGTCTCGACCTGCAACTGGCCGGGCGTCGCCTTGGCGGCGATCCCGATCGGCAACGAAGCGGGGAAGTCGGGGATGTTGGGCTTGTTGAAGCCCGTCTCGCCGATCATGGCGTCGATGAACGACTTGGCAAAGGCGACGGCGCCGCTGGGATTGAAGTAACCGACCCATTGAGCGCCGGCGGGAAGCAGAGCGGCCGTCTTGGCGATTTCCGCATCGCTCGCCAGGCTGTCGGAAGGCTTCTTCATCGCCGCGATCGCCCGCATGATCGTCGGGGCGCGGCCGGTGAAGTTGATGGCGACGTTGTGCTTGTCGACGGCAACCAGCAGGATCTTCATCTTGCCGCCGCGGACGCCGAAGATCTTGCTCATGTTCTCTTCAAAGCCCGGTAGTCCCGCGGCTTGGGGAGGAGTCGGGATCACCATTTCATTTTCAAGGGCGCGGCAACTCGCCGACCTTCGTCTTTTTTGCCGAGAAGAGCTTCTTGGCGTCTTCGGCCGGCTTGCCGGGCTGGTTCATCGGCGACAGATATTCTCATACTGATCGAGGAATTTCGGCGCATCGTCCACGTTGTAGATGGCCAACATGTCGCCCAGCAGCGGTTCGCCCGGCTGGCCCGGCCCCATCATGAACGCGACGGAACGGATGCCGCCGGGCATTTCCAGCGACTTCTTGGCAAGCTGCTCGGCCTGTTTCTCGTCGATGCCGTAGCTCTTTTGAAAGAGCTTCTTCATGGTGTCGGCCTGGAACGACAACATGCTGCGGGAGAGGGCGTCGGCCCAGGGGCCGCCGCCGGCGAACACGAAGGGTCCGGCCGGCATGCCCGCCAGCGGGCTCTTTCCGGTCGGGTGGAGCTTGGCCAGCGACTCCGGCGATAAACTGCTGCTCTTTGGCGAAGTGGACGCGTGTAATGCAGATGGACGTCTCCCTGCTTATCGACCCGCGCTGCAATGCCGACGACGTCGACCTCTTTTTCGGCCCATTGCAAAACCTGACATAGACTTGCAGACCCACAAGCGGCGAGGCCCCTCCTCATGCATATTCATTCGCGCGAACATCTCCTCCATTTGCCGCAACTGCTGTTGCATCACTCGCGAGGCCGACTTCACGTCCGCTGGACGTCGCCACCGCAACCGCGTCGTTCTCGTTCAACCAGGAGAGCAGTTGCGGGTACTCGCCGGCGACGTTCTTCTTGGCGCTCAGCAGTTTTTCGAGCCCCTCGCGAAAATTCCGCTCGTTGGGCGAGATGGCGGCGTAGTCGCCCCGCTGCGCGATCGCAAGGTCGTCCGGAAACCGTCGCCTCGACGATTTTGTCTCCGGGCTTGACGCCCAACGATTCCAGGAACTCCTTGTAGTTGGCCACGGGGACCAAGAACACCGGGGCCGGCTCACTCTGCAAGTCCTTGCCGGGCATCACGACCAGCGCGATGCCGCGGGTATCGTCGAGCCCCTTCGCGGCGCCCGCCTGTTCTCTTGATCATGTCGAGCAGGTTCACCGACGGGGCGCCCACCTGCTTGGCGAGCTTCTCAATCTTCGCGCTCGTTTCACCGATCCGGTTTGCCACGACAAAAGCGTAGGAGTCGGAGGGGATCACGTGGTAGACGTCTTCGGCGGCCCGAGCCGACACGACCGCCAGCGCCGCCAACACCATCGCCGTCCAAAATGCACGTCGCCGAACCATGAGAAAACTCCTTGAAATAGAGGTGATCGTCGCGCAATCGCAAATGGGGCGTTCCACCCACTCGCCGAGAGTATCGGCTATACATTCCGCCCTGTCAAGCGGCCGCCGATTGACGACGCGGGCTAGCGAGGGTCGCGAAAGCGGGCCCAGTCGATGCCGAGCTTGCGCATCTTCGCCCGCAGCGTGTGCGGATTGATCTTCAGCATGGCGGCGGCGCCCTGGCGGCCTTCGATTCGTCCGGCGGCGGCGGCGAGCGCCGATTCGATGTGGCGGCGGATGGCGGCGTCGAGCGGCTCGATCGGCGCGGTTGAAGCAGCCTCGCTTGCCGCCTCAGTTGGGGTGGCGGTTGCACTGCCACCCCAGCGATCGCCGACAGTTGAATTGCCGTTCCAATTCCCGGAGCTGCCGCCCAAGCGTGCGACGTGGCCGGCGACGACGTTGTGCGGTGAATCGGGGCTTACGCCCAACGCCGTGGCCACCTCGAGCCGCTTTCCATCGCCGAGAATCGCGGCCCGATCGATCACGGCGGCCAGTTCCCGCACGTTGCCCGGCCAGGAGTATGACGTCAACAGCGCGAAGATCCGCCGGCTTCGGCGCAACCGGCGCCAGCCCGAATCGCGTGGCCGCACGCTCGGCGAAATGGGCGGCCAGCCTGGGAATGTCCTCGCGCCGCTCGCGCAGCGGCGGCAGCACGATCGGGAAGACGGCAATGCGATACCACAAGTCTTCGCGAAAATCGCCCCTCGGCGACCATCGAGGCCAGGTCGCGCGTGCGTGGCGGCGACGATCCGCACGTCGACGTTGATCGACTTCTCCGAGCCGACCCGCTCCATCCAGCCGTCTTGCAGGATGCGCAACATGCGAACCTGGGCCGCCGGGGGCAACTCGCCGATCTCGTCGAGAAACAGCGTGCCGCCGTCGGCCCGCTCGAACCAGCCGCGCCGCGCCTCGACCGCGCCGGTGAACGCGCCCCGCTCGTGGCCGAACAGTTGCGAGTCGATCAGTTCCGGCGGGATCGCCCCGCAGTTGACCCGATCGAACGGGCCGCTGTGGCGCGACGAGCGATTGTGGATCGCCCGCGCGACCAACTCCTTGCCGGTGCCCGTCTCGCCGAAGATCAGCACGGGGGCATCGCTGCGGGCGACCAGCTCGACGCGATCCATCACGGCGCGCAGCCCCGATTCGACGCCGACGATGGTGTCGCCGAGCGTCTTGCGTCCCAGCCGGGTCAAGCAGCGAACGTTTGTCGGCCTCGGCGGCCTCGCGCAGGGCGGCCATCTCGCGCAGCCGAAGGTCGTTATCGAAGGCCACCGAAATCGGCTCCAAGAGGAGTTGGGCCAGTTCGAGGTGCTCGGGGGCGAAGGGGCGGCCGCTGGGCGGCGAGCATGACCAGCACGCCGCAGTGGCCCGCTGCATCGCCCAAGGGTCCGACCATCACGTCGCCATCATGTTGGTTCGAGGCGAACACGCGCGAAGCCGGCGGCGGCCGGCTCCTCGCCGCGCCGATGCGACATCTTTCCGCGGCGACACCACTCCAACAGCGCTTGCAATTCGGCGGGCGAGCAATTCGTGCGGGCGTCAAGTGAGCCACCAAAGGGGACAGTCCCATTTCGTCGACCACGGCTTCGCCGCGGTGCCCGCGAAAATCGGGACAGTCTCCCGCCGCAGGGCGATGGCTGCTGGCGACCGGAGAACCCGGCGGCGATGGTCTCCAGGCCCGATCGGACGGAGTCGATGCGACGGACCAGAACCTGCTCGACCGGGATGTGCCGGGCCAACATGGCGGCGATGTTCGCCGTCGATTGGCCGATCTCGATGTGCCGGCAAGCTTCTTGCCAGACGTTCAAAAGTAACTGTTGGTACTGCTCCATTGTCGGTTCTGTTTCGATTCTTGTGCTAACCCGGATTCTCCATGCGCCGACACCAACCCGCAGCGCAAGCGAGGGCAGGGGAAAGAGTTGGCATTTGGCCTCGCTTGCGCTTCGGGTTAGTATGGCAACTGCGCGTGCAATTCCTCTGAGCCATCAATAAACCCGGCTAACCGGACCAGTCCCAGCATCGAACCTGGGCAGTTCCCGTTGGCGCGATGGACTCCGTTTTGCGGCCGCGAGCCGTCACATACAACGGCAAGTCTATCATATACCACGGCATTCGTCCATGGTATATCACGGCCGATGACCGCGCAGTTTCGCTATCCTCCATATTCGTCGTCAAAGCGCCCGCATCCCCACATTCCGTGACGCGGCACGGGAGTTGCGACGATAGGAAGCCTTGCCCGATGCACAAATCGTGCCATCGGCGGTTGTTGCACCACTCCCACCCATTTTTCGAGGAACCCTCCGATGAAGTCTGGCTGCCGCGTCCGCTTGGCCTTGGTGTTGGCTTTCGTGTGGTTGGGGTGGATTTTTCAGGGTTGTTGCGGCAACCGGACTCGGCGGGACCGGATTCGGCGGGACAGGTCAAGAAGCTTCTGAATGTCTCTTACGATCCGACCCGCGAGTTCTACCAGGAATTCAATGCGGCCTTCGCCAAACACTGGCAGAAAGAGACCGGCAAGAAGGTCGAGATCATCCCGTCGCACGACGGATCGGGTAAGCAGGCGCGAAGCGTCATCGGCGGCAACGAAGCCGACGTGGTCACGCTCGCCTTGGCCAACGACATCGACAACATCGTCAAGAACTCCGACGGCCTGATCGACAAGGATTGGCAGCAGCGCTGCCGAACAACAGCGCCCCGTACACTTCGACGATCGTCTTTCTGGTGCGGCGGGGCAATCCGAAGGAGATCAAGGACTGGGACGACCTGTTGAAGCCCGGTGTGGAGATCGTCACGCCCGACCCGCAGACCTCCGGCGGCGCCCGCTGGAATTATCTGGCCGCCTGGGGGTTTGCGCTGAAGCGCGAATTGGGCAATCTGGCCAAGCTGAACGATCCGCGGCAGGCCGGCGCAGTGGCCAAGGCGCAGAAGAAGGCGTTCAAGTTTGTGGAGGAGATGTACCGTCATGCGAAGATCCTCGACACCGGCGCCCGCGGCTCGACGCTGACCTTCGTCAACAAGCGGCGCGGCGACGTGCTGTTGGCGTGGGAGAACGAGGCGATCCGTTCGATCAGGGACGTGAAGAAGGGGGAGTATGAGATCGTCGTCCCGTCGATCAGCATTCTGGCCGAGCCGTCGGTGGCGGTCGTCGATAAGATGGTGGACAAGCACGGCACGCGGAAGGTGGCCGAAGCGTACCTGAAGTATCTCTACTCGCCCGAAGGCCAGCGGATCGCCGCCAAGCACTACTACCGTCCGCGCAAGACGGAGGGGATTCCCCCGGAGTACATGAAGAACTTCACCAACGTCGAGCTTTTCAACATCAACGACGTTTTCGGCGGCTGGGCGAAGGCCAACCACGAGCATTTCGCCAAGGGCGGTTTCTACTCGAAGATGTCGAAAGAGAAGCTGTAATCATGGGTTCCCTCTCCCAAAGGGAGAGGGAGAGTATACGATGAGTCTAAAACAGCGCAGCGTTCTGCCGGGGTTCGGCCTGACGATGGGCTGCACGCTCACTTATCTGAGCTTGCTGGTGCTGATCCCCTTGGCGGCGTTGTTCCTGAAGTCGGCCAGCGTCTCTTGGGCCGACTTCTGGGCGTCCGTGACCGGCCCGGAGGCGATCGACGCCTACAAGCTGTCGTTCGGCGCTTCGCTGGCGGCCGCGGCGATCAACGCCTTCTTCGGACTGATCGTCGCCTGGACGCTGGTGCGCTATTCCTTCGTGGGCAAGAGGTTCATCGACGCGGTGGTCGATCTGCCGTTCGCCATGCCGACGGCCGTCTCGGGCATCGCGCTGGCCGAATTGTATTCGCAGCGACGGCTGGGTCGGCCGCTGGCTGGCCCCCTACGGGATCGAAATCGCCTATAGCAAGTGGGGCGTCATCGTGGCGCTGACGTTCATCGGCCTGCCGTTCGTCGTCCGCACCTTGCAGCCGGCGCTGGAGGACATGGACGTGGAGGTCGAGGAGGCGGCGGCCAGCCTGGGGGCGACGCGGTGGCAGACGCTGCGGCGGGTCATTCTGCCGACCATCTTGCCCGCGCTGCTGACCGGCTTCGCCCTGGCCTTCGCCCGCGGACTGGGCGAGTACGGCTCGGTGATTTTTATCGCCAGCAAGTGGGAGAAAGTGGTTCCGATGCTGATCTTCACGAAGCTGGAGCAATTTGATTTCGGCGAAGCGGCCGCAATCGCGGTGGTGACGCTGATCGCGTCGTTCATCATTCTGTTGTTTATCAATTTGACGCAATGGTGGAGCCGGCGATATGCGACGTAGAGAAGGGGATTGCGGCTTAGGGCGTAGGAAATAGGAAAACCGCTTGCGGTTTTGCACCATCGATTGTGGAGCGCGTAAGCGTTCACAGGCCGGAAACAGAGGGGGACGGAGGAGGTTTTCGGCGACAGTATCCGCCGCAGGAGAAGATATTTCTCCGAAAACCTCCTCCGTCCCCTTGCCGCCCAGTGAACGGTTACGTAGAGCGCAGACAGTTCTGGTTCGTAGATTTTTGAGCTTCGAGAAAGGGCAAGACTTTCAATGGCGGGAACCGTGGCACTACGACTGACATCCGCCGCTCGGCAGCGAGCGACCGGCGCCGTGGCCGAACCTCTCGGCGTGCGGCTGCTGCTGATCGGCGTCACGCTGACGTTTCTCGGCCTGTTCCTGTTCATGCCGCTTGTGCTGGTGTTCTCCGAGGCGCTCTCGGCGGGATGGCGAGCGTACTTCGATGCGCTGAAAGAACCCGATACGCTCTCGGCCATCCGCATGACGTTGCTGGCTGCGGTCATCGTCGTGCCGATCAACACGCTGTTCGGCATCCTCGCCGCCTGGGCGATCGCCAAGTTCGAATTCGTCGGCAAGAGCGTGCTGGTTACGCTGATCGATCTGCCCTATAGCGTTTCGCCGGTGATTGCGGGCATGGTTTTCGTGCTGCTCTTCGGGCGGCAGGGGTGGTTCTGGCCGTGGCTGGAAAAGTACAATATCCACATCGTTTACGCGCCGTGCGGAATCGTTCTGGCGACGCTCTTCGTTACGTTCCCCTTCGTCGCCCGCGAACTGATTCCGCTGATGCAGGCGCAGGGAACTGAGGAGGAAGAGGCGGCCCGCGTGTTGGGCGCCGGCGGTTTGCAGACGTTTTGGCGCGTGACGCTGCCGAACATCAAGTGGGGTCTGCTCTACGGCGTGATTCTCTGCAACGCCCGGGCGATGGGCGAGTTCGGGGCCGTGTCGGTCGTGGTCGGCAACGTCGCCAGCACCAACACGTTGCCGCTGCGCGTCGAGCAGTTGTACAAGGGGCTCTCCTTCGGCGATCTCGCCGCCGCCTTCGCCGTCGCTTCGCTGCTGGCGCTGCTGGCGCTGATTACGCTCGTGCTCAAGTCGTTGTTGCAGTGGAAGACGTCAGAGCAACTGTCAGCGGAGGAACTGGGGTACACGGGAGATTGACCTCTTACCTGAAAAGGCGTAGGCTTAAAGCGTGGCAAAGTGGCAAGTAAGCGATAGTACGGCGGCATCGGGCTCTTGAGAGCCGTCCGCAATGAGCAAAGACACAATCTGGAGAGAGCCAAATGCCAAGCTCGCGAGTCTATGTCGAAACGTCGATTCCGAGCTACTACCGCCAAACTCGGACGGATGTGGACGCCGTTGTGCGGCGGAACTGGACGCAACACTGGTGGGACTTCAAGCGGAAGTCCTATGAAGTCTACGTTAGCCCGGCCGTTCTCGACGAACTCAACTCCGGCGATTATCCGACAAAGCAGCAGACATTGGCGCTGGTGGAGGAGATCGCGGTGCTTCCGATCCTGCCCGAAGTGTGGGAGATTGTGAAAACCTACATCGACCATTCACTGATGCCGTCTGATCCGGCTGGCGATGCATTGCACTTGGCATTGGCTTCCTACCATAAATGTGACTTTTTGCTGACGTGGAATTGTCGACATCTGGCAAATGCAAACAAGTTTCAACACATCCGCATCATCAATGGAATGTTGGGATTGCATGTTCCCAGCTTGGTGACCCCATTTGAACTCCTTGGTGAGGAGACATAAGATGAATCCCGATTTTCCGGCCGATCCGACAATCGACCGAATTCGCGCCGTGCGCCACCGCATTTCCGAGCAATGCGGACACGATCCGAAACGGCTTGTGGAATACTACATGAAGCTCCAGGCAGAGAAGTACGCCGATCGGCTCGTACGATCGCCGAAACCCGCGTCGCAAGAATCGCTCCGAGAGACGTGAGGCCTGTCCAGCAGGCTTTGCTTTGGCATAATATTTGATGATTGCGACTGAAGTACGGCAGGCTGAAGGCGTGGCGGCAATCGGGAGACTCTCTCGTTGCGTCGAGATCAAGAACCACATGCAGGCCGAACGGCTGGCACAGCACGCATCGGGCAAAGGCGAGGGACTATGAAATGGCCTCGGTTCTACTACGGCGGATTGACGCTTGAGTGCTGCTCCTCAACCCTCAAGGTCGAAGAGAGCCGATTGTTTGGCCGGCGGGGAGGGCAGTGTTTCGAGATCTTGCCGACTGCTATTTCCAGAGTTGAGGAATTCGGCGGCAATAACCCATTCCTGCTCGTGACGACCACAGACGGACGTTTCCACGTTGGTGCGCTTGCGGAACCGTATGACGATGTGGTACGCGTCCTCGAAAAGTGCGTCGGCAGCGATTTCCGCCGCCGCTTTCGCCCATCGTATGAGTGTTTTGTTCTACCGAAAGCAATTTGGGGTTCTACCGCTGATCAATTCTCTCCGATTGTGGCGAAGAACCTCGATATGTTAGTCTGCTGGTTGTGCTTCAGCATAACATGCACTGCCATGCTGAAGCATAACCCACGCCCTACCGTATGAGTTGACGCATGGGCATTGAAGTCCGCAACATCACGAAGACCTTCGGCGCGTTCACTGCGCTGCGGGACGTCAGCCTCAGCGTGGCTACCGGCGAACTGGTGGCGTTGCTGGGGCCGTCGGGCTCGGGCAAGACCACGCTGCTGCGGATCATCGCCGGGTTGGAAGAGCCGGACGACGGCAGCGGCGCGATCCTCTTCCACGACGAGGACGTCGCCCGGCGGAACGTCGGCAAGCGGCAGGTCGGCTTCGTCTTCCAGCACTACGCCCTGTTCCGCCACATGACGGTCTTCGAGAACGTGGCCTTCGGGCTGCGGGTGCGGCCGAAGCGGCTGCGGCCGGGGCGAAACCTGATCAAGTACAAGGTCATGCGGCTGCTGAAGCTCGTGCAGTTGGAGAGCATGGCCCATCGCTATCCGCACCAGCTTTCCGGCGGTCAGCGGCAGCGGGTGGCGCTGGCCCGCGCGCTGGCGATCGAGCCGAAGGTGCTGCTGTTGGACGAGCCGTTCGGCGCGCTCGACGCGAAGGTGCGGAAGGAGCTGCGGCAGTGGCTTCGCCGGCTGCACGACGAGATTCACCTGACCAGCGTCTTCGTGACGCACGACCAGGAGGAGGCGCTCGAATTGGCCGACCGCGTGCTGGTGATGAACGAGGGGCGGATCGAGCAGATCGGCACGCCCGACGAAGTGTTCCACAGGCCGGCCACCGAGTTCGTGGTGAAATTCCTGGGCGAGGTGAACGTTTTTCGCGCGCGGCTGGAAGGGGGCAAAGTCCATTTCGCCACGCTCGCGCTGGGAATCGCCGGAGCACGCCGATACGCCGACGCAGTCGGCCAGCGTCTTCATCCGCCCGCACGAATTGGACGTCGACGTGACGCGCAACGGCCATCCGGCGTTGGAGGCCGTGGTGACGCGAATTCACTCGGCCGGCCCGAACGTGCGGCTGGAGCTGACGGCCGAGTCGGGCGAGCGGCTCCATGCCGAGTTGAGCGCAGGATCGCTACCGCTCGTTGAGCATCGCCACCGGCAGCACGGTGTACGTCACCCCCCGCGAAGTGAAGGTGTTCGCCGACAAGCCGTAGTCTTAGAACAGAACCCTGTCGCGTGAACACCGGCCGGGCCGTGCAAGGTGCGCCGTGCGCCCGTTTCGCCTTGACCCGGCTGCCCCAATTGCCCTATGCTGTCGCCCTTGTGAGTCTCGGCAAACAGGGGCACCGTGAATCCGGGGTGGCACGCCCTGTAAGTGGGAAAAAAGGGGACAGGTCCAATTTGTGCGAAGCACCCTCCGGGCCGTTCCGGCAAATTGGACCTGTCCGCTTTTTCCCGCCCGACGGGGCGTCGTTTGCACGGACTCTTGGCGAAACCGCAAGCGGCTTGAATATTACATGCGAATCATCGACCGCTACTTGCTGCGGCAGTTCGTGCAGACGTTCCTGATCTGCTTCTTGAGCCTCGTCGGCATTGTTCATCGTCTTCGACCTGTTCACGAACTTGGATGAGTTCGTCAGCGCCGGCAGGGCCGCCGGCGGCGTGGTCTCGGTTCATCGCCCACTATTACGCTGTTCCAGACCATTCGGTCTGTTCGACCGCGATCGGCGGGCTGCTGGCGCTGGTCTCGGCCATGTTCACCGTCTCCTGGATCCAACGGCACAACGAGATGACGGCGCTGATGGCGGCGGGCGTATCGCGGATCCGCGTGCTGCTGCCGATCATCGTCGCCGTGGCCGTCGTCAGCCTGATTTTGGCGGCAAATCGCGAAATCCTCATCCCGCGCTATCGCCACGAGTTGTCGCGGCGCCCGCAAGGATCCGTCGGGCTGCAAGCCGCAGTCGCTGCGGGTCGCGCTACGACGGCCGGACCAACGTTCTGTTGGGCGGCCAGCAACAGCTTCGCCGACGAGCAGCGGATCGAGGAGCCGCATTTTCGGCATGCCGCCGAGCTCTGTCCGCCTACGGCAGTCGACTTGACCGCCGACAACGCCTATTACAAGCCGCCGGCAAACGCCCAAGGCGATCGGCCGGGCGGATATCTGTTCGAGGGCGTGCACCGCCCGAAGAACCTCGACAGCCGCCCGTCGCTGCTCGCTGGACGGGCAGCGCGGTGCTCATCACGCCGCACGACGCCCCGCTGGCTCAAGCCGAACCAGTGTTTCGTGGTAAGCGACGTCGATTTCGACCAATTGACGTGCGAGAAGAGCATTGACGCAACTGTCGTCGACGGCTGAGTTGATCCGCGGTTTGCGCAACCCCAGCCTCGATTACGGGGCGAAAGAACGCGTGGCGATCCACGCCCGGATCGTGCAGCCGCTGTTGGACATGACGCTGCTGTTCCTCGGCCTGCCGCTGGTGGTGACGCGGGAGAGCCGCAACGTCTTTGTCGCCATGGGGATATGTATGGTGGTCACCACGGCGTTTACGCTGGTGGTGATGGGGATGCAGAGCCTCGGCGAGATCTCCTACTGGCCCCCCCCGCTGGCGGCCTGGGCGCCGCTGATGATTTTTGTTCCCCTGGCGGCGTGGATGGCGGAAGGGCTGTGGCAATGAGCCGGCTGTAGGCGGCGACTCCTGTCGCCGACGATTGCCGCATTAGCCCCAATCGGCAACAGGAGCCGCCTCCTACAACACGCCCCTCTCGGTGCACTGAACTCCGGAATCCGCGAAATTGCGGAAAAATCGCCGGGGCCCTCTTCCCCTCGCCCTTGCCGGCGTGGTATACTACCTAATGAATGGGGTGGCGGTGGCCGAGACCCTCAGCTCCTTCCGAGGGCCCGGCCGGGTCACACTGCGTTTCGCGGAAGCGGCGTTGTTTCGATGCGGCTCTTCGATTGCGGTTGATTTGCTCCCCTCATGCGTTTTGGTTGGGACGTCGTTCGCGGAAGGGGAGGCTGAACGACGCATTTCGACCCATTTTGTGCTTCACGTTTCTGTTTTTTTGAGGAGTGGCAAACATGCCGCAGGGTACGATCAAGAAGTTGATCATGGACAAGGGTTTTGGCTTCATTCAAGGAGAGCGTGGAGAATTGTTCTTCCACCACTCCGCTTTGGATGGCGTCACCATCGAGGAGTTGCGCGAAGGCCAGAAGGTCGAGTTCGAGGAAGGCCGCGGCCCGAAGGGTCCGCGCGCCGAGAACGTCAAGATGATCGCCTAGACGTCTCTTGACACGTCCATGAGTCAACGGCGATCGGGCCCCCGGAGAAGCGAAGAATCCGGGGGCCGTTTTCGTGGCCCGCAGCGGCCGATGCGAAAAGTTGTCGATAGCTCGCGGCTTCCGCCGCTGCTGATCGCTGCAATTTCCACGCCTGAAGGCATGCTGCCGGCGAAACGCCGTTCCCAATCGAGCCTGCGGTCGGCTATACTGTCGGGCTTGAACAAGGGACTCTGCAATGACACAACCCTGGATTGAAGGTCGTTTTGAAGAGGCGATCGTACTGACCACGTTGGAGCAGTCGATCAACTGGGCCCGCCAAGGCAGCCTCTGGCCGATGACGTTCGGCCTCGCCTGTTGCGCGATCGAGATGATGGCCGCCGGGGCCAGCCGCTACGACCTCGATCGTTTCGGGGCGGGGGCTTTTCGGCCCAGCCCGCGGCAGTCCGACTTGATGGTCGTCGCCGGCACGGTGAGCCACAAGATGGCCAGCCGCCTCCGCCGGCTCTACGAGCAGATGGCGGAGCCGAGAGTACGTGATCGCGATGGGTGCCTGCCGACTGCCGGCGGCCCCTACTTTGAACACGGCTATCACGTCGTTCGCGGTGTAGACCTGGTCGTTCCGGTCGACGTCTACATTCCCGGCTGCCCGCCGCGGCCCGAAGCGCTGTTGGAAGGGATCATGCGGCTCCAGGACAAAATCCGCGGCCAGCGGATAGCTCGAGATCGCGATGACGGCGACGGCGGCTGGCTGAGCCACGCCGCCCGCCGCGGCCGGAAGATGGCCGACGAACTTCCCGTGCCGCATCAGAGCGGCTTTGTGCAGGTCGAGAGCGTCCCGTTGGTCTTCGAGCACCAAAAGCTGAAAAAGAAAGCGTCAAAGCCAGAGAACCGAGCCAAAATGAAAACCAGGACGATCGTGCTCCTCGTTCTTCTCGGCTGCGGCGGCCTGTTGGTCGCCATGATCGCCATTTGTGCGGGCGTGTTTGTCTTCGCCTCCAGGACCGCCAACGCCACCGTCGTCGCCCAAAGTCGATGCCCTGTTCGCCAAAATCGACAACGGCACCTTTGGCGATACCTATTTGACCGAGACAACGCCGGAGTTGCGAGCGACCGTCTCAAAAGAGAAGTGGGGGCGGATCGGACTTGTGGTCAAGCAGCGTCTCGGCCGGCTTCAGTCGAAATCGATGACGCAATTCAACGCCAACCAGGTCAATGCCACCACAACGATTGACGCCGCCTACAATGGCGTGTTCGAGAAGGGGTCCGGCACGATTTCCGTGCAATATCGATCCGTCAACGGGCAGTGGCTTCTGAATGCCTTCTGCGTGACGTCGCCGCTGCTCGACAACGTTGTGCTCTCACAGAAGTGTCCGCACTGCGGCCACTTGAATCCGGCGTCGGCGAAGTTCTGTGCGAATTGCGGCAAACCGCTCAAGGACGCCAAGGCCGCGCGGCCCGCCGCCACGAAACACAAGCTGAAGTAGGCAATCGCGCGACGAACCGAGCGCGAGCGTCTCGCCCGCTTTCGCTCAATCGGGGAATCTTGTCACTGATTCCTTCCGTGCAATGTTGGTCTGATCTGTCTTTCGTGGTGCAATAGAATACGTTGCCGCACGAGCCACTACGCGTTCAGAGAGCGTCCGAGAATGCCCAAGCTGGACTATCGAAATATCGAAAAGGACGCTGCCCGTTGCGGCGGCCAGCCGGTGGTGTCAGGTACTCGCATCCGTGTTGCGACGATCTTGACCTGCTACCGGCAGGGCATGGGCGTCGAAGAGATCGTGCAGCAGTACGCCGGGCTCCGGCCGGCGGACGTTCACGACGCTCTGGCTTATGCCTACGACCACTTCGACGAAATCGAGGCCGCCTTGGCCGCCGATGATGAATCGTCGGTAAACACTCGTCTCAGCCAGGACAATTCCGCGTGATGGCCGGTAGTCGTTTCTTCGCGGACGAGGACGTCTACGGCGCGGTCGCGGCGGCATTATGTCGCGCAAGAATCGACGTCTTCTCCACGCCTGAGGTTGGCCGCCGCGGGCGATCTGACGAATCCCAGCTTGAATGGGCGTCCGCCCAAGGTCGTGTGTTCTTTACCTTCAATGCGGCCCATTTTGCCGGACTTCACACGACTTGGATGCGACAGGACCGCCATCACGCTGAAATCGTGGTGTCGAGCCGGCGACCGATTGGCGATGCGGTGCGGCGCCTGCTTCACCTGTATGGCGAACTCGACGCCGAATCAATGCGCGACCGCCTGGAATTCCTGAGCCAGTGGTAGGTTCGGGTGCGCCTGTACGAAAGTCGCACCAACTAGTTCTGCCACCAGCCGCTGGTCTTCTCGAAAGCCGCTTTCGCGCGGACGGCCGCCACCTTGTCGCTGGTTGTGACCTTACTGGCGAAGGCCCAGGAGTTGATCGCCACGCCGCCGGAAACGGCGACCAGCCGTCCGCGAACGCTGGCGATGCTCGGCACCTCCTTGGGGGCGTAGAAGACTTCGGCCTTCACCGCCCGCGGGCTCAACAGCGTGGGCAGATCGTAGCCCGCCTTCTCCGGCAGCCGATTTTTGACGACGATCGCGCCGACAATGGCCAATTCCATGCAATTTTGCAATTCGCCGAAGATCGGATCGGCCACCGCCAGCTCGGGATATTTGTCGGTCATGAGGCTCGCCCAGCGTTTTGCCGCGGGGCTGGCCTTGCCGGTGTGCTGGATGGTGCCGTTGGCGGTGACGAAGTCCTCTTCGGTCATCGCCTTGACGCTCGATCCGCACAACTCGAACGCCAGGCCGTCGGCGTCGCACAACAGGGCGTCGAACTTCGGCTCCAGCCAGAAACGGGGCGACATCGGCGTCCTGCCCCTTGATCATCTGCAAGTAGCTCGGCAGACCTGCGCAGCGGCGAAGGATCGAGCGCCATCGAGATGCGCTTCATGCGGTAGTCGGCCGCCACCAGCACGCGGGCGAAGTGGCTCGTCTCCGGCACGCCGTGCAGGCTGATTTGCTGCATTCCCAACGCCTTCTCGCGGGCCTCGCCTACCGCGGTCGGATCGCGCGCCGCGCAAATCCTGCAACTGATTCATCCGCGCCAGGCCCTCCTTCGTCGGATTGATCGAGCAGGTGATGCCGCCTTGCGCCGCGGCCTTGGCCGTGCGCAGCGCCACCAGCAGGTCGTCCAACAGCATCACCGGCCGGCCGGTCGTGACGCCCACGACGTTCCCCCGGTCGTCAACTTTCCAACCCTCGCCCGGCCCGACCAACACGATGTCTTTCTGCTCGGGATAGACGAAGACGTAGCGAATGTGCTGCAGACCGGCGAGGTACTTGATCGCGTCGGGCAAGGGCTTGTCGCTCTTGACGCAGTCGTCGATCGCCGCCTCCAGCCGCCGCAGCGAGACCTTTCGCATCTGCGTGGCGCCGTTCCAGATCGCCCGGTATCTGCTCCAAGTCCTGGCGCTCGCTGCTCGCTGAGCTTGCCCAAGTCGACGACCTTGGCGTTCTTCAACAGCCCGTCGGCGTTGATCGACACGCCGCCGACCGCGCTCGTGAATCACTTGCGCTCGGCTGGACGCGGGCGACATCGCCACGATCGCACAAGCAACGGCAAACGCGAGAACGCAACAATAGCGACACTTGGCCGCAAAAACGCGGTAAGACATGAGCAGGCTCCTGGAAATGGCGGGCGATCACCACCCCCGGCCGGTTGGCGCAGGGGGTCGGGCAACGCCTCTTCTGGCAACTCCGGTTACATAGATAAGTTAGTCCGCCGCGGCGGAAAATGCAAGCAAACCGACCGGTTCGGAGCGGCTGGATTCTCTGGACCGTAGCGGTCCGCAGCCCAGCATACGGCGGACTTCAGTCCGCCAAGTGCGGCAGCCAGATGCGGCGGACTCGCAGTCCGCCCTACCGTGTCGGCGATATCGGGTAGCCATAAATGGGGTAAAGCACCATCGGACAACCCCCTCTATGGTGCTGGCTATCGCGACGATGTGCAGCATTATTGTGCATCCTGGCCCTTGCATCCCCCCTACCGGTCGAGTTAAGTAAGGAAGTGTGCGATTTTGCTACACACAGAATGAGGGCAAGGCTGTGTCGCAGTTGGCGTATCTGGTGATTCGCGAGGGCTCGAAATGGAGTGACGTGTTCCGGCTGGTGCCTGGCCAGTCGGTCACCATCGGCCGCGCCCCGACCAGCCAGATCGTATTGAAAGATGAACGATGCAGTCGAAACCACGCCGAAGTGTTCATGTCGAGCGGGCAGTGGATGCTGCGCGACCTCGAAAGCCGCAACGGCACGATGGTCGGCAGCGACATGGTCCGCGGCGACTGGCTGTTGAAGCCCGGCCACGTCGTTCGCATCGGCCACACGCAACTGGTCTTCGTTCACAAGCTCTCCGACGCCTTCACTTCGTCGGGCGACGGCAGTCGGTGATCCGGCGAGCTGTCGCCCGAAGCGCCGCCGCCGCCCGCCGACGACGATGCCGAACGTGCTGGCGGCCTGCGAGCCGACGACGATCACGCATCGCCGCGGCAAGACGAAGCTCCTGGCCGCCCGGCGAACAGGAGGAGAGCGGCGTCTCGAAGATCGGCCGCGCGGCGGCGAAGCTCTGCCGCCTGGCCTTCGAGTTGGCCAAGGCGGCCGACGTGGCCGCGATGGCCGAGTTGGCGCTGGCGGGCTTGGCCGAGGGAACGCAGAGCGACGCCGGCGCGCTGCTGCTCTTGTCGGCCAACGCGTCAGGGCGAGCCGCGCGGCGAGGACCTCGAGGTCGTCGCCTCCCGAAGCTCCACGGCGCATCAGTACCACCGCGTGTCGAACTTCCTGGCCACCGACCGTCATGCGCGAAGGCGAAGCGGTGTTGGCCCGCAACGTGATCGACGACAGCACGCTGGGCACCCGCGACAGCCGCGGCGAAATCCTCGCCACCAGCGTGATCTGCGCCCCGGTGCGCCGCGGCAACCAGGTGTTCGGCCTGATCCACCTCTATTCGACCGATCGGACGGTCGTGCCCGATCCCGACGACCTCGAGTTCACCTTGGCGGTGGCCGACACGGTGGCGGTGGCCATCGAAAACATCCGCCGCCGGCAGGAATTGGCCGAGAATCTGACCCGCGTGCGAACCGAAAACGTCGAGCTGCGCGAGCGGCTGGGCATCCGCAGCGAGATCGTCGGCCGCAGCGCGGCGATTCGGCAAGTGACCGAGGAGATCGCTCGCGCGGCGGCCAGCAACGCCACGGTCTTGATCCGCGGCGAGAGCGGCGTGGGCAAGGAGCTGGTCGCCCGCGCCGTTCACTACAACAGCCCGCGGCGCGAGAACGTGTTCGTCTGCCTCAACTGCGCCGCGCTGTCGGCCGACCTGCTGGCGAGCGAGCTGTTCGGCCACGAGCGCGGCGCGTTCACCGGGGCCACCGAGCGGAAGATCGGCAAGTTCGAGGCCGCCCACAAGGGCACGCTGATGCTCGACGAGATCGGCGAAATGAGCCCTGGGCTGCAAGCCAAGTTCCTCCGCGTGCTCGAAGGGCATCCCTTCGAGCGCGTCGGCGGCAGCAAACCGGTCAAGGTCGACGTCCGCGTGATCGCCGCCACCAACCGCGACCTGGAGCGCGACGTGGCCGAGGGCCATTTCCGCCGCGACCTCTACTTCCGCCTCCGCGTGCTCGAAATCGTCGTCCCCGCCCTGCGAAAACGCCAGGAAGACATCCCTTTGATGAGCGATTTCTTCCTGCAAAAGTTCAACGTCGAGACCGGGCGAAAGATCAAGGGCTTCACGCCCGCCGCCAAGGAGCAGTTGCTCAAGTATCTCTGGCCCGGAAACGTCCGCGAGTTGAAAAACGTGATCGAGCGGGCGGTGGTGCTTTGTCGCGGGCAGGAGATCGACGCCGACGACCTGCTGCTGACGAAGCTCGCCACCGCCGGCGACACCGAAGTCCGCGTTTCGGCTCCGGCAAGTTCCAGCCCTGCTCGCTCAGACGACGTCGAGCGCCGCCACATCTTCGACACCTTGAACCACACCGGCTGGAACAAGAGCAAGACGGCCGGCATCCTCGGCATCGAACGCTCGACGCTGGATCGCAAAATCCGCCGCTATGGTCTGGACGAAGCCGGACCAGGGTAGTCCACGCCGTTCGTCGTCCCGGCTTCGCGTGTAAAGGGGTCGGGAGTCTTTATCTTGACACGGGCAACCAAACCTCGACCGACTACGACCGCCTCGGCCGCACCGTTTCAACGACCGACCAGCGGGGCGTCGAACATGACTATTCCTACGACGCCGCCGGGCGGCTGTTGGCCGATACGGTGAATTTGGCCGGCGAGCACACTGGGCAAAACGTCGATGATTTCGTCGTGTCGATCCAAACCACCTACGACGACCTCGGCCGCGTGCAGACTGTGACCAGCCGCGGCACGGGCAGCCCGGCGGCCGCTCGCAATCGGGTGGCATACACCTACGACGGCTGGGGCAACGTCCTTCAAGAATATCAAGCCCACACCACTGCTGAAGTTGACAACGGAACGGGGGCCAGCGTACAATACCACTACGATGACGGGTATGCCACCGCCGGCTCCGACCGCCCGGTTCCCTACCTGCGGCTGGGTCTGGTGACCTATCCCAATGGCCGTGAAGTCGAGTACGGCTACGGCTACGGCGACTCGCAGTCGCAGAACATCGACGAAGTGGTCGATTACATCATGTCCCGGCTCGAAACCATCAGCGACAGCAGCGGCGCACTGGCCAGCTACAAGTATCTGGGGGCGGGCCAGATCGCCGTGGAGGATTACGCCCAATCGCAGGTGAAGCTCGATTACGATCCCGACGGAGACAATTCGTTCGCTGGCCTCGACCGCTTTGGCCGCATCCACGATCAGGTCTGGGAGCAATACCATCTCGAAGGCGGCAACGAGGTCGTGGATGGCGCGGTCGATGAATACATTTACGGCTACGACCGGGCGGGCAACCGCGTGAGCAAGTCGAACGAGTTGGACCATGATCTCGATGAGACTTACGTTTACGACAACCTCGATCGTCTGACCGAGTGGTACGTCGGCGGCAGCCAAACGCCTTCCGAGACCTGGACGCTCGACTCGCTCGGCAACAATCTTGACGCCGGCGCATACAACGCGGCCAACGAGGAGACGCCGACCGGCCAGGGCGGCGACCCCTACGACGCCGCCGGCAACATGATTACGCTCCGCTCGGGCAACTCGGCCATCTACGACGCCTGGAACCGGATGACGAAAGTCACCACGGGCAGCGGCGAGAACCTGACGATTTTTCAGCAGAACGTTTACGACGGCACGAACCGGCGGATTCAGATTTTCACCGATTTCAACGGCAGCACGCCGGGCACGGTGGCCGACGACTATTTCAGCGGCCAGCAGGTGATCGAAACCCGCCAGGACGCCGCCGTCCAATATCAATATATCTGGTCGCCGCGATACATCGACGCCCCGATCCTCCGCGACACGTATCACACGGTTGAAAGCGAGCGAGTGATCGACGCCGCCCAGCGCATCTTCTATCTCGGCGACGCCAACTACAACGTCACCGGCCTAGTCAAGCAGGTTGAAACCGAAAGCGGGACGGAGTGGCAAGTTGTCGAGCGATACACCTACACGCCCTACGGCGTGGTGACCGTTCGCGCCGGGGACACCTGGGACGCGATTGCCGGCAACGTATCCCAGGAGAACAACACGATTCTCTACACGGGTCGCACGGTGGACCTCGCGACCGGTGGCCTGCAAAACGTCGATCTCGCCGCCGGGTTGATGTACTACCGCGCCCGCTTCTATGATGCGGTGCTGGAGAGATTCATCAACAGAGACCCAATAGCAGCGGACGTGAATCTGTATCGGTATGTTGGCGACAGTCCCCTGGGACGCACAGACGCAACGGGCTTGTGTGCTATGGCTTCAGTACAGAAGGGTGTGGCCCGTGCATTTGTAAGGCCAACTGTGCTGGATTCCGGTAGCGGGCGAAAGCTATATAGAGTGCCAAAACGGCCGCCTCGTGTTGCACATTGGGAACTGGGGCATCGACGCAATTTGTACAATACTGCATGAAACGGTGCATCTAATAGATTGGTTGCTTCGTTACGGCCCAGACTTGTGCAAGGATGCTCAGGGCAAGAACGTTCCGAACGGAACAGTACCCGTGGGCGGTCCAGGCTACGAGGAGTTCAGACGGAGATCGGAATGCAAGGCGTATTCCGTCGGTCTTGCGTGCCGGCTAGGCTTGTTATGGTTGATGCCCATGCAAGGAGGATACCTCTGCAAACAAATCCAAGACGACATCTGGTATCTGGAGTGGGAGCATTGCCTGCCCAAGCGGCCCAAACCGAAGCCTGACAACAGAGACCCGTTTGCAGAGCCATTGTAGATTGGCGATTCTGTTTTCTGAGAGAGAGGCATTAACGTACCATGAAACGCATTTTCACAATCTTCTGCGGGTATTCACGGTACGTTCCATAGGCGTATATGGGGCGTGTTCCACTCAAGCCGCGATGAGCCGGAGGTGGGCCGCTATAGCGAACTAAATGACAACCCTTCTTTCATTTGGAGTCCTACAAATGTTATCTGGGGAAGCGCGACAACCGAAGTTGTGCCGCACGTGGCTGATATACTTGGCGTTGACATCGGCAAGTCTGGCGATCTTGTCATGCAATCGTCAACCCGAGGCGACGAACGATGCCAATGCCGTCGGGAGCCTCAAGCAGAATCACACTGGAACCGTTTCCATAGTCCAAGCTGTCGATTTGGCAACGAAAGAACTACTAAAAAGGGGCAACAGACTGGAAGATTGGCAAACGGTCGTGGTAAGCGATAATGGCGAGTGGATTGTCCGATTTGCGCCAGGTGGAAAGCTACGAGGCCCCGGAGGAACATACCGGGCTAACATAGACAAGAATAGTGGTAGAATGTCTTTCGTTGCCGGTGATTAGCGGTCCCGTAACCGTTCACGGGTCGGGCATACACGGGGTTGAGAAATGGCAAGGGTAAAGATACTATGTGAGACCGGGCCGCTCGGAGTTCCGGGGACATAATACTGAATTATTAATAAGAAGCGAGGGAATTGAGTTCACACCACCGCTGAAGTTGACAACGGAACGGGGGCCAGCGTACAATACCACTACGATGATGGGTACGCCACCGCCGGCTCCGACCGCCCGGTTCCCTACCTGCGGCTGGATCAGGTGACCTATCCCAACGGCCGTGAAGTCGAGTACGGCTACGGCGACTCGCAGTCGCAGAACATCGACGAAGTGGTCGATTACCTCATGTCCCGGCTCGAAACCATCAGCGACAGCAGCGGCACCCTGGCCAGCTACAAGTATCTGGGCGCGGGCCGGATCGCCGTGGAGGATTACGCCCAATCGCAGGTGAAGCTCGATTACGATCCCGACGGAGACAATTCGTTCGCTGGCCTCGACCGCTTTGGCCGCATCCACGATCAGGTCTGGGAGCAATACCATCTCGAAGGCGGCAACGAGGTCGTGGATGGCGCGGTCGATGAATACATTTACGGTTACGACCGGGCGGGCAACCGCGTGAGCAAGTCGAACGAGTTGGACCACGATCTTGATGAGACTTACGTTTACGACAACGTGGATCGCCTGAAAGAGTGGTACGTCGGCGGCAGCCAAACGCCTTCCGAGACCTGGACGCTCGACTCGCTGGGCAACAATCTCGGCGCGGGCGACTACAACGCCGCCAATGAAGAGACGCCCGACACGGGCAGCTCCGGCTACGACGCCGGCGGCAACATGATTGTGCTCCGCTCGGGCAACTCGGCGATCTACGACGCCTGGAACCGGTTGGTGGAGGTGGACGACGCTTCCAGCAACATCTTGCAGCGGAACGCCTACGACGGCACGAACCGCCGGATTCAGATTTTCACCAATTTCAACGGCAGCACGCCGGGCACGGTGGCCGACGACTACTTCAGGGGCCAGCAGGTGATCGAAACCCGCCAGGACGCCGCCGTCCAATATCAATATATCTGGTCGCCGCGATACATCGACGCCCCGATCCTCCGCGACACGTATCAGACGATCAATGGCGAGCAGTCGATCAACTTGCCCGACCGCGTCTTCTACTTGGCCGACGCGAACTACAACGTGACCGGCCTGATGCAATACGATTCGGGCTCGAGCACATGGCAGCCGGTCGAGCGTTACACCTACACGCCCTATGGCGTAGTAACGTATCGCGACGCGAGTTGGGCGGCCTACACCGGCTCCAATCCCCAATCCCAATTTTCCAACACCATTCTCTACACCGGCCGCACCCTCGATGTCTCAACCGGCCTCTACTACTACCGCGCCCGCTTCTATGACGCTCTGCTGGAACGGTTCGTCAACAGAGATCCAATAGCAGCGGACGTGAATCTGTATCGGTATTGCGGGAATACTCCAATATCAGATACCGACCCGACAGGGCAAGCTCACGTGGTGTGGAATCCTCAGACCCCTGGACGGCCGCCGATGGATTTCGATCCAGGTTTTCCAGGAGGAGTGCCATTCTACCCACCCGCTGGGGCTCCCGTAACGCCGGGGGACTCGAATGTGCTTCTACCTGGCGTGGATTGGTCCATCGACCCTGGTCTCGCTGCTTATTTCCCGGTTCCGCCGAGTTGGCCGATGGGCGCGGATGCAGACGGAAACGCGAGAACTTGCACTCAGAATGGCAACCAATACGTCGTGAAGGGAGCAAGAAGCAAGAAGGGCCTCCAAATTGGTGGGGCCGTCGTGACTGGGACATGGCAGTTTGTGGGGCTCACTTTTACGGCCGCAGCGCACTATGCGGCCGGATGGGGGTTGCCGGTGCCGCAAGGGGCGAATTTTCAGCGTTCCGTAAACTATGTCTATCAGAAACTCATATCGTGGGATTTATACATCGGATACACGTGTGAGCTAACGCAGAAATGTGGGTGGGTTCCAGGCCTCGTGACCCACTCGAAATCCAATGTGTATGCTTACTATGGAACTAAATGGGTTCCCGCCTCTGGTCAAACCATTACAGTGGCGGGTATAGATTGGGGGACGGGACCGACATTCATCACTCCAGAGACGGGCGAAGTGAGCGCAATAGACCCAGCCGGCGTGTTACATAGGAATGTCGCACACGTAGATCAACCACATGCTTGATAGCACGAATCGCAGGCGTCCACTTCCACCCAGGAGCGTCGTAGGTTCGGCCGGTGGGATTCCCAACACGGATTGCAGTGGCGGCGCACCCGCGGTCGTGAGCCATAGAAGCCGATGGTCCGTTTCGTTGACACTGTTCAGTCGCGTGGTAGCGAAGATAATCACATTCGTCACGCTAGCGAAACATCTCCATATCGAAGACTGGTTTCCATCCTTAACCACCCACACCCCGAAAAGCTTCGCCATGACCACGAACGACCATTGATATTTGCCCGCGGGAGCACTACGTTGAAATTGGGAACGAATGAATGGAAAGCGATTTGCGTGCCGCCGACACAACGCAATCCCGACGCCGCTGGTATCAATACAACCTGCGGTCCTTGTTCGTACTAACGCTTCTGGTTGCAATTGCTTGTAGTTGGCTCGCCGTGACGATTCAGAATCGGCGAAAGCAAACGGCGGCGGCTATGAAAATTATGGCTGCGGGAGGATCAGTAGGCATTGAACATACGTTGTTCCAAAAGGCGTTAAATGATTACTCCTTGGTGAGGGTGACGACTGTGCACCTGACGGGAAAGTCGATCACCGACGACGTGATGGTGGATCTCGAAAAACTGAGTCAACTTAAGGAGCTGTACCTCGCCAACACGAACGTCACTGATGTTGAACTGGTGCATATCCAAAGGTTGAGCCACCTGGAAAGACTGCAACTCGACCATACGGAAATCACCGACGCTGGCTTGGCACATCTCCGAGGATTGCAGCAACTTCAGTACCTAAATGTCTCATGCACAAAGGTCACCCCATGGGGTGTCTACGAACTCAAGGAAGCATTGCCAAACTGCCTTATTGAATACTGATACGAGAACGACGCCCACGCTTTGTGCTGGTCCAAACGTTCCGGGGACACAATACTGAACTATTGACGAAACCGACACCGAATGCGACGTTACGGTCGATTACCAATGACGACCTCGGCCGCGTGCAAACCGTCACCAGCCTTAATGCCGACAACCCGCCCACTCCGCTGAACGAAGTGGTCTATACCTATGACGGCTGGGGCAACGTGGTTCGGGAACGCCAAGCCCACACCACGGCTGAAGTTGACAATGGGACGGGGGCCAGCGTACAATACCACTACGATGACGGGGCCGACGCCAACGGCCGGGCGGCCTATTTGCGGCTGACCGACGTAGTTTATCCCAATGATCGCCACGTCGGCTACAATTACGCGGCGGGAGTGGACTCGATCATGTCGCGGCTCTCGGACATCTTCGACGACCTCGACAGCGACGGCGACATGGACGCCGGCGAAGCGGTATCTTCCTACAAGTATCTCGGCCTCGGCCAGATCGTCGAAGAGGACAATGGGGCCGCGAAGTTGACCTATCTCGACTCCAACGGCGACGTCACCGGGTTGGACCGCTTCGGCCGGGTGGTCGATCAGGTTTGGAAGGATTACTCGGAGAACGTTATCGACGAGTATCGCTACGGGTATGACCGTGCCGGCAATCGTTGGTGGAAGCAGAACGTGGGCCAGAACGCCTCGGGCCTCGACGAGCTTTATAGCTATGATGCCCTCGACCGCCTGACCAACACCCAGCGCGGCACGGTCACGGTGACCAACGGCGTCCCTTCCATCGAGAGCGACAGCTATCAAGATTGGACGCTCGACGGCCTGGGCAATTTCAGCGAGTTCGACGACGACGGCGACGTGCAGACCCGCGATACGAACGCCGCCAATGAGATTGAGACGATTACAGGCGGCACGGTGACGCCGACGTACGACGCGGCCGGCAACATGATCTCCGGGCCGAGTGCCGACGACCCAGGCGTGCAGGTCCATTACAAGTACGACGCCTGGAACCGCCTGACGGCCGTCTACGAGGACGACCAGGGCGAGGCGGGCGATCTGATCGCCGCATACAGCTACGACGGCCAGAACCATCGCGTCACCAAGACGCTGGCCGACGAGACGGTCACCGACTATTACTACAACACGCAGTGGCAGTTGTTGGAGGAGCGGACAACGCCCCCTGGCGAAAATCCGACGACCTCTATCGACCAGTACGTCTGGTCGGCTCGTTACATCGACGCCCCCGTGGTTCGTTTCCACGATGCCAATGGCGATGGCGACGTGGCCGACGAGGGCGACACCACGCTCTATTACACCGGCGACGCCAACTACAACGTGACGGCGCTCATCGACCCGACCACCGGCCACGTCGTAGAGCGCTACGTCTACGACGCCTATGGCAAAGTGACTGTCTGCTTCGGCAACGACGGCGCGGGGACGGAATGGTCGCAGCGCACCAACAACGAATCGGCCTATGCCAACGAAATCCGCTACGCCGGCTACTTCTTCGACCTGGAAACGGGCAACGATCTTGCCCGTAACCGCTACTACAGCGTGACACTGGCAACATGGATAAGCAGAGACCCAATCGGGTATGCTGGTGGGTTGAACTTGTATGAATACGTTGGCGATGATCCGCTGACGCGGACCGACCCGACCGGGCAGAAGTTGGTCCTTAGCGGCTGGATGAACGGTTACTTTCTAGACCTGTTGAACCGGCTTTGCCCACAAGGCAGGTTCACCAGCAAGTTCTGGACAGGTGAAGTATACTCAATGATTCCCAATTTCTGTGGCGGTTGGAAAGAAGGCTACGAGGGATACTGGGAGTCGCCAAAATGTGGAAACACAGCGAGCCCTGTCTCATGCAATTGCATCTGCGACGCCATCAATAGTAAGACGACGATTACCATCACCTACGACCCAACATCTCACGGAGGGACGACAACATTTTACGGGGGGACGATATCCGACCCTAACGCGGGCGGAAATATAGACATTTCCATTGGGCGCCCTCGGCAAAATGGTTATAGTGGCAGCGGTGATTCAATTCCGCCAAATCCTGGTAGGGTCAGGGGACCGGCGTTCATACTTCTAGGACATGAACTATGCGGACACGCGGTTACTGGCCACAAAGGCCAGGGGGCGGTTCGTGTTGAGAACGCAATCCGTAAGGAACACTGTTGCCCAGCGTTCAACAACATCTATGGGCCACGGGACGGGACCGACCATGCTCTATAGGCCAGGGAGCGGTTTGTGTTGAGGCGCGATCCGTAATGAGCATTCTTGCCGAGCAATCGACAACAATTATGGGCAATGGGATGTGACGGACCATTTCGCCCCAAAGAAGTGGCCCGCTACGTTCCGGTAGGATTCCTGAACCGAGATACAGAGCGAATGCGATGAGTGTTGCTGCATCTGGCATGTCCTTGTTTTTCGTTGCCACATTAGCACTGACTGCGGGATGTTACTGCAAGTCAACCGCAGTACCGAGAGCAGAAAGCCGGCCAATGACAAAGGCATCGAACCATTTAATGGTTAAACCCGTGGCATTTTACGAACAAAAGCTCGTCGACAAGACCTTTAGATGGGATGGCCCCTGCTCGCGCCAAGATCGTATCCCTGTACTGCACGCCGCACGGGCTCTCGCCTATATTGGTGATCCAGCGGTGCCATCGCTGTTTCGGGCTGCCAGAAACGAGTCAATTGACTACGTGTCGGTGCTTGATGCACTATCAGAGATCGGATTGCCAGTTTATCGGTACTGTGATGAACTGCATCGCCCCGATCCCGCTGCTCTGGATCGCCTGGAGCAATGGTGGATGGAGAACCACGAGAAGACTACGGTCGCCCGATCAGAGTTTCGAGTAGGCATCGGGTTGCCACCAGTGAAGTCGAAATGACCGTGCTCCAGTGAAGTAGGTCAGGCACTCCGTGCCTGACGATTTCGGAGTGCGATTACGCCACCAGCGTGAACTCGATTATGTCGCGGCTCTCGAACATCTTCGACGACCTCGACAGCGACGGCGACATGGACGCCGGCGAAGCGGTATCTTCCTACAAGTACCTCGGCCTCGGCCAGATCGTCGAAGAGGACAATGGGGCCGCGAAGTTGACCTATCTCGACTCCAATGGCGACGTCACCGGCCTGGACCGCTTTGGCCGGATCGTCGATCAAGTCTGGAAGAACGCTTCCGATCAATTGATTGACGAGTACACCTACACCTACGACCGCGCCGGCAACCGCCTGACGAAGTCCAACGAGTTGAATCACGATCTCGACGAGAGCTACGTCTATGATGACGTCGATCGACTGAAAGAATGGTACGTCGGCGGCAGCCAAACGCCTTCCGAAACGTGGAATCTCGACTCGCTCGGCAACAATCTCGACGCCGGCAGTTACAACGCGGCCAACGAGGAGACGCCCGACGTGGGCAGTTCCGACTACGACGCGGCCGGCAACATGATTACGCTCCGCTCGGGCAACTCGGCCATCTACGACGCCTGGAACCGGCTGACGAAAGTTACCACGGGCAGCGGCGAGAACCTGACGATTCTTCAGCAGAACGTTTACGACGGCGCGAACCGGCGGATTCAGATATTCACCAATTTCAGCGGCAGCACGCCCGGCACGGTGGCCGACGACTACTTCAGCGGCCAGCAGGTGATCGAAACCCGCCAGGACGCCGCCGTCAAGTATCAATACCTCTGGTCGCCGCGTTACATCGACGCCCCGATCCTCCGCGACACCTACAGCAGCGGCAGCATCGTCGCAGCCGATCGCATCTTCTATCTCGGCGACGCCAACTACAACGTCACCGGCCTGGTAAAATACAACGCGGGCACCGAGGAGTGGGAGGTTGTCGAGCGATACACCTATACGCCCTACGGCGTGGTGACCGCTCGCGCCGGGGACACCTGGAACGCTATTGCCGGCAACGTATCGCAAGAGAACAACACCATCCTCTACACCGGCCGCTCGGTAGACCTCGCCACCGGGGGCCTGCAAAACGTCGATCTCGCCGCCGGCCTGATGTACTATCGCGCCCGCTTCTACGACGCCGCGTTGGAGAGGTTTATCAACAGAGATCCAATCGGGTGTACGATGTCGGACAGGAACTTGTACCGCTATGCGCGGAACGACCCGCTTGAATTTGTTGATCCCTTAGGAATGGCTGCCCAAGCATGTTGCGAATTCACTAACTCGACTCAGATTGCAAGTTTTGTCGGCGGCCTACCGAACGTTTTCATTACCATCAACTATCCAGACCATATGGATCCGAAAACAGCCTGTGAGCTTGCAGGCCAAACAGGAGCGGCGAGACTACTCAACCACGCCGGGAGTTTTGTGAGCGTCACGGCTGGCCCGTGCAAAGGTGTAGTCAAGCTAGATCCTGGGTGGGGAACGCTGGCACCGCCGTCCGTTGAGAACCCACCGATCGTCAATCTATGTAAAGCTGGGCCATCACACCACTGTAACGTTTCCGGCGCCTCTACAGACAACCCCCCTGCAACCGCAATAGCACCAGTTGGGCCGATCCCGGGCCACATCCCGGGCCAGATCCTACTTGACCAGACAGAATACCCCGCCGGAGGCGGCGACATATACATGTGTCGGGTTTGGGGGTGTGTTGGGGTTGCGGACGCATTTACCGATCCCGATGCGTTCAACGCATGCGTTGAACGTGCAAGAAACATTATGAGGCAAGCAGCCCTCCTGGGACACTTCAATCAATTTTCGAGGGGGTGTACGGCTCTGGCCAACTGCTACCGCAGATACTCAAGATGAAAAAGAAGCGATACAGCATTGATTGTCAATGTGACTTTCTCACATCAATTGCGTTCTCGCAAGACGATCAGATTTTTGCGACTGCGGGAAGTTTTCCCGCCATTCGGCTTTGGGAAACAGCAAGCGGTAAAGAACATTTTCGACTTCCCTTGTCGGGTGAGGATGCCTCATGTGACTTCTTTTATTGGGTGGATTTCGTCCCAGACACCGAGCGACTCCTCGCAATCGATAGCCACGCTCGCCTGTGGCGAAGCGATACGCACTCTGACCAACAGCGTTGGCTGGTACAGTCGTTATCAGACATTGTAAGAGCCGCAATTGTACCGAGAACGAAGGTGCTCGCCCTTGGGACGAGCGGTGGCAGTATCCTGCTTTGGGACTTGATCGAGAATCGGTCGCTCCTGGTGCTGGATGAGAATGCACGAAATGCGAGGCTGATAACCTGTGTGGCATGTTCTCCAAAAGGTACGGCGGTCGCCGGCTCGACGGACTCTGATAATCTCATTCACGTCTATTCCACCTCTGGGCAAGATGTTCATCAGCATCTCGCTGGGCACTCTGATGTCGTTCTATCACTAGACTATTCCCCCGATGGCCGTCTTCTCGCATCCGCGTCGCGAGATAACACTGTGCGAATTTGGGACGTTGAACACGGCACGGAGAAAGCCGTAATTCACGGCGAAGGTAACATTGTCAGGAGTGTGGCCTTCTCACCGGACGGCCGGTTCTTGGCTGTAGGAAATGGGGTTCGCAGTTTCACCACGGAGAATGAAGCATCGGCTGTGTCACTATTCCAAGCGACGGACGCTACCGAAGTATGCCGACTGGTGGCCCATGCGGCGAGTATAAACTGCCTTCGTTTCTCGAATAACAGTCGAGTGCTGGCAAGCGGCGGCGATGATGGGCAGGTCATCGTATGGGACATAGGAGAGTCCTGAACGACTGTCCTGATCCAGCGGAACGTGTCAACGGGTTTGAGACAACCACGGTACGAAATTAGTGTCGCGCGGTAGTTGTAGCATACGGGGTTCCGGCCCATCGGCCGGAGGGTTGATCCAAACTTCACTCGGCAGCCCAAGCGGTCGCGGCGGATGCAGAACGAATCGCTCGGGATGAGCGGCGTGGGCTGCGGTCAGCACCGCTTGTCGGCCAGCCAATACCGTGTCGGGAGTTCCGGGGACATAATACTGAATTATTAATAAGAAGGTGTCCTGGACCGGCGGCGCTTGACAACCGGCGGAGCGGATAAGAGAATACCGCAGATTGAGGGAGATTCAAGGTCGAAATGACCGCGTTCCGTCGGGAATCCGACGGGACGTGAAGAGTTCTTTGGAAATTTACCTGCAAGAGAACGCCTGGTCGCCACATCGGCGCGCAGGGGCGCCGGTCGTGCAAACGATCGTCGCGCCGCTCAGGCGGCCCGCCGCAATCGAACGATGGGCAGGTGCTTTCGCCCTTGGTGGAAGCTGACCTCCAATGTCAGCTTCGCGCCCGGGCTGCCACGCACGAGTGCCCAGGGTTTCGCACACGGCGAACCGCGCGGCCACCTGCGCGGCTCGAAACGCGGGCGGCGGTTGGCGGGAAAGGAATGAAAATACACTTCGTTCGGCGTCTTGCCGCCAAGCCAAGTGTGCGGCCGCGCCTGGTTGTACCATTCCACCGTCGCGAGCAGCTCCTTTAAGAACGCGTCGCGTCGATACGGCACAAGGGGCAGGCAGCCGAGCAGGCACTTGATCGTCAAGATGACTCGCTCGACCACGGCGAGCGAACCATGCTTGCCGACCTTGCCGTAACGTGGCCGTTTGATGCCTTTCTTTCGGCGCCATTTTCGGAAGCCGCCGCAATCAAACTGTTTGCCGCGGTCGCAGACGATGTACTTGGGGATTGCTCTGGAGCTTCTGCGGCCAGAGGCCCTCACCCCCGGCCCCTCTCCCAAAGGGCGAGGGGAGTTCTTGGCCTTGGCAATGGTGCGGCCCATGAAACTGCAGACCTCTCGACAGCTTGGCTGACTCTCAAACGCAGTGACCCCCATCACACGCCTTGAAAAATGGTCAATAACGACTGCTACCCAATGGGCGAACGGCCAGCACTGCGGCAAAGCAAATGGGGAGTGGTAAAGGGGTCGGGAGTCTTTATGGTGTTCCGGGGGTGTTCCGGGGACACGCGGGTGCCACTGCTGGCTTGTCCAGCGGTGCCGGTTGCGAATAGAATTGCGGGCATGAAACGGACTCCAAGCCACCGAAAGGGCAGGAAGGCCCCGGCTACGACCGCAACTTTACCAAGCCCTCGACCGAGTTGGACGCCCTTGGAATCCCACGCCCCTCCGGTTTCTCCGCCAGTGAATACCGTCACGCGCAGGAACTCCCGAAATCCTCCGAAAATCAACCGCAGGTGGACCAAGAAATGGGCTTGACTCCGGGCCACCCCATCATATATACATAACAACACTATCTGCCGGGCGGCAAGCCGGCGGATCAAAACCCCGGGTGAAGGAGCCAAGAAAAGCGAAGAGGACGCAGCAGCCGCCGCCTCTTCCCCCCTCCAACTTCCCCCTAAACGCACAACCGTCCCAGCGGACTGCCGCCGCCGTCATCCGCACATCGGCACGCGCATGACCCAACGGCCCAGGGCGGGGCAAATGCGGCCACGGTCGCAACAAACCAATCGGCTGATAACCCAGTTCCTTCGGCGTCTCTCCAGCAGGTCTCGCCTGCCGGGCGAGACTTCCTCCTGCGGAAATGCGCAAACAAGGAACGCCCGGCCGGCGAAAGGAGAACCCCGCAGGCGATAACCTTGCGTCCGAGTCCCGCTGAAAGGCCAACAGACCTTCCGCCGCCCTACCGTCTCGCGTAACACCGAGCGAGCGAAGCTTTGCCCCTTCGCCGTCGGCAGCGCCGGCACGGTCCCGATTTTCGCGGACGGGGGCTGTCCCAATTTTCGTGTAAACGAAAATGCGACTGTCCCCCTCGCCGCGCAGGCAAAAATCGGACTGTCTCCCCCCGCTGCGTCATGGGCTGGGTAAATGGCCGGCAACCACGTGGAAGACCACCTGTCCCGTCCCGCGGCAAACTCTTTTGGCAGACGCCAGTACCCGCTACCAGCCCAACACCCGCGCCGCTGTCGCTTTCAAACCCGCGCCACTCAATCGCGCGGGGGCGTTCGCCGTCCGCGCCAAAACCAAGAATTTCCGTTTCTTTCTCTCCAAAACGTAAAGGGGTGTGAAAAAAACGAAAAAAACTCGTCCGCCAAGCAAAGAGACTTCGGAATTGGCTCCCCGCGAAACAATGGCAAAGAAGCGTAATAACGCCAGTATACCGTGCCGGCCCGCCGCGAACGCACTGTTGCATTTCGCCGCCAGGTAACGTATCTTGCGGGTATCCTGCCATGACAGCCGCGCTTCGGCGGTCGCCCACCGCCGGGGTGCTTTCCTGCCCAACGCCAACACAAAAGAGTCCTGCGAATGTGCCGCCCACTGCTGCTTGCGCCGTTTCTCCTGCTGGTTTCCGCTGCTCTTTTTGCCGACGACGCGCCGAAGCACCGGTTGCTCTCCGGCGTGCCGTTTACCGACGTGAAACTGGACGATCAGTTCTGGACGCCGCGGATCGAAACCAACCGCACCGCCTCGCTGCCGCACAACATCGAGTGGTGCAAGAAGACAGGGCGGATCGACAACTTCGTGAACGCGGCCAAGCACGCAGGCAAGTTCCAGGGATTGGTCTTCAACGATTCGGACGTCTACAAGGTGCTGGAAGCCGCCTCCTACTCGCTGGCGGCTCACCCCGATCCGGCATTGGAGAAGACGGTCGATGAGATCATCGCCAAGATCGCCGCCGCCCAGCAGCCCGACGGATACCTGAACACCTATTTCACGCTGGCCGAACCGGGCAAACGCCTGACGAATCTCCGCGACAAGCACGAACTATATTGCTGCGGCCATCTGATCGAGGCGGCCGTGGCCCACTTCCGCGCCACCGGCAAGCGAACTCTGCTCAACGTGGCCATCAAGTACGCCGACTTCATCGATGGCGTTTTTGGCCCCGCGAAGCGCCATGGCGTGCCCGGCCACGAGGAGATCGAGTTGGCGCTGGTCAAGCTCTCGCAAGTGACCGGACAAGAGAAATACGCGACCTTGGCCAAGTATTTCATCGACACCCGCGGTGATAAGTCGAAACGGCAGATTTGGGGCGAATACTATCAGGACTATCTGCCAGTGCGGCAGCAGAGCGAGATCGTCGGCCATGCGGTCCGGGCGATGTATCTCTACTCGGGCGCCGCCGATGTGGCCGCCATCTCGGGCGACCAGCAGTTGATCGACGCCATGCACCGCCTCTGGCAAGACGTGACGCAGCGAAAGATGTACATTACCGGCGGCATCGGCGCCCGATCGGAGGGCGAGGCGTTCGGCAACGATTACGAACTGCCGAATGCTTCGGCCTACTGCGAGACGTGCGCCGCCGTCGGGCTGGCGCTCTGGGCCCATCGGCTGAACCTGATGCACGGCGACGCCCGGTACGCCGACGTCGTCGAGCGGGTGGCCTACAACGGGCTGCTTTCCGGCGTCAGCCTCGACGGCCGGAAGTATTTCTACGTCAATCCGCTGGCCAGCGACGGCAACCATCACCGCCAGCCCTTCTTCGATTGCGCCTGCTGCCCGCCAAACGCCGCCCGATTTCTCGCCTCGCTGCCCGGCTACGTCTACGCCACCGGCAAGGACGGCGTCTACGTGAACATGTATGTCGCGGGCACGGCGAAAATCCCCTTCGGCGACAACACCGTTGTCATCACGCAAGAGACTCAGTATCCCTGGAATGGAACCGTGCGGCTGACCGTCGATCCGTACACGCCGGGCAGATTCACCGTCGCCTTGCGAATCCCCGGCGGGCGCCATGACGCGAAAATCACCTTCAACGGAACGGCCGTTGCGCCCCTCGATATGGACAAGGGCTATGCGCTGGTAAGACGGCAGTGGCAGTCGGGCGACGTACTCGAATTGACGATGCCGATGCCGGTCGAGCGGATCGAGGCCAATCCGCACGTACAAGCCGACCGCGGCCGCGTGGCCGTGAAACGCGGGCCGATCGTCTACTGCTTCGAGGCGGTCGATAACGGCGGCCGTGCAAAGGACATCGTCTTGGCCCGCGATCCAAAGTTCGCCGTCGAGCATCGCAAAAACCTGCTCGGCGGCGTGACGGTAGTGACCGGCACGGCCGCCGACGGCCGCAAGATCACCGCCGTGCCCTACTACGCTTGGGACCATCGCGCCCCGGGCGAAATGATCGTCTGGCCGCGCCAGGAAGGGAAGGCGACCGACGCAAAAGTCGATGATCCGACCTGGAAAGACAAGCTCTACCGGCCACTGGATCCAGCATCACTGCAATAAGAAAAAGGGGACAGGCGCATATATTGGTGGATATACACAAAGCAGGCATGATTTTTGCGGCGTCTCTCTCGGCCATGTAACTCACAGACTACCCGATATATGCGCCTGTCCCCTTTTTCGACCCCTCTGTTGTGAACGCGACCTCTCGAAGTCGTCTATTCCCCGAAATCGGTTTCATGCCCATCAGGCTGTCCGCGACGCGCAATGCTGGACAAGCCAGCAGTGGCACCCGCGCGAAATCTCCCTTACCAGTCGCCACCCAGGGAAACCGTGATGGAGCGGTCACCGCCGGCGATGGTCCCGGTCACCTGCACCTTGAAGTAGTCGTTCTCGTAAAGGTCGGCGGTCAAACCTAACGGCGCAACGAGTCGACCGGCAGTGCGGAAAAGGTCGCCCGGTCCCCGCGGCCGGCGGATCGAGTTGATTCGCCTGCTAAGGTCGGCGTAGCCGTTCGAGGCGTTGGGGAAGTCGATCGAGATCCGTCGGATGACCTCCTTGACGATGTGCGCGGCCGTTTCGTTGGGCATCAGTCCGGAGAGCCAATCGCGGAAATCCGTTTTCCACTTCAGCTCGTTGATGATGTGGTCATACAGGTCGGGTGTGAGCGCAATGCCTTTCGGCAAACCCAGGACAAACCCGCTCTCGTCGATGTGAACGTTGCACTGCCCGCCGATCTCTTGGACGGCGCAGTGCAGCGCGGTGAAGCGGATGGGGCTGCCGGCGGTCCCGAAGCGCATCCTGAACAGGTTGTCGGGCTTGCCGGGCGTCGCCGGCGCGGCGGCCGGGGGATAGTACGGCGCCTCGCGCCACACCTCGCGCCAGCCGGTACCTATGGTTTTCGCGAAGGATGCCTTCAGCGCCCAGTGGCTGGGATTTTCCTTCATGCTGGCCAGCGCGGGTGCGCCCGATTTGTCCGTTGCGCGGTGAAACGCGGCGGCCAGAAGCTTTGGATCATCTGCCCTGAAGTTGATTCCGTCGAGCGTGGACTCATGCGTCTCCAGCGTGCTGAACCCGGTCTTCCCCCGCTGTTCGCTCTGCGCAATGTGCCTGTCGATGAAGACCGGCGGGTGAAACGCCGCCAGCCGCGCGGCAATCGCCCCGTAGGTCTTCCTGCCGCGCTCAGTGATGGGCTTTGCGGTCTTGAATGGATCTGCAGCAACCACGGCGAGCCTTGTTCAACTGTCCTTGACGCGATTTCAGCCGCTCTGCAATAATCCTAATCCGCCAGGAAAAGAAAAGAAGCAGATCGCCGCCGTCGGCCACGCTACCAGGCTGCGTCGGACAGCCCACCGGAGAGCGTGCCGGTTGCAAGCGATTGCTGGCAAACCGATTAGGAAAGGGAGCACATGGCCGGCGGGCAAATCCGCACGCGCCCTCGCTGGCCGATGTCGCTTAATAGACACTTAGGTTGGCCGGCCCTCGCAGGACACCAAGGCGACGTCCACCAAATCCAGCGAAGATACGCGGCGTCGGCAAGATCGCCGTTGTCCCTTCGGGGCGCGAAGTGTCGGCGGCTTCATGCCGGTGACGTTGGTACGGAGAAAAAGAAGAAGGGGCAGGCGCATTTATCGGTGGATATGCGCAAAGCAGGAATGATCTGGGCGAGGCTCTCGGTGACGTGGCTCGCGAACTGACCAGTAGATGCGTCTGTCGCCTTTTCGCTCGTTTTGCTGAGATCTTACGAGTTGGGGCAACAGCCGCCGGAGTTTCTGATCTTGGCGGCCCGCGCCGTGTCGGCCTGAAGCTCTGTGACTTCGTTGAAGCACTGGGCGAGACATTCGAGCAGCTTCTCATGGAACGGCGTCTTCGCGGGGGCAAGGCGGTAGGGACTCCACAGACCCGACTTGCGAACCGTGACCAGTCCGGCCTTTCGCACGGGTGCCACGGCCGGCTTGTCCAGCAGCGCTGTTCGGGCAGCTTCCCCGCGATTTGCCACCGAACGACTGACTCTCTGTTGTGAACGCGACCTCTCGAAGTCGTCTATTCCCCGAAATCGGTTTCATGCCCATCACGCTGTCCGCGACGGGCAATGCTGGACAAGCCAGCAGTGGCACCCGCGCGTGTCGCCGCCGCCGGCGTTGAAGACCATCACGCCCTGGATGCCCTGTCGGTGCATCTCTTCAAGATCGCGGGTAATGCCTTCGCGCGTGACGTTGCTGTTCAGCCACCACCAGTAGACCCATGGCCGTGCCGCCGTCGGCGGCGACTGGAACTCGCGTTCCATCGCCGTCTCGGCACGGGCAACGCTGGCCAGTCAGACTGCAACGACGAGAAGGCACCATGCCGGCTTGTTGCGGAGGATGCGCATGCGCTGATCTCCCGCGAGGTTCGATGGCGCCACGCTCGATGCTCCATTCAATGCGGCAGCTTCAGCGACGGATCGCCGTAGACCATGTACTTCATCGCCTGGAAGAAGATCGACGGCGGATACCAGTCGGCGTTCGGTTTGATTGTAGCAAGGCGTTCTCGCTCATAGTAGTAGGATACGGCTTGCGCCCAACAATCGCCCAGTCGGGCGGATGGGTCGTGGCCCCATGCCTTGGTGAAGCCGTCCATCAGGGTAAGCCCGCAAGGCTGCCCGCCGGTGTCGCAGCCGATGTAAGCCACCGCGCCGTTCGGGCCGGCAATAAGAAGTTGTTTGCCCAACCCGAACGAATTGTATCGGCCTTTTTGGTACGCCGCAGGCGGAGGGGGCGGCGCCTTGAAGACCTCGCCGGCATACGTCCCCTTGTGCTCCACGCCCGAAACGTCCACGTAAGACTCATAAGGCGCCAGCGCACAAAACTGCCCCGTGTTGCAGCCGATCGACATCATCACCGGCAGATGCTTCGCATTCTCGATTCGCCGCAAATCACGTGCATAGAGCGACTGTTCCCAGCAGCGGTTCGAGCCGTGGCCGGCATGAAACATCAGATCGACGCCGGAATTCAGCAGCTTCACGATCTCGTGGCGGTTTGGCGGTGGATCACACGATTTGCGGCGTGCATCGGAGAAGTATCGCTTTTCGATGGTCCAACTCTTCGGCAACGAGCCGGCCTCGTAATCCATCGCCCGGCGTGCGTCGATCCAGCCGCTGTTGCAGACCAGGGCGGCGCGAGCGTGCGACGGCGACACTGTCACCCGCTTCTCGTAGCCGATCGACTTGGCGACCATCGTGCGGACCTGTTCCGCGGTGTTGACCGGCCAACGCCCGACCGCCAGTTGCGGGCGGTAATGGATAGCGTCGTAATTGATCGGGTCGTTCTTGTGCTTCTCGCCGCGGACTTCGCCGAAGTAGCGGGCGTGAAAGCCCTTCTTCTGCGCGTTCCAATCGTCCAACGAGCCGTCCGCCCTGGCCACGTCGGCGTAGTAAAGATCGCAGGGATAAAAGGCGTAGTTGAACGCCGCCGGCTCGATGCGATCGAGAACCATGTAACGCACCGGCATCACTTCGGAATCGCCGACCAACAGCACGTAATGCACGTGCCGCTGGCGCCATGCCTGATAGAGGAAGTGTTTCAGTTTCTCGGGGTCATCGACCCCCCGGTTTTTGGCGAGCACGTCCTCCAACGCCGCCGATTCGACCGACAGTTCCTGCTTCTTATGCTCGACGAACGGCTGCAATTCCTTCTGAAAGCTGCGTGGGGCAACGATCAAGAGGGTCCGCCGCTTGACGGCTGCCGGAGCTGCCTTTGTCGGCTCGCCGGCCCGCGACGGCGAAGTCGCAAGACCTGAGAGTATTGTAACGGCTAACGCCGTGAGAGTCGTAAGAATCGCGCGGCTGTGCATCAGGGTGTCTCCGTCGAATAATAGTGCTCTGCCGTCATGTCGCAGTGTGTGTTGTCAGAAGTGAATGGCACTGAAATTGTTTTAAGTCGTTACGGTGAATTGATATAGAAAGAAACGGCCTGCCTTGCGTACAAGGGTGTTGTCAAGTCACCCCAAGCAGCAAGGAGGCCGCCATGAGTGATTGTAGCCGATGGGCGTTTCAGCGAAAGATCGATTGGTTTCGACGGCAGTTTGCGCAGCATGCCAGCCTGCCGTTTTCCGACGTGTTGCCGGCCCGGATGATCGTCTCGGCAATGGAAACGTTGTGCTTGCATTGCTACCAGTCGATTTACAATCCGGTCACGGTGTTGTGGTTGTTTCTCAGCCAAGTCATCCACGCGAATCCCACCTTGGCCGCGACGGTGGAGAACTTTCTCGCTTGGCGGCTGGGGCAGGGAATGTCGCCTTGCTCGACCGACACCGGCGCGTATGCTCGGGCACGACAGCGGCTTCCCGAAGCCTTGCTGGCCCTGCTCACGCGACACACCGGAGAGGCGGCCGATCGGGCGGCACTTCAGCCGTGGCGGTGGCTGGGGCGAACGGTCAAACTGTTCGACGGCTCGACCGTCTCGATGCCCGACACGCCGAAAAACCAAGCGGCCTATCCCCAAAGTCGCTCCCAGGCTCCCGGCGTAGGCTTTCCACTGGCGCGCATCGGGGTGCTGTTTTCGTTGTCGGTCGGCACCGTACTGGACTTGGGGATTCGCCGCTGGGCAGGCAAGCTCCAGAGCGAACTGGCCATGCTCCGCGACATGATGTCCCGGCTCAATCGCGGCGATGTGCTGCTTACCGACCGCTATCTCTGCTCGTACATGGAGATTGCCCTGTTGCGGCAACGGGGCGTCGATTTCGTGGGCCGGATGCACGCGCGGCGCATGGTCGATTTTCGTTGTGGCAAACAGCTTGGCCGATACGACCATGTCGTCCAGTGGAGCAAGCCCCAGCGACCGGCGTGGATGTCGGCCGCGCAATACGCCGCGCTCCCCGAGACGCTTTCGATCCGCGAGTTTCGTTGCCGCATCGTCCGTCCGGGCTATCGTCCGCGAACGATCACCGTGGCCACCACGCTGCTCAGCGACGAGCAATACAGTGTGGCGGAGATTGCCGACCTCTATCGTCTTCGCTGGGATGCCGAAATCAATCTTCGTTCGCTGAAAACGATGATGCACATGGACGTGCTTCGCTGCCAAACGCCCGAGATGGTTCGCAAGGAGATTTGGGCGCATTTGTTGGCGTACAACTTGATCCGAACAGTGATTGCGCAGGCGGCGGCCAAGCACGACAAACACCCGCGTCAGATCAGTTTCACGCGAGCCATGCGCACCTTGGAAGCTTTCCGCTCGCCGCTGGCCCATGCGACGAGCCGGCAACTGCCCACGCTTTACGAACACATGTTGCAAGCTATCGCATACCATGAAATCGCCAACCGTCCCAACCGTCTTGAACCTCGACAACGCAAACGCAGACCAAAACCCTATCCACTAATGACCAAACCCCGACATCTCGCCCGAAAGCAAGAAGCCAAAACACGTTAAGAAAATATCAGTGCCATTCTTGTCAGAAGTCACGCGTTATCAGGAAATCGGTCATCGATTTCATCCTGTAGGGAACCCCCTCCGCGGCGTTCCACAATCTCTGAGTGCAGTCTCTTCTTGGCTCATGGAACGCCGCGGAGGGCGTTCCCTCCAGAGCCGCGTTTGCTGTCAATGCGATCGGTAATATGTTCACAACGTGTCAGCGGAAGAACAGGTCTCGATTGCCCAAAACGACCCGTGTCAAAATGGCTGGGAATTCGCAGTATTTCTCGGCGCCGGCCGGCCTGACCGTGCCGTCGGCTTGGGCGTGATACCGCTCGCGCCAGTAGCCGTCGGCCTTGGCGGCGCGGCATACCTTGCCGGTCGATTCCATCAGACGTTCATGGGCCTTCATGCGTTGGCAGGCGACGGCTTCGAGATACCACGTGCGGCCCATCGCGGCCACATCGTTCAGCGGCGTGGCCGGAACCGGCAGCGGCTCGTCGTATTCCCACTTCTGGTAGCTCAACGGCTTCGAGACAGTTTGCGTCGGCATGTCGCCCCACCAAAAGCCCTTCTCCGCAAGCAGTCGCGGCCAGAGCAACTTCAGCTTATGGCCAGTGACGACGCCGAAAGCGACCGCCGCCCAATTCACGTCGCTCAGTCCGTGCAAATCGACGAGCCCTCGCTCGGGATGAACGTACTCGCCAAAATGATCCCCTGCGCCAGAAGGCGGTATGAAACGTCTCGGTCAGCTTGTCGGCATTGGCGGACCACGTCGCCTGCGATTCGGCGTCGCCTACCGCGCGGAAGAGCCCGGCCAGCACGCGGAGGGCGTGGATCGTGTAACACTGCGTTACGCCGTCCCAGTTGTACCGCGCCGGCAACTCGGTGTAGAAGCCCGCGCCGCCGATCAGCCCGTTCTGGTCCTTCCGGCTCAGCAGGTACTTCGCGGCCGCTTCGAGCGAAGGGAGCCGTGCGCGCAGCCACGCCGCGTCCGCGGTGGCGGCGAAGATTTCCGCCGCAGTCAGCACGTAACAGACCGGCGCCAGCGCGCCGAACGGGTCCTTCGGGTGCCAATGCTTGAACAGGCCGATCCATGACCGCCGCTGTTGGCTGGAAGCTGGCAGCCCTTCGCGCCGCGGCGGCGCATAAGTATAGATGTCGTGCGGCGTGTTCAAGCCTCGCAGGCAGCCTCCCGCCGGAGTGTTGCCCGGAAATATGGCGAATGGGATATGGCCGTCCTTCCGCTGCGATGCGCGGACGAAGTCGAAGTAGTCGAGCACCATGCGGGTGCGCCCGAGCAAGAGATACGCGCCGGCCATCTGCCACGAGTCGAGCCCCGGCCAGGTGGCATTGCCGTAAGCCCGACCATCGGCCGAAATCCAGAAGTAGCCGGGGTAATCGGTTTCGACCGCCGCGGGGATCATGTTCTTCAGGACCGCGGCCTCCATGCCAGCGCGGATTGCCGGATCGGCGATGCCGGCGATCAGCCGCGACGGGTCGGCCGGCTGTTGGTCCGCGGGCGGCGCGCCGGCGAGTAGATTCCTCGCCGCCAACGCCAACCCGACACCCGCGGCTCCCGTGTGAATCACGAACGAACGCCGCGACAGTCTTGCATTGTGAGGCATCGGAGCGCCCTTTCTTTGCGGCGGCAGTCTCGCGCGACCGTGCGAGACTGCTCCCTCTTCGCGGGTGGAAATCGGCAGGAGGATGGCGGGGTAGCCGGCGGGAAACGCAAATCACAACTCCCCCATTGTAACACCGGAGCGCCCGCAAAGGCAACAAGCGAGTTCACAATTCATGTAATTGCTTGACACGCAGCGGTCGCTGGGGCGACAATGGATGCTGCCATATCGAGAAGATGCCCTGCGGCTGTGGTCGCGGGGCGCGCTGAACAGTCCCGCCATTGCGCTCCGCGACGGCCGTCCGGGAGCGTTTCTGCAACTTCTGGAGACTCATGATGGACCGCAGGGAGTTTATCGAACAGGTCGCGGCTTGGTCGGCCGGCGCTGGTGGCCGCGCCGGTGTTCAACGTCGCGTCGGTGCTGGCCGCCGATGCAAAGTCGCGGAGCAAGCCGCTGCTGTCGGTGGCCAAGGGGAAGGACTATACGGAACTGGTCGCCACGGTGCTGAAGCCCGTCGGCGGCATCACCGCCTTCGTGCATCGCGGCGACCGCGTCGTGGTGAAGCCGAACATCGGCTGGGACCGCACGCCCGAGCAGGCCGCCAACACCCATCCCGACGTGGTCAAGGCGGTCGTTCGGCAATGCCTTGCCGCCGGGGCCAAGCGGGTGCTAGTCTTCGATCGCTCGTGCCAGGAGCAGCGACACTGTTACAGCAAGAGCGGAATCCAAGCCGCGGTCGAATCGATCGGCGACAGCCGCGTGCAGTGCATCTTTCCCGACGAGAACCGCTACGTGCCGGTCAAGATCGAGAAGGGCAAGTCGATCCACGAGTTCGAGTTCTACAAAGACGCGCTCGAAGCCGAATGCGACTGCTACATCAACGTGCCGATCGCCAAGCACCACGTCCTCTCCAAGCTGACGCTCGGGCTGAAGAACGTCATGGGGGTGCTCGGCGGCAACCGGGGTGAAATCCACAAGAACATTGCTCAGCGGGTCGCCGACTTGAACCTGGTCATCCGCCCAAAGTTGACGATCATCGACGCCACCCGCATTCTGCTCCGCAACGGGCCGAGCGGCGGAAAACTGACGGACGTGAAGGTGCTCGACACGCTGATCGCCTCGGCCGACATCGTCGCGGCCGACGCCTATGCCACAACGTTGTTCGGCATGAAGCCCGCAGACATAAAGCCGACCGTGGCGGCGGCGAAACTCGGCCTGGGCGAGATGGACCTCGCAAAGGTGAGGATCGTGAAAGCGTAAGCGCCTGGCGAATCAATCGAGTGGCGGACCTCCCATCGACTCCGCGCTCGCGTGAGGCGCTTCGCGTGAGGTTTCCGACGCCTTGCCTCGCGCGAGCGAAGGAGTGCGACAGTAATCATGCGACGTCCTTTGTGGATCCCCTGGCGATGGTGGCGACGCGCGGCGCAACTGGCGTTGCTCGCGGCGTTCCTGTGGTTGTTCCGCCGCACGGAGTATAGCGGCGCCGACCAATTACCCGGCGGCGAAAACATCTTCTTCCGGCTCGATCCGCTGGTCGGATCGGCGGCGATGCTGGCGGGCCGGCAGTTCTTGGCGGCGTTTTGGCCGGCGGCGGTCGTCGTGGCGTTGACATTGGTTTTCGGCCGTTTCTTCTGCGGTTGGGTCTGTCCGCTGGGAACCCTGTTGGACGTTTTCCACCGGATTCTGCGGCCGATCACTCGCCGCACGAATCGCTGGCTGGGCGGTCCTTCAGGGTCTCTTCAGGAGAATAGCCGGGGGCCAACGGCCCGCGGTCCGGCAATTATCGCCCGCGGTCGTGCGGTTCGTTACGTCCTCCTCATCGCCGTGCTGCTGGCCGCCGTTTTCGCGTTTCCGTTAGTCGGGTTCGTCGATCCCTTCTCGCTGCTTCTGCGCGGGCTGACGTTCTGGGGCGATCCGCTGCTCTATCGCGGCGTCGAGGCCTGGCTTCGGCTGGGCCGGCAATGGCTGGGCCACCGACGCCTTCAGCCGTTCGTGCGAAGCAGCATCTGCTTCCGTTCGAGCGATGGCGTTTCATCTGGCGGGAGTGTCGGCCGCGATTCTGGCCGTGATCTTCGCGCTGGAGTTCGTGGCCCGGCGATTCTGGTGCCGGTATCTCTGCCCGGCGGGAGCGATGTTCGGCCTGCTGGCTCGTCGGCTCGCTGCTAAAGCGGTCGCCGGCCGTAGTCTGCAAGTCGTGCGGCGATTGCGCGACGGCGTGCCGCATGGGGGCGCTCGACGCGGCCGCGGGCTTTTCCGCCGAAGGCTGCAATCTCTGCATGGATTGCGTCGATCGTTGTCCGAAAGGCATCGTCGGCTTCCGGTTCACGTTGGAAGCGTCGGGGGGCGAAGGGGACGGAGGAGGTTGTCGGAAAGACGTCACTCGTTCGTAGAATCTTCTCCCGACGACTTCCTCCGTCCCCTTCCGTCACGTCGAAGCGTTGGCCGCGGCCGGTCGATCTCGCGCCGCAGTCTGTTGGTCGGGCATTGCGGCGGGCGTGGGCATTCCCGGCGTGGCGTCGGTGGTTCGGCTCGCCCACCCGTCGCCGGTCGATCCGCACTTGCTCCGCCCGCCGGGAGCAGGTGACGAGAAGACGTTCCTCGCCCTGTGCATCCGCTGCGGCGAGTGCATGAAGGTCTGCCCGACGAACGTGCTGCAACCGACGCTGCTTCAGTCGGGCGTCGAGGGGATGTTCTCGCCGCGCTTGGATCTGCGGTTCATCTTCGAGCAGAGCTACTGCGAGTACGACTGCACGCTCTGCGGCCAGGTCTGCCCAACCGGGGCGATTCCGCGTTTGACGGTCGAGGCGAAGCACGCCCATCCGATCGGCAAGGCGTATTTCGATCATTCGCGCTGCCTGCCGTGGGCCGAGCAGACGCCGTGCATCGTATGCGAGGAGATGTGCCCCACCGCCGACAAGGCCATCAAGATTCTCAAGACGATCACGATCAAGGACAAAGACGGCGAAGAGGTGGAGATTCAGCAGCCGTACGTCGATCGCGAACTGTGCGTCGGCTGTGGGATCTGCGAGAGCAAATGCCCGCTGCCCGACCCGGCGGGCATCCGCGTGCAGCGCGTCGACGCGCCCGATCCGGGCACGGAGTTTCGCTTGAAGCCGGGATGCCGGAAAAGCAGTTCGACGGCGGGGTAGCCCGCGGCCGGTGATCGTAGAAGCGGCGTCCCGCCGCTTGCGCGACTCCAGGGCCATCCGGATAAGCGCGATCGCCTTGCCCGTGACGGTTAGCTGCGACGGCGCACTTCCTTCTCGCCGCCCCAATCGCGTCGCTGGCGGGAGCTGAGAATGCCCATCGCCTTGCGGTACTTCGTCACGGTTCGCCGGGCGACGGTGATGCCGTGCGGCGGCCAATTGCTGGACGAGTTGGTCGTCGCTCCACGGATGCTGCTTGTCTTCGCCATCGACGATTTCCTGCAACTTCAGCCGCACGGCGTCCCAGGCCACCTCTTCGCCGTCGGCGCTGGTGGTGCCGCCGCAGAAGAAACGCTTCAGCGGAAAGATGCCCCGCGGCGTCTGGATCCACTTCTCGTCGACCGCCCGGCTCACCGTGGTGACGTGCACGCCGACCTGGTCGGCGATCTGCTGCATCTTCAGCGGCTCGATCGCCTCGGGGCCTTTGTCGAGGAACTGCTTCTGGTAATCGACGATCGCCCGGGCAACCTTCAACAGCGTGTTGCGGCGCTGCTCGATCGAGTCGATCAGCCATTGGGCCGAATTGATCTTGCGCTTGATGTACTCGCGGGTCTCCTCGCTGGTGGCCGGGTTTTGGAAGAGCCGGCGGTAGTAGGGGCTGATGAACAGGCTCGGCGTGTCCCCTTCTTCAAGCCGCACGCGATACTTGCCGTTCTCGTCGAGCTCGACAAACACGTCGGGCGTGACCGGCGGAACGGCGATGTTGTTGTAATCGGCCCCCGGCTTGGGGTTCAACTTCCGCAGCTCGCCGAGCACCGTCTGGATCAGTTCGATCGAGTAGCCGGTCTTGCGGGAAATCACCGGCAGGCGATTGTGCTCCAGATCTTCCAGGTGGTTGGCGATCAGCGTGCGAAGCTGTTCGTAATAGGGCATGCCGGGCGTCAGTTGCAGCAGCAGGCACTCGCGCAGGTCGCGGGCGCCGACGCCGCGGGGGTCGAGCTTCTGCACCAGGTCCAACGCCCGCTGGGCCAGGGCCGCTTGCTCCTCGTCGGCGTTCGAGCCCGAGCAGATCCTCGAGCCGGCCCTGCAAGTAGCCGTTGGTGTCGAGATTGTAGATGATGCGGTCGGCCATCGCCCGCAGCTCGGGCTCGAGGTCGAACCAGCCCAACTGGTCGTGCAGATAGTCTTGCAGCGACTGCGGCCGGGCGACCATGTTGGCCATTGCGTCGGTCTTTCGCTCGCCGGCCTCTTCGATTTCGCCACGCGAGCCGTGCGAGCGCTCCTCGAAATGGTCGGGCCACTCCTCGTCCATCTTCATCAGCCGCTCGAAGTCGCCCTCGTTCGCGTGGGCCTCGTCGATGACCAACTCGCGTTCTTCGTCGGTGGGGGCGTCGGCCTTGCGGTCTTCCGGCTCGCCCGCCTCCGGACAGCTCGGGCTCCTCCTCCTGCAACTCAAGGATCGGGTTCTCCTCCATCTCCTGCTCGATTCGCTCCTGCAAGGCGAGAATCGGCAGTTGCAGAATCTCCATCGATTGGATCATCCGCGGTGCGAGCACCTGCTTCTGCACCATTCGGAGGTCTTGGCCGAGAGAGAGTCGCATGGGAGGGGGTAGGGGTTAGGGATCAGGGGTTAGGGACAAAAGATTGTTGATTGATGATTGTTGATTTTCAGACATAAGACCGTTCGCGGTTTCGCACTGCCGAGTTCCCACAGCCGACTCCTTACTGCCCACTGCCGACTGCCCACTGCCGACTAGTCTCCGCTAAAACTCCTGCCGCCCGGTCATGGCGTCGGCAAGGATCTCCTTGTTGGCAAACTCCAACACGCTGCCGGTGGTGATCCCGCGGGCCAACCGGGTGATATGGATCGGCAAGCCGGCCAGCAGGTTCGAGATGTGCAGGGCGGTGCCGTCGCCTTCGACCGTGGGATTGGTCGCCATAATCATCTCCTTGAATCCCCCCTCGCGCACGCGGCGAACCAGGGCGTCGATCGTCAGTTGCTCGGGCCCGATGCCGTCCAACGGGGCGATTCTGCCGAGCAGCACGTGGTACAGCCCCCGGTACACGCCCGATTGCTCCAACGCCATCAGGTCGCGGGGCTGTTCGACGACGCACAAGACGTCCTGCTGTCGGCTGGGATCGCGGCATATCGTGCATAGTTCTCCTTCCGCCAAATTATAGCACTTTCGACAGTATTGCACGTTGTCTTTCACGCTGCGGATGGCGTCGGCCAGCGCCAATGCCTCGTTGCGATGAATGCGCAGAATATGATACGCCAGCCGCTCGGCCGACTTCTTGCCGATGCCGGGCAGCTTTGCGAACTCGTTGACGAGTTGGACGACGGATTGGGTAAGTTCGGACATGCGATAGCAGTCGGCAGTGGGCAGTCGGCAGTGGGTAGTGGGTGGTGGATAGTGGGTAGCGGATAGTGGGTAGTGCGAACCCACAAGCGGTTTTCGACCAATGCCCACTATCCACTATCCACTATCCACTACCCACTATTCGCTCTTTTCTTTTCCCTCCTCCTCTTCCTCCTCTCCCGTTCCGGTGAACTGCTCTAACGCCTCGCGGAAGCCGCCGGGCAGCGGCAGGCCGCCGGTCAGATCGCGAAGCGATTCGGCGTGCATCTCCTTTCCCTTGCTGATCGCCTGGTTGACGGCGGCCATAACGAGGTCTTCCAGCAGTTCGCGGTCGTTTTGGGCGAACAACTGCGGGTCGATGCGGCAGCCGAGCACTTCCATCAGCCCGTTGACCTCGATTTCGACCATTCCGCCGCCGGCCGAGCCGGTGACGCGGCGCCGCCGCATCTCCTCGGTAAGCTGGCCCATCTGGCCGCCGAGTTGCTGAGCCTGTTTCAACAGGGCGCCGATGTTGGCAAGTCCTTTGAACACGATGGTTTACTCCCTTCGCGGCGGATCGACGACGTCAACGACTTGGGCGCCGAACAACTCGGCTGCCCGACGAACCAACGGGTTTTGCATCGCTTCGAGCCGCCGTTGGTGGGGTGAGACGGCCTGCGCCGCTGGCGCCGCCGACGGCTCACCCGGCGCATCAGCCGTCAGGGCAAACTCCACCCGAATCGGCTGTCCCGTTAGTTCGGCCAAGGTCTTTTCGAAGCGGGCCAGTTGCTCGGGCCGCTCGCAAAAACCTTTGGAAAAATCATATACCGGTTTGAAGCGAATGACCAGCCGGTTTGGCGCAAGAAATGCTACGGAATCGAAATGCCGTGCCTGATCGACCACCATGCCCGACAGACCCGCCAGCGCACGATTCCACACTTCGACCGGATTCTCGGCGGTTAGCTCGACCACAGGCTGCGGAACGTCCGGAGCGCGGACGTCTCGTCCGCTGGATGAGGGCGGGACGCCCGCGCTCTCGAAGGAGGTTGACGTCGTTGCATTTCCCGCGGCGGGCGGGAGGCTCGCGCTCTCGGAACCGCTCCCTACAGCGGGGTCATACTTTTTTTTTACGCCCGATGGCGTGGCGGTGTTCGGCCCAACCGGCACGCCCGACCGCAATTGGGCAATCGTCTCGGAAAGCTCGTCCAAATCCTCCAACTCGCAAATTCTAACCAGGGCGAGCTCGGCGAGGATGCGGCCCTGGGTGCTGTACCGCATTCGCGAGAGGGTCTGATCGAGAATCTGCATGATCGCCAGCAGCGTGCTGAGCCCCAACTGTTTCCCGGCCGCCGCGATCGCCTCGGCGCCCGAGGGGGACGTGTAGAGGAACGCCTCGCTCGAGCAGCCGACCGCCGTCACCATGCAATCGCGCAGACAGCCGAAGATCTGCTCGATGAATAGCGCGACGTCCACCCCGGCGGTCAATGCCGCGTCGAGATCGGCCAGCGCCCCGGCGGCGTTTCGTTGGATCACATGGCCGATCAATGCCGCCAGCCGCTCGTCGCCCGCCGTACCGAGCATTCCATGAACGTCGGCCACGGTAATTCGACCGGGCGAGAAGGCCAGCAGTTGCTCCAACAGCGATTGGCTGTCGCGCATCGAGCCGGCCGCCCGCCGGGCGATGATCTCCAACGCCTCGCTGTCGGCCTCGACCCCCTCGGCCGCCACGATCTGTTCGAGCCGCTGCCGGATCGAGCGGGTCAGAATGCCGGCAAAATCAAACCGTTGGCAGCGCGAGAGAATCGTGATGGGAATCTTCGTCGGTTCGGTCGTGCAGAAGATGAACTTGACGTGTTCGGGCGGCTCTTCCAGCGTCTTCAACAGGGCGTTGAAGGCCTCGCGCGTGAGCATGTGGACTTCGTCGATGATGTAGATCTTGAACCGCGACCGGCTGGGGCGCACGCCCGCGTTCTGACGCAACTGGCGGATTTCGTCGATGCCGCGGTTGCTGGCGCCGTCGATTTCCAGCACGTCGACGTCCTCGCCGCTGCCGATGCTCTCGCAGACGTCGCACCGGTTGCAGGGCGTGGGCGTCGGGCCCGTCTCGCAGTTCAGCGCCTTGGCCAGGATTCGCGCCGCCGATGTCTTTCCGACTCCGCGAGCGCCGGTGAACAGGTACGCGTGGCCGACGCGATTGCTGGAAATCGCGTTCTCTAGCGCCTGGGCCACGTGTTCCTGGCCGATCAACTCGTCGAACGCCTTCGGCCGATACCGCCGGGCGACGACGACGTAAGGCTGCGGCGAGCCGCTGGATTCTGTCGTCTCGGAATTGGTGGAGGCTGAGGACATAGGGTTCAGGGTTCAGGGTTCAGGGTTCGGAGCGCGAAAGCAACGTTGTGCCTCGTTTTCTGAACCCTGAACCCTGAACCCTGAACCCTGAACCCTCCCTCTTTGTCACGCCCCCCGACGAGAGGTCCACCGCACCTGGAGGTTACCGCTTATGGCTGCTGACTTTCGCCCCTGACCAGGTTCGCAGGCCCCCATTGCAGGGACCTCTCGTCGGAAGTCGTGGCGTTCGACCCAGATGTCCCTTTGTACGCGATCCGAGGCGGTTCGTCAAAGGGGGTGCGGCGGGGTTTGCGTCATCTCGCATCCATCGCCGCCATCTTGCGAAGCTCGTTCTGCTGATACCGGCGGATAAATCCGGGGAGATTTCCGCCACAGACCGCTGTGGCGATGATTCCCAGCAGCAACAGCGGATAGTAGACCGCGTAGGGCTGGTGAAATGCCACCGCGATGACGCCCGCGACGATGCTTGCCATACCCGTTCCGATCAGAATTGTCGTCAACGCGATAACGAAACGTCGGGCCTTGCCCAATCCGGCGAGGACTCCGATCAAGGCGCCCAGCGTTCCGCCGATACCGCCGCCGATGCCGCCGACCCAACCGGCTGCTTGGTCAGTCCACCAGCCGGGGCGAAGTTGGTAGAGAGTCAGGGGACTCAGTTCCACGGTCCCGCGATCGACAAAGACGACGTTGACGACTAGTCGCGTGGGCAGGCCGATTTTTTCACCACTGAAGAACGGCAAGAGGAACGGACGCCAATCGGATGAGCCCTCCAGGTGGCGCATGGCTCCAAAGTCACCCAGCGTGCGCGAGAATACGCGCCACCGCCGGTGAAATAGCTCCACATCTCCAGGTAACTCTTGCCTTTTACGTTCTCATAGCGGACGGACCCTTGCACACCATAGTTAAAAGTGGTAACGCCGGGATTTTTTAGATCGATGAGCGTCACGACTTGCGGATTGTCGGTTGCATTCTCGACCGTCAGTTTCTCCTGCTTCCCCGAAGGCCCACCCGGTTGAATCTTGCCGACGTTCAACTGACCTGCCTTTTTCAATTCGGACCAGGTGATTTCGCGGATAATTTGCTTTTCAGCCGGTTCGCGGAACGCGGTAGCCCAGACGAGCGCCACGATTCCAATCGCGACAAGACTCCAAAGAACGATTTTGGCACTCATGCTAAGGCTCATGGCGTTCCTCCAATTCTTCCCGATGTGCGGCCAGCAGCCGCTTTAGCGTATCGAGGTCGATTTTGCCTTCGGCATACTGCGCTCGCAGCACTTTCTCGAAGGACGAGGTAGTTTGCTGGTCTTCCACAACCTGAATCTTGGCGATCAGCCGGTCCAGCCGCAGTCGGACCGTCGGGTAACTGATCGCATACACCCGGGCCAACTCCTTCAAGGAGCCGGACGCGAGGATGAAGCGTTTGACGAAGGCCAAGTCGTCGTCGCTGAGGTAGTCGAGCCAGGTCTTCTGCATCGGCTGCGAGCGGGAGTCAGGGTTGTTCGTGGGAACGGTTCAGACACTTCATTAAATCGTCACAGAATCGATTTTATACTCAATACAATGAATGTAAATATACAATTTCTTAATTTTTTGCGGATGTGGCAGTTGCCATGCCACCGCTGGTGGTCTGTGGGGGGTGATGGGGCGAATCGGCTCTTCGGCGCTGGCTCGGTCGAGCCGCTATCCGAGGCAGAGAATTTTCAGGCCGATCGCGATCAGCACGATTCCGCCGCCGGCTTCGGCCCAACGCTCCCAGCGCGGGCCGATGCGGCCGCCAAACGTGATGCCCACCGCCGACAACGCGGCCGTGATAATCCCAATCACCACGGCGGGAAGCCAGACGGAAACCCCCAGCAGCGCCATGCTCACCCCGACGGCCAGGGCATCGAGGCTCGTGGCAATCGAAAGCGTTACCAGCGTCAGTCCGCGGGTAGGATCGCGCTGGGCGTCGGCCTCTTTCTCGCGGTGGGCTTCCCGCAGCATCCTGCCGCCGACGTAGACCAGCAGCCCGAACGCCACCCAATGGTCATACTGGCCGAAGCAGGCCGCCAATTGCCCGCCGGCCAGCCAGCCGAGGATCGGCATCATGAACTGGAACAGCCCGAAGTGGAAACTGACGCGAAACACGTGCCGCGGCGTGACCGACGCCACCGCCAGCCCCGCAGCGATCGACACCGCAAAGGCGTCCATAGCCAGGCCGACGGCAATGCCCAACAGACTGAACAAAGAGAGGTTCATTGTCAATTATACTATTTGTTGGCGGGAAGGATCGCAACCGTCAGGCATTGCACAGTCCCGATTTGCTTGCCATGATGGGGGGAATCATGGAAGCGACAATGAATGTTGGCCGGCGGCTTTCGGTTGTGGCCGAGGCGATGCCCGACGCGGTCGCCGTGGTCGAGCCGCTCGACTATGACGCCCGCGGCAAGCGGCGCTACCGGCACGTCACCTTCCGCCAGCTTGACGACGACAGCGATCGGATAGCCCGCGGGCTGCACGCGATCGGGGTGACGCCCGGCACGCGGCTGGCTCTGCTGGTTCGGCCGGGCATCGACTTCATTGCGCTGGTCTTTGCGTTGTTCAAGTCCGGCGCGGTGGCGATTCTGATCGATCCCGGCATGGGCCGGCGGAACCTGATTGGCTGCCTGGCCGAGGCCGAGCCGGAGGGCTTCATTGCGATTCCCGCCGCCCAGGCGGTCCGCTGGCTGTTGCGGCGGCGATTCCCCAAAGCCCGCTTCAACGTGACCGTCGGCCGGCGGTGGTTTTGGGACGGCATTACGCTGGAACAGTTGCGAGCGAAGGGGTCAGGGGTCAGGGGTCAGGGGCCAGGGACAAGCAATCAGCAATCAACAACCAACAATCAACAATCCGTCACCGGCCCTCACCCTAACCCTCTCCCAAAGGGAGAGGGGACTCTGCTCGACGCTCCTGCCGCGATCATTTTTACGACCGGCAGCACGGGCCCGCCGAAGGGCGTTCTGTTTTCGCACCGCAATTTCGACGCCCAGGTCGACCAGATTCGCGAGTTCTACGGTATTCAGCCCGGCGAAATCGACGTGCCCTGCTTCCCGATGTTCGGGCTGTTCAACTGCGCGATGGGCGTTACGGCGGTGATTCCTCGACATGGACCCCTCGCGGCCGGCGCGGGTCGATCCGCTGCGGATCATCGAAGCCGCCGACGATTGGCAGGCGACGCAGGCGTTCGGCTCGCCGGCGGTTTGGGATCGCGTCGGCCGGTACTGTGAAGCGCACGGCCGGCGGCTGCCGACGATCCGCCGCGTGCTGTCGGCCGGTGCGCCGATTCCCGCCGAAGTGCTCCGCCGCATGAAGGCCTGCATCCATCCCGACGGTGAGGTTCACACGCCCTACGGCGCCACCGAGTCGCTGCCGGTGGCGTCGAACTCGGCCAGCGAAGTGCTCGGCGAACCCGTCAGCAGTTGGGGCGGCAGTTGCACTGCCGCCCCAGGGGCGGCAGCAGGATCACCGCCACCGCTTCCAGGGGTGGCAGTACAACTGGCACCCCAACCTGTTTACAGGGGACGGCGGCGCGAACGCAGCAAGGCGGCGGCGTCTGTGTCGGCCGCCGGTTTCGCGACATCCGCTGGAAGGTGATTCGCATCGTCGATGGCCCGATCCGCTCGATCGAGGATGTCGAGGAATTGCCGGCCGGCGAGATCGGCGAACTGATCGTCACCGGGCCGCAGGTTACGCGGGCGTACGTCACGCGGACGCAATGGAACGCGCTGTCGAAGATCGCCGACGGCGGAGCGGTTTGGCATCGGATCGGCGATAGCGGCTACTTGGACAGCCAGGATCGCTTCTGGTTTTGCGGCCGGGTGGCCCATCGGGTGCTGACGGCCGATGGCCCGATGTATCCGGTCTGTTGCGAGGCGATCTTCAACCAGCACCCGGCCATCCGCCGCAGCGCCCTGGTCGGCGTCGGCCCTGCCGGCCGCCAACGCCCGGTGATCATCCTGGAACCGCACCAAGACCATAAGCCAAGAACCGCGAAACAGCGGGAAGCATTGCTTGGCGAAATCCGTCAACTCGCCGCGTCGAATCCGCTGACGGCCCGCATCGCCGACTTCCTCTTGCATCCCCATTTCCCGGTCGACATCCGTCACAACGCCAAGATATTCCGCGAGAAACTGGCCGTGTGGGCGGCAAAAAAGAGAAACCGTCGCAGTTCACTTCGTGTCCAGAAACCGCCGCCGCCGGATGGCGACGTAGCGTGCCGCCACGTCCACCATCCGGCATCGAACCTTCGGGCTTACCTCCGCTTTCGCCAAGCGTAGCAGAGCAGCCCCGCCAGTCCGCCCAAGAGCAACGCCACTGTGCCGGGTTCCGGCACGCGGGTCAGCGACGCGCTATCGACGTAGCCGGCATGAACGAGACCGTCACTAGTCGTGATCGAATTCTCATCGTACATGACCTGTGATACGATGTATTTGGTAGCCAGGGGCGCGGTCATCGTAAGCGATTTCTGCTCCCACGTGGCAGGGTTGCTGTCTATCAGGCCCGGACTGGAAGAAAAATCGCCCAAGTACGTGTAGGTTGCGTCGTAAAAGGACATGTTCACGAAGGCTAGGGCCGCAGGTACGTTAGCGTTGAAAGAGGCGCTCAAGGTGTACGTGGAACCTGGAGAGAAAGCGGAAACGTCAGTGACCTGGGCAGTCTGAGTGTAGTTGGGGCTGCCGGTATACTCGGCGAGCATTGTCGTCGCCGACAGTGGCGTGACACTGTCTTGGGCGGTCACAATGGCGCCATTCTCGGTGCCCCAATTGCCATACACGGAGGAGCCGGAGGGTGGAAAGACGGAGCCCATGGGCAGTAGAGTGGGTATCCCGTCAAATTCGGGATCAACCAGCAGGTTCGCCATCGCTGACGGCGTGGAAGCGGCGACCGCGAGCAGCAGGCCCGCGCAGGCAAGAATCAGTTTCATATGAGCGTTCATGTTTTAACTCCTTAGAAATCCAATAGTGTGAAATCGAACAGAGTTTTGGCACGCGACATCGCGCGCCCTTAGGGAAAGAACAAATCGTTTGTGAGTTTCGAAGTTTTCATGGCCGTTTTCTTTTGTCAGACGATCTGCGTCCGGCGTCGCCGCGCATAGCCCAGCAACGCAAGGGCGCCGACGAGGAGCAGGACGACGGTGGAGGGTTCGGGCACCTGGCTGTCGCTCACGATGTTGTAGGTCACCGGCGTCAGTTGTCCATTCACCAGAGCGGTGCCGGCAGAGCCTGAAGCAACGTAGATGGCGCCATCGTTTCCTTCCGTGCCAGTTTCCTGCACAATGACAGGTGGTACGGGGGTGAGAGGGGGAATGCCAGTATCGGCAGGCGGGACGGGCGTCTCCCCCGGCTCGGGAAGATCCGAGAAGAAGTAGGCCACGCCGACGTCCCCGGCCGTAGTCGGGATATCATCGAAACGCAGGAGATCGCTGTCCTTGCCATCGGTGTCGGTGAGGAGCAAATCTCCCCGTACTACCTCAAACGGCAGTTGGTACGCCAAGGTCGCTTGGCCCGATATCGGATCTGTCGCGGAGGAGAGGAACGGCAAGGGCGTGCTGCCGTTGAACAAGCCATTGCCCCACTCGTCCAACTGAATGTTGAGGTTCTGGGCCGAAACACTGCCGGCGCCAATCACCATCAGACCAACAACCACGAGACTTCCGATTGTTTTTTGCGTTGTACGCATGATAGGAAAACCTTTCAAAGTAACGGTGTGAATTGACTGAACTCGTAGGTCATTGCCCCTTGGATCGGCGCACGTTCACTTTCTCAATGCGCCGATGGACGATCGAAGGATTCTGCTAATCGAGTATCCTTCTTCCGGCTTCACAATGGGACCTTCTGGTGCGGGCACCTCCTTTCCGCTTTAACGATTTTCGTTTTTCGAATGTGCTGCGAAGGCGCAGCACAGAGCGCACTTTCACAACATGCGATTTTCCCCCAGCTTGCGGAGGATGCTGTTGGCGGCAAGCCACAGCGCCTGTACGCCGCCGTCAGCCCCCTATCGGCCATCCACCAAAAACACACTGGCGATCTTGGGAGAACGCCAACGTCGTCGCCAAGCCAAAGCCACCCGGACCTGCCGATTCGAAGATGCTACTGAAAGCGGGTTGGCTTGCGTAACTAGTGAACGAATTTCTTTGCTCGAATTATTAGCACCACATTAGTTTGAGTCAAACTTTGCAGTCAGAATTACTGGCCACCGTCGCGGCAACGCATCTTAACTAGCGGTCACGCGAGGAGTTAGATCGCTGATTCGCAACGTGGTGGACAGTTGTAACGTCTCAGGCGGGTCGGCACGGGCGATGAGACATGCGATGGTAAGCGTTCACAGGCCGGAAGCAGAGGGGGACGGAGGAGGTTTTCGGCGACAGTATCCGCCGCAGCAGAAGATATTTCTCCGAAAACCTCCTCCGTCCCCTTGCCGCCCAGTGAACGGTTACCATGCGATGGTTTCCTCTGAATCCGCTGGAAGGATACGAACAGGGAACCCTGGCCAAGGCAGTGGAGCGTGTCGGAGTTGTAGCGAGGCAGATGCTGAAGGCTGCTGGGCGACGGACAGCATTGTTCGACGAAATCGGGCAATTCGGCGGATCGAATCCGCTGGCGCCCTGGATCGCCGACCTCCTGCGGCATCCCTGCTTCCCGGCCGATATTTGCCTCAGTGCCGAGGCTTTTCGCGAGCAATTGGCAGTGCGAGCCGAAGGACGCGGGCGGGAGCGAATGATCCTGCCGCCACAGCTATCGAGTCTTGGTTTTCCGCTCCGTGCCTCCGTGGCGCCTTGCCGCCGGCTGGCCTTCTTCGTCGAGCAGTGTGCTGACGTACCGCTCCATTTCGGTTTCGACGCCAGGTCGATAGCCGACCCAAACGGCACGGATCACGCCGCGACGGTCCAACAACAGGGTGGTCGGAAAGCCTTCCCAGTCGATAATACGGCCCAGGGCATTTTGCGTTGCGTCGCCGGGGTCATAGTAGGTGGGCAGGTCGAGCTTGAACCGCTTCAGCAGCGATGCCGTGTCTTCTTGAAGCGATTGCACGTCGTCGCCCTGACCGCCGGGCGGACAGGAGACGGCCAGCAGACGAAACGCCGCCCGGCCTGCGAAACGCTGCCGAAGCTCGGCGATATGCGGCAACTCGTTGCGGCAGGGCGGACACCACGTGCCCCAGAAGTTCAGCAGCGTCACGTGATTCTGAAGGTCCGCCAGCGAAACCGGCGGAGGGTCGCCGGTCAAGGGCCGCAGTTCAAGCAACGGCAGTGCCTGGCCCACCCCCGACTGCTTTTCCGGCTTCGGCAGATTTGGCGCCTGCATCAGCCAGCCCACGGCCACCCAATACACCACAACCACAACCGCGACAACGGCCACGCCAAGCACGGTTTGCGTGACGCGGCTTTTCATCGTCGTCGGCGGTTTCGGCTCGTCATGATGAAGCGGCTGCATATTCGATTTCTCCACGACGACTTTCGGCAACAACTGGGTAGTCTGGGAGGTGTTGCGAAACGCATGACGCCAAACTGACGCTGGCGGCGTTTGAATTCCTCTTTTCCCAATTCTACGGCATCAGTACAATCGCTGCCCCGAACAAGCTGGTGTAGTAGGTGACTCCAGTCGCCGATTCTGCGGCTCTCTTCGGAGAATCGGTGACAGGAGTCACCTCCTACAACGGAACCCTAATGGGCTGTGACAGTGTAGCCGCCGCCGCAACGTTGGGCAAGGAGCTATTGCCATGAGAGGACCGTGCTGGTTGACCGCGGGATTGATTCTCTTCGGCGGGCTGAGCGGTTGCGCACACACGTCCATGCCAAGCTTGGAACATCCCCGCTCGGCCGACATCCAACAGAAGCGGGCGCTGCGGTACGATCCGTATCCTGAAAGTGTCAGCGGGAACGACATGTCCACGGTCCGCCCGCGAGAATATGAGAATCCACCGGCCGAGGCTTCGCAAGCCCGTTGGCATTCCGATCCGGTGACGAACTCAACCAAGTGGGGAACCACAGGGCAAGAGTAGCGTGTGGAAGGGGACGGAGGAACTTGTCGGGACAACGTTTCCCGTCCTGCTGGCGTCTTCCCCGACAAGTTCCTCCGCCCCCTCGATCCCACCCGACAAGTTCCTCCGTCCCCCTTGCCTGCCTCCTGTCCGCCCGGCGACGGTTTGGGTATGATGGGAGTCATGCCTTCCAGACGTCCCTATCCGCCGAAACGCCGTCCTTCCGGCCCGCCAAAACGCCGCAACCCCGCAGCATCAAAGGGGACAGTCCCATTTTCGTCGACCGCGGCTTCGCCGCGGCGCCCGCGAAAATCGGGACAGTCCCCGGCCGACGGATTGCAGCGGCTGCAAAAGGTGCTGGCGGCGGCGGGGCTCGGCAGCCGCCGGCAGTGCGAGGAACTGATCACCGCCGGCCGCGTCGAGGTCGATCGCCGCGTGGTCACCGAATTGGGCACCCGGGTCGATCCGGCGCAGCAGGCGATCCGCGTCGACGGCGTCGCCCTGCACACGGCCCGGCTCGAATACTTCGCCGTGAACAAGCCGTCGGGCGTGCTGTGCACCAACCGCGATCCCTCGGGCCGCACCCGCGTCGTCGATCTGATCGACGCCCGCGGCGCCCGGCTGTTCACGATCGGCCGGCTCGACCTGCACAGCGAGGGGCTGATCCTGGTGACCAACGACGGCGAGCTGGCCAATCGGCTGACGCATCCGCGCTACGGCGTGAGAAGACGTATCGCGTCGTGGTGGCCGGCAGTCCGACGCACGAGGTGCTCGCGAAGCTCGAACAGGGCGTCCATCTGGCCGAAGGCTTCGCCCGGGCCGAGCGGATGGAGATCAAATCGCATCACAAGGAGAGCACGGTCTTGGAGATGGTGTCTCCGCGAGGGGAAGAACCGCGAGATTCGCCGCCTGCTGGCCCGCGTGGGCCACAAGGTCTTGCGGCTGACGCGCATCGCCGTCGGGCCCGTGCGGCTCGGTTCGCTGCCCACCGGCGCGGTGCGCCGGCTGACGGCCGACGAGATCAAGGCGTTGCGGCAGGGGCGGCGGGGTGAAGCGGCAGCGCGATGCGGCAAAACGCTGACGTGTAGCTTCGCATCTGACCTCTGACCAAGCCGCATGCACGCGCCGCTTACGCCGACAACGCCTGGCACGGGCCGGTGACGGTCGAAGAGAACGTGCGGCTGGCCCGCGACACGTATCGCATCCGTTTCGCCTGCCCGGAGATCGCCCGGCGGATCGTGCCGGGGCAGTTCGTCATGCTGCGGCTGGCCGACTGCAACGATCCGCTGCTGGGCCGGCCGCTGGCGCTGTACGACGTTGTGCCCGACGCCGCCGGCCAGCCGCATTTCCTCGACATCGTCTATCTGGTGGTCGGCAAGATGACGCGGCTGCTGGCCGAGTTTCAGGCCGGCTGCGAAGCTCGAGGTCTGGGGCCCGCTGGGCAACGGCTTTCCGCCGACGCCCGCCGAGCACCTGGTGATGGTCGCCGGCGGCATCGGCCAGACGCCGTTTCTGGCCCTGGCCCGCGAATATCTCGGCCTGCACGCCTACGGCGACCCGCCGCGGCAGGTTCCGCGGGCCAAGCAGGTCACGCTCTGCTACGGCGCCCGCAGCAGCGAGTACCTGGCCGGCGTGGAGGACTTCCGCCGCGCCGGCGTCGACGTGCGACTGAGCACCGACGACGGCTCGGACGGGCCATCACGGACTGGTGACCGAGTTGATCCGCCCGGCGGTGGAAGAGTCGCCGCTGGCCGCTGCCGCATCGTCTGCTGCGGGCCGGAGCCGATGATGGAGGCCACGGCGAAGATCGCCCAGGAGCTGGGCGTTCCGTGCCAGGTCTCGCTCGAAAGCCCGATGGCCTGCGGCATCGGCATCTGTTTCAGTTGCGTCAAGAAGATCCGCGACGCCGCCGGCGGCTGGGACTACCGCCGCACCTGCGTCGAAGGCCCGGTGTTCGACGCGGCGGACGTGGAGTTCTAATCGCGATGGGATTGCGATCCCGTTGCGAAACCGCAAGCGGTTTGCAGGGGCACGGCCCGCTACTTGCCCTTGAGCTTCTTCACCTTGGCCGAGAGGCGCGACTTGACGCGGGCGGCGGCGTTGACGTGGATGATCTTCTTGGCGGCGGCCTTGTCGACCTTCTTCGACGGCGGCACGGAGCTCGGTCTCGGCCTGCTCGACGTTGCCCGACTTCACCGCTTCGAGCACCTTCTTGTACTGGGTGTGGATCGACCTTCTTGGCCGAACGGTTCCGCTCGTTGCGGACTATGCTCTGCTTCAGCCGTTTCTTCGCACTCTTGATATTTGGCATGGTCTGAGGGTATGGGGTGTCTTCGGTGTCTGAGCTGACTGGCCGCGGCCTCCGTCGCCTTCCGGCTTGTCCTGCCCGCTTTTCGGGAGGCTTTCGGGAGACTTCCGGATCTGGATTTTCGCGTAATTTGGCGATCTTGTCTAGTAGCTTCGAGACATCTTTGTAGGTGAAATCGAGCGCGGCCAGCGCCGAGAGGTGTTTTTCGGCCGGCTCGAGGTCCCGCAGGTCCAAGGTCAAGCGGCCCGCCAGGTAGAGCGTCTTCTTCTTGTTGTCGCCGTCGCGGTCGGGGATTTCCTGGATGGCCGCCTCGTAATGCCTCATGGCCAGCCGGATACTGCTTGATCTGCTGGAAACACTCGCCGAGGACGAGCATGCACATCCCCCGGCGGCGTGGGTCGTTCTTCGCCGTTTGCAGCTCCCGGATCGCCTCGGCGTATCGCCGGGTCTTCATGTAACGGTAGCCAAGCTCGTACTTGAAGGCCAGATTGTTCGGATAGCGCTCGACCCGGGCTTTGTAGAACTCCAAGTCCTTCTCGAAGATACTCGGCTCTGGAGCTTCTTTCTTCGCCTCGGGGTCTTTGGCGTCGAGCGATCTTCTGCCGCAGGGCGCGGAGTTGGCTGTCTTCCCATTTCTCGCGGACGTCGTTGTCGCCGTCGGAAAGCTCGTAGGCCTTGGCCAGCAGCTTCTCGGCCTCGGCAAAGCGATCGTCGTTCACGTAGAGCTTGGGCCAGTTCCAGGTAATGCGCCATCTTGTCGGGCTCGTTGCGAATCTTCCGCTGAAGCTGTTGTTCGATGGCTCAGTTCCTGCTGCTGCTGGCTCTTGAGCCTCGTCCGGCGAGTTGTCATCGTCGTCGTCGTCGAACTTGCCGCTCGATCGCTGCTTTTGCACCGTCAGCGAGGCGATCGAGCGTTTGGCCTCTTCGTCGTTCGGCAACGCCTCCTCGACGCGGTGCCAGAAGGTGATGGCCTGATCGATCAGCCCGCGATCGGTCAGCGCAATGGCGTAGAGGCGGTTGCAGTTGGCATTCTTCGGCGAGCCCTTCAGGGCCGCTTCGAGATAGACACAATTCGCAATCGCGGTCGCCCGACTTGTTGGCGGCCTTGGCCATGCCCACCAGCGCGTGCAAGTCCCACGGATTGACCGCCAGCACCTTCATGCCCTGCTGGATGACCTCGTCCCACTGCTCCTGGGCGACGGCCTTCTTCAGGGCAGCTGCGGCGCCGAGCTCCTTGAACTGGGCCAGCGGACTCCCCTTGCGGTTGTCGCCGTACTTCTTCTGCAGGTTCTCGATGATAGGCGCGAACGTAGATCGGCGTTGCCGGGATCGCCGAACACGCACTGGCCGAGCAATTCGGTCACGTAATCGAAGTCGCTGGGGCGTCGTCGAGGCGGCCGCCTTCTTGCTGGCGACCTCGAAGACCTTCTCCAGCCGCTTTCGCTTGGCGGGAGAAAGCGGCTCGCGGCCCGGCTTCGGCATTTTCCGGTGGACGTTCGTCGGATGCCATGAGACCCATTCTAGACAGCCCACTATTTCCGCGCTACAACCGTCCCGAGTAGTCTGCCGCCGTCCGACACTCGCTACTTCTGTTCCCTCAACGTGGTCCAACTCAGTAGCCCAGGATCGCGGAACACACCAGCGATTCCGATGTCCATCGTCAGGCTGACTCGATGGAACGGAAACTTGATGGCCAAATCGAGCCCGAACACCAGCAACAACAGAACGGCCACGACGGTTCCCACCAGACACAGCGCTTTTGGCATCGAGACTCTCCCTGCTGACGATCCGTCTTCCGCTACTCCAGTATAATTAGTCCCCCGCCGGTTGACCACTGTCTTATGTCGGCAGAATCACCCATTCTTTGCCATAGGAGGCGACTCCCGTAGCCGCTCAGGGCCAATCAGTTTTCCGAGAAAGGACTGTAGGAGGCGACTCCAGTCGCCGATTGTCCGAAGAACCGCCGCAAATCGGCGACTGGAGTCGCCTCCTGCAGTGAAAAACTGATTGGCCCTGCCTCGCCGCTGACATGGCTTGCCCACCCCGCCGCAACGGGGTATACTTGGGCGGACCGGCAGTTGTTTCAAAGATTTCGTGTCGACCCTGAGTTGGAGACGGTCGTCTGGGAGAACGGTGCTGATCTGGCTCCCGAGTTCTTGTACGAAAACATGCGAGTATTGGCTTGACGCCAACAAAACCTCAATGACCCGACCCACATCCTCTCCCCGCAGTGGCCGTCTATCCCGGCTCCTTCGACCCGATCACCCTCGGCCATCTCAACGTGATGGAGCGGGCGAGCAAGCTGTTCGACCGGCTGATCGTCGGCGTCGGCGTGAACATCGAGAAGCAGACGATGTTCAGCGCCCGAAGAGCGGCTCGACGCTGATCCGCGAGGCGACGGGTCACCTGGAGAACGTCGAGATTCGCACGTTCACGGGCCTGGCGGTGACGTTTGTCAAGCAATGCGGGGCGCGGATCATGGTCCGCGGCGTGCGGCCCGATCACCGACATCGCCGCCGAGTTGACGATGATGATGGCCAACCGCCGCCTGGCCCCCGACGTGGAAACGCTCTTCATGATCGCCGACGGCGAGTTGGCCCACGTCTCCAGTTCGCTGATCAAGCAGATCGCCTCGGTGGCCGACGACGCCGAGCTTTCCCGCTTCCTGCCGCCGAACGTGGTGCAGGGCGGTGCGAGCGCGGATGGAACGGGACGCGAAGAAGTAACCTTCGCTGCGGAGATCGTGGGGAAACCGTCAGCCGGCCTGAGATGTGCAGAGAGGTGTCGTGGCCATGATACGAATCCTCTTGCCCCTGTTTGCCGTGATTCTGGCGATCGGTTGTCTCTTTTTGAGCGGCAGGGGCTTGGCGGCGCTCGAAGACCCTGTCGCTGTGGCTGCGATTCTGTTCCTTGTGGCGGTCGGTTGTTTTCCATTGCTCCGACGAGCCATTGTCGCGACGCCCGAGCGAAATGGGGCGTGGAGCGGCTGCAATGGCGACTGCAATCGCCGTGGAGGGGGATGCTTCTAATCTGGAACGGCATCGGAACAGCACTGGCTCTCTATCTCTTTCTGTTTGTCATTCTGTTCTTTCGGTACTCCATCCTATTTCCTGAGCTGCCCAGTTGGTGCTTGTCCGCATTCTTCTGGCTTTGGTTGCTGCCCATGCCCTTTGTCACACTCGGATCGGTGCTTTTCCTAGTGGAGAAGCCGTAGAATCACAGCATCCAGAGCGCCTTGCTTCTGTACTCCTTGATGAACTTAGTTTTGTGGAGTTGCTTGGTCGCAATGTTCGTCGCCTTCGCCTCATTCCGGTTGCGTAAGAAGGCGGCGGCCACGGTGGTTACCTGCGAATCCGCAGAACACCGTAACCCACGTGACGACGGGATGGCAGCGCACCAAATACCCTTCACGCTGCACAATTCCGCGGACAGAACGACGAAAGCGGGCGGAAGAACCACGCCCGTGTGCTCAGTTATGCTCTGCCCCGCCGCCGTTGCCGTTCTCTTTGTTCAGATACCGCCGCAGATAGCGGGCCCGCTCGATGTTGCGGTCGGTCGTGTCCAGCTCGCCGCCGGTGAGCTTTTGCAGATGGGCCGGCTGCGTGCGGATGAACAGCTCGTTGATCGCCGGAATGTTCAGATCGTCGATCAGCCCCAGGTTCACGCCCATCCGCACGCTCGACAGCAGGTGCATCGTCTCTTCGGAGCTGATCGTCTGGGCGGTGCGCAGGATGCCGTAGGCCCGGCTGACGCGGTCGTGCAGGTTCTCGTGGCTTTCCTTGATCAGGAACTCGCGGGCCTGCCGCTCGTAGTCGATGATCACCGGCACGATGTCGCTCACCTGCCGGATCAGTTCCGACTCGGTGCGGCCCAAGCGTGATCTGGTTGCTGATCTGGTAGAAGTCGCCCATCGCCTGCGAGCCTTCGCCGTACAGGCCGCGCACGGCCAGGCTGATCTTTTGCAGGCTGCGAAAGACCTTGTCGATCTGCCGGGTGATCACCAGCGCCGGCAGGTGCAGCATCACGCTCACGCGCATGCCCGTGCCGACGTTCGTGGGGCAGGCGGTCAGGTAGCCCAGCTGCTCGTGGAAGGCGTAGGCCACCTTCTCCTCGATCAGGTCGTCGATGCGGTTGATCTGCTCCCAGACGCTGTTCAGGTCCAGCCCGCTCTGCATCACCTGGATCCGCAGGTGGTCCTCCTCGTTGATCATCAGGCTGAACTTTTCGCGGCAGTCGATGGCCACGGCGCGGGCGCCCTGGCCCTCGGCGTGCTCGCGGCTGATCAGGTGCCGCTCGACGAGGAACTGGCGATCGACCTTCTCCAACTCGCGACAGGTCGACGTAGAGCAATTCGTTCTCGGCGGCGATCCGCACGATCCGCTCGTGCAGGATCTTCTCGATCCGGGCGCGGTCCTGGGCGCGTGGCGCCGGCTGATGAAGGGGAAATCGGCCAGGTTGCGCGCCAGGCGGACGCGGCTGCTGATGACGATGTCGGACTCGGGGCCCGCGCCTCGCAGCCACTCGCCGCTGCTGTTGGTCAGGTCGTCCAGTTGCACGGCGTCAACTCCCCTCGCTCTCGATCCGTTGGATTTCGTCGCGCAGTTCGCGAGGCCCGCTCGTAGTGCTCCTCGTCGATGGCTTCCTTCATTTCGCGGCGGAGGCGGATCAACTGGGTGCGGCTTTCGCTGCCGCCGGCCGGACGGCGCGGCCGCTTGCCGACGTGCTCCGACTCGCCGTGGATGTTGACGATCAGCGGCTCCAATTGCGGCTGGAAGCAGACGTAATCGTGAGGGCAGCCCAGCCGGCCTTGGCTGCGGAACTCGTAGAACGTGATGCCGCACACCGGGCAGGCCTGCTGGTCGAGCGTGGGCCAACTCCTCGGCCGTCTGGCCGATGGCCATCTGCTGGGCCAGCGCCGCCGCCATGCCCGCCGACCGGCGTCGGCTCGCTCGACGACGCCGTCAAGATATTGCCGGGCATGGTCTTCGCAGAGGTGCAATTCCTGCGGCTTGCCGCCGGTCAGTTCCGTAATGTGGAACGTCGCCGGCTTGTCGCACTGTTGGCACTTCATCGTTGATCGCCTTCTCCCCCTCTTCCTATTAGGATTCTATCAGTCACCCCCCCCATGTCAAGGAGGTTCAACCGATTTCGCGGCCCGTACAGCTATGCCGTTTTCGGCACATCGGCAGACAAACATAGCGAAGACCGTTCTTGCAGCGGCACTCCGCCAGGGAAGCGACGCGGTCCTGCCGAACGATTGTCGCCATCCAATACGCACGTTAAGCTAGTAGCTATCACGTTTCCCGTGTCCAACCTGATCCGATGTTGCTTCATACATGACCCCAACCTCCGCACACCTGCCCGATTTCGATACCTTTCAACGACTGGCCGCCGGCGCCGGGCTGGTGCCGGTCTATCGCCGGCTGGTCGGCGACTCGCTGACGCCTGTGTCGGCCTTCCACAAGATCGACGCCGGCCGCTGCGCCTGCCTCTTCGAGAGCGTGGTCGGGCGGCGAAAAGGTCGGCCGCTACAGCTTCCTGGCCGTCGATCCCTTCTTCGAGATCGAAGCCTATGGCCGCCGGGTGACAACCAACGCCTACTCGGGCGTCTCGGCCGCCGGCACTCCGACGCTGGTCACGCGGCAGTTCGAGTGCGACAACCCGTTGGACGAGTTGCGCCGCCGCGTCGAGGCGGTCCGGGCGGTCCATCTGGCCGAGTTGCCCCCGTTCTGTAGCGGTGCGGTCGGCTACGCCGGCTACGACATCGTCCGCTACATCGAGCATCTCCCCAACGCCCCGCCCGACGACCGCCACGTGCCCGACCTGGCCTTCGCGTTTTACGATCAGATGGTCGTTTTCGACAACGTCACCAAGGCGATCGTCGTCGTGGCGATGGCCCGGCTGGGGATCGGGCTCGACCTGGGAAAGACTCCGCCGACAACCTCCTCCGTCCCCCCTGGCTCCGCGTCCCCTTGCCCCGCCTGACCGTGACACCCTGCCCAGGCGTACGAAGCCGCCTGCCGCCGCGTCGATCGGCTGGTCGAAAAGCTCTCGACGCCGCAAGACCCCCTCCGCCCGTTCGACATCCGCACCAGCGGCGACGTCACGCTCCCGTACGAGTCGAACTTCGCCAAGCCCGACTTCGAGACGGCCGTCCGCAAGTGCGTCGAATACATCCGCGCCGGCGACATTTTTCAGGTCGTGCTGAGCCAGCGGCTCGAAGTGCCGCTCCGCACGCATCCGTTCGAGATCTACCGCACGCTGCGGGTGGTCAACCCCAGCCCGTTCATGTTCTACGTCCGCACGCCGAGCGTCACGCTGGTCGGCAGCTCGCCCGAGGTGATGGTCCGCGTGGTCGATGGCCAGGTGACCGTGCGCCCGCTGGCCGGCACTCGCCCACGCGGCAAGACCGACGAGGAGGATCGCCGGCTGGCCGAGGAGTTGCTGGCCGATCCGAAGGAGCGGGCGGAGCACGTCATGCTCGTCGATCTGGGCCGCAACGACGTCGGCCGCGTGGCCGATTTCCGCTCGGTCGAAGTGAGCGACGTGATGACGATCGAGCGTTACAGTCACGTGATGCACATCACTTCGAACGTCAGCGGCCAGTTGGCCGCCGGCCGCAGCGCCTTCGACGCCCTGCAAGTCTGCCTGCCCGCCGGCACGGTTTCCGGCGCGCCGAAGGTCCGGGCGATGGAGATCATCGACGAGTTAGAGCCGCATCGTCGCGGCCCCTACGGCGGCGCCGTCGGCTACGTCGATTTCGCCGGCAACATGGACACCTGCATCGCCCTGCGCACCATCGTAATCCACGACGACACCGCCTACATCCAAGCCGGCGCCGGCCTGGTCGCCGACAGCGTGCCGGAGAACGAATGGAATGAGACGCTCAATAAGGCGAGGGGGTTGTTAAAGGCGATTGAGTTGGCAGAGGGGAGGGGCGGGTAGGTTAGGTGACCATTGACCCGTCCGCTTCGGCTGGGTTGGCTTGTTCACCTGCCGGTGTTACAATAAAGAGAAGTTAGAAGCGTCCTTTCGGAGACAACCGTCATGAGCACCGCGGCCATCAATCTTGACCGTTTCTTGGAGCCGCTTGCCGATTGTCTTTCGCCGGAGGTCGCGGTGAAGGTGGCCAACTTCCGGGCGGACGACGTCACGCAAACCCGCATCGACTATCTGGCCGACCGCGCCAACGATGATCTGTTAACCGACGATGAGCGCGAGGAGTATTCCGGCTACCTGCACGCCATCGACGTCATTACGGTCCTCCAGGCAAAGGCTCGTTCCCAACTGCGCAAGCAATCGTGATGCAGAACGAACTGCGGTCGTTGGTTCGCCGCCGCGCGGGCGATGTCTGCGAATACTGCCGGCTGCCGCAGGCGGCTTCGCCGATTGTTCGCTTTCACATCGAGCATATCGTTGCTCGGCAGCATGGCGGCGCTACCGCTCCGGGCAATCTGGCCCTGGCATGTAACAAGTGCAATTTCAACAAGGGGCCGAACATCGCCGCCCTTGACCCCGAGGACGGGCAACTTGTGCCGCTGTTTCATCCACGTCGGGCCCGCTGGGACGATCACTTCTCCTGGAAGGGAACTGAGATTGTCGGGCTAACCCCCGTCGGCCGCGCTACCGTAGAACTTCTGGCAATGAACGACTGGGAACGCATCGAAGTTCGTGAGAATCTTCACGCCCAGGGCCAACCGTTTGCCGGATGATCTTGTATGAACGGCGTAAAACGATCCCGTTGTCCCAACACCGCCTGCATCCAAGCCGGTGCTGGCCTGGTGGCCGGCAGCGTGCCGGAGAATGAATGGAACGAGACGCTGAATAAGGCGCGAGGATTGTTAAAGGCGATTGCGTTGGCAGAGGGGAGGGGGGATTAGGAGAGCAAGAAGGCACCGAAAACAGTTCTGACCCCTTTTTCACGGGTGTCCTGTTTGGCGGCGCGGGGGCAGGAGCCCCGTAAACGGGACTGACAATCAAACAGTCTTTCGACCTCTCGAACCCGACGTAAACGTCGGGCCTAATACCGCCTGCGGCGGAAAGGGTCGTGAACGACCCTCATGCTTTCATAACCGGTCTGCATGGCGTCGTGACAAAAGCCGTCGGCAATCCCGGCATACGCCGATAGGCCAACGGGCTTGCGTAGGAGACGGAAAAGGGGACATCACTGATTTTGGCACAATTTGGGATTAAATTGGCGACGCGTCCGGCTTTCACGCCCGTTTACGGGCGTTTCCGCCGCAGGCGGTGTTAGGCCCGTGCTTCAGCACGGGTTGGCGTTGGTTTCGCACTGCCGGTGTCACGCCCGTTTACGGGCGTCCTGTTTGGCGCGCACGGGCACAAGTCCCGTGAACGGGACTGACAATCGAGCAGTCTTTCCACCTCTCGATCCCGACGTAAACGTCGGGCCAAATACCGCCTGCGGCGGAAAGGGTCGTGAACGACCCGCACGATACCCTATCCAGTTTTTATCGCGTCTCGATAGAAGCCGTCAGCAATGCCGTCAGCAATCCGGCACAGCCGATAGCCCGAACGGCTTGCGCAGGACAGCGCAAGGTCGCCGCCCGAGCGGCTACCTTGGGGTCGCGGGGCGGCGCCTTTTGCTCCGCGAAAGCAGCGTGGACGGAGCGCTGCCTTCGCGGAGCGACGACGAACACGCAAACCGCAACGGGGTTTCGTCGCCGGGCCGCCGCGTTACGCAGCGCCTTCGGCGTCGACGTGGCGATCGATCACCGTTACCCTGGGCAGCCGCCGCGCGGCGACCCAGGGCTATTCTCTGCAAGCCCTTCGGGCTAACGTGCGGGCGATGCCGTTTCGTTCGGCACGCCGGTTCCTCCTTGTCCTGCTGTTCGGGTTAGGGAAAAGTACGCGGCGGAAAACGGAATGTCGCCGATCCTTGCCGCGTTCTTCGGCTAATCGCCGACGGCAGTCGCCTCCTGCCGTCGAAAATTGATCGCTCCTGGCGCGACAGGAACTTGACTCCTGTAGGGGGGCTGCGAAGAATAATGCAAGTTCGCAGGAGGGGCGGATGCCGCAAATCACGGTTGTACTCTACCAGGAAGAGAACGGCAGCGTTCCACTGCTGAAGTGGCTCGACCGTCTTCGCAAGAAGTCGCGGGCGAAGGTGCTGGTGCGGATCGAACGGCTGAAGGAACTGGGCAACCAACTGCGTCGCCCCGAGGCCGATTACGTTCGCGACGGCATCTACGAGTTCTCGATCAGTCTCCGCGGCGTGCGCCATCGCGTCTTGTATTTCTTCCAGGGACGCACGGTCGCGCTCGTTTCGCACTGCCGGGCGCGGGAGCGGCAGGTTCCGCCGCGGGAAAGGGAAGCCGCCATCCGCCGCAAAGATCGATTCGAGGCCGATGCTGAAGCCCACACGTACACGCGACTTGTCATGTCGAAGAACAACGGCAAGAAGCGAAAACGAACGGCCGATGCGGTGGCCATTTTGCAGCGGCGGCACTTTGCCCGAAAGCGCGACAGACTGGCGATCCTCGAAGAGGAGCGGGCCGACGCGGAGATCGCCCGGAAGGTGTATGCCCTTCGCAAGAAGGTGGGCATGTCTCAGGGGGAGCTCGCCCGGCAGGCCGGCGCCACGGCGTCGGCGATCTGTCGGCTGGAAGCCGCCGACTACGAAGGGCACTGCCTGGCCATGCTCCGCCGCATCGCCGCCGCGCTCGACAAGAGCGTGGATATCCGCTTCGTCGCGTTACGGCACGGCAGCCAGCCGGCATGAACCGGCATGAAAAGGGCACTGTCTCACCTGCCGTGGCGTTGGCTCCAGGCGAACGATTGATGGCGGCGTCGCTGGCAGAGCACGTTAACGGGACGTATAGTATATTGGTTTGTGCTGTCCCTGAAAAATACATCGTAACGATCCGCGCTGGAAGTCTATCGAGGAGGTGGCACGTGCGAGGAATGTGGATTTCGGTGATCGTCGCAGCCGTGGTGCTGGGAGGGACGACGAGCCCGCCCGCGCAGGAGAAGGCGAAGCGGCCGGCAGCGGTCTTACCCCGAGGGGTGAAAGTCCTCCGCGATCTGCAATACGTCGAGGGGGGCCACGAACGCAACCGGCTCGACCTGTACCTGCCGGAGAAGCCCAAGGGCCGCCTGCCGGTGGTGGTGTGGATTCACGGCGGGGCGTGGATGGCCGGCAGCAAGGACGATTGTCCCGCCGTTCCGTTCGTCACGGAGGGCTGCGCGGTGGCAAGCGTCAATTATCGCTTGAGCCAGCACGCGGTCTTTCCCGCCCAAATCGAGGACTGCAAGGCGGCCATCCGTTGGCTGCGGGCGAACGCAACGAAGTACCGTCTCGATCCCGAGCACATCGGCGTTTGGGGCGCCTCGGCCGGCGGCCATCTGGTCGCGTTGCTCGGCACCACGGCGGGCGTGAAAGACTTGGAGGGGCACGGCGGCAATCTCGATCAGTCGAGCCGCGTGCAGTGCGTCCTCGACTGGTTCGGCCCGACCGACCTGACGACGATGGGCAAAGAGGGCGATCCGGCCGGCTCGCCGGTGGCGCTGTTGATCGGCGGCCCGGCGCAGGAGAACCTGGAGAAAGCCCGCAGGGCCAGCCCGCTGACGTACGTCAATAAGAACGCCGCCCCCTTCCTCATCATGCACGGCGACAAAGACAACCTCGTGCCGTTGCGGCAGAGCCAGCGGCTGGCCGAGGAGCTGAAGAAGGCCGGCGTCGAGGTCACGCTCAAAGTGGTCAAGGGCAACGGCCACGGCGGGCCGGGATTCACCACCCCCGAGAACCTGCGGCTGATCGAAGCGTTCTTCGTCAAGCACCTCCGCAAGAAGACGAAAGAGACGAACGTGCCGCCGCTGTCGGATTACATCCGGCCGTTGGTCGGAACGCAAGGCGAGGGCAACACCTATCCGGGTCCGACGCGCGCCGTTCGGCATGATTCAGCCGGGGCCCGACACCAACGGCGAGAAGTTCTGCGGCTACGATCATACCGATCCGATGATCCACGGCTTCAGCATGACGCATCTCAGCGGCACCGGCTGGTGGGACTTGGGCGATTTCCTGTTCATGCCCGGCATCGGCGAGCCGAAATTCGAGCCCGGCACGGCCGATGAGCCGCGATCCGGCTACCAGTCGGCCATTTCGCACAACGAGGAAACCGCCTCGGCGGGCTACTACAAGGTCAAGCTGCAAGATTACAACACCTGGGTCGAGTTGACGGCCTCCGACCGCGCCGCAATGATGCGCATCACCTTTCCCGAGAGCACGACAGGCGTGGATTCTCACCGATCTGAAGCACGTGTTGCACTGGGACGTCGTCTGGTCGCACGTCCGCGTCGAGGACAATTCGACGGTGACCGGTTATCATCTGGTGCACGGCTGGGCGAAGGAGCGGCATCTGTATTTCGCCGCGCGCTTACTCCCGGCCGTTCGATCATTACAAGATCATCAGCGACGGCAAACCGGTGGTGTATCGCGGCAACCGGTTCCGCAGCCGGTCGGAGATCGAAGGGGGCGCCGTCCGCTTCCAGAGCCGCTCGGAGGCGGCTGGGCCGAATCTGCGATTCCTGGCCGAATACAACACGAAGAAGGACGAAGTCATTCTGGTGAAGATCGCCGTCTCGGCCGTCAGCGCGGAGAACGCCCTGAAGAATCTCGACGCCGACCTGCCGCATTGGGATTTCGACCGGGTTCGCGCCGAAACCCGGAAGAAATGGGACCGCGAACTGAGCAAAATCCAGATCGAAGGCACGCAGGAGGAAAAGGAGACCTTCTACACGGCCATGTACCACGCCTTCACCACGCCGAACCTCTATCAAGACGTGACCGGCGAATATCGCGGGCTGGATCAGGACATCCACACGGCCGCGGGCTTCACGAATTACACGATCTTCTCGCTCTGGGACACCTATCGGGCAGCCCATCCGCTCTATCGCCTTGATCCAGGCCGAGCGCGACGCCGACATGATCAACTCGATGTTGGCCCATTACGACCAGAGCATCGACCACATGCTGCCGATCTGGTCGTTGCAGGCGAACGAAACGTGGTGCATGATCGGCTACCACGCCGTGCCGGTGATCGTCGATGCCTACTTCAAGGGCGTCAAGGGTTTCGACGTCGCAACGGGCCTACAAGGCGATCAAGACCACCGCCATGAATCCCGACTACGACGGCCTGCCCGACTACGACCGCCTGGGCTGGGTGCCGTGCGATTGGGAAGGCGAATCGGTCTCGAAGACGCTCGAATACGCCTACGACGATTGGTGCATTGCGCGGATGGCCAAGGCGCTCGGCAAGACGGCCGATTACGAGCATTTCATCCGCCGGGCGGGCAGCTACAAGAACATCTTCGATCCCTCGGTCGGACTTCATGCGCGGCAAGGATCACGACGGCCAGTGGCGCACGCCCTTCGATCCCGCACGGCCACGCCGACATCACCGAAGGGACCAGTTGGCAATACTCCTGGTACGTTCCGCAAGACGTGCCGGGCCTGATCGCCCTGCACGGCGGCAAGGAGAACTTCACTAAGAAGCTCGACGAACTCTTCGGCGTCGGCAAAGCCGGAAAACAAACGAAAATGAAGAAGCTTTACGGCGTGATCGGCGACTACTGGCACGGCAACGAGCCGAGCCATCACATCATCTATCTCTACTCCTACGCCGGCCAGAACTGGAAGGCGGCCGAACTGCTGCATCAGCGTCGTGCGGCGGCAGTACGGCAACAAGCCGAACTTCGTTAAGCGGCAACGACGACTGCGGCCAGATGTCGGCGTGGTACATCTTCACCGCGCTCGGGTTTTACCCCGTATGCCCCGGCAGCGACTATTACGTCATCGGCAGCCCCGCCGGTGAAAAAGGCCGAGATGCATCTTTCCAACGGAAAGACCTTCACCATGATCTGCCGAGAATCTCTCGGAGAAGAACATCTATATCCAGTCGGTCAAACTCAACGGCAAAGACTGGACGCCGCCTTTCCTGCCCTATCGCGAATTGAAGGACGGCGGAACGATCGTTTACACGATGGGGCCGAAGCCGAATAAGCAGTGGGGCGTCGGAAAAGGGAATTGAGGGGAATGGCCGCCAACCTTGGATGTCCCATGTTAGACGCCGGGAAAGATAGAACGCTAATCTCCACTGATTAACGCTAATCTGCCAAGGAACGTCGTTCGCATGAAATTAGTGTAGATTGGCGGCGATCAGTGCTCCCTTACTCCACCGTCATTGCCACCAACTCGTGGCAGACCGACTCGAAATGGCTGGCGGTGAGCATTTTCTGCTCTTCGGCGTAACCGACCAACAGGGCCAGGTCGCAGAGGCGGTTGATGCGGCGGGGTATGCCGCCGGTGAGTTCTTGGAGCGTGGCCAGGGCGTCGGGCTCGACGATCGATCGCGGCGAGCCGGCCACCCGCAGCCGATGCTCGACGTAGGCGGCCGTCTCCGACTCGTTGAACGCCCGCAACAGACACTTTACGCCGAAGCGTTCCTCCCATTGCGGAATCCGGTTGACGGTGGGCAGAATCGAGGTTTGGCCCACCAACAGCAGCGTCAGCGCGGGCTCGCCATTCGGCTCGAAATTCAACAGCAGCCGCAATGCCTCCAGCGTGTGCGCCCCTTCGAGAAGCTGGGCTTCATCGACCACGACGACCGCGTGCTGCCCCTTGGCGGCGTTGGCCGTCGAGGAATCGCTCGATGCGGCGGACGCTCGTCTGCACGTCGGGAGTCTCGCGCGGCTGGCCGGGGCCGTCCAGTTCATCGGCGAGGTAGGCTAGCAGATCGGCCGACGACATCTGCGGAAAGACCAGGTGCACCAGCGGCGTACACTGCAAGGTCAACATGCCGCGGAGCATGGTCGTCAGCAGGGTCTTGCCCGAGCCCGTCGGGCCGGCCAACAGCGCCGCGCCGCGGCGGTTCTCGATGGCATATCGCAACTTCAGCAGCGCCGCCTGGTGCGATTCGGCCGGGTAGTAGAACCGTGGATCGGCGGCGTTCTCGAACGGTTTTTGCGTCAGGCGCCAATAGGCTTCGTACATGGTTCAATGGTCCTTGCTAGGCCACGAAGTTTTCGATAAGTCCGGCCAGGGCGACGGCCGACGCAGTCAACTGCGACTCGACGTCGGCCACGCGAGCCTCCGACGTGATGCGCGGGTTGCGAACCAACAGGATGGCGTCGATCTTTCCGCCGACCGTTCGGCCAAAGAAGTCGCCGATCGACTCGAAGTTCTCCAGGGGCCCCAAATCGACGAGCACCATCTCGTAGTGATTCTTCAGGGTGTCGAGGCAGGGGGCCAACCGCGACCAATCGCCACACGTTTGCCCGCCGGTCGGCGTCGGCTCTCGGATCGCCGAGAGCGCCAGGTTGTTGGCCGCCGCTTCGACCACCGCATTGGCAAGAAACGTCGCGTCCTGGCCGGCCAGTTCGTTCCAACCGGATTGCAGTTCCACGCCTAGACGTTTGGCGAGCCGGGGCCGCTTGAGATCGGCATCGACCAGCACGAGTTTGACGCCGCGTTCGGCCAGTCGTCGGGCGGCACACAGTAGCAGCGTGGTAGCGCCCTCGCCGCGGCAGCAGCCCGCCATCGCCAGGACTTTCTGGCCGCGTGCGTTTGCCGCCAACAGGGCGTCGGCCAACCGATCGAATTCCTCGGCCGCTCGCGCCATCAATCGCCGGCACACCCGCGGCCAGGTGAACCGTTCTACCTGCCAAGCCGGCTTGAAGTCCGGCGGCGCTATCGCCTCTGTCGCCGGAGGAAGCAGCGGGAACGACGAAAGCGGCGCGACGGACGGTTGCGGATCGTCGGCGGCGGATGGTGGATTGCTGACTGCCGATTGTTGATCGTCGATGACGGCTTGTTCTTCTTGTTCTTGCTCTTGCGACTGCGCCGGTTGACGCTGCGCTTCAACCGCCGCGTCGGCGAGATCCTCGGGCTGAACGAAGTCGTTCTCGCCGGCCGAGTTTGCCGGCGCCGGCCACGTCGTGCCAACCGGTTCGACGAGCCCGACCGGTTCGGTCTCGTCAAGCGGGTCGATCAGGCCCACCGATTCCGCCAGCACGACGGGCTGGGCCAGGTCCAGGGGCTCGGCCATACCGACCGACGTTTGACACCAGTCGGCAATCCACGACCCGGTGTCGGCTTCGGCCGTCGGGCTCCACGAAGAGTCCGCGGCGGGGGCCTGCAGTCTTTCGGGATTCGCCGGCCGAACGGGCGGTCGCTCCAGCGTCGCCAGCACGTCGCGGAACACGTCGGCGACGTGCGGCGGTGCAACGTCCGGAGCACAGGGAGCAGCAGACGACGAAGGCTCGCGACACGGCGGTCCAAGAATGGCTTGTGGTGTAGGCGTTTCGCCTGCGTGGGAAGGTGTGGAATGCGGTGCCACCGGGACGGCCGCGCCACAAGGCTCTGTAGTCGCTCTGCGATGGTCGCCAAGCTCAGCAGCCTCACTCTCGTTGAGGCGAGAATCGGGCGGGTCGCCCACCGGCTGCCGCGGCGGAACCACAGGCAGCGTGCCTTGCTGCGAAAACGCTCGAATGAATGCTTGGTCGAGTGCTGTCATAACGATTCCTAACGCTTGGTGCCCTCGATTGTCCCCTCGAACTGTGCCGCCGCAGGCTCACCCGGCCGATGGCCACGGGCATTGGCTTCATATTCGGGCGAGTGCGCCGGTGCGCCTGATTGTGCGACCGGCCTGGCCGGCCACGGCGACATTCCCCCGTCAGCGACCGTCGTCGGGGACGGCGGCGGCTCGTGTTGGGCTTCAGCCATGGGTCGAGGTGATATCAATGCCTCGGCAACCGTCGGCGGCGCCGATGGCTGCTGCTGGGTTTCGCCTGTGGACGGCAGCTTCGCCGGCGGCCGGCAGTCGGTCGGAAGTGGCGGAGACCTGCACCACCGGCCGGCGTGCGACAGTGGCGCCGGCTGTTTCAATCTGGACAGAAGCGTCGGTTGGTGATTCCGCTTGCTTGGGTTGCCACGTCGAAAGAGCATTGTCCCCTGCCGGGGGAGCCATTGGCGACGATTTCTGGTTGAGACAGAATGGGAGGATGGCGCCCACAATCAGGAACAACGTCATACCCGCCAGCAACTTGACCGACATTGCCTGGCCGATCCAGCGGCCGCTCGATCCCAGCAGGCTGCAGCACTTGGTCTCCTCCGCCCGCGACCGAGGTTTCGCGTCCTCGCTGACGTCTGGGAAGCGGGCGAGCAGCGCCAGCCCCGTTCTCTGTTGATTCATTGCTTAGCACCCCTCCGGTGGCTAGTCCTATGGTCTTGCAGCGCGGACCGATCGTCTGCAAGCGAATATTCCAAACAAGGTATCGGTTTCGGTTGCGTTGATCTTGAGCATTAGCATAACTTTAGCGACTGGATAAAATAGAGAAGCTGGCACGGCGGCGGATGGCGTTTGACCGCCACGCCCCATCCCTCTATACTGCATCACTACGCTGAAATTCGCGATAAATGACCGCTACGGCTGTCGAGATTAGTCCTGCGCGAAGCGGGGAGTCGAACCATGACCCAGATCGAGTGTGCCCGGGCAGGCCAGGTGACGCCCGAAATCGAGGCGGTCGCCCGCGCCGAACAGCTCGAGTCCGGGCTTCGTTCGGGAAGAGGTGGCGCGCGGGCGGATGGTGATTCCGGCCAATAAGGTCCATCTGGCGAAGGGCTTCGCGCCGCATCGGCATCGGCATCGCCGCGCGGACGAAGATCAACGCGAACATCGGCAAGTCGGCCGTTTCGAGCGACTCGGCCTGCGAGGTCGAGAAGCTGCTGGCGGCCGTCCGCTTCGGCGCCGACACGGTGATGGATCTCTCGACCGGCGAGCACATCGACGCCGTGCGAAGCCGGATCATCGAGGCCGCCGACGGTGCCGGTCGGCACGGTTCCCGATCTATCAGGTGGTCCAGCAGATCGACGACATCGTCGACATGCGGCCGCAGGATTTTCTTGGGCGTGGTCGAGCAGCAGGCCCGGCAGGGCGTCGATTACATGACGATCCACGCGGCGCTGCTCCGCGAGCATTTGCCGCTGTGCGAGCGGCGTTTGACGGGCATCGTCAGCCGCGGCGGCTCGCTGGTGGCCAAGTGGATGACCGTCCACGGCCAGGAGAACCCGTTCTTCACCCACTTCGACGACTTGTGCGACATCATGCACGAGTACGACGTGACCTGGAGCATCGGCGACGGCCTGCGGCCCGGCTCGATCGCCGACGCCAGCGACGAGGCCCAATTCGCCGAGCTGAAAGTGATGGGCCAGCTCGGCCGCCGCGCCCGGGAGCGGAATTGCCAGGTGATGATCGAAGGGCCGGGCCACGTGCCGATGGACCAGATCGAGCGGAACATCCGGCTCGAACAGGAGTGGTGCGACGAGGCCCCGTTTTACGTGCTCGGCCCGATCGTGACCGACGTCGCGCCCGGCTACGACCACATCACCAGCGCGATCGGCGCGGCGATGGCGGCGTGGTACGGCGCGGCGATGCTCTGCTACGTGACGCCGAAAGAGCACCTGGGCCTGCCCAATTTGGAAGACGTGCGGCAAGGGCGTGATCGCCTACAAGATCGCCGCGCACGCCGCCGACCTCGCCCGGCATCGCGTCGGGCGTGCGCGACCGCGACGACGCCTTGAGCCGCGCCCGATTCGACTTCGACTGGCCCGAGCAGTTTCGCTTGTCGCTCGATCCCGAGGCCGCCCGGCGGATGCACGACGAATCGCTGCCGGCCGAAGGCGACAAGAAAGTCGCACTATTGCAGCATGTGCGGCCCGAAGTTCTGCTCGATGAAGACGACCGAAGAGTTGCGGCGGATGACGAGGGAGAAGGTGGGCGGATGAACAAAGGCGGCCATGCAGTTCGCCGCGATAACCAAGCATGAGCATGAATGCACGAGACAGGTCCGATGGAGCGAACTCGCTTGTGTGGGTTCCGCTCATCACAGCCTCGGTTCATCTCATCGGCAGTGCGAGTCTGTTCGGAATTGTACTTGGGCCTGGTGCGATACTCGCCAGCCCCGTTTTGTCGATTTTCGGTTGGTTCTTTGTGATTCCGGAGCTATGCGGCGTTGCGCTGCAATGGTCGATCTACGAGCCCACGGAGTCGAATGAACCGGAATTCTGGCTCATGGTGCTTCTGTCCTTTTCGGCTGGGGCATGTTCATGGGGTTCTTCGGGCCCAAAGAGGCTGGCTCGGAGGTGCATTGGACCATGGCGTGCGTTCTTGCCGGAGGTGTAAGTGCTGCTTGGTCTTTGCTGGCCATTCGATTTGTGAAGAGACGCGGGGTGCGGACGACCGATTCGCATGCCGACGACTCGGGGTTTGCTGAACAGGAGAGGGCGTCGTAAAATGGAATAGGAGGCTCGGAAGTGCCGCGGATAAGCCAATTCTTCGGCGCGGTGATCTGTATGTATCACAACGATCACTTTCCTGCACATTTCCACGCGGAATATGGCGAGGCCGAAACCACTTACGCCATTGATACGTTGGATGTTCTACGAGGACAGTGGACGGACAAGATCGAAGCGGCAAAGACATGATCGAGTGGACCGCCCGGGTCGAGGATGAGAATCTGATATGGAGATTTTCCTATGCACAATGAACTCGCCGCCGTCATCGAGCGGGACGGCAAGTGGTTCGTCGCCTACTGTCCCGAAGTGCCTCGGGCCAATGGTCAAGGAAGAACCAAGGCCGCCTGCTCGGTAAGCGTGTGTCCAAGAATAACTTTTGAGTTTATCGTCTTAGCTTTGGTTTGATGGTGTAATTCCACTGCGGACAGGTCGGGTGACTATGGATGTTGATCTGGGCCATTTCGTCATCGGTCACACGGATTTTTGCGGCGTAGCATTTGCTGTTGAGTCGGGCTGTTACACGCAGACCGGTTCGGCTGCGGGTGCCGCGAATGAATCCCAGCATCGTGTCCAACGTCCGCAACGGTTGACCTGCCCAATTGGTGCTGATCGGACCAAAGAGACGATGTTCCACCGGATTCCATTTCGACGCTCCGGTGGGATAATGGCTGACGGTGATCTCCAGGCCGTCCGCGTTCGCCCAGCGTTGCAGTTCCCGCTTCCACAGGCGGCGACGATAGCCGTTGCTGCCGCCCGCGTCGGCTTCAATAAAGATCTTCCGGGCTCCCGGATACGCCCGCTTGCCGCGAGTACGCCACCACTGACGCAACGAATCGACGGCGAACTCGGAGGTTTCCGTCGAGATGCCGACGCATACGTGCCCGGCATTTCGCGCCGTATCGTAGATGCCGTAGGGAGCCGCCCGGCATTGGGCGTCTTGCGGGAAGTCATGGGCAAGGACTTCCTCGGCATGACGCGACCACTTGCGTCCCGCGTTGCGGAAGTTGCCCACAAGTTCCTTCTTTTTCGCATCCACGCTGACGGCGGGACACCCGGCCTTGTGAAACTTACGACGCTGGCGACGAAGATACTGAAACTGCTTGTCGCGGTCGGGATGAGGCGGGCCGGTGAACCGTTTCACGTTGACCCTCGGCGAAAAACCCAAGCTGCGCAGCAGTCGCCTCACCGTGGTGGGCGAACCTTGCCCCAGACGCTCAGCCAGCGAACGCAGCGAACTGCGCACGAATCGGTTTGCGCCGGTCGGCTCGCCGCCGGTTTCGTCTTCCACCAAGCGGATCAGACGTTGGCAGACCGCGGGCGTTTTTTTTCGATGGGCGGTTGTCCCGCGCCGGGCAATCGCACACGGTCGGTGGGCCGTCCATCGAGATGGTCGTCGAGTTCCTGGCGACCGCGACGAATCGTCTCCACGCTCAACCCGCTGACTGCGGCCATAAACCGATCGCCCCCATGCCCGATCTTCTTGGATTCCAACGCCACCATCCAGCGGCGTTGCTGCTCGTCCAAGCGGCTCAACAGGAGATTGAACTGATGGTGCAACTCCCGGTCCGCATGGTGTTCGCGTTGCGAGCAAATGGGGCATTGGCACTGATGAACATCCTGACCCGGCATCGGCTTCCTCCTTCCCTGGAAGATGAGGAAGCCTTGTACCAGATTTTATGAAAACTCACAAGTTATTCTTGGACACCCGCTAAGCCTGACTCAAGCAATGCGTCTGATCTTGCAGGATCGCCAATAAAATCTGTAGAAACCTATCGATCGAATGAATGAGGCTTCTTCAGATTGCCTTCCCATATCCGCCCACCTTGGTTTCGGAGGAGTCACTCTCATGCGTTGCATCGGCACTGTTGCTGTAATACTGTTCGTTGTCGGTTCGGCTTATGCCAAGGACGCCAAGACTGTCGGCCTTTCGAAGACAGAGGCCAAGGAGGGATTCGTGAGCCTTTTTGACGGCAATACGCTCAAAGGCTGGCAGGGGGACGTGAAGGGCTACGCCGCCGAAAACGGTACGATGGTGTGCAAGCCCGGCGGCAGTCTTTTCACCGCCGAGCAGTACGCCAATTTCGTGTTGCGATTCGAGTTCAAGCTGCCGCCGGGCGGCAACAACGGCGTCGGCATCCGCACGCCCCTGCACGGCATTCCCGCCTACGCCGGCATGGAAATCCAGATCCTCGACAACAGCGATCCGAGGTACAAGGACCTTCAGCCGTACCAGTTCCACGGCTCGATCTATGGCGTCGTGCCGGCCAAACGCGGTGCGCTGAAGCCTGTCGGCCAGTGGAACCAGGAAGAGATCGTGGCCCGCGGAAGCCACATCAAGGTCACGGTGAACGGCAAAGTGATCGTCGACGCCGACCTGAAAAAGATTGAAAAAACGCCCGACCACCAGAAGCATCCCGGCCTGCACAACGCCAAGGGCTACATCGGCTGGTTGGGGCACGGCGATCCGGTGGCGTTCCGCCACATCCGCATCAAGACGCTGCCCAAGTAGGGCTGGGCACTTCAGTGCCCAGTCGCCGGTCAAGGGGGACGGAGGAGGTCGTCGGTAGAGCGTTTTCCATCGTGCGAGATCGTCTTCCGACAACTTTCTCCGTCCCCTTTGCACGACCAACCGTCTACAGCAGCCTCGCCAGCTTTCGCCCCGTGCTGCTTAGCGGATACGCCTCCAATTCCTCCGGCCGCAGCCAGCGGGTTTCCAACGCGATTTCGGCATTTCTTGCCGTTGGAAAGGAACGCGGCTTCGTAGCATTCCAGCGTGATGCGGAATCGCGTGACGCCGTGGGTGAGCGTTTTGATCTGCCGATCGGCAGCAATCGACGACGCCGGTCAGCGCCAACACGTTCTCGGCCAACTCGCGGCGAACGTCGGCCGGACGGTCGGAGTGGATCGGGAACCGCGGGAAATCCCAGAGCCGCGCGAACCGCCGTCCTTCCGGCCATCGCAGCAGCAACACCCGGCCGCGGCGGCGAACGATCACCGCCGCCTGCGCGCACCGCCTCGATCGCTCGCTTTGCTTTCGGACCGTGGAATTTCGAGTTGCCGGCCCTGCTGGTTGGCGCGGCAAAGCGCGGCGACGGGACAATCTTCGCAACGGGGCGTCCGGGCCGTGCAGACTTCGCTGCCAAGCTCCATCAGCGCCTGGTTCATCCGTCCGCGCGCCGCGCCGCGGCAACACAGCTTCGGCCATCGCCCAAAGAAGCCGCTGCCCTTCGCTCGATCGTGGGTCGCCGTCGTAGGCCAACAGCCGGCTGAACAGCCGTAGCGTGTTGGCCTCGAGGATCGGCTCGGCGGGCGTCGAAGGCGATCGAGAGAATCGCGCCGGCCGTGTAGCGGCCGATGCCCGGCAGACGGCGGACGATCTCGGGATCGCGTGGGAAGCGGCCGCCATGTTCGGCGACGATGATTTTCGCCGCCTGCTGAAGTTGCCTGGCGCGGCGGTAGTAGCCCAATCCTTCCCACAACCGCAAAACGTCGTGTTCGTCGGCCGCGGCGAGGGCTTCGATCGTCGGGAACGCCGCCAGGAAGCGGTCGAAGTAGCCGACGACCGTGGCCACCTGGGTCTGCTGGAGCATGATTTCGCTCACCCAGACCGCGTAGGGATCGCGGTTTCGCCGCCACGGCAGCTTTCGCGCATGGCGGTCGAACCACGCCGGCAACCGGCGGCGGAAAGAGCGGAACCAAGGGAACCAGCGGCACGAATGGGACGTCAGGATGAACACGATGGACACGGATGAGATGAGTCGATGATTTGCTGATTTTCAGCGACACCTCTGTGTTCATCCGTGTTCATCTGTGGTCCCTTTTGGCACACTCGAGCTGCGATGCAATATCGTGTCGCACGCCTCGCAAACCATCTCCGCCGTGATGCTCTCCATGTAGATCGCCGGGGCGGTGCGGCGGGCGCGGGCCGAACCCTCGAAAAACATCTGCTGCAACGCGACGTGCTGCGGACCATAGGGGCCGTGACGCGACGGCCGGCCAGGGGCCGTAGAGGCCGACGCACGGCGTGCCGACTGCCGCGGCCAGATGCAGCGGACCGGTGTCCGAACCGATGAACAACTTTCGCCCGGCGGGCTGACGGCGGCCAGCTGCGGGAGCGTGGTCGGCGGAGCGACGTGGACGGTCGCGTCCGAGGCGTTGGCGATTTGCTCGGCCATTGCCCGCTCGGCCTGGCCGGCCCAAACGACCAGCGTCGGCAGATGCCAGGCGTCGCCCAAGATGACGCGCCACGGCCGCGTAGCGATCGGCCGGCCAGAGTTTCGACGGCCAGCCCGCTCCGGGATTGATGATCGCAAAGCCGGCGGCGATTCCCAATTCGACTGATCATCCGTTCGGCCGCTGCGCGATCTGCTTCGTGTTCGGGCACTTGGAATCGAACCGCCGGCGACTCGATGCCCAGCGGTCGGAGCAATTCGAGGTAGCGATCGACGACGTGGGTTGCCTTGGGGTCGACCCGCTGGTTGTTGAACCACTTGCTCAATTCGCGGCCGCCGGGATTGCCGAAGCCGATCCGCCGCTTGGCGCCGGAAAGCCACGCCAGAACGGCCGATTTCGTCAGGCTTTGCACGTCGATCGTCGTGTCGAATCGCAGATCGTGCAAGCGGCGGCGCAGCCGCCAAACGCCGCCGGGCGACTTGAGCCAGCCGCGCGGCAGTTCGATCAGTTCGTCCAATGCTTCATGTCCCCGCAAGCAGTGCCGCCGCCCGCGACTCGACCGCCCAGGCCAGGAACGCATCGGGAAAACGCTCGCGCAGGCGCAGGCGACCGGCATCGTCTGGATGGCGTCGCCGATCGCACTGAGGCGGACGATCAGGATGCGGGGTGATCTCATCGGGCGATATTATAGTGCATCGAGTGCAAATTGTAACGGCTGGCAACGGGAGGGGACGGAGGAGGTTGTCGAAGGAACGTTCCCGATGCGGAAGACGTCTTCCCGACAACCTCCTCCGTCCCTTTCCCACCGCACGTTGCGGCCTGACAGACCGCGGCTGTGGCGTACAATGCCCATCTATGCTCGAACTCGCCATCCTCCGTCACACGGCCGTTCTTGCCGATGACGCCGGCCGAGGTGGCTGCGCGGGGATGGGACGCGGTCGACGTGGTCTTCGTGACCGGCGACGCCTACGTCGATCATCCGAGCTTCGCCATGGCGCTGCTGGGGCGGGTGCTGGAGGCCGAGGGGTTTCGCGTGGCCATTTTGAGCCAGCCCGACTGGCATTCGTGCGACGCCTGGCGGACCTTCGGCCGGCCGCGGCTCTGCTTCGCCATCAGCGCGGGCAACATGGACTCGATGTTGAACCACTACACGGCCAACCGCAAGGTCCGCAACGACGACGCCTATAGCCCCGGCGGCGAGATCGGCCGCCGGCCGGATCGGGCCACGCTGGCCTACTGTCAGCGGGCGCGCGAGGCGTACAAGGGCGTGCCGATCATCGCCGGCGGCGTCGAGGCCAGCCTGCGCCGCCTGGCCCATTACGACTATTGGAGCGACAAGGTCCGCCGCTCGATCCTGTTGGACGCCAAGCCCGACCTGTTGGTCTTCGGCATGGGCGAGCGGCCGCTTGTTGGAAATCGTCCGCCGCCTGGCCGCGGGCCAGTCGGTGCGCGAGCTGCGCGACATCCGCGGCGTGGCGTATCGGCTGGGAGCGAACGAAGCGGGGAGAGAGGGAGAGGGGAGACAGGGGAGAGGAGAAGAGGAACAAGCTGACCTTCCGTTTGCCAGATTCTGATCTCCTCGCCACTCTCCCACTCTCCCCCTCTTCCATTCTTCTCCTGCCGAGCTTCGAGGAGGTCTCGACCGACAAGGCCGCGTTCGCCGCGATGACGCGGATCATCCATGAGGAGACGAATCCGTACAACGCCCGGCCGCTGGTGCAATATCATGGGCGGGAGGCGGTGGTGGTCAACCCGCCGGCCTTGCCGCTCTCGCAGGAGGAGATCGACCGCGTTTACGGCTTGCCGTTTACGCGGCGGCCGCATCCGAGCTACGGCCGGCAGCGGATTCCGGCATTCGAGGTGGTGAAGGACTCGATCCAGATCATGCGGGGCTGTTTCGGCGGCTGCGCGTTCTGCTCGATCACGCGTTCACGAGGGCCGCATCATTCAGAGCCGCAGCGAGGCGTCGATCCTGGCGGAAATCGGACGCATGAGCCGAAGACCCCGATTTCTCGGGCACGGTGAGCGATCTGGGCGGGCCGACGGCCAACATGTACGGCGATGAATTGCTCGCAGCCCGAGGCACGCGAAAAATGCCGGCGGCCAAGCTGCCTGCGCCCGACGATCTGCCCGCGATTGGCGACCGACCATGGGCCGCTGATGCGAACTGCTCGATGCCGCGCGGCGGCAGCCGGGCGTGAAGCAGGCGCTGGTGGCCTCGGGCATTCGCATGGACCTGGCCGTGCAAAGCCCGGAGTACATTCGCCAAATCGCCGACATCACACCGGCGGCCTGCTGAAGGTCGCGCCCGAGCACGTCGATCCCGAGGTGTTGCGGCGGATGAACAAGCCGCCGATCGAATCGTTCGAGGCGTTTGCCCGGCAGTTCCAACGAGGAGGCGGCCGCAGCCGGCAAGCAGCGAGTTTCTCGTGCCGTATTTCATCGCCGGGCATCCGGGCTGCGATCTGCCGGCGATGATCGAGCTGGCGTTGTATCTGAAGCGGCGCGGCCTGAAGCCCGACAAGGTGCAGGACTTCATCCCCGGCCCGATGGACGTCGCCACGTGCATGTACTACACGGGCATCGACCCGATCAGCGGCGAGTCGGTCTATGTGCCGCGCGGCGGCCACGAGCGGCGGCTGCAGACGGGCGCTGCTGCAATACTTCAAGCCGGAGAATTACGCCGACGTGCGCGAGGCGCTCGAACAGGCCGACCGCCTCGATCTGGTCGGCGACGGCCCGGAGTGTTTGATTCCCTCGCGTCCGCCGAAAATCGCGGCGAGCGAGAAGAAGCCGCCTCGCCGGCGACGGAAGGAGACGCCCACGGCCGGCTATCGGCCGCATCGAAAGACGGCGAAGCGGAGACCATAGAGCATGGCGGAAAGGGGCGGAGGAGGTTGTCGGGGAAGAGCCTACACGCGGAAAGCGTTGTTCCGACAACCTCCTCCGTCCCCATCGCCCTGCCGGCTGTCAACTGGCGTATTGACGATGTCCACTGCTGACGACTATCAACTTCTCGATTTCGGCGACGGCCGGCGGCTGGAACGGTTCGGCCGGTTCGTGCTCGATCGGCCGTGTCCGGCGGCGGAGACGTTTCAGCGGGCGACTCCCGATCTCTGGACGCAGGCCGACGCTCGATTCGAGGGACGCGACCAAGAGCGGGGGCAGTGGACCGATCGACGCGAATTGCCGGAGCGATGGGTCGTCGCGTGCGGTCCGCTGCGATTCGAGTTGAAGCGGACCGAGTTCGGCCACCTGGGGCTGTTTCCCGAGCAAGCGGAGAATTGGGATTGGATTGCCGACGTTATCCTCTCCCTTGGGAGCAGGAGGGCGGGTGGCCCGCCACGCCCGACAATGCCGGCCCCTCTCCCAAAGGGAGAGGGGACATGCGCTGAAAATCCTCAATCTCTTCGCCTACACCGGCGGGAGCACGCTGGCGGCGGCGGCGGCCGGCGCGGAAGTGGTTCATGTCGATGCGGCGAAGAACGTCGTGGCCTGGGCGCGGCGAAACGCGGAGCTTTCCGGCTTGGCCGACGGCGCCGATCCGCTGGATCGCCGAAGACGCCGTGAAGTTCGTCAAGCGGGAAGTGAAACGCGGCAACCGCTACGACGCCGTGATTCTCGATCCGCCGAGCTACGGCCACGGCCCGCGCGGCGAAGTGTGGCGGCTGTCGAAGCATCTGCCGCGGCTGCTCGATCTCTGCGCGGAGTTGACAGCCGGGCGGCCGCGGTTCATGCTGTTGACGTGCCACACGCCGGGATATGACGCGGAGTCGCTCCGGAACGATGATGATCGAAGCGTTCGGGAGCGAGACGGCAGTTCGTTGCGCAACCGATTGATGATTCGGGCAGCCGACGGCCGAGCGTTGCCGAGCGGCGTGGCGGTGCGTTGTGAAACCGCAAGCGGTCTTCCTGACCCCTGAATCCCCTGACCCCTGTCCCCTCCCATGCCCCTGATTACGAGTTTACAGAATCCGCGAGTGAAGGACGCCGTGCGGCTGCGCGACCGGCGGCATCGGGAGAAGCAGGGGCGGATCCTCATCGACGGCGCCCGCGAGCTGCGCCGTGCGATCGCCGCGGGCGTGAAGCTGCTGGAGGTCTTCGTCTGCGAGCCGCTTTGCCACAGCGACGATGCGCAGCGGCAGCTGCTGGCGCGACGACTTGCCGCAATGCGGCGGCGAGGTATGGCAGGTGCGAGGCGGTGTTCCAGCGGCTGGCGTTCGGCCAGCGGGCGGAAGGCGTGCTCGGCGTGGCCGAGATGCCGCGGCCGACGCTGGCGGCGATTGAATCGTGATGGCGGTGGCAGTTCAACTGCCACCCCAACAGCAGGTTCAACTGCTCCCAAGTTGATTGCGGTGTTGGAAGGCGTCGAGAAGCCGGGCAACGTGGGGGCGGTGCTGCGCAGCGCGGACGCCGCGGGCGTGTCGGCGGTGATCGTCGCCGACGGGCGGACCGATCTGTTCAATCCCAACGCGATCCGGGCGAGCCTCGGGACGATTTTCACGATGCCGGTGTGCGAAGCCACAAGCGGCGAGGTGCTGGCGTGGCTGCGCGAACGGCAAGTTCCAAGATCGTCGCTGCTCGGGTCGATGGTTCCGTCGCCATACACGAAGGTCGATTATCGCGGCCCGACGGCGATCGTGCTTGGGCGGCGAGGCGGCGGGACTTTCGCCGATCTGGAGCGGCGACGACATCACGGCGCGTGCGATTGCCGATGCTCGGCGCGGCCGACAGCCTGAACGTCTCGGTGACGGCCGCCGTGCTTTTCTACGAAGCGCTGCGGCAGCGAGGACGCTGACAGGCGCGGAAGATGCTCGTAGATCCGCAGGCGGCACGCGAGCGAGGTTCTCGGCGACGGTCATCCGTTCCGCAGGCGCAGATATTTCGTCGCCGAAAGACGCTTGCTACCGCTGCCGGCCTCTAACGGAGACGCTACAGCGTGCTGAGCTTCGATGAATTGCATCGAGTTGATCATCGGGAACACGCCGTAGATGCCGCGGGTGAAGACCAGGTCGATGAAGTCGTCGGCCACGAGGATCTTGCTCTTCGGCACGATGATCACGTCGGAGTCGTCGATCCAGATTTCGCCCGGCGGGCAGGGCTGATGGCCGAACAGGGCGCCTTCGAGGTCGATCATGCGTGGCCAGCAGCCGCCAATCGTCGCCGCGGCGGAAGACGACGATCTGCCGCAGGTTCGCGCCGACGCGCCAACTGCCGGCCATGCTGATGGCCTGCAAGGCCGTGGTCGGGCCGGTCAACTCGAAGCGGCCGGGGTTGTTCACCTCGCCCAGCACGTAGACGTAGCGCGGCGCCCGCTGCACCAGGATCGGAATCACCTGGATCCCCTCGACGACCTGCCGGTAGCACTCGTTGAGTTCCGTTTGCAGTTCGGTCAGGGTCAGTCCTTGGGCCTGGACCGAGCCGATGGCCGGCAGGGCGATGGTGCCCTCGGGCGTGACGCGGACGGCCTGGCTCTGGCCGCCGATGCCCGCCCGGCGGTCGATCGTCGCCCGCAGGTCGTCCAGCTTCGTGTTGACCTTCAGCGGCGTGACGGTGATGGCGGGAATCTTGTAGTACTTCTTGTACACCTCGTCCAGCGCGTCGCGGAGTTGGGTCACCGTGCGGCCGGTGGCGTGGACCTGGCCCAGCAGCCGCAGCGTGATCGTGCCGTCGGGCTGGATCAGCAGGTTGCGGTTGATCGTCGTGGTCGGTGAACGACTCCACCTGGATCTCGTCGCCCACGTTCAGCCGATAGGGCGTCGAGGTTTCCTCGCGCGTCAGGCGGTAGGTCATGTCGAGCTGATCGTCGACGCGGAGCCGGTACTCGGGCACGTGGGCCAGCCGGGCGTGGCCGACGTACTCGCCCTGGGCATAGGCCTGCCAGTCCATCGCGCGCATCGCCTCCCAGCCGCGGCCGACGACCGCAGCCGCCGGCGCAATCGACGCCGCGGATGTCGTAGGGCGCGGCGGGACCCAGCGCCTGGCACAGGAGGATTTCGTGTCGCTCCTCCGGGGTCATTGAGGCGACGCGCGTCGACGTGTCGTCGGCATGGCGAAGCCCCGCCGGAGTGGCAACGCCCGTCGGAGCGACCCTTCCCTGAGTTTCCAATATCCGTCAGCCAGCCACGTCGCCGTCCGCCAACACGACCAACGGCGCCAGTCGCAAAAGCACGATCCACAGCGGCCGACGCTTGGCGATGGACGTGCGAAAACGCTCTATGACAACGGAGACTCGTTTCATGGCTGCAATGCTGCGATTTAACGTTGGTATCCCGGTAAGCCCCAAGACATGTCGTTCGGCGGCCGATGGGCGTTTGCAGCGGGCTCCGCAGGACGGCCGGCGGCGGCCGGCTAACGCGGTTGCGCGGCCGGCGCGCTGGCCGCTTGCCGCGCGGGTTGCGCAGCCACGCCTGGCGCGTTCGGGGCACTGTCGAGGTCTGCGCGAACGTCTGCGGATCGACCCAGCGGACCGAACTCGTTGGCCGCTGCCGTGCGACGTTCTTCGCCGGGCGACTTCGGCCTGCTGGAGCATCGCCGCCTGCTGGTCGGCTCGACGGGCCAGCGCCACGTCTGGCCCAGTTGGCCGTACACGACGGCCAGGTTGTGCCAGGTGGCCGATTGCGGGCGATAGCGAGAGGCTATGTTCGAGCATCGCGCGGGCGTCGGCGTAGTTGCCGCATTGCGCCAGCAGCACGCCGAGGTCGTTGGCCGCCATGAAATTCTCGGGGTACGCCAGCATCGCGGCCTGGAAGAAGACCATCGCCTTGGGCTCGGCCGCCGCGACGAGGGCTGCTCTTCTTGTGCGCCATGGCGTCGTGCAGCTTGCCCAGGGCGTGCAAGGCCATCGAGCCGGCCACTTCGTGTCCCGCCGCCGCGGCGAACTGCTCCTGGGCGAAGGTGAAGTAGCACTTCAACGCCGTCATCGCGGTCACGTTTTTCGCCTCGGCCTTTCAACACGGGCGTCGTCGTGCGCGGCGATGACGCCGGGCAGATCGAGTCGGCTTCCGATCCGCGACCCGCTGGGCAGAAAATCCTCGGCCTCCTTCATCGCCGTCAATGCGGCGGCCAGCGCGCGGCTGTGAACGTCGGTTTTCTGCTCGGTGTCGAGTCCCTCGGCAACCAGCCTCAGCGCGCCGAGAAACTCCGACCGCGCCGCGAAGTAGGCCCCGCGGCCCGCAAGTCCGAATCCATGCCGCGTCTGCTGATCGGCCTGCCGGGCGACCTGCTCCAACTGCTCGGAACGCTTCCCTTCGGCCGCCGCGATTCTCAGCGGCGACGCCATTTCCACGCTCGACGCCCCGGCAGCACCACGCAACCTGTCGGCCGAATTCGATTGTGGCGTCAGAAGCAACGGAGGCGGAGTCTCCGCGGAAGCTGGCGTCAAAGACGTTGCCGGCGGCACGGCGGCGTGCGCGATGCTTCTGCCATCCTCGCCGGCAGGCGCAGCTCGCCCGGCGGCGCCGCCAGGCCGAATGCCGCTGCCGCCATCGCCCACGATACAACCCGCAGAATACGATCCATCGTTCTTCCGTGCCTAAACCGGCTAATCATCATAGTCAGCCCGTCGGTCCGTGAGGGCTGCTCCTAAAGGAACCGTTCGGCCGGATTTTCCGGCGGCGCTGAGCAAAACCCGGTGGTGGCGATGACAACGGCGCGGTGCCGCCCGAACAGTCGTCACAGGCGTTGTCATCGATACAGGAGGACTGAAAGATCGCGCATCTCGTTCGCAGTTCCGATTTTAGGCGAAAGCGTCGCGGGAAGACCGGTTGAAGCCGGAACTACAAACGATTGTACGGTCCGCTTGACCGGTCGGCGGCCTTCCCGCTACGCTAGGCAAATGCTCTTGTTCAAGAAGAAGTTCTTGCAGGCGATCCGCGCGGGCGAGAAGACGCAGACGATCCGCCTCTGGAAGCATCGGCGGATGCGTGCCGGTCAGCGAAGCTACATTCCCGGCGTCGGGGCGATCCGCGTGACACTGGTCGAGGAGGTGGAGTTGGACCGGCTTACCGACGCCGACGCCCGTCCCGACGGTTTCGTCAGCGCCGGATCAGTTGCGGGCGGAGATCGCCCGGCTCTACCCGCAACAGTTGGCCGCCGGCTATCGGGCATACCGCATCGTGTTTGAACTGGCGGCGGAAGAAGAGAAATCAAAACCCAACCATCTTCCGCAATGATTGGGCGACGTCCAACAGCGAGCGGGCGACGGCCTCGGGATTGTGGGCAATGGCCAGAACGATGCCGGCGATGCACAACAGGCCCGGCGACGATGAGGCTCAGGCCGCGCGGGTTGCGGGCGACTTCCTCGCGGGCCAGCGCCGCGCGGAGGCTCGTCTCCAGCCGCCGCCAGCCCGCGTGGTTCTGATTGCCGCCGGCGGAAATCAGCGACACGCTGCGCAGCGGCGCGAAGTTGTCCATATACAACTGCACGCCCAATCCCGGAATCGCCAGGCTGTCGCCCGCCCAACGTGCGTCGCCGTCGAACTGACCGACCACATCGGCCAGGATCGGACGCAACTTGTCGGCCGAGATGTTGTAAGATCACCAGCCGCGGCCGCAACAGCAGCAGCCACAACACCACGCACATCACGTACAGCGCCAGAGCAAGCAGACAGCCCACGACATAGGCGCCGAGCTTGATCGCGCTCTCGAAGGGGAAGAACAGTTCCATCGGGCCGATGACGACCAGTCCCGAGACGGCCAACGCCAGGGCGGCGGCGTCGCGAACGCCCGAGACCAACAGCGAGCGCCGCGAGAGATTCACCGCCCCGAGCAGCAACAGGTACATCGCCACCGGTCCCAGCGCCAGGCAGAGACGAAACGGATCCATCGACAGAAATCCCCCGGAAATGGTCCGACCGACCGTCATTTTACCGGCCGGATTTGGGCCGATCTTGTGCTACCCAGCTACCTTCGTCACCGCGTACCGCTCCGGGTTTCTGTTGAATTCGGCCTGGGTGGCCGGGCTGGAGAACATGTACAGCCGATTGTTGTAGAGGCGCAGTAGGCCGTCTTGACCGGGGACGTTGCGATTCTCGCTCGACCGACAGCACGACGTCATTGCCGGAATTGACCGGCGCAAAACGATCCGGGATCGGCCAGAAACTGCCGCCGTTGCTCGGCCCCCGAAAGGCGATAAATCCACCCTCGGTAAACCACGGTCCAACGGAGATTGCCCAGCACCCAGCGGCCGTTGCGGCTAAGTTCGACCGGGCAATAGCCGTCGAGCGCCACCGACGGGAACTCCCGCTCGAGCGGCGGTTGCCGACTCTGGGGTCGACTCGACGCATGGCATAGGCCGCCGGCTCGACCCGGTCGGGCCGCCGGCTCCGGCGCTACGCCGATGGAATCGGCACGGTAGGCGCCGGGCAGCAAGGTGTTTCGCTCCGGCTCGAGTCGGCTCCGGCCAAAGCGACGACGCGCCGTTCTCGCATCGCGCGACGCCGACTGCGCCGGCTGGTTGCGCGATCGGCTGCGCCGGTTCTCTTGCCAAATCCGTGCTCGGACAGATGGCCATTGCCGGCTGCGATGGAATACCGCCGTGCGTCATTGTCATGAATCGTTCAGTTTCGGGTCCGTTTTCCGACGTCGCAGTCTTCGGCTTTTCCGAGGTATCGCGCTTGGGGTTGGACGGGGCTTTCGCCGACGGCTTGAGTCCGAAGGCTTCACCGGTGGCGTCGGCGGCAGGCTCGGGCGGCAAGCCGGGCAGTTCCCCTTCGGTCGTCGGCCGTTGACGGCTGCGCTTGTTCTCGGATTCTGCGGGGGTTTCTCGGGAGCAGCAGTCCCTGCCGGCGGCAGAATGGGTCCGCCTTGCGCGCGGCAAGTTGCTTTCCTGCACGGGTGGCAGGCTGCTCCGGCTGTTGCGGCTGCTGTTGCGGTTGTTGTCGCGGTTGCTTTGCTGCGGCATCGTGGCCTTCGGCGTGGCACGATTTCACGTCCTTCCGGCGTCGGAAGAACCTCTCGACGCGACGCGTGCGGGTTGATCTTGTCCGGCCGCACCTCACCGGGCCATGGCCGCCACGTCGGCTCATAGTGGCCCGAAGTTCATGCACGTTCGGCACGCAACTGCACGGGCACCGGGAGGCGGATACTCGAGCCGCGATTGCTGCGCCGAACTCGTGCGCCAGACAGCCACAACGTCATCAGGATCGCTCCGCCAAACGCCATTGCCCCGAGCCATTGCCAACGTCTCATACCAGTCCATCCTTTGCTGTTGGAGGGAAAGGGGACGGGTCCAATTTGTGCGAAGCACCCTCCGGGCGGTTCCGGCAAATTGGACCTGTCCCCTTTTCCCCTCTTTAGAATCGAGTTCGGTTGTATTCGCGGCCGAGGGTTTCCCAGCTTCGGGCGCTGGAGGTGCCCAGCGAGATGATGCCCAAGCAGCCGCTCGACCGGGGCCGTCATCTTGCTCAGCCAAGTGTTCGCCGCAATCATGTTGTCGCTGGCCACAAACACCCGATCGCCCGGCATGATCTGGTAGTTCGTCGCCGCCGACGCCCCGCTGGGTGATCGCCGCGTAATCGACCGGCAGGATCTGCTCGCAGCCGAAATCCGCCCGGCGCCGGACGCGCCACCCAGACCGTCGTGCTCGAAACCTGCGACAGGCCGTTCACCGCGCTCAAGGCGTCCAGCACCGTGTCGTTGCCGGTGATCGGCACGCGGCGGATGTTGTCGCCCAGACCGGCCCCTTCCGTAATCACGTAAAACACCTTGCTGTTGAATTGCCGCACCTCGACCGACGCGTCCGGCGAATCGAAATACTGCGAAAGGTAGCTTGTTCAAGTCCACTGCGAATCTGCGTGACGGTCTTGCCGGCCACGTGCAGCGTGCCGTATTGCCGCAGGTTGATCGTGCCGTCGGGACCGACCAGGTACTCGCCGGTGATCGGCGCGGTGCCGGCCGTGTGGGCCAACTGCACCGAGACCGCCGGGTTGCTCAGCACGTCTTGAGCTTGGCGGTGATGGCGGCGGTGGCCTCCTCGACGGTCATGCCCGCCACGTGTACCCGCCCGTAGGCCGGCCCGAGGGTGACGATGCCCTCGCCTTCGACCAGAAAGAATCCGTCGATGGGCTGATCCGACAGCGTGCCGACCACGCGGATTTGCAGCACGTCGTAGATGTCGATGCGGTAGGGCGGCAACGGGACCATTTTCAGCATTTCGATCATCAGGATGTCGGGCGGCTCGACCTTGTAGGCCGGCAGCGAGACCATGCTCAATTCGCGGGCGGCTCCAACTCGCGGCGGCACGGGCCGTTGCAGCGAGGTGTCGTAGAAGTCGACGGCATGACAGCCCGCCAGCCCGACCATCGCCAGCAAAAGCAGCAGCAGCCGTGGAAATTGAGGGCGGAGGGGCCATGATGGGTGAATCTGTGTTAAGTTGGGTAATTTTAGCAGTTCGCGCAGCCTGCCCGCAAAGTCTCTTCAGTCAGCGCCGTCAGAATAATCGGCAAAGTCAAGCCACGACTTTGCCCAGATTGGCGAAAGGGCAAAAAATCGTGCCGCGACCAGCCGGTGCCTCGCTGTAGGGAACGGGCTCCGTCCCGTTCCTTGGTCCCGTTCCTTGGTCCCGGAACGCCACCGGAACGCCACAGAGAGCGTTCCCTATAGAGACACTATCCTTCGCTTCCCAGTTTCGTCACCCGCTCGGGCGAGGTCAACTCGTCGAACTGCTCGGCGCTTAACAGGCCGCCCTCGATCGCCAACTGGCGGACATCGATCGGACTTGGCGCAGCAGCGGCGGCCGCGGCGATTTGCTCGGCGGCATCGTAGCCGATCGTATCGACCAGCGCCGTCAACAACGCGGTGCTGTTTCGAACGTTCTGGCGGCAGTGGTCCTCATCGGCTTCGATTCCCGCCACGCAATGCCGGGCGAAGATGTCGCAGGCGTTTGTCAGCAGGTCGAGCGAGGTGAGCAGAGCGTCGGCCACCAGCGGCAGGAACTGGCTTAGTTCGAGATTTCCGCCGCCGACGGCTTGCAGGATCATCAGATCGTAGCCCGTCACGGCGATGGCGGCCTGGGCCACGGCCTCGGGAATCACCGGGTTGACCTTGCCGGGCATGATCGACGAGCCGGCCTGACGCGGCGGCAGGCGGATTTCGCCCAGCCCGGCGCGCGGACCGGACGAAAACAGCCGCAGATCGCCGGAAATCTTCAGCAGGTTCGGCGGCCAGCGTGCGAAGAATGCCGCTAACTTCGACGAAGGCGTCGGCGTTCTGCGTGGCCTCGACGAGGTTCTCGGCCCGCGCCAGCCCTAGCCCGGTGATTTGCCGCAGATGCTCGACGACGCGGAAGATGTACTGCCGCGGCGCCCCGAGCCCGGTGCCGACGGCCGTGCCGCCGAGGTTCACCACGCGCAGTCGCTCCTCGCACTTGTAGATTCGCCAGCGATCGCGGGCAATCGCCTCGGCGTACGCGGCCATCTCGCGGCCGAGGGTCACCAGCACGGCGTCCTGCAACTCGGTGCGGCCGATCTTGACCACGCCGGCGAACTGCTTCTCTTTCGCTTGAAACGCCTCGAACAGGGCGATCACCTTGCGTTCCAGGTTGCGCAGGTGCAGATGGCAGCGACTCGCAAGGCCGTGGGATAGACATCGTTCGTGGATTGGTGCAGGTTGACGTCGTCGTGCGGATTCACCGCGTCGTAATCGCCCAGAGGTCGGCCGAGAAGCTGCAAGGCACGGTTGGCCAACACTTCGTTGACGTTCATGTTGGTCGAAGTGCCCGCCCCGCCCTGAAAGGGCATCGACGACGACGTGCCCATCGAGCGTTCCGGCGATCATCTCCTCGCAGGCGGCTTCGACGGCGGCGAACTTCGCGTCGTCCCAGCGGCCCAACTCGTGGTTCGTCCGCGCCGCGGCCAGTTTGACTGCGCAAAAAGCACGGACTAACCGACGATGGACCGGCCGGTTGGCCAGCGGGAAGTTATCGATCGCCCGCAGCGTGTGGATTCCCCAGAGCGCGTCGGCGGGGACGTCGCGGCTTCCCAAGAGGTCGGTTTCGCGGCGGTATTTCATGGGAAGGCAATAGTTTGGAAGGACGGCAATCGGGGAGGACGGCAATCAGCAATCAGGAAAAAGCGATAATCGGGTGAAAACGAGTCCCGAAGGGACGTCAATCTATAGCCAGGGGCGTTAGCCCCTGGAAGAAAGGTGACCAATCCGATGGAGCCCCGAAGGGGCGGCAGTAATTCGGTCCTCCATCAATCCCAAATATACCGCTTCGTCGTATTCTAATTCATGCCGCTTCAGCAATTCCAGGAATTCTTCTTGAAACGAGCGAACGCGGTGGTGTTCGTGTTGGGAGGCGATGTAGCGTTTCACGTCATCAAGACTGGATCGACTGACGCTAAACGCCCCATATCCGTTTTGCCAAGCAAAACCCCGCAACCCTGCAATCGTTTCGTGAATCCAGCGAGACGAGTTGCTCTTGATGTCGCGAACGAGGTCGGAAACACACATTTGCCGTCCCATCGAGACCGAGAAATGGACATGATCCGCTATTCCGCCCGCAGCCACCAGCGAGCCACCCTTCGCGCGGACCGTCCCACCGATGTATTCGTAGAGGCGAGCCGTCCAGTGCGGCATCAAAAGCGGCTCTCGGTTCTTGGTGCTGAAGATAATATGGCAGTTCAGGAATGCGAAGGATTGGGGCATCGAATACTCCTGCAAACGGCCTCGATCGAACGAGTCCTGGCGCCCCTGCGGGGCTTGATGGAATCGGTCTCTTTCTTCCAGGGGCCGACGCCCCTGGCTATGAACTGGCGCCCCTGCGGGGCTTGTCAGAAGAACAGATCCCGCTCCTCGGTTTCTGTAATTCGCCGCAGATGATCGAGCAATTGCCGCTTCCGGTCGCCGTCGGGCAGTTTCTCGACCTCACGGCGGACGGCGGACTGGCCGGCCTGGCGGGTTTCGGGCGAGGCGTAGTCGACCAGGTACTCCATCAGCGTGCTCAGCGCGTTGGGCGTGCAGAAGTTCTGGATGAAGCCCGGAATGGCGTACTCCATGAACTGCTCGCCGGTGCGGCCCAGCCGATAGCAGGCCGTGCAGAAGCTGGGGATGTAGCCGTCGACCAGCAACTCGCGGACGACCACGTCCAGCGGGCGGATGTCGCCGAGCTCGAACTGCTCGACGCTCCATGACTTGGGCGTCGCCCGCCTCGGTGTAGCCGCCGATCTCGATGCGGCTGCCGGCGTCGATCTGCGAGACGCCGAAGCCGAGGATTTCGCGCCGCAGCGCCGGCGGCTCGCGGGCCGTGCAGATCAGGCCCGTGTACGGGGCCGACAGCCGCAGGATCGCCACCAGCCGCTTGAAGTCGTCGTCGCCGACCAGGTGCGTTTCGTCGATGTTCACGCCGCAACGCCGGCCGCAGCCGCGGAAAACTGATCGTGTGCGGGCCGACGCCGTAATGCTTTTGCAGGTGCAGGGCGTGGCTGACCAGACCGAGCACCTCGAATCGCCAGTCGTACAGGCCAAACAGGGCGCCGATGCCGACGTCGTCGCACTCGGCCTCCATCGCCCGGGCGACGCCGTCGAGCCGCCAGAGGTAGTTGCGCCTTGTTCGTGTTCTTCGGGTGCACGTGGCGATACGTCTCGTGGTGGTACGTCTCCTGAAAGATCTGGTACGTTCCGATGCCGGCGGCCTTGACGATCCGATAGCCGTCGTGGTCCAACGGAGCGGCGTTGAGGTTCACGCGGCGGATGTCGCCGCGGGCGGTCGCGGTAGCGTATACGTGCTGTACGCACTCGGCCATGAACCGGGCGTCGTACTGCGGATGCTCGCCGAAGACGAGGATCAGCCGCTTGTGTCCCTTGTTCTCCAGGGCCAATACCTGCTGGCGGATTTCGTCCTCGTCCAGCGTGCGGCGAATCTCCGCCTTGTTCGACCGGCGGAAGGCGCAGTAGAGGCAGTCGTTCGTGCAGTTGTTGCCGATATAGACCGGGGCGAACAGCACGATGCGGTTGCCGTAGACGTCGCGTTTCAGTTGCCGGGCCGCGTCGAAAATCTGTTCGAGCAATTCCGGCTCGTCGGCCGCCAACAGCGCGGCGGTCTCCTCGACCGAAAGCGGCTGCTTCGCCAGGCTCTTGGCAATAATGTCGCGCACCGCTCCCTTATCCGCCCGACGTTGCAGCAGTTCGTGCAAGTGCTCGTCGTCGATAAAATCAAATCCGCTTCGGCTGAGTTTCGCCTTTTCGATCGCTAGGGACATTCCTCGATTCTCGCTTTCACTTTCCGGCCAAATAGCCGGCCGGATTGCACTCCTCGCGCTCCGCGTGAGGATCGATCCGGCCTGCGGCTTTTCTCACGCGGAGCGTGGGAGTACATATCATTCTCCCGCGATGCCAACACGTGCTGCAAGATTCGGCGAGTCGCCGCGTCCTTGGCCGACTTGGCGGTCGAGGGCTTCGATCCGGCCGCTCAAGCAATGGTGGCACGCCTCGCCCGTCTCGGCAATGCACGCCTTGTCGGGATATATTTCGTACAGGGCGCGGTACTTCGTGGGCGTAAGGTTGGGCATCAGCACATTCGCCCCGCGCACCAGCCCCAACTCGCGCCCTTCGTGCCGGTTCACGGTGGCCAGCGCAGTCGTGGCGGGGATGTTCGCCCGCGGACACACCAACCGCGCCAGCGCCATCACTTTATACGTCATCTCCTCGCTGGCTGGCACTTGCCGGTCTCCAGAGGCCGGTGGCCAGGCATCGCGGTCGGCCAGCGGCGTCTGGGGATGCGGCAAGTACGGCCCGACGCCGATCATGTCGAGATCGAGCCTGCCGAACCACTCGATGTCGTCGGCCAGATCGTCGTAGTTCTGCCCGGGAATGCCGATCATCACGCCGCTGCCCACTTCGTATCCGAGTCGTGCCAGTGTGGCGAGAATCGCCATTCTATCGGACGCCGGTCCCGCGGGGCCGCGCGGCGGATGGATTTGGTCGTACAGGGCGCGACTGGACGTTTCGAACCGCAGCAAATACCGATCGGCCCCGGCCTGGCGCCACGCTGCCAGTTCTTCCTCCTCGCGTTCGCCGAGACTTAAGGTCACAGCCAGGGGGGTATCAGCCTTGATGCGTCGCACCAGCCCCGCCATGCGTTGGCAGGTCAATTCGGGGTCTTCGCCGGCTTGCAGCACGACCGTTCCATAGCCGTACTCGACGGCATTCCGGCGCAGGCCAACACTTCGTCGTCCGACATTCGGTAGCGTTGCAGGCCGGCGTTGCCCGCGCGAAGCCCGCAATAGCCGCAGAGCCGCACGCAGTGGTTCGACAACTCGATCAGCCCGCGCAGATGGACATCGCCGCCGACGAACTGCTGCCGCGTGCGGTCGGCAAGCCGCCAGAGGTCGTCAAGTCTCGCGGAATCGGTCTCCCGAAGCCAGTTGAGGATTTCGTTGCGTTGCATGTGCTTCTGTGAAGTGGATTATACTCAAAACCGGCGGCAAGAGGCATGCCCCCACTTGTGGCGGGGAAACGGACCGTTTGTCGGGCGTTGGATACAAAGATGACGACCTACTATTCCCAAGGCTCGCCCCAAACCGATCTAACGAGCGAAGACTTGCGGACGGCCTTGAGCGATGTTCTTGCCCGGTTGGAGCCGCGGCGGCGGGTGCTGGCGATTCCACCGGACTTCACCCGGCCCGATAGCATGGCCGGCCCGCTGACCCGCTTTGCCTACGATTATTTGGGCGACCGGCTGACCGATGTTTTGCCGGCGCTCGGCACGCACGCCCCAATGTCCGACGGGCAGTTGGACGCCATGTTTCCCGGCGTGCCAAAGCGGCTGTTCCGCGTACACGATTGGCGCACGACGTGCTTACGATCGGCGAGGTGCCGGCCGACGTCGTCGCTCAGGCGTCCGAGGGCATCTGGCGCAAGCCGTGGCCGGTGCAGTTGAACCGGCTGGTGTGGGAAGGCGGCCACGACCTGATCCTCTCGATCGGGCAGGTCGTGCCGCACGAAGTGATCGGCATGGCCAACTACAACAAGAACATCTTCGTCGGCACCGGCGGCTCGCGGGGCATCAACAAAAGCCACTTCATCGCGCGCCGCCTACGGCATGGAACGGATGATGGGCCGGGCCGACACGCCCGTGCGGCGCATCCTGAACTACGCCCAGGCCCATTTCTGCCGCCATCTGCCGCTCGTCTTCGTGCTGACCGTCATCGGCCCGCGACGAATGGGACGCGCAGTCGCTGGACCGTCTCCGGTCGGCCGTCGCGGGCTGTTCATCGGCGACGATGGCGAGTGTTTCGAGCAGGCCGCGGCCCTGTCGGTCGAGGTCAACTTCACGGTCCTTGAAGAACCGCCGCGGAAAGTCGTCGTCTGGCTCGATCCCGAGGAGTTCCACAGCACGTGGCTGGGCAACAAGGCGATCTACCGCACGCGGATGGCGATGGCCGACGGCGGCGAGTTGGTCGTGCTGGCCCCCGGCGTCGGCACGTTCGGCGAGGACGCCGAGATCGACCGGCTGATCCGCAAATACGGCTATCGCACGACGCCCGAGATCATGCGGTTCGTCGAGCAGACCGATGACCTGCCGAAGAACCTCTCCGCGGCCGCCCACCTGATCCACGGCTCGTCGGAGGGGCGATTCACCATCACCTACTGTCCCGGCAAGCTCAGCCGCGAAGAGATCGAATCGGTGGGTTATCGCTACGCCGAGTTGGCGCCGATGCTGGCTCGCTACGATCCCAAGCGCTGCGCGACGGCTGGAACGACTTGCCCGACGGCGAACGTATCTACTACGTCAGCAATCCCGCATTAGGGCTCTGGGCGTATCGCGGACGATTGCCGAAGTAGCGGGTTGGCCGGTAACCGTTCGCTGGGCGGCAAGGGGACGGAGGAGGTTTTCGGAGAAATATCTTCTCCTGCGGCGGATACTGTCGCCGAAAACCTCCTCCGTCCCCCTCTGTTTCCGGCCGGTGAACGCTTACGGTTGGCCGTCACGCCTTATTCTGGCGTGCCGCAGCTTCTGCAAAGCAAGGACAGACCGCCTTGAATCTGCTATAATCGCTTCATTGTCTCCCATGTCACGTTTGCCCACCGCCCAGCGCGACGCTTTCGCCCGTCGCTCACACCTATAGCGCGAGAGGACTCCGATGATGCAACGATCGACGTTGTGGCTTTGCGCGATGACGGTTTTGCTTTTGTCGTCGCGAAGTTTCGCCGAAGACTATCGGCCGCCGAAGGCAGTGAAAGTCTTGCCGCTGTTCTTTGTCCCCAAGGGGGAATCGTCGCCCAGCGTGCGGCAAGTGGCCGATCTCCAGAGGCATTTGACCTGGGCCCAAGCCCGCTACAAGCAGATGCTCAAGTGGCGCGACACCTTCGCATTGGCCAAAGACAAGCCGCAGGTCTACCACGCCGAGCACGATGCTGCCTACTATCGCCGGCAGGACCAGGGGGCGGCGCCGCAGATCGTCGACGAGTTGCTGCGACACTACAAGTATAACCGCTACAACTGCCCTTGGATCTTCGTGGCGATTGTGATCGAATCCGCGCGACGACTATCCTGTCGGCGGCGCCCGCCCGTTCAACGGCGGCGTCAATACCGGCGGCGGCATCGTCGAAATGTCGTCCTACGGACTGGATCGAGCCCCGAACTTCCAGTCCACGCTGCAGCACGAGTTGGGCCATGCTTTCGGGCTGCCCCACGTCGACGTCTACGGCTACGACATGACGGCGAACCCGTCGATCATGTCGTACAACCCGAGGCACCACACGCACGGCTTCAAGCCATCCGAGACGCCGGGCGTCCTGATCGCCGAGGATATCCGCGCCCTGGCTTGCAACCACCGTGTGTTTCCCCGCCTCCGTTTCGACCCGAAGACGGACGTGCCGCAAGGATACAAGATGCAGAGAATCGTCACCCTCGGGCCGATGAGCATCCCGGGCCATCCTATCATTCACAAAGAATCAGCCCGGTTCTTGCCTCGACAACCGCACCGGCACGGTGCATGATAGAGTACGGAAGGCATCAACGACCCAACGGCTGGCTCACCGCATGACGGCAAGACGAAGATGGCGGATCGCGGTTCTGACGGTCATTGTTGCGGCCGTGTGCCTCTTTCACGCGCTTCTGCTGCGCGGATTGGCCGGGCTTCTGATCGTCGATCAACCGACCGACGACTACGACTGCGTCTGCATTTCTTCGTGGGGATACCAACCCAACGGCGATCGCTGCTACGACGTGGCGGCCGAATTGTATCGGCGGAAACCGTCCTGCCGCATCTTGCTGGTCGCGCCGGACGCCAACCGTTTGGAGGAAATCGGCGCCATGCCGTCGTTCGAGTCGCTGAGCCGGCGGCAGTTGCACGCCCGGCACGTGCCGCAAGCGGCCGTCTCGGCCCTCCACGCTGCACCGTGGAACGACTGGGCCACCGCCCGACGCTGGCCGACTGGATGGCCGATCACCCCGGCCGACGCGTGCTCTTGCTCAGCGGGCAATTCCATAGCGGACAAATGCGCCGCGCGATGGACGCCGTGCTCAAACCGGACGCCGCCGCGTTGCTGTACGTCCGCGGCGCTGCCTAGCCGGGAATGCGACGACACGAACTGGTGGACTCGCCGCTGCGGGTATCGGGCCTTCGCCGAAAGTTGGCTCTTGCGATTGCAAAGTCGACCGAGCGACGATGCGGCGAAAACGCCAGAGAAGAGCGGCGACGACTACGAGCGCGATTTTCTGCACGCCTTTTCGGAGAGAGCGCCATGAGTCGCCGCCGCCTGCTCGTGGTTCTGCTCGCCGGCACGGCCGTCCTGGTCACCTGCTGGGCAACCCGTGCTCGCCTGCTGCGGGCCGCGGCCAGTTGGCTCGACGTGGGCGAGCCGCCGCGGAAGGCCGACTACGTCATGCTTCTCAACGGCGGTGAAGACAGTCGCCCGTTTGCCGCCGCCGCGCTGCTGAAGGCCCATTGGGTGCGCTGCGTGCTGGTGGCCGAAACCGCGCCGTCGCCCGCGGTGCGCGACGGGATCATGCCGCCGGATTACGAGATCGACCGCCGCGTGCTGCTGAAACGCGGCGTGCCGGCAGCCGACGTCACCGTCCTAACCGGCATGGCGGCAACCACCTACGACGAGGCCGTGGCCCTGGACACCTTTCTCCAGAACAAACCCAACGCCCGTGTGCTGGTCGTAACCAGCGATTATCACACGCGGCGAAGCCGCTGGGTGTTCGCCCGAGTGCTGGGCGACCGCGCGGGGCAGGTTCTCGTTCGTCTCGGCCCCGAGCGACGAATTCCCGATGGACCGCTGGTGGCAGAGCCAGGTCGGGCTGCTGTCGATCGTGACGGAATACCCCAAACTCGTCTTCTACGCCGCCAGCTACGGATACCTGGGCCACTGGCTGGTGGCCTGCGGCGCATTGTTCCTGGTCGCCCGTCGGATTCGCCGCCGCGAAGGTTTGTGCGCGAAAGATCGCTAACCGGGATATTCATGCTCACGTACCAACCTGAACCGCAAGTGAGGGCGGCACAAAGAGTTGCCCTCGCTTGCGCTTCGGGTTGGTATGGCGCACTGTGCGTGCTGCCTGAGGCGCTAAATAGTCCCAGGTCAAGGGGCCTTCCGGGTGTGGGGCTCGTGCGACGAATAGGAGTGGCAGTTCCCATTCGTTTCATTTCTCCCATAGATTCTATGATTCCTGCATTACGCATTTTCCGTTGCCAAGAAACCGATCTAGCCGCGTTGCCGACGACTGGCTACACTTCGCCGCAACTTCTTCCTGAAACTCGTCTCGGAAGATGCTTTCCCGTTATGGCGGAACCACGTCGCCGCACACGTGCTGTCGGCCGAAGGCTGCTCGGCTGGGCCTTGCTCGGGCTTGTGCTCTGCGCGTGCCAAAGCGGCTGCGTCGAGCGGCGGCTGATGGTGCGCACCAATCCGCCGGGCGCGCTGTTGTACGTCGATGATTACCCGATCGGAACCACGCCCTGCTCCACCAGTTTCACCTACTATGGAACGCGAAAGATTCAACTGGTGAAAGACGGCTACGAAACGCTCACGTTGATGCAGTCGATACCGGCGCCGTGGTACGAGTATACGCCGTTCGATTTTGTCGCGGAGAATTTCGTGCCGGGCCACATTCGCGACCAGCGGACATTGGACTTCCAACTGCGGCCCCAGGTCGTCGTTCCCACCGAGCAACTCCTCTCGCGGGCCGAGGGGCTCCGCCGGGGGATTCACACGGCCACGCGCACCGCGCCGCAACTGTCGCCGGGCGGCGTCCGCGGCCCGACCGTCCTCGGGCCCACGGCCGCTCCACCCACTGGCCCCGAGCCAATCCCCGCCCCCCCGGGCGTCGGCGGACAACTTGTCCATCCGCTTCCCTAAGCGACGCCCCCGAGATTATGCCGGCATTCCAAGGGAATGACGCTCGCACGTGTCGTAGGACGAATTTCCAAGTCCGTCGGAGCTTTGAAGACGGATTTGGAAATCCGTCCTACGTGGCGCGTGCTCACGCGCTCTGTTTGCGGCCGATGTCCATGTCCTCGCCGAAATAATACTTGCGGGCTTCGGGATTGGCCAGCACTTCGTCGGGCGTGCCGTGACAGAGAACCTTGCCGGCGCGGATCACGTAACTGCGGTCCGTGATTTGCAGCGTCTCGCGGACCTGGTGGTCGGTGATGAGAATGGCGATCCCTTCGCTGCGCAGGCGGCGAATGATCTTCTGGATGCTGGCGATCGTGACCGGATCGATGCCGGTGAAGGGCTCGTCGAGGAGGATGATTTTGGGGTTCGAGACCAGGCAGCGTGCGATTTCCAGCCGCCGCCGCTCGCCGCCCGAGAGCGACTGCGCCAACGACTTGCGCAGCTTGACGATGTCGAACTGTTCGAGCAGTTCCTTGCAGCGTCGGCGTCGCGATTTGTGGTCGTAGCCGAGCAATTCCATGACGCCCAGCAGGTTCTTTTCGACAGTAAGCTTGCGGAAGACGCTGGATTCCTGGGCGAGATAGCCCATGCCGCCTTCGCGGGCGCGGCGGTACATGGGCCAGTCGGTGATGTCGGTGTTGCCGAGCTTCACTTTGCCGGCGTTGGGGACGATCATGCCGCAGGTCATGCGGAAGCTGGTCGTCTTGCCGGCGCCGTTCGGCCCGAGCAGGCCGACGATTTCTCCGCTATCGACGCGGAAACTCACGCCGTCGACCACCTTTCGGGCACCGTAGATTTTCACCAGTCCTTTGGCTTCGAGCATGGAGAGGGGCCAGGGGTCAGAGGTCAGGGATCAGACAGAAACCGCTTGCGGCTTCGCACGCTCGTCTCACGCTTGTTGTGTCCTGGTTCCCACGCTCCGCGTGGGAACGAGATTGTCTATCGTACCAGCCCCATACGGCTGAAATTCGGAAAATAGGGGCAAGGAATACTGTGAAAATAGGGGAGCCGATCCCAGGAATGGGGCCAGTAAATCAACAACGCTTTGCCGATCAGCAGTTTACGGGGCACCCACCAGTAGTCGGGGCTCCACAACCGCGCCGTCCTTACTCATGGCGCTGTTGTCGCCCATGACGAAGAACTGATCTGGTCCGAGCGGAAACTCGACATAGGCCGCCTCGCGCGACGGCGTCACTTCCTGGCCGGGCAGTGCGTTGCCAACCTGATACAAAGTGTCTCGCGCCTCGCGCCCCGGCCAGCGGTCCGCGATGTAATAGATGTCGCGAAAAACGCGAAGGTGGCTGACTCGCACCGCTGCGCCGGCCGAGGCAACGCCGACCGGCGCCAAGTCGGCTTGCGTGGGCTTGTTGTTGCCGAGATCGGGGTAGGTCGTCGGGCCGTCGAAGGCGATCAGATCGCCGTCGATCCACAGCCGCAGTTCGTCATCGCAATTGGAGAAGAGTATCTTGTGCTTCCCCTCGCCGCGCACGGCGGTCGCTGCCGTTCGCTTCCAATCGTTTTTGCCGCTGATCGAGAGCGTCGCCTGGCCAGTCGACAGATCGAAGCGGCACTGGAATCGCCAACCGCCTTTGCACAACTCGATGGCCAGCACGCCGCCGGGACTCTGCGTTTCCGCCACGCACTCAACGGCGAGATCGCCGACCCAATGCGTGCCGATGCCGCGAGAGTTAGGACCCGGGTCGGAATTCCTGGACTCAAATCGCATCCTGCCGGTGTCGTAGGTAGTAAAATCAGTGATCAACTGTGCGGTGGGGTGAGGCTTTATCCCCACGGCGGCGTCTTGCCACTGCCGCTGACTCGACGGCATCAGATGATGGTATCGCAGCCATTCTTCCGCCTTGGCCGACCCGTCGATGACAAACGACGCCGAACCATCGCTGTGCCAATCTCCGGTGGCGTCTTCCGCAGCCGAAAACCAGCGAGCCGGCCAGCCGTCCTTGGCAATTCGCGGCATGTAGTCGTTGTCGAATACCGGCCGAAGCATGGCCAGGAGCTTTCGCGGCGGCCGCCGGGCGATGACAAACTTCGCCTTGTCGCCAAGCTCCTTCTGGTCCTTGCCGTTCTTGATCCACACGTTGCCGTTCTGGATGCGGACCATCTCGCCGGGCAGCCCCACCAGACGCTTGATGAAGTTCGTCCGCGCGTCGTTGCTCTCGTTGGGGTGAAGGCGGCGCACTCTGGCGGGTCGCCGGGGTACTTAAAGACGATCACGTCCCAGCGTTGCGGTTCGCCGATTTCGTAGGCGAGCTTGCTCACCAGGATGCGGTCGCCGTTGAACGACTTGTTCTCGTCGAGCATCTGGGTGTAGCCGCACATCGGACAGGTGCCGGTTGCGATCTTGTATTCATCCGACGGCCGCATCCTACCGTCGGGCCCCAGCACCCTTGGCGTCCCATCCGAATTCACCTCTTCGCTGGCGCTGACTCGATACGGATATCCGCACTTCTGACAGATGACGTCCTTGTGGCGTCCCATCAGCGTGGGGGCCATCGAGCCGGTGGGGATGACGAACGCCTCGGCCTCGAACGTGCGGAACAAGAACGCCAAGACAAAGGCGATGGCGACCGACTCGATCAGCTCGCGGATCGCCGCAGGGGAGGGGAGGTGGTTGCTGCCGCCCGAGGACGGCTCGGCCGACTCTTTATCGGATTTGCCCGGCGACGCCGACGAGGAGCGGGGCTTTGCACCGGGGGACTTGGATCTTGCCATTTTGAAGCAGAATCAGGGGATGATTGCGAATCAATAACGGACTGTTCGGCCGCCGCCTCCACGCGGCGGAGTCGGCCACGTTTCCTGAGTATACCGGATTCGGCTCGGATTCGGAACTTGAAAACACCGCTGCGGCCGCGGAACAATCTCGAACATGGTTCAATTCTCGGCGGGGACATGCGTTGCTAAGGACCGTCGTATCAACGATTTAGATTAGCCGTCGCGAAAAGGTAGCTCTTGTGATGCCGCGCTCACGCCGCCTCGCGGAACTTGGACGGGGGGGCGAGCGTTGGACGGACTTCGGACTGCCAACCCTGCTGCAACATCAGATCGACGATGCGAGCGGCGGCGCGGCCGTCGCCGTAGGGGCTGCGGTCGATCTGGTGCAGCGAGTACGCCGCACGGTCGCTTAGCAGCAAGCTCGTCCGCTCCACGATTCGAAACACGTCGGTCCCGACCAGTTCGACGGCGCCGGCCTCGACGGCCTCGGGCCGCTCGGTGGTTTCGCGCATCACCAGCACGGGCTTGCGCAGCGACGGGGCCTCCTCCTGCACGCCGCCCGAGTCGGTCAGGATCAGCGTCGCCCGGTCCATCAGCCAGACGAACTCGGGATAGGGCGCGGGCTCGCAGAGGCGGACGTTCGGCTGGCCCGACAGCAGCCGACCGACCGGCTCGCGCACGTTCGGGTTGAGATGCACGGGATAGAGGAACTCGACGTCGGGAAAACGGCGGGCGAGGATCAGGATGGCCGAACACATCTGCTCCATGCCGTCGCCGAAGTTCTCGCGGCGATGGCCGGTCACCAACACCATGCGGCGGTCGCCCATCGCGGCGTGTTTCTCGCGCCACGGCCGCCCGTGTTCGCGCTCGCGGGCGACGGTCCAGAGCAGGGCGTCGATCACCGTGTTGCCGGTCACGTGGACGCTTCCGGGGGCGTGCCTTCGCCGAGCAGGTTCTCGGCCGCCCGATCGGTCGGCGCACAGTGCAGGGCGGTGACAAGACTGGCGATGCGGCGGTTGAGTTCCTCGGGCCAAGGGGCCTGAAGGTCGCCGGTGCGCAGGCCGGCCTCGACGTGGACCAGCGGCACGCGGCGGTAGAACGCGGCCAGCGCGGCAGCCATCACGGTCGTCGTGTCGCCCTGGGCCACGATGCAATCGGGACGGCACTCGGCCAGCACGGCGTCGAGGCCCGTCAGGCATCGGGCGGTCACGTCGGCCAGCGTCTGGTTCGGCGACATCAGGTCGAGGTCGCGGTCGACCGCGATGCCGAAATACTCCGTAACTTGATCGAGCATCTGGCGGTGCTGGCCGGTCGCGCAGACGATGGTTTCGATCCGGTCGGACTGCCGGCGGCACTCGTGCACCACCGGGGCCATCTTGATGGCCTCGGGCCGCGTGCCGAAGGTGAGCAACGCGCGCGAAGCTTGTTCATGGTCTTGCTCCTCCTGAAACACCGTGAGCGGGGGGATAATGTACGCCATTCAGCCCGGCTGAGGCAATGTCAACTTTGCCGCGGGGGCCTGGAGAATTGGGGGGGCGTCTTGCCACGCTGTTTGGCGCCAGCCAGTCCATTGCACCCGCGAAAAAGCGGCGGGACACCGCTTCCACGTCTACCAACCCCCCTTTCGCTGAGCGTTGTCGCACGGTTTCGCTGTAACCTTTTCCCGGCCCGCGGTGTATACATCTGTGGTGTTCGACCGTTACAATGCCCTGTAGAAGCGAGGTGAACCATGCGAGTGTGTTTTGGACTGGCGGCGGCGGTGGTTTTGGCGTTTGCGGGCTTGGCGCAGGCTCGCCGTTCGACGCGAAGGAGGTTTCGGCCGATGCGAAATGGGCGGCACACCTCGACGTCGACGGCCTGCTGGCCTCCCATCTGGTGAAGACCGTCCGCGAGCAGGTTCTCAAGGAGCATCCCGACATCGAGGCGAAACTGGCGGTGTTCCGCAGTCTGTTCCACTTCGACCCGATGACCGATCTCCACGGCGTCACGGTCTACGGCGCGCAACTGAAGAAGGACACCGGCGTGGCCGTCATCCATGCCAAGGTGGACCAGGAGTTGCTGCTCAACTTGGTAAAGACCAACCCCGACCATGCAGCGACCACGTACGGCAAGTTCGAGCTGCACACGTGGCGCAAAGGGGCCAAGCAGCACGATCATGCCGCTTTCTTCAAGCCCGACGTGATCGTATTCGCCGCCTCGACCGACGAGTTGAAGGCCGCGCTCGACGTGCTCGACGGCACGAAGCCGAACCTCGGCAAAGCCTACGAGTCGCTGGCCTCGTCGATTCCGCCCGGTGCGATACTTCTGGCCGGGCGCGAGACTTGGCCGCAGCCGATTTGCACCTCGAATCGCCGCTGTCGAAGCAGGTCGATTCGGCCTTGTTGGTGGCCGGCGAGAATCAGGGCCAGGTGTTCGTCCACGCTGTCTTGAACGTGAAGGACGCCGAGGTGGCCAAGCAGATCAAGGCGGTGGCCGACGGCGCGTTGGCCCTAGCCACGCTGGTCAAGAGCGACGATGCCGACCTGATGAAGCTGGTCGGCGGCGTGAAGGTGACGCTCGCCGACAAGTCGGTCACGGTGGACGGCCAGGCGGCGGCCGATCTGCTCTTGGATCTGGCGAAGAAGGAGATCGCCAAGAAGAAGGCCGGGCATCACCATAACTCGCGGCTTTCCCATTGACGTTTGGAAACGCGATGATGGGTCCATCAGGAGAGCGGTTCGCTGTGTCGCGCAACTCTGAAACCGTGCCGAGCGACGAGGAACTCGCCAGCCGAGCGCGGCAGGGGTGCGCGGCGAGTTTCGAGCAACTCCTGCGGCGATTTCAGACCCCGCTGCTGCATTTTCTGCGGCAGCGGGGTTTTTCGGCCGACGCCGAGGACTTGACGCAGGAGACCTTTCTCCGCGCTTACGCGAACTTGCACCGGTACAATCGCCGCTGGGCATTTTCCACCTGGCTGTTTGCGATCGCCCGGCGAACGAGCCTCAATCATCGCCGCCGCCTGCGGCCGACGGCCGACACGCGCGTGGTCGAGGCGGCCCTGGCGGCCGCGCCCACGCCGCTGGAGACCATCGTCGCCGCGGAGAACCGCCGCCGGCTGTGGGACCGGGCGGCCGACGTGCTTTCCGAGGAGCAGACAACCGCCCTGTGGCTGCACTATGTCGAGGAGATGCCGACGCGGGAAATCGCCCGGGTGTTAGGACGCTCGTGGGCAGCGGTCAAGGTGACGTTGTTCCGCGCCCGTAAGCGGCTGTTGCCTCTGCTGGGCGAATTCGCCGGGGACCGTCCCAAATTCGGAGGGGACAGTCCCGATTTTCTGTTCCGCGAAAACAGGAATGTCGTCTTCGATGCGGCCCGATCCACCGAGCAGGAAGAAACACGGCAAGAATGCCCTATGATTGCGGAGTTGGAGGCGCCTCATGTCTAAGCGAGTTTCATCGGAGCAGGAGCAACTGCTGGCCGAGCGGCTTCGGCGCGAGGCGATCGAGTCGCGGCCGGCGTTCTCCGAATCGCTGCACCGTCGCATCTTCTCGGCCGTCAGACAGCGGCAGGCGGCCGAAACGAGCGGGGCCGCCGCGCCGACCGTTTTGCGGCGCTGGCCGCGGGTTTTGGCGGCCGCCTTGGCAGCGGCGTGCCTGCTGTGTGCCGTGGCGGTCGGCTGGCGACTGATGGTGAACGCTTCGCGGCAAAGCCGCCTCGAGAAAATGGCGCAGGTTGCCGGGCCATCGATCGATAGGCTGCCCTCGATCGGCGAGTTGACCGATCACGCCGTCGCGCGTCTCGACCACTTGACCGTGTCGGCTGCTTTGGAACCGCAGACAGCCCCTCTGAAACACGACGCGATGGCGGTAGCCGGCGTGTTCTTGGACCGATTGCCGGTCAACATGAAGCTGGCCAACAACCAGTAGGCGCCGGGAAGGGCGAGGAGAATCCTCGCTAGCGAAACCGCCGAAACCCGCGGAAAAAACACGTCTGGCAATCCACCCGGAATCCGTGTAGGATTGATGGATGGTAAACTGCGGCTTTGCCAAGCGTGGAGCGAGTGTTCGCAGTGTCGCCTTTAGGCGGCAAAGGCGTGCTGATGCCGAGGTTGCGAACCTTCTGCTCCGATGAGACTCTTGAGAAGGAGGGCGTTATGAGTCGCTGGATACACTGGCGTTGGTTGGTCGCCGTGGCGATCGGGTTAGTGGCGGGTCTGGCCCTGAGCGGGCTCTGGCCGCAAGCCCCGCTCTATGCGTTGGCCACCGATCGCACCGATTCGTATGCCATGGCCACCGGGCCGTTGGACGTCGACGTCGAGGCCGTCTACATGCTCGATTTCCTTACGGGCGATCTCAAGGCCGTTGTTCTCGGACAGCAGGCCGGATCGTGGACCGGCTTCTTTCGAGCCAACGTCGCCACCGACTTGCAGATCGACCCGCAGAAGAATCCCAAGTTCATGATGGTCACGGGGATGATCGCTTTGCGGCGAGCCGGCGGCAGCCGCTTGCAGCCGAGCAACTCGGTCTGCTACGTCGCGGAGATCACCACCGGAAAGCTGGCGGCTTATGCCATTCGCTGGTCCCCTTCGATGTACCGAGCGAACCAGCCGCAAAGCGGCGACCTGCGGTGCATCGCCATTACTCGCTTTCGCCAGCCCACCGGCGAGGCCCCCGCCGCTATACCTGCCCCCGCACGCGGGCGAGGACGTTAATAGCCGATGCGAAACGCCAACGTGACGACGGGTTGAGCCCTTTGTTGAAGGCGCCTGCCGTCGCTGATCGCTGGCGAACCCATGCTGGAATCGGCGACGAGAGCCGCCTCCTACAACCGTTCAGCCTATCCGAACATGCAACTCACAATCAACGGCCAATGCCGCCAGATTGCCGAAAACGCAACCATCGCCGAGTTGCTCGACGAACTGAAGCTCGGCGGCAAACCGGTGGCGGTCGAGGTCAATCTGGAACTCGTTCCCAAGCAGCGTCACTCCGAACATCGTTTGGCCGAGGGCGACCGCCTGGAAATCGTCACACTCGTAGGGGGAGGTTAGGAAATGTCCGGTAGAATGCCAGGAGCGTCGCCGACGTCCGATGAGCTACAAATCGGCGCCCACAAGTTTTCCAGCCGGCTGATCGTCGGCACCGGGAAGTACGCCAGCTACGAAGGGATGCAGGAAGCGCTCGAATTATCGGGCACGCAGTGCATCACCGTGGCGGTGCGGCGCGAACGGCTGATCGATGCGCAGGGCAAGAATCTGCTGGACTTCATCGATACGAAGCGGTACACCATTTTGCCGAACACGGCCGGCTGTTTCACCGCCGACGACGCCATTCGCGTCGCCCGCCTGGGGCGCGAGATTCTCGCGCAGCTCGGCAATCCCGGCGCGGACTGGGTAAAGCTCGAAGTGCTGGGCGACACGCGGACGCTGCTGCCCGATCCGGTGGCCAGCCTGGCCGCCACCGAGAAGCTCGTGGCCGACGGTTTTCGCGTGCTGGTCTACACGAGCGACGATCCGGTCGTGGCCAAGCGTCTAAAGCAGGCGGGAGCGACCAGCGTGATGCCCGCCGGCAGCCCGATCGGATCGGGCCAGGGCGTGTTGAACCCTAACGCGCTGCGGATTTGCCTGGAATACCTGAAAGAGAACGATCCCGACTATCCGGTGATCGTCGATGCGGGCGTAGGCACGGCCAGCGACGTGACGGTGGCGATGGAATTGGGCGCCGACGGCGTGTTGCTGAACACGGGCATCGCCCACGCCAAGGATCCGTCGGGCATGGCCCGCGCCATGCGGCTGGCCTGCGAAGCGGGGCGGCTGGCCTATCTTTCCGGCCGGATTCCCAAGAAACTCTACGCCACGGCCAGCAGCCCCACCGAAGGCCTGATCTCGCTACGCGGTGCTTGAACACGTGCAGCGGAGCGGAAAAAGAACGCGCGATAGACGTGGGAGGGCAAACGGCCGTCTTGGAAAGAATTCCGCTGGTGCCATATCTGCTCAATCTCATCTACCTGTTGCTGATCCTCTTGAGCCTGCCCTGGTTGGCGTGGCAATCGCTGCGCAAGGGGAAATACCGCGAGGGCTACGCGGCAAAGTTCCTCGGGCGCGTGCCGTGGAGAGCTTCGACGAAAAAATGCCTTTGGCTTCATGCCGTCAGCGTCGGAGAGGTCAATCTGCTCGGCGCCGCTGCTTGAAAATGATCGAACAGCAACGGCCGGAGTGGGAGTGCGTCGTTTCGACGACTACCACGACCGGCATGGCGCTGGCCAAGAAGAAATATCCGCGACAGACCGTGTTCTATTGCCCGCTGGACTTCTCCTGGGCGGTCAAAACGGCGATGCGGCGGGTGCGGCCGGACGTGCTGGTGCTGGCGGAACTGGAATTGTGGCCCAATCTGATCCGCGCGGCGAAACGGCACGGGGCGAGAGTGGCGGTCATCAATGGCCGCTTGGGCGAAAAGAGTTTTCGCGGCTATCGCCGCATCCGGCCGCTGGTGGCGAGGTTGCTGCGGCAGATCGACGTGGTGGCGGCGCAGGACGAGACCTACGCCGAGCGGTTCCGAGCGCTCGGCGCCCGGCCTGAGACGGTTCACGTCACCGGCTCGATGAAATACGACGGGGCGCAGACCGATCGCAACAATCCCGCCACGCAACGACTGGCCGCGCTGGCCGGCTTCAAAGAGGACGACATCGTGCTGTTGGCCGGCAGCACGCAGGAACCGGAAGAGGCGATGGCGCTGGAGACGTTCCGCGAGTTGAGCCGACAATGGCCGCAGTTGCGGCTGGTGCTGGTGCCGCGACATCCAGACCGCTTCGAGGCGGTCGGCGAAGTTGTTGGACGCTTCCGGCATGGCATGGCAGCGACGGACGGTGCTCGGGGAGCGGGCGACGGGGGACGCGGGACGGGGGAAACCCGAAGGCAGAGAGCCACAAGCGGAAACGCTCTCCACTCTCGATCCTCCCCGCTCCACTTCTGCCCACGCCCCGCGTCTTCCGTCCCCCGTCCCTCGCATCCTGCTGGTCGACGTTGTCGGCGAACTGGGCGCCTGGTGGGGCACGGCACAGGTCGCTTTCGTCGGCGGGAGCATGGGCAGCCGCGGCGGACAAAACATGATCGAGCCGGCGGCTTACGGTGCAGCCGTCTCGTTCGGTCCCAATACTTGGAACTTCCGCGACATTGTCACCGCCATGCTCGAGCACGACGCCGCGGTCGTCGTGCACGACCGCGAGCAGTTCGCCCAGTTTGTCCGTCGTTGCCTGGAAGAGCCCGCGTACGCCGCCGCGCTGGGCCGGCGAGCGCAGTGCTTCGTGCAATCCCAACTTGGCGCTACGGCGCGAACGTTACAGTTTTTGAGCGCACTGGCAGGATAGAGGACTGACCCTCGTCAATGTCCCCATCTACGGGTGTGGTGACGTGGTTCTTTCTTACTCCTTTGCGGCAAAAACTACCATTGACGAACGTCGCTGCCTTTCGGTATCCTCCTCCCCCTATTCGTGAGGGCACGCGGCGTGCGCGCGGATTTGCGGTGCGTCTCCCCCGCCAGTATCAGCAACCAGGTTTTCCCTAACGGTGGTCTGAGCATGACACAGTCGATCGAGTCCGCGTCCACGGAACTTGAACTGGAAAGCCCATCGAGCGTGCAGTTCGTGCACGCTCTATTGCGGTTTGTCCAAGCGGTGCGCTACCGAAAGAACGTGGCGATCGCGGTGTTGGTGGCTGCGATGCTTTTGGGTGGGCTATACTATGCCACGGCGACCCGCCGCTACTCTTCGAAAGCCTCTTTGCTGGTCACGCAGACCAACCACGACCGTCTCGATACGTCGATCACCAACGACGAGACGCAACGGCAGAACTCCATGCCCACGTACGAAAACCTGATCCGCAGCGCAATGGTGGTCGAGGCGCGCTGAAGCACCTGCCGGCCGCCGACCGGGTCGATCTGGTCGGAGTTGGGCGGGATCATCAGGTTGCCCAACTGCAAGCCGGCTTGACGGCCCGAACCGTTCGCGGCACCAGCATCTTGGAGGTGAGCTACCAGTCGAAGGATCCGCAAGTCGCAATGGATGTCGTGCAAGCGGTAGTTCAGTCGTACCTGGATTTCATCGATAGCATGCACAAGGGGACGGCGGGCGAACTGAACCGAATCTTGACGAGGGAGCGAAACGAGATCGAGGAGAAGCTCGGCATCAAGCAGAACGAACTGTTGGCAACCCGGCGCCGCTACGCCGACATGGGAATTCCCACCGACAGCAACACGCTGCACCCGACGGTGCAGACGGCGATAACTTTCAACGAGGCGCTGACCGCTGCCCAAACACAGAGAGCGGGATACGAAGCCCTGCTCGAAGCGCTGCAGACCGCGATCGCCCACAACGAGGATCTGGGACAGTTCATGACGACGGCTGGGGACGCCGTCGGCCGCGAACTGCTCCTGAGCAGCCTCGGTCTGGCGCACGCGACGGTTCCAGCCAGGTCAACCTCGAACAGGATCTGGTGAACACCCGCGCCGAACTCCAGACCCTGCAACAAAATCTCGGTCCGAATCATCCGGAAGTCGTTGCGTTAAGTCAGAAGGCGGCAGCCATCGAGCAATTCATGAATTCGGCGAACGAGCGGATACGACGGCGCATGGCGGGACTCCGCAAGAGTGAGGTGGGGCCATGGCTCGTGCAAATGGTCCGGCAAAAACTCGACGAAGCCCGGAAGAAGGAGGCGATTTTGAAGAAGAACTTCGAAACCGCCCGCAGCGAGGCCGTCAACGTCAGCGGCCAGTTGGCCACACTTGGGTTGCTCGAACAGGAAGTCAAACGCCTCAAAGACATGAGCGGCGTCCTCTTCAGCCAGATCGGTTCGCTGGATTTGCGGCAGAACGGCCAAGACGTGCGCGTGGCGGTGATTGAAGCCCCGAAGTTGGCCAAGACGCCGGTTTTTCCCAATCGCAGCCTCGTGGGGCTGGTGGCGATCGTCGGCGGCTGCGCCGCAGCGATTGGGTTGGTGATGCTGCTGGATGCGCTGGACGATCGTTTCCGCTCGCTGGAGGAAATGCAGGGGCGGTTGGGGCTCCCCTTGCTGACGATGATCCAGCCGCTCGATCCGCCGGAGAGCACCGGCCTGCAATCGTTGGTGACGCACGCCGCGCCCACCTCGCCGGCCAGCGAGGGCTTCCGGACGCTAAGGACCGCCCTGACGCTGACGCATCCCGACGCCCGTCAGATCGTGGTGACCAGCTCCGAGCCGCGCGACGGAAAGACGACCCTACTCGCGAATCTGGCCGTTTGCTATGCGCAGGCCGGCAAGCGGACCTTGTTGATCGACGCCGACCTGCGTCGCCCCGGCTTGACCACCTTGATGAACATGCGCGGGCCGCGCGGCCTAAGCGAGGTTCTGCGTTCGCAGATCGATCTCTCGCAGATGGCGTCCCTGCATATCCAACCGTCCGGCGTCGACGGGCTCGACATCCTGCCTTCCGGCGCCAGGCCCAGCGATCCCGCCGAACTGCTCGGCGGTCCTCGCCTCTCGCAACTCCTCGCTTGGGCGGAAACCGTCTATGACATAGTCTTCATCGACAGCCCGCCAACGCTGGTCACCGCCGATACCGCGGTCATCGGCCGATTGGTCGACGGCATCGTGCTGGTCGTGCAGCCGACCAAGAACCGCCGCCGCATGGTGACTCGCGTCGTCGAACAGCTCCAACTGATGAAGCTTCCCATCCTCGGGTTGATCGTCAACCGGGCCGACGCCGGCGACGACCAAGGCTACTACGGCTATCACCACTACGGGTACGGGGACGGGTACGGTTACGGGTACGGGTACGGCAACGAAGAAGAGTACGGTACGGAGGGGCAGCCGTCAGACTCGGCCGAAGACAAAGGTGAGAAAGAGTGCGTACCTTTTGCGGAGGCAGCAAAGCAAAACTCCGATGACGAGGAAGAATCCGGCGATCTCCTTGTTCCGCGCCGCGTGGCTTGAAGCATAGAACGCAGAGGGCAGACATGATGGCAAGTCCAGCCTCCTCAGCAACCGCTGTTCGAAGGCATCTTTACCTGCTCACCACGATGGCGCTCGTCCCGGCGTTCGTCGGCATTTACTGGCTGAGCTTCTGGCTGCGATTCGACGGACAACTAGGCGGCGAGAACCTGGCCTGCTTCAGCCGCCACAGTCGCTTGGATCGTGACGGTCAAGCTCGGCTGGTTCGTCGGCATGCGGGTCTGCCGCGGCTGGAGTCGCTCGGTAACGTTCTACGATCTGTGTGGTCTTGCTGCGGGCGGCCACCGGCGGCCTGCTGACGATGATGATGATTCAATACCTGCTGGGTCCCCAGCCGACGATCCCCCGCAGCGTGTTCTTGTTGGATTGGGGCACGACCATCGTCGTGCTCGGCGGCATTCGCTCGCTGCTGCGCGGAGTGCGCGAAATGCGCTGGTCGTTGCTCTCTCCCCCCAATCAGGTGCGCGTGCTGATCGCCGGCGTCGGCGAGATGGGCATTTCCACGTTGCGGATGATTCGCCGCCTCGAACAACCGCGCTATCGCGTCGTCGGATTCCTCGGCAGCGATCGGGATCACGTGGGAACGCGGATCGAGGGCATTCCGGTGATCGGCGTCTGCGAACAGGCCAGCCGCTTGGTCGATGCGCTACGCGATACGGCAAGTCCTCGTCGCGCAGGGCGATCTTCCCGGCGCGGCGCTCCGCAAGCTCGTTGACGACGTCGGCCGCGCCGGCTGCGAGGTCCGCGTCTTGCCCAACTACCGCCAGTTGATCGAAGGCAACGTGACCGTTCAGCTCCGGGCCGTCTCGATCGAAGACCTCTTGCAGCGCGAGCCGGTGCGCTTGGCGATCGACGACATTCGGCAGTGGATCGACGGTCGCGTCATCCTCGTCACCGGCAGCGCCGGAAGCATCGGTTCGGAGATCTGCCGGCAGTTGCTGCAATTTGCCCCGCAGAAGATCGTGGCGGTGGATCGAGCGGAGACCGCGCAGTTCTTCCTCGAACGGGAATTGCGCCTGCTCGAAGGCGGAGATCGCGATCGATTTCTGCATCGCCGACGTGCTCGACGAGCTTCGCATGCGGCAGGTATTCATGCAATACCGCCCGCACGTCGTCTTCCATGCCGCCGCCTATAAGCACGTCCCGTTGATGGAACACCATCCGCAGGAAGCGGTGAGAAACATCGTGACCGCCACCCGGCAGTTGGCCGACCTGGCGACGGATTTTCACGTCGACTCGTTCGTAATGATCTCGACCGACAAGGCGGTCAATCCCAGCAGCATGATGGGCGCCTGCAAGCGCGTCGCCGAACTGTACGTGCAGTCGCTGGCCGACCGCAACGCGACCCGATTCGTCACGGTACGGTTCGGCAACGTCCTCGATTCGGCGGGAAGCGTGGTGCAACTGTTCCGGCAACAGATCGCCGCCGGCGGCCCGGTCACGGTCACCGATCCGGAGATGCGGCGATTCTTCATGACCATTCCGGAAGCGTCACGGCTGGTGATCCAGGCCGGCGCCATCGGCCAGAGCGGACAAATTCTGTTGCTGGACATGGGCGAGCCGGTCCGCATCGTCGATCTGGCCGCCGACATGATTCGACTCTCGGGATTGCGCGTGGGCGACGACGTCGCCATCCAATTTACGGGACTGCGGCCGGGCGAGAAGTTGTACGAAGAGTTGCACCTTCCCGGCGAGCGGCTCTTGCCCACCTGCCACCCGAAAATCATCGTGGCCGATCACCGGCCGGCTCGCGTGGATGACATTTGTGCCGCGATCGTCGAGTTGGAGCGCCTCGGCCGCGAGGCCCCGCAAGCCGTGGGCGACGAGTTGCAGCGAATCGTATACGGCTACCGTCACGAGGATCGGCGGTCGGCGTCAAAGCAGCTCGTCGCCGCGTGAAGTCTCTTTGCCCGCATTTCGCAGCACGGGATGGCGTCATTTGTGGCCGTCGCGTCATACGGCATGGTCGCCGGCTTCGCCGGTGCGGATGCGGATCACGTTTTCCAGGTTGGCAACAAAGATTTTGCCGTCACCGACCTGACCCGTCTTGGCCGCCCGAACAATAGCGTCGATCGCGGCCGGCAGATCGGCATCGGTCACAACGACCTCGAGTTTGACCTTCGGTACGAAGTCGACGGTGTACTCGGCGCCGCGGTACATTTCGGTGTGGCCCTTCTGGCGGCCGAATCCGCGGACCTCGCTGACGGTCATTCCGTGGACGCCGCATTGCGTCAGCGCCTCTTTGACGTCGTCGAGCTTGAAGTGGCGGATCAGCGCTTCGATCTTCTTCATGGCAGTGGTTTCCGAAGGCAATTTCAGCGATCAGCCCGTGTCGGGTCCAATCATCCGCCTCTAGGGCTCCGGCGTGGTCGAGAGCACGAAGCCGTGGTAGGCGCCATAGCCATGCTCACCGATGTCCAGGCCTTCGATCTCCTCTTCGCTGCCCACACGAAGTCCTATGGTGTATTTCAGACCGTAGAACAGGACCAGTCCGCCGCCGACCGCCCAGGCGAATACGGCTGCGACGCCAATCGCCTGGTTGACCAGTTGGGTGACGCCGCCACCGCTAAACAGCCCCGGCAGCGGCGAGCCGTCGCCGGTGCCGATCGACCACAACCCGAGGGAAAGGGTTCCCCAGGCGCCGCAGACGCCGTGCACCGAGACAGCGCCGACGGGATCGTCGATCTTCAACACGTGGTCGACGAAGAGGACGGACAGCACGACGAGTACTCCGCCGATGCCGCCAATCCACAGCGAACTGCTGATCGTCACCCAGGCACAAGGGGCGGTGATCGCGACCAGGCCGGCCAGAGTGCCGTTCAGGGCCATGCCGGCGTCCCACTTCCGGAAGATCAGTTTCGAGGCGAACAACGCGGTGATGGCACCGGCGGCGGCCGCCGCGTTGGTGGTGCATACAATATGGGAGATATCCATTCGCGACGCACCCATCGTGCTGCCGGGGTTGAATCCAAACCACCCGAGCCAGAGGATGAACACGCCAAGCGCGGCCAGGGGGATGTTGTGGCCGGGAATGGCGCGAGGCTTGCCGTCGCGGCCGAACTTGCCGATGCGCGGCCCGAGCACAAAGGCGCCGACCAGGGCCATCCAGCCGCCGACGCTGTGGACCACCGTGGAGCCGGCGAAATCCCACATGCCCGTTCCGCCCAGTTTCGATAACCAGCCGCCCCCCCAAATCCAATGGCCCGACACGGGGTAGATCACTAGCGAAATGACGATGCTGTAAAGCATGTAGGAGGTGAACTTGGTTCGCTCGGCCATGGCTCCAGATACGATTGTGGCGGCAGTGGCGGCGAACACCAACTGGAAGAAGAACTTGCACTCCAGCGGCACTTTCGTCCACGCGAGAGGTGCGAAGTTGGTCGTGTCGGTCACGGCCGCCATTCGCTTCCGTCACCTGCACGGGCGTCTCGTGCAGAAAGAACCCGCTGTCTCCCACGAAGGAGTTGCCGACGCTGAACATCAGGCCGAAGCCGATTGCCCAGAAGGCGATGCTGCCGAAGCAGTAGTCGAGCAAGTTCTTCATAAGGATGTTGACCGCATTCTTCGCCCGCGTGAAGCCCGTCTCGACCATGGCAAATCCGGCCTGCATCCACATCACTAGGAAGGCCGTGATCAGCGTCCACACCGTATCCAAGTCGATCGACTTGCTATCGAGCGCCGCCTGCACGTCCTGTACAGTAAGCGGCTTGGCCGTCGGAGAGGCCGTTTCCGCTCCGGCCGCCGCTGTCGGCCAAGCCACAAGGACAACGACCAACACCGTCAACGCACAAATCACATTTCTGGTCCAAATGGCCATTCTAGCGACCTCGACTAACGGGAGAATCGGCGAGTGAGTTAGCGATGCCGGCACAGCGAACGCAATATCCGTGCCACGATCGACGGGTATCAGTCGGCGGATGACGACGGCCAATGGCCTCTCGGCCGTTCCATGCAATGCAAGTTGCTTGAAGATAAGAACTAAGAGGCGGCAAACCAACCGGCACGATTAGGGCAGGAGATTCTATGGTTTACACAATTTCGTTGCCGGGACTTCCGTAATTGCCGCACGTGTAGGCACGCAGTGCATAGCCTGCGGGCAATCTGCGCCTGTGCAACTGTTGTCGACGCGCCAGGAAGCACCGCAACGCAAACTGCCATACCAGTTTTTGGGGGTTCAGCGTGACGCTCGACTTCTCGTAAGGAAGTGACCGCACGCCGGAATCAGATAAGCGGCCGGTAGCGCGGACTAGAACGCCACCGGCCGCTAAGGGGGCTGTCTTCTCAGCTTGGTGTCGGCGCGGATGTTCGATCGCTGCGTCAACGCGGTCGTCAGAACGTGAAGATCGCGTCGAAGCCGCCGGAAAGCTGCGTACTGGCGGCGCCGTCGTTGAACGGTTGCGCCGTGCTTCCGGCGAACCCGTTAAACCAGTCGTAACGAAGTTCCGGCCGAATCGTGACGTTGGCATGCGGCTTGTAGTTGAAGCCGCCGGTCACGGAAAAGTAATTGCCGCTGCTGCCAGCCGAAACTCGGGCGCCTTGAGGATCCTGGAACCACTCTGCACGGCCGCCAAACGACCAGCAATCGTTGATCTTGTAGGTCAGATAGTTGTTCACTTCGTACCACTGGTTGTTGACGCCGTCGCGCGGGTTCACGCCGTAATTCGACCCAAGATCGTGTTCGAAAATATACGTCCACTTCTCCGTCAGCTTGTAGGTGAAGATGAAGCAGTTGTAGTACACGTCGCCCGAAGCGGCGCCGGCAAACGCGCTGCCGTCGCCCAGCTTTCCGGCAGAGACGTACCAGGCGAACGTCGCCTTGTCGGAGAGGTTCGTGGAGAAGCCGCCAAGGAACATCGAGCCGTTATCCTTGCCCTCGAAGCCTTCGTCCCAACCGTTGACCCAGCCACCGTACCATGTCGTTTTTTCGTTGCGCTGGTACGAAGCCAGGGCGCCGGTATGGGTGAACGGCTCGCCGAAGGTGTGGGAATAAGAGTGCGAGTAGAAGAAGTTCTGCGGGGCCTGCACGACTTCGTACCCGATCAGCGTGTAGAAATGGCCCAGCTTGACTTTGACGTCGTTGTAGGCGATCTCCGCGTAGAGCTGGGGCATCGCCGAGCCGTATTGCGAAGAGGTGTTCCAGCCGTAGTCCCACGTCTGGTCGCCGAAGCTCTGGGTTTGCGGCCCGTCCACGCCGAAGAGGTAGTCGACCCGTCCGCCGATGTCCCAGCCGCAGCCCTTGGTGTCGGTCTTCCGCTCCGCATAGAACCAGACCTGGTCGGCCGTGAATCCATCGCCGATGCCACGCAAGCCGACCGGACCGTTGTTCGGCGAGCCCCACTGGTTGCCATAGATGCCGCCTTCGAGCCAGCCGCCGATCGTGATGTTGCGATCCTTGAGGAAGTCCGGCTGGTGGATGGTCCAGGGGTCGGCCAACTTACCGCAGCGACACCAGCGGCACGCCGGCTCTTCTTCGCCGGCGGCGTCGCTGGCGTTCGCGTCTCCCGCCTTCTCCGACGCTGCATCAGGCGACGCTTTGTCGTCCGTCGCGGCGATCGGACCGCCTTGCGACGCTGCCGCGTAGTAGTCACTGTCATACGCCGTTTGCTGGACCGGTGCAGGTGTCGTCGACTGGGCCGCATTCTCAGCCATGACGTTGGCGGCCGTCAGAAGTCCCAGCAACACACCGATAACCGCCGATAGCGACGTCTTCATGTTTTGGCGCTCCGTATCAAGTGGACAGGGAAAGCACGTGCAACCGAGGATCGTAACCTTGGTTCCATACGTCGAACGCTAAGCCCTGCGCTTGGCACCGGTCGCCGGCCGCTTCCGACTGCAACACATCTGCTATCGGACCATGCTCCGGCCCGGATTCACGGAATATCGCTCATCTGACGCGCAGACGCGGAACGTAGCAGACTAGGGCGAGAGACCTTAACGGGTGCGGGAACTTTGACGGCGATGCGGGAAAAAGGCAAGAGGGAAAGAGGGGACGGGTCCAATTTGTGCGAAGCACCCTCGGGGCCGTTCCGGCAGATTGGACCCGTCCCCTTTTTCCCTCACGCCGAGCACATCGTCGCCAGTTCACACCTCCCGCGGCGTTCGCGCCGTGAATTGCAGCAGCACGGCTGTCGGCTCTTCGCTGGCTGCGGCAAGCTTCAGATCGAATCGCGCGCCGTAGGGAAGCAGTTGGGCCGTCTTGATTCGCGCCTCCGGCCCCTCGATTTGCTCGACTATCACTTCGGGCGTGACGCGAAGCGGCGGGCAGAAGGCGACGTGGATGCTGCCGGTTCGCTGCCCCGCCGCAAACGGCAGCCGCAGCCGACCGGAAAGTTCCTCCGCCCCGTCGGCAGTCTCGCTGCGCGTAAGCTGCTGCGTGACGCCCGCCGCAATAAAGGGGTCAGAACTGTTTTTCTCATGCGCCATCGCCTTAGTCGGGCTCTTGATTGGCGAAAAATAGTTCTGACCCCTTTGTCGGACGCGGAAGAACCATAGCCAGGCCCAGCCCTCTTCGACCGCAATAATGACTCGCGGGAGCAGCGCAATCTCCAGGGACGTGTTGGGCGGCGAGCAGACTCCACCGCACAGGGCAGCCGCGGCAAACGACGTGACTGCCATCACCGTTATATCGAGCCGGCTGATGCGGTTGCCGTCCAGCGGCAAGAGCCACCCTAGCCGGACGACCGCAGCGGCGGCCGCCGTGAGCAGGCCGACCATCACCAGAGCGGCTGGCGCCAGCGGTGTTTGCAGCGCCCCGGCCATTGCTCGCGCCGCCACGACCGACGCCGCGGCGCTCAGCAATCCGAGCACGACCACGGCCAGCAAGCGGCAAGACCTCGCTGTCGGAATGCCGTCGCGAGCACTGGGCCAGTTCAACAAGCGTGTGCCGCTCATGTCACTTTGCCGCCGCGGCCAATTCGGCGGCGCGATCGGTCTTCTCCCAGGTAAACTCGGGCTCGTTGCGGCCGAAGTGCCCGCCGGAGGCCGTCTTGCGGTAGATCGGCCGGCGGAGATCGAGGTACTTGATGATTCCGCTCGGGGTCAAGGGGAACAGCTTGCGCACCAACTCGCAGAGTTTTGCGTCGGGAACCTTGCCGGTGCCTTCGGTGTCCACCAGCACGCTGACCGGTTCCGACACGCCGATGGCGTAGGCGATCTGCACCTCGCATCGCTCGGCCAGCCCGGCGGCGACGATGTTCTTTGCCACGTGCCGGGCCATGTACGCGGCGCTGCGATCGACCTTGGTCGGGTCTTTGCCGCTGAAGGCCCCGCCGCCGTGGCGAGCCCAGCCGCCGTAGGTGTCGACGATGATCTTCCGGCCGGTCAGCCCGCAGTCGCCTTGAGGGCCGCCGACTTCAAACCTGCCCGTCGGATTCACGTGATACGTCACGCGGCCGTTGACCAAGTGCTTCGGCAGCAGCGGATTGACGATCTTCTCGATTACGAACTTGCGAATCTCTTCCTGGCTGACCGCGCCGTCGTGCTGGGTCGATACGACGATCGTGTCGATGCGCACGGGCTTGCCGCCGTCATACTCGACCGTCACCTGGCTCTTGCTGTCGGGGCGAAGCCAGGCGACCTCCCCCTTCTGCCGGGCTTCCGTGAGCCGATTGAGAATCTCATGCGCCAGTTGGATCGGCAACGGCATCAGTTCCGGCGTGTCGTTGCAGGCGTAGCCGAACATCAACCCCTGGTCGCCGGCGCCCTCTCTATCCACTCCCATGGCGATGTCGGGGCTCTGGCGGTCGATCGAGAGCATCACTGCACAGGTGTCGGCACAGATGCCCATCTTGTCATCCATGTAGCCGACGTCGCGGATCACCTGGCGGACCACGGTCGGATAGTCGATTACGGCTTTCGTCGTGATCTCGCCGGCGACGATAGCGATGCCCGTGGTGACCATCGTCTCGCACGCCACCCGGCTCATCGGATCCTCGGCGAACAGCGCGTCGAGGATGCCGTCGGAGATCTGGTCGGCGAGCTTGTCGGGGTGGCCCATGCTAACCGCTTCGCTGGTGAACAAGAATTTGCCCTGTGACACGGATATTTCTCCTGATGGGGTAAGGCTCGGCGAACCGCACTGCAAGAGGCGACGGAACGATGATTATAGACAATCCTGACGCATCTTGCCAACTGGAGGTACGGACATCGACGGCAGCCTGACAAATCACCCCCCGCCGGGCGTGCATGCCGTCGGCAGAACTCCCTCACTCGAACCCCCGGCGACTGCGCTCGTCGGGGGTGAAAAATGTGGACTGTATTCTTTGCCCGTGCCTCGCCGCCGTTGGACACGCCGGCCCCCAAACACCCACAGCAATGCAAGGAGCCCGCAGACGCCCAAGCCGAGCGAACTCGGTTCAGGGACCAAAGTCGCTGGCGTGAGCAACACGTCGTTTCCTGCGATGAGGAGGCCGGTAGTCTCGTCGAGGTCGACGCCATACCAGATTCGCCAGGACTGCCCGTCGTAATCGCCAACTACCGCGCCGTCGGCGTAGCCGCGGAAGGCCCCCGTCAGCGTTCCGTCGGTGTCGTTGTGAATGATCCACAAGCGGTCGGCGGCCGATGACCAGCCCGCTCCACTCCATGCCAGCGAGAGGTCGCCGCCAAGGGTTACGTCGTTCTCGCCTGGCCCGACGAGGCACACCTGATCATATTCCCCCGTGTCGCCGGGCAAAGCGCCGCCGATCTCGATCTCCAGCAGTCCGTTCATCACGTAATCGCCCTGCACTCGTTGTACGCCCAGGCTATCGCCGACGTTGTGGACGCCGTAGCCGGCGATCATCAGATTGCCCACGATCGTCCCGCGGCCTTTCAGCACCTGGTTTCCCGAGGTACCCAGGCTGTAGCCTCCGGGCACGCTACTCACGTCGAGCGTGGCCGCGAGGCCGACGTCGATCAGCGGACAATTGGCCAGCGTCTGGTTGGAGCCCAATCGCAGTGTTCCCTCGTGCAGGGCGACGGCCCCCGAGAACCCGTCGCCGATCCCGTCAAGACGCAGCGTGCCGGCGCCGGTTTTGGCCAACGCTCCACCGCCGCTCCAGCCGGTTGTTAGCGCCGTGAGAGTGTTGTTTCCTGTGTCGATCGTTCCGCCGCTAGCGAGAAAGTCACACGGATGACTTCCCTTGAAGTCCGCCGATGCCGTCAGCCGCAAGGTCCCGCCGTTAAACGATACCGCCGAACCGACGGCGCCAAGGTTGTTGGCGGCCGAAATGCTCAAGACGCCGGCGTTGATAGCCGTCGTGCCCCGATACCCGTTAGCGTGACCGAGTACGAGCGTCCCTTCGCCGGCCTTGGTCAAGCCGACGCCCGGATTGCCGGTGATCGTGACGTTGATCGTCGCGGTATGACCAGAATCGACATCGATGGTGTTCGGGCCAGCCCCGCCGCCGCCGCCGCTGGTCAGGACAAGTCGGGAAGCAATGTCGTCGCCGGCGGCGACAATGGTGTAGCCGTCGGCGGTGAAGGTCAGACTCCGTACGGCGATGGTCGTTCCCTGGGGGATCGTCACGGTGCCGCCGGATTGGCCGAAACGGGCGTTATCGCCGTTGCCGCTCTTCCATTTGAAATGGCCGCCACCGGCCAAGTCCGCCGCCCAAGGCGTGGCAGCGGTATTGTCCCAAACGCCGCTGCCGCCGCCGACGGCGCCCTCACCGTCACCGTCCCACCAGCGGTCGTTGCTACTGGTCGGCGTCCCTTCAAGCACGACGTTGTCAAGGTTCCAGCACTTCGCCGGGCTGTCGTTTGTCGCGCAGATCTGAAGCGCCAGCGAACGGCTCCCCTGCGGAATGGCCCCGATGCCGATGTCAGTGAAGCCGTCGGCGGTCCGAAGCCCGCCGCCGCTCGGCCGCAAGACCTTTCCTCCTCCGAGTGGCTCGATTTGCGCGGTGGCGCCGCTGTTGTATCCCCACGTCGCTCCGACGCCGTAACCGGTCAGCGTTACATCGGCCGTGCCGCCGAACACGGGAGAGTTCTGGTCGGCGTACGTGGTTGTCGCCACCCAAGCCGCTACACTGTCCATCAACTGATTACCTTGTCCACCGTTAGCGGTCGAAGAGACGCGATACCTTACCACCACGTTCGTCCAGCCCGATAGCCACACTTCGGCGAACGACAAGGTGGAAGTCGTACCCTTGACCAGCCACGACTGCGAGCCGCCGAGAACTCGCTGGTCGGCGGGAGAATCGTCGGACCCGGGGTCCGCATTGAGAGTTCCACCGACGAAGGAGAACGACCAGGTGTCACCGGCCGGCTCGAAACCGCACGATGCAATGACGCCAGCCGATGCGCGGGCAGCCATTGCCATCGCCAGCAAGAAAAGGGAACCGCCGAGGATCGCCCCATTCGTCCCGAATCGACCATAGAATGGCAGCCGGGGCGTACCGCACCATGCACCAGGCTTTCGCAGATTCATCCGAAACTGTTCCGCTGCCCCGATCGTGAGGGTGGGTGTCTACTCTCTTTGCCAGAATCTGTCCACCCCAAGAAATCGCCGGACCGGCGCGTTCGATCATCGGTCGGCTGCCTGGAAGACGGTTGGTGTGACGCCTCTCTGACAAGCGGGAACTTCGGTTGCCTATTATGTGTATTCCTCCCATTTTTGGTTGCCATTTCCGGCTAGCATTGTTTTGGCTCTTCGCTTATGATTCGCCCCGCATGGATTGCGCTCGATTCGTCAAGGAGGACGAATATGAACTTCTTCAAGAACCTGATGATTCTTGCGGTGCTGGCGGCGGTCGGATATGGCGTCTTCCTATCGCTGTCGCCGAACAATGCCGATTCGAGGTCGTCCCTCGACGCGCCCACGGTCGATCTCTCCAACGCAAAACCGTCGTTGACCCCGGGCGGTCCGCTGCCGCTTGGGGGCGACTCAGGCGGCGGCTCCGGCGCCAGCAGTCTTGGCTCCGCTCCGCTATCGCCGCCGCCGCTGGCTGGCGGGTCACTGAGCAATCCGCCGACGGGCACAACGAACGCGCCGGCGACGCCGTATCCCGCGTCCGGCTCTTCAACGGTGACGCCGATAACTCCTCCTCTGGCGTCGAACAATCCGACGGCCACGCTTGGCCCACCGCTGTCGCCGGGCGCTGCAGCAAACACAACTCTGCCGATTGGGGCCGGAGTCCCGGCTCTGCCAGCGGGCAGTCAGGTCTCACCCTCGGGCAGCGTGCTCAATCTCGCCGCGCCGCCGGGAGTTGTGGCCGACGGCAGCCCATCGGCGCCCGACAAGGGGACGGAAGATCTGCTCGAGCGACAGTTCAGCGATATGATGGACGGCGTCCGCAAGAAACTCGACGAAGGCAAGTTCGCCGAGGCCCAACTGGCGCTGAGCATTCTCTACGTCAATCCCAACCTGCCCGCCGATCAGGCAAAGCAAGTCACCGAACTGCTCGACCAACTCGCCGGCACCGTGCTTTACTCGCGGCAGAGCTACTTGCAGCCGCCTTATGTCGTGCAGCCCGGCGACACGATCGATCGCGTCGCTCAGAAGTACCGGGTTCCGTGGCAACTGTTGGCGCGGATCAACGGTCTGATGCCACCCGGTGCGCCCAATAGCGACGCGGCCGTCAAGGACCAACCGCTGCCGGTCGGCAAGCAGTTGAAGGTCGTCGAGGGGCCGTTCGACGCCGTCGTCTCGCTCGGCAAGCGGCAACTGACGCTGATGGTCCACAACCGTTACGCCGGACGGTTTTCGATCGGCATCGGCCGCGACCAGCCACGGCTCGAAGGCCAATACACCGTCGGCGAAAAGACGCTCAATCCAACCTACTACGGACCGGACGGCGTTACTATCGCTCCGAACGATCCGAAGAACCCCTTGGGCGGCGCGTGGATCGGATTGACCGACCGCATCGGCATCCACGGCACGGCCGATCCCCGCAACGTCGGCCGCGACGACAACCGCGGCACCATCTGCGTCAGCGACCGGGACCTGCAAGACTTGTACGGAATTCTGTCGGTCGGATCGAGGATCACGATTCTGCGATAACAAGCCGCTTGCGGCTGCACAACGAACTCGCAAGAACCGACCTTGTCAGCCAGCACGACCGCTCTGCCCCCGTTGCGGGGAACAACGGATGTCGGTAGAACTGCCAATTCAGCGTCTTTCGTTGTGGAACAGCTTCTCGGCATGGCAGGCAATCTGCTGAGTCTCACGGCATGGCCCCGGCCAAATATATCCTGGCCCTCGATCAGGGCACCACGTCGAGCCGGGCGATCGTCTTCGATCACGATGGCCGGGTCGTGGCGTCGGCCCAGGAGGAATTTCCCCAGATCCTGCCCGCCCCGGGCATGGTCTGGCACGATCCCGAGGCCATCTGGTCGTCGCAACTGGCGTTGCCCGGCAGGCGATTGCCCCGGCCGCGCTGTCGGCCGGCGACATCGCCGCGCTGGGCGTGACCAACCAGCGCGAAACCACCATCCTCTGGGACCGCCACACCGGCCGGCCGGTGGCCAACGCCATCGTCTGGCAAAGCCGCGTCAGCGCGCCCATCTGCGAACGCCTCAAGGCCGACGGCTGGAGCCGACCTTCCGCGCGAAGACGGGCCTGCTGGTGGACGCCTATTTCTCCGGCACCAAGATCAAGTATCTGCTCGACTCGCACGAAGGGCTCCGCGCCGGGCCGCAACGAGGCGAAATTCTCTTCGGCACCGTCGATACCTGGCTGATCTGGCGGCTTGACCGGCGGCCGGCGGCACATCACCGACTACAGCAACGCCAGCCGCACGCTGCATCTTCAACATCCACACGCTCGATTGGGACGACGAATTGCTCGGCCGTGCTCGACATTCCCCGGGCGATGCTGCCCGAGGTTCGCCCGTCCAGCGAAGTCTACGGCGCGACCGACGCCGCGTGGTTCGGCGACCCGATCCCCATCGCCGGCGACGCCGGCGACCAGCAGGCCGCCACTTTCGGCCAAGCCTGCTTTCAACCCGGCACGCGCCAAGAACACCTACGGCACCGGCTGCTTCCTGCTGTTGAACACCGGCGACCGCGCCCGTGCCTCGGCACACCAACTGCTGACGACCATCGGCTGGGGACTCGACGGCCGGGTGACGTACTGTCTGGAAGGCTCGATCTTCATCGGCCGGCGCGGTCGTGCAGTGGCTCCGCGACGGCTTGGGCATTATCCGCACGTCGGCCGACGTGGAGCGTCTGGCGGCCAGCGTGCCCGACTCGGGCGGCGTCTATTTCGTGCCGGCCTTCGTCGGCCTGGGTGCGCCGCATTGGGACCCTTACGCCCGCGGCACGATCCTCGGACTGACGCGGGGCACCACCGCGGCGCACCTCGCCCGGGCGGCCCTGGAGGCGATGGCCTATCAGACCCGCGACGTGCTCGAGGCCATGCAGAAGGATGCCGGCCTGAAACTGGCCGGCTTGAAGGTCGACGGCGGGGCGTCGGTGAACCACCTGCTGATGCAGTTTCAGGCCGACATGCTGGGCGTGCCCGTCCGCCGGCCGGTGGTGGCCGAGACGACCGCCCTTGGCGCGGCCTACCTGGCCGGCCTGGCCGTGGGCTACTGGCACGACACGGCCGACATCGCCCGCCACTGGGCGCTCGACCGGGAGTACTCTCCCGCAATGCCGCCGTCCGAGCGAGAGCGTCTCTACGCCCGCTGGCGGAAGGCGGTCGAGCGATCGCTGCGACTGGGAGACCGAGCACGAAAGAGCCTGGCTGAGCGAATCTGCCGGACGCTCATCCGCTCGACCTTGCCGAACCGCGCCGGCCGTGCGCGATCGAGCAACTGGCCGGCGAACGGCTCGACGTGCTGGTCGTCGGCGGGGGAATCGTCGGGGCAGGCGTCGCCCGCGACGCCGCCATGCGCGGCCTGCGCACCGGACTGGTCGAGCAGCACGATTTGGCCTCCGGCACCAGCAGCCGCTCCAGCCGGCTGCTGCACGGCGGCCTGCGCTACTTGGCCCAGGGGCGCCTCGGCCTGGTTTACGAGGCCAGCCGCGAGAAGACGATCTTGCACCGCATCGCCCCCCACCTGGCCGAGCCGCTGCCGTTTCTCTTCCCGACCTATCGCGGCACGGGCTGGCCGCTCTGGCAACTGCGGATCGGCGTGAAGCTCTACGATCTGCTCTGCGGCGGGCAGAACCTTGGACGATCGGCGTCGATGCTGCCCGACGCCGTGTCGAGCAGTTGCCGGGCGTCCGCCGCAACGGGCTCACCGGGGCCGTCCGCTACTTCGACGGCCTGACCAACGACGCCCGGCTGGTGATCGACACGCTGCTGCTCGGCCGCCCGGCACGGTGCGATCGTTCTCAACTACGTTCGGCTCGAAGACGCCGCGCTGCGCCGCGGCCGGTGGCGGTGCCGACTCGCGCGATGCCTCGCCGGCGCAGCGGCGCGAAGTGGCCGCCCGATGCGTGGTCAACGCCACCGGTCCCTGGGCTCCACGTTCCCTCACAGCCGCGTACGACTGCGGCTGACCAAGGGCGTCCATCTGGTCGTCGACCGGCAGCGGCTGCCCGTGCCCGACGCCGTGGTGATGACCGAAGGCAACGCCGCATCCTGTTTGCCATTCCCTGGGGCGAACGGGTGATCCTGGGCACCACCGACACCGACTACGCCGGGCCGCCGGAGGACGTCGATGCCGAGCCGGCCGACGTGGACTACATCCTGGCGGTCGGTCAACGCGCCTTTCCCTCGGCCAAACTTGGACCCGTCGGACGTGATCAGCACTGGGCCGGCCTGCGGCCGCTGGTTGCCAGCCGCCGCGGCGGCCCGTCCGACATCTCCCGGGCGCACCAGATCCGCATGAGCCGAGCCCGGCTGGTTCGACGTGGCCGGCGGCAAGCTGACCACCTATCGGCTGATCGCCCAACAGGTGGTCGATCGGCTTTTGCCGCATCTCGGTCGAGCGGCCCCGCCCTGCCGCACTGCCGACGAGCCGCTGTTGGCGTCCGGTGAAGCGGCACGGCACAGCGGCATCCTTCCGCCGCCGTTCGGCGCGGACGCCGTGCGGCCATTTCTGCCGCGCGAGTGGGCAGTGCATCTGGACGACGTCATGGTCCGCCGCAGCGGCTGGCATTATTACCATCCCCGCGCCGCCGAACTGGCGGAGCAGACGGCCGGCTGGATGGCCGAGACCCTCGGCTGGAATTGCTCGCGACAACAAGCCGAACTGACCCGCTATTGGGGACTCTGCCGGCGGCGATTCTGAGCGTGGGCGGCCGTTGCCCACGCGGCACATCAACCGAATCGCAAGCGAGGGCGAGAAGGTCCCCGAAAGTGATCCTCGCAAGATCATCTATAGCGTCACAACATACCTCCCCAACAGCCGTAGCCGGATGGCCTTCCCGCGTTACCGCCGCCAGGGCCTGCCGGTGACCAGTTCGCTGGCAGAGTCCCTGGTCAAGCAGCTCAGCAAGCGGGTCAAAGGGACGGAGAAGTTTTGGAACGACGGGCTTTCCGGCGAAGCAATTCTTCAATTGCGGGCCGCCGCAATATCCGATGCGGACTGCCCCCAGCGTTGGATCGCCAGCCGTCCAATTTCTCCGTTCTCGCCAAGGTGCTACATCAACGCGCTCACGACCAGCGCCTAAAAATTGACGGACGTCTTCTTCCGCCCGCGGTCGCCTATTCCGCCGCCTCGATCGTCGCCTTCATCGATCCCTGGCATCCCGCCACCAGGTCGTCCTTGCCGTAAGCGTGGATCTGGTCGCGCTTCAGCTCGGCGTGCTCCATCGTGGTCGTCAAGCACAATCACCCGGCCTTGCGTATCCACCTCTTTGGCCATAAGAAATCCCTTCTCGGGTGGGTGGCCAAAGAGGGCGTGCAACATGAGAATCACGTACTCGTAGCTGTGGTCGTCGTCGTTCCAAAGCACGACGTGGTACGGGGGTTGCCGCTTCGTCTCCTCCTCGGTCCGTTCGCGCGGCCGAGCGGCAACCTCTTCCAACGGTGCGGTGGCAACATCTTGATCGGACACGGGCGGCCTCGATACCTTGTGGCCCCAATGGTCGAAACGACTCCAAACCATTATATTGGCGTCTTCAGTGTTTTCCAACCAACCCCCGGCAACAAGCTGTGTCTGCCATCGACCAGAAGGGGACGGAGGAGGCTGTCAGAAAAGAGCGGACAAATCGCACACGTTGTCCCGACGGCCTCCTCCGTCCCCCTGACCGCTGCGGACGGCTAATATCAACCCCTGGTGAAAAACCATGGCCACCATCGACCAATACCTTGAGACCCACGCCGCACGATTCGAGGAAGAGTTGTGCGAATTCCTTCGCATTCCCAGCGTCAGCGCCGACCCCAGCCGCCGCGACGACATGCACCGGGCGGCCGAATGGGTGGCCGACCAGTTCCGCCGCATGCGGTTCGCGGCCGAGATCATCCCGACCGCGGGCCATCCGCTGGTCTATGCCGAGTCGCCCGCCGTGCCCGGCGCCCCGACCGCCCTGGTCTACGGCCATTACGACGTGCAGCCGGCCGAGCCGCTGGAAAAATGGACGACGCCCCCCTTCGAGCCGACCCGCCGCGACGGCAAGCTCTTCGCCCGCGGCGCCACCGACGACAAGGGCCAGTTGCTCACCCACCTGAAAAGCGTCGAGGCCTGGATCACCGTCGAGGGCCGGCTGCCGCTGAACCTCAAGTTCCTGATCGAGGGCGAAGAAGAGATCGGCAGCATGGCCCTGGAGAAGTTCCTCGACGAACACGCCGACCGGCTCGGCCTGCGACTGCGTGGTCATCAGCGACGGCGGCCAGTTCGCCCCCGGCATGCCCGCCATCACCTACGGCCTGCGCGGCATCGCCTATTACGAGCTTCGCGCTGACCGGCCCGAACCGCGACCTGCACTCCGGCTCGTTCGGCGGCTCGGTCACCAATCCGGCCAACGCCCTGGCCAAAATCCTCGCCCGACTTGACCGACGACCAGGGCCGCGTGACCGATGCCCGGCTTCTACGACGACGTCGTGCCGCTGACTGATCGCGAGCGCAAGGAGATGGCGGCGTTGCCGTTCGACGAGCAGGAGTATTTTCAAGAGCGTCGGCGTGACCGGCGCGGTCGGCGAGGCCGGCTACACGACGCTCGAACGCCGCTGGGCCCGGCCCACCTTCGACCTGTGCGGCATCTGGGGCGGCTACCAGGGCGAAGGCTCGAAAACCGTCCTGCCCGCCACCGCCGCCGCCAAGCTCAGCTTCCGGCTGGTGCCCAATCAAGACCCCGCCAAGATCACCGCCGGCCTGACGGCAGCAAGATCCACGAGTTGTGTCCGCCGGGCATCACGCGCCGAAGTCATCGGCCTGCACAGCGCCCCCGGCGTGCTGGTGCCGCTGGACAGCCCCTACGTCGAGGCCGCCGCCCGCGCCATCGAGCACGCCTTCGGCCGCCGCCCCGTCTTCACCCGCGAGGGCGGCTCGATTCCGATCGTCACCGCCTTCCACCAGCGGCTCAAGGCCGACGCGCTGCTTGATCGGCTGGGGCCAGGAAGACGACAACTGCCACAGCCCCAACGAGAAGTTCTCCCTGGCCGATTTCCACCGCGGCATCAAGGCCAGCGCCAGACTCTGGGAAGAACTGGCGAAAACGTAAATGATGAATGGTGAATGATGAGTGATGAGTGATGAGTGATGAGTGATGAGTGATGAGTGATGAGTGATGAATGTCGTGCGCCACTGAGCCGACAGCAAACCACCCACTGCCGACTGCCCACTACCCACTGCCCACTGCCGACTGCCCACTGCCGACTGCCCACTGCCGACCGCCCACTGCCGACTGCCCACTGCCGACTGCCGACTGCCCACTGCCGACTGCCCACTAGTCCACTGCCACCGCCCACTATCATGCTCGACCGCAAATTCATCGTCGAAAACGCCGACCTCGTCGCCCAAAACTGCGTCAACCGCGGCGTGAAGGTCGACGTCCACCGCTTCGTCCAACTCGAACAGACCCGCCGGCTGTTCCAGATGGAAGTCGAAGAGTTCAATCGCAAGGCGAACGAGGTCTCGAAGTCGATCGGCAAGGCGAAAGACCCGGCCGAACGCGAGGCCCGCAAGGAAGAGGGCCGGCTGCTGCGCGAAAAGACGCAGACTCGCCAGGCGGAGCTCGACGCGTTGGCCGTCGAGTTGGAGACGCTCCACCGGCAGATTCCCAACCTCTCGCATCCCGACGCCCCGATCGGCGTGGACGACAAGTCGAACCTCGAACTGTTCCGCGGCAAGACCCCGCTGCCGAAGTTCGATTTCAAGCCGCTGGATCACGTCGAGCTGGCCGAAAAGCTCGATCTGGTCGATTTCGAGGGCGGGGCCAGCGTCGCCGGCCACGGCTTCTACTTCCTCAAGAACGAGGCCGTGCTGCTGGAACTGGCCCTGCAACGCTACGCGGTCGAGATGCTCGCTGGCGAGGGCTTCACGCCCGTCACGCACGCCCGACCTGGCCCGCAACGACATCCTGACCGGCATCGGCTTCAATCCCCGCGGGCCGGAGACGCAAATCTACAGCATCGAGAACACCGACCTCAGCCTGGTGGCCACGGCCGAGATCACCCTCGGCGGCATGTTGGCCGGCCAGACGCTCGACGCCGAATCGCTGCCGCGGAAGTATTGCGGCATCAGCCATTGTTTCCGCACCGAGGCCGGCGCCCACGGCCGCGCCACCCGCGGGCTGTACCGCGTCCATCAGTTCACCAAGATCGAGATGTTCGCCTTCACGCTGCCCGAGCAGAGCGACGCCATGCTCGACCAGCTTCGCGGCCTGGAATGCCGCCTGTTCGACGGCCTGGGCATTCCGTACCGCGTAGTCGATACGGCCACGGGCGATCTCGGCGGCCCGGCCTATCGCAAGTTCGACCTCGAAGCCTGGATGCCCGGCCGCGGAGAGGCCGGCGAGTTCGGCGAAGTCACCAGCACCAGCAATTGCACCGACTACCAGGCCCGCCGGCTGAACGTCCGCTACAAAGTGGCGGGCGAAAAAGGCACCCATTTCGTCCACACCCTAAACGGCACCGCCATCGCCATCAGCCGCGCCCTGATCGCCATCCTAGAAAACTACCAGCAAGCCGACGGCTCGATTCTGATTCCCGAGGTTCTCCGAGCGTTTGTGGGGAAAGAGCGGATTGCAAGAGCGTAAAGCTCACTTACGAAAGTTCCTCGCGTGAGAACTGAGAACGAGCCGACGTCATCGTTGTCGAATGTGCGCCACGTCATCAGCCACGGCAAATAACAAGGGGAATTCCGGGATTCTAGTGGATGAAGGTCACGGATAATGGGAGAAATGGATTTTCTAAGGCATAGCAGGGAAAATGCATGAGGGGATGAAGAAAAAGGCCCCGACGGTAGAACAAGGGGCATGGATTCAGGGAGTGGCGTGGACCTGTGGGATCTTTACGCGCGGTCGATCCGAAAGTACCTGCCCAACGCCGAAGAGAAGATGGTTTTGTAACCGTTCACCGGGCGGCAAGGGGACGGAGGAGGTTTTCGGAGAAATATCTTCTCCTGCGGCGGATACTGTCGCCGAAAACCTCCTCCGTCCCCCTCTGTTTCCAGCCTGTGAACGCTTACGATGGTTTTTGACAAGTTGCATGTAGCGAAGCATCTTGGCGAGGCGGTGTACAAAGTCCGTCGCACGGAACACAAGCAGTTGCACGAGAGAGGCGATGACCGCCCGAAGGGCGCGAAGCGCGATTGCTTGAAGTCGCGGGGGAAGTTCGACTTGTCGAAATGGCGGGAGTCCTGCACGTCGCGGGCGTGGGCCTTGCAAGAGCAAGCGATGAGGCTTGGAGGTTTCACCTATCCCCAGGCGGCCCGTAACCATTTCGTTTAGTGGTATCGCTGGGCATTGCACAGTCGTTTGCCGGCGATGATTGAAAAGGCAAGATGCTGAAAACCCATCCGCAAAACATCCTGACGTATCTTACCCACGGCATTACGAACGCCACGAGCGAGAGCATCAACGCAAAAATCCAATGGGTGAAGCACACGGCCCGAGGCTTCCGTAATCTGCAGAACTTCAAAAATGCCGTTTACTTTCATTGCGGCGACCTCAACCTAACACCATAACCCGCTCAAATCCCAGCAGAGCCGAATGATGAACAAGCCGGCAATCCGTCATTCATCACTCATCATTCATAATTCATCATTTTCATGCACGAACTCTCGATCGTCGAGGCCCTGATCGATCAAGTCGGTGAAGAACTCAGTCGCGCGGGCCAGCGCGGCCGCGTGCTCCGGCTGGAACTGCACATCGGCCGGCTCTCGGGCGTCCATCCCGAGGCGGTCCGCTTTGCCTTCGGGCTGCTCAGGTCCGGCACTGTCGTCGAAAATGCCGAACTTGCCATCGAGGAATCCAAAGCCGTCTGCCAATGTCACGCCTGCAACGCGCGAAGCGAGATTGATGACCTCGTCTTCGAGTGTCCGCGCTGCGACTCCCCGGAAATCACCATCGAGGGCGGGCGGGACATGGTGCTGCAAAGCATTGAGATCGAAGACTGAACGCCCATGTTGGGGTGGCAGTTGAACTGCCGTCCCAACGTGGAGGCTGCAAAGCATTGAAATCGAGGACTGAACATGAAGATCGTCGCCGCCAAAAAGATACTGAAAGCCAACGACCAACTCGCCGCCGAGAACCGCGCCGCGTACGACGCCGCCGGCGTGTTTACCGTCAACGTGGTCGGCTCGCCTGGCGCCGGCAAGACCACGCTGCTGGAAGCCCTTTTTGCCCGCTTGCAGGGCCGCATCAAGCCCGCGGTGATCGAAGGCGACATCGCCGGGTCGATCGACGCCGACCGCATGGAGCAGATCGGCGTGCCGGTCGTGCAAATCAACACCGAAGGGGCTTGCCACCTCGACGCCGTGATGGTTGCCAGCGCCAACAAGGAGTTGGACCTCTCGAAGGTCGATCTCCTCTTCGTCGAAAACGTCGGCAATCTGGTCTGCACCGCCGGTTTCGATCTCGGCGAGCACTTGCGGATCATCGTTCTAAGCACCAGCGAAGGCGACGACAAGGCCATCAAGTATCCGGCCATTTTCCAAGGCTCCGACGCCCTGTTCATCAGCAAAATCGACCTCTTGCCCCACCTAAACTTCAACGTCAAGCGAATCACGGCCGACATGAAGCGGCTCGCGCCGGACGCCCCGGTCTTTCAAGTCTCCGCCCTCCACGGCGAAGGCATACCCGAAGCCGCGGAGTGGCTGGCGGAAAAAGTGGCGGCAAGAGATTAACGCCATGCCCAATCGCCCGTAGCGGCGCTGGGGCTGGACGGAGTGGCGACAATAACGATGCGATGTCCCACAATCGTGGAGGTCCTCATGCCGGTGGCGATTGTCGGACCGTTCGTCGTTTTTTCATCAACTGGGACGGGCAGAACAGAGATCAGCGCGCGCAGCCGGATGACGCCAAAGGCCGGGATTATGCCGAAGTCGTCAAGTTCTTGATCACCCACGGACCGAAGAGATCATCGGCTCTCAAGGATCGGCGATAAGTCCCGGCTGCTGTGAATCACGCCCATGACGATAACTCGATCTTGCTCGGAATCGTCGCGGTAAATCAGCCGATACTGCGCCAACCACCATTTGCCGGTAACCGAGATGAGGGAACTCCGGAAGAACTTCGCCGAGTTGCGGAAACTGAGCCAGACGCCCCGCTTCGCCCGTAATCCGTTCTACGGTAAGTTGCGCATAGCGCGGCGAGTCGCGGGCGATGAACTCATAGACTTCCCGCAAATCGTCCAAAGCCGGTTGAGCCCAGTCTACTCGAACCATTGCCGGCTCCGCTGCACAACCTCCTCTTGGCTCACAACCTCACCCCGGGCTACCGCCGCTTCGGCACGATCGAGCTTCGCCTTCAGATACAACTCGGTCATGAGTTGCTCGGGGTCGATTTGCTCGGGAAAATGGTCGATAATGTCCAGGACTTCCTGCTTATTCATGGCTCATTTCCGTCGGGGACGCGTTTTCCACTTGTCCATTCAGTATAAGCCGCCGTCTCCTGGATCACAAGAATAAGTAGACACTGAACGCAACCCCGTCAAAGAGGCTTTCGTCTGCCGTGAGTTTACCATCCAGATCCACGAATTACCCCTCCCGTCGCTTGGCGATCACTGTGCGCGGCGTGGTGCAGGGGGTGGGGTTTCGGCCGTTTGTTTACAATGCGGCTCGCGGGCGGGGGCTCGCCGGCTGGGTGCGGAACGAGGCCGACATGGTGCGGATCGAAGCTCAGGGCGAGCCGGCGGCGCTCGAAGCGTTTGTCGAGGCGATTCGGCACGCTGCCGCCGCCGCAGGCGCGGGTCGATGCGGTGGAAGTCGAGGAGATTGCGATTGCGGGATTCCGAGTCGACATTTCGAGATCTGCGTAAGCGAGGGAACTTCGCGCGCCGCGGCCGACGATTCCGGCCGATCTGGCCACCTGCGACGAGTGTCTGGCCGAGATCCGCGACCCTTCGCAACGACGTTATCAACTATCCGTTTACGAATTGCACCCGCTGCGGCCCGCGATGGTCGATCATCGAGCGGCTGCCCTACGACCGGCCGCGGACGTCGATGGCCGGCTTTGCGATGTGTCCCGAGTGTCAGGCCGAGTACGACAATCCGGCCGACCGGCGTTTTCACGCCCAGCCGATCGCCTGCCCCCGCTGCGGGCCGGCGCTGCAACTGCTCGACGCCCGACGGCCGCGAAACGGCCGCGGGCCAGGCGGCGTTGGATGCCGCGGTGCAACTGCTCTTGGCCGGCAGGATCGTGGCCATGAAGGGCCTTGGCGGATTCCAGCTGCTGGTCGATGCGACCAACGCCGAGGCCGTCGCCCGGCTGCGGCAGCGGAAGCGGCGGCCCGATCGGCCGTTCGCTCTGATGTTTCCGACGTTGGACGACGTGCGGCGGTATTGCCACGTCTCGGAAGAAGAGGCCCGCGAGTTAGCTCGCACCAATCGCCGATCGTGCTGCTGCGGACGGCAGGGAGTGCGAAACCGCAAGCGGTTTGCAGCCACCAATCTCCAATCTCGCATCTCAACTCAACTCCTCAATCCACTCTCACTACCCCTTGCCGGCGTCGCTCCCGGCAATCCGTACCTCGGCGTGATGCTCCCCTACACGCCGCTGCACCACTTGCTGATGGCGGCCGTCGGGCGGCCGCTGGTCTGCACCAGCGGCAATCTCTCCGAAGAGCCGATGGCCATCACGATCGAGGATGCCGTCGAGCGGCTTGGCCCGATCGCCGACGCGCTGCTGACGCACAACCGCCCGATCGTTCGGCCGGTCGACGATTCGATCGTTCGCGTCGGCCCCGACGGCCCGCAGACGCTTCGCCGCGCCCGCGGATTCGCTCCGCTGCCGATTGACCTCGCGGGGACTGGTCCATTTTTCGGCGAGAAGACTGGCCGTGACCAGAAACGCCGGCCGAAAACATGGACCTGTCCCCTTCCGCCGCGCATGCCGCGATTCTCGCCGTCGGCGGCCATCTGAAGAACACCGTGGCCTTGCTGCGATGCGTCGACGATGGCTACAGTCGCACAGAGCCACAGACAATAGCCGGGGGCCAACGGCCCGCCGCGTGCGCCAGGTCGGTGATGAGCGCCCACGTCGGCGACCTCGACAGCGTCTCGAGCGTCGAGGTGTTTCGCCGGGCGATCGACGATCTGCTGGATTTCTTCCAGACGACGCCCGACGCGGTCGTCTGCGATCTGCATCCCGACTATGCTTCGACGCGGCACGCCGAGCAATTGGCCGCGCGCTGGGGCGTGCCGCTGCTGCGCGTGCAGCATCACCACGCCCACGTCGCGGCGTGCATGGCCGAACACGGCTTGCACGGACCGGTGCTTGGGTTCTCCTGGGACGGCACCGGCTATGGCCCCGACGGAACGGTCTGGGGCGGCGAGGCGCTCGTGTGCGAAGGGGCGGAGTATCGTCGCGCGGCCCATCTGCGCACGTTCGCCCTGCCCGGCGGCGATCGTGCCGTCGCGCGAGCCGCGTCGCTCGGCCTTGGGGCTGTTGTTCGAGATCTTCGGCGAGCAAGCGCCGGCAATACGCCGCCGAGTGGTTCCGGCCGGAGCGAAATCGATACGTTGCTGTCGATGCTGGCCCGCGGCGTCAACTCGCCGCGCACCAGCAGCATGGGCCGGCTGTTCGACGCCGTCGCGGCCCTCTGCGGACTGCCGCCGGTCATCAGTTTCGAGGGCCAGGCGGCCATGTCGCTCGAATTCGCCGCCGACCCGGAGACTGCCTATCTTCGCTCGAGCGAAAGGGGACTGTCGCCTAGGCTCCCGGAACGATGCCGGAACTCTTCCGTCCCCGGCACGCTTGCGAGCAAGCAGTGGCACACGATCCGACGCTAACGACGTGGCCGACCGTCCGCTGGTGGCCGACTGGGAGCCGCTGGTTCGCGGCGTATTGGCCGATCGCGCCGCCGGCGTGCCGATTTCGCGCATCAGCGCCCGTTTCCACAACGCCTTGGCCGATATGGCGTTGGAAATCGCCCGCGTCGGTTGCCCCCCGGGCTGCCGATCGTGCTCACCGGCGGCTGTTTCCAGAACGCCCTGCTGACCGCCCGGCGTCGATCGCGGTTGTCGGCGGCCGGCTTCGCGGTGTATACTCATAAGAGAGTTCCGCCCGGCGACGGCGGCATTGCCCTCGGCCAGGTGTGTTGGCCTGCTGCAAGCCGTGCGTAGTTGGCTAGTACCTTAGTCGGTCGGCAGTTGGTTTAGCGGCCTGAATGCGTTAGTCGCTTTGCTCCCCGGCAACGTGACCACTAACACTGGCCAGTCCACTACCACAGGCGTCCCATGTGTCTTGGCATCCCCGGTAAAATCGTCGAACGTATCGAGCAGAACGACCTGCCGATGGGCAAGGTCGAGTTCGGCGGCATCGTCAAGGAGGTCTGTCTGGCCTACACGCCCGAGGCCCAGGTGGGCGACTACGTGCTGGTTCACGTCGGCTTCGCCATCAGCCGCATCGACGAGGCCGAAGCCCAGGAGACGTTGATCTTGTCGAAGAAATTGCCGAACAGCGGAATGACGGATCAATACGAATGACGAAGGAAGTACGAGACCAAGCGAATCCGAACCTCGCCGACGCAGTCGGCAGGCGTCTTTTCTTCGCCATTAGTCCTCAAGTCCCCAATCCCGAGCCCCAATCCCCAACCCCTTCCCCTTGCGATTCCTCGACGAATACCGCAATGCCGACGCCGTTCGACGCCTGGCCGCCGCCATCGGCGCCGCCACGACGCGGCCGTGGAACATCATGGAGATCTGCGGCGGGCAGACGCACGCGATCGTTCGCTTCGGGCTCGACGAAATGCTGCCGCGCGAGATCACGCTGATCCACGGCCCCGGCTGCCCGGTGTGCGTCACGCCGATCGAGATTCTCGACAAGGCCGTGGCCATCGCCGGCCGGCCGGAGGTGACTTTCTGCTCGTTCGGCGACATGCTCCGCGTGCCCGGCTCGCGGAAGGACCTGTTCACGGTCAAGTCGGAAGGGGGCGACGTCCGCGTGGTCTACTCGCCGATGGACGCCGTGGCGCTGGCCCAGAGAACACCCCGACCGGCAGGTCGTGTTTCTTCGCCGTCGGCTTCGAGACCACGGCCCCGGCCAATGCGATGGCGGTCGCCCAGGCGGCCAGGCTGGGGCTGAAGAACTTCTCGGTGCTGGTTTCCCACGTGCTGGTGCCGCCGGCGATGCGGGCCGTGCTCGATTCGCCCTCAAACCGCGTCCAGGGTTTCCTGGCCGCCGGACACGTCTGCACCATCACCGGCATGGACGAGTATCGCCCGATCGCCGAAGCAGTACCGCGTGCCGATCGTCGTCACCGGTTTCGAGCCGGTCGATATTTTGCAGGGCGTGCTGCATTGCGTGAAGCAGTTGGAAGAGGGCCGGCACGAGGTCGAGAACCAATACGCCCGCTGCGTTCGGCCCGAGGGCAACCGCCCGGCCCTGCGCGAAATCGCCGAGGTCTTTCGAGGTCGTGCCGCGGAAGTGGCGCGGCATCGGCGAGATTCCCGCCAGCGGACTGGGCCTGCGCGAAGCCTACGCCCAGTTCGACGCCGAGCGGCGGTTCAACGTCGAGGCGATCACCGCCGAAGAGCCCAGCCGAGTGCATCGCCGGCGAGATCCTGCAGGGCCACCGCAAGCCGCACGATTGCCCGGCGTTCGGCGTCTACTGCACGCCCGAGCGCCCGCTGGGCGCCCCGATGGTTTCCTCCGAAGGGGCTTGCGCGGCGTATTATCGGTATCGGAGGAGAGCGGCGAGGGACGAGGGACGGGGGACGAGGGATTAGAGATTGGGATTAGCAGACAGCCGCTTGCGGCTTCGCAAGAATATTGCCACATTAGCGTCGAATTATGCGAGAAATCCTTCCAAACAAACTCTGGCTCGGAAATGCGGCGGATGTCCGCAACGTCGAGGGCATCATGCAGAGCGGCATCCAGGCCGTGATCGATCTCGCCATCGAGCAGTTGCTGCCCACGCTTCCGCGAAGCCTGGTCTATTGCCGCTTTCCGATCTTGGATGGCCAGCAGAGTTCTTCGACTGCTATTGCGGATGCCATCGAGACGCTCGTGTCTGTTCTTGCAACAGGCGGAATCCCGTCGCTTGTCTGTTGCAGCGCGGGAATGAGCCGCTCGCCCGCCGTAGTCGCCGGCGCCTTATCGGTCTTCCAGGGCGGAACGCCTGACGATCGCTTCGGCAGATTGTCATCGGATACCCGCACGACGTTTCGCCGCAATTGTGGCAAGACGTCCGAGGCGTTTGTGCTGACATGGCGGAAAGGAAGCGTCCATGAGCAGCGGCTTCAACCCGAACTGCCCGGTCCCTTTGAGCGATCACGCCACCGTGCAAATGGCGCACGGCGGCGGCGGCCGGCTGATGCGGAAATTGATCGAAAGCATGTTCCTGCCCGCGTTCGGCCACGCGGAAAGAGGAGAGGGGAGCGGGGAGAGGAGAGACAAAAAACGGTTGGGCACTTCAGTGCCTAGTGTAGTGGACAGTCGGCAGTCGGCCGTCGGCAGCGACGACCGTCCCTCCTCTCAATCGGCAATCAGCAACCAGAAATCAGCAATCCCCTCTCCCCTCTTCCCTCTCCCCTCTCCCCTTATTGCCTCCCCACGACGCCGCCGTGCTGCCGACCGCCGGCCGCACGGCTGGCCTTCACCACCGACAGCTTCGTCGTCAACCCGCTGTTCTTCCCCGGCGGCGACATCGGCACGCTGGCCGTCTGCGGCACCGTCAACGATCTGGCGATGGCCGGGGCCAAGCCGGCCTACCTCAGCGCCGGCTTCATCCTCGAAGAGGGCCTGCCGATGGAAACGCTCCGCCGCGTGGTGGCCTCGATGGCCGAAACCGCCCGGGCGGCCGGCGTGCGGATCGTCACCGGCGACACGAAGGTCGTCGATCGCGGCAAGGGCGACGGCATCTTCATCAACACCGCGGGCGTCGGCTGGGTGCCCGAGGGCGTCGAGATTTCGCCCGCCCGCGTCGAGCCCGGCGACGCGATCCTGCTAAGCGGCGACCTCGGCCGCCACGGCATGGCGATCATGTCGGTCCGCGAAGGGCTCCGTTTCGAGGGGGCGCTCGGAAAGCGACTGCGCCCCGCTGGACGAACTGGTCGAAGCCATGCTCGCCACGGGCGGCCGACGTCCACTGCCTCCGCGATCTGACCCGCGGCGGGCTGGCCGCCGGCGCTGAACGAAATCGCCCTGGACGCCCGGGTGGGCATCGAGATCGACGAGGCGGCAATTCCGGTGGCCGAGCCGGTGGCCGCGGCCTGCGAACTGCTGGGCCTCGATCCGCTCTACGTGGCCAACGAGGGCCGGCTGGTGGCGTTCGTGCCGGCCGTCGTCGGCCGATCAGGTGCTGGAGGCCATGCGTTGCCATCCCGCCGCCGCTGGCCCCTGCCGCATCGGCGGCGTCACCGACGCACACATCGGCACGGTCGAGCTTCGCGGCCGTTTCGGCGGCGGCCGCATCGTCGATCTGCTCTCCGGCGAGCAGATGCCGCGGATCTGCTAAGAAGTTTGGGACTGTCCCAATTCTCGCGGGCACTGCGGCGAAGCCGTGGTCGGCGAAAATGGGACGGTCCCCGTTGACGCCGCCTTCCGCGCTAGGTATTCACGGCGCAACTCGTTACGGTTATGCAGGATAGACCGATTTCCCATCCCGTCTCGGAGTCGAGGGAGAGCATTTCCGCCGTCCAGACTCCGAGAGTCTTGTCAAATCCGGCCACGTGAATTACGATTAGAGGTTACGATCCCCGATAGCTCAGTTGGTAGAGCAAGCGGCTGTTAACCGCTTTGTCCAAGGTTCGAGTCCTTGTCGGGGAGCTTTCGGTAAAATAGCGAAGATTTGCGGCCAAACCAGTTAACGCCCGACGCCGAGAGTTTGGCCGCCGGGCGTTTTGCTTTTAACCGCCTTTCGCCGCAACGGTTTGCGGCGATCTGGAAGACGGCCGAAATCTCTCTGTTTCGAGAGAGACAGAATAGGGTCCGAAAGGAACCTAAGAGGTTCCCACCGGACCCTAGAATTCTGCTCCAAAAATCTCCAACTCTCTGGTTAACAACCCCCTCAGAGTTAACAAGCCGGTTGCCTTCGGACCCCGAAAGGAACCCCAAAAAATGGCTCTGGCAAATCTCGAAATGTCGCCGGCTAGTCTGGACGCGTTCTGCCGTCGATGGAGAGTTCGGGAGTTGTCGCTCTTTGGCTCGGTCTTGCGAGACGACTTCACCCCCGAGAGCGACGTCGATGTGCTGGTTTCTTTCGACCCGGACGCGACGTGGAGCCTCTGGGATCTCACAGAGATGCGCGACGAGCTGGTCGCGCTGGTCGGCCGTCCGGTAGACCTAGTTGAGCGTGAGGGGCTGCGGAATCCGTTTCGACGCGATAAGATCATGCAGACGAGAAAGGTGATCTATGTCGGCCGAGAAGGATGACAACGCCTATCTGTGGGACATGCTCACGGCGGCCCATGCCATCGAGACGTTCGTCAAGGATCGCACTCCAGCAGATTATTTGGCCGACCTGATGCTGCGCAGCGCAGTGGAACGGCAAGTCGAGATTATCGGCGAAGCCGCGAGACATATCTCGGCGGCATTCCAGGCGGCGCATCCCGAAATCCCGTGGCGGCCAATGCAGGCACAGCGCCACGTTCTTGCCCACGACTACGGCGAGATCAGGCACGAGCGCATCTGGTATGTGGCCACGATCCACATTCCGGCGCTGATTCAGCAATTGGAGCCGCTCTTGCCCGCTCCACCAGAATAGGCAACAGTCGGTGGATCACGATTCTCCCAAAGAAGGCAATATCCGATGGCAGCCAAGAAGTCGACGAAGAAAGCAACGAATACGGCAAAAGCCAAGAAGGCAATTTCAAATCGACCGCGGTGTGGGCTGTGCGGAAAGACCACGCACCTGACGAAGACCGAGTGCTGTGGCACTTGGATCTGCGACGACGAGCAGAACTACGTCATGTTCTCCTATGCTCAGAACAGTTGCAGTCGGAACCACCGCCGCTATACGCTCTGCGGCCACCATCATTGCGAAGGCCACGATGGCGATTGGAAAGAATGCCCGAAGTGCCGCGAGGCGTTCGAGACCGAGATGTACGTTTGGTATGGCACCAACGAACACAACTTCGAGAAGTTGCCCAATCCGCCCGAGTATGAACCAACCCTTTGCGCCGATTGCGGCAAGGCGATTCGACTGGGTACGGAAGGGTACTCCATGCAAGGGGACAATTACTGGTGTGAACGCTGTTCGGCCCGACGAATGCGCGAAGGTCGCTAATCCCTGACGCGGAACATTTATTGCGCTATGGCACTCCCAAAGTTCACTCCGCAGGCACGCCGACGCTGGGAACATGTCCCGGAGTGGCGCGAGCGAAGATCCTTGAGACGGTCTGGTGCGGGAACTGTCTGGAGGGCACGCCCATGGAATTGCACGCCGGCAGGATGGAGAACGAGTGCCTAATCCTTGAGGGCAAGTGCAAGACCTGCAGAAACGACGTAGTTCGACTTATCGAACCAGAGGAATAGCATGGCAAGGAATCCCGAACCGCTGACCTTCCCCGACAGAAAGAATATCCGAGACGTTCTTGCATTTCGCCGAGCCACTGCTTAGCGGGCTCGGCCCGAACGCGACGGACGATCAGATGAACGAGGCCCTCAAGATCGCTTTCGTCGTGTGGAATTCAGTGGTTTACGATGCGGTTAACGGAGAAACGAAGCTCGTAGACCAACTCCGCCAGACCACCTCGCATGACCCGAACATGTCGTTGTTCATAGCCCAGTTGATCTTCCGAAAGTGCAATCTGTTCGGAGACGATTACAGGCTGGTCGGCGAATTCAAGTTGACACGCAAGGGCGGTGAAATGAATCTGCGGGCGGAAGCGCGCGACCCCAGGCGAAGGCAATAGACCGGAGGCGGCCGGACCCCGCCGGGAAAAACCGCCGGAGGTGAACCGTCTATGTCGCCAAAGACAGTTCCTGCCCGATCCTGGACCGCGATCTACACCAGGCAATCGCGCTCGTCGAACGCCGACTTCTCTTCCTGCGAAGCACAGCTTTCGGTGTGCTTGAAGTTCGTGATGGCCCGCGTGTGTGACGGCTGGGTTTGGAACGGCAAGCGGTATGATGACGAAGGCCAATCTGGCGAGACTCTCGATCGGCCCGGATTGCAGCGGCTGCTGGCGGACGTTCGCGCCGGAAAGGTCGATCGTGTCGTGGTCCACCGCTTGGATCGGCTCTCGCGCCGGCTTGTCGACTGCACGGCTTTGCTTCAGGAGTTCAAGGATCGCAATGTCGCGATCGTCGTCGTGACTCAGCCCGAGTTCAACCACGGTGCCCAACAAACACTCGTGCTGAATCTGATGGCGTTGTTCGCCGAGTTCGAGCAGGAGATGATCCGTGATCGTCTGGCCGAGTCTCGTGCTGCGATGAAATGCCACGGTCTGCGAGTGGCCGGCGCCGTGCCGTACGGTTACACAGCAGATGCCAGGACAAAACAACTGCTCGTCGACCGGCGGGAGTCATTACACGTGCGTCGGATGTTCCAAATGGCGGCTGAAGGCAAAACACTGACTGAGATCGCCGAGATTGCAAATCGCCGCGGCTGGCGCACAAAGGGACGGGTATCCAAGTCGGGAAACCGCACGGGCGGCAGTCGCTGGACGCCGCGGCAAATCCTCGCCACCCTCTCGAATCCCGTCTACATCGGGCAAATTCACGATGGCAAGGGCACTCGCCCAGGAAGCCACATGGCCATTGTGACCGAGGAACTCTTCCAGCAAGTTGCCGCTATCGTTCAATCGCGCCGTTCGCGGCCGCCGGGGCGAAGCAAGAAGAAAACACTTTGGCCGCTTCAGGGCTTGCTCAAGTGCGGCCAATGCAGCCGGCTGATGAGCCCAAGTCGGTCGGGATACAGAAACTTCATTTACCGTTACTACCGCTGCCGTTCCCACGCCGGCGGCCGGCCACCCTGTATCAGTGTTTCCGTCCCAGCACCGGAGATTGAGCGATATGTGCTGAATATGATCGCCAATCCTGATGCCCAGCAACTCGGACCGGCCATACCAGACGACGTGCGTCGGGCTCTGACAAGCATCTTCGCGGAAATGGAAGAGCACAAGCGATACCAGTTGCTACCGGCGATCGTCGAGAAAGTCGTATATGATGTGAGGCGGAGCGCAATTAGCGTAACATTCGATCCTGGTGCAGTCAGAAGGATGGCCGCCACGTCTGATGGCCACAACAAGTCGTGAGACCGCGAGGTGAAACATGCCGGAGGAATGCCACGTCGAGAGCGAGGAAAAGAAGACATTTACTCGAGAAGAACTGTATGAATTGGTGTGGACGACGCCCATGCTGCGGCTGGCACGCCGATTTGGGCTATCGGATGTTGGCCTTACCAAGACGTGTCGGCGTCATAACATTCCGACCCCAAAGGCCGGCCACTGGGCTAAAAAACGGCACGGGAAGGTCGTCCGTCGCATTTCGTTGCCGCCATGCAACGATCCGGCTTCTGCGACAATAACATTCGACCGCTCTAACGAAGCTGCAGCCAAAGAGCCAGCCCCTCCTCCACCAACATTGGCAAGCACCTTCTTCGATCCTGAACTTGGGCGATTGGCGGAGATCGAGGCGGGTAATGGAAATTCGATTGTCGTGTCAGAGTCATTGCGGTCACCACACCCCCTGGTTGCAAGAACTCGCGATGGGTTGATCGCGTCGTTCAAAGAGAAATCGTTGTATCATAGCGATCCACTCCGACGTCCCTCGTCAATAAACAACTCATGTTGCTTGGATGTGCGTGTTGGACAACCCATTATTGGTCGGGCAATGAGAATCATGGATGCCTTGATCAAGGGATTTGAAAACCGCGGTTACAAAGTGTCAGTTCGAGACCGGCAATGGGAGCGAGGTACACTCGTGGAGGCATTTGGCGAACAGTTCCAAATGCGCTTGCGCGAATACACTAAGCGGCAAGCCCACATCCCGACGAAAGAAGAACGTCAGGAAATTGCGAAGTATCCCCACGCAAATTTCGTTCCAACGTGGGACTACGTGCCCACGGGCAGGCTCTCGCTGGACTTGCTTGGCCAATACGGATACTCCATTTACGCAATTCGCGATGGCGAGAAGCGCCGAATCGAAGACGTCCTCTACAAAATACCGATGACTATCCTCCGCACGGTGGATAACCGTCGACGCCAAGCTGCGATCGCGGCCGAAAAGGCCCGTGTGCAAGCCGAAATAGAAAAGCAGCGACGCGAGGAAGAGGAAAAACGTCGGTTGGAGGAGAAGAGACGCCAAGAGGAATTGGCCCGTATCGAGGCGCTCTTCGCTGAGGCCGAGAAATGGGGTCGCTGCCGCCAAACGGATGACTACCTGAAGGCGATGCGGGCGATGGTCAACGAACGTTACGGCCCGATCGATCCCGAAAGCCCGTTGGCTCGCTGGTTGCACTGGGCGGAGGAGGCGATCGAGCGATCCGATCCCCTCGTCGCCTTGAGGAAGCGGATCGACGAGTCTCTGGTGGCATGTTCCGAGACGGCCACAGCCGTCGCTCCAAAGCCCCGATAGCCATCCCCTGGTGAGCGAGGGCATGTGGTTTTCGATTACGAAATTTCCAAAGAACAAGCCATTGCTGGAGACGTAATGACTTACAGGGCAAGGCGTTACGACAACCATTGTTAACCATTCTGTCAATGCTGAGCCAGGGCTGTTTTGAGCTTTAGGTAAAGTAGCGAAGATTTGCGGCCAGCAAGTTAACGCCCGCAGCCGAGAGCTTGGCCGCCGGGCGTTTTGCTTTTAACCGCCTTCGCTGCAACGACTTGCGGCGATCTGAAAGACGGCCAAGATCTCTCTCTTTCGAGAGAGACAGAATACGGTCCGAAAGGAACCTAAGAGGTTCCCACCGGACCCTAAAATTCTGCTCCAAAAATCTCTAACTCTCTAGTTAACAACCCCCTCAGAGTTAACAAGCCGGTTGCCTTCGGACCCCGAAAGGAACCCGGCAGGCGCATGGTGACTCGTAATGGAGAACGAGCGAATACGCTGCTGATAAGCTGCGCCGCGGAACGTGTCAACGGGTTTGAGACAACCACGGTACGAAATTAGTGTCGCGCGGTAGTTGTAGCATACGGGGTTCCGGCCCATCGGCCGGAGGGTTGATCCAAACTTCACTCGGCAGCCCAAGCGGTCGCGGCGGATGCAGAACGAATCGCTCGGGATGAGCGGCGTGGGCTGCGGTCAGCACCGCTTGTCGGCCAGCCAATACCGTGTCGGCCTGTCCAAAGTGGACCATCGCCGGCGTCAGCAGGCCCAGGCCCCAGTGGTGATGCTCGTGGTTTTGCCAACGAAAGAACTCGCCGCAGAACTCCAAGCCGTGTTCGATGCTGGTGAAACGGTCGGGGAACTCCGGTCGGTACTTCATCGTCTTGAACTGGCTCTCCGAAAACGGGTTGTCGTCGGAGACGTGCGGCCGACTGTGAGACTTGGTGATCCCGAGGGTGGCCAGAAGTTGGGCCACGGTCTGCGAACGCATCGACGGCCCACGATCGCTGTGAAGCGTCAAGCGGTCGCGGGCGACGCCCTCTTTGACGACCGTCTCGCGGATCAACCGCTCGGCCAAGTGTTCACTTTCGCGGCTGGCCAGCATCCAGCCGACGACATAGCGGCTGAAGATGTCGAGGATCACATACAGATGGAAGTAGGTCCATTTCGCCGGCCCCAGCAGCTTGGTGATGTCCCAGGTCCAGACCTGATTGGGCGCGGTGGCCAGCAGTTGCGGCTTGTGGTAGGTTGGGTGTCGCAGTTGGTCTCGTCGCTCGCGGACTTCCTTCAGCGCGTCCAGGACGCGGTACATCGTGCGGATCGAGCAGAGATACTGGCCCTGATCTAAAAGTGCCGCGTAAACCTCGGCCGGGGCCTTGTCGGCAAACGGTTCGCTGTGAAGCACGTCAAGAACCTGTTGTCGCTCCTGGTCGCAGAGCGCTCGCGGCGATGTAGGCCGTGGCGTGGTTGCGGGCTTGGGCGGCTTCGACCGGCGGCACCGATAGAGCGTCGCGCGGGGTACGCCCAAACTGCGACAGGCCGCTGCCGTTCCCACCTGCGGAGAGAGTTCTTTGATGGCGTTCATGGCATCCTCTCGCTGCTGTCTGGCGGCGGCAGGGGAATCCCCAGGATTTCGGAGAGTTTTTTTTGGACCTCGATGATCGTCTCGGCTTGGCGGAGCTTGGCCGCCAGCCGTTGGGTTTCTCGAATGAGCCGCTGGTTCTCGGCGATCAAGGGGGCATCGGGGTTGGCCTTCCGCCCACGACGCTTCGGGGTCAGTCCGGCGAGTGTCCCCTGGTCGCGTTGCTGCCGCCAGGTGCTCAGGAGCGATGAGTACAAACCCTCGCGGCGCAGCAACGCCCCGAGTTGGCCGGACTCGGCACAGCGATCGGCCTCGCAGAGAATGCGAAGTTTGTACTCCGCGGTGAACCGTCGCCGCACAGGCTTCTCCGAGACGGCCGGATCAGGGATCAGCTTTCCGTTGCCAGCGGCAAGGCCGCCCGGCCCCGTGGCGGCGGCCGTGGCGGGCAGAACTCCAGTCGGGCTACGCCCTCCTTCCGTTCTGCCCGCCACGGCCTCTTCCATTCCCAACATCCTTGCATTCTCCATCGTTCTACCTCCTTGCCCTCTACTGTAATAAACCAGGAGGCAGTTGTCTCACCCATTATTGGCACGGAGGGCCGTTTCGACGTGAACTCGATGGACGTTGCAACAGCGAGGCTTTGTTGCCTACCCAGCGATCCGCCGAACATCGAACGCCTGGGGTTTTTCGTACGTGAACGAAATGAGGAACTCGACTCGCACACCTTCGTCATGCTGGTAGAACTCATGCCCCACGACGCGTGGGCGGAAAAATACTTCAAAGCCACAATCGTCGATACGGATAAGACCCACTGTTGAGCGCTTGCATTCCGAAATTGTGCCCCTAAGCCGTAGGCGTCCGTGGTCATCGACAGCCGCGGTAGTGTCATCACGGGTGCCAGAATACAGATGAGCCGGATAAAAGCGGTATTCGCGGCCAAAGCCAGTATTGACCTCAACAAGCCACTCGCGAGACACGCGACGAACAGCCAACGCACTAGACAATTGAGCCGCAAGGCCGGTGAATTGCTCACATCGCCGCCACGCCTCCTGGCTTCTCGTTTCGACAGCTTCGCAAAAATACAGACACATCAAGAGGAAACAGCCATCGAGGTTGCTCGGATCGCGGTCGTGATACCGAAGCATACGTTGCTGCAGTTCGTTGCGAGACAGGTGAGCCAAATGTCTTGCACAGTCGAACCACAGCTTCATGTTGTGTGTCTGGTTAGGATCTTGCAGCACGAAGTCGAGGTACTTTTCCGCCTCCTTGAAGTCTTTTACTGCCTTTTGCGTATCTTCGTCTCGCCATTCCCTTTCGGCCCGTTCTTCCAAATATCGGGCAAGTTGCACACTGACCGCGGGTCGCGAGCCTCGTGCCACACTAAGAACCTGCTTCTTAAGCGCCTCAATTGCCTTGTCCAGATCCCCCCGCAATTTCGTAAGCTCGGACCGTACGTAGTTGAAAACCACGCGGCTTTCCTCTCTCGGCTCGATGTAACGGAGCCCTTCTGCGATCAGTAAGTCAGCATGCGAAAAATAGCTTGAGATTCGCGGTTCAGACAACTTTGCTATGCGTCCGGCCATGTTTTGCTTCGCAAGGCCGAGCTTATGATACTCGTCATTGATCAAGAGAATGTCCAGTTCGACCGGCGTTGTATAGTTGTACTCACTTCCGAGGTCGCGCTGGCGGGCACGATCGAACCATTCCTGTGCCAATTTGGCGAGAGCCTCAATGCGAGCATTGTCGCTGCTGCCCCGCACCGCGGCCTTGACGCTGTTGACCATCTGCTCTACTTCATCTTTGTATCGTTTGCCGATCATGTGCAACACAGCCCGGTTCTCGCAGTCAAGTTCGTACGCCTTCTGAAGATACTTATCCGCTTCGTCAAACTTCTGTTCCGTTTCTGCCAAGTATTTGCCTAAATGTGAAATTATGTTGACATGTTGTGGAAACTTCTGGGCGGAACAAAGATGAAGCTTGTATCGGTCTTCGTTGTATCTCAGACCATCCTCGGAGCCGAGTAGCCGACTGGCCGACTTCTCGTTAGCGAAGCCCTTCATCGTTTCAAGCTGCGGGTTCATTAGCGACCATACATAGTCAGCTACAACGTCACAGCCAGGAACTTGATCGTCCATGTTGTCGAGTAGTTCGTCGCAGATGAAATCAGAAAGCTTCGAACGGTATTCGTCGCCTTCAAAGCCACCCATTAGGTAATACTGTAGAATTCGCTTGCTAAGTTCCTCATGCCGACAGATCCAGCCATCGCTTTGCTGGAGAATAAGCAACTGTTGGTAGGGATCCAGCAAATCCTGGATTTCTGTCGACGTGCAATCAGACACGATCTCAAGAAGCTCCACCGTGCATACGCGGTGGGCGAAACGCGAAAAGAGAGCAACCGTCGCGAGGAGGAATTGCACCGCCGGCTACCTTGGGACATGGTATGCGTGACGAAGCGGTCGACATCGATGCGCTCCCCGCCAAATGCGTCGAGAGACAATAGAAAGAACGATGTCGCAGGCGAGGATGCAAGGCTTGCAAGCCGAACGCCTGGGCAATAGCGGGCAATAGCTCGTAGAAACTGTTCACGTTCGGTTCCCGAGTCCAATTCCAACGGGAGAATCGGCACAGACACATCCTTCGTCAGGGCAGCATTCGTCCGCTGCTTCCTTCTTGCGTCGTAGTCTGTCCGGATAGATGTTAGAAACGTAGCGGGATATTGGGATGGTGCACATCGCGATTTGAGCATTCGCACCTCCTCGGCGCTGACGTCTTCTGGGTCAGCCACAACGAGAAACGTTCGTTTGACCAAACGATGGAGTCGCTCAATCGCTTCAAAGGCATGTTGCCCCCCACGATGAAGTATCAATGTTGGTATGTGTTGCTTGAAGGCAATCTCATACGCTAGGCCAACGAGCAAAGTGGACGCTCCTGCCCCGGGTCGGGAGAGAATAGGCAGAACCTGTGGGTAGCTGACTTCCAAACTCTTCTCAACAGCGTGAAGGCAGTCGTCAAACCCGTTCCGCTTGATGGGTATCCCACGATGGACCTCTGCCAAGAGTACTCTGTGTCCCACGAAGAACTGCTTGGGGTCACGATCCACCTGAGAGAAGCTGTCCAGGAGATCCCAACTAAGTATGCAACCAGCTCGTGCAAACGCGTCAGCGTCCTCTGGCGGGATAGATACGTGGGTCAGTTCCTCAGTTAACTTATCGATTACGATATCATTGTCGCTCAGCCGGATACCTGATACTACGAGCGTTGGCCCCGCCGGCCCTGCTGCACTTCCGATGGTTGGCGCAGCCCTGGCCACCGCCAAGTCAAGACTTGCAGTGACAAGATCGTCAATCCCGCCCGGGATGCTCTGAATTCCCCAGTCGGCGAGAAATTCGCGATCGTTATCGGACGCACCAATGCAAATGCCGTGGAGCGACTCGGCCCAAAGTTCTCCAAGGTATGCAATCGTCTCACGCATTTCAGAGGACGTGGCGCCGACAATCACAACCTGGGCTTTCGCGCCGTGACAGCGCTGAAATGACTCCAAGAATGGCCGAAAGCCTCTTCTGATGCGGCTTCGCCCTTTTGCATCAAAGACAAGGGTGTCTGGATAACGAAGCGTTCCTCGCAATGAAAGGAAGAAGAGAGAGTGCATGTCCGACGAGTCCAAAGGCTTGTCGTCTGGATGCAATTGCCGAATGCTACGATGATTAGGTAGCCCCTGTGCTAGCGATTCGCTCACCGAATTGAAGTAAGAATAGTCAAGCACAAGAGAGGTTGGTAAGCGCCCCAACGCGGAAAGATCCTCGGACTGTGATAGCGGCGAGATTTCGGCGAGTTTTTGTTGCAGCTCGCGAGGCGACAGTGTGGCCAGTTGTCGCACTTGTTCGTCTGACGGTGTGTTCAGTCGATCCGCCCATTTGCTGCCGATCACGAGAATCACTGGGCTGGAACTACTGAGCGTTCCAAGGAAGGTTCCGATCTGTCTGGTCGTGCTAGTCCACTTCCGACGCGTGTCTGCTCGTGGTCGCAGCCAAAGTTCAAAATCAGGTTTAGCCAAATGTTTCTGGCCCATTAACAGTTTAAGCGACATGGAAGCCATGCATATCTTGCCGATTGCCTCCTCTCGCGCTTTGCCAAACGCCTTGATCGCCTGCCAAATGTTAGCTGCTGCCAGCGATGTGAGAAACGCGTCTCGCAAGTCCTCCTGCTTTGCCAAATTGGTATAGCTCACCTGTCCCCATATTTCGCGGGCGCAGTTTGCGAAACTGTGCCCACGGACATCAATCGCTTGCGGCGGTAATCCTAACGCGATTTCTCGTAGGACAGCGTCGTACGTCGAGAGAGCAACATCAACGTTCGATTGTGACGTGAACGGAGGAAGAAGTACCCGCTGCAGCCACACCAACAGAAAGGCTGGATCGTACGTAAAGGGTGCACTGAAGCAGAATGGGGGGTCGATTACGCTAATATGTTTGAGCAGCACAATCGGCTCAGCCACGTCGGACTGTATCCGTAAGGCTGCCTGCCGATGGACGTTCGGGCAGAGTACATTCTGTGGGTTTAGGTCGCCGTGGCAGGTCAGTTGTGGGACACTGAACGATCGCATGGACGTGCCCTGCCAAAGTGATTTCTGAAAAAGCAAGGCGATTGGGTTCGGCCACCGCTCGTCGCGGTCCTCGAATGAAATACTCGGACATTCCTTGTCTGGCAATCCCGCGTCGATCCATCTGTCAATCCACCCAGGATCAATACCGTGTTGTGCAAGTTCCCTAAACAGAGCGTCGCAATCGCGCACCGGCGGAGCTTCCCTCGCCCACATGCGAGCAGCCTCCTGGCGGTAGGCGAATGCCACCGCCCGCAACACGTCGCCCCCATAGCTAAACGAATCGGTCAGAACTCGGGTGAGTTGTTCTGAGGCGTCGCGTCGCCCTTTGGCAAGAGACAGCAACATAACGTAGCGATCATCGCCGTCGATCGGACCACGGACTTCGTTGTATTCCGGCAGGTACGCCTGCAGCCAGCTATTTCGTGCCATTTCGTACCCCCGCGACTCCTGATCAGCGGATTCGCCGATATCACCTTGACGACCCCTAGCTGTTGGACATTATTCCGATGAAAATCCACCAGGAATACGGACGCATCCGAAAGGCCTCCGGTTAATGCCTCGCGAAGCTGAATCTGGTGATCCGGAAACAAGCTGCAAAGCTGGCCTGCTAGAGTTGCTTCGATATAAGAGCTAGCCATGATTCTTCCTTCTCAACTAGGCGTTGGCCGACGACCGCTACCTCTGGGCACGAGCCGCCAAAAGGGGCTGCGCGTTGCGGGGACGTGAGCAGCCCCTTGGCGGGCACTGCCCTCACCCAAGAAGGCGGATTATCGCGCGTCGCGAGTCGGTATGCAAGCCCCCCGATAAGTTCCAGTCGTCCAATAACGGATATTGTCCGTTGCGCGCGTCTTTTTCAATCCCTTGCGCACCCCACCCCTCATCACGACTTTTTCGTCACTTCGCCCTCTGCGCCGGGTAGGTTAACAGATAGAGGCTGTTAACCATTTTGTCATGCCAGACGGCGCGCCGGTCGCTAAGCGAAGGTCGCTGTGGGCAACTCCACAAGGAGATGTCCTATGCGACCGATCGACGACCCGTCTTTCTTTGACGCCCGACGAGCGTTTTTCCGAGATAGCCGCCATTCTGGCCGGTGGGGTGCTGCGACTCCATGCCCGGGCGGCACTTTCCGGCGATGAATCCCGGCCCGGAAAAATCTCCGAATTCCGGTCCAGCCGGCCTTGAGGTTTCCGAGGAAACCGTGCTCAGTGTCCATTGTGGTTAACGGTTCCCGAGACTTCAAGACAAGGAGAGATGCATGGACCTGAACGTTGGAAAAGAGGTCGCCGCCATGAAGCGGATGACCGTGAATGAACTGCGGGCGAAGTACGCCGACGTGTTCGGCGAAGAGACGAAAGCCCGCCACAAGGAATGGCTCGTGCGGCGGATCGCCTGGCGCATGCAGGCACTGGCCGAGGGCGACATTTCGGAACGTGCCCGCCAACGGGCCGCCGAACTGGCCAACGACGCCGACCTGCGCACCACGGTCCCCAAGGCCGCCGAAAGCGGCACCAGCCCCGGCGGAATGCACGGCGATGACGGCATCTATCGGCATGGCCTCCGACAATCGCCTGCCGCATGCCGGGCCAGGAAATCATGCGCGAGTACAAGGGCCAGACGTTCCAGGTCCGCGTGCTGGAGAAGGGTTTCGAGTTCGAAGGCGAGGTCTACAAGTCGCTCGTCGGCCGTCGCCAAGGCGATCACCGGCACGCACTGCAACGGCTACCTCTTCTTCCGCCTCGGCGGGCAAGGAGGTGAGAAATGACCAGAACCAGAACACGCCAACAGGCGCCGGCCAACCCGCGAATGCGCTGCGCGATCTACACCCGCAAGTCGACCGAGGAGGGGCTCGACCAGGAATTCAACACCCTCGACGCCCAGCGGGAGTCGGGCGAGGCATACATCAGGAGCCAAGCCCAGGAAGGCTGGGAATGCCTGCCCGACCGCTACGACGACGGCGGGTTCACCGGCGGCAACATGGACCGGCCGGCGCTGAAACGCCTGATGGCCGACATCGAGGCCGGCAAGGTGGACTGCGTGGTCGTCTACAAGGTCGACCGCCTCAGCCGGTCGCTGCTCGACTTCGCCCGAATGATGGAGGCGTTCGAGAAGCACCACGTTTCCTTCGTCTCGGTCACGCAGCAGTTCAACACGTCCACCTCGATGGGCCGGCTGATGCTGAACGTGCTGCTGTCCTTCGCCCAGTTCGAGCGGGAGATGATCTCCGAGCGGACGCGGGACAAGATCGCCGCGACCCGCCGAAAGGGAAAGTGGTCGGGCGGGATGCCGCTGCTGGGCTACGACGTGGACCCGCGGGGATCGAAGCTGATGGTCAACGAGGACGAGGCGGCCCGCGTGCAGGGCGATCTTCGAGCTGTACCTGGAACACCAGTCGCTGCTGCCGGTGATCCAGGAACTCGACCGCCGGGGCTGGGTCAACAAGCGGTGGACGACCCGCAAGGGGCACGAGCGGGGCGGCAAGCCGTTCACCAAGACGAGCCTGTACAAGCTGCTCACCAACGTCACCTACATCGGCAAGATCGCGTACAAGGACGAGGTCCACGACGGCGAGCACTCGGCCATCGTCGCCGACGACATTTGGCAGCGGGTGCAGGCCCTGCTGCAGCGGAACGGCCGCACGGGCGGGGCGCCGGTCCGCAACAAGTTCGGCGCCTTGCTCAAGGGCATTCTGCGGTGCGTGCCCTGCAACTGCGCCATGTCGCCGACGCATTCCACGCGCAAGGGCAACAAGCGGTATCGCTACTACGTCTGCACCAACGCCCAGAAACGCGGCTGGGACAACTGCCCGTCGAAGTCGATCCCGGCCCCCGAGATCGAGCGATTCGTCGTCGACCAGATCAAGTGCATTGGCAAGGATCCGGCGCTATTGAACGAGACGATCGCCCAGGCCAGAAGTCAGGGCCAGTCCCGCGTCGCGGAATTGGAGGCCGAGCGCCGTGGCCTGGAACGCGAACTGGGCAAATGGAATGGCGAGGTTCGGCAACTCCTCGACCAGATCGCCCCCAACGACGGCAACACGCCGGCCACAGCCCGGTTGGCCGATCTTCAGGAGCGGATTCGCGTCACGGAACGTCGTGCGACCGAAGTTCGCGAGCAGGTGATCGCACTGAGCCACAAGCTGGTTGACGAGCGCGAGGTCGCCAAGGCCATGTCGGTATTCGATCCGGTGTGGGAATCGCTCGCGCCGCGCGAGCAGGCCCGGGTGGTGCAACTGCTGGTCGAGCGGGTCGACTACGACGGGGCCAACGGCAAGGTCACGATCACATTTCACCCGAACGGGATCAGGACACTGGCCGACGAATTGGCCAGCCAAGATACGGAGGATGCAGCATGATCAGGCCCATCACGGTCGAGTCCACGATCCATTTTCGCCGTCGCGGCCGAGGCAGCCGGAAAGAGATGCACAAGGGCGACGCCCGTGCGTACCCGAGCGCCCGCCGGGCCGGGTGCCGCGAATTTCGCGGTTCATGGCGTTGGCGATCCGCTTCGAGCGTCTTATCCAGGCCGGCGAGGTGGCTGACTACGCCGAACTGGCCCGCCTCGGCCACGTCACCCGCGCCCGGATCACGCAGATCATGAACCTGCGGCTGCTGGCGCCGGACATCCAGGAACGGCTCCTATTCCTCCCCCGCATTGAGGGTGGCCGCGAGACAGATTTACCTGCGTCAGCTCCAGGCGATCGCCGCCATGCCGGACTGGCGCAAGCAACGTCGGGAATACGCGCAACTTCGCTCTTTACCCACAGTGCCTAGCCAGCAAGAAACACATATTGTGTGCTAGCTATGCTATCGCTACAATATATGGCACATGGAGCCCGAGGAACGGATCCTTCGGGGGGCAAGTAATCGTTCGTCCTTCAGCGCAGCGTGCAAGGAGGCGAAGATGTCAATCTTCCAATCTCGACAATTCTCACCCCCCGCCAGGTCAAGGGTGAAAACTCTCGATCGGTGGCGGTTCTTTTCGGACCATCTTCTGGGTTCCGTTCTCGGCGATCCCGCAGGGAACCCGTTAGTGTCGATGCAAGTATGCGGGACCATGTCGGTTCGCGAGAGCCCCGAACATCGGCGCACTCATATTGGCATCGACGGTGACTTGCGAATCGTTGAAACGGCCATCGCCGCACGATCGCTGAATGTCGCCCAGATATATATTCGGCCCCAGGACTTTGTGAAATACCGCTGACGAACAATTCGTTGAACATGCTTATGGACTCTCTGCGTGAACGTCTCCTTTTGGAGCGCAGAGTTGAATTTCAATGGCCCCCGTGAGAACACTACATGAACATCGAAACGCTCCAACCGCCCGAATTCTCGGAAGACGAGCAAACACAAATCATTACGGATCTCTTGGCGCTTAAGAAGACACAGATTAGCGATTTCCTTGGTGGCAATGGGTTGCCGAGATCAGGCACCAAAGAGGAAATTCGAGGTCGCATTGAGGAATCGCTGGCTAACGGAAGCCTTGCGTTCTCTCAATTGGTGTTGTTTTTGGATGAAGTCATCCCGTGGGGAAAGCAACATGTGTTCCTGTACAAGGGACCGAGCAGTTCCACTGCAAATTGGAAAAGTACGGATTGGGTGGCGGAACTTCTCAAGACGCATCGCCTTAGCAAGTTTCTGAACGCCACTCTTCCTCTCGCTCTTCCCGACAAAATGAAGCTGTCATCCATTTTGCATGACAGTGGTCGGCTTCGCGTTACGGCAGTCAAAAGGCGGGACTGGTGGGAGCGCAAATCTGAATATGACAACTCGACCCAGACCGCGGACGGTGATGCAATCGAGCTTCGTGCTTTTGTCCACCGTGTGACGCGAAGCTTAGTGGCATTCGAATGGAACTTGAACTCCAACATTGCATTTCTGCAAGTCTCGCAGCTTCCAACTGGATTCCGATATTCTGAAGTTGCCGAAGAGTTCTTCAAGTTGACCACTGGTTGGCTAGACATCAAGACGTTTTCTGTTGTGAAAGTCGCTTCTGCAATCAAGAATCTTCATGAACAGGAAGAGACGGGAACACTTGAAACGCGTTCACACGGCATCAACTACCGGACCTTGCAGGGGCGCAGATTCGAGGGCAAGAGTGCATCCCCCTCGGACTCCCTTCTTGGGGAGCCTTCTATCGATGCAGCAATGGGGGCGGTTCGGAGAAGCGGAGTCGGCTATCTTGGGAACTTCTACTGGCTTCCAAAGTCCCGGACGAATGGCGCTGTCAATCCGTTGGATGCCGAAGCGCATGCGATTATTGTCGCATCGGATAATCGCGTCAATTTTCCAACGGCCAATTCCGAACAGGCGATAAGACATGTTCTTTCCAGAATCCGATTCCATAGCAAGTGATGACCCAGATCTGCTTCAGGTTGTGGAGCAAATCGATCAGCAGCTTCGTGGCATTGCCTCATCGACACCGCTGCGCCCGGCAGACTTTGCCTGTTTCCTTGGTGCTGATGAGAACCAAGTGACGTCTGCGTTCGAGATCCTCGCCGCAAAAGGAATTCTGCTGTCCGAAAAGATGGTGGAGTGCGAAGGCTGTCAGAATCTCATGTCTGCAAGTGAATTTCATCGGGCCGTCGACGACGAAGAAGATGATTTTGAGTGTACGACATGTGGCCGAGTCTTTCCTGCCGACGCGGAACCGCTTCTTGTTTATCGCATGGCCACACAAGCACTGACCCAGGTTAGGGCTAAGACTCAACCACGCAATGTTGGAGGCGAAGTTCCGTGTGGCGACGAGCCGCTCGGCGAACGCGCAGAACGTGCTTGTTGCTATGCTCGAGCTCGGAGCACTTGACTCGGACACCCGAAAGTCTACTGAGGACATTGCGTCCAAGGCACTGGGGCCTCAATCTGACGCAAATGCTCTTAAGTGCGTTATGGCGGACCTGAAGACTCGACAACTGATTGGAAGCAAGACCGGGCGAAACGGTGGCTGCTGGCTCACCGATAAGGGCAAATTGCGAGCAACGAAACTACGCCCGTCTTAACCGAAACTCCGCAACTGTTTCGGCACTGTTTGCGCACCGATTAAATCGGGCAATCTAGCGATACTTCCCTTGTGTGGTCACAACGTCAGTGACCGCGTTCAAACAAGGAGAAGTATATGGTTGTATCTGCAACAGCGTCTGGTGGACGCAGTAGGAAGCCTCTGCACCTCTCGAAGCAGGGGTTGTCTCCCCGTCGCGTTGATCTGGTTGAGTTGATGCAAAACATCAATTTCGGCCGAATCGAGCGGCTATCGATCCAAGACGGCCAGCCGATTCTCGATCCCCGGCCCCTGATCGTCCGCGAGCATAAGTTCGCTGGCGAGAACGGTCCTCGTCCCGAGCTTGCTGTCGACGACTTCCTGCTAAAGAAGCAGGTCATCGGCCTATTCTCATTCTTTGACGAGGAGAGAAACGGCGTCATCGACCTGCTGGAAATCAAGAATGGGCTGCCATTCCGCATGCTCGTCGCGGAGGTGGCCGCCTAATGTCGGGGCAGGAACCCGTTCTGAGACGCAACGTTTCATTTTCTTCACCTGACAGTTAGCCGGCCGCAAAGCGGAGGCGATTGTGGGCAACGCCGATCAAGGCGTGACTCGCATCGCCTCCGCTTTTTCGTTGGCCTGCACACCCTTCGCCTGTCGTCGTGGCCCACGCCTTCTCCTCCCTGGCCGGGAAGGAGATTCAAAGTGTTACACGACGAATTCAATGTAAAGATCGACCGATTCACCCGTGGCATTATCCGCCGCAAGATAAACCAGCTCATTGGCCGGGCTGGCTTCTCCGAGCAAGACCGCAAAGATCTCGAACAGGAAATCATCCAGCGACTGCTCCAGAGCCTGCCATCTTTCGATTCCGGCAAAGCCCATCGCAATGTGTTTGTCACGACGGTGGTCGAGCGCTATGTCGCCAACATCCTGCGCAACAAACAGGCCGACAAACGTGACCATCGCCGGATCAGTTCATTGCACACAGCGGTTGACATCGGCGAGGACGAGCCTGCCGAACTTGCGGAGACCATTAGTCAGCGAGAACTTGATGCTCGGCTAGGATGCGAATCTCACAGCGGCCAACACCTCGCAGACCTAGCACAGGACGTAGCCGATGTGATGGCTACGCTGCCCGATGAACTCCGCCATCTGGCAGAGCGGCTGAAGACGCAAACTGTGTCTGAGATCGCCCGTGACACAGGCATCCCACGAACGACGTTGTACGCATCGATTAGCCAACTGCGGCGACGCTTCGAGAAGACGGACTTAAAGGACTTCCTGTAACCGTTTTCGTCAACTCGCCTCGCAACCGGGTAGTTCTACAAATAGCGGTCCGTCATCAGACATGAGGAACGAGACGTGTGCAAGGAATTGTATCGTTACACCTTCGAGCCGGACGTGCCGCCGGAGGATTTGGAATCCTCGCTGTTGCTGGCCATCCTTGCGACGGAAAGCCTACACGGGGAGGCCCAGGTCCGCCTCGATGCGGCCCATGTCTTCGATCCCGACCGGCGTGTTTGCGTGATCGACGCACGCACGCCGGTCGGCCGAGACGTCAACCGGTTATTCGTTGGCTTCGTCAGACGCGAGTTTGGCGAAGACGCCTTTCACGTGGAACGAGTAAATGAACTTTCTCAACATCAACAACCCCAAGAGGCACAGACATGATTCTGGCATCGCTTTGGCCGAGTAGAAACGGTCACACATTGATCGAAGATATCGGCTTCCTCTCCCATGAACCGGAAGAGGAATATCGCGTCAAGTCCAAGGAGTTCTTGGACGGCGAACAACTCCGCGACTTTCGCGCAGACGCCTTCCTTTTCCACAAACGTCAACGAGGGCTCGTACCCCCGCAAAGTTGGCATGACGATGAGTTAGATCGCGCCATCCAGGTGCGCATTCTTCGCGGACGGGAACACTACCAAGGCTTATATGCCTTCGGAGGCCCAATCAACCCTCGATCTGGCGAGCCCTATAGCAAGTACAGCACCGAGTATCAGCACTGGGTCGCCCAGCAGGGCAAGCCAGTACTCACCACCGAGCAGGCAGATCTGATCGAGCACATTGCGTTTGGCTATCGCGCCCATGATGCCGCTCAGAACCTGCTTTCTGACGGCGTTGCCGACGGCATTGTGCGAAGCCACTACTGCGGCGTCCCGTGCCAAACACGGCTGGACTGGTTGAACCCCAAGCGAGGACTCGTGGCCGTCCTGGTGTGCGACCGTTTCAGTTACCTTGATTCCCACCTCGGCTCCGGACTCGTTCATGCCCTGGCGTTCGATCGCGATCTTCTCGCGCAGCATATCGATCGTCGCGTGCCGGTTCACGTAATCGGCGTCGAAAAGCAACTGCCGCACCGCTGTGGCGTCTGGGCGATCAGCGAGCGACTCCTTCGCCGGGCTCGAAAGGACAACGAGAAGGCCCTGGCGAGACTGCTGGAGTGCCGGTGGTTCAATCGTTGGCCGACCGGTTACGAGCGCGTTCGCAAACTGGCGCCCGCTTTGATCTAACGAAAGGAACCACGCAATATGAGCCTTCTTGCGCAAATCCAGCGCGGTCGTACCGCCAAGCCGCCACGTATTCTGGTGCATGGCACCGAAGGCGTCGGCAAGTCAACCTTTGCCTCGCAGTCGCCGAAACCCATCTTCATCCAGTGCGAAGACGGGCTCGACGAGATCGACTGCGAGAAGTTCCCGCTGGCGACGACCTACGACGACGTCATCGCGGCGCTCACGGAACTCCGCACCGGGCAGCACGACTACGAGACCGGCGTGATCGACAGCGTCGATTGGCTCGAACGGCTGATCTGGGACAAGCTGTGCGCCCAGTACAGCGTGAACTCCATCGAAAAGGTCGATGGCGGCTACGCGAAGGGCTACACGCACGCGCTGACGTACTGGCGCGAAATCATCGACCATCTCAATGCGCTGCGCAACACACGAGGCATGGTCGTTCTGTTGATCGCGCACTCGAAGGTCGAGCGATTCGAGGATCCGGAGTCGTCGCCGTACGATCGCTACAGTCCGCGGCTGCACAAGCATGCGGCGGCGTTGCTCAGCGAGTGGGCCGACGCCGTGCTGTTCGCCACGCGGAAGATCCGCACTCAAACCGAAGACGCAGGCTTCAATCGCAAGCGCACCATCGCGCACGCCATCGGCAGAGACGGCGGCGATCGCATCCTGCGATGCGTTGGCGGCCCGTCCTGCGTCGCCAAGAACCGTTACGGAATCATCGAAGAACTGCCGCTCTCGTGGCCGGCGTTCATCACAGCGCTATCCAACCAACAGAACCAAGGAGAACCAACCAATGGCTGACCTCAGAGGATTTGACGCAAACCAAGTGGAACCCACTGCCGCTCTCGATCCGATTCCCGCCGGCAAGTACCCGGCGGTGATCACCGAGTCGGAGATGAAGCCGACCAAGAACGGCGCCGGCAGTTACCTGCAGTTGACCTTCCAGATCATCGATGGGGCCTACAAGAACCGCGTCCTCTGGGCGCGGTTGAATCTCGACAATCCGAATGCGACTGCGGTGAAGATCGCCCAAGCGGAACTGTCCGCCATCTGTCGCGCCGTCGGCGTGCTGGCGCCGAACGACAGCACCGAGTTGCACAACTTGCCGCTGGTGATCCACGTGCGCTGCAAGAAGCGTCCGGACACCGGCGAGATCAACAACGAAATCCGCGGCTACTCCAAGAAGGACCAGGCTGCGGTGTCGGCAGCGCCGGCGACAACCAACTCCACACCGCCCTGGAAGAGGCCTGGCTGATGGAGTTCGAGCTGCCCTATCCGCCGTCGATCAATCACTATTGGCGGCGGGTAGGGTCGCGCACGCTCATCAGCCGCGAGGGTCGCCGATTCCGTGAACGTGTCATGGCGATCCTCGCGGCGATGCGCATCCGGCCAATCGAAGGCCGTTTGGCGGTGACCGTCGAGGTATTCCCGCCCGACAACCGCCGCCGGGACATCGACAACGTTTTCAAAGCCCTGCTCGATGCCATGCAACACGGCGGGGCCTACGTCGACGACAGCCAGATCGTGAAGCTGTCCATCGAGAAGGGGAAGCCCATCGAGGGCGGCAGAACCATCGTCCGAATCGAGAGTCTTTGAATGATCACATTGCGTCCGTATCAAGAAGCCGCGAAAGCGGCCGTCTACGAGCATCTTCGCATGCGGGATGACAATCCGTGCGTGGTGATCCCGACGGCCGGCGGGAAGACGCCGATCATCGCCTCGATCTGCAAGGATGCGGCCGGCCCGTGGAACGGTCGCGTCTTGATCCTGGCGCACGTGAAGGAATTGTTGGAGCAGGCGACCGAGAAGCTCAACGTCATCTGCCCCGAAGTGAAGTTCGGCGTCTACTCGGCCGGGCTGAAGCGGCGGGATACCGAACACTCGGTGATCGTCGCCGGCATCCAGTCGGTCTACAAGAAGGCCTGCGAACTGGATGCCTTCGACCTGATCGTCGTGGACGAGGCACACCTTATCCCGCCCGATGGCGAGGGAATGTATCAGCAATTCCTGGCCGAGACGAAGGTGATCAATCCCCGTGTGCGGACGATCGGGCTCACGGCCACGCCGTTCCGCTTGAAGTCGGGGATGATCTGCGGGCCGGAGAACATTCTCAATCACGTCTGCTACGAGGTCGGCGTGAAGGAGTTGATCCGCGATGGCTATCTGTGCCGGTTGATAACGAAGGCGGGGTTGCAGAAGGCCGACACCAGCGATCTGCACGTCCGCGCCGGCGAGTTCGTAGCCGGCGAGGTCGAGGACTTGATGGACCAGGACGGACTGGTAATCGCCGCCTGCGCCGAGATCGTCGGCCTTGACGCACGACCGCCATTCGTGCCTGTTCTTCGCCTCGGGCGTGAAGCATGGGCAGCACATCGCTAAGGTGATGCAGGAGATAAGCGGCCGGGAGTGCGGCTTCGTCCACGGCGACACGCCAACCAAGGAACGCGACGAGCTGTTGGGGCGGTTCAAGGCCGGCGATCTGAAGTACCTGGCCAACGTCAATGTGCTGACCACGGGCTTCGACGCCCCGAACATCGACTGCGTTGGGTTATTGCGGCCGACGATGTCGCCGGGGCTCTTTTACCAGATGTGCGGCCGCGGCTTCCGTCTACATCCGGGCAAGCAAGATTGCCTCGTCCTTGATTTCGGCGGAAATGTGCTTCGGCATGGTCCCGTCGACCAGATTCGCGTTCGGGATCACATTCCGAATGGCAACGGCGAGGCGCCGGCCAAGGAATGCCCCGACTGCCATTCCGTGATCGCCGCCGGCTACGCCGTCTGCCCCGATTGCGGATACGTGTTTCCGCCGCCCGATCGGCAGAAACATGATGCCAAGCATCGAGGCAGGCATCCTTTCGGGCCAGGTGACCGACACTGAGTACGACGTCCAGGACATTACTTACAGCGTCCACACGAAGCGAGGCGCGCCGGAGGATGCACCGCGGTCGATGCGCGTCGAGTACCGACTTGGGTTTCAACCATTGGCAGAGGGAGTTCATCTGCTTCGAGCACGACGGCTACGCTCGGCAAAAGGCCATCGCGTGGTGGAAACGCCATTCGCCCGACCCGTGCCCGATACGGCAGAGCGAGCGGTTGAGATCGCCGAGGGCGGCGGCGTGGCCCACACCGAGAAGGTCACCGTCCGCAGCGTTGCCGGCGAGAAGTACGACACCATCGTGGGCTGCAAATTGGGGCCAATGCCCGAGCCAATTCCAGCGGGCGAGTTTGGCGAGTACGACGAAGCGGAAATCCCTTTCTGAGGCCGGCATGGATCGAAAACGTCAACAGCAGGAGCCGCCGTCTTGATCGAAACAGCACGTGCTTATCTCAGTGCCGGCTTGTGTCCGCTCCCTGCGATCTTGGCAGAGAAGCGGCCAAATCTGTCTGGCTGGAAACAGTACCAGAAGCGGCGGCCGACGGAACACCAGCTCCGGCAATGGTTCACCGACTCGCAGCCGATCTGCCTGCTGACGGGCGCCGTCTCGGGCAACCTCGAGTTGCTCGATTTCGATTGCGAAGGTGAACTGTTCACTCCGTGGGTGGAACTGGTCAATGCGGAGGCCCCTGGCCTGTTGGAACGGCTGGTCATCGAGCGGTCGCAGTCGGGTGGCCGTCATGTCGTCTACCGCTGCGAGGCCGCGATCCCTGGCAATCTCAAGCTGGCGCAGCGGATCGTGCCGGCACCGAACGATCAGGAACTCGTGATCTTCGGCAAGCGGTATCGCCCACGTCGCGTCGGCGATCGGTACGAAGTCGCTTGCACGCTCATCGAGACCCGCGGCGAAGGGGGACTGTTCCTGTGCGCCCCGACGCCCGGCTACGTGCTGGAACAGGGCATCATCGAGAGCCTGCCCGTCCTGACCGAGGCCGAGCGGAACATCCTCATCGAGGCCGCGTGGGCACTCAATGAGGCGATTCCTCCAGCCGAGACCTCGGCCGGGTCGACGGAGATGTCCGGTCGACCTGGAGATGAGTTCAACGAGCGAGGTGATCTCCGCGCCTTGCTGGAACGGCATGGCTGGACCTGTGTGCGTCGCGCCGAAAATGAGTGCTGGCGCCGGCCGGGAAAGGATCGTGGCTGGAGCGCAACGCTGCGGGATCGGGTGTTTTACGTCTTCTCCTCCAACGCGGCGCCGTTCGAGTCGAATCGGGCCTACTCGCCGTTTGCCGTCTATTCCCTGCTGGAACACCAAGGCGACTTCGCCCGAGCGGCCAGCGCGCTGCGGGACGAGGGATTCGGCAGCGACGCCCTGGCCGATGGCACCGGCGGCGTGGACATCTCCGCCCTCGTGGCCAACCTCGTCGCACCGCCTGCCGATCGCGGTCCCGCCGTTCCCGATCCTGGGCCGATTCCCGAACACCTCTTCCGAGTGCCCGGTTTCATCGAGCAGGTGATGGGCTTCACGATGGCCAACGCGCCGTACCCGAACGTGGGCCTGGCGTTCTCGGGCGCGATAGCCCTGCAATCGTTCCTGGCCGGCCGGAAGGTCTGCACGCCGGGCGATCTGCGGCCCAACCTCTACCTGCTGGCGCTGGCCAGCAGCGGAACAGGCAAGGATTTTCCTCGGAAGGTCAACTCACGAGTGCTTTTCGAGGTGGGGCTCGTGGGCGCCATCGGCGACAAGTTCGCCAGCGGCGAGGGCATCCAGGACGCCTTGGTCCGCGCCAACGCCATGCTCTTCCAGAACGACGAGATGGACGGCGTCCTGCGGCAGATCAACCTCGATCGCGAGAACCGCCGCGAGTCGATCCCCAATATCCTGCTGACGCTCTACACGTCGGCCAACGACGTCTACCCGATTCGCGTGAAGGCCGGGCAGAAGGAAACCGTCCACATCGACCAGCCGCATCTGACGCTCTTCGGCACGGCCACGCCGCAGTATTTCTACGAGTCGTTGTGCCAGCGGATGCTCACCAACGGCTTCTTCGCCCGCATGATCGTCGATCGACGTCGGCCGGCGCGGCGCGGGCCAGACGCCCGGCTCGGCCAGGCATCTGCCGGACTCGATCGTCGACACGGCACGTTGGTGGGCAGAGTACCAGCCAAGCACCGGAAATCTGCAGGATGCCCACCCGGAACCGCGCGTCGTGCCGTTCACGCCCGAGGCCGCCGAGGCCATCAAGCAACTGCAGCAGATGACGGAGGCGGAATACGACCGGGCCGAGGAGGCCAAGGACGAGGTCGCCCGCACCGCCTGGAGTCGAACCTGCGAGAACGCCACGAAGCTGGCGCTGGTCTACGCCTGCAGCGAGAACCACGAAGATCCGATCATCGGCCTGCCTGCCGTCCAGTGGGCGACGACCTTCGCCATGCACCAGACCCGCCGCCAGCTCTTCCTGGCCGCGACCTACGTCGCCGAGAACCCGTTCCACGCGGAGTGCCTGAAGCTGCTGCGTAGGCTCAGGGAGGCGCCGGAGAACCAGATGCAAAGGCAACATCTGCTTCGGGCGATGCGGTGTAAGGCCGCCGACTTCGATCAGATCGTCGGCACGCTGTTGCAGCAAGGCGACATCGTACCGGTGCAAATTCCAACGCAAGCACCAAGACCGCCCAAGGATACCGACTGTCATGATCATGATCCCGTCGAACACTTCCCGAATGCGTAGCAATCCTTCACATCGCGGTGAAGGATTCCGGCTGCTATGCCCACAAATCAGGTCGATCAGTGTCCGTTTCGGCGAATCCCTTACGAATCCTTCACGGGTCGGCGTGAAGGATTTGGGAGGACGTAAGTCCTTATATAGAATATATATATCTCTCTCTTCTATATATCCTTCACGCTGTCACACCCGTGCCCGCGCGTTGCGTGTGCGCACGCGTGAGGGGGTGTGTGAGGGATTTCCGGGACGGATTCGTTCTGCATTGCCCGTCCGACAATGCACTTCGCTTCGTTCGTGTTCGCACACGTTCGCCCACGTTTGCGAGTCTGGCGTAGTTGTACCAAGGTTCCCGTCGTGCGCCACGACGCAACACGTGGCGACACGGTGGCCCACGTGCGGACACGATGTTTACCGAGAACAACGTCGATCGACGAACCCGACGAACGCAAACCGTGGATACTAGGCGAGAAGCAATGAATAGCCGCGTTCCCCAATTCAAAATGCTGTCCGTCCCCGCGGTGATCAATAACGGTCGGGCGATCTTGCTCGATCGGCAAGGGAGTATCTTGGCGAAAGAGGTGCCCATAGAGCGTGCAACTGGACCATTCGATGCGAGATTGAGCCATCGATGGATTTGGCTGTTGGTTGCTCGCAATCTGACCCATCGCGCTTTGGGAGCAAAATGTCGTTCCCAGGAAGATCCCTGGCACATCAAGGCGAAAACTCTGGCCCACAGCGTTCGACTGCGTGCGCAAGACTGGAACAGGCCGCGCGGTCGTTGTCGCTTCGAGAAGTACAAAACGTCAACGTGGGCGGCCGCTGCCGCGCGACTGTGGCAACAGGCCCATAACCGTTACCGTCGTCATGCCCGAGGTGGATGGAATCTCTGGGCACACACCACCGCAAGTAATCACAACAAACGAAAGGGAGGCCGCTATGGCAGAACGTAAGACCGTCACCGCCAAGATGATACTGCAATTGATCGAAAGCCAAGAATACCTGTGCGCACTGAGCGGCAGGCGACTAACGCCCGAAACGGCGTCAATCGACCATATCGTACCCATGTCACGGGGTGGAAAGCACGACATCGGCAACCTGTGGGTCGTTGATCATCACGTCAACAGTGCAAAGGGCACCATGACGGTTGAGGAGTTCGTCAACCTCTGCCGCGACGTCGCTTCACATTTCGCAAATCGTGAAGTTGCCATAGCGAGCGTAGGTACTTCGGACCCCTCGTGATTTTTCATGGCCCGCGGGAACAGTAGCAAACCATCCTACAGTTTGTTTCGATTGTCCGACTTTCACTAACCCATGAACACGAAACACGTTAACGACGGTGGCGTCTGGCGAAAGGCCGCAGTCAGCCTTAGGGCTCGGTTGTACGCAGACTATCGCAACCACCAAATGCTCGCTAACCCTTGGGCGCGGGCTGCCCACAGCATGGTGCAAACGTGGCGGATTGTCGCCAGCCAGGGCCGGCTCGATTACATTCCTCAACCTCAAAGGAGACCTACCACATGGAAACAAGCATCGCAGCGTATGCAGGCATCGTTGTACAGCCGTACTCAGACGCGGCTCCTGGACAACACGACGTGGCGATTCTGGGCCAACCACCTGCCGCGGGTGAACTTGCGATACGTGAGGAAGTCGTTGCGGCAGACGATGCCCTCCAAGGTCCGGTGAACGTCAGAAACGTGCTGCGGCTGCTGGAGTGCCAGCACTATCGCTGCGCTCTGACGGGACGACAACTCACACCAGACACGGCCTCACTGGACCATATCGTGCCGGTTCGCTGTGGCGGGGAGCATCTGGTGGAGAACACTCAGGTGCTACACAAGGACGTCAACAAAGCCAAAGCAACGATGACCAACGAGGAGTTCATTCATCTCTGTCGCGAGGTAGCGGAACATACCGTTCACATACGGATCGAAGGAACAACACCCCATCCAGAAAGGAAATGCGATGTCGGATTCTACCCCTCTTAAGTCGTCGCCAACCCAAGGCCGTCCCCATCTCTGGCATTCGATCGTCGTGCCAACTGCCACCGCGATCGAACGTTTCCTGTGGCGGGTGGTGTGGTTCGGTCTGTTCGTTTGGATCCTGTTTCACGCTCACGCTTGAGGAGAACAACGATGAATATCGAAATGCGTCCGATTTCCAGTATCCGTCCCTACGAGAACAACCCCCGTCAGAACGACGCGGCCGTCGATGCCGTGGCGGCGTCGATCAAGGAGTTCGGGTTCCGCCAGCCGATCGTCGTCGATACCGAGGGGGTGATCATCTGCGGGCACACCCGATTCAAGGCCGCCCAGAAGTTGGGGCTACAAGAGGTTCCGGTCCACGTCGCCAAGGATCTCACGCCGGCGCAGATCAAGGCTTATCGCATCGCCGACAACAAAACGGCCGATCTGGCGGTCTGGGACTACGAACTTCTGCCGATCGAGTTGTCTGAACTCCAGGGCATGGGTATCGACCTGGATCTGCTCGGTTTCTCGAAAGACGACTTGGCGAAGATCTTCGACCCAGGTGTGAAGGAAGGGCTCACCGATCCGGACGATGTGCCGGAACCGCCCGACGAGGCGATTACCCAGCCGGGCGACCTGTGGATCCTTGGCGACCACCGGCTGCTCTGCGGTGACAGCACCAAGCCCGAGGATCTCGACCGATTGTTGGCCGGCGCCACGATCCAGTTGGTCAACACTGACCCGCCTTACAACGTGAAGGTCGAGCCGCGGAGCAACAACGCTATCGCCGCCGGGCTGTCGTCGTTTACCAGTTACCGCGACGCAGCCGACCATCACCACCAAGCATCGGACTTGGCCCGGCACCCGGAGAAATCGAAACCGACTCACAAGCAGATGCGGGCGAAGGACCGGCCGCTCGCCAACGACTTCGTAACGGACGAGGCGTTCGAGGCGATGCTGCTCGCCTGGTTCGGGAACATGGCCCGCGTGCTGGAGCCCGGCCGCAGCTTCTATATCTGGGGCGGCTATGCGAACTGCGGCAACTATCCGCCGGCGTTGAAGGCCACCAAGATGTACTTCGCCCAAGCGATCATCTGGGACAAGGAACATCCGGTGTTGACCCGCAAGGACTTCATGGGCGCGCACGAGTGGTGTTTCTACGGTTGGCGTGAAGGGGCCGGCCACAAATTCTACGGGCCGAACAATGTCACCGATCTCTGGCACGTCAAGAAGATCAATCCCAACAAGATGGTGCATTTGACAGAAAAGCCTGCCGAGTTGGCGGTGCGGGCCATGCAGTACTCGTCTCTTGCAGGCGAGAATGTGTTGGACCTGTTCGGCGGGAGCGGTAGCACACTTATCGCCGCCGAGCAGACGGGACGCAAGGCGTTTCTCATGGAGTTGGACTCGCCCTACTGCGACGTGATCGTGGAACGCTGGGAGAAGTTCACCGGCAAGAAGGCTATACGCGAACCGGCCGTGATGCAGGCCGAAACAGTGGAGGCTGGCACATGATCTACCTCGCTGTTCCGTATTCAGACGCAGACGCTGTCGTTCGTCAACAGCGATTCGACGCTGCCTGCCGCGCGGCCGCCGTATTGATCCGGCAGGGCAAGGTCGTGTTCTCGCCGGTCTCGCACGGCCACGCTATCTGTTGCCACGACGTCCCGTCGGATTGGGCGTTTTGGCAACACCTCGACCGCTGTTTCCTCGACATGTGTGACGAGGTCGTCGTGCTGATGCTCGACGGCTGGCGGGAGAGTATTGGTGTCCAGGCCGAGATTGCCATCGCACGGGAGTTGGACAAGCCGATTACGTTTCTTCGCGTAAGCGGTCAGGCCGAAGAGAACCCCGGATGGGCCGGGGTTGAGAGGAGGGGTGGGATATGATGCTATCGCTTGGCGGCGAACTTGCCGCGCTCGGTCTTCACAAACCGCGTGGCGTCGCCCTTCGTAGCGATCTCTCGGATGATCGCGCTGTAGATCGTGGCGTGGGGCGTCTTGCCGCCGGGCGACTTCCAGTAGCCCTTGGCCTCGGCCGCCTCGACCATCTCCTTGGCGGTCATCGGTTCGCCCGATTCCTGCAGCACCTTGGCGGCAGCGTCCAAGCCGCTGACTCGTTTCTCCTTGGGCTCCTTCGGGGCCCGCGTTCGCTTGGGCTTGTCGGCCTTCTTGCCGTCCTTCGCCTCGGGGGCCACGTCTTTGTCGGTGGCCGCCGACGTTTGCGCCGGTTGGGCCGCGGCGTCGGTCTTGGCCTTCTTATTGCCCTTGCTCTTGTTGGCGGCTGTGGCGGACGCTTTGCCGCCAACGGCCGACCGCAACCGGGCCGGCGACTTGATGTGGACCTTCTTGCCGCTAGCGAGATTCGTTGCCTCCCACCCGCCGTGTCGGCTCTCGGCGTCGATCCGAACCTCGACGATCTTGTCGGTCACCTTCGCGGTGTAGACGCTACCAATCTTCACTTCGTTCTTCTTCATCGCAAAACTCCTTGGAAAAAAGGGAATTTAGTTCAATTCCGACCATTTCTGGTCACAAGAAGTCGTCATATCGGGCGTCATATTGTGTGATTCTCTACCCTTGACAGGATTGGAGGGGGCGTGTCTTGATGCAAGTCGGTTTGCCAGCGAACTGGAGACCTCGTCTGGCAAGACAGTCAATCAAGAGAACGACGAACAGTTAAGGAAGCAGTATCACATGAAGCGATGGGATCGATTGGTGGATCGGTACATGGAGGAATACGAAGCGGCAGGGAGAGTTGCAGAGACGGTCAAGGGAACACGGCGAGAGCTGGAGCGGTGGGGAAGTTGGTTGAAGAACCTTCGCCCTCGACCGGCATTGGAAGAGATCAATGCGGACATGCTGGTCCGCTATCTGCGTGGCCGCGGGGCATATCGGGCGAAGGCGACGTTGTCCGGAAGCATCAGCAAGCTGCGATGCCTGGGCGAGTTCCTGGTGCGCGAAAGCGTTTGGCTCAGCAATCCATTGCGATGGTTGCATGGTCCGAAGCTGGACATCCGTTCGCGCCTGCCGCGGCGAATCAGTCCCGAGGTGATGCGTGGACTGTGGGAGGCAGCAGCGACGAATCGCTACGGCTACCACCGCTTGATGTGGGTGGCGCTGTTGTCAGTATTCTATGGCACGGGGACGCGGCGTGGAGACGTATCGCGGCTGAATGTGTCGGACTGGGACCGCGAGGAAGGAGTGCTCTTGGTCCGCAACAGCAAGACGGGCCAGGAGCGTCGGGTGCCAGTCCCCGCAATGACATGGCAGTGCCTGGAAGCGTACATGCCGAAGCGGCAGAATCATTTGGAAGCCCTTGGCCGTAGTGACGAATCGGCGTTGTTTGTGAACCGTTATGGCGGCCGGTTGACGGCATCAGCCATCAGCCGTGGGATTCAGAAGCTGGGCAGTGGTTGTTCGGCGACGCCAATCACGATGCACCAGTTTCGCCATACCTGCGCCTCGGACCTGTTGGAAGCTGGGGTCCGTCTGCCCGACGTGCAGCAACTCCTGGGTCACCAGACCATCAGCACGACGATGCGTTATCTGCACGTGGCCGATCCGCAATTGCATCAGGCGGTCAAGGTCCATCCTCTCAACGACATTCTTGCGGTAGGAGGTGCAGCGTGAGTGAACGTAACCATCGGCAGCCATCTTTGGATCCATTGATCGAAGGCTATCTCGATTACCTGTTGGACGTGGCGCGCAAGGCAGCGGGCACGGTACGCGATGTTCGCTGTACGCTGCGGCGAGTGAGCGAGGCGATGGAACGGCTAGCCCCCGACCGACCGCTGTGGAAGCTGGAACTGTTGGACTACCTGCGTTGGATTGAGAGGGAACGTCAGGCCGGGCGTGTCGGCGCGGGCCTCAATAAGAACCTCAGCCATCTGCGTGGCTTTCTGGACTACGCCTGGCGCAGCGGCCGCGCCGACCGTAACGTGCTGGACCATTTTCAGATCAAGGATGACGGCAAGCGAAAGGAACCAGAGTCGCTCAGCATAGAGGAGGCAGTTCAAGTGGTGAAGGCGTGCCCTACTTCCACGCCCATGCAACGCCGCGAAAGAATAGTGATTTTGCTGCTCTACGGCTGTGGATTACGCACCAAGGAGCTCTGTGACTTGAGGGTGCAGGACGTCGATACGACACGCAGGGAAGTGCTGGTGCGGGCCGGCAAGGGAGACCGGCAGCGAATTGTGCCTTTGCCGGAGATGGTCTACACGGAGTTGTTGGCCTATCTCTTGGAGCGTGGAGGGAAGCGCGGTTCGCTGCTGCGGACCGAGAAGTTTGGCAAGCCTCTTGCCGCGAAGCATGTTTGCGAGGTGGTCTGCCAGGCGGCCGAACGGGCCGGGATTAACCGTGAAGTCACGCCCAAGGCCCTGCGTCATTCCTACGCGACCCACTTGATGGATCGCGGAGTGGATCTGGCCGTGATTGCGAAGCTGATGGGACATCGGAGCCCGGCGGAGACGGGTGTGTACCTGCACGTGCTGAAGGATCGACCGCAACGTGCAGTCAACCGCCTTGATCTTACCGGGGGAGATGCAACATGACATGGGAGTATTGGATTTGTCTCTACACGCAGACGCATTGCGCGGCGCGGGGATTGCGAACCAGCACGATCGCCGCCTATCAGAAGACATTGGAACAGTTTCGTGAGTACGTTCGTCTTCGGCAAGATGATGTCGAACCTGGACAGGTAACGGCTCGCCACGTCTTGGAGTACGTCAATCACTTGCGGCACGATCGTCACAACGGCGATTCGGCCGTCGGGCGTCAGGTGACCGTTCTGAAGAACTTCTACCGGGCGATTGTGGCGATGGGCCATCTGGAGCCCGCCGCCAACCCACTGGCACATTTTCCGAAACTGAAGGCGAAGCCGCGTAAGCTACCCAGCGTTTTGTCTACGGAGGAAGTCCAACATTTGCTGGCCAGTCCGCCGAAGGACATCGTGTTGGGCTTACGGGACCGCGCGATCCTAGCGTTGTTGTATGGCACGGGGATTCGCGCTTCTGAATGTGCGACGCTCGTGGAGGAAGACGTCGACCTGGTGACGAACACGATTCGTGTGACAGGCAAGGGCGGCCATCAACGAAGTATTCCGCTAAACCTCAAGGTTGCTGAATCGTTGAATGCGTATCGTCAGGTCCGCCGAGACGTGCCGCTGCGCGGGACGTTCTTTCGCAGCCGTGCTGGTAAGGCGCTGTCCGCGTGGCGCGATCTATGAGCGCGCGTGCGAACGCATGCCCGTCGTGCCCGTATCGTCAAGCGAGTGTCGCCGCACACGCTGAGGCACACGTTTGCCACGCACTTGGTGCGCGCGGGCGTGGGGCTGGTGACGATCCGCGATTTGTTGGGCCATCGGCTGATCACCAGCACGCAGATCTATCTGCACGTTACGGCCGAGGATCTTCGGTCCGCCGCGGCTAGTCATCCGATCGAACGATTGGCTCCCACCGTGGAGTTCTTGTTGCCCAACGTGAAACTGCCCTTGCAGTACGCCCCCCAGCGTCGCAGCACGGCATAGCTGCCGTCAGGCACAACCTCCATCCAGAGAGTTATTGCAGCGAGCCGCAGGGCTTGCTATAAATGGAGTGTGCGCCGAAGGCGTACTTCGGTGCCGCTGACTGGCCACAAGCGCGTTCCAACCTGGGATTCACGCCACTATGACCCCAATGACGATGGTCTTCGGCCGCGAAAAGAGCTTTCGCCTAGGCGAAAGCTCTTTTCCAATACACGAAGACTTTTCTTTGGGACTTACGAATCGAACTAAATACTGGTACGACGGCCTCGACCGCACGGTCGCCTCGGCCAGCTTCGGCCGCGAAGACGTGGGAGCCGATGCCGCGTGGACGCACTATTTCTTCCACGCGACAAGCGGCACGGATGCGGGCGGGGCTTACGCTGCCGGCGACTTGATCGACACCGACCGCAACGGCATTCCCGACGTCGCCGAGCAGGCTCGTGGCGACAACGACATCGAAACCCTCGTCGAGGACGTGAATACCGAAGCCGGCTACGACTTCCAGCTCTCGTTGACAGAGTACAACGCCGCCGGATACGCCTACAAGACGATCGACAACCTCGGCCGCGATGAACTGGACCCTCTACGACGACGCCGGGCCGCACGGTCCGGACGATCCAGAACTACGACGACGGCAACGTGGACGAAACCGACACGGAATGCGACATCACGGTCGAATACCAGTACGATTCCGCCGGGCGGCTCGTGACCATGATCGCCTACAACGCCAAGGGGGACGACAGCGACCCGCAAACCGAGAACGTCGAAGCCCAGGCGACCAAGTACCTCTACACGTCCGACGATCAACCGCTCCTGGCAGACGGCCGTGGTCTATCCCGATTCGACCGACACGCTTTCGCAGGACTCGGCCACCAAGGTCTGGACGATCTCCTCCGGCAACGGCGACCACACCTCGACCGACTACGACCGCCTCGGCCGCACCGTTTCAAGCACCGACCAGCGCGGCGTCGAACATGACTATTCCTACGATGCCGCCGGGCGGCTCTCTTACGACACGGTAACCGACTGGGGCTTTTCGGAGAGCGTGGACGACTACGTCGCGTCCATCCACACCACCTATGACGACCTCGGCCGCGTACAAACCGTCACCAGCCTTAATGCCGACAACCCGCCCACTCCGCTGAACGAAGTGGTCTATACCTATGACGGCTGGGGCAACGTGGTTCGGGAACGCCAAGCTCACACCACCGCTGAAGTTGACAACGGAACGGGGGCCGGCGTACAATACCACTACGATGACGGGTATGTCACCGCCGGCTCCGACCGCCCGGTTCCCTACCTGCGGCTGGATCAGGTGACCTATCCCAATGGCCGTGAAATCGAGTACGGCTACGGCGACTCGCAGTCGCAGAACATCGACGAAGTGGTCGATTGCATCATGTCCCGGCTCGAAACCATCAGCGACAGCAGCGGCACACTGGCCAGCTACAAGTATCTGGGCGCCGGCCGGATCGCCGTGGAGGATTACGCCCAATCGCAGGTGAAGCTCGATTACGATCCCGACGGAGACAATTCGTTCGCTGGCCTCGACCGCTTTGGCCGCATCCACGATCAGGTCTGGGAGCAATACCATCTCGAAGGCGGCAACGAGGTCGTGGATGGCGCGGTCGATGAATACATTTACGGTTACGACCGCGCGGGCAACCGCGTGAGCAAGTCGAACGAGTTGGACCACGATCTTGATGAGACTTACGTTTACGACAACGTGGATCGCCTGAAAGAGTGGTACGTCGGCGGCAGCCAAACGCCTTCCGAAACCTGGACGCTCGACTCGCTGGGCAATAATCTCGGCGCTGGCGACTACAACCTGGCCAACGAAGAGACGCCCGACACGGGCAGTTCCGGCTACGACGCCGCCGGCAACATGATTACGCTCCGCTCGGGCAACTCGGCGATCTACGACGCCTGGAACCGGATGACGAAAGTCACCACGGGCAGCGGCGAGAACCTGACGATTCTTCAGCAGAACGTTTACGACGGCACGAACCGGCGGATTCAGATTTACACGAGCTTCAGCGGCAATCCGCCCGTGGCGGGCACGGTGCAAGATGACTATTACAGCGGTCAACAGGTCATCCAGAGCAATATAAACACCGGCGGCGCAGCCGATGGTGGTTATCAGATGATCTGGTCGTCGCGTTACATCGACGCCCCGATTCTCCGCGACACCTACAGCAGCGGCAGCATCGTCGCAGCCGATCGCATCTTCTATCTCGGCGACGCCAACTACAACGTCACCGGCCTGGTAAAATACAACGCGGGCACCGAGGAGTGGGAGGTTGTCGAGCGATACACCTATACGCCCTACGGCGTGGTGACCGCTCGCGCCGGGGACACCTGGAACGCTATTGCCGGCAACGTATCGCAAGAGAACAACACCATCCTCTACACCGGCCGCTCGGTAGACCTCGCCACCGGGGGCCTGCAAAACGTCGATCTCGCCGCCGGCCTGATGTACTATCGCGCCCGCTTCTACGACGCCGCGTTGGAGAGGTTTATCAACAGAGATCCAATAGCAGCGGATGTGAATCTGTATCGGTATTGCGGCAACAATCCGACGGCCTTGACAGACCCGTCAGGGCTTCGGCCGGCGAACTGGTTTTCAGACTATGCCTACGTAGTCGGCCCAGTGACTCTGCCTAGTGCCCCAGGAATTGTTTGCATGAGGGTAGATGTGCATTTTGTCACAAGCTGGTTTACCACTTGGGGAGACGACAAACTCGTCGGATCAAAGATATTCTGTGTCCCAACATGTGGCGCACAGAAGTTGTTTTGGCTTCTCAACGATTGGGCAAATGGACTTGTGGATCAAATGAATGCGGAGTCGTATGCCAACGCACTTGCAACGGCTACAGCCGCACTGCAAATCATAGACGCAATTCTGACAGCGAAACTCTTGGCAGGCGACTTCAACTGCCCACAGACACAGGCACCACCGCCCCCTCCGACTCCTGAACCCGTGATACCGGGCGGTGGCACCGCGATTCGGCCAGGCGTTGGTCCGACATGGGTTCGCCCCTTGCCAGGAGGCGGGGGAGGGACGGTGATGGGTCCAATGAAACCGCAGGGGCCGCCGGGCAGAGGTGGATTGGGTCCACTTGAGCCACCCGGACCTCCACCGTCATTTTGCCCAGGGCCGAAGCCTTCGCCCAATTAGGCGAAACTCGCTTCTTAAGGAGTGATTAGAGAGTTTTGTGCATCCACTAACGAAGGAACTAGATCAAACGAGAGATTGCATAAATGGAGTCATCAAAATGCGAAGTCCAGGGGTGCGCGGGGAAAGTAGACGTTGCGATCATGCGTCCCGTCGCACACAACCAAGTTGAAGACAGGTTCTACTGTAGTCCACACGGTGCGGAGGCAATCGACGAGATCGCCCGCGAGTTTGCGCGTCAGCGTCACGTGATGGAAATCAGCGTCGATAATTGCGTGGTTGACATCGAACTAGTGGTGTGCGATGGACGTGATGGCCGGCCCTCCCAGGTCTTTCTTCACGAAAGGGACGGCCAACGCCGGTTGGCGTTTCGCACAGGACGATTTGAGGCATGGCTACTGGGGTGGGAACTGAAGCGCAAACCAGCACCACCCCTTAGCACGCATCGTGCGACGGCAACCGCCTTGCGAGCGCTCGGTGCCGATTTGATGAAGGTCATAATCAGCGATGTATCCGAAAACGAGACGTATCGCACGCATCTTCAGATGTCTCAGGCCGGCTCGTTAGTTGTTGTCGATATGCGGCCGAGCGACGCGCTCACTTTGGCTGTCGTCTGCAACATCCCAGTCTATGTCGAGAGCCTCGTGTGGCAGAAGATATTGCGATGATCCTTCGTTACGCATCGGCAACGCTAAAATGGGTCGGGAATCATTGATTGGCGACCCGACTGACAGCACACAAACCGACCACCCCAACCAACGTCCAGAGCCGCCAGTCAACGGCGGGCCAGACAAGCAGAAATGATTGTCGGCAACAATTTCCGGGGAAGGTTCCTTGACGGCGCGCCGTGCCAGCGCCGGGATCAGCGCCGGGATTAGCGCCGGGGATGCCAACGACTTCCAGGCATGACGATCGTCGGCGAGAGTGTACGGGATTGTCGCGTCACTCGATTTTCGAGGTCGCGCCGCGCGGTAGGGCAATGGGCATTTGCGGCAGATGAAACTTTCCTTCGGTGGGAAGATAGACCCCACCCGGATACCCCACGTTGCCCAGCAATGCTCCTTGAACGTTCCGGGGACACAATACTGAACTATTGACGAAACCGACACCGAATGCGACGTTACGGTCGATTACCAATGACGACCTCGGCCGCGTGCAAACCGTCACCAGCCTTAATGCCGACAACCCGCCCACTCCGCTGAACGAAGTGGTCTATACCTATGACGGCTGGGGCAACGTGGTTCGGGAACGCCAAGCCCACACCACGGCTGAAGTTGACAATGGGACGGGGGCCAGCGTACAATACCACTACGATGACGGGGCCGACGCCAACGGCCGGGCGGCCTATTTGCGGCTGACCGACGTAGTTTATCCCAATGATCGCCACGTCGGCTACAATTACGCGGCGGGAGTGGACTCGATCATGTCGCGGCTCTCGGACATCTTCGACGACCTCGACAGCGACGGCGACATGGACGCCGGCGAAGCGGTATCTTCCTACAAGTATCTCGGCCTCGGCCAGATCGTCGAAGAGGACAATGGGGCCGCGAAGTTGACCTATCTCGACTCCAACGGCGACGTCACCGGGTTGGACCGCTTCGGCCGGGTGGTCGATCAGGTTTGGAAGGATTACTCGGAGAACGTTATCGACGAGTATCGCTACGGGTATGACCGTGCCGGCAATCGTTGGTGGAAGCAGAACGTCGGGCCAGAACGCCTCGGGCCTCGACGAGCTTTATAGCTATGATGCCCTCGACCGCCTGACCAACACCCAGCGCGGCACGGTCACGGTGACCAACGGCGTCCCTTCCATCGAGAGCGACAGCTATCAAGATTGGACGCTCGACGGCCTGGGCAATTTCAGCGAGTTCGACGACGACGGCGACGTGCAGACCCGCGATACGAACGCCGCCAATGAGATTGAGACGATTACAGGCGGGACGGTGACGCCGACGTACGACGCGGCCGGCAACATGATCTCCGGGCCGAGTGCCGACGACCCAGGCGTGCAGGTCCATTACAAGTACGACGCCTGGAACCGTCTGACGGCCGTCTACGAGGACGACCAGGGCGAGGCGGGCGATCCGATCGCCGCATACAGCTACGACGGCCAGAACCATCGCGTCACCAAGACGCTGGCCGACGAGACGGTGACCGAATACTACTACAACCGGCAGTGGCAAGTGCTGGAAGAGCAGTCCTTCAACGACCAGCGTGTCGCTGGCAGGGGTGACCGATTACGTCTGGTCGCCACAGTACATCGACGCCCCGGTGGTTCGCTTCCACGACGGCAACGCCGACGGCGATTGTGACCCGACGACCGACGCGGACGACACGATTCGCTACTACACATGGGACGCGAACCACAACGTGACGACGACGATCACCGACGGCTACGGCGTTGGCAACGACGCTACGCTGCATTACGTTTACACGTCCTACGGCGAGGCGACGGTCTGCGATGAGAACTGGAGCAACTCAGCCGCGCCAACGGAAGACGGCCCGCTCTACTGTGGTTATTTCTTCGACGCCGAGACCGGCAACTACCTAGCCCGGAACCGCTACTACAGTCCTTCCCTCTCCACCTGGGTCAGCAGAGATCCAATCGGGTATAGGGGCGGGATTAACCTGTATGAGTACGTTGGTGATGATCCGACAGACGGAAGTGACCCAACTGGGAACATGCCTTTACCTCGCACGCCGCATACGCCTAGATTTCCCAGCTTGGAACAATTGCGCAAGCGAAATGTGGTTGGGCATGTCGATCAAGCGTAATCGAAAACCTCTTTTCACCTTCGGAGTCGATCGGACTCGCTGCTAGAACGTGTGAGACGCTCGGGTGGCAGGAGGCTGACAAACTCGTTCCTCCGCGCCGAGGAGATCCGAATTACAATAACAGGGAGGATCCGAAACACATTAGTCTGCGTCATTGCATTGCGGCAGCATGTCTCGCAAGCAAGTTGGGGTGTGGATGTGCCTAGTGTCTTGCACATGCCCGAGAACAGTATCAATACTACGAGTATCTAAAGGCTGTTCAGGAAGGCCGTGGGGGAACTGCCAAGAGCCATCCAGGCAACACTCTTGGGGAGGCAACGGGGCGACTATCGAAATCGAATCGGCTTGTTCGTAGCAGGATGTACGGGAAAGCTCGGAGACTGTAACCCTACCAGGACGCGAGAATCCTATTGTCGTGGTGGCATCCAGACGACCGAGGTGTCATACACACCATCGCCAACTACTCAGCAAATCATTGACGGTTGCTTGAAGGCATGGAATGATGGCACCTTAGACCCAACAAAGCACAGCACTGATCTTCCCGACATGGATGGTACTATTCCCATGTGGTGAACGGTCCGATAAGAGCTGGACAAAGGTACGCAACGGCATCACCGGCTACCTAATCTGGCATAGACGCCTTCGTAGCGGAGCAGATCACCATGACCAAAGCGACTGACGAGCCAAAGACAAGCGAGCCACCCGATACGCAAACACCCTCACGGGGTGTTGGTGGCAAAGGCTACCTATATCTTCTGCTTATATTGGCGCTGCTTGGAGTAGCGATATTGCTAGTGAAGGCGCACAAGAATGCGGTGGTTGCGGGAGAGTGTACGGGGTGTCAGTTGAATCTTAAGCTGATTGGCTTAGCCTTGGTCAATTACAAGCGTCAGCACGGGTCGTTTCCTCCGGCATTTTACTGCGACAAAACTGGTAAGCCCGTAAACAGTTGGCGACTGTCGGTCGCCGACCTAACGTTTTATCATCGAAACGTCTCAGGTGGCTATGATGTAACACAACCTCCGAATGCTCCAACGAACGCCCAGTTTCGACTTGCCGACCAAATCGTCAAAGAATTTCAATGCCCTTCTGCGGACAACGAAGGACCAGCAATCACAAATTACGTTGCAGTGGTCGGGTCAAATACCATGTGGACGGGCCGTGAGCCGGTGACGCCGGCTTCCGATGGCTCTGACAACGACAAGATACTGATAATCGAAGCCGTAAATTCTGATATTCGTTGGATGGAACCCAGAGACTTGACATTTGAACAAGCGCTGGATGCTATCCAGCCCGAAAAGGGTATCGGCATCGGTAGTGCTCACCCAAGCGGCATCAATTACGTGACGGTGGGCGGCGAAGTGCGCACCCTAGACCGCAACATTGACCGCAGATCATTACGAAGACTGCTAGTGCGGGATCAAGCGGCTCGGAAGACGCCAATTGACCACCCCAACCAACGTCCAGAGTCGCCAGTCAACGGCGGGCACTGACAGTTGCCGCGTCAGCCGTTGTGAAAACCGACTTCCGAGAGAGGGAACGGCCCTAGATAAGGCTTCGGCGAGAACCTCGATTTCCCATCGACGATTAGACCCCATCCCCGTCAACGCTTGAGGCGCAGCCGAAGATAGGCACACAGCTTGCCGGCAGTTTCGAGGCGGAAAAGGTGACACTCACCAAATCCAGGGAAGACAGCGGAGATGAGTGAAATGCAACTCAGATACCTCCATTCTTCCGGCAACGTCACCGGGCTGGACCGCTTCGGCCGCGTGGTCGATCAGATTTGGGAGACCTATGACGCCACGCCCGTGCCGCTCGATCACTATACCTATGAGTACGACCGCGCCGGCAACCGCGTGAGGAAGACGAACGAATTGGACAACACTCGTGACGAGACCTACGTTTACGACAACGTTGATCGTCTGAAAGAGTGGTACGTCGGCGGCAGCCAGACGCCCTCTGAGACATGGACGCTCGATTCGCTGGGCAATAACCGCTCGACGACCCTCGGGGCCAGCTACAACCTGGCCAACGAGGAGACGCCCACCGGCCAAAGCAGCGATCCGTACGACGCGGCCGGCAACATGCTCAAGCTCCGCTCGGGCGATTCGGCCATCTACGACGGCTGGAACCGGCTGAAGCAGGTAACCCGTCAAGTCGGCGAGACGTTGACGACGGTCGAAACGTACGAATACGACGGCCAGAACCGGCGGGTTCGCATCTCCAGCAACTACACGGGCACGTCGTTCGGCGCGGTCGAGGACGATTACTACAGCGGCCAGCAGGTGATTCAGAGTTACACGCACGACGGCAGCCACAACTTGCAGGGCAGCTACCAGTTCCTCTGGTCGCCGCGTTACATCGACGCCCCCATCCTCCGCGACCACTACAATAGCTACGGCACGCTTGTCCAGGCCGACCGCATTCTCTATCTCGGCGACGCCAACTACAACGTCACCGGGCTATTGAAGTACAATTCCAGCACGTGGCAAGTGGTCGAGCGTTACACCTTCACGCCCTATGGCGTGGTGACGGTGCGTGACGCCTTGTGGGCAGCACTCTCCGTGAACCGGTCGCAATCCGGCATCGACAACGCGATTCTCTACACAGGCAAGGCGCTCAGTTGGAATACGATGCTGCAGTACAGCATCGGCCGCTACTACGATGCCCTGTTGGAGCGGTTTGTCAACAGAGATCCAATCGGGTATAGGGGCGGGATTAACCTCTACGAATACGTCGGCGATGATCCGACCGGATACACTGATGCGACAGGGACAGGACGGTGGGAAATCGGCATCGGTGGCTTGACCATCTACGACTCGGACAGCGGTTGGTTTGGTCTATCGCCCCCGCCGAGGCCGCTGCCCGCACCGGCACCGGCACCTCAGCACCCCCAGAGACGGTGCCGGAAACCTACGACCTAGGATATGCGACTTGCACTTATGACGACGGCGGTAGGATATGGACGGAGAATGTCGTGGTGGTTAAAGGGCAAACGTGTCGGGAAGCCTGCAGAGAGCGCGCAGAAAGTACATGGAGAATTCTTGGATGTACGAAGGGCTTTTCAGAATGTCTCCCTGACCCCTTGCGACCCAAGGTGTGTGCCGAGCCTGCGTTGCCCTGGTGGCTGATGCCGGATTTGCCGCCGCAATTGGGTGCCTGTTGTGGGGCAGCAGACGCGGCTAAACTACAAGGGCTGCTGCGGCAAGAGGCTCAAATCGGGAAAGAGATTGAGTTTCTCGAAAACAAGCTTGCCTCAATCGAGCGAGACAGTGCGGCGCAAATACAAGGCGGTGGAATCGGTGAGGGATACTCCACCGCAAAGACAGAGGCAGACCTCGCCGCAGCGAATGCGGAGTTGGGCAAGGTGTCTGCCGAGATTCAAGCACTTGAGAGCAAATGTGGCGGCTCTGGTGGAGGAGGCGCTGGCGGCGGCAGCAGCGGGGGAGGCGATAGCGGCGGCTGGTAAACAAGAGGCCCTTATTGTGACGTGAACCCCTGCCGTGTGTGTGCGTCGTGCCACACAACGAGACTCTATGGAAGCGAACACTGAGAATTCTCCCACGGCCGAACAAATCCAGAGACTCCCGCTTCGGGCGATCGTTGCCTTTGCGTTGAGAGGCGCACAACGGGCTCGCACGGAAGTCAAGTCGCTCCTCAATGCGCAGAGCATAAAGGCTATCGAGAACGTTCTGTCTTCAGTTGAAGTAGTTGTAAGCGTGCCACAATGGGAGGAAGTTCACTTGTCGGCTGTCGCGTTTGCCGCATCATATCTCTACGACGCAACCCGCAATCTGGGCGAACCCACGACAATTGCGGACCTTCGGAAGCACGCTGCTGTTGCTCGTATCGGAAATGCAAGCACCGCCGCAATCGGTGCGATTCGGGCGGTGGTGAGGCCAAACCAGGCACAGCACCAAACTGCGTATGCGGCGCGCGGCCCTGCGAGCAGTTCAGTGCCTGCCGGGATGCGACGAAGACGCTGCTGGAAAATCAGCGATGAAGGATTATCTTGCTCTACTGGAACTATTCGGCGAACAGGAAGACGTAGTGGTCGGTGATCCGGTAGACCTCTCATCGCTGTGTCTCAAACAGCCGCTACTGCGAAACCAGGACAGTGACGAAACAAGAAGTGAAAACGGGTGTCCTGGACCAGCGAAACACAACAACCAAGGAAGCGAAGAAGAGAACACCGCAGAATACTGACAAAACCAACAAACGTCCAGAGCCGCCAGCCAACGGCGGGCCAGACAAACAGAAATGATTGTCGATCGCCGGGGAAGGTTCCTTGACGGCGCGCCGTGAAAGCGCCGTGACAGCGCCGTGGCAGTGCGACGATTCGCCGGCGAGAGTGTACGGGATTGTCGCGTCACTCGATTTTCGAGGTCACGCCGCGCGGTAGGGCAATGGGCATTTGCGGCGGATGGAAATTTCCTTCGGTGGGAAGATAGACCCCACCCGGCCACCCTACGTTGCCCAGCAACGCTCCTGGCTTCGCTCCTGTTGCGTTGTTGCGTTCGCTACCACGTTCTCGACCGCAAGGCGTCGATAACGGCGCGCGGGTTGAGATGGTCCACATATCGTTGCGTTACGCCCAAGTTGGAGTTCCGGGGACATAATACTGAATTATTAATAAGAAGCGAGGGAATTGAGTTCACACCACCGCTGAAGTTGACAACGGAACGGGGGCCGGCGTACAATACCACTACGATGACGGGTATGTCACCGCCGGCTCCGACCGCCCGGTTCCCTACCTGCGGCTGGATCAGGTGACCTATCCCAATGGCCGTGAAATCGAGTACGGCTACGGCGACTCGCAGTCGCAGAACATCGACGAAGTGGTCGATTGCATCATGTCCCGGCTCGAAACCATCAGCGACAGCAGCGGCACACTGGCCAGCTACAAGTATCTGGGCGCCGGCCGGATCGCCGTGGAGGATTACGCCCAATCGCAGGTGAAGCTCGATTACGATCCCGACGGAGACAATTCGTTCGCTGGCCTCGACCGCTTTGGCCGCATCCACGATCAGGTCTGGGAGCAATACCATCTCGAAGGCGGCAACGAGGTCGTGGATGGCGCGGTCGATGAATACATTTACGGTTACGACCGCGCGGGCAACCGCGTGAGCAAGTCGAACGAGTTGGACCACGATCTTGATGAGACTTACGTTTACGACAACGTGGATCGCCTGAAAGAGTGGTACGTCGGCGGCAGCCAAACGCCTTCCGAAACCTGGACGCTCGACTCGCTGGGCAATAATCTCGGCGCTGGCGACTACAACCTGGCCAACGAAGAGACGCCCGACACGGGCAGTTCCGGCTACGACGCCGCCGGCAACATGATTACGCTCCGCTCGGGCAACTCGGCGATCTACGACGCCTGGAACCGGATGACGAAAGTCACCACGGGCAGCGGCGAGAACCTGACGATTCTTCAGCAGAACGTTTACGACGGCACGAACCGGCGGATTCAGATTTACACGAGCTTCAGCGGCAATCCGCCCGTGGCGGGCACGGTGCAAGATGACTATTACAGCGGTCAACAGGTCATCCAGAGCAATATAAACACCGGCGGCGCAGCCGATGGTGGTTATCAGATGATCTGGTCGTCGCGTTACATCGACGCCCCGATTCTCCGCGACACGCTCACCAGCGACGGCACCGACATCCAGGCGGCCGACCGCATCCTCTACCTTGGCGACGCCAACTACAACGTGACCGGCCTGTTGAAGTACAACTCGACCGATCAGAAATGGGAAGCCGTAGAGCGCTATACCTATACGCCCTACGGCGTGGTTACCGCCCGCACCGGCGATACCTGGGCCGCGATTGCCGGCAACGCATCCGCAGAGAATAACACGATTCTCTACACGGGCCGAACGGTGGACCTCGCCACCGGGGGCTTGCAAAATGCCGATCTCGCCACCGGCCTGATGTACTACCGCGCCCGCTTTTACGATGCGGTGCTGGAGAGGTTTATCAATAGAGACCCAATTGGGTATCGGGGCGGGATTAACCTGTATGCGTATGTGGGGGATGATCCGGTAATGCGGACTGACCCAAGCGGAAAGGGGTGTGAGGTAACATTCAAGTGCGATCTGATAAAAGAGAAGGACCACGAATGCTATTACAAATGCCATGACACGGAGCGTCACTCAGTGGCAGGGGCCGTCGGAACCCAAGGTTCAACGCCGATCGACTGTACGCGCGCTTAAGGAATACCCGCCCGGGCAGTTCATTATCTACCAGAGCAGACGAGCCAAGAAACGCTTCTTTTTCGGTTGCTTCGGCTACTCTCCGTGCAAGGCGTCATTTACGGACTCGCGAGTTTACACGGTCATTGGTGATGTTCCCACGAAGAGCGATTGCTCACAGGCACAATGTCGTAAGGACTGCGACAAAAAGGCGGGGAGCGGCAGTAGCATCTGTAAGGCACTGAAGAATCCAGCCTATAAGCTGACATGCAACCTAGTAATGGCTGCTGGCGGTGAGGTGTGCCGCGAGTTTTGCGACGCTATCTGTCGTAACCCTTGAACAAACCGAAAACAAGTGGAGGATTCGATCATGTTACGATTGCATCCTTGGTGGGTGTGCGGGCTGTGTGTAGCTACACTGTCCATAATCGCCGTCGGCGTCGAATCATGGCCAAAGGCGACCCCTCTGTCGTTGAACCCTAATGTCTTCGTTGGCTACTACTGGGGAGGCGGCCTACTCGGCAAGCATTTCTATCGTGTAGTGGCGAACGAGGGCCTATATGGCCACTGGGAAGTTGCCTTCCGTGGTAACCCAGGTTATTATGCCTACCGTGGATACTACCCCGATGGCACAATTCGAGAGGAAGGCGAGATTTACGTGGGGCTCTCTGGTTTGCCGCTGGAGCCGATACCGAACACATCAGATGTTAAGTGGGGGAATTACTACACGCCTGACGGTAAACTGGGGTCGCAAGTGCGCGATGGCACAGGGGAACAGAAGTTCTGGTATCCAAACGGGAAGCTCCGCTGGCGGCTTGTGCTTCGTGACCACAGAATGGTGCTGGACGAGACATGGCTCGACGACGGGAAATTATTCTCAAAGGAAAGGTATGGCGATTCGGGGCAGGTAACGCGAGTAGAAAAAGGCATAAGCGGGAAGGAAAAGAAGACGGAAAAGGTGGGGGTCGGAAAAGGGGACAGGGTCGGACAAGGGGACATCACTGATTCGAAGGAATAGGTAGCAACTAGTCGTCACGTCGCGATTACGCGGCGGGAGTGGACTCGATCACGGAACGTGTCAACCAGTTTGAGACAACTGCGGTACGAAATTAGCCCGCATTTTTCACCAGCCCTATTGAAAAAGGGCGGCCTTGTGTGGCATAAGTTGTTTTGCTGAAAGCAACAACGCCACAAGCAAGGAGGCCGCCCAATGTTGACAGAATGTAACGCACGCGAGTTCAATTTCCAAGGGCTCGGCAGCCGGGCCGTCACGGCCCGATTCGACGGCGGGGCCATCACGTCGGACGCCGGCGGCCTACTTTTGCGGGAGGTCGAGGCCAAGACCGGTATCATCCGACGATTCGCCGCCTGCTTCGACGACCACCGCGATCCCGACCTGATCGAACACACGGTTTACGATCTTCTGGCCCAACGCATCTTCGCCTTGGCCCTCGGGTACGAAGACCTCAACGACCACGACGCCCTGCGTCACGATCCGCTTTGGGCCGTGCTGGTGTCCTGGTCCGAGGGAACTTGATAACCGACGGAGCGGAGAGAAGAATACCGCACAATGAGGGCGTTTCGAGATCGAAATGACCGTGTTCCGTCAGGTCGCTGATGGAACAGCGTAATGTTGTTTGAAAATTCGGATTGAACCTGCGTGCATCGACTTCGTCGGCGCGCACGAAGGGCGCGGCTGCCAACAACGCGCTGTTCCACCGCTCAGGCAACTCGCTTGAGTTCGACAACGGGCAGGTGTTTGCGGCCGCGATGGAAACGGACTTCCACGGTCAGTTTCGCACCGGGGCTACCGCGCACAAGTGCCCAGGGTTTGGCACAGGGCGATCCGCACGGCCACTCGGCTCTTGACTCAAATCGTGGGCGGCGGTTGGCGGGAAAGGCATGGAAGTAGACTTCGTTCGGCGTCTTCCCTCCGAGCCAGGTGTGCGGGAGGTTGTCCCCGGCGTAGTTGAAATAGAAAATGGCGGTTCCTCAGGTCCGGGCGGTGTAGCTCGGACCGCTTTCGACCAGGAAAGGAGAAACCGCCATGAGAAAAAGGTACACGAAACGAGGCAGTGTTGGCAAGGCGTCCAGGAAACAGCGGCGAAAGAGGCAGGCTGGGAAGGATCGGAAGGTCCAGTTGGTCCTGGACCGGGAGGAAGTGGTGGCGATGATGCAGGACTCGTTGACCGACTTCGCCACCGAGATGGGCCTGAAGGTCGCCTCTCTGCTCCTGGAAGACGAGGTGAACCAGCGTTGCGGCTCGCGGTATGAGCGGGTGCCCGAGCGGACGGTGACCCGCTACGGCCATCAGCGAGGGGTGGCGGTGATCGCCGGCCAGAAGCTGCCGATCCCGCGGCCCCGGATGCGCTACACGCGGCAGTGCGGCGAGGCGGACCTGGAAACCTACGCCCGGCTGCAGTCGCCCGAGGCCATGCCCCAGTCGGTGCTGAAGCGGCTGGTGCGGGGCGTTTCCTGCCGAGACTACGAGGGCGTGGTGGACCTGGCCCGCGAGGGCTTCGGGGTCAAGAAGTCGAGCGTCAGCCGGTCGTTTGTGGTGGCCTCGGCGGCCGAGGTGCGGCAATTGGCCGAGCGGCGTTTCGACGGCGTGCGGTTTGCGGTGATCTACATCGACGGGGTGCCGTACGCGGGCGAAACGATGATCGTGGCCTTGGGAGTGCTGGAAAACGGGGCGAAACGGGTGCTGGGGGTGCGGCAAGGGGCCACGGAGAACGCCGCCGTCTGCACGGCCCTGCTGGAGGATTTGCAGGAGCGCGGCTTGGACACCTCGCAGCCCGACGCTGTTGGTGTTGGACGGCTCGAAAGCCCTGCACGCGGCGGTGAAACGGGTGTGGGGCCGCAACGCCCTGATCCAACGCTGCCAGGTCCACAAGAAGCGGAACGTGCGGGAGCACCTGCCGCAGAAGCACTGGGAGGAGCTTTCGCGGCAACTCCATGCGGCCTACAACGAGACGGACTACGACGAGGCCCTGAAGCGATTGAAGACGACGGCCCGTTGGCTGGAGCGGCTGAACCCCGACGCCGCGGCGAGTCTGCGGGAGGGGATGGAGGAGACGCTGACGGTGATTCGTCTGGGCGTGCCCGAGTTGCTTCGCCGAACGTTGGCGACAACCAATCCGATCGAGTCGGCCTTCAGCGTGGCGCCAGAACGTGACTCGCCGGGTGAAGCGTTGGCGAGAGGGCGACATGCGGCAGCGTTGGTGCATTGCCGGGCTGATGCGTGCCGAGAGCAAGTTCCATCGTGTCAAAGGCTATCGGCATATGTCGCAGTTACTCAAAGCATTGGACCGTCTTGTTCTTGGAAAGGGACTTGACGAAAACCGAAAGATCGCGTGATAATCGTTCGAGGAATCGCCTTCCTCTTTTCAACTGTCAAAGGGACATCCTCCTTGTGTAGCCGTTATTGACAAGTTGCGCGGAAGTGAGACTAGCAACATGAGAATCATGCGATCGCTTACCAGGGTACTTCACTCGCTGCACGATCGGATGCCTCACCCAAGCGAGGTGGCTGAGAGGAAAGCCGAAGTTGCACAAGGAGAATTTCTGCGGCCTTGTAGCGGGCGGATATTGTGGGATAAGCTTGAGCGAGATGCACAAACATTCTCTATGCGCGGATGGGTGCGCCTTCAGGAAAAGGAGGCCAATGATTCTAGCGCAGTTCTCCCAGAACGAGAGATTCGTCGATTGTGCAGAGCCTACGTAAACGGTACCCCGTCAGAACGCGCTGTACTCCGGGACAAGGTCTCGACCGCTCTATGTTCTAGGCTTCAACATTTCGCGTGGCGGATGGCAGTAGTTGCTTTGCGCACCAGGTCAGAAGAGGCGATCAAGCTAGGTCTAGCTGCGATTTCGATTGAAGACGTACGGATCGACGTGCGGGAAACATCAGGATGGTTGTCGCTTCTTTATTACGCTGCGAGTCGCATTGAGTGTGATGTTGAACGAATCTTCCAGCAAACTGGCGGACTTTCAGGGGAGCGGACAAGCAGCGCGATTCGTTCGTTTCTTTCATCACGTCAGGTGTTTCGTGACATCTCCGCCTTCGGGTTTGGCGAAGGAGTGAGTGAGGAAGGTCCGACCCTGGTGAGCCTGCCGCGATTCCGCAATTCCGGGTGTCCCGCGGGTGGCCCCGGTTCTTGAACCAGTGGGCGGAAGGCCAAAGAGGTGTTGGGGGAACTCGATCCCTTGCCCTAAGCGGCGCGGGACTCTGGTGATACTACCTTACCCATCCAGGTCGAATGGATGCCGGCCTGCAGCGGTGGAACAGGGTCGGGTACGGGATGATCGCAATCGGGGCGGGTGGACTCACTGGGGGGGCTGCCAGCGGACTCGGACTGGGTGCTGTGGGGAGCGGGGCTGTCGCTGGTGGCGTTGGCGGCGCGATCGCCAACATACCGAACGGTCATGTTTTGCGAGGCGCTGTTGGGGGCGCAATTTTCGGAGGCCTCATGGGGGCCGTTTATCAGTGTGTGTCCGAGGTTGTCATAATGCCAGGTGAGCCAGTGCCGCCGGGCGTCCCAGGTGAGCCGGTGCCGCCGGGCGTTCCAGGTGAGCCCGCCCCCACGGGACCCGCCCCAGGTGAACCAGGCTGGCCGGGAACGGGTACGATTGACTCTGGGGAAGGGATTCCCGATCCGATCCCCGAGACCCCAGGTGAACCAGTTGTCCCAAACCCAGATAACCCTAGCGGGCTGCCCCTGGGTCTACGCAAGTCCCATCAGATGGATCACCCTTTGGGACTCAACCAAAGTACACTCCGCTACCGGGACCCGAGAAGTTGCCGCAAAAAGGAATACCCGGCGGTAACCCATTCGATCCTTGGGGCCTGATGCCTCCCCCCTGGGAATTGTAGACTTGCACGTGTTCCTGAGAAGGAGAATACATCGTGAACAGCCCAGAAGATGAAGCAACGAAGCAAGGCATTTTGCTGCGAGACAAAGGCGATTTTGATGGAGCGATAGCTGCATACACCGAGGCCATTCGTCTGAACCCACAAGACGCTCAGCCATACTCCAGCCGGGGCCAAGCTCACTTGCGAAAAGGCGAATTGGACAAGGCCATCGCCGACTGTAACCAGGCCATACAGCTTGATCCGATGATGACCGAGGCATATTGCGCGCGGGGTAGTTGCCACGGCAGGAACGGCGACTTCGACAAGGCTATCGCTGACTGCACGGAGGCTATTCGCCTCGACCCGCATGGCACCGAGGCATTCCGTCTCCGAGGAATCGTCTATGGGCTGAAGGGTGACTTTGATAGGGCCATTGCTGATTTTGCGGAGGCTATTCGGCTCGACCCCAAGTCGTTTCAAGGATTTGGGGGCCGGGCCGACCTTTATCATAAGAATAGTGAGTTCGACAAGGCGATTGCAGACTACACCCAGGCCATTCGGCTCAGTCCGCAATGCGCCGAAGCGTATTGGGGGCGAGCGCGCGCCTACGCAGAGAAACGCGAGTTCGACAAGGTGATTGCTGACTTAACCGAGTCCATTCGGCTCGATCCACGACATTTTGAGACACATTACGGGCGGGCCCATGCTTACGCTCAGAAGGATGAGTTCGACAAGGCGATTGCTGACTACACCGAGGCCATCCGACTCAACCCAGAGTATGCCGATGCGTACGAAGAGCGGGGTTATTCCTACCGGAAGAAGGGTGACAATGACAAGGCGATTTCTGACTACACCGAGGCCATTCGGCTCAATCCACAATCTGCCGAGGCATATTGCGGGCGAGCCCATGTCTATGACGAGAAGCGCGATCTCGACAAGGCGATTGCCGACTACACAGAGGCCATTCGGCTCAACCCGAAGCACGTCCACGCGTATCATGGGCGGGGTTGTTCCTACTCAGAGAAGGGTGACCACGACAAGGCGATTGCTGACTACACCGAGGCCATTCGGCTCAACCCGGAGTACGCCGAGGCGTACTACAACCGGGGCTGCATCTACGGCGCGAAAGGCGACCATGACAAAGCGATCACCGACTATACTGCGTTCATTCGGCTCAACCCGAAGTTCGCCGAGGCGTACTACAACCGGGGCTATTCGTACTGGCAGAAAAACGACAAAGCCAAAGCCGAAGCCGATCTAGCCCAAGCCGAGAAGTTGGGATACAAAACGAAACCAGCTAGGCCGGATCGTCCCGATCCAGTGAACCAGTAGCAGCAGACAACATGGCGACCGGACTCAAAACGCTGTCATCCCGAAACCAAAGTGACTGCCGGGGTTTGCGGCAAACAAGAGAAGAAGCGGGAGTTCCGGGGGAGTTCCGGGGACGCGATACAAAAGGGAGTTCCGGGGACGCGATACAAAACTATTGAGCCGGCACGGGGCCGCTCGTGGCTACCGGCCGCAAACTTTCGTCTATCCCAACGGCCGGACGATCGCCTACAACTACGACGACAACCTGAACCGGCTGTCGTCGATCGAATACAGCACGGCAGATGGCACGGGCAGCACGCAAACCACCTACGACTACCTTGGCCTTGACACCATCGTCAAGGAGACTTCGCTGGAGCCGGACGTCGGCCTGGATTACACCGGGGGAAGCCACGACTACAGCGGCTTGAACCAGTTCGGGCAGGTGGTCGATCAGATTTGGAAAGACTACGGCACCAGCGGAACCCTGGACGAATACGACTATTCTTACGATCTGGCGGGCAATGTCCTCAGCCGGACCAATACGCAAAACACCGACCTGAGCGAGACTTACACCTTTGACGGCGCCAATCGGCTGACGGCCGTCAAGAATGGTGACGGAACGGTTACCAAGGAGTCGTGGACGCTCGACGGCCTGGGCAACTTCGGCAGCGCCAACGCCGCCAACGAAAACACCGCGGCGGGCTACGAGTACGACAAAGCGGGCAACCTGCTGGCCGACGGAACCAACACTTACACGTATGATGTCTGGAACCGGCTGGTCGAGGTCGATCAGGGCTCAGTCGTCTTGGCCCAGTATCGCTACGACGGCGGCGGCCGGCGAATCGTGGCCGGCGAGAACACCGACGCATCCGGTGGGCTCGACACGTTCACCGACTACTACTACGCCGGGGCCCAAGTGGTCGAGACGCGGGCCGGAACCTCGATGACCTCCGCCCCTTCGGCCTATGCCCAGTACCAGTACGTCTGGTCGGCCCGCGGGGTGGACATTCCGATCCTCCGCGACGGCTATGACTCGAACGGGGATATGGTGGCCGCCGATCGGATTTATTTCCTGACCGACGCCATCGGCAACGTCACCGCCCTGGTCAACGCCGGCGGCACGGTGGTCGAGCGCTACTCTTACAGCGCCTACGGCAACGTAACGGTCTACGACGGCGATTGGAATTCGCAGACCGGCTCGGCCTACAACAACGACCGTCTGTACACCGGCCGGGAATACGACCGGGTGACCGGGCTGTATTACAATCGTGCCCGGTGGTACAATCCCAAAACGTTCCGGGGACACAATACTGAACTATTGACGAAACCGACACCGAATGCGACGTACGGTCGATTACCAATGACGACCTCGGCCGCGTCCAGGCGGTCACCAGCTACGCCGATACCGCCGAAACGACGGTCGTCAACCAGGTTTTCGACCAGTACGACGGCTGGGGCAACCTGAGCAAGGAGCGGCAGAACCACGACGGCGAGGTTGACCTGCAATCCGTCGCCACCGTACAATACGTCTACGGTGATGGAGCGGTGAACGGCGTGGCGAAGTACCTGCGCCTCACCAACGTGATTTATCCCAACGGCCGTGACGTGACATACGGTTACGGCACGACCGGCGCGGTGGACGACATCATGTCCCGGCTCGAAACCATCAGCGACAGCAGCGGCACACTGGCCAGCTACAAGTATCTCGGCGCCGGCCAGATCGTCGAGGAAGACTATGCGAGCGCCGAGGTGAAGCTCAGCTACCTGAACTCCGCCGGCACGAACGTCACCGGCCTCGACCGCTTCGGCCGCATTGCCGATCAAATTTGGACCGATTACGGCGCCGATCCCGACGTCGTGATCGACCATTACACGTATGAGTACGACCGGGCGGGCAACCGCGTGAGCAAGTCGAACGAGCTGAACCATGATCTCGATGAATCGTACCTGTACGATGCCATCGACCGGCTGAAGTCGAGTGAGCGCGCCGACGACGTCGATCAGTCCTGGACGCTCGACGGCCTGGGCAATTTCAGCGAGTTCGACGACGACGGCGACGTGCAGACCCGCGATACGAACGCCGCCAATGAGATTGAGACGATTACAGGCGGGACGGTGACGCCGACGTACGACGCGGCCGGCAACATGATCTCCGGGCCGAGTGCCGACGACCCAGGCGTGCAGGTTCATTACAAGTGCGACGCCTGGAACCGTCTGACGGCCGTCTACGAGGACGACCAGGGCGAGGCGGGCGATCTGATCGCCGCGTACAGCTACGACGGCCAGAACCATCGCGTCACCAAGACGCTGGCCGACGAGACGGTGACCGACTATTACTACAACACGCAGTGGCAGTTGTTGGAGGAGCGGACTCTGACCTCTGACCCCGAACCCCTGACCTCTATTGATCAATACGTGTGGAGCCAGCGATACATCGATGCCCCGGTAGTCCGTTTCCACGACGCCAACGGCGACGGCGATGTGGCCGACAAGGGCGACACTACCCTCTACTACACCGGCGATGCCAACTACAACGTCACCGCGCTCGTCAACCCGACCACCGGCCACGTCGTAGAGCGCTACGTGTACGATGCCTACGGCAAAGTGACTGTCTGCTACGGCAACGACGGCGCGGGCACGGAATGGTCGCAGCGCACGAACAACCAGTCGGCCTACGCCAACGAAATCCGTTACGCCGGTTACTTCTTCGACCTGGAAACAGGCAACGATCTTGCCCGCAACCGTTACTACAGCGCGACGCTGGCAACATGGATTAGCAGAGATCCAATCGGGTATGACGTTAATCTCTATCGCTACTGCCGTGACAATCCGACGGCCTGGACGGACCCGAATGGGCTGCGACCTGCGAATTGGTTTTCGGATTATGCGTATGTGGTCGGCCCAGTAACTGTGTCTAGTCCGCCTGGAAAAGTCTGCATGAAGGTAGATGTGCATTTCGTCACAAGTTGGTTCACCACTTGGGGAGACGACAAACTCGTCGCCTCAAAGACGTTTTGCGTTCCAGCATGTGGCGCATTCAAGTTGGCGCTTCTTCTCAGCGAATGGGCAAACGGGCTTGTGGATGAGTTAATGGCGTGGTCGATTTACTCAAGGCTCACATTGGCTCAAAATGCGTTAATAGCAATAGAAGCAACTCTGGTAGGCAAACTCGCTGCCGGTGACTTCGATTGCGGTCCCAAGTGCGAGACGATCACCATAGAGATCGACCCACCACCTGGTGGCGATGGTGGCGGTGGTGGAACGACTATTAAGCCAACACCCCCGCCAAAGCCGATGCCGGTGCCCGGCCATGAATGCCCAATAGGACAGGCAGCGTCATGGTGTCCCGGAGGCGGAAACTACAAGCCGGCTCCCGTCTGACACGCGAAAGAAATACCAGGACGATAATCGCTGGCATTGACCAGCAAGTCAACGGACCACGGATCGTAGCCGGACGTGGCGGCCAACCTCGCAGATTTCCGACAGACGGCAATAGAATGCGGATGCGGCGAATGTGACCCCACGGCATCGGAGAACCACAGGCGGGTGTTCATGTGGCAGGCATTTCCCGACGTTGGGCGTATCCTCAAACGAGACATACGGGGTCTCTTCAAGAGCCGCCGCCCCATTGAGGTCTCGCTTCCAGCGGAAACGGTGGCCGTGCTCGACGAGTTGATGGCTCGCTATGCCGTCGAGATTGCAATGCCTGACAAACCATTCTGCGTCCGCTCGGAACACGCCCGTCGGACCGCGAGCATCGAGGGCGGACCCGCCACCAGCGAGGACGCGGCATGGTACATTCCCTTGTTCGCACAGGAATTCGGCTTCTATCCGCCCCTACTTGTTCGCAGGATGCAACTGAGACGGATCGTGCTCTGCGGGGGTATCTTCTTCTCAACTCAGCCGCATCCCTGGTTTGTCTGGTTCTCTCGCCGGCTCGGATTGAAGAAAGAACCGCTTTCCTTGGTAAATGAGCGATTCGGTGGCCTACCGGGCTTCGATCACGATTGCTATTTTGATGTTACCGGGGTGGGAGAGGACGAGGAGTACATACGGAAAACGATCCACCACGAGTTGTACCATATCGTTCAGCAGCGCCAGTTCGGAAGTTCCGGCGACCCAGGATGGTCTGCACTGAACCGGCCGGGCTTCACCTATGGGCCGGGGGGCATGGCGTCTCGTCGTGACCCGACCTTCTGGGTCACGCCAACGGAGGAGTGGGGTAATGGATTTCTCAATCACTACTCAATGAGTGCCCCAGAAGAGGACCAGGCGGAGATTTTCGCCCATCTGCTCACGGAACCCGCCCGCGTAGCAGAGCGGATCAGGACGGATGATATTCTCCGAAAGAAGGTTGAGCGGCTGAAAGCGTCGTTGGAACGAATCTGCCCGGCCGTCAATGCGAGGTTCTGGCAGCGAGTGCAGGAACGACTGTCTTGGTCCAGCGACAATTGACAACCGACGGAGCGGAGAAGCGAACACCCAACAGCCCCAACCACACCAACAAAGCCACCATCCGACGGCGGGCCTCGCAACTGACCTGCGAAACGGCGTGCGGCGTGGGTCGATGGCGATTGCCGGCAAGCATCGTGGAAACGACGTGGACTTGTGTTGCGTCATGCGTCACGGCGGCTTGCAGGTGATTGGCAAAAGCCGCGTCAGCCGTTGCGTGAATCGACCATCGGCAGTGGATACAGCAGCCGGCAAGCCTTCCGCAAACCCCTCGATTGCCCATCGACAATCTGACCCCACCCGGCCCGCTTGCCGGCCGACGCCTGCCGCCACTGTCCTGGTCCAGCGAGATCATACAACCGATGAAGCGGGCAAGAAAATGCCGCAGAATGAGGGTGGTGTTGGGTCGAAATAGCCGTTCTCCGTCACGATGTTGACGGAACGTGATCGTGTTCTTTGACAAGTCGGTTTGATCTCACGTGTGTCGGTACGATCGAGCGCACGGGCAGCGCGGTCGCCACCAAAGAACTCATCGCCAAGCTCAGGCAACTCGCTGCAGCGTGACGATGGGCAGGTGCTTTCGCCCTTGGTGGAAGCTGACCTCCAATGTCAGCTTCGCGCCCGGGCTGCCACGCACGAGTGCCCAGGGTTTCGCACACGGCGAACCGCGCGGCCACCTGCGCGGCTCGAAACGCGGGCGGCGGTTGGCGGGAAAGGAATGAAAATACACTTCGTTCGGCGTCTTGCCGCCAAGCCAAGTGTGCGGCCGCGCCTGGTTGTACCATTCCACCGCCGCGAGCAGCTCCTTTAAGAACGCGTCGCGTCGATACGGCACAAGGGGCAGGCAGCCGAGCAGGCACTTGATCGTCAAGATGACTCGCTCGACCACGGCGAGCGAACCATGCTTGCCGATCTTGCCGTAACGTGGCGGTTTGATGCCTTTCTTTCGGCACCATTTTCGGAAGCCGCCGCAATCAAACTGTTTGCCGCGGTCGCAGACGATGTACTTGGGGATCGCTCTGGAGCTTCTGCGGCCAGAGGCCCTCACCCCCGGCCCCTCTCCCAAAGGGCGAGGGGAGTTCTTGGCCTTGGCAATGGTGCGGCCCATGAAACTGCATACCTCTCGACAGCTTGGCTGACTCTCAAACGCAGTGACCCCCATCACACGCCTTGAACGTTCCGGGGACACAATACTGAACTATTGACGAAACCGACACCGAATGCGACGTTACGGTCGATTACCAATGACGACCTCGGCCGCGTGCAAACCGTCACCAGCCTTAATGCCGACAACCCGCCCACTCCGCTGAACGAAGTGGTCTATACCTATGACGGCTGGGGCAACGTGGTTCGGGAACGCCAAGCCCACACCACGGCTGAAGTTGACAATGGGACGGGGGCCAGCGTACAATACCACTACGATGACGGGGCCGACGCCAACGGCCGGGCGGCCTATTTGCGGCTGACCGACGTAGTTTATCCCAATGATCGCCACGTCGGCTACAATTACGCGGCGGGAGTGGACTCGATCATGTCGCGGCTCTCGGACATCTTCGACGACCTCGACAGCGACGGCGACATGGACGCCGGCGAAGCGGTATCTTCCTACAAGTATCTCGGCCTCGGCCAGATCGTCGAAGAGGACAATGGGGCCGCGAAGTTGACCTATCTCGACTCCAACGGCGACGTCACCGGGTTGGACCGCTTCGGCCGGGTGGTCGATCAGGTTTGGAAGGATTACTCGGAGAACGTTATCGACGAGTATCGCTACGGGTATGACCGTGCCGGCAATCGTTGGTGGAAGCAGAACGTGGGCCCGAACGCCTCGGGCCTCGACAAGCTTTATAGCTATGATGCCCTCGACCGCCTGACCAACACCCAGCGCGGCACGGTCACGGTGACCAACGGCGTCCCTTCCATCGAGAGCGACAGCTATCAAGATTGGACGCTCGACGGCCTGGGCAATTTCAGCGAGTTCGACGACGACGGCGACGTGCAAACCCGCGATACGAACGCCGCCAATGAGATTGAGACGATTACAGGCGGCACGGTGACGCCGGCTTACGACGCGGCGGGCAACATGATCTCCGGGCCGAGTGCCGACGACCCAGGCGTGCAGGTCCATTACAAGTGCGACGCTTGGAACCGTCTGACGGCCGTCTACGAGGACGACCAGGGCGAGGCGGGCGATCCGATCGCCGCATACAGCTACGACGGCCAGAACCATCGCGTCACCAAGACGCTGGCCGACGAGACGGTGACCGAATACTACTACAACCGGCAGTGGCAAGTGCTGGAAGAGCAGTCCTTCAACGACCAGCGTGCCCTCCGTGCCAATAATGGGTGAGACAACTGCCTCCTGGTTTATTACAGTAGAGGGCAAGGAGGTAGAACGATGGAGAATGCAAGGATGTTGGGAATGGAAGAGGCCGTGGCGGGCAGAACGGAAGGAGGGCGTAGCCCGACTGGAGTTCTGCCCGCCACGGCCGCCGCCACGGGGCCGGGCGGCCTTGCCGCTGGCAACGGAAAGCTGATCCCTGATCCGGCCGTCTCGGAGAAGCCTGTGCGGCGACGGTTCACCGCGGAGTACAAACTTCGCATTCTCTGCGAGGCCGATCGCTGTGCCGAGTCCGGCCAACTCGGGGCGTTGCTGCGCCGCGAGGGTTTGTACTCATCGCTCCTGAGCACCTGGCGGCAGCAACGCGACCAGGGGACACTCGCCGGACTGACCCCGAAGCGTCGTGGGCGGAAGGCCAACCCCGATGCCCCCTTGATCGCCGAGAACCAGCGGCTCATTCGAGAAACCCAACGGCTGACGGCCAAGCTCCGCCAAGCCGAGACGATCATCGAGGTCCAAAAAAAACTCTCCGAAATCCTGGGGATTCCCCTGCCGCCGCCAGACAGCAGCGAGAGGATGCCATGAACGCCATCAAAGAACTCTCTCCGCAGGTGGGAACGGCAGCGGCCTGTCGCAGTTTGGGCGTACCCCGCGCGACGCTCTATCGGTGCCGCCGGTCGAAGCCGCCCAAGCCCGCAACCACGCCACGGCCTACATCGCCGCGAGCGCTCTGCGACCAGGAGCGACAACAGGTTCTTGACGTGCTTCACAGCGAACCGTTTGCCGACAAGGCCCCGGCCGAGGTTTACGCGGCACTTTTAGATCAGGGCCAGTATCTCTGCTCGATCCGCACGATGTACCGCGTCCTGGACGCGCTGAAGGAAGTCCGCGAGCGACGAGACCAACTGCGACACCCAACCTACCACAAGCCGCAACTGCTGGCCACCGCGCCCAATCAGGTCTGGACCTGGGACATCACCAAGCTGCTGGGGCCGGCGAAATGGACCTACTTCCATCTGTATGTGATCCTCGACATCTTCAGCCGCTATGTCGTCGGCTGGATGCTGGCCAGCCGCGAAAGTGAACACTTGGCCGAGCGGTTGATCCGCGAGACGGTCGTCAAAGAGGGCGTCGCCCGCGACCGCTTGACGCTTCACAGCGATCGTGGGCCGTCGATGCGTTCGCAGACCGTGGCCCAACTTCTGGCCACCCTCGGGATCACCAAGTCTCACAGTCGGCCGCACGTCTCCGACGACAACCCGTTTTCGGAGAGCCAGTTCAAGACGATGAAGTACCGACCGGAGTTCCCCGACCGTTTCACCAGCATCGAACACGGCTTGGAGTTCTGCGGCGAGTTCTTTCATTGGCAAAACCACGAGCATCACCACTGGGGCCTGGGCCTGCTGACGCCGGCGATGGTCCACTTTGGACAGGCCGACACGGTATTGGCTGGCCGACAAGCGGTGCTGACCGCAGCCCACGCCGCTCATCCCGAGCGATTCGTTCTGCATCCGCCGCGACCGCTTGGGCTGCCGAGTGAAGTTTGGATCAACCCTCCGGCCGATGGGCCGGAACCCCGTATGCTACAACTACCGCGCGACACTAATTTCGTACCGTGGTTGTCTCAAACCCGTTGACACGTTCCGGTGTGCTGGCAGGGGTGAACGATTACGTCTGGTCGCCACAGTACATCGACGCCCCGGTGGTTCGCTTCCACGACGGCAACGCCGACGGCGATTGTGACCCGACGACCGACGCGGACGACACGATTCGCTACTACACATGGGACGCCAACCACAACGTGACGACGACGATCACCGACGGCTACGGCGTTGGCAACGACGCTACGCTGCATTACGTTTACACGTCCTACGGCGAGGCGACGGTCTGCGATGAGAACTGGAGCAACTTAGCCGCGCCAACGGAAGACGGCCCGCTCTACTGTGGTTATTTCTTCGACGCCGAGACCGCCAACTACCTAGCCCGGAACCGCTACTACAGTCCTTCCCTCTCCACCTGGGTCAGCAGAGACCCAATAGCAGCGGACATCAATCTCTACCGTTACTGCGACAATAATCCGTTGACACGAACCGATCCTTTAGGTGAATGTACAGCGAGGTATACGTTCTTTAATGACACGCCGAATGACATCAACTTCACAACGACCGATGGCACGGCTGTTTATCTCCACCCTGGTGACGTTTACATCGTCTGCGATGATGGTACGATCGAGGTGATTCATCATGGGGATTACAACAGGTGCGGTTACATCGGTGCAGCACCGACGCGTCCTAGTATGACAGCGCTAGGTTTTTCCGGCACCACCTGCTAATGTTTTTGCACGGCGTTGTCGGCTTTCGTAGGACATTCGATTTCGTTCTTGATGATAATCGTTGATGTTGGAAAGTAGTTCAATGAGATCAGGATCACATTCAAGCGACCGTTGCAAGAGAGGTCCGAGTGCTCGGACCACCTGCTCCAGTGTGATCTCCGGATTTTTTCCCCCGCAAGTGCGTCGTCTCGGCAGCCAGGAGGTACATGCTGATGCGCGAACAAAGCCAGTGACGTATCAGACTCTGATAGGTTCGCACCTCGAACGCGCCGAATCCACAGTACTGTTTGGCCCGTTCAAACCACATTTCCACATGCCAGCGAGCGAAGGCCGCTTTCAGCATTTCCTCCAACGACGTACTTTCGGAGGCGTTGCTGACGAAATACTTGATTTCACCCGTTGCCGCATTGCGGGCTACCATCAACCAGTACGGCCGATCCGTGGGGCAGGATTCGCCTTCGGCGTCTTTGGCCACCAGGTAAACCCTCGCCAACCTGACTTCCCACACACACGCGCCGCGAGTCGTGTCCTTGATGTGGACTCGCCGCCACGATTGCTTGCTGAATGCCGGGCTGAAGCGACAAAGGTTGTCCACTTGCTTCGAGGCATTCGCCGTTTGCGAACTGTGGCAGGCCGGCTTGGTCGCCCAGCAGCGGAAATTGGCTCGAACCTCGCCGATGACCCGTTGCCCGCTGCGGTCCATGCGGTAAATGAACTCCGGTACCGAGGTGAATTCTTCATCGCAGGTGATCCACGAAAAACGAACGCCATCGGCAACGCACACCTCGACTTGGTCGGCCGCGATTTCCCACTTCTTGCGGAACACGGCGCTCTCCGGGATATGGGCTTCCTTGCGCCGCAGAGGATCGTTGATCCAGCTTTCCGGCAGATACACGTCCGAGGCAATGCAAGCGCTGAAGGGGTTCTTCGCATCGTTGTTCGTGTAGATCAGGTGTTGCCCCACCACGCAGTTATCGATTTTTCCGGACTCGCCGCACCACTGCCGCTGTACACCGGGCGTTTTGTCGCCTTGTTTGGCGTGGGCCGAGCCGTCAATCACTCCGATGGCGTTCTCGCACCCGTACTCATCCATGATCGCCTGTCGCAGTCGCGATTCAATCCGCTCGTGGTTCCAGACGAAGTGCGACAAAAAGAGTTGAAGCGTTCGTACGGCGGCCCCGATCCACAGGGCGATTGGCTCGATGCTCTTGCGGTCAAAATGTGCCAGCAACGCCAGGGAATAACTCATAAAATACTCGAACGTCGAACTTTTTGCGAAACAATCCGCAAACCGTTGCAATCTACGTCTGCGCATCGGGCTCCAACGCCCGGATTTCGTCCGTCGTCATTTTTCACCTCCATGTGTCGTTCGCCGTTATCGGCGTTCGCACATGGTAGGCTTGAGCCATTGTAGCGCTGTCATACTAGGCGGGGGACCCCCGCGTGGGCTCTGGAAACGCTCGAAGCATGGCACTATTGTCAGTGTAACAATCTTATGGACCGCTGCTTCTGTCCATCAAAGGACGATGCGGAAGAAGCATACCACCTGTACACTGGAATGGGAGTTGTGGGTAGTTGGCTTGATGACCTATTGAATCCTGTGTGGGGAAAGGGTGGTTGCAAATTCGATAACTGGGTAGAGGGGCTTGGACCGGGACCAGGGGATAAGCCGGAAGCGCCGAGGTGCGTGGAACACTCGCACTCACCGTGAACCGCCGGAAGTGTCGGAAGAATGGAAGATGACTCAACGCGATAGTGGTCCTACTCTCACGGCATCAATGATGTGTGAGCAGGTTTGGAAGGACGCTGTGCTTTCAGGGTTTGGCTGTTGGCAAGAGCAATCCCATGACGAGAAGTAAAGCCGCCACTGTCTTTGGATGTTTCGTCGTCTCGTTCGTCGCTGGCGGGTTTCTTGGTCCGGCTGACCCCGGCACGTGGTACATATGGAGCGCGGCGGTCTTCGTTGTCGCGATCCTATTCTACTGGCTTGGCATTCGCTGCGGAAGGCGCGAGGCACAATCAGCGAAGAGGCAGGTTGTCGCCCGAAAACGCGGCCAACTTCAATTCAGCCTAGGAACCCTCCTGGTGATCGTGACAGTTGCCGTTATTCTCATGGCGGGTCAGAGTTGGCATCATCAACAAGAAGATCGTGCCGCAAAGAATAATGACCTGGTTCATCAAGTGAATCTGATTACGTCGGGGCGAATGGCAAAAGTGCCTACTTGGCGGTTTGGCGGTCGCTCCGACAAGACATCTCACGTTGCAGCGGTGAACGATTATTGGGTAATTTCTGCGAACGGCACCCCGACAGGCTTCTCTGGAGACGATGTCTGCCAAACTGATGGACGAATTGCACAGTTGTGGGATGGAGGCAAGGGTTTTTAACCTTGGCGGCGGGTCACCGGCCGTAGAGAGTTGTGGTGGTAAACGGATTGACTACTGCAATGCGGATGTGTGCGGAACGATTGTGTTGCGCCACGTCATTCCGGGGAGTCAAAAGAACTCGGTCAGTTTCTTCTTTGTGGACATGAGTCAGTTCTTTCGGGGAGGGGGACACCCATAACCGCCGACACGGTTCGGGGGACGCACGGTTCGGACCGGAGTGTAAAGGGGTCGGGAGTCTTTATCTTGACCGGAAACCGGCGATACGGGCGAGCACGCCTCGACCGACTACGACCGCCTCGGCCGCACCGTTTCAAGCACCGACCAGCGCGGCGTCGAACATGACTATTCCTACGATGCCGCCGGGCGGCTCTCTTACGACACGGTAACCGACTGGGGCTTTTCGGAGAGCGTAGACGACTACGTCGCGTCCATCCACACCACCTACGACGACCTCGGCCGCGTACAAACCGTGACCAGCCTTAATGCCGACAACCCGCCCACTCCGCTGAACGAAGTGGTCTATACCTATGACGGCTGGGGCAACGTGGTTCGGGAACGCCAAGCCCACACCACCGCTGAAGTTGACAACGAAACGGGGGCCAGCGTACAATACCACTACGATGACGGGTATGCCACCGCCGGCTCCGACCGCCCGGTTCCCTACCTGCGGCTGGGTCTGGTGACCTATCCCAATGGCCGTGAAGTCGAATACGGCTACGGCGACTCGCAGTCGCAGAACATCGACGAAGTCGTCCATCACCCCATGTCCCGGCTCGAAACCATCAGCGACAGCAGCGGCACACTGGCCAGCTACAAGTATCTCGGCGCCGGCCAGATCGTCGAGGAAGACTATGCGGACATCGAGGTGAAGCTCAGCTACCTGAACTCCGCCGGCACGAACGTCACCGGCCTCGACCGCTTCGGCCGCATTGCCGATCAAATCTGGACCGATTACGGCGCGACCCCGACGTCGTGATCGACCATTACACGTACGCGTACGACCGGGCGGGCAACCGCGTGAGCAGTCGAACGAGCTGAACCATGACCTCGACGAATCGTACCTGTACGATGCCATCGACCGGCTGAAGTCGAGCCGAGTCGCGCCGACGACTTCGATCAGTCCTGGACGCTCGACGGCCTGGGCAATTTCAGCGAGTTCGACGACGACGGCGACGTCGCAGACCCGCGATACGAACGCCGCCAACGAGATTGAGACGATCACAGGCGGCACGGTGACGCCGACGTACGACGCGGCCGGCAACATGATCTCCGGGCCGAGTGCCGACGACCCAGGCGTGCAGGTCCATTACATCTACGACGCCTGGAACCGCCTGACGGCCGTCTACGACGGACGACCAGGGCGAGCCGGGCGATCTGATCGCCGCATACAGCTACGACGGCCAGAACCATCGCGTCACCAAGACGCTGGCCGACGGACGGTGACCGACTACTACTACAACCACGCAGTGGCAGTTGTTGGAGGAGCGGAACTCTGACCTCCGACCCCGAACCCCTGACCTCTATCGATCAATACGTCTGGAGCCCGCGATACATCGACGCCCCGGTGGTCCGTTTCCACGACGCCAACGGCGACGGCGACCTCGAGGACGCGGGCGACAACGTTCGCTACTACACGCGGCGACGCCAACTACAACGTGACGGCCACGATCGACGCCGCGACCGGCGATGTAGTCGAGCGTTACGTCTACACCGCCTACGGCGAGGCGACGGTCTACTACGCCACCTGGACGAACCCCGCCGCCCCGACGACCGATGGTCCGCTCTACTGCGGCTACTTCTTCGACGCCGAAACCGGCGATTATCGCGCCCGCCACCGCGAGCTGATCACCTGCCTCTCCACATTCGACGTCAGAGATCCAATAGCAGCGGACAAGAACCTGTATCGGTATGTAGTCAACGACCCTATATCTTTAACCGATGCCACGGGCATGGCGGTGCCTGGGCTCCCACCTTGCCTGCAACTACAGGGTGGCTGCGGTGGATCGAATGGCTGGCCGAGCGGCGGCAGCCCTTACGGTCCTGTGGTATTGTCCCCGCCGCCACCGCCCCTGCCGCTAAAGCCGCCTTTGTTTCCGGCTGACGGTAAAGAGTATGTTACCATCCCGGCCGGCCCATATTGCAGTAAGACGATAGGTTACTATAATTTATCAGAATATCCCCCATACAATTACCACACGATATCACCGCCGATAGTTAATTGCTATAACCCTCCGGTGAAACCACCACCCGAGATTGGTGCTCCGGGGCGTAAACCTGCATATGGAACGTGTGAGTGGGCAAAGCAGACACTGACATGGAATCACTATTGCCAGTGTAAGGACCCCAACAATCCAAACTGCCCTAGTGACGCGGACGTAACGTTGGCGTACCACATTGATGCGAAAATGGGCTGCGGCGGAATATTCTTTGACAATCTGTTGCGTCCTAGGAGGGACGGGTGTAATTTGGACAAATGCCTGGGGGTGGTCGGTGGTGTGACAAAGAAGCCAAAAGATATTTGTCCGGTGGACTGCAATCGGAGCCGATGAAATTGTCACCGAAAAGTTGAGGATACCTCCTACCCGCAGAAGGAGAACTCGTCATGGACAATAAAAGATGGTTGGCGGTGGTTCTGGTAATCGGGGTGTTCGTGGCGATGGTGCGTCCCTCGATTGCTGATGAACTACAGAACGCAGGCGAGGCTCGGAAAAGGGGCACCTCTCTTCTGGCAAAGAACGATTACGACGCGGCCATCGGTGCGTTCACCGATGCGATCCGATTGGATCCGAAGAATGCTGAGTCACATTGGAAACGTGGTTGGGCCTATGAGGAGAAGGGCAACCATGATAAGGCCATCGTCGGTTGCACGGAGGCCATCCGACTCGACCCGAAGAATGCCGAGGCGTATTACAACAGGGGGCGAGCTTATGGGAGGAAGGGCGAATTGGATAAGGCCATCGCAGACTACGATCAGGCCATTCGGTTTGATCCGACCCTTGCCGATGCGTATTACAATCGGGGCTGTCTCCAGGCAGCGAAGGGTGAGTATGAGAGGAGCATCGCCGACTTTTCTGAGGCCACCCGGCTCAAGCCGAAAGATGCTGAAGCATACTTTGGACGAGGTGGAGCTTACGAGGAGAAGGGTGATCTCGACAAAGCGATGACTGACTACAACGAAGCGATTCGACTCAATCTGAAGTTCGCCGAAGCCTATTTTGGTAGAGGCTGCGTTTACGACAAGAAAGGAACCTCCCAGAAAGCCATCGTTGAGTATACTGAAGCCATTCGGCTCAAGCCCACATTTTCCGCTGCCTACGGAAGCCGAGGCCATGCCTACGTATTGACAGGCGACTACCGCAAAGCCATCCTCGATTACACAGAACAGATTCGCCTCAACCCCAAGTGTGCTGTGGCATACTTGAGTCGGGCCTTTGCCTACGGAAACATTGGTGAATTCGACAAAGCCATTGCCGACTGCAACAAGGCCATTCCACTCAATCCAAGGTTCGCCGGAGCCTATTGTGTTCGGGGCCTTGTCTACGAAAAGGCAGGCGACTACGACAAAGCGATTGCTGAGTGCAACGAAGCAATTCGCCTCAATCCGAAACATGCTGAAGCCTATCACTGTCGTGGACTAGCCTACGCGGAAAAAGGGGATACCGATAAGGCCATTGCCGACTTCACCGAATCCGTTCGGCTCGACCCACAATCCGCCCCCGTTTACCGCGACCGGGGCTATAGCTACTGGAAGAAAGGTGACCCCGATAAAGCCATCGCCGATTACACTGAAGCCATTCGTCTCGATCCTAAGTATTCTGAGGCATTTCTCAACCTGGCTTGGACGTATGGGAAGGAGGGTGACTACGACAAAGCCATTGCTGAGTACACGGAAGTAATTCGCCTCACCCCGAAGGATTTCAGGGTATACAGCGGGCGAGGCTTTATCTATCATAAGAAAGGGAAGTTCGGCAACGCCATCGACGACTATACCAAGGCAATTCAACTGAAACCGCAAGTCGGTGGGTTGTACTATTGTCGTGGTCTCGCCCACTACCAGAAAGGCGACAAGGCCAAAGCCAATGCCGACTTCGCCCAGGCCAAGAAGTTGGGTGTCCTGGTCCAACGGAGTCTGACAACCGATGAAGCGGGCGAGAAAATACCGCAGAATGAGGGAAGTCCGGGGTCGAAATGACCGTTCTCCGTCACGATGTTGACGGAACGTGATCGTGTTCTTTGACAAGTCGGTTTGATCTCACGTGTGTCGGTACGATCGTGCGCGCACGGGCCCCTCCGTGCCAATAATGGGTGAGACAACTGCCTCCTGGTTTATTACAGTAGAGGGCAAGGAGGTAGAACGATGGAGAATGCAAGGATGTTGGGAATGGAAGAGGCCGTGGCGGGCAGAACGGAAGGAGGGCGTAGCCCGACTGGAGTTCTGCCCGCCACGGCCGCCGCCACGGGGCCGGGCGGCCTTGCCGCTGGCAACGGAAAGCTGATCCCTGATCCGGCCGTCTCGGAGAAGCCTGTGCGGCGACGGTTCACCGCGGAGTACAAACTTCGCATTCTCTGCGAGGCCGATCGCTGTGCCGAGTCCGGCCAACTCGGGGCGTTGCTGCGCCGCGAGGGTTTGTACTCATCGCTCCTGAGCACCTGGCGGCAGCAACGCGACCAGGGGACACTCGCCGGACTGACCCCGAAGCGTCGTGGGCGGAAGGCCAACCCCGATGCCCCCTTGATCGCCGAGAACCAGCGGCTCATTCGAGAAACCCAACGGCTGGCGGCCAAGCTCCGCCAAGCCGAGACGATCATCGAGGTCCAAAAAAAACTCTCCGAAATCCTGGGGATTCCCCTGCCGCCGCCAGACAGCAGCGAGAGGATGCCATGAACGCCATCAAAGAACTCTCTCCGCAGGTGGGAACGGCAGCGGCCTGTCGCAGTTTGGGCGTACCCCGCGCGACGCTCTATCGGTGCCGCCGGTCGAAGCCGCCCAAGCCCGCAACCACGCCACGGCCTACATCGCCGCGAGCGCTCTGCGACCAGGAGCGACAACAGGTTCTTGACGTGCTTCACAGCGAACCGTTTGCCGACAAGGCCCCGGCCGAGGTTTACGCGGCACTTTTAGATCAGGGCCAGTATCTCTGCTCGATCCGCACGATGTACCGCGTCCTGGACGCGCTGAAGGAAGTCCGCGAGCGACGAGACCAACTGCGACACCCAACCTACCACAAGCCGCAACTGCTGGCCACCGCGCCCAATCAGGTCTGGACCTGGGACATCACCAAGCTGCTGGGGCCGGCGAAATGGACCTACTTCCATCTGTATGTGATCCTCGACATCTTCAGCCGCTATGTCGTCGGCTGGATGCTGGCCAGCCGCGAAAGTGAACACTTGGCCGAGCGGTTGATCCGCGAGACGGTCGTCAAAGAGGGCGTCGCCCGCGACCGCTTGACGCTTCACAGCGATCGTGGGCCGTCGATGCGTTCGCAGACCGTGGCCCAACTTCTGGCCACCCTCGGGATCACCAAGTCTCACAGTCGGCCGCACGTCTCCGACGACAACCCGTTTTCGGAGAGCCAGTTCAAGACGATGAAGTACCGACCGGAGTTCCCCGACCGTTTCACCAGCATCGAACACGGCTTGGAGTTCTGCGGCGAGTTCTTTCGTTGGCAAAACCACGAGCATCACCACTGGGGCCTGGGCCTGCTGACGCCGGCGATGGTCCACTTTGGACAGGCCGACACGGTATTGGCTGGCCGACAAGCGGTGCTGACCGCAGCCCACGCCGCTCATCCCGAGCGATTCGTTCTGCATCCGCCGCGACCGCTTGGGCTGCCGAGTGAAGTTTGGATCAACCCTCCGGCCGATGGGCCGGAACCCCGTATGCTACAACTACCGCGCGACACTAATTTCGTACCGTGGTTGTCTCAAACCCGTTGACACGTTCCGGGCAGCGCGGTCGCCACCAAAGAACTCATCGCCAAGCTCAGGCAACTCGCTGCAGCGTGACGATGGGCAGGTGCTTTCGCCCTTGGTGGAAGCTGACCTCCAATGTCAGCTTCGCGCCCGGGCTGCCACGCACGAGTGCCCAGGGTTTCGCACACGGCGAACCGCGCGGCCACCTGCGCGGCTCGAAACGCGGGCGGCGGTTGGCGGGAAAGGAATGAAAATACACTTCGTTCGGCGTCTTGCCGCCAAGCCAAGTGTGCGGCCGCGCCTGGTTGTACCATTCCACCGTCGCGAGCAGCTCCTTTAATATGACAGCGCGACAATGGCTCAAGCCTACCATGTGCGAACGCCGATAACGGCGAACGACACATGGAGGTGAAAAATGACGACGGACGAAATCCGGGCGTTGGAGCCCGATGCGCGACGTAGATTGCAACGGTTTGCGGATTGTTTCGCAAAAAGTTCGACGTTCGAGTATTTTATGAGTTATTCCCTGGCGTTGCTGGCACATTTTGACCGCAAGAGCATCGAGCCAATCGCCCTGTGGATCGGGGCCGCCGTACGAACGCTTCAACTCTTTTTGTCGCACTTCGTCTGGAACCACGAGCGGATTGAATCGCGACTGCGACAGGCGATCATGGATGAGTACGGGTGCGAGAACGCCATCGGAGTGATTGACGGCTCGGCCCACGCCAAACAAGGCGACAAAACGCCCGGTGTACAGCGGCAGTGGTGCGGCGAGTCCGGAAAAATCGATAACTGCGTGGTGGGGCAACACCTGATCTACACGAACAACGATGCGAAGAACCCCTTCAGCGCTTGCATTGCCTCGGACGTGTATCTGCCGGAAAGCTGGATCAACGATCCTCTGCGGCGCAAGGAAGCCCATATCCCGGAGAGCGCCGTGTTCCGCAAGAAGTGGGAAATCGCGGCCGACCAAGTCGAGGTGTGCGTTGCCGATGGCGTTCGTTTTTCGTGGATCACCTGCGATGAAGAATTCACCTCGGTACCGGAGTTCATTTACCGCATGGACCGCAGCGGGCAACGGGTCATCGGCGAGGTTCGAGCCAATTTCCGCTGCTGGGCGACCAAGCCGGCCTGCCACAGTTCGCAAACGGCGCATGCCTCGAAGCAAGTGGACAACCTTTGTCGCTTCAGCCCGGCATTCAGCAAGCAATCGTGGCGGCGAGTCCACATCAAGGACACGACTCGCGGCGCGTGTGTGTGGGAAGTCAGGTTGGCGAGGGTTTACCTGGTGGCCAAAGACGCCGAAGGCGAATCCTGCCCCACGGATCGGCCGTACTGGTTGATGGTAGCCCGCAATGCGGCAACGGGTGAAATCAAGTATTTCGTCAGCAACGCCTCCGAAAGTACGTCGTTGGAGGAAATGCTGAAAGCGGCCTTCGCTCGCTGGCATGTGGAAATGTGGTTTGAACGGGCCAAACAGTACTGTGGATTCGGCGCGTTCGAGGTGCGAACCTATCAGAGTCTGATACGTCACTGGCTTTGTTCGCGCATCAGCATGTACCTCCTGGCTGCCGAGACGACGCACTTGCGGGGGAAAAAATCCGGAGATCACACTGGAGCAGGTGGTCCGAGCACTCGGACCTCTCTTGCAACGGTCGCTTGAATGTGATCCTGATCTCATTGAACTACTTTCCAACATCAACGATTATCATCAAGAACGAAATCGAATGTCCTACGAAAGCCGACAACGCCGTGCAAAAACATTAGCAGGTGGTGCCGGAAAAACCTAGCGCTGTCATATTAAGAACGCGTCGCGTCGATACGGCACAAGGGGCAGGCAGCCGAGCAGGCACTTGATCGTCAAGATGACTCGCTCGACCACGGCGAGCGAACCATGCTTGCCGATCTTGCCGTAACGTGGCGGTTTGATGCCTTTCTTTCGGCACCATTTTCGGAAGCCGCCGCAATCAAACTGTTTGCCGCGGTCGCAGACGATGTACTTGGGGATCGCTCTGGAGCTTCTGCGGCCAGAGGCCCTCACCCCCGGCCCCTCTCCCAAAGGGCGAGGGGAGTTCTTGGCCTTGGCAATGGTGCGGCCCATGAAACTGCATACCTCTCGACAACTTGGCTGACCGGAACGTGTCAACGGGTTTGAGACAACCACGGTACGAAATTAGTGTCGCGCGGTAGTTGTAGCATACGGGGTTCCGGCCCATCGGCCGGAGGGTTGATCCAAACTTCACTCGGCAGCCCAAGCGGTCGCGGCGGATGCAGAACGAATCGCTCGGGATGAGCGGCGTGGGCTGCGGTCAGCACCGCTTGTCGGCCAGCCAATACCGTGTCGGCCTGTCCAAAGTGGACCATCGCCGGCGTCAGCAGGCCCAGGCCCCAGTGGTGATGCTCGTGGTTTTGCCAATGAAAGAACTCGCCGCAGAACTCCAAGCCGTGTTCGATGCTGGTGAAACGGTCGGGGAACTCCGGTCGGTACTTCATCGTCTTGAACTGGCTCTCCGAAAACGGGTTGTCGTCGGAGACGTGCGGCCGACTGTGAGACTTGGTGATCCCGAGGGTGGCCAGAAGTTGGGCCACGGTCTGCGAACGCATCGACGGCCCACGATCGCTGTGAAGCGTCAAGCGGTCGCGGGCGACGCCCTCTTTGACGACCGTCTCGCGGATCAACCGCTCGGCCAAGTGTTCACTTTCGCGGCTGGCCAGCATCCAGCCGACGACATAGCGGCTGAAGATGTCGAGGATCACATACAGATGGAAGTAGGTCCATTTCGCCGGCCCCAGCAGCTTGGTGATGTCCCAGGTCCAGACCTGATTGGGCGCGGTGGCCAGCAGTTGCGGCTTGTGGTAGGTTGGGTGTCGCAGTTGGTTTCGTCGCTCGCGGACTTCCTTCAGCGCGTCCAGGACGCGGTACATCGTGCGGATCGAGCAGAGATACTGGCCCTGATCTAAAAGTGCCGCGTAAACCTCGGCCGGGGCCTTGTCGGCAAACGGTTCGCTGTGAAGCACGTCAAGAACCTGTTGTCGCTCCTGGTCGCAGAGCGCTCGCGGCGATGTAGGCCGTGGCGTGGTTGCGGGCTTGGGCGGCTTCGACCGGCGGCACCGATAGAGCGTCGCGCGGGGTACGCCCAAACTGCGACAGGCCGCTGCCGTTCCCACCTGCGGAGAGAGTTCTTTGATGGCGTTCATGGCATCCTCTCGCTGCTGTCTGGCGGCGGCAGGGGAATCCCCAGGATTTCGGAGAGTTTTTTTTGGACCTCGATGATCGTCTCGGCTTGGCGGAGCTTGGCCGCCAGCCGTTGGGTTTCTCGAATGAGCCGCTGGTTCTCGGCGATCAAGGGGGCATCGGGGTTGGCCTTCCGCCCACGACGCTTCGGGGTCAGTCCGGCGAGTGTCCCCTGGTCGCGTTGCTGCCGCCAGGTGCTCAGGAGCGATGAGTACAAACCCTCGCGGCGCAGCAACGCCCCGAGTTGGCCGGACTCGGCACAGCGATCGGCCTCGCAGAGAATGCGAAGTTTGTACTCCGCGGTGAACCGTCGCCGCACAGGCTTCTCCGAGACGGCCGGATCAGGGATCAGCTTTCCGTTGCCAGCGGCAAGGCCGCCCGGCCCCGTGGCGGCGGCCGTGGCGGGCAGAACTCCAGTCGGGCTACGCCCTCCTTCCGTTCTGCCCGCCACGGCCTCTTCCATTCCCAACATCCTTGCATTCTCCATCGTTCTACCTCCTTGCCCTCTACTGTAATAAACCAGGAGGCAGTTGTCTCACCCATTATTGGCACGGAGGGGACTCTCAAACGCAGTGACCCCCAGCACACGCCTTGAAAAATGGTCAATAACGACTGCTATCCAATAGCAAAACGGCCAGCACTGCGGCAGCGCGAACGGCAGCCAACTGGTCCAGAATCCGCCGGTGGGCACCGTGGTGAGGTCGACGTGCCAAACGTGGTTGGCGTACCTGGCCGTGACGATGCGTTCTGCCGTGTGGTTCTTGGGAACACTCGTGAAAGGTTTATGCCGCGTCTGCCCCTTGAGCATCCTGCTAACCGTCGTCGTGCCAAGATGTAAGCCCGCCCTGGCAAGCGTTTGGGCGATCTTGACCTTGCCCAACGACGGGCAAACGGTTTTCAGCCGCTGCACGAGATAGTGAATGAAGTCGGGGAACTTGTTGACGGGCACTGGCAGTTGCACCAAAGCCTCCGGCCCTTGTTCATCAAGCCGCTTCATCCAGGAGGCAACGGTCGCCGCCGTAACCAGAAATGCCGCGGCCGTTTGCGCCAACGACCAGCCGCGAGCGGCCTTGATCTCCAAGATGGCCAACCGCTCGGTGGGCGGGTAATGTGGTCGGCACTGCGGTGGAATCGATGCCATGCGAGCATCCTTGATCCGCATTTGCTCGCGCAGCAGAGCAATCTCCTGCTTGGCCTGCTCAAGGTGCGATTTCAGCCGAACGCGGGCATTCGGACTGTTCACCGCCCAGCCGCGGGTGTAGGCTATAGCGAACTGGGCCAGCGAAATGACGTGGAGAACGGCTGACTTGACGGAATGGGACCATGCTCGGGACGACGGAATGCCCGGAGACGATGAACCAAAGGTCATAGAAGGACTCCAGTAAGGCTTTCTGCGATTGTGGTCCGCCGCAACTCCACGCGTTATAGCTGACGTGTGGGAAACGGAGAATCAGCAGATGAGCCCGTTTTACTCGTTTCCCGGGGTGGGCTCTTTCACCTGCAATTACTCAGCGGCTTTGGACGGCGTTTCTTCTCATCCCTTCTTGCGATCATGCCGACCGTATTGTGCCTGACTCCGGGGTTTGTTAGGAACGAGCGGCATCTCGCGACGATACGCGTGCAGTTGCTCTCAAAGCGGCAGTTTCCTAGGTATGCCTGCGACGCCCGCGGCAATCTAATCGCGGAAGTGGCTTTATTGCCGGGGATCAGAGCATGACATTGAGCCAACTCTACGGCACGGGCAGGTTCGACACCGACAAGGGGAGTATTCATAGCTATATCGACTTCTACGAAACCGCGCTCGCTCCGTATCGAAAGCCGGGTGTGCAATTGCTAGAGATCGGACTTCAGAACCAGGGCGTAACTACCGGCGGAAGCATCCCACTCTGGGTGGCGTTTTTCGGCGAGGGGGCGGTGACCGGGCTCGACATCGCTCCATGTCCTCCGGTCAGGGGCGCGAATATCGTTAGAGGCGATGCGACGAAGGTCGTCGTCCGCAACGCTGCCTTTGCCGAAAAGACGTTCGACATCATCATCGACGACGCTTCGCACTTGGCCGCGGATCAATTGGCGACGTTCCTGCTGTACCGATCACTCCTGCGTCCCGGTGGCCTCTATGTAATCGAAGACATGCAAAACTGGGACGCGATCGCGCTTCTACTGGAGATTGAACCGACGTTCAGCGTCATTGATCGTCGCCGTGTGAAGAACCGCTATGACGATGTCCTAATGGTCTGGAGATGCCTTGGCAAGCAATCGGAACCAGTGGCAGTTTCGGAGTTCTTGAAGGCGCAATCCATACTGGTTTTCGGTTAACGCGTCGACGCGGCCGCCCCAGACTACTGTCCCGGTCCAGCAAGACTATACCAACCGATGACGCGGAGAGCAGAATACCGTAGAATGGCATTGAATTGAGGTCGAAGTGACCGTGTTCCATCAGTTCGGTGAAGGAGTAGCGTGAAGTTGTTTGGTAATTCGCTCTCCCAAATGGAGATGGGAATACTGGGATGGGCTCTCAGAGGCAGGGTGTGCGACAGTCCCTCACCCTGGCGGCTCTTTCCATTGCGATTCCTTGCCGATTCCTATGCAATTTTATGCCGGTTGTGACCGGTGTTGTCAGTTGTCACGCCTTGCCCATCATGCCGACCGTATTGTGCCTGACTCCGGGGTTTGTTAGGAACGAGCGGCATCTCGGGGCGATACGCGTGCAGTCGTTGCTGAAGCGACGCCTCAGCCGCCATCTCCCGTCGAACGTCGCGATTGTCTCCGCATTGGTCGTCGACTACGTTGCTCCGGCGTATGCCGAAGAGCTTGCCGGGCTGTCGAGTCAATTCGACCGCTGTGTCTATTGCGCTCCGCCGCGCGATGGTGAGAAGTACGGGATTCGCCGCCCCACGACCGAAGGAATCGTGGGAGTGGCGGAGCCGATGCAGGCGGACTACATTTTGCGAATTACCCAGGATACGTTTGTCTGGGAGCCTTCGGCTTTTGCCAACGATATTGCATCGATCCTCAAGAGCCCGCCGCCGGCCGAGTGGATTGCCGCGGCCGTCGAACGCCAGAGGACGAGCGACCATCCGTATTGGGACGAATACCGGTCGCTGTGCAAGGCGATGAATCTGGAGGTATCGGCCGAAATCGTCTTTCCCCAGGGCGCGGTGATGCTTTCGCCAACCGACGTCTGGCGAAAGTATTACCTCGGCTTGACCAAGGAGATGCAACACTTTTTTGAAGACGTGCTGCTGGGCCAGCGGTTCTTGCGTCACGGCGGGTGCTTCGCGGCCATGCGTCCAAGATGGAGACACTACCACAATTGCAGCCTCGCCCTGTCTGAATGCGTGTTTGACGAACAGGCAAGGGAGCTATCAGGCACAGCCGAGGAGCAGCACCCGCAGGCAACGGCGATCGGATCTTCGTCCAGCCCATCGATCTCGATTATCTTGCCGACCTACAACAGCAAGACGCTGCAAACGCTCGATCGGGCGATTGCGTCGGTACTGCACCAGACATTCTCCGACTGGGAACTGCTGGCCATCGACGATTGTTCGACCGACGGAACGCTAGAGGCGCTAGAAGAGTGGGCAAAGACCGACGACCGGATTCGCGTGGTCCAAACACCGGAGAACGGCCGTGAGTTTGCGGCGCGGAACCTGGGGCTGCGGCTCGCCCGGGGTGAAATGGTCTGCTACCTGGACCACGACGACGAGTTCTATCCCGACTATCTGGCGACGATCGAGCGATGGAAGAACGAAGGGGACGTGCTCTTCTTTCGCTACGATCTGGTGAACGACGACGTGGCCGGAAGCGAGATCAAGACTTATCGGCCGGACGCGCACTTTCGCAACATGTTTGCGTACAACATTGCCGTGCCGCTAGGTGTGGCGCACCGTCGGAAGTGGTTCGAGCGAATCGGCGGCTTTCACGAATTGCAGTGGCACCAGGGGGATTGGGACTATTGGAAACGGCTTGCGCGGGCGGGCGCGGAGACGCTCTTTGTGCCGACAAGGAGCGGACTGTATCATATCCGATCGCAGAGCCACAGCCGCATCGGCCAGCCTTCGGCGGGGCAGCAAAAAGCGCTTGAGGCGAATTGGAAGGCGGGCAAGCCGCTTTTCGGAGACCCGATCCACCCGACGCTTCGCCGGAAGATCGAGAAGATCGCCTTTATCTCGCCGCATTGCGTGCTGGATTTCACCAACGGGGCGGCCGTGGCCACCTACGCCGGCCTGCGCACGGTTGCCAAACAGGGCCTTTCATGCCGGGCAATCTGCGGATCACGCATGGACTCCTGGGAGGGCCAGATTGTCGAGGAGGTGTTCACCAGGCAAGGGATCGGTTTCGAGGTTATTGACGTGCGAATCGGCCGGCAGCAGGCGAGGGTGGTTTGTGCCAAGCCGGACGGTTTTCCCGTGACGGTCTTCAAAAATGCCTCGACGCGGGGCGAGTGGAGCGACCTCGACACGGCCGCTTTCCTGACCTATTGCGAGCATATCTTCCAGAAAGACCGGCCGGACGTAGTGTGGACCTACGGTGGCGATCCCGTCTCGCTTGCGGTCCATCGCCTAGCCAAGCGGATGGATATTCCCGTGGTGTTTGCGCTGCACAACTTCTCGTACCCCAGCGCCGAAGTATTCCGCAACGTGGATTACGTGGTTGTGCCGACGGAGTATTCGCGCCAGTATTATTGGAAAAGGCTGGGCCTGGCGTGCCAGATCTTGCCCAACGTAGTGAACTGGGACGCAGCCTACGTCGAACGGCGCGATCCGCGTTACGTGACGTTCATCAACCCTCTGCCGCATAAAGGCGTCTATATTTTCGCCCGGATCGCCCAGGAACTTGCCCGTCGCCGGCCAGACATTTCGTTCTTGGTCACGCAAGGGCGAAGCTCGGATACGTCGCTGAGCGCGCCGGAATTGGAGTTAGTGCCGCTGGCGTCTGGGCGGTTGCGTCCTGATGGTACCGTTATGCCGATACAGCCCGTTGCCGAAGGACAGTCGGGGCGAAACCTCACGATCATGCCTTACACACCTGATCCCCGGCAGTTCTATCCGCGGGTGTATTCGGCGACGAAGATGCTGCTGATGCCCTCGCTGTGGGAAGAGGCTTTTGGACTAGTGGCGGCCGAGGCGATGCTCAACGGCATCCCCGTGCTGGCCAGCACGCGCGGCGCACTACCGGATACGCTCGGCAAGAGCGGGTTCGTATTCGACATCCCCGGGCAATACACTCCCGAAACACGTACCGTTCCCGCGGCCGTGGAAGTGGAACCGTGGGTCAGAACGATCATTCGTCTATGGGACGATGCAGCGCTTTTCGAGCGAGCCAGCCAGTCCGCCCGGCAAGAGGCCCATCGCTGGCATCCCGACCAGCTTGCTCCGGTGTATCGCGCGTTCTTCAACAGTATCTGCCACCAACCGGGCCCGCCGATTCTTCCATCACCACAACCGTGAGCAAGGAGGTGACGCGATCCCATTCCGCTAACCTGCCAGTCGTTGTTTCGCACGCCTGCAAGAAACCGCTCCGAGTTAACAGCCAAAGCCCACTTGGCAGTTAACTCATCGTCCGCGTGTGCGCTACGGGTTGCTTTCGTTTTGAGGGCGACCGAAAGAGACGCAAATCCCACAACGTCTTGCGCTGCAAGCACTTCCGTCTCTCGGTCTCGGCGCGCATTCTTACGAAGAGGGTTGTGACCGGGGAGGTCCAAGATCGAGTCCCGCCGTCAGCAGGTTCGCCGCGGAGTGCGCCGTTCCCTCGATGAGGACTCCGTCGGCGACGCCGCCGACTCCCTCTGCAATCTGGCTGAACACCATATCACGAGCTGACCGCGGCGAGGCAGTGGGCAGCGAGACGTTTAGGTTATTCGCTTGGCCCGACGTCGAGGCCGGATTCGCCTGGGCGGCCGAATCGCTCACCGACTTACGGCAAGCGCCGGGAAGGGCGTGGATGTTGGCGGCCGGCACCGCGCTAGCGATCGGCGACATGCGCGACACGGCGCCGACATAGAGCATAGAGGCGAGCTCCGGCATTGCCGTTGCTCGTTGCGCTGGATTGGCTGGAACTACGGGCGTCGCAGGACTTGCCTGGATGTGGGTCGCTCTGCCGGTCCCGAGCTGGGGCTGGATACGTTAGAGTCAGAGGTGGCGGCGGTTCGGGTGCGGGTTTGGGCGCTGGTCCAGGCCTGTGGTCGGGCACAGGTTTGGGAACAGGGTTCGGCGCGGGATCAGGCTTGGGGCGGGGTGCTGGATCGGGTACCGGATCGGGCGGCGGGCTCGGCGCAGGGTCGGGCACGGGGTCAAACACAGGGTCGGGCACGGGGTCAAACACGGGGTCGGGCACGGGGTCGGGCACGGGGTCGAACACTGGGTCGGGCACAGGATCAGGCACATGCGCCGGCGCCGGGTTGGGGTACTCGGTGAAAATACTCCTGCCGAGGTTTGCAATCAGGATGTCCCGATCCAGACCATTCACAGCGCCGTCGCCGTTGGCATCGCCCTGTGCCCAGGTCGTGCCGGTCCCGGCATTGGCAAACCAGATAGCCCTGTCGAGATCACCCACCGCTCCGTCGAGATTGAAGTCGCCGGGTATGGGCGGAACGTTGCGCCAGACGATGCTGTCACCGGCGAGCAGGGGGGCTCCGGCCAAATCGGCGATGCCCGACCCTGCCGCCGTCAATGCGAGTTGGTAGATGCCGACGGAAGAAGTCGCGTTTGCAAGGTTGCCGAGTATCCAGTTCTGCTGATCGCTCGTCGTGAGTGTTGCCCCGTTCAATGGCACGGTGACGTTGTCCAGCGTCAATTGCAGATCCGCAAGGTCGAAGCCGACGATCGGCTCGCTGAAGTGGATTGCGATGGAGCCGACCGAGGTCACCCGCAAGCTGGGAGTGACAGCGGTGATATTCGACGTGGGGGCAGTGTTGTCGATCGACACCGTGCTGCCCGCCGTGTAGCCGGACGCCATGTTCCCCAGGGCGTCCTGAACGTCCGTGCCGTTCTTCAGGTCCAATCGCAAGGTTCCGTCGCCGACGATCGAGTCGACTGTCACGGTGAAACTTGTCCCAGTCGAGGGTGTGACGCCGACGATCGTTCCCGCAGCCGTGCCAGTGGACGTCAACAGGAAGTCATCGATGCTGACGTTCACGACCGACGCGCTGAAGACCACCGTAAACGTCAGGCCGTCGGCATTGGTTGGCCCGGCCGTACTTGGGTTGCTTGACACAAGCAGGTCTTTTGTGCCAGGCGTCGGTTGGCCGGCGGTCCAATTCGCCGCATCGTTGCCGTAAGCGGTCGCCACGATGCGATTCAAGGAGGCGCCGAAACCGTCGGCCGTTTTGGGCCATAGTCCGCCATCCTCGTAAGTGATTTGATCCATGCGGTCGTAGGGCACTTTGCCATCCGGTTGCGGATCGTCGGGATACTTCAACTCAATCGTGTCACCGCCCTTGTCCAACTCGTAGAGGTACGGTCCGAAAATCGGAACCGACGCGGATACGCCGTACTTCGTGCGGAAATATGCCGGATCGATGTTCACGATCAGGGCGTAGCCGCCCGGCGGAATCGACGCGCCCGGCGGAAAAGTCAGTTCCACGCCCTCGGCCAGATGCCACGTGTTTTGCGGATGGGCGGGATCGTAGAGCGGCGCCGTCTGAGCGGAGATGTTCTTGAGCTCGATGAAGGCATCCTTGCCGGCGGTGGGATGATAGTAGATTTCGTTGATCACCACGGGCCCCACGGCCGGCGGACTGTTCGGCATTTCATAGGTCGGGCTCGACGTGGCCACGAAGTCCTTGCCGCCGGTGCTCTTGATATAGCGGCCGAACGTAATGCCGGTGTCGCTCGACCCGAACGATTCGGACGCTTGGAAGTCCGTCAGTGCGCCGGCGACGGCGGAAGTCAAATAGACGTCGCCGCCCAATTCACCGAAGGTGAAAGGCGTCATGCAGCCGGCATTTGCCGTGCTGCCGAAATTGTCACGCCAATTGAACGCCTTGTAGCCGTGGGCGGGAATCACGTTGCCCGCGGGGATTTGGAACTTCTTCAAGTTCTTGTCGTCGTTGCTCACATACCAGCCGCCGACGTCGATCGGCGAGGAGGTGGTGTTGTAGAACTCGACCCAATCGCCCAACGCACCCGGTTCGTCGGTGCGATGCGCGAGGAGTTCGTTGACGACGATGGCGTCGGCCGCATACGCGCTTGTTTCATCGGCGCCGGGCGACCCGTTGGCCGCATGGCTGGCGAACCAGCCTTCGCGCTGGCCCCATAGATCCCGGTCGGCGGCCGCGGCATCGCGGACTACCAGCGAGTTGCCGCTGCCGTCGGTTTGCTTGTACCAGTCGTCTTGATAGCTGAAGCTGAGGATTGTCTCGCCCGTCGCGTCGACAAGCGAGATCTTTTCGCCCGACTTGGCCAAGTGGGTGGGAGTGAGATCGGCCGGGTCCGCTTTCGCGAATTGTCCGGCGACGATGCCGTTGAGGCTCGTTCCGTACCGCGACTGGAACGCCGCCTGATTGGAAACCACCAATACCCGCGCTCCGGGGGCAAGGCCGGTGACGTTGCTGCCGGTGAAGTCGAAGGCAATGCCGTCGGTGAACCGCACGCCGCTAAGGCTCAGCGTTTGCGTCGCGCTGGTGTTTTTCAACTCGATGAACTGAAAATCATCGCTCGTATAGCTGCCGCCCGACGGGTCGGCCGGATGATACATCAGTTCGGTGATTCGCAGATATTGCTGCGGGAGTGAGGGATTGCCGGAGGTGGTCAGCGTCGAGACGAGATTGCCCCGCGTATCGATCAATTGAACCGTATCGCCCCATTGCGACAGGTGACCCTTGTAGTTGCCTTGCACGAGGAGTCCCTGGTTGCCCGAAGGCCCGGTGGTGCGATGGCGGAAGGCATACACATTCGGCGAAACGTAGAGCGTTCCGCCGGCGGGAATCACAACGCCGTCTTTGAAAGTCAGCTCGACGCCGCCTTGCAGCTTCCAGCCGGAAATATCGATGGCGGCGCCGGTGGGATTGACCAGTGTGAAATATTCCTGGTCTTGATTCCCCGACGCCGGAGAAACCTCGTAGGAACCGAAATTGACAATCAGATTCTCGGCCTGTGCGGCGGGAATGCCGGCGTAATCGGGGTAACTGGCGTTCAGGCTGTGATCGACGTAGAGATGCGTGCGACGGGGGTCGAGATAGCGGGTTTTGATGTCGTTGTAGTAGGAGCTCAGATTGCCCACGTGGCTGACCACCACGGGATCACCCGTCAACTCGGCGTATATCTCGTCGAAGCGGTTCTCGTAATAGCGGTCGCCGTAGGGCGTGCCGAGCGGTTGCAGCAATTCGTCCATCAACGAGCGAAGCCGCCGCAAATACATCTGTTTGATCTCGGGGATGTCGAGGAGCGAGTCGATCATCCAGTTGTAGTAACCGTCGTATTTCCGATGGTCCGAATCGCCGAAAAACGGATGCGCGTAGGGATCCGGGATATTATAGTCCGAAAAGAAGTAGACCTTTCCGAAAGTCAAATCCTTGTCCCAGGGGATCATGGCCCATTCGTTGGTGCCATCGGGATTGGCGTAGTCGTAAATGCCGTTGGCGCCGTCATTGGTATCGCAATAGAGGAAGTAGTTCTTCGCCACGTGGTCGTTGTCCATCACGAGCGTGGTGGCCGCCAGATAATCGAGCATGACCGGGATATTGACGTTGTCGTAGATGAATGTGCGGCGGGCTGCGAGATCAGCGAGGTGCAATCCGTTGAGAAATTGCTGGAGATCGTCGGTACCCGACTCTTCGTCGCGGTTGAGCTTGCTGAAGTAATTGGACGAAGCGCTGACCATCGTGTCGGTGTTGCCTTTGTAGAGCGCTCCGTTCTCGTAGATTCCCTCACGCTTCAGAAGCTGGTTGTTGACCTGCTCGACGAAGTTCATCACCATGTAGTATGCATTGTTCCGCTGCACGCGAACGGGAAAGACGATGCTCGCCGGAACGCCGGCTGCGCTCATGGTTTCAAAAGCAACTTCGGGCCGGGCATAAGACTCATCAAACCCCTGTTGGTTCAGGTTGATCACCTTGACGGGAGCTTGATCTTCGGCAAAAGTGAAATCGTAGCCCGAGTTGAATTTGAACTTGTTTCCATGCGTCGTATATCCGCCGCGACAGTAGACGAAAACATTGTCATAGAACCGGCCCAAGTAATAGACCGAGGCGCGCGAGCCGGTGCGGTTGTACCAATTATCGGCGGCTGCCGGATTCACGATGAACGACTGGAAGATCGGCAGCGTGCTGCTGAGCGAAGGATCGGCGATGACCGTGCCCTGGTATTCCGGACCGCCGTCGTTGCCGATGATCGGCACCAGTAGCGGCCAGCGGCCGGAATGGGCAAGCGTATCGGTGGCAGTGACGTACCAGCGGAGCATTTGGCCGGCCGTTGCGGCTCCCGCCGGGATCGTGCCGGTGTAGATGCCGTCGCCGCTGACGGCGTCGCCGTGGGTGCCGTTGTCGTACATGGGCACGGTGTATTCCGCCAGATACATCGCCCGGTAATGCAAGGTAACGGAGTCGCTTTGAATGGGATTGATGGTTTGCGAGACCTGGGCGGTAACGACAACCGGAGCACCGGCCGCGGGCTGACTCGCCGGTTCCGAAACGTTGGTCACCACCGGCCCCAAATCGGCGGTTCCGCTGCCATTGACGTTTCCGGGAGTGGGCGTTGCGAAATATCTTCCTTCCGTGCCGTACATCGACGTGACATTCGCAAACAATTGCGGCAGGATCAGGAAGCTCGGATCGGAAACGGAATCGTTCAAGCCCTGGATGGCGAGGATATTCGTGCCGGTCTGAAGCAGGTCGGAAGGATCATCGATCAAGCCTCGCCACAGCCTGTTTGGAGAATGGACGTCGGTCGCTGCGGAATCCCATGCGAGCGATTCCGCGCATTGACCGCGGCGATCTGCACGCCATTGATCCAAGCGACGAAACCGTCGCTAAATCGGATGGAAAGCAAGAGATCGTCGATGCCGCCGGCATCGGCAACGGAGAAGGGGATGCGAATGAACGCGGAAGAGTTGACGTTCAGCATCGGTTGGGTTCCCACATTCAAACGGACGTCCCCAGGGCTCATGGATGCATCCACGTCGTTGGCGATATGCGCAATATCCGTGGAGGTCAGCGGTGCGTTATAGAAACGAATATCGTCCAAGAGGCCGTTGTAGTTCTTCATCGCCAAGGCAGGGGTGTGGCTAAGGGCACAACGTCCGATTTCGAGAGAATTCGCATCCCAAGTCCAGTTCGTGCCGTTGACGGCCTGGTTATCGAGTGTGCCGTCGATGTAGATAGCGCATGTCGCCGCCGGTATTTTGATCGAAAGTTACGGCTACGTGATGCCATTGATTATCGCTGACCGACGCATTCGAGAGCACGTCGTTCGCCGCATCGCCAAGATAGTACGTACGCACGCGGATCTGGCCGGCATCGGTTTGCGAGATCTGCATCCCCGACGACGTTCGATAATCGACGAGCACCGCGCCATCGCCCGAGCTGCCATAGGTGCCGCTCGAGCGCATCCAGAACATGATCACCCCCTGGGTGGCGTTGTAGAAGTCGGCGTTGTTGTTCACGGTTACCCGATCGTTCTCGGCGGCGTTAAACTGCATCAATCCGCCCCGCGTCAGGGGTTCGGATTGGGTGTCGGTGTTCGAAGCGACCCAGGAAGCGCCGCTATTTGCTCCATTGTGGCCCATCCCCGAAGTGTCGGTGACGATTGCTCCCGAAGAGTTGGCGTTCAATTGCAGTTTGAGGCTGGCCGAGGCGATGGGCGTTATCGACGTGTACATGCCGACGCCGGTCCTGCCGGTCTGCCAGGAACTGTCGTCGAAAGGCTCATTCGCCGGACTGCCCTGCCATGAGGCGCCAGGCTCGCTGCCGCCGTTGGAGGACGTCGGCACGAGGGCTTTTGCCACTGCGCCGGACGAAATAATCGGGCTGGCTTGTCCCTCCAAAACCAAACCGTAGGATACGTCGGTATATTGCGGGGGATATTGCGGGGCATATTCCGAAACCACGGTATTGTCGGGTTTGAGCAGTCCCAAGTAATCGCCGCTGGCGCCGAGTTTGAAGTTGGCGTGCAACTCGCCGTTGGGGGCTACCGTGTCGCGGTCGTCGCAGAAAATCTTCAAGTAACTCATCCCGGGGATCGTCACGTTCGCGGGAATCGTCCAGACCGTGGAGTCATCTTTCAATTTCCAGCCCGAAAAGTTCAGGGCGGCTGGGTCAGGATTGTAAATTTCGAGCCAATCGGGATGTTTTCCGTAATAATCCGACAACGTCGTCGAGTTGCTGGCCATGAACTCGGAAATGATCGGATTGAGCGACAGAAGCTGGCGTTGTTCGAGCGTTTCGAGGGATAGTCTACGACTGCGGAAGCCACGTGAAGCAGATTTCCCGTTACAACGAGTTCGACGACATCCCCGCACTGCGCGATTCGATTTCTGTGACATGGGAAAAACCTCATTGCGTGGTAACCGAGAGAGAAAATCGCCTCAGTCGGATTCGAGGCAATCGAAATACGGATTACGGGCAAATCCGGCAATATTTGGAAGGAGGCACAATTATCATCTCTTTTGTACCTACTCGCCCTATGTCTTTCAAGTTCGTTACCCTCGAAAAGTTGGTAAGTTCTCAATAACCCCGTGAAATTGGTCTTTACTTGGAGGGTGGTTTGGGTGTTTCTTGTGGGGCATGGACGGATCCAAACCGATCAAGGCTGCTGGAATCGACGTGCCTGCGGAAGAACGGACACCACTGGTGGACCACTTGCTGCGGGTAATCGAGAAGCAGCGGGCAGAGATTCGGGCGTTGCGCGATGAAATAGCCAGACTGAAGGGGCTGCCGCCGCGGCCGACGATCCGCCCCAGCACACTCGATGCGCCACATCCCGATCCACAACACAAAAGGCAGCGCCGCGGCAAACGACCGGGTTCGGCCAAACGGCAGAAGACGGACGAGTTGATGATTCATGAAACCATCCCCGTGCCTCTGGAAGAATTGCCCAAAGGCACGCACACGCAACAGAACGGCTACGAGGAGTTCGTGGTGCAGGACTTGAAGATCGAAGCCCATAACGTCCGTTACGGCCGGAAGACTTGGAAGACATCGCACCCAAGACGATCAAGGCAGTCTACAAGCATCTTACGATCTAAGCCCCAACAGCCTTGTCGGTCAGCAAGACAACCCGCTTGTCTTTCTTGCCCTTCGATTCTGCAATGGGGAATTCCCAACAACGATCTTGCCGCTTGAAATGCCGGGCTTCCACCCGCCGCACTTCTTGCGGCCGGCAGCCCGTCTCTTTCATCACGGTGACGACATCCAAGAGGCAACCGCCATCGCGGGACTTGCCAATCTTGGCAACCAACTTCTCCCATTGTTCCGGCATGAGGTACACGTCACGCGACCGCGGAACGTGTCAACGGGTTTGAGACAACCACGGTACGAAATTAGTGTCGCGCGGTAGTTGTAGCATACGGGGTTCCGGCCCATCGGCCGGAGGGTTGATCCAAACTTCACTCGGCAGCCCAAGCGGTCGCGGCGGATGCAGAACGAATCGCTCGGGATGAGCGGCGTGGGCTGCGGTCAGCACCGCTTGTCGGCCAGCCAATACCGTGTCGGCCTGTCCAAAGTGGACCATCGCCGGCGTCAGCAGGCCCAGGCCCCAGTGGTGATGCTCGTGGTTTTGCCAACGAAAGAACTCGCCGCAGAACTCCAAGCCGTGTTCGATGCTGGTGAAACGGTCGGGGAACTCCGGTCGGTACTTCATCGTCTTGAACTGGCTCTCCGAAAACGGGTTGTCGTCGGAGACGTGCGGCCGACTGTGAGACTTGGTGATCCCGAGGGTGGCCAGAAGTTGGGCCACGGTCTGCGAACGCATCGACGGCCCACGATCGCTGTGAAGCGTCAAGCGGTCGCGGGCGACGCCCTCTTTGACGACCGTCTCGCGGATCAACCGCTCGGCCAAGTGTTCACTTTCGCGGCTGGCCAGCATCCAGCCGACGACATAGCGGCTGAAGATGTCGAGGATCACATACAGATGGAAGTAGGTCCATTTCGCCGGCCCCAGCAGCTTGGTGATGTCCCAGGTCCAGACCTGATTGGGCGCGGTGGCCAGCAGTTGCGGCTTGTGGTAGGTTGGGTGTCGCAGTTGGTTCTCGTCGCTCGCGGACTTCCTTCAGCGCGTCCAGGACGCGGTACATCGTGCGGATCGAGCAGAGATACTGGCCCTGATCTAAAAGTGCCGCGTAAACCTCGGCCGGGGCCTTGTCGGCAAACGGTTCGCTGTGAAGCACGTCAAGAACCTGTTGTCGCTCCTGGTCGCAGAGCGCTCGCGGCGATGTAGGCCGTGGCGTGGTTGCGGGCTTGGGCGGCTTCGACCGGCGGCACCGATAGAGCGTCGCGCGGGGTACGCCCAAACTGCGACAGGCCGCTGCCGTTCCCACCTGCGGAGAGAGTTCTTTGATGGCGTTCATGGCATCCTCTCGCTGCTGTCTGGCGGCGGCAGGGGAATCCCCAGGATTTCGGAGAGTTTTTTTTGGACCTCGATGATCGTCTCGGCTTGGCGGAGCTTGGCCGCCAGCCGTTGGGTTTCTCGAATGAGCCGCTGGTTCTCGGCGATCAAGGGGGCATCGGGGTTGGCCTTCCGCCCACGACGCTTCGGGGTCAGTCCGGCGAGTGTCCCCTGGTCGCGTTGCTGCCGCCAGGTGCTCAGGAGCGATGAGTACAAACCCTCGCGGCGCAGCAACGCCCCGAGTTGGCCGGACTCGGCACAGCGATCGGCCTCGCAGAGAATGCGAAGTTTGTACTCCGCGGTGAACCGTCGCCGCACAGGCTTCTCCGAGACGGCCGGATCAGGGATCAGCTTTCCGTTGCCAGCGGCAAGGCCGCCTGGCCCCGTGGCGGCGGCCGTGGCGGGCAGAACTCCAGTCGGGCTACGCCCTCCTTCCGTTCTGCCCGCCACGGCCTCTTCCATTCCCAACATCCTTGCATTCTCCATCGTTCTACCTCCTTGCCCTCTACTGTAATAAACCAGGAGGCAGTTGTCTCACCCATTATTGGC
>CAWFIG010000016.1:0-194611 GCA_963815695.1 uncultured Planctomycetia bacterium
GTCATATCGGGCGTCATATTGTGTGATTCTCTACCCCTGACAGGATTGGAGGGGGCGTGTCTTGATGCAAGTCGGTTTCGCAGCGAACTGGGAACGTCGTCTGGCAAGACAGTCAATCAAGAAGAAAGACGACGAACAGTTAAGGAAGCAGTATCACATGAAGCGATGGGATCGATTGGTGGATCGGTACATGGAGGAATACAAAGCGGCAGGGAGAGTAGGAGAGACAGTCAAGGGAACACGGCGAGAGCTGGAGCGGTGGTGGGGAGATTCGGTTTGAAGAACCTTCGCCCTCGACCGGCATTGGAAGAGATCAATGCGGACATGCTGGTCCGCTATCTGCGTGGCCGCGGGGCATATCACGGGCGAAGGCAACATTGTAAGCAAACATCAGCAAGCTGCGATGCCTGGGCGAGTTCCTCGTGCGCAAAAGCGTTTGGCTCAGCAATCCATTGCGATGGTTCATCGTCCGAAGCTGGACATCCATTCGAACTACGCGGCGAATCAGTGCCCGAGGTGATGCGTGGACTGTGGGAGGCAGCAGCGACGAATCGCTACGGCTACCACCGCTTGATGTGGGTGGCAGTATTCTCAGTATTCTATGGCACGGGGACGCGGCGTGGAGACGTATCGCGGCTGAATGTGTCGGACTGGGACCGCGAGGAAGGATGCTCTTGGTCCGCAACAGCAAGACGGGCCAGGAGCGTCGGGTGCCAGTCCCCGCGATGACATGGCAGTGCCTGGAAGCGTACATGCCGAAGCGGCAGAATCATTTGGAAGCCCTTGGCCGTAGTGACGAATCGGCGTTGTTTGTGAACCGTTATGGCGGCCGGTTGACGGCATCAGCCATCAGCCGTGGGATTCGGAAGCTGGGCAGTGGTTGTTCGGCGACGCCAATCACGATGCACCAGTTTCGCCATACCTGCACTCGGACCTGTTGGAAGCTGGGGTCCGTCTGCCCGACGTGCAGCAACTCCTGGGTCACCAGACCATCAGCACGACGATGCGTTATCTGCACGTGGCCGATCCGCAATTGCATCAGGCGGTCAAGGTCCATCCTCTCAACGACATTCTTGCGGTAGGAGGTGCAGCGTGAGTGAACGTAACCATCGGCAGCCATCTTTGGATCCATTGATCGAAGGCTATCTCGATTACCTGTTGGACGTGGCGCAAGGCAGCGGGCACGGTACGCGATGTTCGCTGTACGCTGCGGCGAGTGAGCGAGGCGATGGAACGGCTAGCCCCCGACCGACCGCTGTGGAAGCTGGAACTGTTGGACTACCTGCGTTGGATTGAGAGGGAACGTCAGGCCGGGCGTGTCGGCGCGGGCCTCAATAAGAACCTCAGCCATCTGCGTGGCTTTCTGGACTACGCCTGTGCAGCGGCCGCGCCGACCGTAACGTGCTGGACCATTTTCAGATCAAGGATGACGGCAAGCGAAAGGAACCAGAGTCGCTCAGCATAGAGGAGGCAGTTCAAGTGGTGAAGGCGTGCCCTACTTCCACGCCCATGCAACGCCGCGAAAGAATAGTGATTTTGCTGCTCTACGGCTGTGGATTACGCACCAAGGAGCTCTGTGACTTGAGGGTGCAGGACGTCGATACGACACGCAGGGAAGTGCTGGTGCGGGCCGGCAAGGGAGACCGGCAGCGAATTGTGCCTTTGCCGGAGATGGTCTACACGGAGTTGTTGGCCTATCTCTTGGAGCGTGGAGGGAAGCGCGGTTCGCTGCTGCGGACCGAGAAGTTTGGCAAGCCTCTTGCCGCGAAGCATGTTTCGAGGTGGTCTGCCAGGCGGCCGAACGGGCCGGGATTAACCGTGAAGTCACGCCCAAGGCCCTGCGTCATTCCTACGCGACCCACTTGATGGATCGCGGAGTGGATCTGGCCGTGATTGCGAAGCTGATGGGACATCGGAGCCCGGCGGAGACGGGTGTGTACCTGCACGTGCTGAAGGATCGACCGCAACGTGCAGTCAACCGCCTTGATCTTACCGGGGGAGATGCAACATGACATGGGAGTATTGGATTTGTCTCTACACGCAGACGCATTGCGGGCGCGGGGATTGCGAACCAGCACGATCGCCGCCTATCAGAAGACATTGGAACAGTTTCGTGAGTACGTTCGTCTTCGGCAAGATGATGTCGAACCTGGACAGGTAACGGCTCGCCACGTCTTGGAGTACGTCAATCACTTGCGGCACGATCGTCACAACGGCGATTCGGCCGTCGGGCGTCAGGTGACCGTTCTGAAGAACTTCTACCGGGCGATTGTGGCGATGGGCCATCTGGAGCCCGCCGCCAACCCACTGGCACATTTTCCGAAACTGAAGGCGAAGCCGCGTAAGCTACCCAGCGTTTTGTCTACGGAGGAAGTCCAACATTTGCTGGCCAGTCCGCCGAAGGACATCGTGTTGGGCTTACGGGACCGCGCGATCCTAGCGTTGTTGTATGGCACGGGGATTCGCGCTTCTGAATGTGCGACGCTCGTGGAGGAAGACGTCGACCTGGTGACGAACACGATTCGTGTGACAGGCAAGGGCGGCCATCAACGAAGTATTCCGCTAAACCTCAAGGTTGCTGAATCGTTGAATGCGTATCGTCAGGTCCGCCGAGACGTGCCGCCGCGCGGGACGTTCTTTCGCAGCCGTGCTGGTAAGGCGCTGTCGCGTCGCGCGATCTATGAGCGCGGTGCGCACGCATGCCCGTCGTGCCCGTATCGTCAAGCGAGTGTCGCCGCACACGCTGAGGCACACGTTTGCCACGCACTTGGTGCGCACGGGCGTGGGGCTGGTGACGATCCGCGATTTGTTGGGCCATCGGCTGATCACCAGCACGCAGATCTATCTGCACGTTACGGCCGAGGATCTTCGGTCCGCCGCGGCTAGTCATCCGATCGAACGATTGGCTCCCACCGTGGAGTTCTTGTTGCCCAACGTGAAACTGCCCTTGCAGTACGCCCCCCAGCGTCGCAGCACGGCATAGCTGCCGTCAGGCACAACCTCCATCCAGAGAGTTATTGCAGCGAGCCGCAGGGCTTGCTATAAATGGAAGTGCGCGCCGAAGGCGTACTTCGGTGCCGCTGACTGGCCACAAGGCGCGTTCCAACCTGGGATTCACGCCACTATGACCCCAATGACGATGGTCTTCGGCCGCGAAAAGAGCTTTCGCCTAGGCGAAAGCTCTTTTCCAATACACGAAGACTTTTCTTTGGGACTTACGAATCGAACTAAATACAAGTACGACGCCTGGAACCGTCTGACGGCCGTCTACGAGGACGACCAGGGCGAGGCGGGCGATCCGATCGCCGCATACAGCTACGACGGCCAGAACCATCGCGTCACCAAGACGCTGGCCGACGAGACGGTGACCGAATACTACTACAACCGGCAGTGGCAAGTGCTGGAAGAGCAGTCCTTCAACGACCAGCGTGTGCTGGCAGGGGTGAACGATTACGTCTGGTCGCCACAGTACATCGACGCCCCGGTGGTTCGCTTCCACGACGGCAACGCCGACGGCGATTGTGACCCGACGACCGACGCGGACGACACGATTCGCTACTACACATGGGACGCCAACCACAACGTGACGACGACGATCACCGACGGCTACGGCGTTGGCAACGACGCTACGCTGCATTACGTTTACACGTCCTACGGCGAGGCGACGGTCTGCGATGAGAACTGGAGCAACTTAGCCGCGCCAACGGAAGACGGCCCGCTCTACTGTGGTTATTTCTTCGACGCCGAGACCGCCAACTACCTAGCCCGGAACCGCTACTACAGTCCTTCCCTCTCCACCTGGGTCAGCAGAGATCCAGTAGCGGCAGACATCAATTTGTATCGGTATTGCGTCAACGACCCGGTGACGCGGATTGATCCGACTGGTCTAGAGGTTAGATTGCAACTCCCGTCAGGGCAGGTTCTCACTGCGCCCGACGGCTGCACCATAGCGTGGTTTACCGACGGATGGTACGAAATCATTTGTCCTGGCGGAATTACCTGGGGCTACTGGAACCTGCCACCGGTACCCAAGCCTGCCCCGACTGCACCACCAGAGCCTGAAAACCCCTCAAAAACCGCAGAGTGGTGCAAGCACATGGCATCACCAGCCTCCCAGGCGTGTGCGGAGGCTATTGTGCATGGAGACTTGCCCCCCTTTGACACCGCATTGTCGGCACTGGAGTGTGCGTCAGAAGCCGCCAAACCGTGCGTGACCCTAGCGCTACAGAACAGGTACATTAGAATAAGAGACTACTATGGTGCTCAAAGTGCGGAGGCTGCATACGCCGATGGTGAGCTTGAAGCCTACAAGGAGGGGAGGTTGTGCGAGTACACAAGGCAGCACCCTCTTCCACACCCAAGGCCAGGTAAACAGCGGTATATACCAGCCTGCCAGTGCGGGGCGACACCAAAATAGCGATTGTTTCGGTCCCGGTCGTGATTGGAGGTTATCATGCGACTTTGCCACAGTCGTTTGCTGCTATCGATGAGCGGATGGGTACTTGCGGTACTTTTGGCGGCATTTCTTTTGTTTTTTTCCAATTGGCGGCTCGGCTCGACCGCCGCTGACCTTCCTGCCAACGTGGCGGCACTTGGAATGGAGGTCTACTACGAAAAGGGACCATTTGTGATACTCGTAAACAAGGACTTTCCTCGTGTGCAATCGCTCGCGCTCATTCAGCGCGGCAATCCCTCGCTTAACGTGATGGTTCAGGATCTCGGCGAGGTGAAGAACGATAGGAGGAGGTCTGTTATGTTAGGTCTTTCCCCAAACTTCACCCTCTCTGTGGACTATTCATACTCAGCGGACAACACCTGTACCGTGCAACAAGTCATGTTGGCCAAGTTCGATGGAAAGCACCGTGAAGCGTTCTTGGATCACGGGGGGGGCGGCTCGTTCGATACGCACATCGTGGACGATATGGTTCGTAAGAAGGGGGATTCGTATGTGTGGTATCGAGGTGTTTGGCAGAAGACCCTTGGAGGTGATCACGATCCGGACCAAGACACGTTTCACAAACGATTGGTGGACGGGACACGAGTGCTATATGATAAGCAGAAAGGCGAGTGGCGGCCTGTCCTGGTCCAGCGGAGCTTGACAACCGACGAAGCGGAGAAGAGAACACCGCAGAATAATTCGCCATCGAACGCCAGCGGCTCGCCGCCCTCCCCCGCCTCGCCCAGCAAGTGAACCGCCCACGCTTCGCTTCAGCCCAGCCGTCGCCACGCTGACTGCGATCCGTAACGGCGTGTCCACGCCTTCCATTTGCCACCATCCAACGCAGGGTGTCCTGGTCCAAGGCATCTTGATAACCGACGGAGCGGAGAAGAGAATACCGCATATTGAGGGCGTTTAGAGGTCGCAATGACCGTGTTCCGTCAGAGAAGGGACCGAACAGCGTAACGTTGTTTGACAATTCGGTTAGAAATCGTATGCGTCCGCTCCCTCGGTGCGCACGGAGAGCCGCAGTCGCCGTGAGGAAGTTGTCGCCCTCCTCAGGCAACTCGTTTGATCGTGAGGATGGGAAGGTGCTTGCGGTCGCGATGGTAGCTGACCTGCAATGTCAGTTTCGCGGGACTGCCACGCACCAAGGCCCAGGGTTTGCGCAAGGCGAAGCTCGCGGCCACGTCGATCTTGGTTCAAATCTGGGACGACGGTTGGCCGGGAATCGTTCGAAGTACACTTCATTGGGCGTCTTGCCGCCAAGCCACGTGTGTGGCCGTGACTGGTTGTACCATTCGACCGTTGATAAAAGCTCTTTCAAGAATGCTTCGCGTCGATAAGGCACGAGCGGCAAGCATCGGAGCAGGCACTTGATCGTTAGGATGACGCGCTCCACGACAGCGATCAAGCCATGCTGACCGATAGCACCATAGCGCGGCCGCTTGATGCCCTTTCGCTTGCACCATCGCCGGAAACCGTCGCAATCGAACTGCTTGCCACGGTCGCAGACAATGTATTTGGGAACCCTCACCCCCTGCCCCTCTCCCGGAAGGCGAGGGGAGTTGTGCTTCGCGTTGGCAATTGTGCGTCCCAGGAAGGCGCACACGGCTTCGCAATTCGGCTGGCTCGTGAACGCCGTAACGCCCATCACTCGCCTGGAAAAATGGTCGATAACGATTGCTACCCAATGTGCGAAGGGGTAGGACTGTGGCAACGCGAACGGCAGCCAACTGGTCCAGAATCCGCCAGTCGGCACAGTGGTGAGATCGATGTGCCAGACGTGGTTGCTGTACTTGGCCGTAACGATGCGTTCTGCCGTGTCAGACTTGGGCTTGCTCACGAACGGTTCATGCCGCGGCTTCTGCTTGAGCATCCTGCCGACAGTCGTCGTTCCCAGGTGCAAGCCCGCCCTGGCAAGCGTTTGGGCGATCTTGACCTTGCCCAACGACGGGCAAACGGTTTTCAGAAGTGTAAAAGAAGTGTAAAGGGGTCGGGAGTCTTTATCTTGACACGGGCGACCACACTTCGACCGATTACGACCGCCTCGGCCGGACGACGATGAAGGGGGACGACGATAAAGGGGACAGTCGCATATACTGAGTAGTTTGGGATGATTGAGAAAGAAACCATCAGCGACAGCAGCGGCACACTGGCCAGCTACAAGTATCTGGGAGCGGGCCGGATCGCCGTGGAGGATTACGCCCAATCGCAGGTGAAGCTCGATTACGATCCCGACGGAGACAATTCGTTCGCTGGCCTCGACCGCTTTGGCCGCATCCACGATCAGGTCTGGGAGCAATACCATCTCGAAGGCGGCGACAAGGTCGTGGATGGCGCGGTCGATGAATACGTTTACGGTTACGACCGGGCGGGCAACCGCGTGAGCAAGTCGAACGAGTTGGACCACGATCTTGATGAGACTTACGTTTACGACAACGTGGATCGCCTGAAAGAGTGGTACGTCGGCGGCAGCCAAACGCCTTCCGAGACCTGGACGCTCGACTCGCTGGGCAACAATCTCGGCGCGGGCGACTACAACGCCGCCAATGAAGAGACGCCCGACACGGGCAGCTCCGGCTACGACGCCGGCGGCAACATGATTGTGCTCCGCTCGGGCAACTCGGCGATCTACGACGGCTGGAACCGGATGACGAAAGTTACCACGGGCAGCGGCGAGAACCTGACGATTCTTCAGCAGAACGTTTACGACGCGCGCACCGGCGGATTCAGATTTACACGAGCTTCAGCGGCAGTCCGCCCGTGGCGGGCACGGTGCAAGATGACTATTACGCTGGTCAACAGGTCATCCAAAGCAATATAGCCACCGGCGGCGCAGCCGACGGTGGTTATCAGATGATCTGGTCGCCGCGTTACGTTGACGCCCCGATCCTCCGCGACACCTACAGCAGCGGCAGCATCGTCGCAGCCGATCGCATCTTCTATCTCGGCGACGCCAACTACAACGTCACCGGCCTGGTAAAATACAACGCGGGCACCGAGGAGTGGGAGGTTGTCGAGCGATACACCTATACGCCCTACGGCGTGGTGACCGCTCGCGCCGGGGACACCTGGAACGCTATTGCCGGCAACGTATCGCAAGAGAACAACACCATCCTCTACACCGGCCGCTCGGTAGACCTCGCCACCGGGGGCCTGCAAAACGTCGATCTCGCCGCCGGCCTGATGTACTATCGCGCCCGCTTCTACGACGCCGGGCTGGAGAGATTCATCAACAGAGATCCAATAGGGTATGCGGGCGGGATCAATCTGTATGAATACGTTGGTGGCAGGCCAATCCTGTCCACAGATCCAAGCGGTATGGTGATGGCGTGCCGCTGCAAGTTTCATGTGGGCGGAAGGTGCGTGGAGACGTGGATCGCGTTACCGGCGTGGGACACCCCACAAGGCGCATGCGAGACAGCCGGCGGCACCTGGACCGGAGTGGTCGGAAGTTGGCCAAGTTGGCCGTTTCCCACTCCGCAGCCTCGCCCGGCAATCCCGCAACTTCCCACGCCGACAACACCGGCCACACCACGACCGCCGGTCACACCACGACCGCCGGTTACACCGCGACCGCCCGATGAGATATGGCCGACGGACCCGCGCGTGCCCACGTTAGACCAGTTGTGCTGGCGCCAGCGGGTGCGAGAATATTGGTGGCAACATGGAGGGTGGCGTGATACCCCTCGCTTTCCAAACAGTAATTGCAATCCACCACAAGGTGGTGGTCGCGGACCATTCCCTGGTTGTATCAACGGAACGGTACAGGGCAATGCGCCGTCCGGGGAGCCAGTCCCGACGGGCCCACCCGGGTTTCCGCTTCCTCCGTCGCCATGCGGTAAAGGTGAAGGTGAAGGCGATGCCCTCTAAGGACATCCGGTTGGCGAGATGCGTGCCAGCTTCCCGGTGGGCTGACGGTCAAGCGTAGGGCACCGTCACAAAGCGATCTACGGTGAACGTTCGGAGCGTTGCCGGCCAGACTTGAGGTGAATGCGCTCGGAGTGAAGCGTAGCAAAGGGGTTGCTCAAATGCAGAAAACGGTCAGCGAGAGTGCGCTGTGCGCCGTAACGCTACACTTCGTTACGCTTTGGACTTGGGACAAGACCTTTCTCAATCTCGCACGAGGACTGGACTATGAGCGAAATGTACCGGCGGCACTGGGCATCAATGCGGCGCGTCGGGAACGCACACACGAAGAAGGTTACGAGGAGGCTCAGCAACGCGGTGGCTTGGCTGTGCGTGCTTGCCTTGATGGCGCTGTTTACAGCGTGCGGTACGGCAGCGGCTCCCCGCGACGCGAAACTCGCCCGCGAACACTGTGACCGCGGAAACGCTCTGCTTGAAAAGCAGGAATATGACGGGGCCATCGCAGAGTACAGCGACGCGATCCACCTCGACCCGAAACTCGCGTGGGCGTACTTCAGCCGAGGGGTTGCGTGGGCTTCCAAAGGTGATGACCAGAAGGCTATCGCAAACCTCAACAACGCGATCCGGATCGAGCCCGACTTTAAGGGCGCACACTTCTGTTCGAGGCAATTCGCACTATCGGAGGGCAGAATACGATAAGGCAATTGCCGACTACGATGAGGCGATCCGGCTCGACCCACGACCCGCGCAGGCGTATTACATGCGCGGCCTTGCGTTGGGGCGCAAACATGATTTCGTAAAGGCAACCGCCGACCTTGACCGCGCGGTGCGGCTTGACCCCACAAATGCCGCGTGGGTGGCCGGTCGCGGATACTTATTCTATAACTCTGGAAGCAGTGAGAAAGCCAAGGTCGACTTCACTGAGGCGATCCGGCTCAACCCGAAGTGTGCCGACGCCTACTTTGGCCGAGGCGCTGTTTTCTATAGGAAAGGGGACTATGATCGCGCGATTGCGGACTTTACGGAGGCCATCCGCCTCACCCCGAAGGATGCCGTGGCATATTACAGGCGCGGCTTTGCTTACCAGAAGAAGGGCGAAAAGACAAAAGCGGAGGAGGATTTTGCCCGGGCAACAAAGCTGGGCTACAAGAGCGGGTGCCTTGGACCAGCGACATCGCACATCCAAGGAAGCGGAGAAGAAAACCCCGCAGAACGAGAGTGATTTGAGGTCGAAATGATCGTGTTTCATCAATTTTCCGACGGGATGTTCGACGTTCCGGCGTTCTGATTCTATGAAAGAGCAGCGTCAGGGGACACAATACTGAACTATTGACAAGAAGTAAGGCAACTGGTAATCTCTGGGCATGGCAAGACTAGCACGGTTGGTGATTCCTGGTTTGCCGCACCATATCACGCAGCGCGGCAACCGCCGACAACAGACGTTTTTCGGCGACGACGACTACGAAGCCTATTTGGAGTTGATGGCCGAGTGGTGCCGTGAGCAGGGCGTCGAGATTTGGAGCTATTGCCTGATGCCCAATCACGTCCACTTGATCGCCGTGCCGAAGAGCGAGGACGGCTTGCGGCGGGCCATCGGCGAGGCGCATCGGCGTTACACGCGGCGGATCAATTTCCGCGAGCAGTGGCGGGGCTATCTGTGGCAAGGGCGGTTCGCCTCGTTCGTGGTGGACGAGCGCTACCTGTTGGCGGCGGCGCGTTACGTGGAGTGGAATCCCGTGCGGGCAAGACTTGTGGAGCATCCGCGGCAGTGGCGGTGGAGCAGTGCGAAGGCGCACCTCAAAGGCCGTGACGATCGCTTGGTCAGCGTCGCGCCTCTGCTGGCGATGGCCGGCGACTGGAGAGCTTTTCTGCGCACTGCGATAGCGGAAGACGAACTGCGAGACTTGCGCCAACACGGGCGTACGGGTCGGCCGCTGGGCAGTTCGGCGTTCGTGGCTCGTTTGGAGAAACGTGTTGGTCGTGTCTTGAAACCGCAGAAACCCGGTCCCAAGCCCAAAGCACGCAAGCCGCGAAGAAGAAAGAGCGGGAGTTAGTCATAGTGTCCCCGGAATAGAAATACTCCCACCCGAGTCCACCCTGTCCGAGCTATTTGCGACCCCACCGGACGGTGTTGCAACGACCCAGAGTAAAATGCCGGAAACAGATCGGTGTTTATCCATTCCGCACCTGTCCTCACGATGCCGCCGGGTGCAGTCAACGCCAACCTCAAAGCCGACGGCGACTTTCCGTGTTCGCGAGGCATAGGCTTGACTGTGGGGCAGCACACCATTAGGCTGGCATTTGCAGGGTAAACGCCACACGCCGCAACTTTGCAGAAAGATACCACCCGATCGAGTTGGTTCCATGTCAAAAAGGAACCTTGACGGGGGCTGTATTGTAGCGGGGGCGGATCAGAAACGTCCTGCCTGACGGTTCCTGTACTCTTAGTGAATACATTTGTCCACCATTCCACAGATCCGGTCGGCAGTGCCGCGGCAATTTCCATGAATACGCGGTCGTTCCTGCAACGCAACGACGTGCCGGACGGTAGCCGTCTCTTGAGAGAACACCATGAATCACCGTGAACGTGTCTTGACGGCCCTGAGCCATGAACGGCCGGACCGCTGTCCAATGCAGATCAGCTTCACGCCGGAGTTTGCCCGCCGGTTGCGCCAGCATCTCGGTCTGGTCGAGGACGCCGGCCACAATCCCCACGGGGGCGGGAACACCTATGATCTTGAGATTGCTCTCGACGAGGATATGCTCTTGACCTCGGTGGGCTGGGCAAACTGCTATTACTGCGACACAAAGCCGTATACCGATGAGTGGGGCGTCGGTTGGCGACCGTCTGCGTACCAGACGCCGTTCGGCCAGGGCGTCTATACCGAAGTGGCGACACACCCGCTGGCCGACGACAAGGCTATCGATGCGTACCGACCGCCCGACCCCCATCGGCCACAACTCTATCTCGAAGCAAAGAACCTCCTCGATCAATACGGAGACGAATACTATATCGTGGGCGTCACCGTCACCACGATCTTTGAAACCGCTTGGGCGCTGCGCGGTTTGTCCCAACTGATGATGGACTTCGCAGCCGATCCCGACGTGGCGCATCGCATCCTCGATATTCCCTATCGATACCACCTAACCGCCGCCAAGCGGTTGGTGGAAATGGGAGTCGACATGATTTGGACCGGCGACGACGTCGGCACTCAGCACGGCATGATGATTTCGCCGGCACACTGGCGCACGTTTCTGAAACCGCGAATGGCGCAGTTCATTGCCGAGCTGAAGGCGATCAATCCACGGGTCAAAGTGGCCTACCACTGCGACGGCGACCTGCGTATGATCATTCCCGAATTGATCGAAATCGGGCTGGACGTCCTGAATCCGATCCAGCCGGCCTGCATGGCTCCCGACGAGCTTAAGCGAATGTACGGCGATCGCCTCTGTTTTTGGGGGTCTCTCGATGAGCAACACACGCTGCCCTTCGGCAGGCCGGGGGACGTGCGCGAGGAGGTGCTCGCCCGGCTGCAAACGATCGGGCGAGACGGCGGACTGATTCTCGGCCCAACTCACCACGTCCAGATGGATACGCCCATGGAGAACTTCACGGCGATGGTGGAGACGATCGTCAATAGCCCCTGCCGCTGAGACGCTCTCCGCGTTCGAACGGGGGTTCGCGAGTTGGCGGGATAGAGCGTTGAAGAATCGGGCTGGCCACAGGAGCGATCTATGTTCCGCATCCGCAGAATCTTCGACGACCAGCTCCCGCTGAATCGCACAGCCATTGCGCAGGTCCAGGCGATTCTCCGCTCCCAATTCCCGCTTCTGCGCGAGGGCGTGATCCTGGAGATCCCCAACCGGCTTCGGAACCCCATGAAGTACAGGTTTCGTTCCACGCTGTTCGTGGCGGAAGGCGCAAGGGCCCAAGTCAAGGGCTTTGCTTTCATGTTCCATGAACCCGACCTGAACTTCTGCTACTTGGATTATCTGGCCACGGCAACCCATATCGTTGACCGAGGGATCGGCGGCTCGCTCTACGAGCGGGTCCGGCGGGAGGCGCTCGGGCTGCAAGTCGTCGGCCTGTTCTTCGAGTGCCTGCCCGACGATCCGTCCTTGTGTTCCGACGCCGTCACGCTCAAGCAGAGCTGCGCCCGGCTGCGTTTCTACGAGCGTTACGGTGCCCGTCCGATCGCCGGCACGGCCTATGAGACTCCGGTAACGCCGCAGAGTCTGAATCCGCCGTACCTCGTGTTCGACGATCTCGGCCGGCAGGTTGTCCTTCCGCGAGATCGAGCCAGGGCCATTGTCCGCGCGATACTCGAGCGCGAGTACGGGCACGTTTGCAGCAAGGAGTATATCGAGAAGGTCGTCGCGTCCTTTCGCGACCCCGTCGTCCGCTTGCGGGAGCCGAGGTATCGAATCAAGAAGACGCTGGCCCCGCCGCGAGCGGCGATTGCCAAGGACGCGCAGATCGCGTTGGTAATCAACGATAAACACGGCATCCATGAGGTGCGCGATCGCGGATACGTCGAGGCGCCCGTGCGAATCACCACGATCTTGAAGGAGATCGGAGGAAGCGATCTGTTCACGATCGTGTCGCCGCGGAGTTATGCGGCGAGCCACATTAAAGCGGTGCACGACGCCGATTTCGTGAAGTATCTGAAAAGAGTGTGCGAAAGCGTTCCCGAGGGCGAATCGGTCTACCCCTACGTCTTTCCGATCCGCAACGCCGCCCGGCCCCCCAAGGAACTTGCGATCCGCGCGGGGTACTACTGCATCGATACGTTCACTCCCCTGAACCGTCGCGCCCATGCGGCGGCGGAGCGGGCCGTCGACTGCGCACTGACTGCGGCCGACGCGGTCCTGGGCGGACGCCCGATCGCTTATGCCTTAGTCCGTCCGCCTGGGCACCATGCCGAACGCCGCGCCTTCGGCGGCTTCTGCTACTTCAACTCGGCCGCCATCGCGGCCCAGTACCTTAGCGATTTCGGCAAGGTTGCGATCCTCGACGTCGATTATCATCACGGCAACGGCCAGCAAGACATCTTCTACGAGCGGGCCGACGTGCTGACGATCTCCATTCACGGGCATCCGCGGGTGGCCTACCCGTACTTCAGCGGATTCGAGGACGAACGAGGCTCCGGTCCCGGCGAAGGCTTCAACCTGAACTTCCCGTTGCCGGAGACCATCGACACGCTGCACTACCGCGAGGTCCTGCGCAGCAGCGCTGCGCTCGATCGTGTCGTTCCAGCCCACTTTTCTGGTCGTCGGCTTGGGCTTGGACACCGCCAAGGGCGACCCCACCGGTTCGTGGAATCTGCGGGCGAGCGATTTTGAAGCCAACGGGGCTCTGGTCGGCGCGCTCAAACTGCCGACGCTCGTCGTGCAGGAGGGGGGATACAACACTCGCAGCCTGGGCATCAACGTGCGGCGATTCTTTTCGGGGCTGTGGTCCGCGATGCACGATACTCGCCTGGCAAATGCGGCGGAGGCAAAGGCCGAGAGACGGGGTCGGGAGTCTTTGCTTCCATATCACGCTACACCACCCGGCAGATGAAGCACTTGAGGTATTCGCTTTCAAGACAGGCGGCACTGATGGGATGGTCGGGCGACGCGCCGCGCTGGTCGAGGATTTGGATTTCGCGGCGGGTCTGCTGGGCAACGCCGACTAGCACGTAAAGGAAATCTTCGCGGGTGACGTGGCCGGAACAACTGCACGTAACCAAGATGCCGCCGGGCTCCAAGAGTGATACCCCGAGACGATTCAACCAGTGGTAAGCTCGCAGGGCTTCCTCGACGGCGCTCCGGCTGCGGGCGAACTTGGGCGGGTCGAGGATTACGCCGCCGAAACGCTCGCCGGCCGCCAAGAGCGATTCGAGCGTCTCGAAACCGTCGCCCTGCTGGAATTGCACGTTTTGCAGGCCGTTGCGCCGGGCGTTCGCCTGGGCGAGCGCGACGGCGCGCTGGCTGGTGTCGACGCCCAAGACCTCGCGGGCGCCGCCGAGGGCCGAGGCGGCCAGGGCGAATCCGCCGCTGTAACAGAACATGTCCAACACGCGGCGGTCGCGAAGATAGCGGGCGGCGGCCACGCGGTTTTCGCGCTGGTCGAGATAGAAGCCCGTCTTCTGCCCCTCGGCGAGATCGACTTCATACCGCAGGCCGTTGTCGACGATCACGATCGGCGCGTCGGGCGGCGTGCCCCAGTGGGGGCCGTCGCGCAAGTCGATGCCCTCGCTGCGGCTGACGCCGCGCTCGGTGCGGATCATCACTCCGCGCGGATGAAGCATTTCGACCAACATCGGCACGATCGCCGGCAGCCGAACCGCCATCGCCTGGGCAGTCACCTGAACGGCCAGATAGTCGGCGTAGCGATCGACGATCAGGCCGCTGAGGCCGTCGCCCTCGCTGAAGATGAGCCGGGCGGCGCCCTGGGGGGCGTCGTAACCGAGTTGCGAGCGAAGCTGGAGGGCCGCCGCGGTCCGCCGCCGCCAAAAGGCGTCGTCCAGGGGCGCGTCGGCGTCCCAGGTGTAGAGGCGGACGCGGATACGGCTGCGGCTGTTGAAGATCCCGCGAGCGATGAACTTGCCCTTGTCGCTGAGCAGATCGACGACGTCCCCGTCGGCGGGGTCGCCCTCGACGCGGCCGATGGCGGAATCGAGCACCCAGGGGTGCCGGGCGTAGAAGGGGCGGGCCTTGCGAGGTTTCAGGATGGCTTGGGGCACGGGGGGAGGGGCTAGGGGTCAGGGGCTAGGGATCAGGGGTCAGATTCGTGTTGGTGCGGCAGGTGTACTGCTGCACCGGGGCAAAGTGGTGACAGTACAACTGCCACCCCAACGTCGGAAACCGCGACCACTGGTCGCGGCTTTGCAGGCGCTTGCGACGCCGCGAGCGGCTTGATCGGCCAGTGTATTCGATGGAGGGGCCGACGACAATGACCTAGGCGCCGGGCTTGCACGAGGCGGCGGTTGCGATCACAATAGTTTTGGAGATGTCCGACGCCGCCCCGAAGCACGATCCCTACGCCCTGTGGAGAGACGCCAGCTACCGGAATTACGCCGGCAGTTGGTTCTTGATAACCTTTTCGCGGCGGATCGAATTCGTCGCTATCGGGTTCTATCTTGCCAGGACTTACCCAAAGCAAGGGGCGTTGCTGCTGGGAATCTGGGGCCTGGTCCAGGCGATGCCCGTCATTCTGTTGGCCATTCCCGGGGGCCAGCTCGCCGATCGTTTCAATCGCCTGCGGGTGATGATGCTCACCTTCTCGCTGGGCGTCATCGCGGCGATCGGGCTGGTAGCGGTTGCGGCGCTGGGCGGCGGCACGTGGTGGCTGTACCTGTTGGTGGTCATTAGCGCGATCGGTTGGGCGTTGGGAAACCCCTCGCGGCAAGCGATGCTGCCGAGCCTGATTCGCGCGGAACTGTTTTCGACCGGGGTGGCGTGGAACAGCTCGGTCTTCTACATCGCCTCGGTAACCGGGCCGGCCGTGGGCGGAGCGCTGCTCTGGCTGTCCGAAAAGCCGGCGTGGGTCGAAATGGTCTCGCACTCGGCCTCGTTCCTCGGTCCCGACGTCGCGGCATGGCTGGTGCGGTTTTCCACCGGCATGACGCCGGCGTTTCTGCTGGTGCTGCTTTGCCGGGTGGCCAGCCTGGCGGCCATTTCGCGCATCCGCTACCGTTCGGCCGATCGTTCGCGGCAGTCCGTCTCGTGGGAGAGCCTGGTGGCGGGGATTCGATTCGTTCGACGCACGCCGCTGATTCTGGCGACGATCACGCTCGACCTGTTTGCCGTGTTGCTGGGCGGGGCGACGTATCTGCTGCCGATCTATGCCACGATGCTTCACGTGGGACCGCTTGGGCTAGGGGCGTTGCAGTCGGCCGACGCCGTGGGGGCGATTTGCATGGCGATCACGCTGGCCCATCGGCCGCCGCTGCGCCGCGCCGGCGTGACGCTGCTTTGGGCGGTGATGGGATTCGGCGTCGCGACGATCGTCTTCGGCGTTTCGCAGTGGTTTTGGCTCTCGCTTCTGATGATGTTCCTGATCGGGGCATTGGACAACATCAGCGTGGTGGTGCGGCACACGCTGGTGCAGATGCTGACGCCCGACGAGATGCGGGGACGGGTGTCGGCGGTCAACGGCATTTTCATCGTCGCCTCGAACGATCTCGGCGGGCTGGAGTCGGGCCTGACGGCATGGCTTTTCGGTGTGGTGGCCTCGGTCGTGGCTGGGGGAGTAGGGACGATCCTCGTCGTGCTGACCGCCGTCTGGATTTGGCCGCAGCTCCTGGGGATCGGGTCGCTCGCCGCGATTCGGCCGGCCGCGGTGGAGGAGCCGGACCGGGACGTGTAGACGGCTTTCGGGGCGGTGATTTCACGGTTGGGAATAGCCGGGAGCTAATGCTACAACGCTAGCTTCGCGGCTCGGGACCGATGTAGATGACGGAGTCGTTCGCCAGGCGGAAGAACGAGCCGGGGTCTTGCTCGAGCATCTCGCCGAGCAGGCCGACAGTGCGGGGGATGATGAAAAAGGCCTTGCCGGTCTCGGGACGCAGCTTCAGGTCGCACAACAACGCGCCGATGACGCCGTCGACGTTGAAACAGAGGCCCAATGCCTTCTTGTTCTTGAGAATCGTCTCGATCTCCGTGGCCAGTGTGCAATGCTCGCCCGCGAGCCCCAAATCCTTAGCGACGCTCAAGAGGGCCACGGCGCGGGGATCGCGGCCGTAGAGGCCGTAGTAGCGGTGGCCATAGCCGGGGATGCGGCGTTTTTGGCCGCCGTAGGCGCCGGTCACTTTGTTGACGATGTAGGAGGCCAGATCCTGCACGTCGTCGACGCGGACGCCGTCAGCCTCGAACGAGCCGCCCGAGTTGTGGAGCTTCTGCGTGTATTCGAGGAGGATTCGGGCGGTGCCTTCGCCGGCGCCGGCGTGCGACTCGCCCATGGCGGTGATGCCGGCGGCCAAGGAGGTCTTCAATATGTTGCCGCCGGAATACGAGGTGACGGCGGCCAGCGACGAGGGTGTGGCCGGCGTATGATCGACGCACGAGATGAAGATCGCCCGCAACAGATCGGCCTCGGCCGCCGACGGGCGCGGCCGGCGATGGCGCGGAAGATGATCGATTCGATCGCCTCGCTTTCGCTCCACTGTAAGTCGTTTCCGAGGATAGCGGCGACCAGGTCGATCACCTGCGGCACCAGTGCCAGGGCGTCGGCCTCCTGCGGCGCGTAGCGGTCGTGCAATCGGGCGGGCAGGGCATTGTTGCCCGAAACGGCGATGGTCAACAATCCGGCGGCGATCGCCGCGTTCATCGGCGAGCCGCCCGCGAACGAAGCCTGCGCCGCCGCTCGCGCCGCTGCGTCGGTCGGATTCGTCGTGGCGCAGAGCACCAGGTCGCGGGCCAACTGATCTGCTGGTTGCGGGCCGTCGTCCTCTTTGGTAAGCGTCTCGTAGATTATGCTCGGAATCGACGCCTGCCGCATCAGCGCCGGCAGCGAGCGGCCGCGAAAATACGGCATTCCATCGACGATCTGCGTCAAGTGGGTGCGAATCTGCACGGCGCGGACCTGGCTCTTGAGGTTTTCCAGCCTCTGCTTCGAGATGCTGACAAGCTCGAATTCCTTCGACGTCGATGCCTCGAAATCCTGGCGTTGTTGCGGCAATTCGCGCGCGACGAAGGCGATGAGGTCTTCGGAGGTTTTGGCGACTTTGACGCCGGCCTGCTCGAACGCCGCGACTTTGCTCTCGTAGGTGCCGAAGACGCCGTCGCCGATGATGGCGCCGGCATGGCCCATCCGCGAGCCGCGCGGGAAGATGTTCTGGGCGCCGATGCCGGTGATCCGGGCGATGACCGGCTTCGGGTACTTGGTCTCTTGGATGTAGCGGGCGGCCTGCTCCTCGTAGTCGCCGCCCACCTCGCCCATCAGGATCACCAGCTTCGTGCGCTCGTCGTCACGGACCAGTTCGAGCAACTGCTTGAAATCGACGCCGGAGATGCGGTCGCCGCCGATGCCGACGACGATGCTCACGCCGTGGCCCAGGCCGTTGAAGACTTCGGTGGCGATCGACAGGCACATGCCGCCGCTTTTCGAGAAGATGGCGACGTCGCCCGGATAGAAGACGCCGGGATCGTTGCCGCCGATGGCGCCGATCTTGACGCGCTCGATGGGGTTGATGATACCGACCGACGCCGGCCCGACGACGCGGACGCCGTGTTGCCGGGCCGATTCGACGATCCGTGCGGCGTCCTGGCGGGGCAGGCCCTCGGTGAGGATGTTCACCAGTCTGATCTTGCCGGAGACGATCGCCTCGATCGCGGCGTCCTTGGTCCCTTCGCGCGGGACCGACACCAAGCTGGTGTTGATTTCCGGGTGCTTCTCGAGCGCTTCAGCGACGGTGTCGTAGACGGGCACGCCGTAGACGTCGATGCCGCTGCGGCCGGGCGTGACCCCGGCCACCACGTGCGTGCCGTAATCGAGCATCTCCATCGACACGCGCCGGCCTTGCTTGCCCGTGATGCCCTGAATGAGGACTCGCGTCTCTTTGCCGATCAGCGTCTTCATTAGCGGGCCTTGTGCTTCTTGGCTTGGTGGATGACCATGCGGGCGGAGTCGGCCACGGAGGTGGCCATGCCGCGGAGGAAGATGCGATAGCCCTCTTGGCTTTCCAGCTTGTGCAGCGTGGCGAAGGCCTCTTCGTCGCGCGGTCCGGCGCGGCGGATGAGGATGGGGATGGTGCGGTCGAAATCGGGCGTCTCGCGGACTGCGCCCATGATGCCGCCGATCAGGGTTTCGTAGATGTCGGTGAAGTTCGCCCGGCCGCCGACGACCCAAATTGCATGGATCGGGCCGGGGTGCATCAGGGCGATCTTGGTCAGCCCCTTGACCTTCTCCGGCGTGGGATTGCCGCTGTATTCGGTGAAGACGGCGGGCTTGCCGCCCAACAGGCAGAGGTCGTCGAGCGCCTCGACGCTCGTGCCGCCGCCCGAGGCCAGCACGACAATGTCGCCGTCGAGCTCGTAGAACATGCGGCCCGCCGAGCCGCGGGTGTCGGTCCGATCGTTCTCCAAGGCAAGCTGCTCCAGCCGCGTCGGCGTCCGGCCGGAACTGAGCCGTTCGGGCAGATGGAGATTCGTCTGGCGATACAGTCGCGTCGTCGTCGATTTCGACCTTGGCGTCGACGGCGACCCATTGGCCCGCGGAGGTTCGCACCAACGGATTGATCTCGGCCAGCGTGGCGTCGAAGTCGATGAACATCTGGTAGAGCTTCAGCAGGACGTCGGCCACGCCGGCGTCGAGACCGGCCCGGCGAGCCAACTCGGCCGCTTGTTCGCGTTGCAGGCCGCGAAGGATGTTCACCGGCTCGACCAACACGCCCTCCTGCGACTGGTGGCAGGCCTTTTCCACGTCGACCCCGCCGCTGGCCGAGAGGATCACGGCGGGCGAGGCCTGCAGGTAGGTCACGGCGGCGTAGACTTCCTGGGCCACGTCGAGCTTCTGTTCGACCAGCACCTTTTCGATGGTTTCGCCCGAGAGTTTTCGGCCGAGCAGCGAGCGAACGGCGTCGGCCAGTTGCGGCTCGTCGTCGCAGGCGATCACGGCTCGTTCCTTGCCGCGGTGTCCCTGCAAGTACTTGGGCCTTGGCCATCACGGCGCCCAATTTCTTCGTCAGACTCGGCGGCCTGGTCGGGCGACGTGACGACCTTTCCGGGAGGGACGGGGATTCCCGCGCGGTCGAACAGTTGTTTGCCTTCACATTCGTAGAGTTTCACGGCGATTCTCGCAGGACTCGTTGGGGGACCGTCGAGAGGATCGAGCAGGCGGGCCGCATGGCGGCTCTCCGAGATAGAGCACGGCAATAGCCGAGGGCCAACGGCCCGCGGAACAGTGTCGAGTACACTCCGCGGGTCGTTGGCCCCCGGTTATTGTGACAACTTTTCCAGGGGAGTCAACAGGCGGATGCCGTCGTCACGGCAACTGGAAAAGCGACTGGCTCTTGACGATAGCATAGTCGTCGGGAAAGGTGTGGAACGCCTGGACCAACAGGCTGCGGTTGCGGGCTTCGAGGTTGATGTAGCTGAGTGCGCCGAGGGCCATGCGGCCGCTGGCGCCGAAGTGGTGCAGCATCCCCTGCCGCTGTCCCTCGAAGGCCAGCTCTTGCTGGAAGGTCCAAAACACCTCGGGATCGGCCGGTTCGAGTTGAAAACTCGTCTGGTAGCGGACGCCGCCGCGGCATTCGACGTGGTCGCTGCGCTGGCCGCGGAGATGATGGGCCAAGAGACGCCGCATCTTCGGCAACGGATGTTGCGCCGAAGCGGCCACCTCGGTCAGCGTCAGTCCGTCGTAGCGCCATGTGACCACGTGGCCCGCGCCGGTAACGTCGATTTTTGCCGTGTATCCGCCGCGCTCGATGGTGCAGCTCTCAAAGACGACGAATAATTCCGGATGCAGCGGACGCCCGAACAGTTGAAACGTCAACTCCGCGACTTTCGGTCGGACGGTAAGCACCTCTGCACCTCCTCGTGTCGAAATATGCCTGAATGGGATGATTGATTCCATCGACTCTTTGCATTATAGGCGTGGCGTGCAGACGGTGCAAAGACCACTTTTCTTGCGGGCGCCCATGCGGAATTTTGTCGTTTAGTTCACCTTGACACAATGCCGACGGCGTGTTCCGCGCGGCATGATACCACGGCAGGGTGCGTGCTTGCATGCAGGAACGTGGACGGAACAAGGATGCCGCGAAACGCCTCAATCGCCTGGACCAACGGCGACCGCGATGGAATCATTATGTACATCCAATCCGACATAAACTACACTTTCACTCATTGGACCAGTCCTCCCATTGCGACTCTGTGCTACATGACCTTGCACGGGGAGAGAGAATGGGGACAGGTCCAATTTGTGCGAACCACCCTCCGGGCCGTTCCGGCAAATTGGACCTGTCTCCTGTTTCCCCTGTGAGCGACTGGTCCAACCGTTTTGTCTACGTCCGAGTACAACGAGCAGCACGGGAATACCGCCTATGGGACGTCGCGCTTTACGCAAGATCGACCCTGCAATCGACCTGAGTGCTCACCTGAAGACGTTCGAGCAATTGCCTCGCCCTTGCACGTCCGAGTCCCTGTTCGGCCGCGCGGCGCCGCTTGAGGTCGAGGTCGGGTCGGGCAAGGGGCTCTTCTTGAGGAACGCCGCCGCGGCCAAGCCGGGAGTCAACTTCCTCGGTATCGAAGTGGCCAGGAAGTACGCCGAGTTCGCGGCGGCGGGGCTGGCTAAGGCCGGACTGACGAATGCCCTGGTGATCCACGGCGACGGGCTGCGGCTCTTTCAGGAACTGATTCCCGGCGATTCGCTGGCGGCCGTTCATGTCTACTTTCCCGATCCGTGGTGGAAAAAGCGGCACCGCCGGCGGCGGGTAATGCGGGAATCGTTCCTCCACGACATCGAGCGAACACTACAGCCCGGCGGATCGCTGCATTTCTGGACCGACGTCGAGGAGTATTATCAGACCGCGCTGGCACTGCTGGCATCGCACACCGCACTGCTTGGCCCACTGCCGGTGCCCGAGACCCCCGCTGAGCACGACATGGCTTACCGGACCCACTTCGAGCGTCGGGTTCGCCTGGCCAGCGAGCCGGTGTACCGGGCGGAATTTAGGAAGGGAGCGGGAAGAAGCTAGGCGCGAATCGACCGATGTTCCCATAACTCCTATCGGTCCCATCATCCCCATCGCCCCGCGGCTCGGGCCTTCAAGAAGTCCCCTGCTTCCGCGAAATTCGGGATGGTGGCGTTTTGCCCCTTTTGATACTCTGCCGTGTTGGTTTTCGGGGGACTGTCCAGAGTTTCGTGCCAGCGAAAATGGGACTCTCCCGTTCGACGCCGACCGGCCCGAGACCGTTCCGATGCGATACGCCCGTTCATGGATGATCGTGGTTTTGCTGGCGGCCCTGCCGTTGTCCGGCTGCCGACTGCCCGGCCATGAAGGGCCCGCGCCGAAGTCGTTGGTCGAGTGTCGGCGGCTCGCGCAGCAGGGCGTGGCGGCGCTCGACCGTGGGCGGCAGCACGACGCCGAATCCTTGCTGGCCAAGGCGGTCGCTGCCTGTCCGGCCGATGCCGACGCCCATCGCCATTACGCCGAAGCCCTCTGGCGGCGCGGAGCCCGCAAGGAGGCGATCGCCCAGTTGGAGCAGTCGGTCCAACTCGCGGGCGACGACCCGTTGGTCTGGTCCCGTCTGGCCGAAATGTATTTGGACAACGGCCAATTCGAGTCCGCCTGGAAAAACGCCGATCGGGCCATCGACCTCGATCCCCACCTGCCGGCCGCTTGGGCGATTCGTGGCGGCGTCTTCCGTGCAAGCGGCCAGCCCGGCGATGCCCTGACGTGCTATCTCCGCGCTCTCGGATACGCCCCGAAGGACCGGGCGATCCTCACGGACGTCGCCGACTTGTATCGCCAACAGAATCAACCGGAGCGATCGCTGCAAACCCTGCAATGCCTGGCCGATACTTACTCGCCCGGCGAGGAGCCGGCCCAGGTGGAAGATTTCTTGGGCCAGGCGTACGCCGCCTTGGGCCGTCACGACGACGCCGTCGAGAGCTTCTCGCTTGCCGTGAAGCGGGGAAGCCCACGGTCGAGATGCTCTGCCATCTTGGCGAGGCCCAATTGCTGGCCGGCAACCCCGCGGAAGCGGCCGCAGCGGCCCAACGCGCCCTGGCGTTGCAGCCGCGAAATCCCCACGGCCTCGCCCTGCTCGAACGCATCCGACTCGCCCAACAGCCGCAGGGGACGGTTACGAGATAGCCAACGGCAACGGGGACGGAGGAGGTTGGCGAGAACCGTCGGCCATCGTGCAAGGCTCTTCTCCGACAACCTCCTCCGTCCCCTTCCCGCTCGCCAGTCCACCCGTCGCTACAATCGCTATTTTCCGCCCCGCGACCGTCCAAGCCCACTGCCGGCGTCAGACTCCTACGTCGATTCCGGGCTCGTTCGCACTGCAAATCTCTCGTCCTCGGTTCGCAAGCTAGACTTAAACAGGAGGTTCTAGCAGGTAGGGATCAGTGTGCGCTCCGGAAGGAGTCAAGCAATGTCGGAAGTAACGTCCTCCCCAGCCGTGTCAATGCCTCCGGTCACGTTTGTCGAACGTCGCAATCCGGCGGCCGTCGAGCAGATGCCGATCTGCGAGCGTCGGCAGTTCGCCAATTCGCACGACGATCTCTCGCCTGAGGCCGCCGATCTGGCCCGCGCGATCGACTCGTACAAGCTGGTCCACCGCCGCCGCTTCATCACCTTCGAGGAGATGTTGGCCGTGGTCAAGTCGCTGGGCTACCACCTGTAGTATCGCGTGCAACGGCTAACCTCACCACGGTGGGGCAGACATTCCTGTCTGCCGTGGTTGTCGGCATTTCACAAGGCAGACAGGAATGTCTGCCCCACCGGACACACGGTTGCCTGTTTCCCCCTTGTTGTGAAAGATGCGGGCTAATCGTTCGAGCCACGCCGAGGGCGCGGCTCCACGTCTTGCATCGCCGCAATCACCTGCGGTAGATCGGCTCCGCCCCGGAGAGGATCGCCTCGTTCCGAACCCAATTCTTGCTGCGTTCGATGGCCCGCCGGCTGACCAAATCCACTTCGCAGCCGACAAGTTGAGACAGCTCCTCCTCCATCGCGATATGGTCGAAGAGGCTCAACTTCGCGCCATCAGCAAATGCCACGAGCACGTCAACATCGCTATCGGCGCGAAAGTCGTCCCGTAGCACCGATCCAAACGGTGCCAACTCGGCTCGGTTCGGGTCGTCGGCGCGGCCCCAAGGGGGCAGCAGTTCGCCCAGGCCAGGGCAACGCCCTGGTGGACGAAGCCCAGTGCTATGCGACGTCGGCCCAACGGGCCAACCGTCCCTCCGGGCGAACGGTTGGCCCGTTGGGCCGGTAGGATTCGCGGGGCGTCCCTTTCACCAGGGCGTTGCCCTGCCCTGGGAGAACCACGGGGCCTTCGGCCGGTCCATCGCCGAACAGCCCTCACCCTGACCCTCTCCCAAAGGGAGAGGGGACTAGGGTTTCACTCGTCCAGCGTCGTTCGCCCGGTGGCCACGTCGAACTCGTAGATCGCCGGCACGAGCATGGCGGCTACCGTGAAGCCGTAGGCAGCCGAAGTGACCAGAAACATGGCCAGCGGCGAGGGCGGCTCGATCAAATAGCTGGTGATCGCATAGAACGTGGCGATCGGGCATAGGAACGACGCCACACCGATGGCCGACGAGGGATTGCGGACCCCGAGCACCGCGTAGAGCCCCACGCCGCCAAAGACCATGAAGGCGAAGAAGGGGAGAAACTGCGCCTGAACGAGCCGCTAAAGGCCATCATGATTCTCATGCACACGCCCACGCCGAGGAAGAGGAAAAAGAGCGTGCCCAGGCTGGTGGCCACCGCCACGCCCGAGTTGGCGTAGGTCATGCCGGCGTGCAGGCCGAGCATGGCGGCGAAAGCGTACAGCACCGCCAGGCCGCCGAGCAGATACAGCAGATTCTCGAAGCTCAGCCCGCCGCCCACGCAGATGCCCACGCACAGCAGCATCGGCAGCAGCACCATCTCCTTGGTGTTGTAGAACACGCCGCCGAGCTTGCCGAAGACGATCTCCTTCGGCGTCAGGTCGGTCACCAGCAGCAGGTCGAGCGCCCGCGCGTCGCGCTCGCTGGTCAACGAGGTGACGGCCTGGGCGTTGACCAGCACCAGGCTCAGCAGGGCGAACGGCCGAGCACCAGAGCGATCAGATCGCTGCCCGCCGCCGGAGCCTCGAGATACAAACCCGCCGCCGCCAAGGCAAAAAGCACCAGGTACGCCAGCCGCACGACCAGGATCTTCCGGCCGTAGGCCCAGGTGCGCATTTCCCGCCAGATGATCGGGTTGTCCCACACGCGGCGCGTCGGAGCGGAGAGGCGGGAGAATCGAAGATCGGACGTTGGAGGTCGGACCTCGGGCGTTGGAAGTTGGAACCCGCAGGCGTTTCCATGCTCGCGATTCCGCCCTCTGCCCTCCGCCCTCCGCCCTCTTCTTCCCTCTCCTTTCTCCCCTCTCCTCTCTCCCCTTCCCGCGACGGATTCCATACTCGCACCATCGCCACCGCAAAGCCGTCAAGCACCAGCGCGATCGCCACGCACGTTACGAGAAACAGATGGACCGGCGTGCCCAACCAGCCGAGCGCCGGCTGGTTATGCACATAGGGCCGAGCCGCTTCGAGGATCGCCTGCCAAGGGCTCAGCCCGGCGGCCAGCCCTCGGCAGGGCAGGTCCCAGCGAACTCTCGCCCAGCACGCCGGCGGCGATGACTTCGCCCACGGCCAGCCACAACACCAATACCAACACGGTCATTGCCAGCGCCTGGAAGGTCTTCTCGCGCCACAGGGCCAGCGTCGAGCCGAGACTTCCGCAGACCAGCGCCGTGGCCAACGTGACCGCGAATACCCGGGCGATCTGCCCATACGAGACGCCGCCCAACAGCGCCGTCAGCAGGAAGACGGGCAGCGCGGCCGCCAGCAGCACCAGCACCGTCAACAGACTCGCCAGCAGCTTGCCGAAGACCAACTCGCAATTCGAGAGATTCGTCAGCAGCAGCAGCACCAGCGTCTTGCGGTCTTTTTCGTGGGCGACTTCGCTCGCCGCCAGCAGCGCCGAGAAGAAGGCCGCCAACGCCAACTGCAAGGGGGCGAGAATCTGAAACAGCACGGTGGCGAATCGAGCCAGATCGCCCAAGTCGCGAACCAACTGCGTGCCGGTCAGCACCAGCCACGCCGTACACATTAGCACCAGCAGCGCCAGCGCGTAGGCCGTCCGGGCGACATAGAGCTTGATTCGCCGCGGAGCAATCGCCACTTCACGCGAGAAAACTGGACCGACAAACAACGCAACTCTCCACCAGAGGAAGCGTCCAACAGTGCCAGTCACACATCATACCACGGCTTGCCCAAGAACAGGAGCCCCACCAGCCGGGCCGGTCCGCTTTCGATTGTAGGAGGCGACTCCCGTCGCCGATTGGCCGAATAGGACCGGGCACGATCGGCGACAAGAATCGCGTCCTACAGCCCCATTGCCAAGAACTGATCGGCCCTGGCGCCGACGCCCTTCGGTGAGAATCAAGATGAGTGGAATAAGGCTCGCTCTGCGTGTGGAGGAAGCCGCTTCCTACATTCCAGAACCCGCTGGCGGAGTATAGCCACTGCTCGGAGGTGTGAAGCCGCTGCCGGTCGATGGCGCGGGACTGTTAGGCGACGGTGTGTAATTGTTAGCGGACGGTGCGTAACTGCTGCCCGTCGTTGGCGTGTAGCTGTTGCCCGTCGATGGCGTATAGCTGCTGCCGGCTGATGGAGAAGAACCGGCCAACGGCGGCGAATAGCTGGCCGGAGTGGCGGCGGAACCGGTTGTCGGCGCGGCCGAAATTGTCCCTGCCGGGCTGTTTGCCGGCTGGTACTCGCTCGTGCTGCCGGGACGATAAGCCGGCAGTTCGCCGGACGCGCCGGCGCTCGACGGCGAATAGCTCGACCCGGTCGTGCCCGTGTTTGACGGCGTGTAGCCCGAACCCGATGGCGTGTAGTCGCTGCTGCCGGTCGAGGGAAGTGCGGTGCCTGGCGACGCATAGCGACTTCCCGGTGCCGGCGAGTAACTGCTGCCGGACGACGTGTAACCGCCGGGCGACGTCGAACCGGTCCCCGACAGATCGGAAGTGCCTGGCGTAGTGTTTCCGTAGCGCGAGCCGCTGCTTGGCGCCGCAGCGCCGGTGCGACCGTAGCTGCCGGCGGCAGACGAGTTGTACGTCCCGCCCGCGGTTGCGTCGTATCGGCTGCCGCCGCTGTAGCCCGCTGCGCCCGTGCCGGAACCGGTCGCCCCGTGGTCGTATCGGTTCGGATCGGTGTTCGGATACGATGGATTGCTGCTGACCGGATTCGAGCGCAAATTGTTCGCCGATGTGCCGCTCGGCGTGTAGTTGCTCGGTGAATAACCGCTCGGCGTATAGCCGCTGCCGCTGGGCGTATAGCCGCTAGTGCCCGCGGTGCCCGTCGACGGGTAGCCGCCCGAGGACGTGCCCGTGTTATAGTAGCCTCGTCCACCGGCCGCGCTTGCCGGCGAAGTCCCGTAGGCGTTAGCACCCGGCACGCCGGCCGTGCTTGCGGTATAGGGAGTTCCGTTGTAGCCGCCAGTGGCGCCGGCGGTTGACGGGTATTGTGTGTTCGGGTAGCTGCTCGGCACGTTGTAGCCGGCGTTTGTCGCGGTGTAGTTCCCACCGCCGTTAGGTTGTCCCCACGACGGTGCCGAAGCGCCGGGATTGGTTGCCGAATACATGCCCGACGGCGTGGCCGGATGGTTGTTGGCGGCGATGCCGGAGGGCTTTTCCGGCACCCGACGCCGCTCGGCGTGGCGCCCTGGGCAGATTGGAAGGGGCTGGTTCGCCAAAACGCCCAGCTACTGCCGCCGCCGTTGGAGCAGCCCGATAGAGCAACCAGAGCGGAAACAGCCAGCGTCCAGCACGTCGCATTGATTCGCATGGTTTCGGTCCTTCGAAGCCAGGAGAAGATCGGATAGTCTTAGTTTAAGATCGAACGCTTCCGTGCGTTTGATTATTCGTTTTCCGCAAACCTTGCCGGTTAGGCGAAGAATTCCACCGTTCGACACAGCGCCAGCTTTCGCCCCGCGGCGGATCCAGGAAAAAGCTCGGGCGGATTATAGATACCTTGGCAGGCGGGTCAATGGCAGAATGTCTCAATTCTCCGATCGACTAGGAAAACTGGGATGGGTAGGAGCCGTGCGCCATCGGCGTCGTAATCCCCAGAATGCAAAAAACGCCCCCCAAAGCAACGAGGGGCGTTTTCGCGGATGACGAGTTTCGGTTGGGCTGGCAGTTGCACTGCCGACCCGGGGGTGGCAATAGAACTGCCACCCCGACATTCAGCCGAGAGCCAGACTAGAACTCGATGCCCGGTTCCTCGGGCCCGACCAAATCCGTAATTCGCTTGTCGACGAGCCGCTGGCGGGCCTTGGCACGCCCTTCCACGATCTCGCGAAGGTGTTTCAAGGTCGCCTCCAGACGTTTGAGTTCCAACTCGTGCCGCTGCTGGCGAACGTCGAATTGCTTGTTCACCACCTCAGTGATTTGCGTTTTGAGCTTTTCGCGACCCTCCTTGTCCTCCTTCGACGCCTGCCGGTACTGCCGCGCCAGTTCATTGGATTGCTGCTCCAATTCCATGTCCTCCCGCTGTAGTTTGAACATCTCGGGATCGCGCATCTGCATTTCCCGAGGGCCGCCGGCGCCGGGCCTCATTCCGTATGCCCCCATCGGCATGCCCGGCATCTGCTGGCCGCCGGGTTGTTGCCCGCCGCGCCCGCCGGGCATCGGGGTCATTCCACCAAAACCACCGCGCCTCGGCGGCATCATTCCGCCACCGCCGGGCATCCCTGGCCCAGGTCTGGGGCCAGCCTCACCACCGCGCGGCCCCCCACCAAAACCACCGGGCCTCGGCGGCGCCATTCCGCCACCACCGGGCATCCCTGGCCCAGGTCTGGGGCCAGCTTCATCGCCACGCGGTCTCTCTGGCGGCTCGGGTCTGTCGGCGGGGCCGCCGTCGGGAGGGCCTGGGGGTGGTTGGTCCAACGCGGCAGCGTCGCCGGGAATGTTCGGACCGGCTGGAGCCGCCGCCGCATCGCCAGCACGGTCACCAGCCCCCGGTTGTGCCCAGGCCGAATATGCCCAGAGCAGCCCGATCGCCGTAATTGCCGAAAAAACCACAACATACTTCTTGCTACGAGTCATCGTCTCATCTCCTTTTGGTTGAAGGGTTGACTGTTTCAGAGTGAATCCGCGATCAGTCCCCTCTCCCAAAATGAGGGGGGAGGAATATTCTCAGAGCGCGTCCGCCTGAATTGCTTCGCGAACTCGCTCCAAGCGATACTGAGCCTGTCCGAAGGCATCGGTTCTGAACGCCTGGTTCTCCTGAACGCAGAGCATCTGCCAATTTAGCTGCTCAATCTGTTCGTCGATCGAATCATCCCATTGCAGCGCGTCAGTCGTTGCCGCGCTCTTGTCGTGTGCCTTTGGCGGTGGCGCCCTTTGATTATTGGTCGCGACTGTCTGTTCTGGCACAGCAGCGTGATCGTCCTGGCGGTTCGCGCTGCCGAGCATCCAGATTGTCGCGACGGCGACCAACAACGAGGCCGCCAGCATCGCAGCAGCCAGAAGACGCTGCCAACGCCGTCGCTGGCGCACCGCGCCCGTCTCCGATTGCTCTCCCGGAAACCGCGGAGAGGGCAAATTCGCCGGCTGGGCGGCTTCGAGCATTTCGCCGAAAGCAAGCCACGCCTCCCGCAATGCCGCGCTCTCCGGATCGAGTCGCTCCGCCAGCCGGTCGCCGCCGGCCGTTGCTTCCTCGAGTGCTTGCAGATCGGTTTCGAGGTCGTCTTTCATGATTGCTTCTCCACCAACACTGCCCGCAACGCCTCAAGTCCGCGGCGGCAGTGGCTCAGGGTCGTGCCCAACGGGCAATCGATCATCTTGGCGATCTCGGCAAACGTGAACTGTCCGTAGTATCGCAGCAACAACACGCGGCGTTGCGGGGGCGACAATTCGGCCAATGCCGCCGCAAGCTGCCCGTTCTCCTCCGCCCGCATCGCCGCTGCCGGCGGCTGGGCGGCCGCGCAGACCGGTTCATGCCGCCGCCAGCCGTCCTGATCCAGGTTCACCTGCGCGCCGTTGCGGCGGCTGCGGTCGCAAACCAGCCGATCGGCGATCCGCAGCAAATACGCCCGTGCGGCCCCCTGCTCGCGATAATCCGCCCGGGCCTGCCAGGCGCGGCAAAACACCTCCTGGCTCAATTCATCAGCCAAGTCCACCCGGCGAACGGACGCCAAGAGAAACCCGCGCACCGCGCGGCCGTGTTGGCGAACCCAGCCCGCAAATCGCTGCTCGTCGTCGGTGTTCCGTCCGCGATCGGCCATGCTACTATTATAAACGCCAGAATGGCGAGATTATTGCAGCGATGGGGCACAGCCGTCTCGCCCGACTACTTCTTCTGCTTCTCGTCCGTGAGCACGTCGGGCTTGAAGACGGCATGGCAGTCTTCGCAACTCTGGTTGAGCGCCTTCATCACTTCGGCGGTGGCCGGTTGGTCGCCCTTGTGAATCGCCGCGTTTGCCGCGCCGGCACGGTCGCGCAACGCCTTTGAGAACTTCTGCCATTGCTTGACCTGCTCGGCGTTCTTCGTGGCAGAAGTGTCGGTGATGACGCCTTGCGCGATTGCCGCGATCACCGCCGTATAGCCGGCACTGTCCTTGGCTTTCTTCTTGAATCTCGTCTTGCTGACGCAGAGCTTCAACTTTGTGTTGATGATCGGCACCTCTTTCATCAGGTCGGGCAAGGCAGCCACTTTCTCCCATCGGAGCTTGCCGCCCCCCTTGCCCTCGTCGGCGGCCACCTTCCCCAGCGCAGCGACGGCCTTCTTCGCCGAGGCATAATCCTTCGTGGCCGCCACGTCCTGAGCCGCCTTGATCAGGGCGGCGGCCTTGGCCTTATACTTGTTGTCTTGATCGTGAAGGCCCAGGGCCAATATGACGACGGCCAACGTGTTCGAGTCGCGGCCGATCTTGCCTTCCGAGTCGTCGTACTCGTCCTTGCTGGCCACGGTGCTCTTCATCGTCTTGATGTACTTGTCGGCCTGACGCACGAGGTCCTCGGCCGGGGCAAACGTCGAAACCTTCGGCTCGTCGGCCGCGTCGGACCGCACCTGAACGACAAACACGCCAGGCACGGCGATGACGGCTGCGACGAACAGAAAGCGGCTGTTGAAAGTCATCGGGGTTCTCCTAAAACGACCGGAGCACCGGCCAAGGGTGGGGCATCACTGTAGTGGGGGCGAGGGAAAAAGGGGACAGCTCCAATTTGCCGGAACGGCCCGTAGGGTGCTTCGCACAAATTAGACCTGCCCCCTTTTTCCCAGGATCACGCAAGTCCATTTAGCTTGCCAGATGCCAACGCCCCTGTCAAGAAGTCAGGCGACGGTAAAACCCATCGCCTCGATCATGCGGCGGTCTTCTTCCGGCGGCTGCCCCCCGGTGGTAAGGTAGCCGCCCACAAAGATTGAATTCGCCGCGTACAGCCCCAGCGGTTGCAGAGGGCCGAGGTGCTTCTCGCGGCCGGCGGCGATCCTAAGCTCGCCTCGCGGATTGGCCAGCCGAAACAGTGCCAGCACCTTCAGACAGTAGCGGGGTGTCAGTGGGGGAAGCTCCTGAAACCGGATGTGAATTCCGGGGATTGGCAGCAGAAAATTGACCGGCGCTGCCTCGACCTGCAACCGGCCCAGCCGCAAGGCTAACTCGACCACGTCGGCGTGCTGTTCGCCCATGCCGACGATTCCGCCGGAGCAGATCTCCAGCCCGGCCGCCCGCACGTTTTCGAGCGTGGCGAGACGATCCTGGTAGGAGTGCGTCGTGCAAATCTGGGGATAGAAGCGCTCGCTGGTATTGAGGTTGTGGTTGATGCGATCGACGCCCGCCGCCTTCAGCCGCCGCGCTTGCTCAACGCTAAGCAGGCCGACAGAGAAGCAGATTTTCAGTCCGTGCGCGGCCTTTATCTCGGGCACGACCTGGCTGAGCGTGTCGAGTTCCTGATCGTTGGGCGAGCGGCCGGAGATGACCGTGCAGTACGTTTTGGCCCCTTGTTCGGCGGCGATTCGAGCTCCTTCGCGTATCTCGTCAGCCGAGACGAGCCGGTAGCGGGGGATTTCGGCCTTCGAGACCCGCGATTGCGAGCAATAGCCGCAGTCTTCGCCGCAGTGGCCGCTCTTGGCGTTAATGAGATAGTTCAGACTCACGCGATTGCCGAACCAGCGTCGCCGCACGCGATAGGCGGCCCCCAGCAGGTCGAGCAGTTCCTCGTCGCCGCTACGGAGAACGGCCAGGCCCGCGTCGGCGGTCAGCCGGTGATCGTCGAGCAGCCGGTCAGCCAAGTCGTGCCAGCGGGAGGCGGGATTGGAGAGCGGGCGTTTCGTGGTTTCGGGCATGGGGTTCGGTCGGGTGTAACCGTTTGACCGGATGAAAGTTGGTGTGAGGAAGGGGAAAAGGGGAAAGTGGAAAAAGGGGAATGCGTCGTCAATGAATGCAACAGTGCAACGCATCTTCCATTTTGTCGCACGGGCGGTTTAGCGTGGCAGTTCCGAAGTGTAAGGCGTTTCGAGAGTTACGGCAAGAGGTAGAAGCGGAGTCGGGTTATCGGCAAAAGCGGGGGTTGCACTAATGGCGACATCGCCGGCAGAGTCATCGGCCCTCACCCCCGTCCCCTCTCCCAAAGGGAGACGGGAGACGCCGGAATTCGGCCACGGCTCCATAGGGAGAGGGGAACTTGTGGAATTCCGGCCGGGTTCGTGCGCGAAATCGTCTAGGTCAGCCGCGTCATCATCCGCATCCGAGCGTTCTCGCTCTTCCGCTTCGCGGCGTTGTTGGGCCTCGGCCCATTCTTTTTGGGGAATTCTGGGATTTTAGCAGATCAGGGTCACTGATAAAGGAAGGTCTGAGTCTTCCAAGGCACTACAGGGCAGATGAATGGGAAGATGGAGGTGACCGTTCACGGGGCGGGCGGGGACTGGTCCATTTTTCGGCAAAGCAACGTCCTTTTGCTCAACAACCGTTGGCCGAAAACATGGACCTGTCCCCTTCCTTCCCGCCCTGTGAACGGTTACAGATGGAGAAATAAGCTCCGACGGTAGAGGCCGCCGGGGCGCATTGGGGTTGGTCTTCTGCCCACGACGCTTCGGGGTCAGTCCGGCGAGTGTCCCCCGATCCGCCCCGATCGCGTTGCTGCCGCCGGGTGCTCAGGAGCGATGAGTACAAGCCCTCGCGGCGCGCCGAGTTGGCCGGACTCGGCACAGCGATCGGCCCCGCAGAGAATGCAAAGTTTGTACTCCGCGGTGTGACCGTTCACTGGGCGGCAAGGGGACGGAGGAGGTTTTCGGAGAAATATCTTCTCCTGCGGCCGATACTGTTGCCGAAAACCTCCTCCGTCCCCCTCTGTTTCCGGCCTGTGAACGCTTACCTCCGCGGTGAACCGTCGCCCCACCGGCTTCTCCGAGACGGCCGGGGCAGGGATCAGCTCCGTTGCCAGCGGCAAGGCCGCCCGGCTCCGTGGCGGCGGCCACGGCGGGCAGAACTCCAGTCGGGCTACGCTCTCCGCCCGCTCTGCCCGCCACGGCCTCTTCCATTTCTAACATCCTTGCATTCTCCATCGTTCTACCTCCTTGCCCTCTGCTGTAATGAACCAGGAGGCAGTTGTCTCGCCCATTATTGGTTTGGAGGGGCGGATCGGATTGCGGTCTAGCCCCCGGTTCTCTTCGGTCCAAGTCAAAACGTCATCCAAGATTACGGCCGCTGCCCCCCACTGGACTGGCTGGCGTTTCTGCTCCGGTTTCGCCATAATTTGGTGATACTGGCGGAACGCTTCGTCACGATCTGACCCAAGGAGGGTTCTTTTTCCGTTGTGGCAGACGCACCAGGTCTTTCGGGCCTTCCGGTACCAGGGCCTTGCAGGACGCGCCATGATATACCTCAGAGACGCGAATTTCTGTATCAAAACCGCGTTCTTTTCTATGTCATGTCGCCGTAAAGTCAATACAGCGCCCGTAGCTCAAGGGATAGAGCAACGGATTTCTAATCCGTTGGTTGCAGGTTCGAATCCTGCCGGGCGTACTTGTGAGTTCATAATTATCAACCAGTTAGGGATTTCTGAATTCGGGCTTTTCGGCTTCTGTAGAGGGGCTGTCACGTAAAGGCAACTGTTCACTGGACGGCAAGGGGACGGAGGAGGTTTTCGGAGAAAATTCTCCTGCGGCGGATACCGTCGCCGAAAACCTCCTCCGTCCCCCTCGGTTTCTGGCCTGTGAACGCTTACCACGTAAAGTGTCACGTGACGGCGCTTCGCTGCTATTTTTGCCTGCTTCCGCCTTCTTTCTGAGGCTTTCGTTGTAGGCTTCGCGGAGGATGCGGGCTGTGCGCTGCGCGTACCTGCCGACGTAATCCTGCAGCGTCGTCTCGATCGATCCATGTCGCATCAGTTCCATCAGCGTCTGCGGCATCACGCGCGCAGCCCATCGTTCTCAAAATGACCGTAGCCCACGAAGGTCATGGGCTGTGGCGAAGTTGTTTCTCCCCTTGTCGACCACCACGTTGGCGGCAACGCCGATCTTGCGATATCCAGCGCGTCACCCGATCTGCGGCAAGCCGATCTCCATGCGCCTTTCGGGCTTGCAGCTTGAAAATTCGATCTCGGCGCTCTTCCACAGCGGTTCTAAGCAGATTTCCGCGCGGTCTATAAGCCGTTCAAGATCGGCTTATCGTCGAAATCGTCCGCGTCCGGCATCGGAAGGACGTCTATCAGTAGCTGCCGTGCTTATGCTGGTGATGATGTCGCGGCGCATCGCCGCTTCGCGTCTGACCGCCGCGGCGTCTTGCGCGGAGCCACTTGACCGGCCGGAGAATGCCGATCGTGAAGATCAGGTGTGGCGGAAACTGCCCCGGTATCGCCATACTCAAGCATAGCTTTTTCTGGCGGCAAACGGGGACGGAGGTCGTTGCGGCAAAAGACGCCTCCTTACACTACCGTTTTCTCTCGCAACGACCTCCGTCCCCCTACGATGCCACCGCCACGATCGGGCAACGAAACTCGCCTCCTACAAGCCCCGTGGAGCTACTCGCCGAACGCCACGCGGGCGACCGTCGGCTTGACCAGGCGGACAAAGTCCCGGTAGGCCAGGCGGATCAGTTCCGTGTGGCTGCAAGCGTTGAAGGTGATTTCCTCGTCCTGTTCGAGCAACTTCGAGGCGTAGACGTCCATGTCGTAGAGGTTGCCGAAAGGCGGCATGGCGCCGACTTCGCAGCCGGGAAACATGTCGCTGAACGCCCGCTCGCTGGCCAACTGCACGTTCTCGGCCCCCGAGATTTCGCGAAGCTGGTCGAAGCCCACCTTCCGCGAGGCCGGCAGCACGACCATCGCCATGCGGCCGTCGAGAGTGACCACCACCGTCTTGGCCAGTTCTTTGCCCCGCACGTGCACCGAGGCCGCCACCTCCTGCGCGGTGTAGGAGGCTGAATGCGTGATCGTGACGTACTTGATCTGTTGGCCGTCGAGGAACTCCTTGAGTTTGTTTGCCGGCATGGCATGGCTCCTTGCAGATGAGGGGTCGAGTCCCACTAAAATTATACCTCGCACCCCCGCAAAGCCTAGTGCCACCACCCGGCGTAACCGTTCACTGGGCGGCAAGGGGACGGAGGAGGTTTTCGGAGAAATATCTTCTCCTGCGGCGGATACTGTCGCCGAAAACCTCCTCCGTCCCCCTCTGTTTCCGGCCTGTGAACGCTTACACACCCGGCAGAACTGATACGGCTAGCGAAAATCACGTGATTGCGAGCCAAGTTGCTCCAACCACGGCGACAAATCCTCCAATCGTGTGGCCAACACGTGGATGACCTGTCCCTGGCGTTGCAGCCGTCCATGTGCCAACAATACGGTCGCGGCCGAGGGCGGCCCGGCGATATCGATTCCAGACCGCCAGCCGCACGATCAGGTTGGCCGTGCCCGTTTCGTCTTCCAGCGTGACGAAGGTGATTCCCTTGGCGGTGCCGGGCCGCTGGCGAACCAGAACGATGCCTGCGACGCTGACGGGACTGCCGTCGGCGAGCGTTTCAAGCGACTGGGCCGGCACGATGTTCCGTTTGGCCAGTTCGAGCGAAGGAACGCGAGCGGATGCCCCCGCAACGACAGGCCGGCGGTGCGGTAGTCGGCCAGAACCTCTTCGGCGGGCGACATGGCGGGGAGAAAGAGGATGGAAGGCGGAGGGCAAAGGGCAGAAATTGGTTTCTTGTCGTGGAGCGGCAATTTGCCACGATCACTTGCCGGTCCGCGATTCGCGTTTTTCCCCTTTCTGAGTTCCACCTTCCCTCCTCCGCCCTCCGCCCTCCGCCCTTCGAACAGCGGCATGTCTTTCTGGTCTTGGGCCAAGGATTCCCAGAGCGCGGCGCGACGGTCGAGTTCGAGCGATTGGAACGTGCCGGCCTTGGCCAGGCGGGCGACCGCCGCGCGGCTCAAGCCCGTGCGGCGGGCGAAATCGTCGACCGAGATAAAGGGGCCTTCCCGCCGCGTCTCTTCAATCCGCTCGACCTCCGACGACGAAACGCCGCAAAGGACGTTGAAGCCAAGACGAAGAGAGAAGTCGACAGTCGGCAGTGGGCAGTCGGCAATGGAAGAGTCAACAGTCGGCGATGGGCAGTGGGCAGTGGAAGAGTTGACTCTTGCGTTTTGGGTGGATGTCGGTCGCTCGACGGTCCTCGGCTTGCCCGCCGCCTGCCGCCTGCCGCCTGCCGCCTGCCCACTGCCGACTGCCGCCTGCCCACTTCTCTCCAACGTACAATCGCAATCGCTGAAGTTCACGTCGACCGGCAGGACTTCGACGCCGTGCCCCGCGGCGTCGCGCACCAGTTGGGCCGGGGCGTAAAAGCCCATTGGCTGACTGTTCAGCAGTGCGGCGGTGAAGGCGGCCGGATAGTGGCATTTCAGCCACGCCGACACGTAGACCAATAGCGCGAAGCTGGCGGCGTGCGACTCGGGAAAGCCGTAGTCGCCGAAACCGCGAATCTGGCCGAAGACCGCCTCGGCGTACTCTTCCGAAAACCCGTTGGCCCGCATCCCTTCGATCAATTTGCGTCGGAACTGGTCGATCACGCCAGGCCGCCGCCACGCGCCCATCGCGCGGCGAAGCTGATCGGCCTCGCCGGGCGTAAAGCCGGCCGCCACGACCGCCAATCGCATCGCCTGCTCCTGGAACAACGGCACGCCCAGCGTCTTCTCCAGCACTCCGCGCACCGCGTCGTTCGGATACGTCACCGGCTCGTCGCCGTTGCGGCGGCGAAGATACGGATGCACCATGTTGCCCTGGATCGGGCCCGGCCGCACGATTGCCACCTCGATCACCAGATCGTAGAAACACCGCGGCTGCAATCGCGGCAACATGCTCATCTGCGCGCGGCTTTCGATCTGAAAGACGCCCATCGTATCGGCCCGGCGGATCATGGCATACACCGCCTCGTCGTCCGCGGGCACGTCGGCCAGCGTGAGCCGCCGGCCGTAGTGCCGCTCGACCAGTTCGAAGCACCGCCGCACGGCCGTGAGCATTCCCAGGGCGAGGCAATCGACCTTGAGGATGCCCAACTCGTCGAGGTCGTCCTTGTTCCACTCGATCACGGTCCGCTGGGGCATGGCGGCGTTCTCGATCGGGACCAGCTCGTCGAGCCGCCCGCGGGTGATGACCATGCCGCCGGTGTGCTGCGAAAGATGCCGCGGAAAGCCGATCAATTCGTCGACAAGTTCGACGAAATGGGCGATGGCGACTTGATTTGGAGATTTCGGGGAGGAAGGGGACGGAGGAGGTTGTCGGATGGGACTCCGCAAAATGGAGGACGTTTCTCCGACAACCTCCTCCGTCCCCCTCGTCTCCGCCCTCACCCCCAGCCCCTTTCCCAAAAGGAGAGAGGAGATTTCGGCAATCTGCAACTTCCAATTCTCGCGAGAATGCTCGACGTGCTTCGCGATCGTGTCGATCGTCTCCGGTGGCAGGCCGAGGGCTTTGCCGACGTCGCGAACGGCCGAGCGGGGACGGTACGTGATCGTCTCGGCGGTGATGCCGGCGCGGTCGCGGCCGTATTTCTCGTAGAGATACTGAAGCACCTCCTCGCGCCGCTGATGCTCGAAATCGACGTCGATGTCGGGTGCCTCGTTTCGCTCGCGGCTGACGAAACGTTCGAACAGTACGTCCATCCGCTCGGGGTCGACCGAGGTGACGCCGAGGCAGTAGCAGACGGCCGAATTGGCCGCCGAGCCGCGTCCCTGGCAGAGAATGCCGCGTCGCCGGGCAAATTGCACCAGGTCCCACACGGTGAGGAAATACGCCTCGTAGTGCAGCTCGGCGATCAATCGCAGTTCGTGTTCCAACAGGCCGCGGACTTTTTGGGGCACGCCGCGCGGCCAGCGACTCGGCGGCCCCCGCCCAGGCGAGTTTGGCCAGATACTCGTGCGGCGTCATGCCCGGCGGCGCCAACTCCTCGGGATACTCGTACCGCAACTCGTCGAGCGAAAAGGTGCATCGCTCGGCAATCTCGACCGTGCGGCGCAGGGCTTGCGGCGCGTCGGCAAAGAGGGCCGCCATCTCCTCGGGCGATTTCAGGTGCCGCTCGGTGTTGGCGAACAGCCGAGCAGTCACCTCGGCGACCGTGCAGTTGTGCCGCACGGCTGTCAACACGTCGTGCAGCACCGCCCGCTCGGGCACGTGATAATGCACGTCGCCGGCCGCCGCCAACGGGATGCCCGTTCGCCGCGAGATTTCCAGAAGCCGCTGCAACCGTCCGCGGTCGTCCGGCCCGTAATGCAGTTCGGCCAGCAGCCAGCAACGGTCGGGGAACAGTTCGCGGTAGGCGCGAAGAGTCGGCAGTGGGCAGTGAACAGTCGGCAGTCGGCAGTCGGCAGTCGGCAGTGGGCAGTCGGCAGTGGGCAGTCGGCAGTGGGCAGTCGGCAGTGGGCAGTCGGCAGTCGGCAGTCGGCAGTCAGCGGCAGCTTTTTTATTGGGCTGTGGATTGTGGATCGACAAATATCGTGTGGCGGCAGCCGATGGGACTGCCGACTGCCTACTGCCCACTGCCCACTCATTCCTTACTCCGGCCAACAGCCCCGCGGAATGCTCGGCGAGATCGTCGAAGCGGAGCCGGCACTCGCCTTTGGGGGCGCGGCGGCGGCCGAGGGTGATCAGCCGCGACAGGCGACCGTAGGAAGCGCGATCGGTGGCCCAAAGCACGACCGGCGGGGCGTCGTCGGGGGTGATCTCGGCGCCGACGATCAGTTTCAGGCCGACGTCCTTGGCGGCCCCATGTGCCCGGACCACGCCGGCCAGACTGTTGCGGTCGGTAATCGCCAGCGCCGATACCCCAATTCGGCCGCGCGGCCGACGAGCTCGTCGGCATGCGACGCCCCTTCGAGGAAGGAGAAGTTCGTTTTGCAGTGCAACTCGGCGTACATGGAGAGGAACCGCACCTGCGTCAACCGGCAAGACGGATATGTATACTATTATATACTATTCGTCCTAGCCGTCCAGCAGGCCGAGCAGGTACTGGCCGTAGCTGTTGTTGAAGCCGTCGGCCAGGGTTGCGAGCTGCTCGGCGGAGATGAAGCCCTTGTTGAAGGCGATCTCTTCGAGGCAGGCGATCTTCAGGCCCTGGCGCTCTTCGATCGTCGCGACGAAGTCGGCCGCCTGGAGCAGCGAAGCCTCGGTGCCGGTGTCGAGCCAGGCGAAGCCGCGGCCGAGCAGCTCGACGTAGAGTTGGCCCTGCTCGCAGGTACGCCCGATTCACGTCGGTGATTTCCAGCTCGCCGCGCGGCGAGGGCTTTAGCGAGGCGGCGATGTCGACGACCTGGTTGTCGTAGAAATAGAGGCCGGTCACGGCGTAGTTCGATCGTGGCTGCTTGGGCTTCTCCTCGATCGACAGTGCGCGGTTGTCGCCGTCGAGCTCGACGACGCCGTAGCGCTCGGGGTCTTTGACGCGATAGGCGAAGATGGTGGCGCCCGTTCGGCCGCGCGACCGCCCGATCGAGGTTCGCCTGAAACCCCTGGCCGTAGAAGATGTTGTCGCCGAGGATCAGCGCCACGTGGTCGTGGCCGATGAATTGCGCGGCCGATGATGAACGCCTGGGCGAGCCCCTTCGGCTCGGGCTGGACGGCGTAGCGAGATCGAGATGCCCAGGCGGCTGCCGTCGTCCAGAAGCCGCTGATAGCCGCCGATGTCTTGCGGCGTCGAGATCAGCAGCACGTCGCGGATGCCGGCCAGCATCAGCACCGACAGCGGATAGTAGATCATCGGCTTGTCGTAGACCGGCAGCAGTTGCTTGCTGACGGCCCGGGTGATCGGATAGAGCCGCGTGCCCGATCCGCCGGCGAGAATGATTCCCTTGGAGAAGCAGTTGCTGTTGGTGGCATGGACTCTCATTGCTCCGAAGCTGCATCGTCGTCGAAGTAGTCCCAATCGTTCGCGCTGATACTCGCCGCTGGCGACCCGCGCGACCCACTGCGGATTGTCGAGATACCACTGGACGGTGCGCCGCATGCCCGCGGCGAAATCGTGCTCGGGCTGCCAGCCGAGTTCGCGCTGGATCTTCGCGGCGTCGATGGCGTAGCGGCGGTCGTGGCCGGGCGGTCGCGCGACGAACGTGATCAGCGAGCGAACAAGGGGCGTGGGGCAAGCCCGGCCGCAGTCGTCGACGATGCGCGCAGATCGTCTGCACCACGTCGAGGTTCTTCTGCTCGCAGTTGCCGCCGATGTTGTAGGTCTCGCCGGGCCGGCCGGCCGCCAAGCACCGCCACAGCGCCCGGCAGTGGTCCTCGACGAACAGCCAGTCGCGGACGTTCTGCCCGTCGCCGTAGACCGGCAGCGGCTTGCCCTCGAGCGCGTTGAGGATCATCAGCGGGATCAGCTTTTCGGGAAACTGGTAGGGGCCGTAGTTGTTCGAGCAGTTGGTCACCAGCACCGGCAGGCCGTAGGTGCGGAAGTACGCCCGGGCGAAGTGGTCGGCGGCCGCCTTCGACGCCGAATAGGGCGAACTGGGATCGTAGGGGCTCGTCTCGCGTGAAGCGGCCCGCCGGCCCCAGCGAGCCGTAGACCTCGTCGGTCGAGACGTGCAGAAAGCGGAAGGCCGCCTGCCGCTCGGCCGGCAGGCCGGCCACGTACCGCCGGGCGGCGTCGAGCAACTGGAAGGTGCCCAGCACGTTCGTGCGGACGAACTCGGCCGGGCCGTCGATCGAGCGGTCGACGTGCGACTCGGCCGCGAAATGGACGATCGCCGCCGGATCGTATTCCGCCAGCACGCGATCGACCGTTGCGCCGTCGGCAATGTCGCCGTGGACGAAGCGGTAGCGGGATCGCCGGCGACCGAGCGAGCGAATCGAGATTGCCGGCGTAGGTCAGCTTGTCAAGGTTGACGACGCGGCAGCGTTCGCTCGGCGATGCACTGGCGGACGAAGCAGCCGCCGATGAAGCCGGCGCCGCCGGTAACGAGAACGGTATCCATGAGCGCACTCCTTCCGCGGCAATGGAGCCGGATCGTAAGATCCCGCGAGCAGACGCCGCGGCGAGAGCAAGGGCGGCGGAACTAGAGATTGATCGGGCCGTCGCCGTCGCCGCGATTGAGATGGAAGCCCTCGGCGGTCTGCTTGAAGGGTTCGAGCAGAGCGGCAAGCTTCGGCGCGGCGAGGAAGGGGAAATTCGAGGGGCCTTCCAGGAAACCGCACTGCTTCAGAGCGTTGCCCCACGCTTGGCTGGCCTGGTTCGAGATTAGCAGGTCGGCGCCCTGCTCCACGAGGAACTCGCGGCAGCAGGCGACGACGTCGCGGGCGTCGTCGGGAAGGGCGAGGCAGTCGACCAACGTGCCCACGCGCATGTCGCCAAACTGCTTGTGCTTCGACATCTGCGTAGTCAGCAAAACGGCCCAACCGACGACTTTGCCGTTGCGAGTGACCTTCAGTCGCTTGAAGCGTTTGCCTTCGCTGGGGTAAAGAACCTGCAAAATCCTCCGATCGCGCACGGCAATCAACGAGTAGTGGCCCTTGCACTCCTCCCACACGTCGTCGGCCCAGTCGGCAAACTCATCGACAAGCTCGCAGGCTACGCCGGCGGGATGACGATACTTGCCGATGATTCCATGAACCGCCTTAGTGCCAAGCCATCCCAGCCCGCTGCACCTGAGAAGATCGGCCGCTCGCCGCCGCAAGAAAGAGTTTCGGAGCATCGACATATTGCGGAGGAAAGCGTTGGGCCGCACGATGCGGAACCAGAAGGGAACCAGTACCGTCTGCCAACCTGCTGCCAGCAGAAATCTGACCACGGGAACGTGATAGCCCCCGCCGCCGAGACCGAACAGGTACGGCTGCCGGCCAGTGGCGTCGAAATAGAGACTCAGGGCGACGCCGATGAAACGACGGTCGGCGATGCCCTCGGAGATCGGCAGTTGATAGTCGGCCAAGCAGAGAGGATTTCCCTTCACTAGGAAGGTTTGGTGTTTGAGGATGTAGCCGCCGTGCACCGCCGACTCGTCATCGACGGCCACGAATTTTTCCTGATACAGATCGCACCCCGGCCGCCTGGGCAGCCAGGTTGAAACGTGGGACGTGGGAAATGCCGTCGAATACAACAAGGCATCGAGGTTCTTCGCCGCCAACCGAGCGTTGAAGGCTCGCACCGCTTCTTCGTGCTCGGCGGCATGGGGGACGATCCTGAGCGTCACGCCGGTTCCTCTCTCATCGATTCGTCGCGAACGAATTGGCAAGCGGGAATCGGGCGATCAGCCAGCAAAAAGACGAACTCGCCCTGCTTGGCGGAAGACGCCTCGAAGCCAAGCCGCAGATACAGGTCGCTTACCACGGCGTTCTTTTCCGAGGGAATGTACTGGCCGACCACCGCTCGCTGCCCCTTCTCGCTGCGCGGCCGAGAGCAAGCAGCCGCACATGAAATCCTCCACCTGACGGCCCAAGACGCGGCAACTCATCAGCCAGGTGTCGATCCGCCACTGCGGACGCGGCTTTCTCGGCGAGAATCACGCCGATCAGGCCGTGATCGCCAAAACGGTCGGCCAAGCCGGAACCAGCGGCACCACCAGTCGGGCGACGAGGCCATGGCCGCCACCTGCTCCTCGGTATAGCGGCGGGTGGTCAGATTGAACTGGTTCGTCTTGTTGATCAGTTGCGCGACGCGCGGCAGCGTTTGGGCGTCGACGGGCCCGTGGCGGGCCCGCATTTCCAGTCCGCTTAAGAACGATTCCAGCGACGGCGGCACTCTGCTGGGCGGCCGCCCTGGCCGCATTGCCGGCGTAAGCGGCTTGCCTGAGGTGATCCTCCTCCGTCAAGCTGACTGCCTCGAAATACTGACCGCGGCGCAGGGCGGCGAGCATCTCGACGGGCGTTCCGCCGCACTCGGGCACGATCACCTGCGGCAGCCGCGAGCGCACCAGCGCCCGCTCCAATGGATTGTCGTCGAGAAAGACGAAACTATCGAGGCCCAACGACAGGTTCTCGGCGATGCCGCTCGAGGTTCGTCGCCTTGTCGTCCCAATTGGCCGCAAACGCCGCGAAATCGTCGAGCTTCAACAGCATGTCGTCGTGACGGCGGAAGGGCAATTCGGCGTCGGCCGGATTGTTCTTCGAGCAGACGGCCAGCAGCACGCCCCGTTGTTGCAGTTCCTTCAGATACTGCTGCAACTCGCGGTAGCCCTCCCCCTCGGCTGACGACGGGCCGACGCGGATTCCTTCGAGCAAGTCCTCGCCGATCACGCCGCCCCAGAGCGTGTTGTCCAAATCGACGGCCAGAACCTTGGCGCTCAAGCCCAGCGCCGCCGCACAGTGGGCACAGACGGCGTCGGCCAGCCGCGGCAGCGCGGCCGACGACGGATACTGCTTGGCCGCGTGCCATTCCGCCGCCGACCAATACTCTTGGCCGATCTCGGCGGCCAGCGCATTGGCGTCGACCAGCGAGGCTCCCTGGGGGAGATCGGCGACGAGAGCGCGATTCGACGATGCGATCACGCGGCGCCGTCCCTCGCGCAGGCTGTCTTCCAGGCAACCCCAGGCGCCTGCGGCAGGCGAATCGATGCCGACCTGCACGAGATGGCACGGATTGCGCGAGAGCAGAGCCGACCAGAGCTCGCGCAACTGCGCCCAAACTCCTTCGCCCGGTCGGCGCCTCCCGCCGGCGGCAGGGCCAGATCGCGGTGGTTCAACAAGATAACGGCTAAGTCCGGCTTGAAGCGATACAAGCCCGATCGCGGGTCGAGTATTTCCTGTCGGTAGTTCCCATAGACGCCTTCGTAGATTTCCAGCTTCAAACCGCAACGAAAGCCGGCAGCGCGCACCACCGGCGCCAACAGCGACGTGGTCGAACTGGCCAGAATGGCCAGTTTCGCCGTACGCCGCGGTTGCCAGTCGCCGCAGGCCATGATGCGATCCAGCAGCTTCTCGCTTTTGACGAAAAAAGCATAGGGAGGGAACAACTGCAAGGCCAGCCGCAAATCGGCGATCGCTTCGGGGAGGCGGTTCTCGCGGGCCAACAGCCGCGCACGGTGTAGGAGCACGTCGGCATCGGGCACGGAAGCCGCTTGCAGTGTGGCCTGGAATCCGTCGATGGCCCGCGCCGATTCGCCGCGGTAGGCGAGCACCCGGGCGCGGACGAAGCGCGAGAGTGCGCTGTCGTGTTCTTCCAGCATGCGCAGCGCGTCGGCCAGAGCCGCCGCATCGGTCAATCGAGAAACAAGCTGCCGGGCGATCACCTCGCCGACGCCCACCGACAGCGCCCCTTGACGCTTGACGATGCTCTGCACGGCTGCGGCGAGTTCCGCCGCCGGCGTATCGGCCAGGAGGCGATCGACGAATTCGTTCTCGGCGGCTTGCTGCTTCATTGGTTGCCGGTTTTGTGCGCTTCGATCGCATCGAGCAATTGCCCGACCGTCTGGATCGAAGAGACTTCGTCCTCGGTGAAGCGGATGCCGAATTCCTCTTCGAGCGCGAGGATCAGTTTTACATGCGCCACGGAATCCCAATCGGCGACGTCGCGAGGACCGGTCCCCGGCGCAACGACTAATCGGTCGTCGTCGAATACCTGGCGAAATATCTCTTGAACTAGAAAGAGGCGATCCACCTTGCAGTACTCCAGCATCCCGACATAGCCAAATTGTCGGGCAATGTAGGACAGATTTCCGAATCCGTTCTATGTGACAGTTGTAGCGACGATCAGGGTACGTCGACTTCGCCCGGCACGGCGGCGTCGGCGTCGGCGGGCCAGCGCAGCGAGATAGCCCCCCACGACAATCCGCCGCCGAATGCCGCCAGCAGCGTGCGGCTGCCGGGCTTTACGCGGCCTTCCCGCCAGGCGTGCGCCAGCAGCGTCGGCAGCGAAGCCCCGGCGCTGTTGCCCACGTGTTCGAGAAAGTAGAATCGTTTGTCGTCGGGGACGCCCAGCCCGGTGTAGAGCATATCGACCATGGTCTTGTTCGCCTGGTGGAACAGAACGAGATCGAAGTCGTCGATCGAGAGATGTCTCCGCTGCAAGACGTCGGCGAGGAACGCCTTGACCTTGTAGAGAACGAAGTGGAATACGGCCGGACCGTCCATGAAGAGCTGCTCTTGGTTCCGCGTGCAGCCTGCGGAGTCGGTCTGCTCGACGCGCGTCGCCGGCCCCGCTGGCAGCCGCGCCCCGCCGGCGGGCACGATCAGCCTCTCGTAATCCTTGCCGGAGACGCCCGTTTCGATAAATTCGATCCCGCCGGCCTCCGAGTCGGCGGGCTCGACCAGCGTCGCCACCGCGGCGTCGCCGTGCAGGGTCACCAGCCCGCGGTCCATCGGGTTGACCAACCTGCTGACGGCGTCGGCGTTGAGAAGCAGCACGCGGCCAGCCGTTTGCGCCACGACCATCGAATGGGCCACTTGCACGCCGAAGATGAACGCGGCGCAGGCCTGGTTCATGTCGAAGGTGGCGCACTGCTCCGGCAGCCCGAGATCGGCCTGGAGCTTGCAGGCGGTAGCCGGGCTGCGATAGTCCGGCGTCTGCGAAACGAAGATCAACGCGTCGATCGTGCTCGGATCGACGCCCTTGTGTTCGAACAACCGCCGCGCCGCCGCCGCCGCCAGGTCCGAGGCGCACTGTCCCGGCGCCACGACCCGTCGATCGCGAATCCCCGACATGCGATAAATCGACGCGACGTGCTTTTCGCCGAACCGCGCGACGAGGTCTTCATAGCTCAACGACGTGGCGGGCAGGGCGTGGGCAATGGCGCGGATGGTTGAGGTCGGGCTCATGACTTCGGCCCCTCCGACAGTTTGGCGGCAACCAGCGCCTCGATGTCGCCGAACGTGGTGATCTTGCTCATCTCCTCGGGAGAAATCTCTTGGCCGACCGCCTTGCCGATGATCATCATCAACATCAGCAGCGACACCGAGTCGAAGTCCTCGAGATCGGGCAACTTCTTGTCGCTGGTCAGCTCATCGGGATCGACGTTCAATTCGTCGGCGATCTGCCGTTTCAATTCGTCATTCACTTCGGAATCCCTTTCTCGGTTGCCGGTTTCCTTCCGCCGCCTTCCCGCAACAGCCTTACGAGGATCGGTCGCCGGATTCGTTGTCCTGGTAGTAGTCTTGCCGCAGCCGCAAGGTGGGCCGGTCGTCGAACAGGTGCGTGCGGATGACGCCCATTTTCCAGAGACGGTATTTTATGCTCATGCGCACCACGCCCAGCCCGTAGGTCACCGAACGGCGGAAGCTGATCGAGCTGGCCTCGGGCATGTATTTCGTCGGGCAACTGATCTCGCCGATGCGGTACCGAAACGCGATCAACTGCGTAAGCATCTGGTTATCGAAGACGAAGTCGTCGGAATTACCCAGAAGCGGCAGCCGGTCGATCACCTCGCGGGAGAAGGCGCGGTAGCCGCTGTGATACTCCGAGAGTTTCGCGCCGCAGAGCAGGTTTTGCAGGAGGGTCAAGAAGCGGTTGGAGACGTATTTGTACAGCGGCATGCCGCCGCGGAGCGCGCCGTGGCCGAGGATCCGCGACCCGAGCACGGCGTCGTACACGCCCGAGGCGACCATCGCCGCCATGGCCGTGACCAGCCGCGGGTCGTATTGGTAGTCGGGGTGGAGCATGACGACGATGTCGCTCCCCAGCGCGAGGGCCTCGCGGTAGCAGGTCTTCTGGTTGGCGCCGTAGCCGAGGTTCTGGTGGTGGCAGAAGGTTCGGATCCCCAGCTCGCGGGCCACCGCGACCGTGCTGTCGGTGCTGGCGTCGTCGACCAGGATCACGTGGTCGACGATGTCCAGCGGGATTTGCCGTAGGTTTGCCTGAGCGTCTTTTCCGCCCGGTAGGCGGGCAGGACGACGGTGAACTTCTTGCCGTTGAGCACGACTTTCTTCCCTGGACGATCAATCGCTGTGATCGTGTACTGTAATTGCCCCTCGTTGATTCGCTCCGATCGCGGTTCTTTCCTAAAGCCATTTTAGCTCGATTGGCGCCGCTGGTTGCGCGTTATTTCGCCTGGGCTGCAAACCGGCAAGAGATTGTCCAACACCGCCAACCGCCTGCCGTCGGCTACTCTATTCTATGCCGTGATGGACGATTGGTCGCATTGTTGCTCCGTCACGCGGTTCTTGCCTTGATTATGAAGGATATTTTGATCGCCAGCGCGATAACAGCAGGCAGCGACACGAGATTGGTCGGAAAAAGCGATTAGGCACAACTTGCCCCCCCTCACGCGGCCGTGGTATATTTGCGTGATTGTCGGGGATAGGCCCTCTGGCCTTGCCGGCCGTCACAGTCCGCCGTCAAACGTCCTGCTTTTGGAGTCCGCATAATATGGATATGACTACTTTTCTGAGCCGCCTGGAGGATGCATTGAGAGCTCCGGCGGGTTCGATTCACGAAGCCGACCGGTTTCAGAGATTTCCGCAGGGATGGGATTCGATCGGCGCGCTTTCCGTCATAGCAATGGTGGACAAGTCGTACGGAGTTACACTCGATGCCGGCGCTTTGTGGAATTGCCAAACTGTAGGAGATTTGGCGAAACTCGCGGAAGGAAAGTGAGCCGTGTACAATCCGATGGGAATGACCGGTCGCCGCCGTTCTGGTCACCGGCGCCTCCTCCGGGTTGGGCCGGGCAACGGCCATTCTGCTGGCCCGGCTGCGTGCAAGGGTCTTGCTGCTCGGCCGTAATGTCCAGCGTTTGCAGCAGACGCTGGACAGTTTGGAAGGCGAAGAGGCACGAGTTCCTTGAGCTTCCGACCTGATTTGTGTCGACGAAATTATCAGAAAAATGATGGAAGATGCCGCAGCCAAGGTTCTCTCGCTTTTCGGCAATCGTACACTCGGCCGGTTTGCTTCAAACCAAGCCGTTGCAGTTCTCGACCCCGTCCGACTACGAGTCACTTTTCCGCGTAAACGTCGACGGCCGGGATGCAACTGCTGCAAAGCTTCAGTAAACGGGAGGTCAGCCAGCCGGACGGCGGCTCCGTGGTTCTTATCGGCTCTGTCATGAGCGAGTCGTGGCCTCTCCTGGACTCGGTGCCTACGCAACCTCGAAAGCCGCCCTGTTGGGGCTTATGCGGACACGGCGCTGAGTATGCCAGATACCATATTCGTGTTAATGCAATCCTGCCGGGATACGTTCAAACGCCCGGAACCGATCCGTCCAAGCATAATTTGCTTCCCGAGAATCTGAGGCAATTGGAACAGAAGTATCCCATGGGGTTTGGACTTCCGGAAGACGTTGCATGCGTGCTGCGTTTCTTGTCAGCGATGCGGCACGTTGGATTACCGGGAAGTGCCATGGTGGTTGATGGAGGATATACCGCACAGTAGGCAGTTGTCCTTCGCAAGTTCTGGAAGTTCTCCGGAGAACACCGTTTTGTACGCCGCAATTCGAGCCATCGACTACTATCTGCCAAGAAACAGTCTTTCCAACGAGACACTCGCCCAAGAGTTTCCCCGCTGGACCGCCGAGGCCCTCGAAAGCAAGACGGGAATCGGCAACCGACACATCGCCGCCGACGGCGAGTTGGCGTCGGATCTTGCCGTGCAAGCAGCCGACAAGCTCTTTTGCAGCAAAGTCTGCGGTCCAGCCGACGTCGACTTCGTGTTGCTTTGTACGCAATCACCCGACTATATCCTCCCCACCACGGCCTGTCTGGTGCAACAGCGGCTCGGCATTTCCACCAGCGCCGGCGCGTTGGACTTCAACTTGGGGTGTTCGGGCTTCGTCTACGGTCTGTCGCTGGCCAAGGGCTTGATCGAAACCGGCGAAGCCCGGAACGTCTTGCTGCTGACCTGCGAAACTTACAGCAAGCACATGTCTCCCGGCGATTTCAATGTCCGCAGTATTTTTGGCGACGGGGCAGCGGCAACCCTCATTCAGGCACAGACCGACAAACCAGAAGGTGTGTTGCCCTGGATCGGTCTTTCGTCTACGGAACCGACGGCGCCGGACGATCGAGCTTGATCGTGCGTCGCGGCAGCCTGCGCGAGGGCCGCTCGGCGGCACACGTCGGAACCGATTGACCGTCTGCACAACCCCCAGACACTCTGTTCATGGACGGCCCCGCCATTTTTTCGTTTACCCTGAAGGCCGTGCCGGATAGCGTGCATTGTCTCTTGGCAAAAGCAGGGATCCGCCTGGAAGACGTGGACTTGTTCGTATTTCACCAAGCCAACCAATTCATGCTCGAACACCTGCGAAATAAGCTGAATATCCCGGCGGAGAAGTTCTATTACGCCATGAAAGACTGCGGGAACACGGTGTCGTCGACGATTCCGATCGCGCTCCGCCGGGCATTGCAGGAAGGACGCATTCGCCCCGGCTGTCGATTGATGCTGGTCGGGTTCGGCGTTGGCTATTCGTGGGCCGCCGTCCTGGTCCGATGGCCCGGAACAATCCCGGCTGTCGGTATGACGACTTAAATCCATCAGTCGCGTTTCGATGTGACATCTGCCGTTTAGAGATGGATCGGCCCGTCGCCGTCGCCGCGATTCAGATGAAACGTGTTGATGTTTTCTTCGATCGGTTCAATCTCGTCCGCCAACTCCGGCGAGACTGAAAAACCGAAGTTCGACGGTCCGGACATGAATCCACATGCGCAGCGCCTGGCACCATGCGCTGCTCGATTGGTTCGACACTAGGATATCGGCGCCGCGAGCCTCGAGAATGTCGCGGGCACGCGCCGCCACTTCCACCGCGTCTTGCGGCGATGCCAGGCAATCGACAAGCGTTCCCACCCGCATATTGCCGAACTGCGTGTGACCCGTCATGGAAGTGACTAACAAGACCGCCCAGCCGATCGGCTTGCCTTCCCGCGATAGCTTCAAGCGAATAAATTTCGGGTCGTCGCCGGGATACAAAGTCTGAAGGACGGCACAATCCCTGACGGCAATCAATCGATAATGGGCCTTGCACGCCTCCCAAATTGGATTTACCCAGTCCCCAAATTCCAAGACTTCTTCGCAAGACACGGACGCGGATGCCTTGAATTTGGGGCGGATCCCTTGGATGAGCTTCACCCCCAGCCACCCCAACCCCGTGATCGCGAGCAGATCGAGCCCACAACGTCGAATCGCCGACGTTCGGATAACGCGGATGTTGCGGAGGAACGCCTGGGGACGAACGACGCGAAACAGAAAAGGAACCGGCGCCATCCGCCAACCTCCGCCGCGGGTATACTGCGCCGTCCGCGTCTTCAGTCCGCCGAAGCCCAAGCCGAAAAGCCGCGGCTGCCGCCGCAGAGCATCCGCCATGATGCATAACGCGACCAAGGCGAATCGGCGATCGACGATTCCCTCGGAGATGGGCAGTCGATAGTCGGCAATGTGCTGCAATGCACCGTTGATGAAGAACCACTGGTGCTTCAGGATATACCCGCCCCGCACCTCCGAGTCGTCGTCGATGGCCAAAAATGCTCTTGGTACAAATCATTCCCTTGTCGGCGGGGAAGCCACTGCGGAATGTGGGACTCGGGGAATTTCATGCTGCTGCCGCCGGCTTTGAGCCGGGTGTTGAATTCCCGCGTCTGTTGTTCCAGCTCCGCCGTATAAGGAACGATGCGAATAGCCATCAATGACTCCCTAGACGATTCCTTGTTGAGGTATTCCAGAAGATCGAGCCTCTTCCGAGACGGGCAGCGGCAGAAGGACGTCAACTCGTGAAATGGAGCCTTCACTCCCGTGTAATGATGGCGGTCACGGCCCGCAATTCGCTGTTCGAGCCGAAACACGTAGCGTAACCGCCTCGTGCAAAAACAATCTGATGGATGTGATACCTTTCACCCGCCGTCCTATGCTGCGCACTTCATCCACCATGCGAAGCAGTAGCATCCGATCGCCCCTGTCTCCACCGCATGCGTAGTCTTCGCGAACGGCCGCAAATATCACCACCAGCGCGTCGCCTTCGCGCATGTTAGACAACCATGCCCACCAGCTCGGACGTCGGCTCGGCATTTTCCATCACGAACAGGGATTGTGCCTCGACTCCCGATTCGAGCGTCACTCCTAGCCGATCGTTTATCAGCGCGATCCGCGGCGTTCCATATCGTTCCATCGCCAACGACACGGCATCATGAGCTTTCCTCTGATTTTCGTTGAAATAGAAAAGCCGCTCCAGGGCTTCGCGGTATGTTCGATCCAAAACGGAGGTGAAAAAGAGATTGTCCATCGCCCGAGTTGTGCTCTATCGACGGCAAGAACGACAAAGCGGCAAGGCCAGCCGACGGCAAACCCGACCTCCGGTGAAAACCTGATGTCGCCCTTGCATTGCCGATCGGAAGATCAGTCAATAGTCGTCAATTCGTTCCCAGAAGCACCTTTTCCCACAGCCACTTGCGCTCCAATCGGCGTCGCTCGACGCCGGCAATGTCGTGACGGCCGTTGATTTGCAGGAGATGATCCAATAGCGTGGCGGTTGGGACAAACCAGCCCTCTTTCCGCGACAATCTGAGCATGAGATCCTGGAAGCGGCCATCCAACTTTCCGTCGACCACAAATCCCTTGGCGAAATGAGTATACATGATGCAGGCGCCGCCTTCTTCTTCAAGCCGATCTTGATTCTTCTCCGAGAGGCACTCGTTGAACGTCTCTGCGTCGTGCCCATCGCTCGACGCGAACCAGTAATTGACATACGGCTTAGTGGCGTCATGGTACGGCATGCAGCGACATGCCTTGAGGGTGTTGATATCCCGGTATACGAAGTTGCGATAATACTTGATTTGTTGTTTGCACAAATCTCCCCAGAAAAACGGGCTTCCCTCTAAATGGCCTTGATATTTGCCGCGGTTTGCGAAACGGGTCAAAATGCCATAGAGGAGTTTGCAATATCCTGTTAGCCGCGACTCTCCCCAATATATCCCCTCGTGGTCGCTGTGATTCGCGCCGCATACGGGAGAGCCTCCGAAGATGCGGGCAAAGGCATCGAGAGCCGCGGCGACCTGTTCACGAGGTAATCCGTGCCAAGTCGAGTTGTGCCAGGCGATTTCAAAACCTCTGGCCTGCAATTCCAACAGCCACTGAAGATAGTCGGCGTCGTCGCACGTCTCGCCGACGGCAAAACCTTTGTTCGGATCACCGCGAACAACCCACACGGATTTGGTGGTGTGAAATCCGCAATCGGCAAGATAATCGTAAACCGGCTTTGCATTGGTCACGGTCTCGCTGTCCGTATCATCGAAGATGGTGAAGGCGAATCGTTTTCCCGTCGGCCATTGGATCGTCATCGAGAAATCTCCCCGTGACATTGCTGCAACCGTTTCACTGGCAAATTCAGACTCGATCCCTGCTTCGGTCGAAGATGTTCCTGATCGCCGACAACCTTTGCGAGTGGCGAATGCGAGCCGATGCGACGGAAACGCCCATTGAAAAGCCCGATTTACCAAACACTTCGACCGCGCTGCGGCCGCGACCGCCGATGGTTCCGTGTTCCTTCGCGGGCAGCCAAGCCCCGGTCAAGTCGCCACAAACTCCTGAATGCAGCTACAGACGTAATCGACGTCCTCGTTGCTAAGCGAGGTACTCATCGGCAACATCAACAGGCGGGTGAAGAGCGGCGTCGGTGCGGGGCAGGCGTTGGGTGAAGCCCAGTCTGGGAAATTGGTGTACGGCTTTGCCGCCCCATTGAATCAGCGTGCCGACGCCGTGCTGCTTGAGGAAGTCGCGCGAGTCGTCGCGGCGGTCCGCTTCAATTTCGTAGTTCTGGAAAACGTCGAAATGATCGGGATCGTTGTCGGGCCCGGGGGGCAATCGCAGTTGCGGCAGGTCGCCCAACCGGCGGCGATACTCGGCCGCGATTTCCCGCCGCCGGGCGATCTCCGCGGCGTAATCCTTCAGTTTGAAGTTCAGGATGGCCGCCTGCATGTTGTCCAGCCGCGAATTCAGACCCCAACCGACGACTTCGCCCGAGGCGTCGCGGCCGTGGTCGTGCAACTGCACGAGTCTGTCGTAAACCGCGTCGTCGTCGGTCATCACACAGCCGCCGTCCCCCAAGCATCCCAACGTCTTGGCCGGATAGAAGCTGACGGCGCCGGCGACGCCGAAGGTTCCGGCCGGGCACCCTTGAAATTCGAGCCCAGCGCCTGGGCCGCGTCCTCGACGATCAGCAGACCGTGTTTGTCGGCCACGGCCTGCAAGGCGTCCATGTCGCAGGTGCGGCCGTTAAGCTGGGTGGGCATGATCGCCTTGGTGCGGGAGGTGACGGCCGCTTCTGCCGACGCCGGGTCCATCAAATGGTCCGAACCGCACTCGACCGGAACGGGCGTCGCGCCGGCGAAGTGAATGGCCGTCGCGGTGGCCACCATGGTGTGCGAGGCGAAAATCACTTCATCGCCGGGACCGATGCCCGCCGCCCGCACGGCGAAATGCAACCCGTCGGTGGCGTTTCCCACGCCCACGACGTGCTTGACGCCAAGATACGCCTCGAGATTGCGTTCGAACTCTTCCAAGTCGCGCTGCAAAATGAACGCGCCCGGCGTCCTACGTCGGTAATCACCGACATAAGCTCTTGCTCTTGTGACGTGAATAGATGCGGATAGTTGAAGAAGGGGACAGTGCGTTTGTCGGTTGCAGTCATTGCGTTGTTCCTGGCGTTAATAGATGTGGCGTCGTAGCGACCTGCTTCTAATCGACGACGATTTGGCCGGGCGTTTGCGACGTCGGCCGCGGACTCGGGGACGGCCGCTCCGGACTGACGGCGATGCGGACCGCCGCGACAATGGAATGGGCGTTGGGGTAATACGCGGATTCGAGGGATCTGCTCGTCGGCGCCGGCGCATCGGGCAGACAGACGCGGACCGGCGCGCGACTTCAGGCGGCGGAACTCGCGGGCGGCGACTACCGCCACGATTTCCGCCGACACGCCGCCGGTGGCCCAGGCAGCCGTCGGCCACCACCAGACGGCCGGTCTTCGCCACCGATTCGCAGACCGATTCTTTGTCCCAAGGCTTGATCGTGCGCAAGTCGATGACTTCCACACTGACGTCTTCTTCTTGGAGCATCTCTGCGGCCGTCAGCGAGAGCGGCAGCATGTAAGAGCTGGCGACGATGGTCACGTCGCGGCCTTCGCGCCGCACCGCGGCCTGTCCGATGGGACTGGAGTACTTCGCCTCCGGCACCGGCCCTTCTTCGCCGTACAGCCAGCGGTCGTCGATGTACACCACCGGGTTGCCGTCGTAGACGGCGGCCACCAGAAGTCCCTTGGCGTCCTCGGGCGTAGCGGGCATGACGACCTTGACGCCCGGCACGTGCAGGAAGAACGCCTGCAGCGCCTGCGAGTGTTGCGCCCCTGCTCGCCGCCGCGATTGATGATCGAGCGAATCACCACCGGCACGTTGCATTGGCCGGCGAACATGTAGCACCAATTCGCCGCCTGGTTGACGATGGGATCGGTGGCCAACACCATGAAATCCATCCGCGGATGCACGACGATCGGCCGCATGCCGTTGATCGCCGCGCCGACGGCGGCCGCCGTGGTCGCATTTTCCGAAACCGGCGTGTCGATGATGCGGTCGCGGCCGAACTGCTTGTCCAAGCCGTCCATCGTGCCGCCGACGTACCAAGGGCTCCAAAGCCCCTGGCCGATGACGAACACCCGCGGGTCATCGGCCAGCAGTTGCTGCTTCGCTTCACGAATTGCCTGGCAGTACGTCAGTTGTCGCATCGTTCGCCCCCTCTCTCCGACCAAAACACATGGTCCATTAGTTCGCTCTCGTCGGGCAAGGGGGACTGACGAGCCAAGGTCTCGGCTTCCTTAACCTCGCGGCGAACCTGTTCTGTCACGGCGTCGAGCTCGGTCTGCTCGACTCCCTGTCCCGTCAACCATTCTCGCACCCTGGCGATCGGGCAGTTCGCCATCCAGTCGGGCAACTCGTCGCGTCGCCGCACGCCGACGTCCATGTCCCATCGCGGCCCGACGTGGCCCCGCCAGCGGAAGGTGCGGCACTCCAAAAAGCTCGGGCCCGCTCCCTCGCGCGCCCTGGACACCGCCGCAACCGTCTCGCGATGCACGGCGGCGACGTCGTTGCCGTCCAAGCGAATGCTGGGAACGTTGTAAGCGCGCCATCATCTGGTCGAGGTTGTCGGCCGCACGGCGTTCGAGCAGGTGCAGATGGCTGGCGTACAGGTTGTTTTCGCAGGCGAAAACGACCGGCAATCGGTAAACCGACGCCAGATTGAGCGATTCGTGGAAGTGCCCTTCTTCGGTGGCCCCGTCGCCGAAAAAGGCCACGGACACGGCTTGCTCGCCGCGCAGCTTCGACGCCAGCGCCGCGCCGACCGCCAGCGGAATCGTCGCCGCCACGATCGGCACCGTGCCCAGAATTCCCTGTTTGCGGGCGAAAAGGTGCATCGATCCGCCACGGCCCTTGGCGCATCCGCCGGTTCGGCCCAATATCTCGGCGAACAACGCCATCGGATCGGCGCCCAGCGCCAGATAGTGTCCGTGGGAGCGGTGCGTCCCCCAGGCGGTATCGCCGGGCGCAGCGCCGCGCAAACGCCGGCGGCCACGGCTTCCTGCCCGATGTAGAGGTGGCACGGGCAGCGGACTTCGCCCGACTCGACCAATTCACCGATGCGCTCCTCGACGGTGCGGATGAGCGTCATCACGCGAAAGAACTTGCGAAGCATCTCCTCGGTCATGTTGTTTGATCTTGGGGTTGTTGCGACTGATTCTGCGTCACGACCAGTTTTTCGACTTCCGCCCGCAGCTCGGCGAACGTCGGGTAGCCCCGCAACTCGGCGGGAACCCAATCCTTCTTTACGAGCTTCCACGCCGTGTAAAAGATGAGTTTGACGTCGCCAAAGAAGCTGCGGGTGTCGCAGTAGTAGAGCTGCAACTTGAGCTTCGTGGGGCGAATGATCGCCTCGTAGGCGGCGTCGGGATCCGGCGCGCCCGCCAACACGCCGCCTTCATCGGAATCCCAAATCGACGACCAGTCGGTGATGCCGGGCCGCAACTCCATGATCCGCGCGTAGGGGCCGGTCAACTCGGCGGCCTTGTCCAGCACTTCCGGACGCGGACCGACCATGCTCATGTCGCCCCGCAACACGTTGATCAGTTGTGACAATTCATCCAACTTGCATTTTCGCACGAAGCGGCCACTGCGGGTCAGCGCGGATCGTCGCCCGAGGTCGATGGCCCGCCAATCTTGTCCGCGTTCACCACCATCGAACGGAACTTGAAGATTCCGAACGGCTTCCCGTTCCTTCCCGCGCGGCGGCCGCGATAAAAGACCGGTCCGGGTGAATCGAGTTTGATCCAAATCGCGATGAACAACAACAGCGGCGAGAACACCAACAGTCCGACAGCACTCATCACGATGTCAAAAAGGCATTTCAGCATGGCAAGACTTCTAGCGTTGGGGCCTCTTTTGCAGGACGTAGGTTACCTGCCCGACCAGAAACGGAAAGACCGCGGCCACCGCGAAATACGCGCTCGGAAGCCATCGGGAAAGACGGCGACCCAGCGGTGGAACCAATGCTCCCCGGCAAGTTCGCAGCAGGTCCGTCTCCCGGCCGACCGCGAACAGATCGGCGAGCCTTCTGCGAGTGAGAGCTTTGTAGTTCGGATCGCCCGGCTTGGGCGTCCACCAGTCCACCAGCATCAGGTAGCCGCCCGGCCGGCACACTCGCAGCATTTCGCGGGCGATGGCGGCGCTGAGCACGTCGTCGGGCAGGGTGGCGAACATCGTCGACTCGAAAACCAGGTCGAAGGAATCGTCGGGGAACGCCATCCGGCTCGCGTCGCCCAGGATGAAGCGAATTTGCGGACAGAGTGCTTCCGCCGCCAGGATGCGATCGGGCAGGACGTCGATTCCGGTAATCTTTGCGGGATTGTAATGCAGTCGAATCAGTTCGTAGACGTCGGAGCCGCTGCCGCAGCCGACGTCCAGCACCAAGGCGGAGGCGGGGTCGTGACCGATCGCCCGAGACGCGCGCACGACGGAGGCTTCGCACGCCAACGTCTGAAACAACACGCCCGGATTCGTCCGCAGGTCGTTTCGATTCGCTCCTTTCTTCCGATAATAGTTCTCGTACCACTGCTGTGTGGAATCGGAGAGGCGTTGACGTTGGAAATCGACCGGCGAAGCGTCGTCCCTGACAGGTTCGGCATCGCTGTTCATGTCATCTCCAACATCGGTGATTTGCCCGTCATCGCGTCGGTATCTTTGGCGACTTATGAAGGAGGCGTTTGGGCCGTGGCGATGATTTCTTCGAGATACGCCGCCATGCGGCCGTACACTTTCGCCGCAACGAACGATTCTGCAAACAGCGCCCGCGCGTTCTCGGAAAGCCGCTTCCGCCTGGCGGGGTCGTCTTGCAGCCGGCACAACTCGCTGACCAGTGTATCCGGGTTGTCGCCATAAGAAAAGCCGCAGTCGCGGTCGCGCAGCAGATCGTGCAGAACGCCGCTTTTCAGGCTCAGCGCGATGGGCAACCCGCCGGAGAAGTATTCGGCGGGCTTGTTGGCGATGTTCATGGTGAAATTGAGGCTCTCCCGGTAGGGTGCCAGGCCGATCGCCGATCGTCGCATCAGCGCGAAGATCTCCGCCCCACCGACCCAGCCAGGAAAGACGAGGTTTTTCAGCCCGGCCGCCAGCCCTTTGTAGTGTTCGAGACGGTCTCCGGAACCGCAAAGCACAAAGCGGACTGTCCGCTTCGTCGATCCGAGCCGGCGTGCGGCCCTGATGATCGGCTCCAGATTGAACTGCCGGCCGATCGTGCCGAAGAAAGCGACGTTAAAATCGTCCGCGGCTGCCGCGGAAATCCCTTGCCGGTCCCAAAACGCCTCGGCCACGGCAAGCTTCTCCGCCGACGGCTGCGCGGGAACGTACCCGAAGTAGAAGCTGCGGTCCAGCAAAGTCCGCTGCCGGCCGCCGCGCCGCACTCCCCAATCGACGAAGGCGTCGGTCATTCCGCTGATGGCCGTGGCATCGCGGCACGCCGCCCGCGCCTTGCGAAACAGCGGCGCCAACGGCAGGTATCCCAGCGGGCGAAGCGGCGACGGCAGAAGCTCCAGGAAAATGTCCGGCCACATGTCGCGCATGTCCAAAACGACGGGAACGCCGTTTTGCTTGCCGTACCGGGTCGATTCCAGGCACAATTCAATCGTCGGCAAGGCGGCAACGATGATGTCCGGCCGGCGAGCATCGGCCCGCGCCGCCGCCGCAAAACGGTCGGCAACTTGACGATGATCGCGAAAGCGGGCCAGCGACACGTTGCGGCGGTAGCCGCAGCCGTGAAGCATGCGAATCTCCAGCCGCCCGTTGACGTTAAGCACGTGATCGTCGGCGAAGAGGTGCTTCTTGCGGAAGTGATCGTAGGTGGAGGTCCACCACACCACGTCGTGGCCGCGCTCGGACAAAAGACGGGCGAAGAGCCCCGTTCGATGCGGGCGGTCCTTTGCACCCTCTTGAACGGGCAAAGGCTCGCCGATCGTCACCAGCCACACTAACATTCTCGCGTCCCTTTCAACACGATTCCAGTCGTTTCAACAATTCGGCGACCACCGGCTGCACGGCCCAGCCCTCTTGCACCCGGCGGCGCCCGTTTTTCACGAGCCGGTGCCGCAAGACCGGATCGCCGATCAGCCTGCGGATCGCCCCGGCCAGCGCCGCGGCGTCCGCCGGCGGAACCATCACGCCGGCGTCGTCTTCCAGCAACTCCGGCACGCCGCCCACCGTGGTGGAAACGACGGGAATGCCGTAGCCCATCGGTTCGATCAGGCTGGCCGGGATGCCCTCGTGAAGCGTCGGCAACACGATGATGTCCGCTTGACGCTTGCGAAACATCTCCAACAATTCGGCGTGTTGCACCTGCCCGAGAAACGTGATTTGCGACTGAAGGTGATGCTCGGCCACAAGGACGTCGAGAGCGGAGCGGAGCTCGCCTTCACCGGCAATCAAAAGTCTGACTTCCGTGCCCTCCTCACGCAGCAGGCGGACCGCCTCGATCAGGTACTTGTGGCCTTTGCGCTCGTTCAGGAAGGCGGCGCACAGCAATACCGGCGGCGAAGACATCGCATCGCGATAGGCGATTTCCTTGGGCATGTCAACGCAGGAATGAAGCACGAAGGCATTGCCCTGCAAGGGGCGTCCACATATCGACTCGGCGATGGCGACGCCGTCCTTGGCAATGAATCGCATGAACGACGTGCGCCGCAGTTTTTCGGCCAACAGATTGTTGTCGAGGATGTCGCCGCGGTGAACGGTGCAACTCCAGGGGATCCCGCAGATTTCGCTGGCCACCATCCCCATCGTCGCCGTCGTCAGCGCCCACTGGGCATGAATGTGATCGGCGCCCCACCGCCGCGCCAGCCGGGCGATCCAAAGCGCCTTGGGAAACACCGCAAAGTTCTTCAATAGCGTCGCCAGGTTGCGGCTGCCGAACAATCGCCCGAAGGCACGCAGCGTGCGAATCGGCCGCCGCAAGGCCACGCAGAGCGCCGTCGCCGCGATCTCCAGGTCGATGATCGGTCTGCGCACGCTTCGCTCCTCCAGCCCCGCCGCGTCCCGATTGATGCACGCGCCGCAGGGTGAACGCGGCACGATCAGCATTTCGCACCCCTGCCGGAGCATCTCCTGCACTTCGGGAATGAAGAACGGCTCGCCGCTGCCGAAGGGCATCGAAACCGTGATGTAGAGGAGTTTCATCTTCCAGAAACAGGGCTGTCGGTGGAAGCGGGGTTTGCATCACCTCGGCACAGCACCATGAGAAAATGCTGGTGCAAGTTCAGCATTTGCAGAACCACGTCCAGCGGCATGACGCCAAGTCGCACGCACCGATATGCCAGGCGAAAGACGGTGGTGTCCGGCAATCGCCGCAACGCGGTCCTGCGCAGCAGCCATCTCGTTATCGAATGGAGGTCTTCGCTGCACCGTCCGATGGTGCGAAGTTGTTTTAGAACAAGACCATAGCGGGCGAAAATCGACCGGCACGTCGCCGCGGTATAATAGCGCACGTGAATGGGCGGAATAAGCCACCACGGATGTTTCGGCCAAAGGAGAGAACGGTAGCTCTCCAGATCGTTAGGCACCGTCAATAACACCCGGCCGTCCGGAGAAAGCTCCCGTCGGATCGTTTCGCAAAGTGAGGCGAGATCATACACGTGCTCGAGGACTTGTGTTGCAACGATCAGGTCAAACTGGCCGTCCGGAAGTGGAGCGTCTTCGACACGGCATTGGTGCACGGCCAGCCCTTTCTGCCGCGCCAGCGCCGCTTGCGGCGAGATTTCAATCCCCACCGCCTCGCAGCCGCACTCGACAAACGCACGGAGCAGGAACCCTTGGCACAGCCGATCTCGAGCACCCTGATCGGCCGGGGGCCCCGGTTGACGCCTGCGAGCCGCAGGTCAGCGCCTGGCCTCTCTTCGCCGCAGCCAACGCCGGAAGCCTGAGAGTTCGGATTCCTCGGAAGGGCCGCCTCCGCTGTGGATGTTCTTCGGGAAGTAGCCTGCCGGAGACGTATATCGGGGATCGGAGTAGACCTGCTCAGCCGCGTAGCGATAGTGCGGGTGCAGAAAGACGCTGCCACACGCGAGGCAGCGGACGATCACGTAGCGGTTCTCCGTCGCATCCGCGTCCTGCTCCACGCGAACGCACGTATTGCAGTCTCGCGGCTCGCGAACAAACACCGTCTTCAGCCGGCTGCTTTGGCAGTCGATGCACGTGAATTTCAGTGAGAGGAGGCATGTCCGTCATTTCCACTTCCGTTACCGATTACGGGCCCCGCTGTAGACCGCGACTGCTTCTCCGAGATCAAAGACTCTCTTCCACGTAAATGATCTTGCTCCCCTGCGGCTCAAAACGGAACGGCGTCGGCGAAAGCTCGGCTAGCGCCGACACGATGGCCGGATGGCGGTCGGCCGGGGCGTAAAGCAAGAGGAATCCGCCGCCGCCGGCGCCCAGCAGCTTTCCGCCGACGGCGCCGCTCTGCCGTGCCCGCTCGTACCAGCCGTCGATCCGCCCGTTGCTGATCGTCGAAGCCAGGCTCTTCTTCAGTGTCCAGCTTTCGTGCAACATCTCGCCGAAGCTGTCCAGGTTGTTTGCGCACAACGCGCCTCGCATCGTCAACGCGATCTGCGACATCGTCCGCAGTGCGCTGCGCGACGCGCCGTTGACGGCCACGTTCGATTGTTGCTCCTCCAAGATCGGATCGGCCGAGCGGGTGATGCCCGTGTAGAACAACAACAGCCGCCGCTGCAATTCCGCCTTGGTTTCGCCGTTGCACACGATGGGATCGACGAACACGCTGCCGTCGGGGTTGAAGCGGATGCACTGGAATCCGCCGTAAGCGGCGATGTATTGGTCCTGCCTGCCGATCGGCTTGCGGCAGACGTCGATCTCGATTCGGCACGCTTCCTGGGCCAGCCGTTCGGCGCCGGCGTGACGGCCGTCATAGGCGTGCAGCGCGTTCAGCAGCCCGACCGTGTAGGAACTGGACGACCCCATGCCCGTGCCCGACGAAGGGATGTCGGAAATCGAGGTGATTTCGATGCCTTCGTGGACGCCGGTCATCCGCAGGCTTTCACGGATCAGTTCGTGTTTCAGATCGCCAAGACGCTCGACGTTCTCGGTGATCGAGTAGCTTGCCCGGATGTGGCGATCGAACTTCTTGTTGACGGCGATGTAGATGTACTTGTTGATCGCCGTGCTGACGACGCAGCCCGGCTCTTGCTCGTAGAAGGCCGGCAGATCGCTGCCGCCGCCCATGAAACTGATCCGCAGCGGTGTGCGTGAAATGATCATGATGCGTATCCCTCGGGGTGCTGCCGCCGCCACTTCCAGGCGGTTTCGACCATCTCGCGCAAGTCGGGAAACGCCGGTCGCCAACCCAACTCGCCGCGGGCACGCGTCGAATCGGCCACCAAAGTGGCCGGATCGCCCGGCCGCCGCGGCGCGTCACGAACGGTAAACGTGTGACCGACTACCTCCTGAACTGCACGAATCACCTGTCGGTTGGAATATCCCTCGCTGTTGCCGAGGTTGTAGGCGGTCGGCTCGATCCGATCGACGGCTTCGAGCGCCAAAACGTGGCGTGCGCGATGTCGGCCACGTGGACGTAATCGCGGACGCAGGTGCCGTCGGGCGTATCGTAATCGGTTCCATACAGATCAAGACCGTTGCGCGCCCCCGCCGCCGCCGCCAAGGCGATCGGAATCAGGTGAGTCTCCTTCTTCCGCGATTCGCCGCAGCCTTCCGTGGCGCCGCAAGCGTTGAAGTAGCGCAAGCTGATGTGACGCAAGCCGTGCGCCGTGTGATACCACGCCAAGGCGTGCTCAAAAGCCAGTTTGGAGTCGCCGTAGGAGTTGCAGGGGTTTTTCGGGGCGTCTTCCGGGATGGGAACCGTTTCCGGCTGCCCGTAGACGGCGGCCGTCGAGGAGAATATCAGTCGCTTCACGCCCGCGCGGAGCATGGCGTCCAGCAGATTGAGCCCGCCCGTTAGGTTGACGCGATAGAAGAGGCCGGGGTCTCGTACCGAGTCGTCGATGAACGCCTCGGCCGCCAGGTGGGCCACGGCGTCGAACCGCTCCCGACCGAATAGCTCGTGCAACGCCGGCTCGTCCAGGATGTCACCGCGGACCAAGCGGGCAGGCGGCGTCACTGCCTGCGAAAAACCGTACTTCAGATTGTCGAGCACCATCACCTCGTGCCCCACCGCAACCAACTGCTCCGTCACCACGCTGCCGATGAAGCCGGCCCCGCCGGTCACTAAAACTTTCACGGGTTGCTCCTTGTTAGGTCTGAAGATCCCCTCTCTGTAATGAACTGCACGGCGGCCGACAGGTCGTCTACGACGGTGCAGCCGCCGTTCCACCCCGAAAGGCTCGCCACGTCTTGTTTGCTACCGCGTCCCGTGCGGACGAGGATGCCGCGGGCTCCCACGGCGCGGGCAGCCTGCAAATCGCTGGCGGCGTCGCCCACCAGCCAGGAGCGCGGCAAGTCGAGATCCAACTCCCTTGCCGCCTGCAACAACATGCCCGGCGCAGGCTTTCGACACTCGCAGCCAGCCTCGGGATGGTGCGGGCACAAGTAGCTTGCATCGATGCGTCCACCGCTGCGCTCGATCGCACGCACGATTTTGTTCTGAACCTCCCAGGCTTGCTCCAACGTCATCAGCCCGCGTCCCACCGCGCCCTGATTCGACACGACCACGATGGCCAGCGGCGAGGCGGCCAATTGCGCGAGCGAATCCAACGCTCCATCCAGGAATTCCACCTCTGACCACGATTTTACGTGGTCGGGGCGATTCTGGACGATCACTCCGTCGCGATCAAGGAATATGGCGGGTCTCAACTTCTGTGGTTCCTTGTCGCCGTGAACGGTGCCGCGGCCGGGGTCGGCCACTCCCGTTGCGCCTGCTCGTATTTCTCCGGCGTGCCCATGTCGATCAGATACGCCTGCTCGTCCAAGGTCTTCGCAAAGATCGGAACCCCGGCTTGCAGCAGCGTCGGCAGCAAATGCTTGGAGATGTCGCTGAATTCCTGGGCGGGGATGTAGCCGAGGATCGCCGGATCCATCACCAGAACGCCGGCATTGGTCAGGTCGGAGAACACTTCATCGCGCGGCGGCTTCTCGACAAATCGCGTGACGCGGCCGCCGGCATCGACGGCCACGATACCGCATTCCCATGGGTTGGGGGCATGATTCAGGCTTAACGTCACGTGGGCCGCGTCGCCGCAAGCGTGATGGAAAGCGATCAGCGCCCCAAGGTCCATGTCGGTCAGTACATCGCCGTAGACCACCACGAACGTGTCTTGGAACGAACGTTCCACCCGCTTCAGCCCGCCGGCGGTGCCGAGAATCACCGGCTCGACCGAGAACGTCAGATGCACGCCGAGCGACGCTCCGTCGCCAAAATAGCGCAGCGCCGGCTCGGGCTGATGGGAAAGGTTGATTACGACGTCGCGAATGCCATGGTATCGCAGCCACAAGAGAATCCACTCGAGCGTCGGCCGGCCCGCGACCGGCAGCATCGGCTTGGGCATCGTCAGCGTGTACGGACGCAATCGCGTTCCTTCCCCCGCCGCAAGGATCATCGCCATCGGGGCAGTGTCATTGGGCAATGTATCTCCCTCCATCAACAACCGGCCGTCGCGCCTTCCACGGAAAGCACGCGCATCAAAACATGGACGAGTATCATGTGAACGTCTTCGGCAATCTGCATGTCGGGAACCTTGACGTGGAAGCAGCAATCGACCATCGGCTTGAGCTTGCCGCCGTCGTAGCCGCAAACTCCGATCGTCGTGCAACCCTGCTGCCGCGCAAACTCCACCGCCTTCAGCACGTTCCTGGAATTGCCGCTTCCGGAAATGCCGACCACCACGTCGCCCGGCCGGACGAAATTCTTCAGTTGCTCCACAAACACCGCATCGTAGCCGATATTGTTGGCAATTGCCATGATGGTCGGCAGGTTATCGGTCAGCGCCATGACGTGGAACTTCTTTTCTGCATGGAGGCACGCCCCCTTGTTGAGATCGCACGCCAGATGCGAAGCCGTCGAACCGCTGCCGCCGTTGCCCAGCACGAAGATCGTGCGCCCTTCGTCGTAGGCATTCTCTGAAGATGCCGGCGACCGCTTCAATCTCGCCGACGTCGAGTTCAGCTAGCACATGCTGAAGATTCTGCAAATAACTATCGATGGCCGTCGCGTATTCTGGCATGGGACGCCTCCTTCTTACTCGCATCTTCTTGCAAGGGGTGCGATATTCTACCACTCGCGGACGATTCCGGCGACATTGCAGGCGGGAACGATCCCGCCCGCTCTTGCCGGTGCATTGCTTTGATCGCATGGACTTGCAGTTTCATCGCCTGCGAGGGGCTTCTCGGATTTTGCGATAGGCTTCGACGGTAAGGCGGGCCGTGCCGTCCCACGAGAGTCCTGCCCGTGCCTCCCGCAGCCGTTCTTTCAGGAGTTCGGGATCGCGATCGCAAAGACGGTGGACGGCGGCGACCAGGGCCTCGGGAGACTCGGGCGGGGCGATCTCCCCGATTCCCCATTGCGAAATCGTCTCGGCCAGCCCGCCGACCGAGGTCGAAACCACCGGCGTCTCCAGGCCGATTGCCAGATGCACGACGCCGCTTTGCGCGTGGAAATCGCGCGTGTAGGGCAAGACGGCGAAACTGTGCGTGGCGAACAAGTCCGCCGCCTCTTCGTCGGAAACGAATCGATCGATGACTTCGACGCTTCTTCCCATGCGGCGGAGTTCAGCCACCATCGGCAGGACGCGGTCTCGCCAATACGCCGGCTCGTCAATCCTGCCGGCGATCGTCAACTGAAATCCCTCCAATGCCTTTAGCGCCTCCAGGGCGACGTGCGGTCCCTTGTCGTGGCGAACGGTGCCGAAGAGCAGCATCTTCTTCCACGATAGTCTCTCGCGAAGCGAGGCGACATTCTTGCTAGAAACAGGTTGAAACAAACCATGCGGCGTGACAAAGACGGGTGGATGACGGCCCCCGAGAAGTTCAGCGGCCTCGCAACGCAATGCTTCCGTGTGAACCAATAGCCCATCGCACTGGCGCAACATCCACAACGAAATTCGATCTTCCAACTTGCGCGGCATGATGCCGGAGTAGCGATGGGGTTTGAGGTTGTGAACCGTATTGACCAGCGAGGCGTCCAATCGTCGGTATCCGCGCATCTGAATCGCGTTGAGCCAGAAGAGACCCTGAAAATGGACAAGGTCGATTTCCGGCCGTCGCCGCAGCCACCGGATGCAAGCGTGCTCCACGCGGACTATGTGGGCAGCCAGCTTCATCTGTCGTGCCAGCCGGCTCTTGGTTCTTGGCTCCATCCATGCGGGAAGAATGTCGTATACCGGATAGAGCGTGCTGCGGAAACGATCCTCCAGGTCTGCGGGCGCCACGACCTCCAGGCAGACATCCTCCTGTTCCCCCAGGCGAGCCAACGCCATAGCTAATTCAGTGATATAGAGCGGATGTCCGCCAGTCGGCGCGGGACAAATCAACACCACGTTCATTGGACTACTCAAGACTGGCGTCTTCCTCACGCTCCAAAAATGGCGGTTCCACAATGAGAGTCCTGTGGCGATTGAGCACAATTCACGCTGGGACTATTCTTCGCTTGGACTTTTGCAGGATCTCCTCGAACAGTGCTTCGTATTCCGCCGCCATCCTGTCGAGTGTGTTGTATTCCAGCGCGTATCGCCGCCCATGAGCCCGCAGCCGCGCCGCCAGCGGCGCGTCGTCGAGCAATCGCCGGGCACGCGCGAGGAACGCGGCAGCGGTGCGGCGACGCTCGAAACATTCGGCCAGAAGCGGGGCCGCTTTCATGACGTCGGGCGCATGACCGACGGGACTGGCAACCAACAGACACTCGCAGCTCATCGCCTCGATGACCGCGTAGGAGCAGCCCTCATAATAGGAAGGCATCAGGAAGGCGTCGGCCGCCTGATACAACAGCGGCATACTCTCCTGCGACACGTTCAAAAGCGACGTTGCCCGTCCCGTGATCCCAAGCGGCTTGTCGGTCGCCAGCAGCAGGTGCTCCCGCGGCGTTAACGCCTGCGCCCAACTTGCTGCGAACCATGGACACTTCCTCGCCTCGACGCGCGAGGCATACAAATAGATGCGCGAGTCCGGCGGCAAGCCAAGTTGCGATCGGGCGGATTGGCGGTTTCCCGCGCGAATTGTGCGACGTCGATCGCATTCTCGATGACACGACTGCCCGCAACGCCGTAAAGCCAGAGCAATTCCCGTTGCGTCGATCTGGATACGGCCACGGGAACGTGTTTCCGCGCCGCCGGCCGCTGCGTTCGCCCCGATAGAAGCAACTCCGCCAGCGTCGAGGTCCAGCGGCAAATCCTCCACGTGGCCACGGCCTGGCCCCGCGAAGTGCCGTGCACGACGAGGACCGTTCGTCCACCCTCGCCTTGTAAGCGAATTCTCCTTTGTTGAACACGGCGATGTCGTAAAGGTGCCGGTTGTGCGACCAGTGATTTCCCATTGCCTGAGCCGCTTCGGCATAGGACGCGTCCCTAGCGCATCCCAGATCGGCGGCGGTCACCACGTCGCAGGAATGTCCTCGAGCGAGCAGCACGGCTCTCAGCGAGGCGACGAAGCGTTCAACGCCGCCGGTGGCCTCGGGCGGCCATCGCGTGTACAGCACGATTTTCAAGTTTGGCATGTTTCTTGTGACGGCATTCAAAGGCCACGGCGCATCCCATGCACCACCAAAAGGAAATCTCAAACGTGGAAGTCATCGTGCAAGTCTCAACCAGCAGCGCGGCGATGGCAATCGCCACGCCAGGTGCGCAGAGCGGTGAGTCTCTTGTTCTCAATTGACTGGGTCGCACCGAACATCCACACTTCACGAAACACCAGCCGAAATGCCGGCAGCGTCATCACGATTAGCAATCCTAGCCCGATGATGCCAAAGTCGGCAAGCATTTGCAGCCAGGTGTTGTGCGCGACGATCGCATGGCCGTAACGCTGTGCAATATCGGCATAATCGAAGCCCGTGCCGATAAAGGAACTGTCGACGGTTCTTAGCCAATAGGCGTAGAAGATCTCGCTTCGGCCGGAGGTGGCGCGGTCAAGGTTGCCCGCCTGAAAGGAATTCAGCGTTTGTTCGAGTCGCGCCAGCAGGTAGTCCTGGGCGAGCGGCAGAGCGACCACCAAGGCGGCGACAAGAAACACCCCCAACATGGCAATGCGCTTCAGAAAGGCCGAAAGACGCGGCACGTTCACGGAGATACCGCCATGACCACCATGGCGAGGGCGGCCAAGACAGCCGACCGCGACTGTGTGCGAACGATCAGCACCGCCGCCGGCAAAGTGGCGACGATGGCGGCAATACGCATAAGCCAAGAGGCGCGACAGCAGCACGACTCCCATACAGACGCCTATACCGATGTTGTACACCATGGCAATGGCGTTCGGTTCCGCCCCCACCTCTCTCCCCAATCGAACGGTGCCCACCACCTGGACCACTTCGTCGAACATCGAGTTCAGCAACACGGCGCCCAACAGCACGTAGACGACGAATCCGAGGGGCAGCAACGAGTCTTCTCGAACGTCGTCGAACGCCAGCACGGCAAGGATACAGGCCAGCAGCGAGGTCCCCAGGCCTGCGAAGCTGTCCCATGCGCAGCCTACGCCGAAAGGAGTGTTGGCCGTCGTGACGTAGAAGAACGCCGCGAGTATCGCGAAACCGAGCCAGGCACAAAGCCAACGCCGCATGACGCGAGACGCCGGCGAATTGCCCACAAGCAGTTGATACACGGCAGGCGTGGCGCACAGGCGGAAGGCGTAGATGAAGTAGATCAAGACATAAACGCGGAATTGCGACAGAGCGGGGCCCGTCAGCGGAATGAAGTTCAGCCCGAACAACATCAGGAACATCGTCTTCGGCGACAACAACGACGCGAACAGCGCCACCACGGTGCCCACCGCCCCGATCAGTTCGCCCGTCGCTCCGAACGGAATCCGCAACAATTGCAGCGAATGCCCCGCGACCACGATGAAAATGAGGATATTGCCCGTCAAGTCGCTCTTACGCGCGATGGCGGTGCGCCTTGAAACCATACTCGACATGGGGGTAGGCGTCACGTTCGCTGTTCCGGTTCTCTCACGGATTACCCTGCCAGTCTTCGAGAAAACCTATGGAGCATGCGGCAAAACGGCCAGGATTTCACGTAGGAAGGAATCGAAGTTGGCGATTAGTTCCGACCAGGAGTATGCCTCGGGGCGTCTGCGATCGGGCAGCCGTCCGCGGGCGAGATCCATCAGGTATCCGGCCATGCCGTCGCAGTCCGGACCCGCAAAGGCGCGGCCATTCCCCACCGTCGCCAAGACTTCGTGCGCGTCGGAATCCGCGGGCGCCACCAGCAAAACGGGTGTTCCCAGCCCGACCGGTTCGAAGACCTTGCCCGTCACAATGCCCTTCGATTCAGGCCCGCAACGCTCTTCCACCGACGTCACCACGGCCACCGCGTTGGCGCCGGCGATCGCCGCCAGGACTTCGCGCCGCGGAACGTTGCCGTGAAGCACGATTCGCCCGGCAACACCGTGCGTCTCGGCTTCTCGCTGCACATACTCTCCCGCGGCGCCGAAGTAATGCAGATGGCAGTCGTTCTCCGGGCATATTTGCTGCAGCCGTTTCAGGGCAGCTACCAGCGGCGTTACCGACCGCAGCGGCAGATAAAACTTTCCCGCATATAGCAACGTAAAGTGTCCGAAATGCCGCGGCTGCACCCCTTCCAGTTCGGCAGGATCGTATCCGTTTGGGATAACCGCAATCTTCGGCGCTTGCGGAAAGTGTTGGCGAAGGAGGTGTGCCCAGTTCGGAGACACGATCGAAACGCCGGACGCTTCCGCCAGAATGCTCGCTTCTTTGCGCCGCCAACGCGGTCTCTTGTACTGCACATCGTGCGGAGGCCCGGCTGTCCAAGGGTCGCGATAGTCGAGCACGAAAGGGCAGCGCAGCCGCCCGCGCCAGCTTCCGGGCAAGCGAAAACGTGCCCCACGGGCACCCCGTCGCCAATATCAAATCGAATTGGCCGGGACGAAATGCGGCACAGGCTTTGTACGCCGGCCCAAACCATCCCGCGCTCTCATCAATATTCATCGTACGGGCGATCCGCCGACAGACGCCGCCTGCGGCCCAGCCCAGCCCCCTTCGGCTCTGCTTGAAGTGGCCGGACGAAAGACATCGCCATCCGTGGCCCGTGTAGACCATCTGGACTCCACATTGCCGCATCTCGTCGGCGACGCGCTCGGCATCGTCCGGCGACTGCAGCAGCGCCGGGTCCGCCGTAACGACCGACACGTCCCAGCCGATGCGGCTGAGGTGCTTGGCGATATTCGCCGTCCGTACGCTCGCAACCGCGTGCATCGGGGGAAAGTAGAACGCCAGAAACAGAAGTCGCGGCTTGTCGTTCATCCTGCCGGTCTCCAGGAGCGGTGCTTTCCTGCATATTACAACGTCCGCCCGTTGCTCGCCAAAATCTGTGCGATCCGTTCCGCCGTGTGCCCGTCCCACAGCGCCGGGCAGCGGCCTTGCTTGTAGCCGCCGTCGAGCACCAGCCGCAGATGCGTCCGCAACACGTCGGGCTCGTTGCCCACCAGCGTGCTGGTGCCCTCTTCGACCGTGATCGGCCGCTCGGTGTTGGACCGCGCCGTCAGGCAGGGGATGCCCAGCGCCGTCGATTCTTCCTGCAGCCCGCCGGAATCGGTGATGATCAACCGCGACTTGCGAGCTAAGCGACAAGAAGTCGAGGTAGCCCAGCGGCGGCAGCTGGACGACGCCCGCGGCGCCGTCGAGGACACTGTCGAGTCCGAATTCCGTCGATCCGCCGTCGCGTCCTCGGATGGACCGGAAAAACCAGCGGCAGCTCGGCGGACGCCTCCGCGATCACTCCCAGCATGGCCGAGAGCGTCTGCGGCTGGTCGACGTTCGCGGGACGGTGCAGCGTAACCACGCCGTACCGGCCGGGCTGCAAGCCGTAACGCGACGGCGCGTCGCACAATCGGGCCTTCGGCAGCAGCCGCAGCAGCGTGTCGATCATCACGTTGCCCACCAGGTGCAGATGCTCCTCGGGGTGCCCTTCGCGTCGCAAGTTGGTCATGTCCGGCGGCCTCCGACACCAGCAAAGCCGTCGGCGATCGAATCGGTGACGATGCGGTTGATTTCCTCGGGCATGGAGCGGTCGAAGCTCCGCAGGCCGGCTTCGACGTGGGCGACGGGGATGCCGAGCTTGACCGCCGCCAGCGTGGCGGCCATCGTCGAGTTGACGTCGCCGACGACGACCACCGGTCGTACGGCTTCCCGTCGGGCTCGTGCTTGCAGAGCACCTCTTCCATGCGTTCCAGGACCCGCGCGGTCTGGGCCGCATGGCTTGCCGGAGCCGACGTCCAGACAGATGTCCGGCCGCCTCATGCCGAGTTCTTCGAAGAAGACGTCGGAAAGGTCGGCGTCGTAGTGTTGGCCCGTGTGGATCAGCACCGGCTCGAACGCCCGGATATGCTCTCGAACGCCCGCAACAGCGGCGCCATCTTCATGAAATTCGGCCGGGCGCCGACGACGCAGGCCAGTTTCAAGTTGGACGCCATCTTGTCTAAGCCTTTATGCCTTCGATCAAGAAGTACTTTATTCCGTCGTTACTGGCCAAGAACGCATCGACCGTCAGTTGGTTGAACAGCGAACCGTACCGATCGAGCACCTGCTGGCAGTCTTCAAAATGTCGCACGTGGCATTCGTAGGGAAAATTCGGGACCGAGCCGTAGAATCGTTTTCCCGGTCGAATGCGCCGCAGCACGGCCATGTCTTCCGTAACGTGCTCGAGGAATTCGAGCGAGATCACCGTATCGTAGTCGAATCGTTCGAAGAGGTCTGTATCGAACACGCTGGCTGCCACGAACTGATATTCTGGGCAGATCTTGCGTGCCATGCGGACGGCGTTCTCGCTGAGATCAAGCCCGCAGTAGCTTGGGATTCCCGAATCGCGCAACAGCGAGCCGATTTGTCCGGCTCCGCAGCCTATGTCCAACACGGACTGCACCTTTGCCCGCTTCAACCGGTCAACGATAACACACCAAAGGAAGTAGTATCGCGACGCGGTATAGTGTTTATTGTACTCGATGCTCTCGCCGTACATTTCGTCGTAATACGCGGAATCGCGTTCGCACGCAACGTCAACGCCCGGCCGGAAGGCCCGTATCACTGCGGATGCCGCCCGCCAGATGAGCGGCGGAGTAACATCCCTGGCCGCCCTTTTCCACGTGGGCTCACGATTCTTAGTCACGGTCAGTCCTTCCAGCCTTTCCTGGCTACAATGCCTCTCGCCGCAAAGCTCTCAACGGCATCTTCGCCATCTCCACAATATCCTGAACCCGGATCATTCCACTCCACAACAGGGTCGGCAACAGCAGTCCGCCGTAAACCAAGGTGGCCGCGACCAAACGCACGACATGCGGACCGGGCAGAAACATCAAGAGCACATAGGTGGCGATGCCCGGAACAATCGTCGTCGCAGACAACTTCAGAAGCTCCATCCAGGGAAACATCTCGCGAAACGAAACGTGCAGCGTCGATCGGATCGCGCGCATCAGATAGGGCACGCAAGCGAAGTACGTGGCAACCACGGATGCCAAAGCCGCTCCGACAAAGGGTCCGATCCAGCCGATCGCAAACCAGCCGAGACTCGCGTTGACGGCCAACATCAGGACGGCTGCCACGAGAACGTGATGGCTCTTGCCGGTTGCTTGCAGCACCGCGCCGAATGTAATCGTGCGAACCGGCAGCAGCAGCAAAAACACCCGAAATGGAATGGAACTGTCCCGATAATCCTCGCCGAACAAAAAACACATCAAATCCGGCGCGACGCACAGCAGAAAGACCATCATCGGCAGCAAGATCAGCGCCGATTTGGTCATCGCCCGATGGATCAGCGACACAATGCCGGCGATGTGATTGTCGCGGTAGTAGCGGGCGTAATCGACCATCACCACCGACGTGATCGCGCCGGTGATCATGCCAACCAGCGGAATCTCCATCGACCCATTCCGATAAACGGCGAACACCTCGGGCGGGCATCGAGCCGAAACTAGCACTTGATCCAGCCTTTGGCTGATTGTCCCCGCAAAAGTCGCCAACCCCAACGGCACGGCAAACCACAGTTGGGCCTTGATACCGGCCAATGTCGGACGCCACGAACCGACCGGGCAGGCGCGAAACATCAGCACAATGGCCACAGTCGACGTGACGATCGCGCCGACAACCGTTCCCGCAACAGCCACCGTCGGCGTCGCCCAAAACAGCACCGGCCCCAACACGAAGACCAGCATCACGATTCGGCTGCCCACGTTGAAGCCGGCCACCTGTTCCGTGCGGTTGCGGGCCATCAAGCACGCGCTCATCGCGCTGGCCGGCAGCATGAAGAGCGGATACGGGATCAGCAGCAGCAATATCGGCGCCAGATCGGGATTGTTCATCCGCTCGGCGAGAAAACGATTGCCGCCCAACACGAGGAACAGTGAGAGCACTCCTCCCGCCAACACAAGCAGGAGCATATTTTCGACCAGCCACGTACGCGGCCGTTTCTCTTCCCCCGGCAGGAAGAAATACAACGAGCGATCCAACCCAAGCGTCACAAACGGCACGGCGAACGCGTACGCCAGCATCGCCTGCCCATACGTGGCATAGTCGGCCTTCGAAAACACGTGCGTCAGCACAACCATGCTGACGATTCCCACCAGGGACGTCAGGGCCTGGCCGGACGAGAGCACGAGCACTTTGGCGGAACGTGACTGGAACATCGATTATCGGATAAGCGAGCGGACGATCACCCACGTTGGGACGGCAGTTGCACTGCCGTCTCCCATTTTCCGCAACGGGGCGGCAGTACAACCGCCGCCCCAACATGTATTGAAACCGCTCCGGAGTAGCGCAACGACCGTTTTCGGCATATCGTTTCATTCCTCGCGCTCGGCCGCGACGGCCAGGTCATGGTCGACCATCATCTCGACCAACTCATCGAAGCTTACTGTGGGCCGCCAGCCCAGCGCCGCCTTGGCCTTCGCGGCGTCGCCTTGCAGGGCGTTGACCTCGGAGGGGCGAAAAAACTCGGCCCGGTTCACCACGTAGTCCCGATAATCCAGCCCCGCGCGGGCGAAGGCCCGCTGACAAAACTCCCGCACCGAATGCGTCTGGCCCGTGGCCACCACGAAATCGTCGGGCCGGTCCTGTTGCAGCATCAAGTGCATCGCCAGCACGTACTCCTTGGCGTATCCCCAGTCGCGCCGCGCTTCGAGATTGCCCAGGGGAAGCTCCTTGGCCTGCGCCGCTCTTGATGCGGGCGACCGACGAGGTGATCTTCCGGGTGACGAACTCGAACCCCCGCCGCGGCGACTCGTGGTTGAAGAGGATGCCCGACGAGACGAACAGCCCGTACGCCTCGCGGTAGTTCCGCGCCAGGTCGAAACCCGTGACTTTCGAGATGCCGTAGGGCGATCGCGGATGGAAGCGGGTGGTCTCGGTCTGCGGCGCTTCGTCCGCCTTGCCGAACATCTCGCTCGATCCGGCGAAATACACCCGGCACTTCGGCACGCACTGCAACACCGCTTCCAGCACGTAGTGCGTGCCGTGGATGTTCGTCAGGAACGTCGAAAAGGCGTCCTCGAACGAGTACGACACGAAACTCTGCGCCGCCAGGTGGTACAATTCGTCGGGCCGAATCTGGCCGATGCTCGTATAGATGCTGGGAAAACTCTCCAGGCTCGCCGGGTGAAGCTGTATCTTGTCGAGGATCGACGTCAGCCGCGAAAAGCGGTGGGTCGGATCCTCCAACGCCGAGCGCCGCACCAGCCCGTGAACTTCGTAGCCCTGCTCCAGCAGCAACTCGGCCAGGTACGAGCCGTCTTGTCCGGTAATGCCGGTGATGCAAGCCCGCTTCATGACCGCTGGCTCTTCGGCTCCTGAATACCTAGTTGTCCACAAGTCGTAGACGCGGCGTCTCGCCGCGTTGCGTCACGCCCGTTCACGGGCGTTCCCCGCGATGCGCGCGCTGCATTGAAGGTCGTACAACTGCCGTCACGCCCGTTTACGGGCGTCCTCCGCGATGCGTCGCGCTGCATTGAAGGTCGTACAACTGCCGTCACGCCCGTTCACGGGCGTTCCCGCCGCAGGCGGTTCAGGCCCGGCGTTTACGCCGGGTGGAAAGGAAGAATACGCGTGCTTCTTGTCAGCCCCGTTCACGGGGCTCTTCCCCAAGACGCCCTGCTGAGCTTGGAAGCACTCAAGAGGCCCGTAAACGGGCCTGACATTGCCCCCTCCCGCCACTGCCAGCGAACCCGGCGTAAACGCCGGGCCTGAACCGCGTGCCGCGGAAAAGGGTCGTAAACGACCCTCCCTATCCTCTTCCGAAGGCGCGTACGTAACAACCAGGGCAACACCCTGTGACGAGTTGGTGTAAGGGAGCCGAACGGTCGGCCCGTCCGGCCGATACACGGACACAATCGTCTCCGCTCTCCCCAGGGCGATGCCCCAATGGCACTTCCCGGGCTTTAAGTTGTTTTCATCAAACGTTTTTTGGCTTGCGAACGAGGGCGTGTGAGTACTGCGTAGTTTTTCTTGCGGCGCTTCTTCGCGCGAGGCTCGACGCGGCCGGGACGGTCGCCGACGCGGTGCGTGGCGATCGCTTTTAAGAGCCGCCGGTAGATTGCGACAACATCCAGCGAAGTCAGCAGGACGTGCTGAAACGCATTGAGCGTTTGCATCGCTCCTTTGAAGCTGATTTGACAAGGCATTCGTGCATGTTCCACAGACGCTTGTGCCATCATGCCTCGGATCAAATTGTAAGCGAGAAAATGCGCCCATATCTCCTTCCGAACCATCGCCGGCGTTTTGCAGCGGAGTTCGCCCATCTGCATCGTCTCCTTCACCGACCGCAAATCCAGTTCCGCGTGCCAACGCTGCCAGTACACCTCCGCCAAGTCCTTCGGCCGATATTCTTCCGCATCCAAGAGTGTCGTGACGAGGATCAGCTTGACGGGCCGAAACCCTTTCCGATCGATCACGACCTCCAGTTCTCGGAGTTCCAACTCCGCCGGCAACGAGGCATAGGTCTCTTGATCCATCCAATCGGGCCGCGCGGGCTTCGGCCAACGCACGAGATGGTCGCGTTGGCCCAGCGAGTGTCCCTTGCGAAAATCGGTCCGACGGCTCTGATGTCGATGCAACACCACGTCCACTCCACGCTGTTTCAGCAAAGCCATCTCGAACCACGAACAATACAGCCGATCGGCCAGCAACACCTCGCCCTTCTGCAACTCGTCCCAGATCAATCGCAGCAGCGACAATTCGCCCGTTCCCTTGCCCGAATAGGCCGCCACGGCCGCATCCAAGACGGCCCCGGTTGCCAAACAGAAGAGCACAACCAGCCGAATCATGGGAAAGCCCAATCCCGGCTTCTGTCCATCGGGCTGCGGATACTCGGCCTGATTCGCCTCGGTGTCGGGCATAATCACCGTAGTGCCGTCGGCGATTTTCACGCGACGCCCTTTCCAGAGCCATTCGGCTTGCGCTTTGTCGTGCAGTTCCGCTCCCGTCGCCCGCACCAAGCCGTGAAGATGCTCCTCCGACAATCGCACGCGCGCCTTGCAATAGGCTCCCGTTTCCGCGCAACATGGCGGTTGTCCTTGCAGCGTCAACCAAACCAACAAGCGGGCCACCGCCTGACGACAGGAATGGTCGGGATCGACGACTTGGCCGAGAAACATCCACAGTGTCACCAAGGGTGTGTAAATCGGCTCCGACGATTCGGCCGTCTGTCCGGCCACTTCGCGGAGCATGTCGGGCGTCAGCAAATCGACAAACGGCAACCCTTGCTGTTGCCCCAGCGAATTCCGAATCGAATTGATCTGCCATGAAACACGATTCCAAGTACAATGGCTCATGTCGGCCTCCTTGCCGGATAAGGGTCTTTCGTTGTTCACAAAACCCTTGTAGGCAAGGACGGCCGTTTTTGCTATATCATTCTTGCTCCCAACCACTTACGATTCAGGAAGTGCCATTGGGGCGATGCCCTGGGCTGGGCGAACGGTTGGACCTTCGTCCCAAAAACTCACTACCTGGACACATCGCCGCGCCCTGCGACAACAAGCAACGCTGGAATCGCGAAAACGTCTCACCGCGCTCAGCATCTCAGCAGTGTATGTCACGATCGGCGAAATGCAGCGGAGCTCCACAGATTCTGCGGCCGGCAATGGTAGGTTTCGCACAAGCGACAAGTATGGTTACTGCGGCCTGGCCGATTCGAGCGTGCCGCCCTTGCTGAAGTTGGTGATGTCGTCGAAGGAATCGCGCTGGTACGATTCGCCCGTTGGGAAGGTGGTGCAGTCGACATTAGCGTCGAGTGGCACTGCCGGTGCCGTTATGTGCGGCGTCGCGTACTTCTGGTCAAGGCCGGAGGTGAACAACTGGAACGACTGAGGATTGACCCACGTGTAGGCGGTGCCCCTCCCGGGGACATAGTTGTCCATGCCTTGGAAGTTCGAGAGCGTCGTATCGACCGCCGGCCAAACTTGGAGGGACTCGCTCTTGACGTTGCTGGCGACCGCGACGGGAACCGTCGGGATAGCGGCAGCGATGGGAGGCACGTTTCCGTCCATCGTGTAGTTCCGGTTTTCGGCGCGGAAATAGACCATTGGCCCGGTGGTCTTGTCGGTAACGCCCTGCTCCTTTGGCCAGTACACGAGGCCGGCGACCGGATTCATCCCCGGCGGCGTCTCCTGAACCCAGCCTATGGATGGAATGTCAAAATCGTAACACGGATGTACGCGGCTGGTCGACAGAGTCAAACGGGTTGAGTTGGTTTGCACTTAATCCGAGCAACCCTCTGATTGGTTCTCGCGGCGTCAAATCCTGCGCTGGCCGCATGACCGGCGGTTGCAGGGTAAATATAGTTGTTGCCTGCGTCGCGGAACCAATCCGGCTTTCCACCGAGAAAAAAAATGATCGCGGTGGACGGAGAAAGCGTGTTCACGTCAATTCCCCAGCCCTCGATGGTTGGATAGGAAGAGTTATACCAAGGGTCGGTTGTCAAGTTGCCTAGCACGTCCTCGCGAAACCCTGCCCAGCCGTTTAAGGCGCCGCCTGTGGAGACTCCCGGCACGTAACGCGGAAACGCCGCTTGGAAGTGCCGCAAAACAGTAGCTTGTGCCGCGGCGGTCCAGGTCGGATTCGTCACCCCGGCGAAGTCGGGCGGATACTCGCCGAAATCCGCCTTGTACTTTTTGATTGCCATGTCGAGCTGGTTGACTTCCATCGCGATGGCGCCCCGCTTGGCGGCTGTTCGGGCGTGCATGACGGCCGGTATGGTCAGAGCGGCCAGGATGGCGATGATGCCGATCACGGTGAGCAGTTCGACCAGCGTGAAGCCCGCGGGCACAGCGGCGGGCCGGGTTCGGTTGCTAAGGCGGAGCGTGTTCATATCACCACCGTTTCGACAGAAAACCTGTCGGCTGAGAAGCACGATTGCCCTTGTTCCGCTTGCGACGCTGCCCGATTGACCCAAACGTCATAATAGCAGAATCGGTCAATTTGGGCAAGGAGTAGGTTCCGCTTGCCGAGCGGGACTTCCGCTTCGCATATACCGTCCCGCTCGGCAAGCGGGATCTACTTGCGTAAAAACTCCCCGATGCACTCGACCACCCGCTCGGCCTGCTGGTCGGACAACTCGGGGTAGATGGGCAGGGCCAGCGTTTCGCGGGCGGCCCGCTCGCTTTCCGGGAAGTCCCCCTCGTGGCCGCCGAGATACGCAAAACACTGCTGTAAGTGCAGCGGAATCGGATAGTAAATCGCGCAGCCGATCTTCTCTTGGGCCAAATGGGCCTGTAGCTCGTCGCGCCGCGGCACGCGAATGACAAACTGATTGTAAATGTGCCGATTGCCGGGCACCTCCATCGGCAAGCGGACAAGGCCCTCACCCCCGGCCCCTCTCCCGGAAGGAGAGGGGAGAGATTGGTCCCCGGCACCTCTCGTGTTGGCGGGCGAGGGGAGCGATAGCCCGGCGGCCGTGAAGAGGCGGCGGTAGCGGGCGGCGTTCGACTGCCGACCCGCCGTCCAACCGTCGAGGTATTTCAGCTTCACCGCGACCACCGCCGCCTGCAACGCGTCGAAACGGAAATTGCCGCCGATCAGCGAATGGCAGTAGCGGGGCTTCTGGCCGTGATCGCGCAATACGCGGAGCTTCTCGGCCACAGCCGCCTCGCCGGCAGTGACCAGCCCGCCGTCGCCGGCGGCGCCCAGGTTCTTCGACGGAAAGAAGCTGAAGCAGCCGTAACGCCCCATCGAGCCTGCCCGCCGACCCTTGTACTCCGCTCCGATCGCCTGGGCGGCATCCTCGATCACCGCGATGCCGTGCTTGGCCGCCACCGCCATGATCGCGTCCATCTCGGCGCATTGGCCGTAGAGGTGGACCGGCATGATCGCCTTGGTGCGGGCCGTGATCTTCGACTCGATCTGTGCGGGGTCGATGTTGTAGGTGTCGGGGTCGATATCGACAAAGACCGGCTTGGCGCCGACCCGCGCGATCGAGCCGGCGGTGGCGAAGAACGTGTACGGCGTGGTGACCACCTCGTCGCCCGGCCCGATCTCTTCCGCCATCAGGCTCACCAGCAGGGCGTCGCTGCCGGACGAGACGCTAACAGCGTGCGGGCAGCCGCAATACTCGGCCAGTTTAGCCTCGCAGTCGGCCACGCCCGGGCCGAGAATGCACTGTTGACTCTCCAGCACTCCATCGACGGCCGCGCGGATTTCGTCGCGGATCGTGGCGTATTGGGCTCTCAGATCGAGTAGCGGGACGTTTATCGGCTGGGGCATTTCAATAGGGGGTTGAACGGTTCTTCTGGCTGAAAGTCATGCCAGTCTACGCAGAAGTCGCAAACCGTTCAACGCCAGTGGGAAAAAGGGGGACAGGTCCGATTTGCCGGAAGGGCGGGGTGGCGCAGACTCCGTTCCCGTGGGTGGCATCAGCCCCCATAAAACCGGCTGCTTTCTGCCTGTTCTGCGCCTCATTGCGCGCGTCTATTCAATCCATGTCCGCGGGAGGCTTACTCCCAAGGACCCCAATTGCAGGGAACGCGACATCGTATCACATTCCCACAGTACCCAATACACCAGTATAGGGTGGTTTTTTTCGCAGTGGTAGGGCGAGCGGCGTGGCTGCCGGCCGGCGCTGGTTTGACGAGGCAAATGCGCGGGGGCGACGGTGCAACGCCGCCCGAACTCCGCCCGCCCAACACTGTCGCCCCAGCTTGGCCCACGTGGGCTCGGCCGCGCAACCGACTTGCGGCGAGATGAGGGTCGTGTCGATTGTCGCGGATATTGGGATGAGACAACCTCCGGCTCCGAGAACAAACCGCCTCCGACCGACCGCAATCACGCCCGCACGATCACGTCCTGAGGTTCCAAGGTCAAAACGGGTGGCTTCTCGTCGGCATGGCCGGACGGAGAAGTGAATTCCGGGGACGATCTCGCGCAGTTTTCGGCGAAGCAGTTCCTCCGGGTCGTTGACGATTCGTTCGAGCTGTGCGATGGCGCGGTGCACTTCGGCCAGGGCGTAGGGGCGATGGTAGGCCGCACGCAGCTTGGGATGCGACGTCGGCAGCGTCTCTTCGTCGTCGAAATACAGTTCCTCGTACAGTTTTTCGCCCGGCCGGATGCCGGTGAAGTTGATTTCGATGGCGTGTTCGGGCAGGCCGGAGAGCCGGATCAGGTCGCGGGCCAGATCGACGATCTTGACGGGTTCCCCCATCTCCAGCACGAAGATCTCGCCGCCGGCGCCCATCGTCGCGGCCTGCAAGACCAACTGCGACGCCTCGGGAATGGTCATGAAAAACCGCGTCATCCGCGGATCGGTGATCGTGATCGGTCCGCCGGCGCGAATTTGCTCCTGGAAGATCGGCACCACGCTTCCGGCGGAGCCCAGCACGTTGCCGAAGCGGACCACCGTGAATCGCGTGGCCGACTCCTGCGAGAGGGTGTGTACGTAGCGCTCGGCGATCTGCTTGGTGGCGCCCATCACGCTCGACGGATGCACGGCCTTGTCGGTGGAGATCAGCACGAAGCTGAGCACGCCGTAGCGATCGGCCAGATCGGCCACGCACTTGGTGCCGAAGACGTTGTTGCGGATCGCCTCGCCGACGTTGCTTTCCATCAGCGGCACGTGCTTGTGGGCGGCCGCGTGGAAGACCACCTCGGGGCGATGCTGCTTGAAGATCTGCTCCATCCGCTCCCGATTGGTGACGTCGCCGATGCAGGGCGTGGATGGTGGTGGGCGCGTGCAGGCCGCGAAGCTCCCGGTCGATGGCGAAGATGCGGTTCTCGCCGCGGCCGACCAGGATCAGCGACTGCGGGCCGGAAGGCCATGATTTGCCGGCAGATTTCCGAGCCGATGCTGCCGCCCGCGCCGGTGACCATGACCCGTCGCCCTTCCAGCAGCTTGTCGATGTTCTCCGTGTCGAGCGAGACCGGGTCGCGGCCCAAGAGGTCGTTGATTTCGATGTCGCGGATGGGCACGCGCTCGTCGCCGCCGAGACGATCCTCGAGCGGACGGATGATCTTCAGATTCAGCTGTTCCCTGCTCGCAAGTCTCCATCAGCGTTCGCAACCGCGGGCCGGGCAAGGTGCCGGCAACCACCAGCACGTCGGTCACTCCGTAGGCGGCCGAGAGTTGGCTGACGTTTTCCAAGGAGCCGAGGATCGGGATCTGGCCGACGTGCGTGGCGGCGACGAATGCATCGGTGGAGAGGAATCCGCGCACGCGGTACGGCAAGCGAAAATGGGATTGAATCTGATGGGCGAGAATCCCGTTGGACAGATCGGTGCCGACCAGCAGGGCCCAGCGGCAGTCCTTGCCGTTGAGCATCGGATGGAAGACTTCGCGGAACATCCGCCAGCTTGCCCGCACGGCGCACAACATGCCGATCATCAGCATGCCGTCCAGGACAAGACGCTGCGCGGAATGGGCAGGTAGAAGCAGGCCTTGAGCACGGCGATGGCGACCAGAGACAACAGCCGACGCCTTGAGCACGGCGGTCAGGTCGGCGAAGGTCACATAGCGCCACCAGCCGTGGAATTGTCCCAGCAGTCCGAAGATCAGCAGTTGGCTGCCGACGACCCAGCCCAACGGTGACGTAGAAATCTTGCAGCTCTTGCGGGGCTACCGCAAAATCAAATGCGAGCAACAATGCCGCCCAGTAGGCCGCCGCGAAAATCACCGCGTGCGCTGCCGCCAATAGCCAAGCTCGCGGAGTCCGGAATTGCCGGACCAGGCGGTGACAGCCGATCGCCCAGGGCCGACGCGGAAGACGTCGTTCCACGATCGGGCCCGGATCGCACTCGGCAGGGCGTCCGAGTCATGGTCACAACGCAGCAGATCGGTCGGCGATTCCTTCGTTTGACGAGACTCATAGGTGTCCTGCGATCGAAGTTGCGACGAGAAACGAGAAGAATCGAAACAATCATTATCACTTGTCACTTGCGGCTTGGCGACCACCACTACGGGTGCTTTGCGGGCTGCGTCCGAGGGGTCCCCGGCTTCGCACGCCCAGCATCCCTTTTCCATTTCGCCGCGGGGCCTGTTCAACCAACCGGCGACTTGCTCGCGCGAAACCCAGGGCGACTCGATTTTGGATCATCCCCCTCGACGATCGGAATTTCCATCATCACTTTGATCACGGCGGGCCACTTCGGCTTGCCCGCCAGCGACCAGCGGATCTTGAGTCCCAAGTCCCACCGTCCGAAAAGGAAGTGCTTGCCAAGCTGATACCAGTAGACGACCATGCACCTTCTTGTTGTCTCTTTCGTTTTCCCAGGTGCTGACGCTGACGGGAATGGTCAGCTTCTCGGGGAGCTTGGTCAGTTCGACGGGGAGTTGCAGATAGTTCTTCTCTTCGGAGAGCCTCGTCCACCCGGCCGCAGTGATAGCAGACCAACGGGCTATGGATGACGCCGTCGGCCGGATTGTCGAACATCGCGGCATGCATGCCGATGACGTGTCCCGAGTCGTCGTGGTAGGCGCGTTCGATGATCGTGTCCAGCTTGGCCCCGGTTTGCACGGCGATTTTCGGATCCATCTTCGACGTCTTCGCCGCGCCAGTTGGCCAAGCTGCATCGGCAAGTCGTGGAAGGTCCAGTCGGGCATATCGGTCCCCGGCGGCTGCAGAGACGCCTGCACCCGATTGGCGCCCAAATACGTCAGCGGGATCAGGGCCGCCACAATACCCACTCGCACCGCAGTGCCATTGATCATCGGAATTGCTCGCTAGGAGGCGGAAACCGTCGATTCGTATCCCGCGTGTCTGCCGTACAGGCCGTTGGTCGGGCCGGTGACGACGGCCTCGACGCAATGCACGCCAAAGGCGGCCAGGATGTCGCAAGCGGCCTGAATCTTCGGCGCTTCGCTGACGTCGCGGAACACGGAGAGAACCACCGTGTCCACGTACTGGCTGACGAATCGAGCATCGGCCACGGGCAGAATCGGGCTGGTGTCGACCACCACGAAGTCGAAATCCTCGCGGAGTTGCTTGAACAGCGCATCGACGCCGCCGTTGGACAACGACGCCAGCGCCTGGCGGTCCCAGCGGCCCGCGGTGACCACGGCCAGATTGTCGGCGGCGACCGGATGCACCAGGTCCGGCGGCGTCGCTCTCGTGCCGCAGCGCTTCGGATACGCCCGGCGAAAGCGGCACGCCGAACATCTCGTCAAACGAGGGGCGCCGCAGGTCGAAATCGACCAGCGACGGTGCTTCGGCCGGTTCGGGCAAGGCTGAGCGCCAACTGCGTGGCCAACGTCGTCTTGCCTTCGCCGCCGGTCGCGCTGGAAACCATGATCACGCGGCGACTGTTCGACGTCCGCCTTCCGCAGCAGCCGGGCGGCGATGCCGTCGACCGATTCGGTCAGCCGCAAGTGCCACGCCCGATGCCGCGGCGACGGCGAGCCCAACTGGCGAATCACCCGCGTGGGAACCAGCGGCATCGAGCCGATCACCGGCAGGCGAAGACCCTGCGACACGTCGGCTGCCGTATTGATGCGGCAGGTGCGCGTGTCCCAGAGGGTGATGGCAACCGCCGGCAAGCAGAGGCTCGCCAGCACAACCAGAGCACGTCAACGCGATCCGCGTCAAGGTGTTCGACGGCATCAGCGGCATAGTCCGCCGGTTCCGCCACGGTGATTCGCGGCGTCGACTTGATTTCGGCTCTCAGCCGCTCGCGTTCGGTAACGAAATTGGCCAGCACCTGGTCCAGGTTCTTCAGTTTCGCCTGGATCATTTGGATATCCACGCTCGTCTGGCCGATGTTCTCGGCCTCGTCCTTCAGTTTGGCGATCTCCGCCGCCAACTTTTTCTGCGCCTCCTGTTGGGGCTGTAACACCGCTTGCAACTCGATGATCTTCGATTGGATGGTGCTGCGCTGTTTCTGCTTGGCCTTTTCCACCAACAGTTTGACCCGTTCATCGTACTGATTCTGCAGTCTTTGCACGTCCTGGTCAAAGCGCGCCACGTAGGGGTTGTTGACGCCGTTCTTCGCTGCCTGGGTCTGGTAGATCGCGTCGATCTTCTTCCAACCCAACTCGGTGGAGAGTTGGTTCGCCACGGGGTCGGTCTTGATGAGCATGTCAAGGTCGACCTGGGGAACCTCGGCCGTTGCCACGTCCTCGAGAGCGCCTCTGTGCGGCCAACTCGCCGTTTGCCTTGCTGATTTCAAACGCGGTTCTCGCCTGCTGGTTTTGCAACAGCCCCAGTTCTTCGAGAATCAACTTCTGCTTGACGCTGAGCGATTCGGTGCCTTCCGGCGCCTCCGACCTGGTTGACCAGTCCCTTCAGTTCCTCGCGCTTGGTGCGAATTTCCTGCTCTTTATCGCCGCAGATGCCGTCCAACTCGTCGAAGCGCTGGTGCTTCCGTTCGTTTTCGGCAAGGACCACGTCGGTCATGTAGGAATCGACGACGGCCTTCACCAGCGCTTGGGCCTGTTTGGGATCGTCGAGGCTGAGGCTCACCATCATCAACTCGGCCCTGCCGGGGAAGGAAACCGACAGCTTGCCCGACAGCCAATCGACCGGATCGCTGTATTGCGTTTTGTATCGGACGATGGGGATGTCCTTCACCTCCGGCTTGCGGAGTGCCGACATCAGAACGGTCTTCGCCAAAAGCGATCCCTGCTTGCGTGTTCTTGTAGATTTCAAAACGATCGCGGTCCACCACCGGCGTCGCCGTTCTGGAATATCTGCTCCTGCTGCATCGCGATGTGCAGCACCGCATAGGCGGTGTACCGCGTGCCGATGCCGAAATACACCGCCGGGCCGGTGATCGCGCGCGCACAGCAGCCCGATCCCCAGCGACAGCAGCCAATGCCGCCTGATGGCGTGCAGGTAGATCGTCAGATCCTTTCCTGCCGCTTCGGCCGCCGGTTCCTTGACGGCAAGGCCGTTCCATTCTCCGTTGCCGTGCGGCAACGCGTTGACGGGGAGCAAGCGCTCCCGACTGCGAATCGGTCTCATCCGGTAACGACAGACGGTCGTCGGCCATACTCATACTTCATCCTCTTCTTGGGTCGGAATGCCGGCCGACGGCTTTCCGCCGGCGGACTGTTGCACGATCTTGCCTCTTCACGTTCACTTCTTCTGCCGCGGAATCTGCCGGGCGGCCGCGGGCACCCGCCCCTCCAGCAACTCGCCCAGCACCAGAGGCCGCTCCGGCAGCGGGCGAGATCAACAGCTTCTACAGCAGCGTCAACTCAAGCCACAGCAGCAGCAATCCGGCTGGGCATCTCGATCAGATAACCCGCCCACGTATGAATCGATCTCCATCGACCTGGTCCGGGTCCATCGTCGTAGAATAGCGGTAGACAATTTCGAGCCGACGGCCGTCACAACGATTCTCATCACGTTGCCAAGCACCGCGATCGGAATGGCGCTGCCGATGATGAACAGCTTTTCCCACAAGGGTTTTCGCACGATGAAAGCGGCCCCCACGCACATCGCGACGAACATCATCATCATTCGCAAGCCGCTGCACGCTTCCTCCACGTTCAGACTTCCGGTCGTCGGTCAGTTGAATCACGTGCCCGACGGCCATCGCCGGAATTCCCAGCGTCTGAACGATGAAGACGCTGAGTCTCGTGGCCGACGGCCTGCAACTGCTGGCTGATCAGACCCTGGACGTCGCCCGGCATCGGAACCATGAAGATCAGAAAGACGATCGCCGGCCATGCCCAACGCAAGGCCTGCCAACCTCCGACGAACAACGCCAATCCCGCAAAAACGGAAGAATCGAATACTCGGGCAGGCTTCCAAAGTTGAAGAAGACCGCCGCCCACCGCATCACCGCCCAAAGCGCCAAAAACGGCAGGCCCCACAGACTACCACGCCCCGCGAACGGGATGATCAGGTCGCGCCGATACCACAACAAGAACAGAGAAAACAGCGGAACCAGCGGGCCGTGTTGGTAGTCGGCTTGCATCCACGTGCGTCTGAATACGGCAAAAGACGATTCCAGTAGAACCAGACGAAACAGCCGACCAGCACCACCGCGGCCACCAACACCTGGGGCCCCGGGACGAACTGCCGCAAATCCTCTTGCCAGGTGCGATCTCTCTTTGATTCTGTGCTCATGCATCATCCGGTCGAACGACCGTGCTGTTGGATAGCTGCCGATAAGAGCAAAGGCTATGCCGAAACCTCGTCTTCCACGTTTTTCGCTCCGAATGTGCCGGCTGCAACGCACCTCAGGCGTTGCCGCATCCGCAATAAGACCGGCGGCTTGGCCGTTTCGCAACAGTCGTGTTGACAGAAGACATCAAGGTGTCCTCTTCGCGGCATCGGGCGTCCAATTGAAAAGGGATGTCCACGCGAGCAACTTTCGTCGTTCTCGCCCGCCATCGCGGCGAGAAAGCGGGGAAAACCGATCCCCCTTAGTCCTTTCACTTTGACCGAACTATGCGGAATTGTCAAGGACCAAACCGTCTTCCCCCAATTTGACGGGCGTGCTATACTTTGCGAGCGTTCGGAAATAACCTTGAGATTTGCAGTGCCGTCATCCCGGCTGCCGAGACTGGCGGGATCTCCGTGCCGACACTGGCGGAACGCCCAGCTCTGCACCGGACGCGACGCCTGCACCGCAACTCATCCTCGAACTGCCGCCCTGACCGCTCGCCGGGTGCTTTTTTTGACGTCAACGAGCCCAAATTAGGAGCGCAAAACAATGTGCGGAATTGTGGGGTACGTGGGAACACGCAATGCCACCGAATTCTTGCTAGTCGGCCTCCACCGCCTCGAATACCGCGGGTACGACAGCTCCGGTATCGCTGCTATCACGCCAGCCGGCGAACTCGCCGTCGTCAAAACCGCCGGCCGAATCGACCGGCTCGAAGCCCTCCTGGCCACGCGGCCGATCCTCGGCCATACCGGCATCGGACACACCCGCTGGGCGACCCACGGAGCACCCACCGATACTAACGCCCATCCTCATCTGGGTGGCGACGGCGCGCTCGCTCTGGTGCACAACGGCGTCATCGAGAACTTCCAGGCCATCAAGCAACGACTCCAGGGCGAGGGATACGTCTTCCAGTCGGCAACCGATTCCGAGGTGATCGCCCATCTGATCGACAGTTGCCTGAAGCGCCAGAAGCCCGTCGCCGACATGGCGGCCGTCGGCTATCAGCCGCTGGTCGCCGCCGTGCAGGCCGCCTTGGCGCAACTGCAGGGCACCTACGGCTTGGCGATCGTCTTCCGCCAATGGCCCGAGGTGATCATCGCCGCACGATTGGGAAGCCCCTTGGTCGTCGGTGTTGGGGCCGGCGAACACTTCGTGGCCAGCGACGCCTCGCCCCTGGCCGGCTATACCGACAAGATCGTCTACTTGGCCGACCACGAGTTGGCCGTCGTCACCGCCGACGGCCTCCGCGTGATTCACCGCGATCAGGGGCAAGTCAACCACAGCGTTCACGTGCTCGATTTCCAGGCCGGCGACGTCGCCAAGAGCGGCTTCGAGCACTTTATGCTCAAGGAGATCTTCGAGCAGCCCGAATCGGTCGAAAACGTCATGCGCGGCCGGCTCGATCGCGACGCCGCCTCCGCCAAGTTCGGCGGCTTCAACCACACGCCCCAGCAACTTCGCGCGCTTGGGCCGAATCATCATCACCGGCTGCGGCACCAGTTGGCACGCCAGCCTGGTGGGCGAGTACCAGATCGAGTCGCTTGCCCGGCTGCCGGTCGAGGTCGAGTACGCCAGCGAATTGCGCTATCGCAATCCGCCGCTGGACAACGACACGTTGGTCTTCGCCGTCACGCAAAGCGGCGAAACGGCCGACACCCTGGCCGCCTTGCGCGAGATGAAGCGCAAGGGCTGCCCCGCGCTCGGCATCTGCAACGTCGTCGGCAGCTCGATCGCCCAGGAGACCGACGGCGGATTCTACCTTCGCGCCGGACCGGAGATCGGCGTCGCTTCGACCAAGGCGTTCACCTCGCAATGCACGTTGCTGGCGATGCTGGCCCTCTATTTCGGCCGGCTGCGGCATCTGAGCTTCTCGGCCGGCATGGAGATCATCGAGCAGCTTCAGGAGTTGCCCGAAAAGGTTCGCCAGGCGCTCCGCTGCAACGATCACGTCCGCGAGATCGCACAGAAATACGCCGAGTGCGACAATTTCCTCTATCTCGGTCGGCAGATCAACTTCCCCACCGCCTTGGAAGGCGCGTTGAAGCTCAAGGAGATCAGCTACATCCACGCCGAGGGCTATCCGGCGGCCGAGATGAAGCACGGCCCCATCGCCCTGGTCGACAGTCGCACGCCCAGCGTCTTCCTCATGCCGCGCGGGCACGTCTACGACAAGGTGTTGTCGAATCTCCAGGAGATCAAGGCCCGCGGCGGCCCGGTGATCGCGGTCGTCTGCGAAGGCGACGCGGAGGCGGCCCATTTGGCCGACGACATCATCGAGATTCCCGCCGTCGAGGAAGTTTTGCAGCCGATCGTCACGGTGATTCCGCTGCAGCTCCTGGCCTATCACATCGCGGTGGCCCGCGGCTGCGACATCGACAAGCCCCGCAACCTGGCGAAGAGCGTGACGGTGGAGTAGTCCTGGTCGGCGGAGGCGAGAGACGAAACGCGATTCTGACCCCCTTTTCACTCCAGCAACGAGTCGACCGCCTGCCGCCCGCTGCGGACGGCGCCTTCCATCGTGGCGGGCCAGCCGGTCGACGTCCAATCGCCGGCCAGACAGACGTTCTCCAGCGACGTTCGCTGCGGCGGGCGAAATCGGTTCGTCTCCGGCGTTACGGAGAAGACCGCCGCCGGCAGCGTCACTACCCGGCCGTGCAGCAACTTTGCCTCCCGCGCCGCCGGCCAGACCGATTCCAACTCGCTGCGGACGTCGGCTAGCCACTGATCGTTCGTCCGCGCGGCCAGCCGGTGCGACCCGCTGATGACCACTTGATAATAGTATTGTGGTGCTGGCGTCTTGCCTGCGTCACAGGCCCTCGCGAACAACCACTGACTCAGCCGGCCGACCAGTACGGCGTGCGGCAGGCGCGTGATCGGGCGGTCGAACCAGAGGTGGACCGCCGTGATCGCCGCCGGCTCGATCCGCTCGACGTCGGCCAGCGCCGGCATCACCGACAACAGGGCCTCGTCAAACAGCGCGCGAACGCAATGCCACGGAACGGCGACGATTACAGAGTCGAACGTATGTCGCGTGCCGTCGCCCAAGGTCAACCCGCCGGCGCGGCGGCCGTCGCCTTCGATCCGGCGGACCGAGGCGTCGAAATGCACCTCGACGCCGTGAGCGGCGAGCCACCTGCCCAGCCGGTCGTGAAAGATCTCGGCCAACGGCCGCCGCGGCAGCACCAGCGTGCTCGCCCCGCGCGAGGCCCAGAAGCCGTCGCAAAAAACCTTTCGAGCAGCGGACAGCGATGCGCGATCGACCGTTTCGCCTAAGGCGCTCACCAGCACGACCGACCAGAATCGCTCGATAGCGCGATCCGATTGCCCCTGGCGGCGAAGCCACCCGCCGATCGTTTCTGAAGCTTCTTCCTTCGAATAGCCGGGGGCCAACGGCCCGCGGTGCTTGTCGGTCGCGTCACCGCGGGCCATTGGCCCCCGGCTATTTGCTGTCGTGTGATCTTGCGGAGAAAGAACGTCACCACCATCCCCTCGCACCAGTTTCCGCATCGTGCGGACGATGCTCCAGCGCTCGCTCCACGACAGATACGAGAGCCGCATCAAGCCCGGCAGCAGGTGCAGCGGCGGCGGCAGCCAGCGGCTCGGCGTAAAATCGCACTGGCGGCCATCGGGGCCGATGAAGTGCAGCGTGTCGGCGCGATCGAAACAGTCGTCGATGCCGGTGCGGCGGCAGAAATCGAGAAACTCGGTGCAGCAGCCCATCGCGACGTGCTGGCAGTAGTCGATCAACTGGCCGGTCTCGCGGATCGACGAAGGAAGCGGCGCGGCCGCCGAGGGTCTTGCTTCGCTCGAACAGTTCGACGCGCCAACCCCGCTCGACGGCGGCAACGGCGGCGGCCATGCCAGCGAGACCGCCGCCGACGATCGCAATTCTCCCCGCGACCGCGGCCGCGGGGCGTTTGATCGGTGCATCATCCATTATTTAACAGTCGATGAACTACGCGAAGAAAGCATCCACCGCGCGAACAACCGCAGCTTCGTCATGGAGCCGAGTCGAACCCGCCGCCGCAGCACGTCGGCCGGACGACGCTCGATCTGCTGGAGCAATCGCCGATACGTGGCGGTCATCAGGCCGAAGATGCGGCGTCCGTCCGGTTCGAGCCAATCCCGCAGGCCCGCGGCGCCGCGATAAAACTGCTTGGCCCGCTCGATCTCCAATCGCATCAGGTCGAAAAAGCGTTCGTTGGCCGTGCCGGCCAGCAGGTCCTTCTCCGCATAGCCGCACTGGCGCAGATCGGCCAGCGGCAGATAGACGCGGCCGGCGGCGGCGTCCTCCTTCAGGTCGCGGAGGATGTTCGTCAGTTGCAGGGCAACGCCCGCCTGCCGGGCCGGCTCGAACGCCTCGGGCCCGCGAAATCCCCAAATATGAATGCACGCCAGCCCCACGGCCGACGCCACTCGCTCGCAGTACCGCTCCAACTCGTCGAACGTCTCGTAGCGTCGCGGCGTCAAGTCCATCTCGACGCCGTCGATCACCGCGAGAAGGTGTTCGTGCGGAATGTGGAATCGGCAAACTGCGTCGGCCAAGGCGGGAGAAGAGGGCGGAAGGCGGAAGGGGGAAGGGCGGAATCATGTTGCGACGGCGGTTGCACTGCCGGCCCTGCACCAGAAAGTGCCTGCTCCATCGCCGCACGCCACGCTGCGATCGATTCGCGCCGCAGGATCTCTTGACTTGTCGATCTGCCTATTGGCGATCTGCCCCCTGACCCCTGATCCCTGGCCCCTCATCGGCCAGATCGTCGGTACAACGCATGAAAGCGTAGAGCGCTTCCATCGCGCGGCGTTTCTCCTGGGGAAGCAGCAGAAAACCCGCGTAGAAACTCGAGCCCGCCTGACGGCTCATTCGCCGGCAGAAGGCATAGCTCGCTTCAAGGGCATCGCGGGAGGGATCATGAAAATGCGGACCGGAAAGACGTGTTCCGTTGGCGGTCTATCTGTCTTACGGGCTGGCGGATATGACGAACGAACGGATTGTCCATTCTGTACCTTTTCACTAGCCCAGGCGTTCACGCCTGGGGAACGAGTCCCGCGAATCCTCTCCTTTTCCTTGCAGCCCCCTTCAGGGGGCGAATGGCCTGACGCTCGCGACACGCTGAGAGTCGACCTCCATCACGTCCCCTGAAGGGGACTAAGGAAGAAGGAAAATGACATTCGGGCTCCCGTTCCCAGGCGTGAACGCCTGGGCTAGTGAAAAGGCTCGTAACTAAGCCTATTCACCGCTTCTAATCGAACGACTCTTGTGACAACGAACACGACGTATGCAACAATAAGGCCGTTGGCCCCCGGATATTGTGACGTCATTGATTCAACGCCCCACGACCGCCGAAATGCGACTTCCACCAACAACGGAACAACAATCGCAGTTTTTCGGACCGCGAAACGGTCGGGCGGTGCGTCCAAACGTCGAATCGCTGCCGGCGGATCGCCTCCAGCGTAGCCAAACCGCCCGCCGCAAACAATGCCACCGGCAGCCGCAGTCCCGCCGGCATCTTCAGCGCCAGCGGCAATCCGGCGCGAAGCCAGCCCTCGGCCCGCTCGACCTGCGGCGGCCAGCAGCGGCGAAAGGCGTCGTTGCACTCGCGCCGGGCGAAACAGCCGCTTCGTCGTAGCCGAACCGCCGGCAGTCGGCCTGCGGCAGATAAATGCGGCCGCGATCCCAATCGCGGGCCACGTCCTGGCAGAAGTTGGCCAGTTGCAGGCCCGTGCAGATCGAATCGGACAGCCGCGCCCGCTCCGGCGTGTGGCATCGCCCCAGATAAAGCACCATTCGCCCCACCGGATTGGCCGAGTGGCGGCAGTATTCCAACAACTGCGTCGACCGTCTCGTAGCGCGTCACCCGCTGGTCCTGCCGAAACGCCGCCAGCAGGTCGATGAAACGGCTCGATCGGAATATCGAACTCGCGGATCGTTTCCGACAGGGCGATGAACACCGGATGCGTCGCCTGGCCCTGGTAGCACTGGCGGAGCAGCGTCTCCCACCAGTCCAGCAAGGCGAGGCTGCGCTGCGGGTCGCCGGTTTCGTCGGCCAGATCGTCGGCCCAGCGGCAATAGGCGTAGACGTTGCAGACGTGCTGCCGCAACCGGCGCGGCAAGCAGCCGGCTGGCGACCGTGAAGTTCTCGTAATGCCGCCGGGCCAGCCGCCGGCAGTATCGCCGGCTCTGACGCAGCGTCAGCGGCGCGACAGTCGGCGTCCTGGGCCATAGCGTGTCGAGGTCGTCGGAGAACATGGGGATGGGTGAGGTTTCATTCGCGGCAGCTCGCCAGTGGCGAAGACGCGTTTCAAGCGTCGCGCTCTACTCGCTGCAATGCACACGAACGTCATGCCACTCATCCCTCGTCCCCTAATCCCTGCCACTGCCGCTTTCGCCCCCATTATGATGTATTTCAGCGAACGAGGGAACCATGCGGATCATTTTGGCCGGACCACGCGGATTTTGTGCGGGCGTGAACATGGCGATCGAGGCCCTGGAACTGGCCATCGGCGCCTATGGCACGCCGCTGTACGTCTACCACGAGATCGTCCACAACAAGTGGGTCGTCGATTGGTTCCGGCGGCAAGGGGTCGTCTTCGTCAACGATCTGGCCGAAGTGCCCGAGGGCGAACACCTGCTCTACTCGGCCCACGGCGTGCCGCCGGAGGTTCGCCGCCAGGCGGCCGCAGCGGCGTCTGAAGACCATCGACGCCACCTGCCCGCTGGTCACCAAGGTCCACCGGAGGCCATCCGCTTCGCCCAGCAGGGATACACGATCCTGCTGATCGGCCACGCCGGCCACGACGAGGTGGTCGGCACGATGGGCGAGGCGCCCGAGGCGATCCGCCTGATCCAGAAGACGACCGACGTCGAGCAGATCGAGGTGCCCGACCCGTCCAAGGTGGCCTATCTGACGCAAACCACGCTGTCGGTCGACGATGCGGCGCGAGATCATCGAGCGGCTGCGGCGGCGATTTCCCGCAGATCGTCGGTCCCGCGCGGAACGACATCTGCTATGCCACGCAGAATCGGCAGGAGGCGGTGCGGCAACTGGCCGCCGAGGCCGACGTGGTGCTGGTCGTCGGCAGCCAGAACAGCTCGAACAGCCAGCGGCTGGCCGAGCTGGCCCGCGCCTGCGGCGTGGCGACCCATTTGATCGACGGGCCGGCCGACATCGACATGGCCTGGTTCTCGCAGCCCGGAAAAAGGGGACAGTCCCCATTTGTGCGCAGCACGGCCCGCGAAGGTGTCGCGTTCGCGGCAAATGGGAACTGTCCCCTTTTTCCGGCCGGCGAGGAGACCGTGTTGCTCACCGCCGGCGCCAGCGCCCCGGAGGCCCTCGTGCAGCGATGCGTGAGCCTGTTGCAGGATCGCTTCGGCGCTCGGTCGAAATCGCGCATGGTCTGCCAGGAACAATTGCGATTTGCCTTGCCGAAACTGTAACGGGAGTCACAATACTCGCTCTCCTTTGGAGAGAGCGACTGAAAATCCACGATCTGGAGCTGTTTCCTTCGCCGACCGCTGCCGGCCAGAGCGAGCTCGTCGCGCCGACGCGATCGCTGCTGGTGCGGCTGACGACCGCCTCGGGCTTGGAAGGCTGGGGCGAATCGTCGCTCGGCTGGCGCATCGGCGAGCTGGCCGCGCGGCGCGAGGCGCTGCTGGCCGTGCTGGCGGGCCGCAGCGTCTTCGACATCGAGGAGCTGCACACGCTCGAAGCTCTCTCGCCCGCCCCGTTGCGATCGGCGGTCGAGATGGCCGTCTGGGACTTGCTGGGCCGCGTGTTGCGGCAGCCGCTGTGCAATCTGCTGGGCGGATACTATCGGCGTCGCGTGCCCGTCTCGGTTCGGCTGGCGCGGCTGCCACTCCGAAAACCGTCGCCCACGTCTCGCGCGAACTGGCCGAACAGGGTTTTCACACGCAGACCATCGCCAGCCAGCGGGCGGCCCGACGAAGACGTCAAGAACCTGGCGGCCATCCGCGAAATGCTCGGCGATCGCGTCGAACTGCGGCTCGACGGCCTAGGGCGGTTCGACATGGAGGCCGCCCGCGACCTCTGCGCCGGCCTGGAGTTCGAGGACCTGCAGTTCTTTCTCGATCCGCTCAATGCGCCCGAGCTGCACGCCATGGCCGTCGCTGGGCCGGCAGACGAGCGTGCCGCTGGCCGCCTGGCGGGCGATCCGCGGCGCCGGCCGACGTGCTGACCGCCGTGCGCTGCGGCGCGGCGCCCTTCGTCGAGATCGACCTGGAGCAAGTCGGCGGAATCGTGCCGGCCAGGGCGTGCGCCGCCGTGGCCGCGGCCGCCGGCGTGGTTCCGCTGCTGGGCGGCCGGCCTTCGCTGGGCATCGCCACCGCCGCCATGCTGCACCTGGCCGCCGCCACTGCCCGCCTTCTCCACCAGCAACGAAATCGCCGCCCGCCAGCTTCGCGATTCGGTGTTGACCGACTCCTTCGAGATCGCCGACGGCATGATCGCCGTGCCGCAATCGCACGGCCTGGGCGTCGAGGTCGATCGCAGCAAACTCGAACGCCACCAGCCGGCGGCATGACATTGACTTCGATTCCAGGGACATACGATGAAAGTTCTCAGAACGAGGGGGACGGAGGAGGTTGTCGGGGAAACGCCATCCATCCTGCGAGACCTTCTTCCGACAACCTCCTCCGTCCCCTTCCGTGGTCGAGCGATGCCGACCGCAAACTCAGAGCCAACCTCGATGCCAGCAACATTGCGAGCCGCCAGACCATGAGTCACGTTGAACGAGTTGTTTGTCGTTTTGCCGAGGGCTTCAACTGTTCGCAGGCGATCCTCTCCGCCTACGCCGAGCCGTTGGGCCTCGATGAGGAGACCGCCTTGAAGATCGCCGCCGGCTTTGGCGGCGGCATGGGCCGATTGGGCAAAACCTGCGGAGCGGTCACCGGCGCGTTCATGGTCTTGGGCCTCCGCTACGGACGCGGCTCGCCCGATCAAGCGACGAAGAAGCGGGTCTATGCGCGAATCCAGGAGTTCGCCGACCGCTTCAACTCCCGCAACGGCTCGCTGACGTGCAAGGGTCTGCTGGGCCTGGACATCAGCACCCCCGAGGGCCACGAGGCGGCCCGGAAGAAACAACTCTTCACCACCACTTGTCCGCGATTCATCCGCGATGCGGCCGAAGTGCTGGAGGAGATGATGCAGGGTCAGTAGGCCCGATCGAGAGTCGTCCGGCCGCCAATTTCCCGCCATCCGACTGGCGTATGCAACCCGCGCAGAACTGGCAAGCCACGACCTGTCCGCTGGCCGCGGCGGCGTCGAGCGGACGATTTGCCGCCTTTTCGCCCCTTGCGACTTGCCTCGCCGTGGCAAATAATGGGGAGTATGGCCGACGCAACGGGGGGCAGATCGACACGTGCATTGAAATCGTTACGCCCGAGAACATCGCCTTCCAGTATCGCGTTGCCGGGCCGTTTCGTCGGCTGCCTGCATTTCTCATCGACGTGCTCGTTCGCGGCATCGTGGGGGCGATTATCACCATCGCCATTATGCTGGTCTTCGGCTCCATCGGAGCGGGCACAGTCGGATTCGGGGCGCGGCGATACTTTGGTTCGTCCTCTCCTGGTTCTATTTTGGGCTGTTCGAGGCGATCTGGAATGGGCAGACGCCCGGTAAACGCCTGGTGGGCATCCGCGTCGTCTCGATCGAAGGGCAGCCGATCACCCCCTTCCAGGCAATCCTGCGGAATATCCTCCGCGTCGTCGATGCCCAGCCCGGCGGGCTTTACCTGGTCGGGCTGGTGGCGGCAACGCTCAACGATCGCTTCCAACGGCTCGGCGATCTGCCCTCCGGCACGATGGTCGTCGTCGAAGAGCAACGCTTCCTCCGCGGGGTCGTGCGGATTCACGAGCCCGAGGCGATCCGCGCCGCCGCCTCCATCCCGCCGACATTCCAGCCGAGCCGCTCGCTCGGCCGCGTGCTGGCGGCCTACGTGCATCGCCGCCAGTTGTTCCCCTGGGGCCGTCGCATCGAGATCGCCCGGCACATCGGCGAGCCCTTGCGGCAGAAGTTCCAGCTTCCGCCCGGCGCCGATCTCGACATGCTGCTCTGCGGGCTGTATCGCCGCGCGTTCATCGCCGACCGGACTGCCGAGCCGCCGCAGGGCGAGTCGCCGTTTGGGCGATCGACCGCTCCCGCTGACCAATTCGCAAAAGCGGCCGTTGCCGATGCATTCTTACCGCCGAGTGAAGCGAAAGAAGGGAACACGAACCACGGGGACACGGAGGACGCGGAGAGCGTAGCGAGTGGGGAGGGGAGGGAGGAAGTTGTCGGAACAGACTTCATATAGGCGAGGAATTCTCCCGACAACTTCCTCCGTCCCCCTGGGGTGTGAAACCGCAAGCGGTTTAGTTGGAACGTAAACCATGAAAGTAGCCGATCTGCTCGAATCGCGGCGCACCCAGCGGCGCGAGCTGGAACAGCTCTGCGAACGGACGAACCACTGGTACCGAAAGCGGATGCCGGCGGCCGACGTCTTGCGGTTCTCGGCCCTCTACCGGGCAGCCTGCGCCGATCTCGCCCTGGCCGACGCCTATCAACTTCCCCCGGCCACCATCGAATATCTGCACCAACTCGTCGGCCGGGCGCACAACCAACTCTACCGCGGCGAGGCCCTCTCCTTCCGCGGCTGGTTCCACGAGCTGTTCGTGGCCGTTCCACGGCGGCTGCGGGCCGACCGCTGCCTCTGGCTGGCGGCGGGCGTCTTCTGGGGACTCTTCCTGTTGACGGCCGCGCTCGCCTACGTCACCCCCGAGTTCGCCGAACGCGTCCTCACCAAGGAACAAATGATGGCGATCGAAGACGGGTATTCGAAGCCGGTCGAGCGCGGACTGGTCGAAGGCGGCGAACTGGGGGGCTTCATGGGCGGATTCTACATCTTCAACAATGGCAGCATCGGCCTGCGTTGCTTCGCCTTCGGTCTGTTCCTGGGGATCGGCGGACTCTACGAGACCATCTTCAACTCCGTGATCCTCGGCACCGTCTTCGGCTTTATGGCAAGATCGGCCCACGCCGGCAATTTCTTCCAGTTCGTCACCGCCCACGGACCGTTCGAACTGACGGCGATCGTGCTCTGCGCGGCCGCCGGCATGCGGCTCGGCTTCTCGGTCGTCTGGACGCACGGCCTGGCGCGGATCGCCTCGCTGCGCCTTGCCGCCAAGGAGGCGATGTCCACCGCGTGGGCGGCGTTGGCGTTGTTCGTCATGGCCGCCGGAATCGAAGCCTTCGTTTCGCCGTCGGCCCTGCCGTACCCGATCAAGGCCGCCGTGGCCGTCCTGTCGGCCGTTCTCCTATTGGTTTACTTCTTTGGGCTCGGGCGGAGAGGACGCTGAAAGGTCGCCATGCAAAGGGGACGGAGGAGCTTTCGCCGTGGGATTAACGATGCTGCCAACGAGTTGCCGCGAAAGCTCCTCCGTCCCCCTTGGTTTAGGACACTTTGAAGGGTAGGTTCTCGGAATGGCTAGGAACGCGCGACAATCGCTCGGCGGAATCATCTACCACGTGCTCAATCGAGCGCACAGCCGGGTAACGTTGTTTACTACGAGCCAAGACTACGAAGCATTTGAAAAGGTGCTGGTCGAAGCATACGAACGGCTGCCGATTCGCATCCTTGCCTACTGCCTGATGCCCAACCATTGGCACTTGGTGTTGTGGCCGGAGGAGGATGGTCAGTTGTCCAAATTCCTTCAATGGCTTACGGCGACTCACGCGCGGCGATGGCGGATGAATCGTCAGAGTGTTGGCGTTGGCTATGTGTATCAGGATCGTTTCAAGTCCTTCCCCGTCGAGGACGACGAACATCTGTTGATAGTATGCCGGTATGTCGAGCGGAATCCCTTGACGGCAAAACTGGTTCGTCGAGCGGAGCAGTGGCGTTGGTCAAGTCTATGGCGTAGAGTGCAACAGGATCGCCGCGCCATGCGATGGCTTGCTCGCTGGCCCGTTCGACCGTCGAGCCTTGCGGAATGGCTCGCCTTGGTCAACGGACCGCAAAACGAGAAGGAACTTGCGCGGCTGCAACTGTGCAGTGAACGAGGAATTCCATTCGGAACCGGCACTTGGCGGGATCGGCTCGTCAAGGGGACGGAGGAGCTTTCGCCTTGAAAGTCACCGTGCTAACCACTGTTTTCTGCGAAAGCTCCTCCGTCCCCGTCCAGGGCAGAGGACGCTGAAAGGTCGCCATGCAACTCGATCGCAATCGAATCGTGATCCGCGAGCGGCGTCTGGTTTGACGTGCTCGACTTGGCGCTGCGAGTGACTCGCGTCTATGCGTGGCCGCTGCTGCTGGCGCTCGCCGTCGGCATCGTGCCCGCCATGCTGCTGAATGCCTGGCTGCTCGGCGGCATGGCCGAACCGGGTTTCGACGAGTGGGCCCCGTTCGCCTATCTGTGGTGGATGTTGATTGTCACATGGTCGAGATGCCGCTGGCCACCGCTTTGGCCACGTTATACCTCGGCGAGGCGGTCTTCCAGGAACGGCCGGGCTGCGAAGTCTGCTCGGCGGCTTCCTCCGCGCACTGCCGCAGTTGTTCTGGTTCCAGGGTTGCTGCGTGCCGTGTTGATTCCGTTTGTCATCACTTGGTTCGTGCCGTTTGCGGTTTGGCCGTACCTGAGCGAAGTGATCCTTCTGGAGCGCAACCCGTTGCGGTCGCGGCCGGCGGGGGCAAATGACGACGTTCCGCCGCAACACGGCCCTGCACGGCGGCAGCGTCGGCGACCTGTTCGCCCGCTGGCTGGCCTCCGCGGCGTTCGGCTCCTTGCTGTTCGCCGCCTTGTGGCTGACGATGCAATCCCTGGCTGGACTGCTCCTCGGCGAATGGAAATGGGCCGCGTTGACCTACACGCTTTACTATCCACTGGCCCTGTGGATCGTGGCGGGTTACTTTACGGTGGTGCGGTTCTTAGGCTATCTTGATCTGCGGATCCGCCGCGAAGGCTGGGAGGTCGAGTTGATGATGCGCGCCGAAGGGGACAGGCTGTCGAGGCAACTGACATGAGCGACCCTGTGACCAACGGCCGCGACGCCCTGAATCATTGGTTCGGCTATCCGTGGTACGACGGGAAGACGGACGGGCCTGCGCCGCGTGAAGCTGTCGCGGCCCTGGCATCCCGATTGGGGTTCGTCGTTCCATTTTCCCGCTTCCCTGCTGCAATGGGCCGCCTGGGTGCCATGGTGTGCTGCTGCTGGCCGGCGTGTGTATCTGCTGGTTCGTGCCTTCCTGCGGCGGCAGCGCCCGTCGGAAGAGGACGCCAAGGAGCCGGTCGGCGGCGCCGACCGCGTCGAATCGCTGCCACTGCCCGTCGACGGCCGCCGCCTCGATCTGCTCGGCCGAGGCCCGGCGCATGCCGCCAGCAGGGCGACTACGGCCGCGCGATCGTCTTTCTGTTTAGCCACGAATTGGTGCAGCTCGACAAGCATGGGCGCATTCGCCTGGCCCGCGGCAAGACCAATCGCCAATACTTGCGGCGAGATTCAATCCTTGGCCGACCCTCGGAGGGCTGGTCGAGCAGACGACGCTCGATGTTCGAGGACGTATTCTTCGGCCATCACACGCTCGAACGTCCCGCCTTCGAGGCGTGCTGGTCGCAGTTGCCGGAGTTCGACAAACTGGTGGGAAGCACCGTTTAGCCGCCGCATCCACGCGGTGTACGCGATAGTGAAAACCGAAAAGAGCGGAACTGAGCGAACATGCATCGAACACGCTGCTGCGGCGCGGCGCAGCGCACGCGATCCGGCCAAGCGCCGCGTGCAGACGCGGCGGCTAAACGTCTGTCCCTCTCCGCTTCTCTTCTCTCCCCTTCTTCTCCTGCTTGCCGCCGGTTGTTCCCACGGCATCGACACGATCTACGGCCAGCGGCAGGGGCTGGGGGCTGCCCACAGCGTCAACGGCACGGCCGTGCTCGGCGAGATGTTCGAGCACGCCGGGCACCGCGTCTTCTCCTGGGGCGCTCTGTCGCCGCGGTTGCAGAAGAGGGCCGACTGCATCGTCTGGTTTCCTGACGATTTTCGCGCCGCCGAGCCGAGACGTGCGCAAGTGGCTGGAGGATTGGCTAGCGGCGAAGATCCGGCCGCACGCTGATCTACGTCGGCCGCGACTTCGACGCCGCTCCGTGGTACTGGAAGCACGTCCTGCCCAGTGCCCCGGCAGATCAGCGGCAACTCGTCCACGAGGGCTGTCGGACGGCCAAAGTCCATTTCTCTCTCCGCCGTCAACGAGCTGCCAAAGTCGAAGGACTGCGCGCTGGTTCGCCATCGACAGTTCCCCGCCGCTGCGGCAGGTGAAAAGCTCGAAGGCGATCCTGCCTGGCTCGACGGCATCGACGCCGCGAAGACCGACATCGAGCTGCGCAGCCGCATCACGCCGTCGAAGCGAGCCGACGCCGACACCGAAGTGCTGCTCCGCTCGGGCAACGACGTGTTGATCGGCCGCCGGCGAGTTCGACGACAGCCAGTTGATCGTCGTCGCCAACGGCTCGTTCCTGCTGAATCTGCCGCTGGTGAATCACGAGCATCGCAAGCTGGCGGGCAAGCTGATCGCCGCCGTCGGGCCGCCTGCCCAGACCGTCGTCTTTCTCGAAAGCTACGCCGACGGTCCGCCCATCCGCGACAAGGATCCCGTCGCCGACGCCGTCAACGGCTGGGAAGTCTTCAACCACTGGCCGACCAACTGGATACTCCTGCACCTGGCCGCCGTCGGCATCCTCTTCTGCTTCGCCCGCTGGCCGATCTTCGGCCGCGCGAACAGCGTCGAAACCGTCAGCAGCTCCGATTTCGCCCGTCACGTCGACGCCCTGGCCGATCTGCTGAAACGCTCCCGCGATCGCGCCTTTGCGATGGAAAGAATTCTGAACTACCGACAGAGAACGGAACGCGACAAATAACCTCCCCCAAGGATAACTCCATGAACAAGGAACTCTTCGACCGCATCACCGCCGAGATTCGCAAAATCTACGTCGGCCAGGACGAATTGGTGCTCGGCACGCTGGTGGCGCTCTTCTCCAACGGCCACGTGTTGATCGAAAGCGTGCCGGGGCTGGGCAAAACGCTCTTCGTCCGCGCCCTCGGCCAGGTGTTGGGCTGCCGCTTCGGCCGCATCCAATTCACCGCCGATCTGATGCCCTCCGACATCACCGGCTCGCCGATCTTCGACATGAAGACGCAGGAATTCCGTTTCCGCCCCGGCCCGGTCTTCACGCAACTGCTGCTGGCCGACGAAATCAACCGCTCGCCGGCCAAAACCCACGCCGCCCTGTTGGAGGTGATGCAGGAGCATCGCGTGACGATCGAGGGGACCAGCTACAAGGTCGAGCGGCCGTTCCTGGTGATGGCCACGCAAAACCCGATCGAGTCGGAAGGCACCTACAACCTGCCCGAAGCCCAACTCGACCGCTTCATGCTCAAGCTGCTGATCAATTATCCGAGCGACGAGGAGGAGGCCCACGTGCTGGAGATGCACAGCACGCAGATCGAGTTGGACAGTCGCCTCGGCGAACTGCAAACCGTCACCAACCCCGAGGAGATCGTCGCCACCACGCAACGCAATAGCCAGGTGACGGTCGATCCAAAACTGTTGGCCTACATCAATTCGCTGGTGCGCACCACCCGCGACTGGCCGCAGTTTCATCTCGGCGCGTCGCCGCGGGCGGGCATCGCCCTGATGCAAGGCGCCCGCACCCTGGCCGCCTTCCGCGGCCGCGACTACGCCGTCCCCGACGACGTCGTCGAGCTGGCCCTGCCCGTGCTGCGCCACCGCGTCATCCTCTCGGCCGAGGCCGAAGTCGAAGGCCACACCGTCGACGAGCTGCTGGCCGACGTAATACAATCCGTCGAGGTGCCGCGACTGTGAGCATGCGGAAGGGGACGGAGAAGCTTTCGCCTTGAGACTAACCATGACAATAACGATTCCCCGCGAAAGCTCCTCCGTCCCCCTCTTCCCCGAGGAGTTTAACCGTGACCCCCTTGGCCCTGGTGCTGCTGAAGCTCCTGGCGATCGCCTTGCCGCTGGCGGGGCTGGCCTGGGGGCTGCGCATCTATCCGCGGCCGCGGCTGGTCTACGCGGCGATCGCCCCGGCAGTCGTGGCCTGGGCGATTCTCGCCGTCGGCGCAAGTGGTGTGGCTCGTGGTGGCCATCGACGCCCTCTTGCTGCTGTTGGCCCTCGGCGACCTGGCTGACGCTGCCGCGACGCAGGTGGCTCTCGGTCGAACGCCACGCCGGGCGCATCGCCTCGCTGCGCAAGAATCATCGCGTCTCGCTGCTGCTGCTGAACCACTCGCGGCGGCGGTTGGCCGTCGAGCTCCGCGACGGCGTGCCGCAGCCACTGAACCCTCGCCCCGCCGAGTTCTCCCTCGCCCTGTTGCCCAACAGCCGTTCGACCTTGAACTACGTGCTGCAACCCAGCCGCCGCGGCGCGTTCGCCATCGACGCCGTCCACGTCCGGGCCCGCAGCCGGCTCGGCTTCTGGCAATATCTCATCGACTACCCTGTCGAGACGGCGATCCACGTCTATCCCGACATGCAGCAGCTTTCGCAATACGCCCTGCTGGCCCGCACCAATCGCTTGAGCCTGCTGGGCGTCCGCCGCGCGCGAAAGATCGGCCAAGACCACGACTTCGAGCGACTCCGCGATTACAACATCGACGACAACTACAAGCACATCGACTGGCGGGCGACCGCCCGGCGGCGAAAACTCACCGTCAAGGACTATCAGGTCAGCCAGAGCCAGCGAATCATCTTCCTGATCGACTGCGGGCGGATGATGACCAACGAGGCGGCCGGGCTCAGCCTGCTGGATCACTCGATCAACGCCGCGCTGATGCTCGGCTACGTCGCCCTGCGGCAGGGCGACAGCGTCGGCATGATCACCTTCTCCGACGAGATCCACGGCTTCGTCCCGCCCTGCGGCGGCATGAACCAGATGAACCGCCTGCTGCACGCCACCTTCGACCGCTTTCCCCACTTGACCGAATCGCGCTACGACGAGGCCTTCCGCTACCTGGCCTCGCACTGCCGCAAGCGTTCGCTGGTCGTGTTGGTCACCAACGTCATCGACCAGGTCAACACCGATCAGATCGACCGCTACCTGACGAATCTGGTCGGCCGTCACCTGCCGCTGGGCGTGTTGCTGCGCGACCGCCGCATGTTCGACGCCGCCGACACCGACGGCGGCGAAGACCAATTCTGGCGCACGGCCGCCGCCGCCGACATCCTCGCCTGGCGGCATCAGGCGCTCGTCGATTTGCGGCGCAAGGGCGTGCTGATGCTCGACGTCTTCCCCGAAGACATGACCGCCCCGCTGATCAACCGCTACCTGGAGATCAAGGCCCGGCACCTGCTCTGAGAGCGTGTGTGAGAAGGTGGATTGGCTATCAGCGATCAGCCACCAGCGTTCAGTTCCTGGAGAACACAACTGCCGGAGACGAAACGGCTTGGAACGGACGCTACAGCAACGTCCATGATGGCCGGCTGGTCGCCGAAAGCTGATAGCTGGCGGCCTTGCCTTCGTCATTCATTGTTCAAACTTCGTCATTCCCCCCTCGCCACCTTGTCCATCAACGACTGCACGTATTGCAGCGCTTGTGCCTGCATGTCGGCCTGCGGCACCTTGGCGGCCGCCGCTTCGGCCTGGTCGAGCACTTTGCGGGCCTTGCCGCGGAAACCGGCCTTCGACAGCCGCTTGGCCACGTCGGCCAACGCGTAAGCCCGCGAATCGAGCGATTTCACCTTCCCGGCCGATTCCACCGCCGTCTCGAAGGTCTTGACGGCCGCGTCGCGTTGCTTGCACGCGCTTAGGCTTACGGCCACATCCGCCTGTGCCAAACTGCGTTTTCGCGCATCGCTCGCTGAATTGGCCAGCTTCACAGCCGCGCCGAGCACCCGTTCGCGCTCGGTCGGCTTGTCGATCTTCTCAAACGCCTCGGCAATCGCGCAGAGCGCCGCCGCCTTGTCGCCGGAGTCTGCGATCTTGCCGGCGATCTCCTCGGCCGACTTCAGCGCGGCCGTCGCGGCGTCGGGCTCGTGCGCCGCTCCTTGCCCCTCTGCCACCAGGGCCAGCGTCGCCGCCCTGCTCTCGGCCGGCTCGATCTTCGCGGCCGCCTCCAGCGCCTCATCGGCCGCACGCTTGGCGTCCGAGCGATTGTCGAGCGCCGCTTGGGCTTTCGCCATCAGAACCAGCGCCCCGCCCGCGCCGCCGGGTCGCCGATCGCGTCGCAGTCCTTCCACGCCAGCCGCAACGTCTCCTCCGCCCCGGCCAGATCCTGCGCCTTGCCCTGCTGGCGGCCGATGCGGATAAGCTGTCTCGCGCGTAGTTCGGGATCGGTCTCCTGTTTCACCCGAGCAATCTGCTCGCGGAAAGAGAGTTGCCCCGAGCCCGAATTCGACGTGCCGCCGCATCCGGCCGTCAAAAGTCCGAGAAATCCGATGGCCAGTAGAGTCAGACAAGCACGCGACATAATCGGCGTCTCTTCCTGGTGTTCTGTGTTGCGAGCTAAGACGGGACGTCGCTCCACTGCGCCGTCGCAACAAACTGTGACAGATGCCTGCGATTTGTGGTGACGACAGTGCCTCCGACCGACATAACCTGTGCCGCGAGAATGACACAATTGTGCCAGAATGCCAGTATCAAGCACCAGGTTCATCGGCATCACGGCATTGCAGGCCGCCGTGGCTCAGTTCCTCTTCGAGTGTCGGCCAGACGCGATCATCGTAGCCGGTATCTTCCAGCATCCATTTTTCCAACAGCAACGCGGCCATCGCATACCGTCGGCCCGAATCGGCGGAAGTGCGTGCGATTTCGGTCGATGCTTGTGACATTTCATTGGCCCTTCGATTGCGACGCGGCGAGAATGATCCACCACCTCCCCAATTATGCCTTAAACCGCTTCGAAAGGCAATTCCACTCCGGATGGCGATTCTCGTCGCTTTTGCTCACAATGCTGCCGCGGTTTCCTAGTGGCATGCAGCCACAACGAGAACAAAGTGGACTGGCCACTCGCAGGCAAGGTATGCAGGAAACCAAACATGGTTTGCCCTCACTCCTTCGTGGCCGACGCGACAATCGCCCTGGTGAAACGCCCCAGACGGTAGATAACGCCGGGAAGCAATATCCCCGCCGCCAAAACACAAACGTCGCGAAATACGCTGGGCCCACTCATGAAGAGATCGACCAACGCAAATGGAACAAAGCCGACGGCCAGACTGCCAATCGCCGTGACGGGCAGAACAACCAGCATGAGAACGCAACGCTGCCACACAACACGAACGCCGGCCTGCGATAGCATCCGCACGAAGTTCCACCAAGCGTATCCCACAACCACGAAAATCAGGACACTGACCAACACTTTCTCATACAGGCTGTTGCTCGCATTCCAATAGAGCGCGCCCAACGCCAATTGCATGGCGATGAACAGACAGAAGACGTCGGCCAGCGTGAATTGGACTCGGAGACTTCGTTCCTTGGCAGCGCGATCAAGAGGATCCAATACCCATCGGCTGGCTACCGCCATGGTTGCCATGCCGAAAAGATAGCCGAGAATCCCGCCAAGAAGGCCATGCACTGCTTCCATCTATTTCCTCGCCGTCCAATCCACATTCGACATCGCCGCCAGCGAAAGCTGCAACGCCTGGGTGCCGTCGCGGCCGTGGCCGTGGGCAACCAGCGAGAGATAAAGCTGGTTGGCCAACGCCAGGCCCGGCAGGCAAAGGCCCAATTGCCGCGCCTCGGCCAGCGCGATGCCCAGGTCCTTGACGAAATGCTCGACGAAGAAGCCGGGCGCGAAATTGTTGGCGATCATCCGTGTGCCGAGATTCGTCAGCGACCAACTCCCCGCCGCGCCGCCGCTGACCGACTGCATCACCGTCTCCAGGTCCAGCCCGGCCTTGTACGCATAGAGCAGCCCCTCGCAGACGCCGACCATGTTGTTGGCGATCAGGATTTGGTTGGCCATTTTCGCGTGCTGGCCCGCGCCGGGTCCGCCCTGGCGGACGAACGTCTTGCCCATCGCCGCCCAGCACGGCCGCAGCGATTCGACCGCCTCGGCGTCGCCGCCGATCATGATCGACAGCCGGCCCTCGCGTGCCCCGACGTCGCCGCCGGAGACCGGAGCATCGAGGGAACAAACGCCCAGCTTCGCGGCCGCTTCAGCAATCTCCACGGCCAACGACGGCTCGCTGGTGGTCATATCGACGATGGTCTTGGGGACTGTCCCGATTTTTGTCTCGGCAAAAATGGGACTGTCCCCCTTGCCCCCTGCTCTGCACCCTTCCAGCACGCCGCCCGGCCCGAGAACCACCTGCCGCACGTCGGCCGGATAGCCGACGATCGTAAAAATCACGTCGGCCGCCTCGGCGACGGCCTTCGGGCTGTCGGCCCAAGCCGCCCCGGCGGCCAACAGCGGTTGCGGCCTTCGACCGCGTGCGATTAAACACCGTGGCGGCAAAACCCGCGTCGAGCAAGTGCCCGCACATGCTCGCACCCATCACCCCGCTGCCGATCCAGCCGATACGCGTCTTGCCCGGCTGCACTGTCGCCATCATGCATCTCCGTGGAAAGAGACAGATCGTTCCGCTCGGCCCATCTTGCCAAGCGGAGAATGCGGCGTCAAGAACGGCGCAAGTAGGTTCCGCTTGCCGAGCGCGACTTGCATGTGATGTGGGGAACGGAACTCCCGCTCGGCAAGCGGAACCTACAGCGGATGGGCTTTACGCCTGACCGGCGCAACCTGCGGAATCTGCCCCAGCGTGGTCAGAAACGCGGCCTACGCCGCCTTGTCCGCGGCCTTCACGTCCGACAGGTTGCGGCTGTACTGCAGCGAGTCGAGCAATTCGGCGAGACTGAGCGTGCGATTCTCGAATTCCAGCGGAATTTCCGTGCCGGGATCGCAAACCAGATCGACCGTGCCGTCCTCGCCGACCAGCGGGTCGAACTCGCGCAGCAGCCCGTCTTGAACCGCCTGACGCACCAGGTGTCCCCGCGTCGCCGAGACGTCGTGAGCCCGGCCGCCCAGGCTGTCGGCCGCCCGCTTGGCCAACGCCGGCAGGTACTCGCTGGGAATCTCGATCATCTTGGGAACGTATACCTTGATCTGCATGTTGCCTGACTCCTGAAAACTGACGGCCCGACACCCTGCATTCCCCTAACTCGGGTTAAATCGGCCGACAAGGTGCGCTCGCGGCGCATGTTTCACGTATCGGCAGACCGATCAGCGGGATTGCACCGTTTTTGCCGAATTCGTGGGGACTGTCCCAATTTTCGGGGACTGTCCCAATTTTCGGGGACTGTCCCAATTCTCGCCGGCACCACGCCGAAGCCGTGGTCACGGTCGACAAAAATGGGACTGGCCCCTTTAGCCCGGATTATTCATGGCCCAGCGGAAATGCTCGCACGGTGTGCCATACCAACCCGAAGCGCAAGCGAGGGTAACTCCCTTTACTGTCCTCGCTTGCGCTTCGGGTTGGTATCGCGTCATGAATAATCCGGGTTAGTCTTTCGCAATGGGACACACGGGTGGGACAGAACCGCCATCGTGGGGAGGTTGACCAACATCTTCGCCCTCGACTCGATCCGATCCCCCTGTTAAAATGGGCGATCCTTGAGGTGGCCTTGATCCGGAAAGTCCGTGGCAACCGCTTCTGATCGCTGAGAACCGACCGCTGATCGCTACATTGGTGAGTGCATGATGCAAGCCGCGCGACGAGTCGTTATCACGGGTGTCGCAGCCATCTGTCCGCTGGGAAGCACCAAGGAGGCTCTTTGGGAAGGGCTTTCGCAGGGCCGTAGCGGCGTGGGGTCTGTCCCACTTGGCGTTGCCTCTCCTGTCTTCGTCGGTGCCGCCGCCGGCCAGTTTACCGGCGAGATCGACGATTTCGGCCCGCTTGAGAAGGATGCGAAAAAGGCGATCCGCAAGGGACTGAAAGTGATGTGCCGCGAGTGTCAGATGGGCGTGGCGGTCGCCCAATTGGCCCTGGCCGACGCCGATTGCAAGCCCGGTGCCGTTGATCCCGAACGCCTCGGCATCTCCTTCGGCTCCGACTACATGCTTTCGGTCCCCGAGGAGTTCTCCGAAGGGATCGTACAATGCCTCGACGGCCAGCGACAATTCCAGTTCTCGCGTTGGGGCCAAGAGGGGATGACGAAAATGTCGCCCCTGTGGCTGTTGAAGTACCTGCCGAACATGCCGGCCAGCCATCTGGCGATCTACAACGACTTCCGCGGCCCGAACAATTCGCTGACGCTCCGCGAGGCGGCGGCCAACGCGGCCCTCGGCGAGGCGTATCAGATCATCCTCCGCGGCAGCGCCGAGTTGATGCTGGTCGGCGCGACCGGCACGCGGCTGCACCCGATGAAAATGATCCACGCCGTTCAGCAGGAAGAGGTCTATCTGGGCGACGGCGATCCGGCGGCGGCCAGCCGCCCGTTCGACCGCGATCGCCGCGGCATGGTCCTCGGCGAAGGGGCCGGCGCCGTGGTGCTCGAAGAGCTTTCGACGGCCCAGGCCCGCGGCGCCACGATCTACGGCGAGGTGATCGCCGCCGCCACCAGTTCCGTCGCCGGTCCGTCGGTTGGTGGCCCAGCGTGATCGAGCGATGGCCAATGTTCTCAAGGCGACGTTGCGCGGCGGGTGCCAACGTCAACGACGTCGGCCATCTGCACGCCCACGGCCTGAGCACTCGCACCGGCGACGTGGAAGAAGCCCGCGCAATCCAAGCAGTGTTTGCCGCCCGTTCGACGCCGCTGCCGGTGGTGGCCGCGAAGAGCTATTTCGGCAATCTCGGCGCCGGCAGCGGAATGGTGGAGTTGATCGCCAGCCTGTTGGCCATGCAGCACGGCCGTCTATTCCCGATTCTCAACTACGCCACACCCGACCCCGAGTGTCCAGTGGCCGCCGTCCGCAACGGCGACGCCTGCCCCGGCGCAAGTTTCATCAATCTCAACGTCACCCCCCAAGGCCAAGCCTCGGCCGCGATGGTGCGGCAGTTCGAATAGTCTTCACCGCCTGCGGTTTCGCACGCTGCGTCAACACGCCCTCGCGCCGACCGATTCCCGCTGCTCCCAATCTGGTGCGATGCTTCTCCCGCCTGTCGCCACCCCGAGGAGACCGAGCTTGATTGCAGGTTTACCGGCGGCAGCGTCCCCGCCAATTTGTCGACCGCTGCCAACGTACAGCAGGAAGTCGGCAAAGCAGACATAACTCCCTCACCTCGCCACCCCTCGCTGCGATTTCCGTGTCTGCTATGCCGTCTCTCTCTCCGCGCCTTCGCGCCTCCGCGTGACTTCCACCGCAAAAAGCCCCCCCTAGCCCACTATTTCCCTTGGACATCCCCCGCGACAACGTCGAGTGCACCCTTTGCAACCCAAGATGGTTTTGCTAGGATATTAGGGTTCATAGCTGCGCACACGAACCGATGGAGCACTTCCATGCCCGACAAAGCAATCCTGACCGTCGACGAGAAGCAGATCGAACTGCCGATCCTCACCGGCAGCGAAGGGCGAACGCGCCATCGACATCACCAAGCTCCGCGAGCAGACCGGGCTTGACCACCTACGATCCCTCGCTGGGCAATACCAGCGTCTGCAAAAGCGACATCACGTTCATCGACGGCGAAAAGGGCATCCTCCGCTATCGCGGCATCCCCATCGAACAGTTCACCACCAAGCCGAACTTCGTCGAGGCGGCCTGGATGCTGATCTTCGGCCGGCTTGCCGCGACGCGAGGAGCTCGAAGCGGTTCAGCGACCTGCTCACCGGCAACGAACTGCTGCACGAAGGCGTGAAACATCAGTTCAATCACATCCCGCCCGACGCGCCGCCGATGGCCATCCTCTCGGCCACCTTGAGCAACCTGGCCTGCTACCACCAGGAGTTTCTGGCCCTGGAGGACGAGGGCTCGCTGGAAGAGGTCGCCGCGCGGCTGATCAGCCAAGGTCCGCACCATCGCCGCGTTTTCTTACCGCCGCTCGCTCGGGCTGCCCTTCATCTATCCCGACCCGCACTCTGCGCTACTGCGCCAATTTCCTGCACATGATGTTCTCGCTCCCCTACAAACAGTACATCGTCACGCGGGAAGTCGAGGACGCCCTGAACCTGCTTTTCATCCTTCACGGCGACCACGAGCAAAACTGCAGCACCTCGACCGTGCGGATCGTCGGCTCGGCGAAGGCCAATCTGTTCGCCTCGTGCGCCGCCGCCGTCTGTGCCCTCTGGGGACCGCTGCACGGCGGGGCCAACGTCGAAGTCATGGACATGCTCAAGCGAATCCACGCGCGGCGGCCTGTCGGCCGAGGATTGCCTCCGCCACGCCAAGGACAAGACCAATCCCGTTCCGACTCTACGGCTTCGGCCATCGCGTCTATCGAAACTACGATCCGCGGGCAAAGATCCTCAAGGAGGCGTGCGACAAGGTCTTTGCCCAAATCAAGCGGCAAGACCCGCTGCTGGACATCGCCCGCAAACTCGAGGAACTGGCCCTGGCCGATCCCTACTTCATCGATCGCCAACTCTATCCGAACGTCGATTTCTACAGCGGCATCTTGCTCCGGGCGATGGGCATTCCCACCAACATGTTTACCGTCTGCTTCGCCATCGGCCGGCTGCCCGGCTGGATCGCCCAGTGGAAGGAGCAGCACGACGATCCGACCACGAAAATCCAGCGTCCCCGGCAAATCTACACCGGCCCGACCGAGACAAACTACATTCCGATCGAAAAGCGATGAACCGCCGCTCGGCCGCCCGCCGAAGCATGAGGGAGGAAGGCGAATATTCTCCCTCGCTTCGCTGACGGATGCACAATGTTCTTACGGTCGCGTTAGGATAAGCACATTGAAGGAAGATACGCCGCGGGGCCGGTCGGCCCTCGGGGGCTGTTGCCCCAGTCACGTTGCGTTGTTCTTGGTCCTCTTACCGTTCATTGTCCTTGCGGTTTTTGCCGCTTCGACGGCTTGGGCAGACCCTTTCTCCAACGCCGCCTCCACGTTCGCCGCACCGAAACCCGGCCGTGGTGCCGCGTGGTGTCGCCCGAACGCGACGGAGTCGCCTACGGCTCCGGCTCGCTGGTGGCCGTCGATGAAACTTCCGGCCTGGTTCTGACCAACTGGCACGTGGTCAGCGACGCCGCCGGTCCGATCGTCGTCTACTTTCCCGACGGCTTCCGCTCGCGGCGCCGTCGTGTTGCGGGTCGATCGCGACTGGGACTTGGCGGCGTTGGCGATCCGGCGGCCGAACGTGCAGCCGATTCCCCTGGCCACCCAAGCCCCGCAGCCGGGCGATCCGCTGACGATCATCGGCTACGGCAGCGGGTCGTATCGTGCGGTGACGGGCGCATTGCACGCGAATACGTTTCGCCCGGCGGCAACAATGCCCGCCGAAATGGTCGAGCTGTCGGCCCCCGCCCGCAACGGCGACTCGGGCGGACCGATCCTCAACAGCCGCGGCGAACTGGCCGGCGTGCTGTTCGGCACCGCCTTCGGACGCACCACCGGCAGCTATTGCGGCCGCGTGCGCTGGTTTCTGGCATCGGTCGAAGGCGATTTTCACGCCCTTTCCCAGCCGCGTGATGTTGGCCGATCAATCGCGCCGCGCCGCCGCACCGCCAGCAGTGATTCCCGCCAGCTTGGCCAGCGAGCGCCCCGTCGGTAATGGTCCCAGTGATTCCCCGCCGCCAACCGCCGTGGCGACAGCCCCGCTTTCGCCCTTGCCCGCGCCTTCAACATTGCCGTCACCCTCGTGCATACGCACCGCCGAAGCATCCAACGGCGACCGCCGCACAGCCGATGCGGCACGAGTCTGTTCCGTCGCCGGTCCCGCTGCCGCCGCTTCACCCGCAGCCCCGAATTCGACGACCGGCCAGATCAAGACGATTCTGGCGTTGATCGGTGTCGTCGCCGTGCTCTATCAAGGAATGCGATTGCTCGGCTCGGCGCTCGGATGACTTGCTCGTGATTGACCGCTCGATATTGACCGTGGTCGCTCAAAAGACTAGGCTTAACGGTGGAGCGGCAAGCCATGGTTAGCCCGGAACAACTTCACGACATTACCGAGCGGATCGTGCGGCGATTCAAGCCGCAGAAGGTCATCCTTTTCGGCAGCTACGCGAGAGGGGACGCGACCGAAGAGAGCGACGTGGACCTGCTGGTGGTTGCGGCAACGGACTTGCCCGCACGGGAGCGTTTTCCCGCGATTCGTTCCGCTCTAGGCGACTTTCCGGCGGCATTCGACGTGTTTTGGAAGACGCCCGAGGAGTATGATCGCTGGCGGAACGTGGTCAATCATGTCGTGTACTTCGCGGAGAAGTACGGGAGAATCGTTTATGAACGACGAAACGCGCGAAGCAGTACGGCAGTGGTTGGCTAGAGCGCAGATGCCGCGCGGCAGAAGATGCAGCGAATTCCGCTTGAAGAAGTTCGGTACCCATATCCCGGCGGTGCTGTTTTTTCTCTTGTTTGGCTGCTCGCGTCCCGAACAACGGCCTCCGGATGCCTCGTCAGTCGATCACCCAAGGGTCGCCAACGAACATGTGTCGGTCAATCCGGCCGCGACCACGCCTGACGTTAGGATGACCATAGCTACCCCAGAAAAGAAAGACGCTGCCGATCTACGCCACGTTTCTGGGTTAAAGCGATTGGTTCCTCACGTCGAGCTTGACGCTGGTGCATGGGCAGAGCGCCATTTTGAGATTATAATGCACGCAAAAGAATGGAATGGACGTTCGTTCCACGAAATCGTCCCACCTTCTAGCATCGTGCGGATCATCCGGCTGCGGGATAGTGGTTTCGCATCGGGGAACGATGTTTTCACCAAACGACGTTATGACGCACTGATGGACCATTTGATCGAATCCAACGAAAAGGCAATGGACTACGGTTGGCTCGATCTGGAAAGGCCGGTTCTCTCGCTGGTTCTTCTGACGAAGGACGGTGAGCCATACCTTCTCGAAGTCCTTGAAACGCTTGGTGGGCGTATTTCGGCAATCAACGTGAGTGGACAAGGCAAAGGAGTACGGATCGAGGTCAAGGGATTTGAACCCAATCGCTCACCGCCACGTTTACGATCGGCATCCACTCCACAACCTAGACCAAATCAGCAGAATGTCGTCGTCGTTGACGAGGCGATCTTCCGCGGATACGGCCGAGTAGGACTATAGGAAACCATCGGACATCGGGCCACGAGCGGCCGGACGCTCTTTTCGATCTCGGGCAGAATATCCCGCCGCGACACTTTGAGCTCGTATCGCGTCTGCAAGTTGAGCCAGAACTCCGGGGTGGTGCCGAAATAGACGGCCAGCCGCAAGGCCGAATCGGCAGTGATTCCACGCCGGCCGTGAATGATGTCGCTGATGCGAGTGACCGGCACGTCGATGTCGCGGGCCAAGCTTGTTTTGGCTGAGTCCCAGGGGCTCCATGAACTCCTTCCACAAGATTTCGCCGGGAAGAACTCGGATCGAGTTTTTTGCGCATCGTTCGCATTCCTGCTAGAAACCAGCCGCTAGTGATAATCCACGATCTCCACATTGCGGGCATCCTTTCCGGTCCAGACAAAGCATATTCGCCACTGGTCGTTGATTCGGATGCTCGATTGTCCGGCGCGGTTTCCCTTCAACATCTCCAATCGGGTTCCGGGCGGCACTTTCAGGTCTTCCAGCCGCTCCGCCGCATCGAGAATCGCCAGCTTTCGCCGCGCCGCTCGCTCAATTGCCCGAAAACGTCCCACCGCGAAATCATTGCACAAGTCTTCCGTGTCGCGGCAGCGAAAGCTCTTAATCATGGACGTCGATCCCGCATGTGGCATCCCGATAACCAGTATACCGTTTTTCAGAATATCCGTCAAGTCTTGTTGAAACCAGGGCCGATCAGTTCTTCATTGCAGGAGGCGACTCCGGTCGCCGATCGGCCGAAAACACTCGCAAAATGGCGACTTACAATCCCTCCGGCTCACACGCTGAACCGAATCAGCAGAATATCGTCGTCCTTGACGACGTAATCCTTCGGCTCCTGCCGCACCAGGTGCTGGGCCTTGACCTCGCGCTCGCTGCCCAGGCGGACCAGGTCGGTGACGGTCATCACTTCGGCGCGGATGAAGCCGCGGGCCAGATCGGTGTGGATGCCGTCGGCCGCCTCCAGGGCCGTGCCGCCCTCGCGCAACAGCCACGTGCGGACCTCCGGCTCGCCGGCCGTGAAAAAGGTCGTCTGCCGCGACGCCTTCAGCAGCGTGCGGATCAGATGGTCGCGGTCGGTGGTCGTGATGCCCATCTCGGCGACGAACTCCGCCCGATCCTCGGGACTCATCTTCGACAGTTCCAACTCCAGCCCGGCGGGCACGGCCAGCACCGGCAGCTCCGGGCGTCGAAAGCGACGTGAACCGCTCCGGCTGCGATTCGTCGTCGGCCGTGTTGACGATCACCAGCCGCGGCTTCTCGCTCAGCAGCCGGAACGCGCGGGTCACCTTCTGCTGCTCGTCGGTCATGTGCGACTCGCGCAGCGGCTGGCCCGACTCCATCGCCGCCAGCACGATCTTCAGCGTGCCGTGCTCGTGCTCCAACTGCTGGTGTTCCGGGCGCGGCAGCGGCTTCTTGAGCTGCTCTTCGACCCGCTCGATGCGGTTGGTGACGATCTCCATGTCGGCCAGCACGAGGTCTTCGTCGAACGAGCGGAGATCGGCCACCGGATCGGTGCCGTCGAAGGCGGCCACGACGAACACCAGGCAGCCCGCCTCGCGGATCATGGCCAGCCGGGTGGCGTTGCCCTCGTGCGTGCGGCTCAGGCCCGGCGTATCGACCAGTTCGATGGCGGCGTGCGTGACCTTCTTCGGATGGTAGATTTTGCAGCAGCGGCTCGAAGCGGGCGTCGGGAATCGGCGCCATCGCGCTCTGGCCGGTGTGGGCCAGCGCCGGATCGGGCGCCACGCCCGTCAGCCAATGGAACAGCGTGCTCTTGCCCGATCCTTGATAGCCGACCAGTCCGATTTTCATGGTCATCACGCCTTCCGCGACCGACTGGTTTGCGGCTCTCGCGCGAGAGACGTCGGCGGTGCCTGTTGCTCCGAATCGCCGCGATTTCCGACTAATGCCTGTTCTACCGCCTGGGTCTGGAGATTGTCCAGGGGCGTCCGGCCAAAACGGACGCGGTAGAAGGCGTCGGCGACCACGGCCGGCAGCGCCGCCAGGCGGCTTTCGCCCGTCAACGAGGCGAGATCGATGCCCGGCGGCCGCCGCAAACTCGCGTTGCGTTTGCGCGCGGGGCGCGCACCAGCCCCTGCCGGGCCATCAGACGTCTCGAAACGGCGGTAGAACGCGATTTCGATCCTCCGGCGGCCGCGCCGCCGGACGCGGCTTCCCCGTCCAACGCGCCGCAGAGCCGCCGGCCAATCCGCACCAGCAGCCACGCCCATGCCCGCCAGAAACACCGTCACCACGACGCCGACCATGCCCAGCAGACATCCACTTGGCCTCGCGGCCGAGATGGTCCAGGTACAGAGCGACGGACGACCGAGTCGAACATCGCCTGCCACTGCCGGGCACTGGTCAGTCTTCTGCCACACGCTTCTGCGCCGCGTCGGCGATCGGCTGATAGATGGCGTCGCGTTGGCGTTGGCAGTCGAGTTCGACGACGTATTTCGACCAGGCGCGCATCGAGCCAGTCGAGCCCGTTGCGCAGCGGCGTGAACCAATCGCCCTCTCGCCGCCGAAGCCCGCCGGCGTGGGATCCAGCCGCAGCCACCCGCCCGCCGCCCGATCAGCCGTTCGCCGCCGTAACGCTCGTCCCTATGCTCGGACCAGCTTCCAGTAGTCCTTGCCGTGCTCCAGCTTGACGGGAAGTTGGCTCGGCCGCAGATACGCCTCGACCCAGGTGTGGGCGTGCAATTGGCGAACCTGGTAGTATCCGCCCGCCGAGTTCCAGTCGTTCTGGTCGCACTTGAATCCGCAGACCATCCGCGCCGGAATCCCCTGGCTGCGAAGCATGAGCGTCAGCGCCGTGGCGAAGTATTCGCAATGTCCCTGCGGATGCTCGGTGACGAAGTCTTCGATCGGATCGATGCTCGGATTGCGATCGGCGCCGGTCAGGCTGTACTGGAACTGCTCCCGAGGTGGCCAGCTTTCGCGTCCAGACATTCGGCCCGGGCCTTGGCGGCTCGCCTTGCTCAAGCCGGCTTCGCGCAATCCAGTCGCTCGGCCAAGTCCACCAGGCTGTGGCAGATCCTTGTGTCGGTATGTTCGCACTTCGCCTGGCAATCGTCCGACGCGCCGGCGTCCAGCGGCGATTGCTCTCTGCCGACGATCGCCGTCGTGGCCAAGGCATAGGTCGAACGGCTGCGACGGGTGGTGCACCGTGCGCTCCAGCCGCTGCTAGCCGTAATCGAGCGTAACCGTCGTGTTCGTTCGTTCGATCGAGATATACGGCGACACGAAAAACAATTCGTCGCGGTCCAGTCCCTTCGATCTTGATCTTCTGCTCGAACAATCCCTGCGTCGGCAGCCGATGTTCGCGCTGCAACGGCGTGCTGCCGCCGGACACGTTGCAGCTGGGGTGCCCCGCCTTCCACTGCCCGTCTTGGTAGCGCATCAGGAACGCGCCTTGCAGATAGACGTCGCCGTTGAGCGGCTTGGGGCAGGTCGTTGCCGGATCCATGAAGAACCGCACCTGCATGACCGCTTCGCGGCTCTCGATGATCTTGCCCAACTGGCCGAGCTTGACCTCGTCGGTGAAGCCGACCAAGCGGTTGCGGCTTCGCCAGCGGGCCGCGCCAGCTGACTTGCCCGAAGCGCGGAACGGCGAAGAACAACACCAGCGACAGCGCCATCGTGTGCAGCCCCATTCGCCCCAAGCGTCCGAACAGATCGCGGCCGACGCCCGCGTGGCTGCTGCCGCCCGGCAGACTGGTGAACTCCGGCCGATTGCCCGCCAGCGGCCAGCGGCGATGGTCGCGATGTCCGACGAAGAGGGGATGCGCGCTGTGACGCGGTCTCGACCGACTCTCCAGCCTCACCGCCCTTCGCAAACAGCTTCCATTGGCGATAGATCATCAAAAGCGTCATCGCCGAAAAACCAAGCAGCATGTAGATGCCCAGCAAGACGCCGAACCAGACTCCCTGGCTGAACAGCGTGGCCACGACCACCTGCAACAGACTCAGCATCACCAGCAGCCAGTACGTCCGCTCGTCCTTCTCCTGGAACAGGAGAATGATCTGGAGGTAGATGACGAACCACGCCAGCCCGATGGTCTGCGCCTCGATTTGCGAGCGGATACAGATTGCGGAGCGAGACCGCGGCCGCCACGAGCACCAACACGTTCGCCGTCCGGCGGCCGAGGCGGAACCAGCCGGTCACGTCGGTCAGCCAGACGGAGGCGGCGGCCGCCAATATCACCAGCAGCGGCGGCCCCTCGCTCTGCTGGCCCATGCCCAGCAACAGCGCCCCCAGCGCCGCCAGCGTCGCCATGTTGATCTGCAAGAGGCGTTCGAGGTACATGGGCAGGGGTTAGGGGTCAGGGGCTCAGGAAAAATCCGAGGCACGAATGACGAATGACGAAATTCGCATGCCATTCTATTCTTCATTCGTCATTCACTTCCTTCGTTCGTCATTTGCTTCGTCATCATTCGCTAAAAAACTCCGCCAACTGCTCGCTCGACGTATCGACGCACAGAATCCGCCGCACGCGATCGCGCATCACGGGATCGGATCAACGTCCGCGAACTGCGCCGCATCGGTCAGATCGACCGCGCCGCGTGCTGACCAGCACGACTTCCGTGCCGGCCGTGACCTGCCGCAACGTCGCCGCCAACAAGGCCGGAAGCGCGGCGTCGGCTCGGGCCTCGGCCAGCGCGAGTTGCTCCATCAGCCATTGCAGCGTCGCCGAGCGACGCCGGTCCGCCGAGGCACTCCGGCCCGCCGTTGCTGATCGCCAGATGAATGTTGCTGCCGCCCTTGCGGCACAGGTCGGCCAGCACCGTGGCGGCGAAGCTGACGGCCAGTTCGACGTTTTCGACGTGTTCGGGCTCGATGCGGCTCGGGCTGCCAGAGATCGAGCACGACGGCCACGTCGCGGCTGCGCGGCCGCTCGAATTGCCGCACGACCAGCTTGCCCAACCGCGCCGAGCTTCGCCAATGGATCAGCCGCCGGCCGTCGCCGCTGCGCCACTCGCGGACGCCGTAGAAATCGCCCTCGCTGCCCGGCTGCTGCCGGCGGCGATCCGTTCCGGCGAACGCCTCCTGCCGCCGCGCCGCCCAGCCCTGCGTCAGCCGGCCCAGCCGCGGCAGCACGATCAGCGTTTCGGGCTTGCCCAGGGTGATCGTGCGCGAGAACAGGCCGAAGGGGAACCGCGTCGAAGCCCGCAGCGGCCCGAAGCCGATAGCGGCCGCGCTCGACCAGCCGCCCGCGGTAGACGCCCTTGCGCGATTGCCCGGCGGGGGCGTAGGGAAATAGCACGCTCGGACGCAACGTCGGCTGGCGGCGATGATTGTTGCGCGGCCATTGACCGTCTCCCGCTGGATCTGCTCTTCGACCACGACCGCCCAACAGCCCAGCCTCTTGCCGGGTGTTCGTCAGGTTCAGATCGACCGAGAGCACGTCGCCGGCGCAGATCCGCAGCGGCAGGTTGCGTTCGACTTTCAGCCCGCGCAGATTAGCCTTCACCGCCCGCCAGTTCAGCAGCAACGGCCCGAGCAGCATTCCGGCCAGAATCAGCAGCAGATTGACCTCCTTAATCATCGCGCCGCCGAACACCAGCGCGATAATCGCCAGAAAGTACAACCCCTCGCGGCAGATGGTGGTTTGGCGGCGAAGACGCATTCAGGCACCATTAGCGTCTTGCCAGCAAGCGGTTACGAATCTCTTGCCGATCGTACTTCGCTTCTTGTTCTCGCCGCAGAGCGTCGCTCCGACGGCTTCCTTCATCGAGATATGCTTCGACGTCCGAACGATGGCGAAGGTAGAAGGCGATAGCCGCGTAAACGTCAGATAACGCCACCGTGGAGTACTGTTCGGCAATCTCCTCCGCGGTGGCTCCCTGCTGAAACGCAACCACGATCGTCTCCAGAGTCACTCTCGTTCCGCCGACGCGGACGACACCATCGGAGTCGGCTTGCAGCGGCAACGGTTCCGCGTCAATTGTTAGCGACATGCTGGGAGATCCTTGTGGAGGAGAATGTTCCGAATCGCGCCTGATATTATACTATCTCTTCTCCACTGTTGCTAGGTTCTCGGTAACTTGCCACGATCTCCCCGACCACGATTCCCAGTAGCCACGGCCCGGCAATGAATAGTCCTGGACGTGGAAAATAGTCCCTAAGGACCGACCACGAAGCCTGCCTATACAACTCGTTGTCACCTCCGCATGTGTCCGCGAATCCCAACGCTTGAGGCAGCGTCCAACAGCCCAAGTATGACGCTTCGACGCAGACAAGTTTCGCTGCGATCAATAGCTCGGCCAAGGCCAGGGAGGCAATCAACTCGCAGGCTGTAGCACGAATCCTGACGCGGAGAAATGCGGCGACACATAGCAGAAGGAAAGCGGACACCCACAGAGTTCGTTGTCCCACCGCAAACATGAACCAATAGTGAGAGGGGACGTAGTCGAGCACATCTTCCATACTGTGCCAGACACCCGTCGTCCAGATCACGATGAAGATCGCACAAGCCCCGACCAAGCAGCACCGCGCCATCCGCGAGAAGACGGCGGCAAGCAAGGCTATCGAGAGGTAAACCACAGCATCGCCCGCGAGCCACCCGCCCCATGCCGCCCATCCGAGCAGGATTGCGATGCCGGTGACCGCCGCAAACATCTGGCGAAGGCTGAATTGCCAACGGCTGCGAGCGGGCGTCGGATTTTGTGGAGAAGCGAGATCCATGATCATGCCCGCTTAGCGACTGACGATTCGGCGGGGTCGTCAACATCGTCCAATAGCCGGGGGCCAACGGCCCGCGGCTGCGATGGCAAACACATTCCGCGGGCCGTTGGCCCCCGGCTGTTATGACATTCTAACGGTCCGCTCGATAACTCACGGAGGCCCTATCCCGGCACCGGCACATCGGCAACCAGCCGCTCGACGAGCGACTCGATCGCCTCGCGGTCGCCGCCGTGCAAATAGCCCTTGGGAATCACGCGATGGGCCAGCACGGGCACGGCGAGTCGCTTGACGTCGTCGGGCACGACGAACCGCCGCCCGGCCACCAACGCCGCCGCCTGGGCCGCGCGATACAGCGCCAACGCCCCGCGGGTGCTCACGCCCACGTGCAACTCGTCGCAACGCCGCGTGGCCTCGACGATGTCCAACACGTACTCGTTGATCGAATCCTCGATCGTCACCTGCCGCACGGCCGCCTGCAACGCGGCAACCTGCTCGCAATCGAGCACCGGCGCCAGCGAATCGACCGGCTCGCCCTCGCGATGGCTCGACGAGCACCTGCAACTCGACGTCGCGCTTCGGGTAGCCCAGCGGAATGCGAAGCAGGAAGCGATCCAACTGGCTTTCGGGCAGCGGATACGTGCCCTCGAACTCGACGGGGTTCTGCGTGGCGATCACCATGAACGGCCGGGGCAGCGGATGCGTCTGGCCGTCGGCCGACACCTGCCGCTCGCTCATCGACTCCAACAGCGCACTCTGCGTCCGCGGCGTGGCGCGGTTGATCTCGTCGGCCAGCACGACATTGGCGAAGATCGGCCCCCGACTGAAGACGAACTCGTGCGTCTGGCTGTTGTACATGCTGCTGCCGGTGATGTCGGCCGGCAACAGGTCGGGCGTAAACTGGATGCGGTGGAACACGCCGGCCAAGCTGCGGGCGATGGCCTTGCCCACCAGCGTCTTGCCCACGCCGGGCACGTCCTCCAACAGCACGTGTTCGCCCGCCAAGAGCGCCACGACCACCAGCCGCACGGCGTCGGCCTTGCCGAGCACCACGCTGGAGATGTTTTGCTGCAACAGCGCGATCAGATCGGTCGGTTCGTCGGACATGCTGTATCTACCTCAATTCGTTCGATTTTCAATCCCAGTTCGCTTGCGGCCTCGCATTGCCGCATATCGGCGGAAACAAACAGATCGCACGCAGAATCCATCGCGACGGCAAGGTGGATCTGCATCGAGAGTGCGCAATGCCGTTTTCTCCAAGTATCTCAAGGGTGCGAGAAAGCACAGCGGGCGTTACCGGCACGATCGTCGCTTGCGTCATATCGCCGGCCAAGTCCGTCTTTCGCGGCCACGTATCCGTCCGACGACAATCGCCCCTCTCGTCGCAGCCGATTCAGTCCTGACAAAATCTCCGGCACGCACAAGACGCTGACAACAACCTCCGTGGCCTGCGCCACAACTCAAGGACCCGCGGCGTGCCAGCGCTCGTCGGACATATCGTTGGGCCAGTGCCGAACTGTCGAATGCAATGCGCATCATCGAGAGATTGCCGCTCCGCCAGAATCACCTTGCTCAGTTCCACGCCCTCGATCCGCTGCGGATTGGCGCGCTTCCAGCGATCCAACGACTTCTCGTCAAACGGCGACAGCACAGCCACGGGCTTTCCATGCCGGCATACCGCGATCGTCTCGCCTTCGTCTACGGCATCGAAGTACTTCTTTGCATGGTTTCGCAGTTCCGTGAAAGTCACTGTAATCATGTCACAACTCTCCACCCAAAGGAACCTATGACATTCTATTGTACAGAACAGTGACCTGCAAGACTCGCCAGAAAGCGAACATTCGTTGGTCGGACGGCGGAAATCGGTCCGCTAAGGTTTGTCGGCGTCGCGTTCGGGCTTTCCGAATAGGGCGACCCCGATGCGGTAGAGCAGCAGCAGAATAAAGGCGCCGACCGAGGCGGCCAAGAAGCCCAGAGGACTGATGGGATCGAGTTCGCGGTCGGGCACGAGCCAACCGAGCCCCAGCAGGCCGATGGTGCTCCCGATGATGCCGGTGACTACGGCCCAGAACGGCCCGAGCGGGACGGCGAAAAGGAAAGATCACCGTGGCCAGCAGCCCGACCAAGGTGCCGAAACCGACCCAGACCAACACCACGTGAATCCACTGCGATGCGGCGGGCGAGAGTGCGAAATCGGGCATGGCGATGGCCGGACATGGTTCCGTAGGCCCGGCTTCAGCCGGTTTTCCCGCTGGAAGGCGGCGACTACGAAGTTTGAAGAAAAGAAAAACTCCTTGCGCTGCTGACGTCCAAGGGGCGCCGCAACTGCGGCATTCCGCCCCCGGGACGCCAGCAACGCAAGGCGCCGTCCCCCCCAACCCGGTCGAATGTTGCCGTGCGCCGGCAGGTCAAAGCTGCCCGAGCGCGGATCGCCGACCGGCGTTCGGCGTATCTTTAGCAAACTCAGCGTCTGGCTGCTTGCGCCGTCTGATCTTGGTTGTATGCCTTCATGGCGGCAGCTTCCCTGCTGAGCGGGAACTCGGCGCCCGGCGGGAAGTACTGCACGTCGTCCGACATATAGTACGGACTGGGCAACGATTGGCCGCCGAAGTCCACTCTGGCAACCCGTCAGCCCAATTCCTGCCAATAGCCCGAGGGCGAGCAACAGCATCCGCAGAGGGTTCTGGTAGTTGAACGAGCCCTTCATGGGCAACCTCCATCTTAAAGCACTTGCGTTTACCTAGACCGCCAAGTCGGCTCCACAACATAAAATCCTTGCGACCGATACAATCGTTGCAGACGTTATCGTCCGCGGGATCGGGAAACTTTAGGAGGGATGCCAAAACGCGGGCAGGAGAGCGAATTCGGGCCTCGCTCAAACCAGGGTAACGCTTCGGCGACGAATCTGTAGGGAGCGGGCTCCGTCCCGTTCCTTGCTCCCGGAACGCCACAGAGCGCGTTTCCTACAGGAGCTGCTGGGTTTTGCTACTTGGCACTGCCGGCCAGTGCTGGGAGCCAAGTGCATAGATAGTATGCGCGGGGGGTAGCACTCTCCAGCACCGCCGCCAGGTCAAACGCGGGTTGAGCGCGGGTCTTGCCGAACAGCAGATGCGACAGCCCCGGCTCCGCCTTATATCTCACGACTTTCACATCCGTCGGGTCCAGCCCGGCCAACTGAATCGCCCGATCGACGGCATCCTCGACGAACCCGATTCTGTCGATCAGTCCGTTTTTCAGCGCCTGGTCGGCGGTGAAGACCTGGCCGGTGGCGAGCTTGTCCAGAGCGGCGGGATCTTTCTGAAACGCCGGACGGCCCTGTTTGACGACGTCCTTGAACCGCGTGAAGCCGTCGTCGACCAATTGCTGGAAGATTTTGCGTTCCTCGGGGGTCATTTTCCGCGCGAAGCTGCCCATGGTCTTCAGCGGATTGCTGGCGATCTCGTCTTCCTGAATGCCCACTTTTTCCATCAGTCGAGCGAGATTATAGTGGGGAATAATCACGCCGATCGAGCCGGTCCAGGTCGTCGGTTCGGCGAAGATCGTGTCGGAGGTATCGCCGACGCACATCGAGACGTAGTAGCCCCCGCTGGCCGCGATCCCTCCCATGCTGACAACGATCGGAATCTTCGCCCCCTTCGAGTCCTTGACCAGTTTTCGCAGGTGGTGCAGCATGTAATCGCTGCCCGAAATGGTGCCGCCCGGCGAGTTGACCCGCAGCACAATCGCCTTGAGGGTGCCGTTCTTGATGTCTCTGCGGGCGTGATCGATCTGCTGTTTGAAAAAGCCCCCTCCGCTGAGGATCGTCCCCTCGACCGAGAGAACGGCGACCTTGCTTGTGCCGTGGGGGTTCCACGACGAAAGCACTCTTTCCCTCACCCGCCCTTCCTCTCCCGCGGAGGCAAGGCCCGTTAGTCCGACCGCGACGAGCAACAGCAGGTTCAACGCCAGCGAGCCCAAAAAGACGAAGAGCAAGAATGCCATGACCAACCGGCCGAAAAACCGCGATTTCCGCGGAGGCGGAGGGGGAGCCGGCTGCGGAACGACCTGGGCAGGTATGGGAGAGTGTTGAATACCGTCTGGTGGAGGGGTCTGGTCCATGTGCCAGAGTCCTTTCTTATAGATGCTGGAACCGCGATACGCAGCCGCTGTCACCCCATCGGGAAAACCACGGCCGCACAACGCTTGCCAAAACGACGTCTTCAGTATTCTATCTCGCCTTCCCTGCAATGCAACGCGGTGCGGGATTGCCCGCACAGACAGCGGATGGCGTGGTTTCGTTCAACCCGGAGCCAGCGGCGATGGCGTCTCGCGTGGAGTCGGCAGCCAACATGGGCGGTTTCCATTCTCTTCGTTTAACCCCGCCGTCTACCCGCGCCGTTTAGCCGCCGCGGAGGGAAGCGATCGCCTACTTCGCGGCGAAATACAGAGCGGAATAGATCTTCGGGCTGATCATCACGCCAGCTCGCCGCTTCGATTCCAGCCATGCTTCGACGCCGTCGAGCGGCACGACGTGGACTTGGATGTCTTCGCTCGAATCGCCGCCGCCGGGACCGACTTTGCGAACGTCGCGAGCCAGCAGCAGCGTGTAGACCTCGTTGGCCAGGCCGGGCGTGGTGGGGCCTTCCAGCAAGTACTCGATCGCGCCGGCTTCGTAACCGGTCTCTTCGCGCAACTCGCGGCGGGCCGCCTCCACCAAGCCTTCATCTCGGTGCTCCGCCAAATCGCCCACCAGCCCGGCGGGCAACTCGATCACGCGACGACCCAACGGGATGCGATACTGCTCGACCAGCAGTAACTGCCGATCGGGCGTAATCGCCACAATCACCGCGGCGGCGGACGTGTTCGTTCGCTCGATCCACTCCCAGCCGCGAAAGCTCAACAGCCGAGCGAACCGCCCTTCGCCAAGGACGCGCGGCTGGTCGCGCTCCGTCTCATTGGCCGCTGCCGCAACTGAATTTAGCAATTGATCGGATCGGATCACGATGACCCCCTTGGCCTGCATCTCTTGAATCGCCCGTTGCACGTCGCCGGCATTGGCCTCTACGCCGCGGCAGGCGTCCTCGATCAAATAGGTCTTAAAACCGAGATCGACGGCATCCAGCGCGGTCCACTTCACGCAGTAATCGGTTGCCAGGCCGCAAACGTAGACGCTCGCGACGCCTTTCTCCTTCAGATATGCGGCCAGGCCCGTCGCTTTGCGGTGGCCGTTGTCGAAAAAGCCGCTGTAGCTGTCCAACGTCGGATTGTCGCCTTTGCAGAAGATGCGTGCGATGCGGGATCGGTCGAGATCGGGGTGAAGATCGGCCCCCGGCGTGCCTTGAACGCAGTGGACCGGCCAGAGAATCTGCGGCAGCCCCGCCAGTTCGATCGTGTCGCCCGGTTTCTTTCCCGGATGGTTGGCCGCAAAGCTGCCGTGGTTGGCTGGGTGCCAGTCTTGCGTGGCGACGACCAGATCGAACTGCGGTTGCAGCCGATTGGCCGCGGCGATCGCCCCATCGCCCTGCGGCGCCGGCAACGCGCCGCCCGGGCAAAAGTCGTTCTGCAAATCGACAAGAATCAAGGCGTTCATGGTCGTCTTCCGCAATTTGCACGTTGGCAACAATGGGCCGCGCCGTGCCGTAGGACAAATTTCCAAATCCGTCCTACTCGTATCCGCGGGCCTTGAGAATAAGCTCCGTCTTTCGTTCGTGCAACCCGCGTTCGAGAACCGACGGGATAGCGGTGCGGATTGACGAAACGCTTCACGCCGTCGTGGAACATGGCCAATTGCTCCTGGACTCGCGCGGATGGAATCGAGGCTCGGCGGATCGTAGACCCGTTGGCCGCCGCGGAGGATCGGCGTCAAGAGGTTCTCGCCCGGCGCGTCTGCCGAAATCGTCTTGCGGCGGGTCACGTCGAGCGGATCGACCATCGTCGAGCCGTCATGGCTTGGATTCAACTCGTCGAAGATCATGTCGCCGACCGCACTACCATCTTCAAAGAAGCGGCGGACTTGCAGGATGCCGGGATTCGAGATCTTCGCCGCCAGTTTGGAGACCTTCAGCTTGTATTGCCACTGCCCGCCGCCACGCCGCAGGGCCGAAAGTTTGTAGACGCCCCCCAGGGCCGGTTCGTCGTAGGCGGTGGCCAGCTTCGTGCCCACGCCCCAGCAGGCGATCGTCGCTCCCTGCTCCTTGAGGCTTTCGATGATGCGTTCGTCCAGATCGTTCGAAGCCAGGATGACCGCGTCGGGAAAGCCGGCCTCGTCGAGAATTTTCCGCGCCTCGATGCTCAACCAGGCCAGGTCGCCGGAATCGAGCCGGACGCCGATCATCTCGTGCCCCTGCCGCCGCATCTCGCGGCCGATTTCGACCGCGTTGCGAACGCCTTGCAGCGTAGCGTAGGTATCGACCAGAAAGACGCAATTGTTCGGCATTGCCCGGGCGTAAGCGCGAAACGCCTCGAGCTCGTCGTCGAAACACATGACCCAGCTATGGGCGTGGGTGCCTCGGACGGGAATGCCGAACAACCGGCCGGCCAGGACGTTCGAGGTCGCCGCGCAGCCGCCGATGTAGGCCGCGCGGCTGGCCGAAAGCGCACCGTCGATGCCCTGCGCCCGGCGCAGCCCGAACTCCAGTACCGGCTCGCCGCGTGCCGCCATGACCACCCGCGCCGCCTTCGTGGCCACGAGCGTCTGAAAGTTGACAATGTTCAGCAGGGCCGGCTCCAACAGTTGGGCTTGCAGCAGCGGCCCTTGCACCCGCACCAGCGGCTCGTAGGGAAAGACGACCGTCCCCTCGGGAACGGCGTCGACGCTGCACTGCACGTCGAGCCGCGCCAGGTAGTCGAGAAACGCCCGCTCAAACAGCGGTCGCCCGTCGTTTCCTTGAAGCGTGGCCAAATAGGCCAGATCGTCGGCGGCAAACGCAAGACTTTCCAGGTGCTCGATCGCCCTCGCCAGGCCGGCGGCGATGGTGAAGCCCCCGGCAAAAGGACTTCGGCGGAAGAACAGGTGAAAGACGCCCTCGTCGTCCTGTCTTCCCGTCTTCCAATAGCCGTAGGCCATTGTCAGTTCGTACAGGTCGGTCAGCAGCCCGAGCGACGGCCGGTAGATGGTCGAGAGAGCGTTCATGGTTTCTGTCGCTCAGGTGGCTTGGTCGCTGCACGAAACGTGTGATGGGGCGGCAGTTGTACTGCCGCCCCCCGGTGATCGCCGCTGACGCGGGGATGGCAGTGCAACTGCCACCCTAACAGGACGTGAGGCAGCCGTGAGCTTCCAGCCCATTCTAGACCGCCGCACCCGTTCGTCAAAGACAAAAAGAGGCCGCGGCCGGCAACCGCCGGGCACGGCAACATTCGGGCGCTACCCTGGGCTGGACGGACAATGTTCCTTCGGAGCGGCGATGGGGCTGTCAAAAAATCTTGCCGCACCGCCGCCCCCCCCTAATCGATTGCACTCTTGCATCGTGCCGGTCGAAGGTGTAGAGTTGGAAAGGCGTTCCAATTCGGACACTGCCGACCGATCCCCAATTCCTCGTATCGCGCGTCGCTTGTGTCGGCGCCAAAGGATGTCTAGTGACAAGGTTCGTCGCCAGGTGGCTTGGGAAGCCGCCCGGCTGATGTACACGCGGGAAGTGTCTGAATATCTCCCGGCAAAGCTCAAGGCGGCCCGGCGGGTTGCCCGAGGCGATTTCAAGCCGAGCGATCTGCCCAGCAACCGCGAAATCCGCGATCAAGTTCAAATCTGGGCCAAGCTGCACGAAGGCCGAGCAGCGGACCGAGAACCTCCGCGACATGCGGCTGGAAGCCCTCCGCATGATGCGAATTCTGCGGACGTTCCGCCCGCGCCTGATCGGCAGCACGCTTGACCGGCCACGTGCGCCGCGGCTCCGACATCGATCTGCACGTCTTCTCCGACAGCATCGAGGCGGTGGCCGCCGCTCTCGACGCCGAGGGCTTCTCCTACGAGGTCGAGCGGAAACGGGTGCGAAAGCACGGCCAGGAGCAGACGTTCGTTCACATCCACGTCGCCGACCGCTTCCCCTTCGAGCTGACCATCTACGCCGCCAACATGGCCCATTACGTCTTCAAGAGCTCGATCACCGGCAAGGCGATCGAGCGGGCGAGCATCGCCGAACTGGAGCAATTTCTCGCCCGCGAGTACCCCGGCATTTCGCTGGAGCAGTCGGTGCTGGAGGCGGAGAGCCGGGTGGATCGCTTCCAGATCTACGAAATGCTGCTGTTGCCGCTGGAGAACGTGAAGGAGAGCCCCCAGTACCATCCCGAGGGCGACGCGCTGTACCACAGCCTCCAGGTGTTCGAGTTGGCCCGCGGCGAACTTCCCTACGACGAGGAGTTCCTGCTGGCCGCCCTGCTGCACGACGTCGGCAAAGCGATCGACCGGAGCGACCACGTGGCCGCGGGTCTGGAGGCCCTGGACGGCTACGTCACGCCGCGGTCCGCCTGGCTGATCGAGCATCACATGGAAGGCCGGTGCCTGTTGGACGGCACGCTCGGCGCACGCGCTCGGCGGCGGCTGGAAGCGTCGGAAGACTGCGAGGAATTGAAACTGCTCGCCCGTTGCGACCGCGACGGCCGGAAGCGAGGCGGAGCAGCCCCCGATCTGGCCGAGGCGATCGAGTACCTCCGTGAACTATCGCAGATGTGCGGCGAGTAGACTCGCGGCGGACGACCTCGCAAGAGCGGACGGCATAACGAGGCGCTCCGACGCTGCGACCGTGTCGGGCTCCTCGCCGACGGCGGAAAATGCCGGCGCTTTTCGCCCAAACCGCGCGAAGAACGCTCGGAATCCCGCCCTGCATGTAGCCTGCTACACGGCTCGCCGCGGAGCCGCAAAAACGCCAAGCGCGCCGAGACCGAAGTCGGCTGTCAGCAGGCCGGCATCGAGACGCCCGTCAGCGGCTGCCAGCCCGGTGAACACCGCGTCGTGAGCCGTCCGCAGCGCAACATTCGTCGCCGAGACGTCCGAACCGTTCGCTGGGCATGGCCAGCCAGCCAGTTTCGTCTGGGCGGCGGCGACGCGCGGCGATTGTCCGTCGATTCGCGACTTGCTGCTTGGCGAAACGCCAATATCGACGTTCACCGTGGGACTATTTGCCAAGGAAGCGAGAGGACTGGCCAAGGGGCTGCCGCTGACGCTCCTGGAAACGTTCGCCTGCAAAATATCGCGATCGAGACCGTTGACCGCGCCGTCATAATTTGCGTCGCCCTGGGCCCACGTTGTGCCGCTCCCGGCGCCGGCAAACCAAAGCGAGCGGTCGGCGCTGTCGACCGTTCCGTCGAGGTTGAAGTCGCCGGGAATCGTGGCCATCACGGTTAGTTGCGAACTTGCGGCATCGTCTTTCCAGCCGAGCGTCGTTCCGTTGGCGACGGCCGTGGTGCTGCGGAAGTTGCCGGTGTCCCAGGCCCCGCCGTCATAGCTCGCGGTCAACAAGCCTAAAACCGTCGCCGCCGGAGTCGCGCCGCCGCTGTAGTCGAAGATCAGTTTGCCGCCGCGGATGTCCGTCCCGCTGCCAGCGAGCACGGGGCCCTGGGCGTCCGTCGCAAGCCGCAGCGCGCCGGCCTGCACGACCACAGTGCCGGTCGACGCCGCCGAAATTGCCAGGTCGATCCCGTTTTGCCCGGCGACGTTGCTGATAGCGACGCCGTTTGCAGGAGTCAACCCCAAGGCGGTGCCCGACAACGTAAAACCGCCGTTGGCAAAGGTGATGCTGTCGAAAACGGTGCCGGCTGTAAAGTTGTTGACGGGGGTCGTCCGCGTCGAGCCGGCAAACACCAGGACGCTACCGGCGACCGGGGCGACGTCGTCCGACCAGTTGGCCGCGGTCGTCATGTTGTTGTCCGTGCCGCCGCCGTCCCAGGTGCGCGTGCTGTCGACGACGGTAACCGTGTTGTCGGTGCTGGTGGATGCCACGTTGGCGTTCCCCGCCACGTCGTGGGCGACTCCAGCCGCCACCCTGGCGGTCACCGTTCCCACCTGAGTCATCCCGCTGACAAAAAAATAGTAAGTGCCGTAGTCGCCCCTGTAGTGCGTGACAACGACGTTGTTTGCCCCGGCAGTGCCGCCGAGCGTCACGTCGGCGCTGACGAAATCGAGGACCGGCTCGCTGAAGGGAGCCGTAAAGCCGATCGTCGATCCGAGCACGGTCGGATCGGCCTGTCCGACGCTCTGATTGACGGTCACTGTGGGCGCGATGGTGTCGATGGTGACGGTCAGCGCCGTGGAGTCCGCCGATTGCCCCATCCCAGACACCGTTTGCCGCGCCGTAATCGCGTGATCACCCTCGCCGAGCGTGAAGCTGCCGGTGGTGGTGACCGTCGTGGTACTGCTGCTGGCCGTGGCGCTGCCGATCGCTGTGCCATCGGCGTAAAGAGTGATCGTCGCGCCGGACGCGGTGTTGGGAACGGTGAATTGAAGCTCCGTGGAAAAATCGTGATTGTTCAGATTGGTGATGTTGTCGTTGCTGCTCGACCCGTGATCATAGGCAGCCACCAAATCCGGCGTGCCGGGCACCGCGCCGAACGCCAGAGCAGGCAGCAGCAAGTTGGCAACCGGCGTCCCGATCCCGGTGCAGAGGTCGTAACCCGTCGTGCAGGGATAGTTGGGACTGCCTGTGCTTCCACCGGTGGTCACATCGTGAAAGAATCCAACCGGATTGAAGTTGCTCGGTGATCCGGCAAAGCCGTACAGAAGGGTGTGAAGCTGGGTTGGGTTTTCCGGGGGATTGAGCGTTCCCAAACCCGCACTCACGCGGAATTGGTTGGCGATCGCGACCATGCCCGCCCAGCACGGGGCGGAGAGACTGGTGCCGCCGACGTTGTACCATCCCGCGTCGTAAACCATAACGCCCGAACTCGGGTCGGCGTCGAGTGCCACGTCCGGGATTTGACGGTGGGTGCTGGTGTTAAGTGCATTCTGATAGGTCGGCTTCCCCTCATAGCTGCTCGTGCCGCCGCCGCTACCGCTCCACCCCGATTCGGTGTTGTAGCTGCCGCTCGAATTGACAATATCCAGTGTCGTGCCGCCGACCGCCAAGACGGTGGGCGAGTAGGCCGGATAATTGCCCTGTGCGCCGCTGTCGCCCGTCGACGCCACGAACGTCACCCCGATATGTCCCGAAGGAGCTTTTAGACGGGCGTCATACGTCGGCTCGTAGAATTGGCTCCAGAAGTCCTCCGTAGCGCCCCAACTCATCGAGATCACGGAAACGTCGGGGTTGTTTCTGGCAGTGTCTACGGCAGTGTATAGATCGGTGCCGTTGCTGTTTGCCTCATACAAGACGATGTTGGCATTTGGCGCGATCGCGTGGGCCCATTCCACGTCCAGCGAAATCTCCAGCGCCCAGCCGCTGTCTGCCGGCACGCCCGACAGGTCGGTGCCGCCATTCTGGTTGAGCACCGAAAAGCTCGGCGGGGCAGGCAGTCCGAAATTGCTGTCGAAAGTCGCTAGGTCGCTTGTAATGTGGGTATTCTGGTAGGCGTCGACGATCGCAATCGTCTGACCACTGCCATCCCCCGTAATCGAACCGATGGTGATCGGCGGGTTTAGCCCGTAGGCCGTGCGAACTTGGTTGGGCGTCATGTTGCCCGTTACAAAATTCGGAGAAATGCCCCCCTCGCCGCCGCTGCTGACCGGACCCGTGACCGGAACGGCGATATGGTCATAAGTCGCCGGGGACACGACCGAAGCAAGCCGCTGCTGAGGGACCGACGAGATGAAGTTCGTCGGCTCGACGAAAGACGTGGTAGGTTCGATAATGGCCTTCGCTGCCATGCTTGTCGTTGGCAGGCTGGGCCCGAGCATCGCGCCAACGCTCAGCAGCGCTCGGTCTTCGAGCGGTTCCAACTGGAGTCTGCGCAAGCGAAGCTGGCAGTTCAGGCAACTCCTTCGGCCGCGCTTGCCTCGGCTCCCCGCAAGACGTCCCATCGATCCGAGACGACTCAACACTGCAAATCCATCCATGACCACTCCCCTCGCTGTTCAGTTTGGTGTTGACAGCTCAGATCGGCATAAATACCGATGCTGCCCAATTTTACGGAGACTACCCCCCGTTTGCAAGCGTCTGCCCCACAACAGGACGCGCATCTCCGGAACATCGAGCCAAATAGGCGGGCGACCGGAGTTTCTGACGCCGAAATCGCAACGGGCCACGGCCATTCGCTTTCCACCCGCACTGACCAGTCGGTTCGACCCTCGCTCGTATTACAGTCGGAGGCCCGTATCAAGGAACGAAGCTGCCTCGCCCAGCAAGAGAATGACCTCGTTTTCAGCAATTTTCCGGTGTGCCGGCGGTAGACCGAAGCGTCAGGAGAACTGCAAAGTCGGGGACTGGTCCATTTTTCCGCCGAATGTCGTCGCGATTGCCCTGGATTCTCGCCCGAAAACATGGACCTGTCCCCTTCGCATCGGACTCTCCTGGACGAAGCGTGGCAGCCTTTGATTCTCACCGAGCTGGCTTCCGTGGATGGCCCACGAGCAGAGAGGCTACCCCTTTTCGCAACGTCTGTGCAAACGTCAGGCAGGGCCGTTGAGGGACAACGTCAAATCCGCTAAGATTCGGGCAGGGGCTTCACCGGAGGACGGATACTCAGTCGAATGGGCCGCTTCTTCCGGCAGCAGTGAGCGTCTGCCCCGCCGCAGTGTAGAATGCGAGCCGAAGCTCCAGTCGCGACGAGACGGTCGCGCGACGGGACTGTCGCGCTATCGCAAGCGATTGTGCAAAATGCGACTTACGGCATCACGGGCCCGTAGCTCAGTGGTCAGAGCAGGGGACTCATAATCCCTTGGTCGGAGGTTCGACCCCTCCCGGGCCTACTTGTGGCAACTCGAATCGCGGCGGAATGCCGTCGCCAAACCAGAGCGGCTGGCCTTAGCCCACGACACACAACTCCTGATAAGCCTCCTCGACGACCCCCGCATCGATCTGATCGAGATTCTGACCGGCCCCGGCCAGCAAAGCCAGGTCGGCCAACTGGGAGACGCGACGCGGGATGCCGTGGGCAAGCTCGTGCAGACGATCGACCGCCGGCTCGGCGAAGACCGGCGTCCGACAGCCGGCCTGCAACAGCGACGTGTTGACGTATCGCTCCGTGTCGGCCCGCTGCCACGGCTCGACGTCGATCCGCAAGTCGGCCAGTGCGAGCAGAGATTGTCCCAGCCTCCCGAGGCATTCCTGGCGGCCGGCCAACACGATTGTCAGCCGCATCTCGGGCGAGGGATCGAACCGGACCAGCCGCGTGACGTGCTGCAACGTCCGCGCGATCGGCCTGCTCGACGTCGTCGAACAACACGACCGTTTCCAACTGCTGGTAGCGGTGCTCGATCAGCCGGTTGGTCAAGGCTCGCCAAAGAACCGGCGCCGATTGCAGCGACCCGATCGGCAATTCCCATTCGGCCGCCAGCAAGGAGAGCATTTCGGTCGGCTCGACGTCCAGCAGACTCAGTCTCGCCACCGAGCGGTGTTGGCGGCGAAGTCGCTGGGCAAACACCTCCAGCAACAGCGACTTGCCGCTGCCGCTGGGACCCACCAGCAGCCCAAGCCGGCGGTGCTGTTCGACCAGGAAGTTCAGCCGAGCCAGTGCTTCCTCGTGCGTTGGGCTCTGGTAAAACGATTTCGGATCGAGAAACCCCTTGAACGGCGGTTTACTTAAACCCCAATGTGCCTGGTACATGGTCCTTCCGCCTCCTGGAGATGCTACTTCCCGCGCATCCGTTCTTGTCGGTAGAATCTGCAAGGGAACTTGACCCAACCACGGGCCGCAGTCCGTGCAAAGCTGCAAGCGGTCGGCAAATCTCAAAATCTCAAATCCCTGACCCCTGATCTCCAGTCCCCCCCATGTCAGATCGCTACTTCGTCGAGATACCGATCGCCGCCGATCGCGTGACGCTCTCCGGGACGGAGGCGCATCACCTGATCCACGTGATGCGGGCAACGACCGGCACGCAAGTGACGCTCTTCGACGGCAGCGGCGATGAGTTTTCGGCCGCCGTCGAACGCGTCGGACGGGCCGACGTGGAACTGACCATCGTCTCCCGGCGGTCCGTCAACCGGGAGCTGCCGTTCGACGTGACACTCGGCGTGGCGTTGCCCAAGGGCGACCGGCAGAAATGGCTTGTCGAGAAGGCGGTCGAACTGGGCGTAATGCGGATCGTGCCGCTGCGAACCGAGCGCGGCGTGGCCCAGCCGGTTGAGCAGGCGCTCGTGCGTCTGCGGCGGACAGTGATCGAAGCGTCGAAGCAATGCGGCCGCAACCGGCTCCTGCGAATCGACCACCGCGCTCGTGGCCCGAATTCGTCGCCGACGCGGGCACGGAGCATCGTCTCATGGCCCATCCGGGAGGCGAAGAAGACCTTTGGCAAGCTGCCGACCGTGTGCCACTGCTTCACAGAGGCAGTGCCGGCGGCGACCCAAAGCTCGACACTGCTTGCAAGCAAGCAGTGGCACACGGTGACGTGTGTCTGGCCGTCGGGCCGGAGGGGGGATTTGCGGACGAGGAGGTCGCCCTGGCGGTTGCCGCCGGCTGGAGCACGGTCGACCTTGGCCCGCGGATTCTCCGCGTGGAGACCGCCGCATTGTTGCTGGCAGCGGTGTTTGGCCGATAACAAGTACCCGGGGCGCGGGCGGCTGGCCCCCACAATGGCGTTTCCGGCGCCGCGCTGCCCACCGCGTCGTTGCCTTGCACCGTTTCGTGAATCTGATTATCTTGTATGGTCTATTGAGTGCGAAAAGCAATGTCGTGGGCCGCCACGATATTCCTTTTCTCCGACTCAATTCCCCGCACCGAACGGCCGGTACGGCACACTCGATAGCCCGATGAATTGAGGTTCGAGTACTCCGGGAGCCAGCACCTTCCAGGGTATCTCTCTGTTCTCGCCGGAAAACCCATGCTGCCTGCGAGCCCAAACGATGTACTGGATCAGCAAGAGCATTCACGGCATGAGCAGGCTGAAGCGGCGCGGGCTGATCCTGCTGGCCGTGGTCGGGCCGGGCATCATCACGATGGTCGCCGACAACGACGCCGGCGGCATCTCCACCTATGCACAAACCGGCGCCAAGACCGGCTTCAATCTCCTCTGGATATTCCTTATTCTCCTGCCGATGGTCTACTACATCCAGGAGATGACCGTCCGGCTCGGCGCCGTCACCAAACGCGGTCACGCCGAGGCGATCTTCGACGCCTTCGGGCCCGGCTGGGGATGGTTCTCGATCTTCGACCTTGCCCTGATCAACTGGCTTACCCTCGTGACCGAATACATCGGCATGACCCAGGCCATGCGAATCTTCGGCGTTCCCGAGTGGATCACGTCGCTCGGCGTCACGTTGCTGATGTTCGGCATCGTGATGTCGGGCAAGTATTGGACGTTCGAGAAGATCACGTTCGTGTTCTGCCTGTTCAATTTGGTCTATATTCCCGCCGCGATTTGGGCCATGCAGACCGGTAACGTGCACGAGGGCTGGGCGGCCGTCACCCGCGGTTTCTTGCCCCGATTTGAGCATTCTGCCCGGCGGAAGGACGCTGACGCTGCCGGGTGGAATGATGTTGATGCTGCCGGGCGGAACGATGATGATGCTCATTCTGGCCAACATCGGCACCACCATCACCCCTTGGCAGATCTTCTTCCAGCAAAGCGCCGTCGTCGACAAGGGCATGGACGTTCGCGACATGAAGTTCGGGAAACTCGACACGCTCTTCGGCGCGGTGTTGACCTGCCTCGTGGCGGCGTTCATCGTCATCGCCACCGCCGGCGTCTTCTATTGGAATCCGCCGCGCGGCGGCAAGATCATCGTCGGAGTCGGCCGCACAAACCGCCATGAAGATGCCGAAGTGATGCCCCACCATCACCTCGGCGATTGGGCCAAGGTGCTGTTCGCCATCGGACTGTTCGACGCCGGCCTGCTCGGCGCCCTGTGCATCTCGCTTGCCACCAGTTGGTCCGTCGGCGAGGTCTTCGGCTGGGCTCATTCGTTGAACAAGAGCGTCCGCGACGCCCCCTGGTTCTACGTCGTCTATCTCGCCATGCTCGCCTCGGCGGGCTTCGTCGCACTGATATCGAGCACGCCGGTGCAGAACCACATCACGCTGTTCGTGCAGGTCGTGGCCGTCACGCTCCTGCCGGTGGTGCTCGTTTTCCTGATTCTGATGCTGAACGACAAGCCGCTGATGGGCGAATATGTCAATACCCGCTGGCAAAACTTCGTCAATTGGACCATCGTCATCTTCATTATCGCCATTTCCACGACCTATGCCGTTTTCATATTGCTCGGTGTTTGAAGGACCGCAGCGGCCTGCAACGTCGGGGACTGGTCCATTGTTCGGCTATGCGTCGCATAACACCTGATCTTGCCCGAAAACATGGACCGTGCTTTTAGCCATCGCAATCTGCATTCATCGCCGAACTCCGCCGCCAGAGCGTTGCCCCATGCTAATAATGATATGCTGTAGCATGACCCACGAGGGGTGACGTTATGACCGGAAACACCAACGTGCCGCAGGCCCGCCGATTTCTTCGCGGCCACCCGCGACCATCGTTTCCTCTACTTCTCCGAACTGCTGAATCGCCCCATCTGCGCCGGCAAAATCAACAACCGCATCGGACGGCTGACTGATCTGGTGTTTCGCCTCAGCGAGCCCTATCCCGAGGCCGTCGGCGATCTACGTCGAACACGGCTGGGGCAACCCAACCGAGTTCATCCCCTGGGAACGCGTGGTGAAGATCGACGACGACGCCGTCTTCGTCCAGCCGCCCGAAAGGCGACAAGTATCCCCCCTTCGTCGATCATCCCGGCTGGATGCTGCTGAACGAGCACCTGATGGGCAAGACCATCCTCGACATGGACGGCCGACGCACCGAAGTGGTCAACGACGTCCACCTGCTCGAATCCAGGGGACGCATGATCATCGTTCACGTCGATATCTCCTTCAACGGCTTCCTGCGCAAGTGGGGGCATCGGCTGGTTCCGCCCGATCAAAGACCGCTTCATCTCCTGGCGATACGTCCAGCCCCTTTCGCTCGAAGACGCCGTGGCCAGCGACACCCTCTCGCTCTCGATCACCCGCGCCAGGTCAAGGAACTGCCCAGCGAAGACCTCGCCGACGCCCTCGAGGAGCTATCCGGCGAGGAACAGACGGCCGTGTTCTCATTGTTGGATTCCGAGAAGGCGGCCGAGACCCTGATGGAGGCCGAGCCGCGTGCGCAGCGGCAGATCATCGCCAATCTTCGTCAGGAGCGTGCCCGCACCATCCTTACCGAAATGTCGACCGCCCAGTTGGTCGATCTGTTCGCCGTCTTGCCGCACGACGACAAGATGGAACTGCTGGCGCTGTTGCCCAAGGATCAGGCCGCCCGCATCGAGGAGATCCTTTCCGAGCGGGAAGTCACGGCCGATGCGTTGATGTCGTCCGGCTGCGTTACCATGCCCAAGGAGACGACCGTCGGCGACGCCTTGCAGCAACTGCGCTCGTCGCAGTACGATCACGACATGGTGTCGTATATCTACGTCACCGCCGATCCCGACCGCATGTTGCTGGGAGTGGTCGATCTGCGCGAATTGGTCCTTGCCCCCGATGAGATGCTTCTCGGCGATCTGATGGCCGCGCCGGTGGTGGCCGCCGAAGCGGACGACCTCAAGGACGACCTGGCCGAGATGTTCGCCAAGTACCACTACCGCATGATTCCGGTGGTGAACGAAAGGGACTGCCTGCTGGGCGTGATTCACTACAACGACATTATGAAGGGCTTCACGCCGCGAACGAGAGTGTGAGGAGTGGATGGCGAGTGGTGGATAGTGGGTAGTGAAAAGTGGCCAGAAGCGACGTAAGCACCCTATCCACTATCCGCCACCATCCACTACCCACTACCCACTACCCACCATCCACTACCCAGCCATGCCCCGCATCAAAACGACCCGCACCGTCAAGATCGCCCTGTTCGCGCTCTGCGTCTATCTGGCCGTGATGCTGACGCTGATCCTGTTGCGATTTCTGAGAATCCTCGGATAGCCGGCCAAAAAAGGGGGACGGAGGAGTTTGTCGGCGAAACCTCTGCCAGATGGCAAACGCTGTGCCGACAATCTCCTCCGTCCCCTTCAGTGTCCCTCATTTTCCCGCCAATTTCGCCAACTCGTGCGAGATCACCTGCAAGCGCGTCAATTCGGCGCGGCGTTCGACCTCGTCGCCGACGAATTGCGGGCCGTTGGCGCGCTTGCGGGCCTCGGCCACGTGCGCGGCAAGCTCGGCAATCGCCGACTTCGGCGTCTCCAGCTTCGTGACGTCCGCCTGCTCCTCCTTCGACAGTGCATCGCGAAACAGGCCGAGATCGCGGTAGCGAACAACCAGACCCTTCAATCGATCGGCCAAGGGCTCCAGCCTCGCGGCGGTCCACGGCGTGTTCTCGGCCAGTTCGGCTTCCAAGCCGCGCAGCGCCAGGTTCACAGCCGCGATGCGCGCCTCCAACTCCTCCACGTTCACCCGCACCGCCGCAGCACCTCCCTTTACCGCTTGCGGTTTCGCAATCCTGGCCGCTTGCGGCTTCGCAACGCTCGCCTTCTTCGCCGCCTTCACTTTCGCCACCGCCGCGGCCGCCTTCTCGCGTCTCTCCGTATCCTCGATCACCTCGCGCAGCACCTTCCACGTCACCGTCTTCTGGTGCAGCATCGCGCTGGTGCGTGCCTCTTGCCGGGCGGCCTCTTTCGGCGAAAGCGTCAGCCGCGCCGCCCGCGCCGCGCGTTGCTCCAACTGCTGGAGCCACGCCTGCTGCTGGGCCACGCTCATCTTCGCCACGCGGTCGAGCTCCGCCTGAACATGGTCGCCCACTTCCTTCGCCGCAACGCCGGCCGCCATCGCCAGCAGTAAGAAGAGCGTCCCAAGTCCCACGGCCGACGCTGCACAGAGCGTCTGCCGCCGCAAAAACCTCGCGCCAACTCGCCAAGAGGCAAAGATATCGATCTCTTCAATCATCGTCGTCTCTCGCATCGTCGTCTCTCGATAGAGCTTCCAACAAACGTACTCTCGTACTCTTCACGCTCCGCGTGAAGGCATCCCGGCTTCGCAACCCTCTCGCGGAGCGAGAGAAGCACAAACTCCCCTCCGCGCCTCCGCGTCTCCGCGTGAGCCCTTTTCCATTCCCCTCAATAGTAGGACACCCCGCGCCGAGGTCAACCTGCAACCTGTCAAATTGGCAGCCCTTTACACGCTTCATTTCCTGTCGAATGGCCGCTCGAAACGCCATCCCGCTACCCAACCCGTTTCCCCATCGAAGCTTGCGACGCCGGCCCGCGGTTTGGCGCGCCGATTGCATCCCTGTGGGGCCACAGTATTTCGTGCGCGCCGCTTTGGCAGATCACGTATCCCTCACGAGCAGTTTCCCGGAGACTATCAGGCATGGCAAAAGAGAAGAAATCTTCCGACCCGAGCAAAATCAAGCTTCAGCCGCTGGGCGACCGCGTGGTGGTCGAGCGCCGCCGAGGCCGAGACGGTCACCGCCGGCGGGATCGTCCTGCCCGACACCGCCAAGGACAAGCCCGCCCGCGGCAAGATCATCAGCATCGGCGACGGCCGCATGTTGGACAACGGCGTCCGCAGCCTGTTGCAGGTCAAGGTCGGCGACCGCGTCCTGTTCAGTTCCTACGCCGGCGACACGTTCAAGCTCGGCGCCCGCGAGTTGCTGCTGATGCACGAAGAGGACATTCTCGCCGTTATCGGATAACGAACGAGGGACGAGGGGCTAGGGGCTAGGGACTAGAACGAAGACATCAAACCCCCTGACCCCTAATCCCTGGCCCCTAGCCCCTAATCAAAACACAATCCACGAAGGAGTTCCATTCTCATGGCAAAGATGATTGCATTCGACCAGGAAGCCCGCGACGCACTGAAGCGCGGCGTTAGCAAATTGGCCCAGGCGGTCAAAGTTACGTTGGGCCCCCGCGGCCGCAACGTCATCCTGCAAAAAAGCTTCGGCTCGCCCACCGTCACCAAGGACGGCGTGACCGTGGCCAAGGAGATCGACCTCGAAGACGTCTACGAAAACATGGGCGCACGCATGGTCCGCGAAGTCGCCAGCAAGACCAGCGACGTCGCCGGCGACGGCACGACTACCGCCACGATCCTCGCCGAGGCTATTTTCAACGAGGGCCTCCGCGCCGTCGTCTCCGGCGTCAACCCCATCCAGCTCAAAACGGGCATCGAGCGGGCCGTCTCCGACATCACCGACAAACTGAAGAGCATGTCGATTTCCGTCAAGAACAAGAAGGACGAGATCGCCCAGGTCGGCAGCGTCGCCGCCAACAACGACGCCGAGATCGGCCGCCTGCTGGCCGACGCGATGGAAAAGGTCGGCAAGGACGGCGTGATTACCGTCGACGAGGGCAAGAGCCTGGCCACCGAGGTCGAGTGGGTCGAGGGCATGCAGTTCGATCGCGGCTACCTCTCCCCCTACTTCGTCACCGATCCGGCCAAGATGGAATGCGTGCTCGAAGACGCCTACATCCTCATCAACGAGAAGAAGCTTTCCAGCATCAAGGACCTCGTGCCCGTGCTCGAAAAGGTCGTCAACGCGGGCAAGCCGCTGTTGATCGTCGCCGAGGACATCGATGGCGAGGCCCTGGCCACGCTGGTCATCAACCGCCTCCGCGGCACCTTGAAGGTCGCCGCTGTAAAGGCCCCCGGCTACGGCGATCGCCGCAAGGCGATGCTCGAAGACATCGGCGTACTGACCGCCGGCCAGCCGCTGTTCGAGAGCCTCGGCAAGAAGCTGGAGAATGTGACCTTGGCCGAGCTTGGCCGCGCGAAGAAGATCGTGATCGACAAGGACAACACCACGATCATCGAGGGCGCCGGCAAGAGCAGCGAGATCAAGGGCCGCATCGAGCAGTTGCGGCGCGAGATCGAGAACACCACCAGCGACTACGACCGCGAGAAGCTCGAAGAGCGTCTGGCCAAGCTGGCCGGCGGCGTGGCGAAGATCAATGTCGGCGCCACCACCGAGAGCGAGATGAAGGAGAAGAAGGCCCGCGTCGAGGACGCCCTGCACGCCACCCGTGCCGCCGTCGAAGAGGGCATTTTGCCCGGCGGCGGCGTCGCGTTGCTGCGTGCCTCGTCCACCGTCAAGCCCGACGGGCTCAGCCAGGACGAGGAGGTCGGCTACAAGATCGTCTTGCGCGCCTGCCGCGCCCCGCTCACTCAAATCGCCGGCAACGCCGGCCAGGACGGCGGCATCGTCTGCGAGAAGGTCGCCGAGGGCAAGGGCGCCTTCGGCTACAACGCCCTGACCAGCGTCTACGAAGACATGGTCAAGGCCGGCGTGATCGACCCCACCAAGGTCACCCGCACCGCCCTGCAAAACGCCTCCAGCGTAGCCATCTTGCTCCTAACCAGCGACGCCCTAATCGCCGACAAGCCCAAGAAAGACAAAGCCCCCGCCATGCCCCCGGGCGGCGATGAGGACATGTACTAAAATGTAAAGCCGCGACCAGTGGCCGCGGCCATCCGTTTACCCCGGTCACTTGTGGCCGATGGAGTGCCAGTTGGCAACAAAGCGGGTCGCAGAACCGCGACCGCCATTCGCGGACCAACCGTTTAGCCCGGCCACTCGTGGCCGGTGCAGCGTCCATCGGTTACAATACCGTTTGTAAAGCCGCGACCAGTGGTCGCGGACCGTGCATCGGAGCGGCAGTCGCCCCGCCGCCCCACGCGGCGTAAAGAAACATCACCAACGATCAACACCAAGAAACGCCCCGAGGCTTCGGCCTCTGGGCGTTTCTTGGTAGCGGCCACGTTATGAACGCACGGGAAGAGGTAAAGGGGTCGGGAGTCTTTTTCGTTTAACTGATCTCACGCAGTGTCTTCTTCACGGCCGTTTACGGTCGTTTCCGCGCCAGCGGTGCTAGGCCCGGCGTTTCACGTCGGGTTGGGCGGTGAAGAGGTCTGATGCGTGGTACTTGGTACGGAGAACACAGTACCGAGTACTGAGTACCGAGTACTGGGTACTGAGTACTGGGTACTGGGTACTGAGTGCTGGGTACACGGTACGTAGGCGGCCGTTACGGGGGATCATTGTGGCGACGCCAATATGAAGCGGGGCTCAGTACTCAGTACCCGGCACTTGGTACCCAGTACTCGATCTTTCAACAGTCTCCGCCGCGTCCAAAGGTCTTTCGCCCCACTCCGTACTCGGTACTCCGTACTCACTCCCCCTCTTGCCGCGATTCGCCCGGCCGGGTAGGTTGGCGTCGAGTCGTGACCCACTCACGTCCTCAAGCGACGGAGTCACCTATGGCCGGCGTCCGCAGTTTTTCGGACCTTCTCTTCTGGCAGCGTGCCCGCCAATGGTCGAAACGCATCTTCTGGCTGACAAAACGCAAGCCGTTCGAGGACGACCGTCGGCTGGTCGTACAGATCAACGATTCGACCGAGTCGGTCACCGCGAACATCGCCGAGGGCTTCGGACGCGGCACGCAAGGCGAATTCGTGCTGTTTCTCGGCTACGCCATCGGCAGCCTCGACGAAAGCCGCTCCCACCTGTCGCCGCCTACGATCGCGACTACCTGACGAAGGCCGAGTTCGCCGAGCTGTTCAAAGAGGGCACGGAGATCCGCAAAATGGCCGTCGGCTTCATCAACTCGATGGTCAAGCCCGGCTCGGGCGTCAAGCACATGCGCAAGATGAAGAGCTGGACCAAGCAAGTCTGGGATACGTACGAACGTCTGACCGGCAAACCGCGCCCGGCCCTGTTTCGCCAACCGGAACCAGATTGAGGATTAGCAGCCCGATGGTCGTCTCAAGGGGCGCGAGACTCGTTCGTTGAACCGATCCCGTGCAGCGTGTTCTTCACGGCCGTTTACGGTCGTTTCCGCGCCAGCGATGTTAGGCCCGGCGTGACGCCTTGCTTTCGCCCACATTTACGATATGATCTTGGCGTCGGTTCAACCTGTAACCGTTCACTGGGCGGCAAGGGGACGGAGGAGGTTTTCGGAGAAAAATCTTCTCCTGCGGCGGATACTGTCGTCGAAAACCTCCTCCGTCCCCCTCTGTTTCCGGCCTGTGAACGCTTACGTTCAACCTTGGCAGCAATGATATAGGTTTAACGGCGGACACCGGTTCCGCCGACGAGGCGACCTTGTTGACTGCAACATTCGCAACAAAGGTAAGGGCCGGGGACGAGGCCCCGTTCCACGCGGGCTGGCGACGCGGCCGATTTGAAAGCGGCCTAGCGTTTGTTCGGCTGCGAAGACGTGGCTTTCGAGGACGTCGTGGGGCCGCATTGCGGGCACGGGCGGCACAACCCAAACGCGGCCAGAAGCCGGCACGGAAAGCGCAGGCCCGGCGCGAACGGCGAAGGTGGACGTCCGTCGTGGGCCGCTGAGGATGCCGTTTCCCAAGCAAAGGAGTCCGCACCTGAAGCGATTGCAGCCGCCGCCGATCGCGATGTGGGTGGTGCGCGCCGTCGAAGTCGATCTGCCCAAGGATGTGGAGCGGGTGGAAGGGATATTGCCCACGTCGCTGCCGGTGGCCGGTTTCCACAAAGCACCGCGGATTCCGGAACATTGCGAGAAGCGGCGGCTCATCGAAGAATATCACAAGGCGTTGCGGAGCGGGTGTCGGGTGGAAAGCCGGCAATTGCAGAGCAAGAAAGGACTGGAAAGGATCGCGGCCTGGTTGAGCGTGGTTGCCGGCCGCTTGCTGCAGTTGAAGTCCGCTGCCCGCACGAATCCCGCTTGTCCGGCTCGCAATCTGCTTCCGCTGCATTGCATCAAGATGCACTTGGCAGCACGCAAGAGATCGAAACTCACGGCAGCAATGACCATCCGCGAGTCTTGCCGCGAAGTGGCCAAGCTGGGCGGTTTCCTCGGGCGAAGGTCGGACGGCGAGCCGGCTTGGATCACCATCTGGCGAGGCCGGCAAAAGCCGTATATTTTCATTCATGGTGCGGAACCGGCATAAGCGATCAAATAGATGTGGGTAGAAGCCAGGCGTTTACGCCGGGATGCTCGCTCGCGGACGAAAGCCGCGTCAGACGCCACATGACCACGATTCTCGACATTCCCGAAGTTGTTGCGCTCGATACGCCGGCGAGCGTTGGTGCGGATTCCGCCGGAGATCGGACGTGCCGCTGACGCCGCGCGTGCGGCAATTGATCGACACGGCCGAGTTCCGCCGGCTGGCGCAAGATCAGCCAGTTGGGCCTGGTGTCGCTGGTCTATCCGGCGGCGATCCACACGCGATTCGAGCACTGTCTGGGCGTGTATCGGCTGGCCCTGCTGTACGTGAAGCAACTGGCCCACGACGAGCGATTCGCCGAGGCGGTCGATGCCGAAGAGGCCGAGGTCTTCATCGCCGCCGCGCTGCTGCACGACCTGGGGCACTGGCCGTTTTGCCACCCGATCGAAGACATCCGGCTGCCGAGCGTGCCGAGCCACGAGCTGTTCGCCAACAGTTTCCTGCTCGAAGGCGAGATCGCCGACGTGCTGCGGCACGATTGGGACGTCAACCCGCGCGACGTGGTCGCGCTGCTGAGCGAGAAACCCCGCGACGCGGCCGGCAAAATCCTCGCCAGCATGCTCTCGGGCCCGATCGACATCGACAAGATGGACTACCTGTTCCGCGACAGCCTCCACGCCGGCGTTCCCTACGGGCGGCACTTCGACCAGCAGCGGCTGCTTGGGCAGCCTGTGCCTGAACGCGGCGGGCGACGGGCTGGCCATGGCCGACAAGGGCAAGACCGCCGCCGAGCTGATGGTCTTCGCCCGCTACGTCATGTTCAGCGAGGTCTACTGGCATCACGGCGTCCGCGCCGCCACGGCCATGCTTCAGCGGGCGTTCTACCTGCTGCACGGGCTGCTGGACCTGGACGCCCTGTTCCGCATGACCGAGCACGAAATGATCGACGAGCTTGCAGCGCGCGGCCGAGCGGAGGGCCGGCCGGCGAGCTGCTCGACGGGCTGTTCGGTCCCACGCGGCAGCTCTACAAGCGGCTGGCGCAGTACAGCTTCGTCGAACACCGCGAGCTCTACCAACGGCTGGCCCGGCGGCCGTATCCCTGGCTGGTGGCCTGTGCCGAGCGATTTGCGGCGATCGTCAGCACGGCGCTTGGGCCGCGTGGTAGCGCCGCACGAGCTGCTGTTCGACGCCCCGCCGGTGACGCGCGAAGTGCAGTTCGACGTCGAAATCCACTTCCCGAAAGAGAACTGCTACCGGCCGCTGGGCGAGGTCTCGCCGGTGATCCGCGCGCTGGCCACCGAGCAGTTCGACGACTACGTGAAGCGGGTTCGCATCTTCGCCCATCCGCGGCTCGTCGCCGAGCTCCGCCGCCTGCCCGACTTGACGGAGTTGCTCGATCGAGCGATCGCAGCAGACGGAATGACGAATCGCCCGGCGGTACTTGTTCCGCGAGAATAGCCGGGAGTCAACGACTCCCGGATTGTGCGGCAGACTCGCGGCCGCCCTCCACGAGTCGCTGACTCCCGGCTACTCCCATGATGTCAATTTGGCCTCAAGAAAAGCACATTTTTGTTGCCTTCCGGATCGTCAACGGAGCGAATCGCACGGGAGAATCGCGACAATCGGAATCCTCGGAGCCGGGATCGATCCAGCGCGGCCCACATAAGGTAGACTTTTCTTGGACAACGAACTGGGTCAGTCTGGGGAGGAACAGGCCATGGGACGTTACGTCGAGTGGAAGCCTTTCTACAGCGTCGGCGACGCTGTGATCGACGAGCAACACAAACGACTGCTCGGCATCATCGACGACTTGTATATGGCGATTCAAATGGGCCATGATCCGGCCCGGCTTCGAGCCGTCGTAGAGCGACTCGTCGAGTACGCGATGAACCACTTCGCGTACGAGGAGCGGGCGATGCAGGCCTGCGGCTATCCCGACTTCGACGCACACAAAGTCATGCACGAGGAGATGCGGCGGCACTCGCTCGAATTCCGGGCGAACCCCGAGGCTTTGACCGAGAACGATCTGCTGCAATTCGTGAAGAGTTGGTGGGTTCGCCACATCCAGAATCAGGACAGGCACTACGCGCCGTATCTCGACGCGGTCGCCCGCCAGCCGGTCAAGATGGCGTAGCAGTCGGCAACAGGGGGACGGAGGAGATTGTCGGCAAGAGGTCTTCCATTGCTTGGAACCTTCTTTCGGCAACCTCCTCCGTCCCCTTTCTGTTTACCTTCTTCCCGGCTCGGGCAGCAGGCGTTCGGAGAAGCGGTTGACGTAGTGGATGCTGCTGGCGTCGCCGCGGAAGCCGACGACGTGCTTGTCGATGTCCATCTGTTGGCCGAGGATGCGGCCGGCGTCGATGTCGAACCGCACTCGGCCTGCGGCCTCGCGCTGGACCAGTTGCGATTCGACCGCCGGGTCGGTGATCGGCGTGAGGATTTCGGTCGAGACGCGGATCGTGGCCACGCCGGTCTTGACGTCTTCCAGCACGAACCGCTGAACGGCCTTGATCTTCTTGATCGCGCCGCTTGGCAAGCGGAACGTCGATGTCCTGCGGGAGCGACCAGGTGTGGCCGACGGCCACCGGCTCGCTCGGGCAACGGAATCGTGATCCAATCTGGTTCGGCCGCGTGCGACTCGGGCGACGCGGCCGCGGCCTGTGACCTCTTGCTTCCGGTCCTTGCGATGCAGCACCTTTCCGCGAACGTCCATCTTGACCACCGCCAGCGGAACGCCCACCGACTTGGCCGCGTCCTCGAAGCCCACCGGCGGCTTCTTGTCGGTGCGACTGTCGTAGTGGACTTCGTCGCGGCCGGTGAGTTTCTGCCGCATGTCGACCCACTCGACGCGGTGCTCGAACGTGGCCGTGCCGTCGGGCTCGAACGCTTGCCGACCCGCCACTGCGTTGACCGAAGTGCTCAGCGTCTCGGTGGTTTGCGTGTGCCGCGAGACGGTGGCGCGGACCATCGAGCGGTGTTCGCACTTCCCAGCGAATGGTTTCGCCCGGATGGAACTTGTAGCGGAGCGTGTATTTCTGCCCTTCGCCGGCGACGGCGGAAAGCAGACGAAGACCATCGACAACAGCACGGCCGCCATGCCACAGAGAAGATTTCTCATGCTCGCTTCCTTTCGAGTCGTAGGTTATGCTCCAGCATAACGGGAATCCGATGGTCATTCGCGGCGTGTTGTGCTGAAGCACAACCTACGCACGGCTGTTCGCCGCGAGGACGCGGCGCTAAACGTCGTTGAGTTTCAATCGTCCGCCCCAGCCGAGTTTTTCGCGCAGGGCGCGATAGTACGTGTGGCTGGGGTCGGAAACCAGCTTGAAGCGGGCCTCCGACCGCTCGACGCGCACCCGGTCGCCCGGCTGCAAGCGGCCGAGCACCCGGCCGTCAACCACCAGCGACGTCCCTTCGTTCGGCCGCTCCACCACCAACTCATAGACGCGATCGGCCGAATCGACCACCGGCCGCATCGTCAGGGCGTGCGGGTTCAGCGGCAGGACGACGAACGCTTGCAGGTCTTTCCGCAGGATCGGCCCCCCCGCCGAAAGGCAATGGGCGGTCGATCCCACCGGCGTGCTGACGATCAAACCGTCACAACTATAAGTAGTCACCAAATCTGAGTCAACGTAAAGATCGACGTTGATGATGGCGAAAGGCGTGCCGGCATGGATCGCCGCCTCGTTGAGCCCAAGCTGCCGCGCGACGACCTCGCCGCCGCGCAGCAACGAGCACTCAAACATCAAGTGCTCGATCGTGTGCAGCCGATTGCCGCGAGAAATCCCTGCAGTACGCTCGGGCAGATCGGCGGGCGATAGGTTCGCCAAAAATCCCAGTTTGCCTAGATTGATGGCCACGACGGGCATTTGCCGATGGCCCATCTGACGCGCCGCGCGGAGAATCGAGCCGTCGCCGCCGAGCACGATCGCCACGTCGGCCTCGCCGTCCGAGAGATCTTCGCGTGCCGGTGAAATCGGTGCGGACGATCCGGGCGTGTTGCTCGATCACCGGCCGCAGCCGCTCGGCCTCGGCAAGCACGTCGGGCCGCCCGCCGGCGCCGAGCAGGAATGCACGCAAGGGGGGTGGCGAAGGGTTGGCGGCTCGCAGACTGGGATCGGAGTGGTTGGCCATGACTGATCGGTGGGGTGGAGTTATCTGCCTCAATCTATCCAGGTGGGCAGACGCCGCGTCCTACATGGCCATCGCTCCGAACGCCCGGCTGTGACGGGCCGACATCGGCTGCATCTGGCTCGACCAGTCGGCCTTGGCACACTCGAAGGCGTGGGCGGGACAGTGCGAACACTCGCCGTGGCCGCCCTGTTCGGGCCGAATGACGTGCATGCGGCGGACCTCGACCGTGGTCTCGGTGCCGGACGGATCGTGCGAGACCGTGCGTGAGACGGCTCGTTCTCGATCGCCACGACGACGTGCCAGTACGGCGCCGGGATGGTCCATGCACTGCCGATTCAGCGCCAACACGGTGGCCTCGGCCTGCGGATAGGCGAACCACTCGCCGCCGACCTGCTCTTGCGACTTCCAGACGCAGTTGGGCACGTCCAGCGGAGAATTGGGTTCCCAGCCGTCGGGCCACCAGATGGCGGTGACCTTGTAGATGATCGGCGTGCAGAGTCGGGCGGCAGGCCAAACCCGGCCCACGCCGCCCGGCTCGACCACGACCGCCCAGCGGCTGCGGTGTTGCGCCTCGGGGCTCTCGTTGTGTTCGATCGCCCGATCCAAGGCCGTGAACAGGTCGATCCGACTCGGCGAGCACCTCGACCGGCCCTTGAAGCTCCAACGGCACGTCGTCGGCGCACTCGGGTTTCCATTTTTCCGGCCAGCGGATGATCGCCACCTGATACTTGGGCATGGGAAGACTCCTTTGTCGGCTGCCGCCGTTTCCAATCATCTTACACGCAAAGAGCGTCAGGGGGTATCCCCGGACCAATTCGGTTCTTCGTGGCAGGAGGCGACTCCTGTCGCTGATGGCTCCAATTCCGGGCACATTTCGGCGACAGAAGTCGCCTCCCGCAACGACAAACTGGTTGGCTCTTGGCTCCTCCTTCGAATCGTTGACAGTCATCACCCGACCTACTAGACTGGTGCTTTCGTGCTGACGCTGGGTTCCTTCTTCGGGCGCGAGTGGTGGGATGAAGGACTACCGAGATCTGTCGCAGCGAATCCTTCGTTCCGCGAACGGCGATGCTTGCCATGTCGATTTTCTGCGAGAGATCGCCGGCATGATGCTGGACTTCGCCGAATGCGACGTGGTAGTGCTTCACGTCGGCACGGCGAGCCGGTGCGTTCGCTGCGAGGCCGTCCGCAACGCCAAGCAGCGACGCGCCGCGAGCCGCGGGAAAGCGGTCGAAGCCGTCTCGCCCGACGCCGTCATCCCATCTTTGGTGAAGGTCGGCCCACTGCCGGCTCGAATGTCGTCGCATCCTCGCGATGAGTTGGGACAATGTGCGTCGCAGATCGCCATACCCCTGATTGTGGCGGAAGAGAGCGTCGGGCTGCTGCAGTTGGGATGCCGCCGGAATGATCACTTCAACGCGAGCGACGTCGAATGCTACAACGAACTCGCTCAAATACTCGGTCTGGCGCTGATCAGCCAGCAGACGCGCGCCTCCTTGCGCGAACGGATCAAGGAGTTGACGTGTCTATACGGCATCGCGCAGCTCGCCGAGCGGCCTGGCGTCCGACTTGGGCGAACGCTTCAGAGAATCGCCGAGTGCTTGCCGCCGGCATGGCAGTATCCAGAGATTGCGGCGGCGCGGATTGTTCTCGACGACGACTGCTACGAGACGACGGGTTTCGCACAGTGTGTTCAGAAGCAGATCGCTGATCTCGTCGTGAAGGGCTTGTCACGCGGCAGCGTCGAGGTGGGATATACCTGCCGGAAGCCTGATCTCGATGAAGGCCCCTTTCTCAAGGAAGAGCGCAGCTTGATCGACACTGTTGCCCGGCAGATTGCCCTGTTGGTGGAACGACGGCAGGCGGCCAAGGACAAGCGCCGCTTGCAGAGCCAACTCCGCCACGCCGATCGCCTGGCGACGATCGGGCAGCTTTCGGCGGGCATGGCGCACGAACTCAACGAGCCGCTGGGCAATATCCTGGCTTTCGCCCAACTTGGCGCGAAGGAGCCCGACCTTCCGCCGCAGGTCGCCCAGGATCTGGGCAAGATCGTGAAGACGTCGCTATACGCCCGCGAAATCATCAAGAAGCTGATGCTGTTCGCCCGGCAGATGCCGCCACAGAAAGTCCGCGTGAACCTCAACGCCATCATCGAGGAAGGGCTCCCCTTCTTTCGAATCGCGGTGCGAGAAGAACGGCGTGACGATCGAACGGCGGCTGTCGCCGCAGACGCCCGAGATCATCGCCGATCCCTCGCAGTTGCACCAGGTGCTCGTGAACCTTATGGTAAACGCCATTCAGGCCATGCCGGACGGCGGCCGAGTGAGGATTGAGACTCGCGCTGCAGATCGAGAGGTCGGGCTCAGCGTCGAGGACGACGGCGTCGGTATGAGCGCCGAGGTGCTGAAGAAGATCTTCATCCCCTTCTTCACGACGAAGGACGTTCACGAAGGAACCGGCCTGGGACTGTCCGTCGTCCACGGCATCGTAACCTCCCATGGGGGTACAATTGCGGTGGAGAGTTCCGTGGGCCGCGGCGCGCGATTCGAGATTCGCTTCCCGCAGGTGCCCCGGGAACAGAAAGAGGAGGGGCTTCCACTATGACGGCCCAGAGCAAAAAGGCGTCAGTGCTGGTTGTAGATGACGTTGCCGACACGGTCGAGGCGATCCAGCGAAACCTCGCCTCGGCGGGGCACACCGTCTACACCGCTCCCGGCGTCGCGGAGGCCCTGACAATCCTCGAAACCACGCCCATTCAGTTGGTCATCACCGACTACAAGATGCCGAAGCTCAGCGGCCTCGACCTCGTCCGCCACGTCCGCGCCAACTACAAGGACGTCGAGATCATGATGATCACGGGGTATCCCTCCGTGGCCGGGGCCGTCCAGGCGGTCAAGAATGGCGCGGAGGAGTATCTGCCAAAGCCGTTCACCGACGTCGAACTGCTTGCCGCGGTCCGCCGCGCACTCGACAAGCTCCAGCAGCGGCTCGGCAATGCTCCCCGGCCGCGGGCCTTGTCGGCCCCGCACGGACTGATCGGCGAATCCGAAGCGATGCGCAAGAGTGCTCGGCGAGGTCGCGAAGGTGGCCGCCACGACGGCGACCGTGCTGATCACCGGTGAGAGCGGCGTCGGCAAGGAGCTCGTCGCGCGAGCCATTCACTATTGCAGCCCCCGCGCTACAGGTCCCTTCGTGCCGATCAACTGCGGGGGGATTCCCGAGGGCCTGTTGGAGAGCGAACTGTTCGGCTACGTCAAAGGCGCCTTCACCGGCGCGGCGAGTCGCGTGCCGGTTTCTTCCAGACCGCCGACGGCGGCACCATTTTCCTCGACGAAATCAGCGAAACCAGTCTAAACATGCAGGTGAAGCTGCTCCGCGTCCTTCAGGAGCGCGAAGTGTACATGGTCGGCTCGACCCGCAAGAGAAAGGTCGACGTCCGCATCGTGGCCTCGACGAACAAGAGCCTGCCGGACCTGGTCGAAAAGGGGCTCTTCCGCGAGGATCTCTATTTTCGGTTGAACGTCGTCAGCATCGACGTCCCGCCGCTGCGCGATCGAGGCGACGACGTCGCGCTGTTGATTCATCACTTCGCGCGGAGGTTTTCGGAGCAGCTCGGCAGGCCGCTGCCGCGGTTCTCCGACGAGGCGTTCCACATCCTGAAGCACAGCCATTCGTGGCCGGGAAACGTGCGCAAACTGGAAAACGTCGTTCATCGTCTAACCCTAATGTCGGAGGGAGACGTGATCGACGTGCCGGACCTCCCCGTGCTCATGCGTTTTTCGGCCAGCCGCCAGCAGGATCTGACGCGCACCCTGGCCCAGGTCGAAGCCGAGTACATCCGCAACGTGCTGGCGAGCGTCGGCGGCGCCAAAACCAGGGCCGCCGAGATTCTCGGGGTAGACCGGAAGACGCTGCGCGAGAAGCTCCGCAAGATCGAAGATCCCTCTTCATCCTGAGCAGGCGGTGACCGGATTGTAGGAGGCGACTCCCGTCGCCGATTCTTCGTGGCAGCAGGCGTGCGCGTAACCGTTCACTGGGCGGCAAGGGGACGGAGGAGGTTTTCGGAGAAATATCTTCTCCTGCGGCGGATACTGTCGCCGAAAACCTCCTCCGTCCCCCTCTGTTTCCGGCCTGTGAACGCTTACGGCGTGCGCCGTGTGCCGTTTTGGGGCCTTTCGCCCCGATGGTTCAATTCGCCCCAAGACGTCGGCGGTTTTTGTCGTGCATCACGCCGCGGCGATCCCGCCGCCGGGCGAAATCGCCGCCTCGTCTTCCCCGTGTTTTCTGCATTTTATCGGCCGTTCCGCTGCGAATTGTCCGCTGCCGGCAGGATCTCGGCACGGGACTTGCTTCTTGATGCCGCAAGAGTCCGGCAAGCAACAAACAAAGGAGAATACCATGCCGACAGAACATCGCGACCTCTGTTGCACCTGCGTCAACGGCAGGGAGTGCATCGAGCGGGGAACCGCCAAACAGCCGAAGCTCCATTGTGAGGCATTCGACGTTGGAGTACAATCCTCGGCTTTACATGACGAAAGCGCTCCAGCGATCGTGGATACCGTTCGGGGGCTTTGCTGTAACTGCATGAACCGCCCCCACTGCACGATCCAAGCTCCGGAAGGAGATGTCTGGCACTGTGAGGAGTACTGCTAACATGTTATGCGACGCCGTTGTCAAGAATTCCGACACCATCCTGAAAACGGCGCTGTGGAACGCCGAACAGACCGCACAACGGCTGAACCTGGACGCGGATGTGACCCGTCGAATCGTCGAGCCGAAGGAGCAGATTCGCACTGACGATTCATCCGCAGGTCTCCAACGGCGAGATGCTGCACGCGTCGGTGTTCCTGGTGCGGCACAACGACGTCCTCGGGCCGGCCAAGGGCGGCATTCGCATGACGCCGACCGTCAGCCTGGACGAGGTGACGGGGTTGGCGATGGAGATGACGTGGAAGACGTCGCTGATCGGCGTGCCGTTCGGCGGCGGCAAGTCGGGAATCTGCTACGATCCGGCCCAACTCAAGCCGACCGAGAAGGAGGTGCTCATCCGTGCGTTCGCCCGCGGCGTGCGGCGGCACATCGGGCCCGAAATCTACGTGCCGGCCCCCGACATGGGCACGAACGAACACGACATGGGGCACATCCGCGATTGCATCTCCTATAGCGAGGGCACGTCGATTCCCGTCGGCTGCTTCGTCACCGGCAAGCCGGTGGTCATCGGCGGCATCGTCGGCCGGCGCGAGGCCACCGGCAACGGCGTGGTGGCAACCATCGCCGCCGCTTGCCAACACCTGAATCTCGAACTGTCGAAGCTGCGCGTGGCCGTGCAGGGCTTCGGCAACGTCGGCTCGGTGGCCGCCCTGGCCGTCGCCAGGCGTGGAGCAACGGTCGTGGCCGTTTCCGACATCGGCGGCGGCACCTTCCGCAACGAGGGGCTCGACATTGCCGAAGACTGGCCGCGCACGCCGCGAAGACCGGCAGCGTCAAAGGACTTTTCCGGCGGCGAGGACGTCCCGCTCGACGCCGTGCTCGAAGCCGACTGCGACGTGTTGATTCCCGCGGCCGGCGGCTCGGCCATCACCGACAAAAACGCCGGACGCATCCGCGCGAGGCTGATCGCCGAGGGGGCGAACGCGCCGCTGACGCCCGCGGCCGACGAAATCCTCAACGCCGGCGGCGTCTTCATCATCCCCGACATCCTCTGCAACGCCGGCGGCGTCTTCGTCTCCTATCTCGAATACGCCCAGGAAACGCAGCGCGATCAAATGACCCGCGACGAAGTCGACGAATCGCCTCAACGAGCGCATGAGCGAGTACCTTCGAGCAGGTATACGAGCATGCCAAGCAGACCGGCGGCTCGATGCGCAACGCCGCGATGGACATCGCCGTCACCCGAGTGGTCGACGGCATCGTTGCCCGCGGACTGCTGCCATAGCGGCCTACATTTTCCACCCGTCCGGCAGCGCGGTTCCTTTGGCCGTGACGACGATGCCGTCGCGGATCATGCCGAAGGGGGTTTCCTCGGTGTTGTCGAGGCCCTGCTCGTTCACGACGCGGACGTTCCGGCCGATGCGGCAGTTCTTGTCGATGATCGCGCCCTCGATGTGCGAGCCCTCGCCGATGCCCAGCGGCGGATTGCCATTTGCGCGGTGGACGGCCAGGGCGTCCAGGGTCTCGTAGAAATCGGCCCCCATCACGATCGAATTGCGAATCACGACGTTGCGGGCAATGCGGCAGCGCAGGCCGATGACGCTGTTCTCGATCACCGCCCCGGGCTCGATCATCGAGCCGTCGGCGATCAGGCTGCCGCGAACCACGGCGTCGTCAACCCGCGTCGGCGGCAAGAAGCGGGCGTGCGAATAGATCGGCGCCTCGGCCGACGCCAGGTCGAACGGCGCATCAGGCCGGGCCAACCCCAGGTTCGCCTCGTAGAACGACTTGATCGTCCCGATGTCTTCCCAGTAGCCGTCGGACAGATGTACCTGCACGTGTCGCGTGCGGATCGATGCCGGAAACACCTCCTTGCCGAAATCGCGGTAGTCGGTCTTCCGCAGCACGTCGACGAGCGCGTTGCGGTTGAACAGATAGATGCCCATGTTCGCCAGACAGTCGCGGCCGTCGCTGCGGACGCCGTGGGCGTCGATCCAGGCCGGATCGGTCCGCACCATGTTCAACTCCTGCTCGGTCTTTGGTTTCTCCAGGAATCCGACCACCCGGCCGGCATCGTCCAACCGCATGATGCCCGAGGAGGCCGCCTCGCGGCTGTGCACCGGCACGGCGGCGATCGTCACGTCGGCGCCCGCTTGAATGTGCGAAACCAGCATGTCCTGGTAGTTCATCCGGTACAACTGGTCGCCGGAGAGAATCAGCACGTACTCGATGCCGGGCTGCTGGACGTAGCGGAGATTCTGCCGCACTGCGTCGGCCGTGCCCTGATACCAGTCGGCATTGTCCAACGTCTGCTGGGCGGCCAGCACTTCGACGAACCCGCCGTCGAACGGATCGAACGTATAAGTCGATCGGATGTGGCGGTGCAGGCTGACCGAGTTGAACTGCGTCAGCACGTAGCAGCGGTTCAGGCCGCTGTTGATGCAGTTTGAAAGCGGGATGTCGATCAAACGGTACTTTCCGGCCACGGGCACCGCCGGTTTCGAACGATATTTCGTCAGGGGGTACAACCGGGTGCCCTGTCCACCGCCAAGCACCAGCGTAACGACGTTTTTCATGCAAGGTCCTCGAACGCCAAGAGGCCATTACCACCATCGCCAACCAGTTAAGTCTACCGGGCAATGCAAGGCAGGGGAATGGGGTCGCGCAGTCGCTCGTCACACTCCGGGTAAGCGTTCACAGGCCGGAAACAGAGGGGGACGGAGGAGGTTTTCGGCGACAGTATCCGCCGCAGGAGAAGATATTTCTCCGAAAACCTCCTCCGTCCCCTTGCCGCCCGGTGAACGGTTACCACTCCGGCGACCAATCTGTTCGGAACGGGCTCCGTCCCGTTCCCCATCCCGGAACGCCGCGACCCGGAACGCCAGGGAGGGCGTCCTCCACAGTGAAGGCGGGACCACGAACGGCGAGGTCTGCTCGTTGGAGGGAGCCGCTTGTGGGATTGCCCCGATCCCTGTCGTGGGCGGGTTTTCTTGGGGAAGGGGGGTGCCCAATCTCACCTGATTTCGGGTATACTTAGCGAACGGCAAGTCTGTCCGGTCGGAGGAGGCACTAGCGGCTGAGCAAAGGAGTCGGAGCGCCATGCGCGTCGTTGTCGAAGTCGTGTCAGGTCCGTGCGCCGGAAAGAAGGTGGTTCTGGCGGCACGGCAGGCGATTCAGGTCGGGCGCACCGAATGGGCCGACGTGGCCATCCCCACCGACCCGCGCATGTCCAGTGTCCATTTCTGCCTGGAAACCGACGACGGCGCTTGTTACGTCAAGGATCTTGGCAGCAGCAACGGCACGTTCGTGGGGGGCACGAAAATCGGGGAGCAAACTCCGCTCCGCGACCGGGACGAACTGCTTGCCGGCGACACGAAGTTCGTCGTTCGGATGGAAGGCGCCGTCGGAGTGGCCGCGCCGCCGCGGATCGTGCCGGCCGCTGCTGCCGTGCCGCCAAACGGCCGCGACTTCGAGCCGGCGTCTGGCAGCCGCCGATCGATCGGCTACACGGTGGAAAAGTGCGATTCGGGCCTGACGCTGTGCCGTGGAAGCATCGAGCGAGATCGAGCCGGCCGATCTGGCCGTCATGCTCTCCCGCCTGCTGCCGCTGTACCTGATTGTCGATTTCCGGCAGTTGGACGGTCCCCTCCCCGAAGAACTGACCGAACCGGCGTACCTGTTCGATTGGCTGGCCCCGGCGGCCGCGGCAGTCGTCTCGCCGGTGATCGTCTCACAAGAGGATTTGCTCACCTGGCCGAAATTGTTCGCAGAAGGCTGGGGTGGGGATGCGGTGATCGCGCTGTTCTCAAAGCAAGAAAAACCGATTTTGGTCGAGCATCTCCGCCGTGTCTGCCGCAGCAAGGCGAACGATGCCGACCCGAACGCAGCTATCCTCGGCTATTGCTGGCCCAGCGTGTTGACGGCTGTTTTGTCGCACCATACGCCGGATTTCGTGCGGCAGTTGCTGACCGGCATCGACGCCGTGTTGGTCGAACTGCCCGATCTGCCGGAGACGTGGCAGGTGTTCGGCACTAGCCAGATTGTGGAACTGTTCGAGCGGGTAGGGTTTTGCCAGCGGTCGCCGGAGGGCGCGTCCCCTACGAGTGGCGGGGTTGGCGGGTGAATTCGCGGCCAGTCGCCGGAAAACGCGAAACCGCTGAGGACAACACAACGATAATTAGGGCGGGTTCCGTCTCTCCAACTCCGACTACGTGCTTGAAACTATGCCTCCAGCAGCACGAATCAGCGACATGCACGTTTGCCCGATGGTCACCGGCGTCGTGCCGCACGTCGGCGGGCCGATTTCGATCGGCTGTCCGACCGTCCTGATCGGCTTCATGCCGGCAGCCCGGGTCGGCGACATGGCCGTCTGCGTCGGTCCGCCCGATGCGATCGCGTTGGGGTCGATGACAGTGACAATTGGCGGTATGCCCGCGGCCCGAATCGGCGACCTGACCGTCCACGGCGGCAACATCGTGATGGGCTGCCCAACGGTGATCATCGGCGACGTGGGGATGGGCGCGGCAGGCGTGGCGGCCGGGGCGTTTGCCGCCGCGGCCAACAGCGGCACGCCCCTGGTCTGCAAAGGACCGTGCCGCCGCCTGCGGGCATTTATAGTATCAAGGACATCGTATCAACGTAATAGTATCAAGGATGAAGGATGGTGGACGCGATGGCAGCTACCGTGTCACCAGTGGCCGAAGCCCTGCGGGCGCAAATCGACTTGCAGCCCGGCCAGCGGCTTTACGGCATCGTGGACGCCGCCCAAGACAAGCAGTTGGCCTTCGAGGCCCGCGACCGCTTCAAATTGCCGATCCGCATGCTCTTCCAAGGCGAAGCCGCCCAGTACATGGACGACGTGGCCCCGTACCTGATCCCCATCGACCCGGAAAGTGAGTATCTGGACTGCTGGGCCAAGGCGCTGGGGCAAGAAACGTCGGCATCCTGTTGATAAGTTCCGCCGATCCGCAGACGCTCTTCCGCCATCTACGTGAGATCTTCGTGGTCAAGGACGAGGACGGGCAGGAGTACTTCTTTCGATACTATGATCCACGGGTGCTAAGGGCGTACCTCCCGACTTGCACGCCCGAGGAAATTCGAGCATTTTTTGGTTCTGCCGCTGCCTTTTTGTCCGAAGGTGCGAGGCCAAATACCATGCTTCGGTACACGACCGGGCTCGATGGTCTTTCCCAAACATCTATTAAGATACCCGTTTCGGATTCAGTGACTACAAGTTGAAGTAGGTTGGTAAAAGAGATGTGAGGTGAACGGCCTTGATCATTCGCAAAGAACAAATCCAGGTCTTCGAGAACGTCCGCTCACCGGAGTTCGAGGATTACATGGTCGAGCATCTGAAAGACTTCAGCCCGCTGTTTTCGGCGTCACTTGGCGAGGCGGGAATGCGGCGGGTAATTCAGGCGGGCATGAAACGCGAGGCGACGCACGGATTCACGTTTCGGGGCCCTGTCCGATTCTATATCGAAATAACGATTCTTCTCGGTATCGATTTCGACACCGATCCGCAGTATCCCTGGGCAGAGGACATTCTTGGCAGCACACACATTGCCGACCAGACCCAGCGGGCAGATCGACTGCACGAGGACTTAATCGCTTTCCTAGATGCTGTGGGCGGACCCGACCGCGCCTACAGCAACCGCGCGATCAGAGGGTTGAGGAACCTTCCCTTGGAGACCACCGATCCCACGACCCCCGTATTTGCCGATTCTGTATTAAGCCGAATGCGGGAAGTGCATCCCCAGAAGGTACAATTTGTCGGCGAACAATCGCTGAGGAAGCTCGTCGCCAGGGCCGTGGAGGAGGCGGGCAAGTTCGGCATCCTAAGCGGGGCCGGAACGTCTCTCCTCGTGGGGCTGATGTTTGTTGTTGGACATGGCTGCACCAACGATCCCAAGTTTCCGTGGATTGCCGCCACGCTGCACAACTCGGCAAGTCGTGATCGGGCGGAGTGTGTCGAGTGCCTCTACTCGAAATCAAGAACCTATCTCGACCACATTCTCGCGAGCATCGCCTGAAGGAGACGAGCATGGGCCTCTGCGGTGGCAAGAAACCCGGGGAAACCGAGTGACTGTGGCGCCAAAAAAGGATGCGTAGATCCACTGCCGAAGGGTGCGGTCAATTGTCGCGGCCAGGCATTAACGCAACAAGAAAAGCCAATGTCATGCGCGCAGGCCGCCACGAGAATGGTCGTCTACTCCCGAACACACCAGGATGTGCCTGAAGCGACGCTCCGGAAAGAATCTGCCGCGCGCGGAAATCCGCCGGGCTATGATCCGCTCAAAGGAACTTTTACCAGTGATGTCACCACAATGCTTCAGAACACGGTGTAGGCACTGTGGGAACATGGAAGCGAGGAGCAACTGCGTCGGATATGCAGAGCGCTTTGAACCAAGGCAAGCCGGCAATGTTGCTTCTGCGGAAACCGGGTCATTTCGTCGTTCTTGACGGCATTCGGAAGGACGGCGACAAACAGTACTTGCAGATTCGCGATCCTGGAAAGCACGGAGATGCTGGTTGCCGCGAAATTGAAGTCGGCGGCGACAAGTGGAACAAGAGAATTGCAGATCCAAGAGATCCTGGTTGGGTACTGCCCATCCCAAAGTGATAAGGAGTGGGAACAACGCTCCGTTTTCCGTCGTTCAGTATCCCTGTTGAGATATCGATCCTTATGAATACTGTACCCCTTCTCCCAGAATTGGAATCAGTAATTGCAGCCCAAATGGGCGTTGCTCCGGAAAGCCTCATGCTACAGCGGTATGATCGAAATGCATCATGGCTCAAATCTGGATGCATTGTCTGGGCACGAACAGGTGGCGACAGGTACGGAATGTTCTGGGCGGCGGCCGGCAGCAAAGTCAGACGCCTTGATGGCAAGAATAGCCTCCCGGTTCTTTCTGAACTCCTCGTGGTCAATACGGGGCAACTGCCTCGTGGTCTTTCGCCGAGCGACTTGGCGACAGCTATTCGTGAGCTTACGGTGAGCCCGCGGTGTTACGTGGCGAAGTCGGGCCTACGGACAAGTTTCGCCCGCTTTGTCGGCGACTGGGGATGGACTGAACGCGATAAAGAACGCTTCTCAACATACTGCACTGATCCCGTGTTAACGGAGGGCACTGGCCCTTCCTGGTCTTTGATGTTCAACTGTTTCAACATTGTCGATGGCAGCATTGAGGCTTGGACGTGCCACGGTGATTTGAAACAAATCCACAAGGCCGATAAGGTCGTCGTTGATGGGCCGGGCGCACTCGTCTGGCCGATCTCCGACTAGGAAGCCTGATGAGCTATTTGGATTCAGCATCGGCACAATAGCGGTGACAGCTTGGTCAAGAAGGAGTCAGGAACCGTCGTCTTCTGTATTACTAACCTCAAACATTGTGAAAAACTTCACGAAGATTATCGGCGCGTCGCCATAAGACATTATGCCACAATGCCTTGCGGCGATATTTACGAAGGGAGTTTTTTGGTTGCGGCCAGTGGCCGCGCTAGGTAGAATCCTCGTCGTTGGAACGAAACCAGCATACTGAATGACTCTCGATCGGCCAATTAGTGTTCTTCTCCTCGGCGGCTTTCTCGGCTCGGGCAAGACTACGGCCTTGCTCCGGCTGGCGGGGCATTATGTGGCGGCGGGAAAGCGGGTGGGGATCATTGCGAACGATCAGGCGGAAAACCTTGTCGATACCGAGACGTTTCGGACAGCCGGCTTTCCCGTCGAAGAAGTCCCCGGCGGGTGCTTCTGCTGCCGATTTGACGATCTGATCGCCGCGGCGGGACGGCTGGCCGACGGACATAAGCCGGACGTGCTGCTGGCCGAGCCGGTGGGGAGTTGCACTGATCTGGTCTCGACGGTAATTCGGCCCCTGCAACGGCTCTATGCCGATCGGTTTGTCGTTGCGCCTTACGTGACGCTGCTCGACCCAGATCGTGCCTATCAGGCGTTGGCCGGCTCGGGCCCGATGGCGTTCTCGGCCAAGGTGACGTATCTGTTCAAGATGCAACAACACGAGGCCGACGTGGTGGCGGTCAACAAGATCGATCTACTGAGCCCCGAACGCCGCGAGGAACTGCTGCCGCTGGTGCGGCGGAACTTTCCCAACGCCGAGGTGATCGCCGTTTCGGCCCGGACCGGCGAGGGCTTCGATCGCCTCGTGAAACTCCTCGACAGAGGCGACGGCGCGGGTCGGAATCCGACCGAAGTTGACTACGATCTGTACGCCGACGGCGAGGCCGCGCTGGGCTGGCTCAACGCGGAAGTCGCGCTCGAGGCGGCGCAGGCGTTCGACGCCGATGCGCTGCTGCTGGACATGCTCGCCGAGATTCGTCGGCAACTGCAACAGAGCGACTCCGAACCTGCCCACGTGAAAATGACGCTTCGCACCGGCGACGTTGTGGCGGTGGCGAATCTGGTCGATAGCCGGCGGTCGCCCGAGTTGTCGCATCCGTGCCGACGCATGATCCGCGAAGGACGGCTGCTGATCAACGCCCGGGTAGAGAGCCAGCCCGAAAAGCTGCGGGCGCTCGTGCAAGCGGCGGTCGGTTCGGCGACGGGCAGGCGGGGCGTCAGCGACGAGCTCCTCGCGTTGGCCCATTTCTCCCCGGCTCGCCCCCAGCCGACTTTTCGTTATGCCCCTAACGATGCACCGGTGTGAGAGAACCGCCAGTCGGCGGATGGCGGCAAGACTGCGGTTCGCTCGGTTCGCTTGGCCCGTGCGACCACGCCTCTTGCTGGGGGCCGACCAGCCCTTTGCTAGCCAAGGGCTGCTCCTGCTACACCGGTGTCGGCGGATCTCTCGTGTCTTCATGTGAATGCGTATGGGGCAGGCGTGAGCGCTCGCCGGCTGAACACGTCGCACAAGAGGCGTTGTAGAGTTCATCTCATGGTGACGGAAGCCGGAATCTCTTCGCCGCGGATGAGGTCCTCAAACGTCTGGCGGCGGCGGATGAGATGGGGCTGGCCGGCGTCGATTAGCACTTCGGCCGCCAGGGGGCGGGAGTTATAGTTCGAGCCCATCACAAACCCATACGCCCCGGCGCACTCGATTACCAGCAACTCGCCCACCCTCGCCTCAGGCAAGCGGCGGCTAGAGACGAAGCCCCCCTCCTCCTGCGTGAAGATGTCGCCCGATTCGCACAACGGCCCGCCGACGATCACCTCCCGCTCCGGCCGCCGCGTGTCGCTGTCGGCCGGCACGATCGACATCGGATGATACGCGCCGTAGAGGATCGGCCGGGCGAGATTGTTGAAGCCGGCGTCGAGCAGGTAGAAGGTGTTGTCGTCCTGCCGTTTGATTGCCCGAATTTCGGCCACCAGATAACCGGACTCGGCTACGATGTATCGGCCCGGCTCGATCTCCAATCGCACGGCGTGTCCGAAGCGTTCCTCCAGCCGCTTTCGCGCGGCGTCGCACTTCTCGAAATAAGCGGGCAGATCGACGTACTGGTCGCCAGGGCGGTAGATCGTCGGCAGCCCGCCGCCGACGCTGATCGAGCGCACGGAAGGACCGACCTCGGCCGCGGCTTTCTCCAGCGCCCCGCAGACCTGCGAAAGATGCGCCAGATCGGTGCCCGAGCCGATGTGGGCGTGCAGGCCAGTGACGGTAAGCCGACAGCGGCGAGCCCGATCGACACACTCGGCGATTTGCGTGTGCCAGATACCGTGTTTCGCCTGCTTTCCGCCGGTGTTGGTCTTCTGGCTGTGCCCGTGGCCGAAGCCGGGATTCACCCTCAGCGTAATATCTCGCCCCGGTGCCCGCGAGCCGAACTGGTCGATCATGTCGGGCGAGCCGCAGTTGACGTGTACATTGCGATCGACGCACAGATCGAGCGCCGCGGCGTCGAAGACGTCGGCGGTGTAGACGATCGGCGGCGGATCGCCCTCGATCGAAAAACCGGCAGCCAAGGCACGGAGAATTTCGCCCGCGCTGACGGTATCGACCAGCCCGCCCGCGCGGCGGACCAGGTCGAGAATCGCAAGATTCGAGCAGGCTTTTTCGGCATAGCGAACCACGTCGAAGGCCGCCAGATCGGCAACGCGCCGCCGGATCATGGCGGCGTCGTAGACGAAAGTGGGCGTTCCAAAACGTCGCGCCAACTCGGCGACCGGCACGTCGGCGATGTGAGTGCGTGAAGTGGGCATGATCGGAGATTGTGCGTTGGAACAGGTCCACTCGACGCGAAGTTGGGGACGGCGGCAGACGGCTACCGTTCGCGGAAGGTGATTCGCCCCTTCGTCAGATCGTAGGGGGAGAGCTCCACGCGGACCCGATCGCCCGGCACAATGCGGATGAAGTGCTTTCGCATCTTGCCGGCGACGTGGGCAATGATGGTATGACCGCTTTCAAGCTGCACCCGAAACCGGGTATTGGCCAGGGCTTCGGTCACATTCCCCTCGACCTCGATCGCTTCTTCCTTCTTCCCCATATATCACCCACCAGAGGGGTCATTGCCCGGATGGCATCGTTCAGAATCCCATTATCCTACCATTTTCCCGCGCGGCGTCTAGTCGGGGCAGGAGAACGCGAGGAGAACTGCAAAACCGGTTTCCATCCCGCCGGATGCACTCGATCTACCAGGCGAAAGGGAGAGAGAATTGGTGATTCTGGTCTTTCAAATACGAGCGGCTCGGGTACGATACGTTCCATGCTCCGCCCTCCACCCTCCACCGTCCGCCCTTCGCCGGTCCCCCGCCGGGAACTGACGCTGTTCGATTCGACGTGCATCATCGTCGGGATCATCATCGGGTCGGGCGTCTATCGCACCAGCCCCGACGTGGCGCGGCTGGCGCCGAGCGTGACGTGGCTCATCGGCCTGTGGCTCTTGGGCGGGCTGCTCTCCTTGATCGGAGCAGTCTGCTACGCCGAACTGGCGACCGCATATCCGAAAGAGGGTGGCGATTACGTCTATCTGACCCGCGCTTTCGGCCGATCGGTCGGGTTCCTCTTCGCCTGGTGCCAGCTTTGGATCGTTCGGCCCGGTTCGATCGGCGCGATGGCATTCCTCTTTGCCGACTACGCCAATCGGATATGGCCGCAAGCGGAAGGCCCGGCGGCTACGCCTACGTGCTCGTGGCTTATGCCGTCGGGTCGATCGTCGCGCTGACCGCAGTCAACATGCTTCGGCGTTCGGGAAGGCAAATGGACGCAAAACATGTTGACCATGGCGAAGGTTGTTGGGGCTGGCGGCCATCGTGGCGGTCGGCTTCAGCCATCCCGCAACCGCCGGCGGCAACGGCCCCGGCGGTCGCATCGCTTGGATTTAACCGGTCTCGGCGTTCGGCATGGCGATGGTCTTCGTGTTGTTCGCCTACGGCGGCTGGAACGAGATGGCCTTCGTCAGCGCCGAGGTGAAAGAGCCGCGGAAGAACATCCTCCGGGCGCTGTTGATCGGCACTCTGGCCGTGACGGCGATCTACGTTCTCGCGAATCTGGCGTTCGTGTACGCCTTGGGGCTCGAAGGCTCGCGGAGCGCCACCGTCGCTACCGACGTGCTGACGCTGGGAATCGGACCGTTGGGCCGGCCAGGCCATCAGCGTGCTGATCTGCATTTCGGCCCTCGGCGCCATCAACGGACAGATCTTCACCGGATCGAGAATCTACTACGCGATGGGCCAACGACCACCGGCTCTATGCCTGGCTGGGCCGCTGGAACGCCCGCCGCGGCACGCCGGTCTGCTCGCTGCTGATTCAAGGCGCGATCACCGTGGCGTTGTCGGTATGGTTCGGCCTGACGCAAGGACGGGTTCGCGAGCATGGTGATAGTTCACCACGCCCGGCTTCTGGCTCTTCCTGGCGTTGGTGGCCGGGTCGGTATTCGTGTTGCGGCTGCGCGATCCCGAGCATCGAGCGCCCTTACCGCGTGTCGGGCTATCCGCTCACTCCGATCCTCTTCTATCTCTCTTGCTGGTTCATGGTCTATAGCAGCGTGAGCGTTTGCCATCGAGAATCACAGTTGGGAGGCGATCTGGTCGATCGCCATCCTGCTGGTGGGCGTGGCGATGAGCTTCTACAGGCCCAGTTCCCCCCCGCGGGGCGGTCCGATTTTGCGGCCTGTTCGGGACGAATGTAGCAGATTGCGCGGCAAACAACGCCGCCAATCGTGAGCTACAATTTCGTCGGAATGGTGTGGCACTATCACGGGGTTGCACGATGATTGATTCCACTTCTGCACAACTCCCCAACGACTACCGGCGACTGCGGCGCTGACGCTGCGCACCTACTCCAAGCGCCAGCAGGTGATGCAGGAATTGATGGGTGACAGCGATCTGCTGCTGAAGGATCGCCTGGAAGTCCGGCACTTGATGACGCGCAATCCCGTAACGATCCAGCCGTCGGCGACCATCGAGGAGATGACGAAATTGATGACGGACCTGCGGCTGCATCACCTGTTGGTGTGCAACCGTTCAGGTGATCTGGTGGGAGTCGTCAGCGACCGCGACCTGCGTCCGACGCCTGGCATGACGGCCCAACAGGTGATGAGCTATCCGCCCCTGACCTGCACGTCCGACACGCCCGTGACGCGAGGCCATCACCTTTCTGAGAAATGAAAATATCTCTTGCCTGCCGGTGGTCGACCACGGCCAGCTCTGCGGCATCTTGACCACCAGCGATCTCGTAGTTGACGCTGCAATGCACGCTGCATTTGTCGATGCGTATCGCCCAAGTGCTGCAACAGAATCTGATATGGTCGCAGGAACTCGACAAGATCGTTGCGTCGTTGGACGGTACTCTGACCGCCGAGGAGTTGGCCGAGCGGGTCGTGGCCGCCCGCCGGGCGTATCCGCCAGGAAATGCAAGATCTCGTCAACGTGGTCGATCTCCGCACCGATGGGCTTGACCGGCGTGAGCAACCGGCAGGAATTGGAGGAGATTCTCGGCATGTTGCTGGCCGTGAAGACCCGCTACGATCGGCCGTTCTCGCTGGCGATCGTGACCGTCGACCATTACGATCGCATCCGCCAGAGCTGCGGCGACGCCGTGATCAAGCCGCTGTTGAAGGCGGTGGCCCGGGTCATCGACGACCACGTTCGCACGAGCGATTTCGTCGCCCGCTGCCGCGACGACGCCTTCGCCGTGGTGCTGACGGAGACCCGGTTGGCCGACGCCGAGGGTTTCCGCCGACGTCTGCTCGCCACCGCCCGCGAAACTCGACGCTCGACGTGAAACTGCGAATCACCGTCCATGCGGTCGAAGCTCAGGCGGGCGAGAGTGTGGCCGAATTGCTCGCTCGCGCGGAAGTCACCACCGTGGCAGAGCCCGCCAAGTAGCGCGGGTCACACGGCGCCATCTGTGCCACCGTCATCCTGAGCGCAGCGAAGGATCTCGTGTGGACGTCCGGTGCGACCGAGATCCTTCGCTGCGCTCAGCATGACGATTGTTGACGAGCCCTGTCGCGAACGCGGATTCACCCTTCGCGCCACTCCGGCAGGCTGTACTTCTCGGCTACCAGCTGCGCCGTGCGACGCTCGGGCCAAGATCGTAGCGCTCGCTGCGCCGCAGGCCGCGACCAACGCCTGCCGGATCGCTCTCCGACCGAAGCGGCAAGTTGGTCACGAAACTCTCGTGCCGGCGGCCTTCTCGATAGTCGGGCATCCGCGGCGGCATCGCCAGGCAACGCTCGACCAACTCCAGTGGAAAGTCGTAGAGCAGCGTGCCGTGATAAAGAAGATGATTGCGACGGCAGCGGGCGCTGTTGCCCGAAAACTTCCGGCCGCCGATCGCCAAGTCGCTTGTGCCGCGGCACTCGACGCCCGGCGCGAAAGCCCCCAGCGCGCCGGCCAGCGTGCCAAGCACCCAGCGATGGGCCTCACTGAGAACCCGCAACCGCGGGCGCAGCCGATAGCTGAGCACCAAGGCGTACATCAAGCAGCCCGGCCCGGCGACGATGGCCGCCCCGCCGCTGGGACGCCGCAGCACGGGAATGTCGAGCTCACGGCAAGCGTCGAGCCGCACCTCGACGGCGAAACTGCGACGATCGGCCTACCACGACCATCGGCTGCCGTGCTCCCAAATCCGAAGTGTCTCGGCAGGCGAATCGCCGGCTTCGGCTTCGTCCAACAGCGCTTCGTCGAGCGCCAGATTCTCCGCGGCAGTCGGCAACGTAAGGTCAAGGTATCGCATGGTCCGTTTATTATGACTGCGTAAACCTTAACGGCAAATGCCTCGCATCGCGCAGTTTGGAGAAATTGGAGAAAACATCGCTGTCGGCGGGAGATCGCGAAAAACTTGAAAATTTCTTGCCGTCTCTAAATCACGCTGCGTATTATACTTGTGGAGCAATCTTGCGCCGACTGCCAAAAAGGCCATTTGCCGTTTTGCCAAGAATCTGGCAGACTCATTTGGAGAGTTATAACCTATGGTTGAGGTAGCTGCCGTCTGTCGGCGGCGGACTTTCCGCATTGGGGATTAACCATGAACGCTGTTGTTCGTCGGATTTTGAGTGTGGTCGCTGGTGATGGCGGCGGCTGCGCCGGCATTGGCCCAGGAAGCCTGCCCGGTCGCCGTGCCAAACGTATCGCCTCGAGTACCAGACCGTTTGCGAGCAGCATCAGGCGACGGCCTATCGCGTCGAGTACGAAACCGTCTGCGAGCAGCACCAGGTAACAAGCTATAAACCCGTCTGGGAGACCGCGGTCCGCGAAAACCGCTACACGGTCGCCCGGCCCGTCACCGAAACCGCAATGCGCGAAGAAGTCTACACCGTGCAGCGGCCCGTGTACGAAACCGCCGAGCGCGACGAGAGCTATACCGTGTTGAAGCCGGTTTACGAGACGGCTTATCGAACCGAGTATCGCACCGTCTACCAGCCGGTTACCACTTGTCAGACCCAATACGTCGATCGCGGCTGTTACGTCAATCAGGTCGTGTTGAAGCCCTGGCTTCCGACCACTCGGCTGACTTGGCAGTCGGCCTCGTGCGCCGTCGATCCGCTCAGCGGGCAGACGGTCTACCGGCGGCCGGGGCTGTATTGGACGCAAACCGTCGGCGGCCGCTACGAGGTGCAGCAGGTGTGGCGTCCGAACGTCGTCGCCCAGCAGGTGCAACAGACCAGCTACCTGCCCCAGACGGTTACCCAGCAAGTTCCGGTGCAAGTGTGCAAGTACATGCCCGAGCGAGTCGTTCGCAAGGTGCCGGTGCAAGTCTGCCGAATGGTGACCGAGCGGCAAGTGCGGAAGATTCCCGTGACGACCTGCAAGATGGTCTACGAAGAGCAGGTGCAAAGGGTACCGTATCAGGTCTGCCGGATGGTTGCCCAGCAGGAGACGATCAGCGTGCCGCGCGTGGTCGAGAAGCGGATCCCGGTGACTTACACGTATACTGTGCCGCGGGTGGTCTGCTATCGCGTGCCGTTGGACGCCTGCGGCAACCCGATCGTCGCTTCCCCTTCGTGTGAGACGCCGGCGGCGACCGTGGCGCCAACGGCGCCGCAAACGCCGACGCCCGCCAAGAAGCCGAATGCCGCCGACGTAGCCCCGCAGGTCGGCTCCGACGCCGCAACTCCGGGCCCCGTGCCAGACAAGGAGGAGACAGCCGAGCCGCCGATGCGGCAAGGGCCGATGACGAAGATTCCATCGATGAAGGAGCCCGCGCCGAAAAAGAGCGTGTACGGTCCGAGCACTTAAGGGAACGTCTTTCCTCATCTTTTGGGAACGCGCACAATGCTGAAAGAGAAAGTCCAGCAAGTGGTCGGCGAGTTGCCCGAGGACATTGACGTCGATGTGCTCGTAGAAAAGCTGTATCTTCTTGAGAAAATCGAACTCGGTGAGCGGCAGCTTGCCGAAGGAAAAGGCGTTCTCCACGAAGAGGCCAAGAAGCGGCTGGCAAAATGGCTCAAGTGATCTGGACGCCGAAAGCCCTCGATGACCTCGAGAGTCTTCTGAAGTACATCGCGCAAGATGCTCCTGCCGCTGGCCGCCGGTTTGCGCAGAAGCTCGTCTCGCGCGTCGAATTGCTCGCAGACCATCCTCTTTTGGGTGGCTATGTAGCGGAGGATTCGAGCCGCACCTATCACGAGATTCGGCAAGGCAACTATCGCGTCCTCTATCGAAGTGACGCCAAGACGGTGTATATTGTGGCCATTCACCACGCAGCTCGCTTGCTGGACACCGAGGGGCTGGAATCGCGCCCCGCCACATCCATACGCCATGTCCGCCGAAACCTGCTCCTCCGACATTCTACAGGGCAAGCGTCTTGCCTTTGTGGGCAAGCTGGCGAGCATGGCGAAGCGCGAGGCTGGGCAACTGGCCCGGCAACACGGGGCGGCCGTTCTGGAAAAGCCCGACGTCTCGGCCGATCTGATCGTTGTCGGCGAAAACGAGTTCCCCCTGCCCGCCACTGGCGACCAGAACGACTGGTTCGACGACGAAACGCGGCGAAAGGCCGAAGAGGGCTCGATCGAAGTCATCACCGAAACGCAGCTTTGGCAGCGGCTCGGGCTGGTCGATTCGCAGCACGACATTCACCGGCTGTACACGCCCGCCATGCTGGCCGATCTGTTGCGGCTGCCGGTGGCGGTAATTCGCCGCTGGCATCGTCGCGGTCTGATCGTGCCGGTGCGCGAGGTGCGGCGTCTGCCGTATTTCGACTTCCAGGAAGTGGCCACGGCTCGCCGGCTGGCAGAACTGCTGGCCGCCGGCGCGTCGCCGCGGACGATGGAGAAGCAGCTTGCGGCCTTCGCCCGCTATCTGCCCGACGTCGCCCGGCCGCTGGCTCAGCTTTCGGTCATCGTGCAGGGCAAGGAGATTCTGCTGCGGCAGGGCGACGGGCTGCTGGAACCCGGCGGGCAGTTGCGATTCGATTTCGACGCATGGCAAGAGGAGCCCCCGCCGCCCCAGGCCATTCCGAGCACGCCCGAGCAAATGTGCCGCCTCGCCGCCGAACTCGAAGAGGACGGCCAACTGCCGGCCGCCGCCGACATGCATCACGCCGCGATGGCCGCCGGCGGTCCCAAGCCGGAAGTCTGTTTCCAGATGGCCGAGTTGCTTTACCGCCTCGGCGACCTGGGCGGGGCACGCGAACGATACTACATGGCCGTCGAGTTGGACGAGGATTACGTCGAGGCCCGCGCGAATCTCGGCTGCGTGCTGGCCGAGACCGGCCAACACGATTTGGCGGTAGCCGCGTTCGAGGGCGCCCTTCGCTATCACCCCGACTACGCCGACGTCCACTACCATCTGGCTCGCACGCTCGACGATATGGACCGCCGCGACGAGGCCGAGGAGCATTGGCGGGCGTTCCTCACTCAGGCTCCCGATAGCCCCTGGGCGGAGGAGGCGCAGGGCCGGTTGGGAAAATGACGATACCCGACCTACAGCGGGAGTTCCGTCACTTCCATCGACGGCAGTTCCACGACGGCCAGCGAGGGAGAAGAACTGCGCGACACGGCGCCGGGGTTGAGCACCAAGGTCGAGCCCTCGCGGCTGCGCGAAAAGGCGTGGGTGTGCCCGTGACATACCAAGTCCCAGTGGCCGGAGTGGATGGTGTGCCGCAACAGCTTCACGTCGTGGCCGTGCAAGAGGGCCACGCGGCAGCCTTCGATCTGCAAGGCGGCCAGTTGACCGTGGAACGTGTGTCCCGGGTCGACGATCGCCGCGCGCAAGCTGTCCGGGTCGTCCATGTTGCCCGCGACCAGGTGGACTTTTCGGCCGTCAAACAGCGGCAACAGTTCGTTTCCGACGTCGCCGCAGTGAAGGATCAAATCGACCTGAAAGGTGGCGAGGAGATTGAGGGCGCGCCGGGTCGAAACGGCGTCGCCGTGGGTGTCGCTGATCACACCGATCTTCATTGTCCAGTCCCAGGGTGGCTAATTCGTCGTTGTCGGTCTCGCGGGAACGGTCGCAGGAAGGTAGATTGTTGGGGGGGCTGTGGGAGAAACACACCATGTTATCGGCCGAGGCGAGCAATATCCTTGCAATTTGCGTGCTGGCCGTGCTGGGTTTCTCCATCGCGGGTGGGGTAATAGTGATGTTGCGGCGGTCGCCGTTTTCGCCGGTACAATCTGTCATTTATGCGCTGGTTTACGTGGTCGCCCGCATCCTTTGGAGGGCCAGCGTCCCCGGCCGCTTTCCCGTTCCGCCCGACCGGGGCGCGGTCATCATCTGCAATCATCACAGCTCCCTAGACCCCTCTTTTGTTGCGCCTGGCTGTACCCCGAGTCGTCCACTGGCTGGTAGCCCGCGAATACTGCGAGTTCTTCCTATTTCGCGGGCTTCTTCGGCTTTGCGGCTCGATCCCGACCAATCGCCGAGGAGTCGACACCGCCGCCACGAAAGCGGCGATCCGAATCGTCGAGCAGGGCGGCCTGGTTGGGCTCTTTCCCGAGGGACGCATCAACATGACTGAGCGGACCTTGTTGCCCGGTCATCCCGGTGCCGCGATGATCGCCCTGAAGGCCCGGCGCCGGTGGTTCCCTGCTATATCCATGGCGCTCCCTACGACGACACGGCGCTTGGCTGCTTGCTGATGCCGGCCGCCGTGCGGCTGGTAATCGGCCAGCCGATCGATCTGTCGGCCTATTTCGACCGGGCAGGCGATCGCGAACTGCTCGACGAACTGACCCTCCGTTTTCTCAAGGCGATTGCACAACTGGGGGGCGACAACGACTTTCAGCCACGGCTGGCCCGCCGAGATTCCAAGGCTTCGCCGGAATCCTGATTTGCCGGTTACTGCCGGAACTGTTGGCACCAGAAGATAACTCCGCTGGGCGTGTGGTAGGCGGCCGCGCCGATGCGTCGATAGCCGGGATTGAGGATGTTGGCGCGGTGGCCCCACGAACTCATCCACGACTGCACCGCCTCGCTGCTGTCGCTTTGGCCCATCGCGATGTTTTCGGCCAACGGCCGGCGGGTGTGAAACAGCAGGCCCCGGCGGGTCATCCAGGCCGCTTGTTCCCGCGCGGTCGCCATCAGGTTCTTGTCGACCACCAGCGGCGGCAGACCGTATTGGGCGCGCTGCTGGTTCGTATAAGAGACGATATTCACCTCAACGCTCGACAGCCGCACGCCATCGACGACCTTCTTCGCTGCCGTGGCTGCCGCTGGCGATTTGGCCCCCGCCGCCCGAGCGGCCTTTTGATCGGGTTTCTTCGCGGCCTTCGCCGGGACGTTCTCTTCGGCCTTCGGTTTGGATTTCTTCGCGACTTTCTGCGCGGCTTTGGGTTGCGGCTTCGATTCAGTCGCCTGAACTTGACCGAACATGACTACCGACGCGCACAGCAACATCTTGACGATCAACATCTGATTCTCCTGGTTTCGTTTCGTTCGCTTCGTGCGGCAAGCTGGGCATCCTGCGGAAGTTCTTCCGGCTGGGAACCGGGTGTCGAGAGCATACCAGAGAAGCTGGAGACTGCAAGCGTCGCGGTACTCTGGGAGGGCAAGAATATTTCCGTCGTTTCTTGCTCGTAGCCACGGCTTTGGCCGGTTCTGCCGCCTTAAGGCAGAACTACCAACGGCTTAAAGGCGGAACTGCGAATAGTTTACGAGGCCGGCAGATCGTCCCAGAGGGAACGCCAGAGGGGGAGCGGCGGGAAGAGGATGCCGCCTGCCTCGCGGGCCAAGCCGCTCGAACATTCGATTCGCCCGTCGGCCACCGCGGCGTCCCAATCGAGTTGACCCAACAACAACCGCGTGAAATCGGCGGCGTTAAGCGTCAAGTAGCTGCGGCCCACGTGTTGCGATTCGACGACCACGCCGTGCCGGCCGAGCTCGATCCGATATTTCCGGCCTTCGACCATCAGTCCGAGGTCGCTGGGACGCGGCAGCCCCGCCTCGGCGGCGCGGCGATCGAACTGGCCGGTCAGCCGCCGCAGCAATTCCAGCGGATCCAACAGCCGCACCATGCAGACCTCGCCCTGGTCGGGCGTCTGCGCCGGCCCCGAGCCGCCTGCCTCGTCGAAGATGCTAAACAGCGGGTGCGACGGCGGCGCGTGCAGCAACAGGCAGTGACGGTCGTTCTCGATGGCGTCGCCGCAGCAACGTGCCAGTAGCTCGGCCGCCGCGCGGGGGCGGTCGGGGGCGGTCATCAGCTCGACGATCTGTTCTCCCCACGTCACCGCATAGCCGACGACGCGGGTGCTGACCTCGCCCAGTTCCAGCAGCTCCGGTCCCTCCAGGGCCACGTACACACGGTCGTAGCCGTGCCGGCTCAACAGCCATTGCCAATAGGCGTCGGTGCGTTCCAGCGGACCGTAGACATCGCAACCCGCATAGATTCGAGCCAGCGCCCCCTGCTCCCATTGCAGCCAGGGGCGAATGTGCGAGCGGCGTTTGGGGCGAGCAGTCAGGCCGCTTTCCATGAGCCGGGCGCAGGATCGCGCAGGCATTCGCCCGCCGATAGCTCGGTTGTCCGCACGTTGCCCAGCCCCGCTGACGAAAGAATCGCGCCGCCGAGGTGCGAACCATGGCCAACAAGGCGCCGTCCTCGTGCATTCGGTCTTCCGCCTCGCGAAGCAGGTGCGTCCCCAGACCTTGTCGGCGATGTTCCGCCGCAACGCCAAGCCAGCCCAGACTTGCCACGGGAAGCCGCGCCGGGCCGAACAGCATCGTCCGATGCGCGACCTGCACGTGCGCCACCAGTCGCCGCCGGTGCCGCAGCAGCAGCCGATCGCGCGGCTCGTAGAACGGATCGTCCAGCGAAGCCTGGAACTCGGCAAGCGACGGGCCTCGAAACACCGACTGCAAGAAACACTGAATTGTCGCGTGGTCGCACGCCTTGGCCGAAACTACCGGCAGCCGCACGCGGCGGCTGAATCGTCTTCGGCAACGCTGCATCCGTCAATCGAGACGAAACGTCGTCTTGACTCATCGGTCCGAATCCCTTCAACCAGCGCCGACGCACTGACAACCGTTCGCGGAACGAGGGGGACGGAGGAGATTGCCGACAAGGCATCACCATGCGCGGCTCTCTTCCGACAATCTCCTCCGTCCCCTTTGCCTGCCATCAGACCATGTTCAGACGCTTCTGTGAAGTAGCCCCGACAAGAATCCTGCGCAAGGTGGACTCGGGATAAAGGCAAAAGGCATACTCCCGCCATGCCAAAATGCTCTCCGCCTGCAAGCCTGCGCGACGCTGCGGCCAAACGTGCGGCTGAGTTGTTCGCGGCGATCGTCGAGCCACGGTTGCAGCGCGGCGTTGATCGCGGCGAATGGCCTGGCAACGCTGCCTCGCATTTTGCGCAGTTTGCGGCGTCGCAATCCATCGCCGCTTCTCGGCGATCAGACTCTCGCAGGTGGGGCAGACATTCTTGTCTGCCCGGATGTCGCTCGTCGCTCATGGCAGACAGGAATGTGCGCACTCGCCCCACCGAGATACCGCTCGGGCTGGTGCGTCATGGCGCGCAGTTCGTGCTCGGATCGCCCGAACGTCGTCGGGCGTGGCGCGGTCGCGCTCGATGGGCAGGTGCAACGTGGCCGACACGACCAGGAACCGAGGCGGCGGCAAACCCGAAGAACCGCTCGATCAGCCGATCGGTCACGCAGTCGTACTTCGCGCCGCCGATGCCGTGGATGAACAGATCGCCCAGGGCCAACCGTGCCCAAAGCGTCGTCACCAGCGCCCGCGGACGGATTCGCACGCCGGCGAGTTGCAGTTCCATGAGCCGTTCGACCGCGCGGCCCGCGTCGCCCTCGGGCGTCAGCGGCAGCCGGGCTTCCCACGATTGCCGATCGGACAAAGCGATTTCGCCGGCGGCGATCTTGGCGAACAATCGGCGGCGGCGCGGATCGTCGGCGGTCCAAACCCACAGCGGGGCCTCGCATCCATGGCCCATCTTCGGCCAAATCGGGCGCCGGATGCGAAGGCTTCGCATGCGATGCGACTGGCGATATTCATGCAGCGATTCGTTGTAAGCCGTGCGGAACTCCGGCAGCCGGGCCAGCAGATGCGGCGACGAACCACTGGAACGCCTCGCCCTGGCACATCCAACTTTGCGGAACCTCCAAAGTGTCCAGTCCCCAAACGCCCTCCAACCGGTGGCGGGCCTGCGCCAGGCACGCGCCGAGGTTGTCGGAGTGCCGCGACTGGACTTGAACCAGCGGCCAATACTGCTCCAACAACGGATCGACCACCAGCGGCGCAATCTGCTCGATCGCCCGACGGCCGAACGAGGCGAACAACTCGCGGTCTTCGATCTTTCGATCTTCGTACGGGATATTGGGGTCGGGCCGATCGAAAGGGATCGGCACGGCGTGCGGCTCGGCGACCGATCCGCCGGGCACGCGGAGCGACGCGTCGGAGAGCGTGTCGCCGTCGATGATCAGATTGACCGCCGTCGCGCCGTCGCGCCTGGCCAACTCGCCCAGGGCGAAGTTCTTGAACCACACGCCCGGATGAAACATCTGCGGCTGATGGCCGGCCAGATAGATCAGCGCCGTTCGGGTGTCCGCGGGGACTGTCCCAATTTTCCTCTCAGCAAAATGGGACTGTCCCCTTTCGTTGCCGGAATGTTGCGATACGCGGCCGTCCATCGCCGGGCCGCCGCCAGCAGTTCGGTCCCGCGCCTGAAGCGAGACGTCCGCAAGCGAGCGTCCCTGCAGATCGTAGTCGTGCAGTCGGCTCTGGTTGCGGAGGTTTTCGGCGACCAATTCCGGCACCTCGTCCAATGGCGGCTCGACCAAGGCCGTGCGATCTTCGCGCGGCGTCTGCAAGCGGGAGCGGTCGAGTTGGGTTTCGAGTCGCGTTCATCTTGACGGAGCACTGGCATTATGCGGAGGTCATGCAAGTCTGCGCGGCAGTGCATCTCAGACGAAGAGGACATGGCCCAATCTGCCGGAAAGGCCTGACAGGGTGCATCGCACGAATTGGACGCTCCCGCATTCGCACGTGGCTGTTCCGCGGCGACTCATGCGTGCGTGGGCTCGCGCGACCGAGCGGCTGCGGGCGGCGTGGCGGAAAGGAGACGACTTGCCGCCCGCTCGCCTGCTCTTGGGCCTTCAAGTCACGATGGATGGCCTTAGGTCATAGCCGAACTGCCTGGCGTAGGCTTCCCGAATTTCGCGCACTTCTTGAACAACGCTATCCATCTTCACTGCCCTCCTGCTGCAATAACTCGTCCGGCGTACAGATAATCGGCGGCTCGTAGCCGTGTTCGCGGCAAACCAATTCAATGCGTAACCGCAACGATGCGTTAGCAATGTGGGTGCAGTTCCAGGTGAGCAAGTAGTCTTATGGCCTGCACCGCCGAGATGCCGATATGCAAGGCATCTACAACCGCTTGCTCGGGCAACGGCACATCGCGGAGCAGTGCCTCGGCTAGTGATAGAGCCTCGGCGTGTTTCTTCAGCAGCGGCAGATCGCGGATGAACTCCAGTCGCTTTTCCGCTGCCGTGGGATCGCCGCCCTGGCACTCGTCTGCACTACAATCTTCTGACACAAACAACTCGAACTCGCCCCGACGTTGCTCCCACCATTCGCGCGTAGTCTGCTGATGAGCTGCGCGGACCAAGTCGCGGCTTGGCCAAGCGGTCAAGTAGCTGGGAATCGTGGTTTCCAAGTAGAGTCGCGGCTTCATCGTCTATCGTCTTCCCCCGCTGGGATTCTACCATTCACAGGGGGGTCCGATCAAGGGCTCGCTCCAACACATCGCCCAGAACAGAGAAGAAAGCAACCATTTACAGGGCGAACGCCGCGGCTCGGTAGGTCTGCAAGAAGCACACGTATTTGCCTCCCGTTCGCAGCAACGTCGTCCACCGACCATACCTTTTGATTTCTCCTACAGGGCTGAGTATAGCCAGTAACGGATAGCTAAAGCCCAGGCGGCCGGCGTCGAGATCGGCCCGCTGGTCAGCCTAAGCGAAGGAAGAGAAGCCCGACGAGTCGATCGCGCCGACCCCAGCGCCCTGAAGTTCATTTGCACGGTGGCGGCGATGTTTCAGATGGGCAAATAAAGAAACGGGGCCGAAAGCAGAGACTTCCGGCCCCGTTGACTCTTCCGTTTCTGGCCGCAGCACGCTTCCCCGCGCTGGGGCGGCAGTTGAACTGCCGCCCCAACGTCGGAGAATGATTGACTACTACTTTCGCTTACGCCAAGCGTAGGCCAGCAAGCCCAACAGGCCGGCGGCCAGCAGAGCGAGGGTTCCTGGCTCCGGCACGACGTGGATGCCAGCGGCGACCAACATGGCGATCCCGGCAGCATCAAGATTGCCGCCAAGAACCTCGGAGGGCAGCGGCAACGCGTGGTTGTAGTTGTTGATGACAAAGCCGAGGTCAGTGGAGTGGACCACGCCGTCATAGTTGAAGTCGCCGGTATCCCACTCGCCAGGGTGATTGTAGTTGTTGATCACCAAGCCGAGGTCGGTGGAGTCGACTGTGCCACTCAGATCGCCGTCGCCGGGAAGAGTGGACATGACGGTGACCTGCATGGCGCCGGTATCGTCCTTCCAACCGAGCGTCGTTCCTTCCGCCACCGCAGTGCTGCTGAGGAACTTGCCCGTGTCCCACAATCCACCGTGATAGCTGGCAGTGAGCAGAGCAAGAACGCCTGTCGGACCGCCCGTCGGATCGCTGTCGCCAGCACCGCTGTAGTCGAACACCATCGTGCTCCAGCCGTGCTGAATGTCGGCGCCACCGACCGCGAGGATCGGGTTCCGAGCATCCGGGCCGTTAAGCTGGACGGTGCCCTGCTTAACGGTCGTCGGCCCGGTGTAGGTGTTGACGCCGGTCAGCGTCAGCGTTCCGGGGCCGACCTTGGTCAAGCCGCCGTCGGTTGCCGCGGTGCCCGCGTGGGTGATCGCGGCGGGGATGCCAACGGAGTAGCCGTTGGTGTCGATCGTGCCGCCGGCGTCCTTGATGTTCACCTGGAAGACGCCCGTGCTCGGCCTTGCCGAGACGAACAACGCGCTGTCCCCCAGGGCCCGTAGCGTGCCTCCGTCGAAGTTGAGGATCGAGGAGGTCGGGCTGCCGTCGGCCGCATCGGCAGAATGTACCCGGTCTCGACGGTGCCTCCTGAATTGATATTCAGGGTTGCTCGGCCCCGAACCGGTTGGCGTTTTCCACCTCTTCACCGAGGTAAATGCCCCCGGCGGAAAGCAGGGCATTGCCTGTGCCGTCGCCGACGTTGACCACGGACGTTCCGCCCTGAGCGATGATCACCACCGCGCCGGGGGCGGTCTCGGCGTAGCGGACCCGCCGATATTGGCGGTCATTCGCGCCTCGCCAATTCCGAGGTAGATGTGGGTCGCGCCGAGCATCTGCGACGAACCCGACATGTTCACCGTAGCAACGCCGCCGGAGGCGGTGTCTCCGGCGAATATGCCGATTGCTGTGATGTTGCCGAACGTGACCACCCCAGAATCGCTCAGGTTCATGGTGAGGTTGTCGTTGGCATCGCCGATCCAATTGACGTCAGCACCGTTCGTGCCGTAATTGATCCTGCCGTGGTCGCTCACGGTGATGTTCGACGTGTTGGTGTTGTCACCGCCGCTTCCATCGTATGCGACGCCGGCAATGCTCAGCGAAGCCGAGCCGCTGACCGTGAGGTTCTCGGTGGCGCCGGTAATCCAGGCGGGACCATAGTAATCGGTGTTCGAGATCATTTGGGCATGTCCATCCAGCAGGATGGTGCCGTTCTCATTGCCGTTCCAGGTGCAGCCGATTCCGTCACCGCTGCCGTACAGGACCGAGTAGTCGGTCATGTGGAGCATGGCGGGCGTACTGGTGCCGCTGGCGGCGACAAGCACATGGTTTGCGAAGCTGTTGACCACGACGTGGTCAGACAGAGTCAGAGTGCCGTTGTTGATCAGCTCCGAGGAGTTGCTAATCGTACCGCTGCCGGTGAGGGTGACGTCGTCGGTCCCGTAGAGGGTGTAGATCCCACCGCAGTTGACCGTCGTGTTGGCATCGAGTGTGATCGTCCCGTTCATGGCGACCGGGGCGTTTCTAATGCCGATGGTGCCCGAGGTGGTGGCGGACCATTAAGACCATAGGTCGTCGGAACCGACGACTGGAAGCTCAGCGTGCCGCCCTGAATGGTCAGGAACGCGCCGAGCATAATTTGGCCGCTGTTGGTGCTGTTGCTCAAGACCAGCGTGCCGGGGCCTCCCTTGGAGAGGTTGGTAGAACCGGAAAACTGGGTCCCAGCGGCGTCCATAGGAATGGTGAGCGTGGCGCTGGGGTCAACAACGTTGATCGCCGCCGAAGCGCCTGGCGTTGTCACACCGCCGGTGCAAGTGGCACTCGCCGAGGCGGCGTAGTTCAGGGTTCCCCCGTCCAGCGAAATCGCGGCGACGATGGTCGTGCTAGCGCCCGTATAGGTCAGGGTCCCATCCTTGACGGTCACCTGGGCGTTGCTCAGGTAATCCGTGGAGACCATGGCGTTGTTGACCGAGAGCTTGCCGCTCCAGTTGCTGGTGCCCGTGGCGAATTGGTTGCTCAGGACCAACATGCCCTGGGTGTCCGCGGTGCCGGCGATGCCGCCGACGACGTCCAAGCTGGCGACGCCGCCCGTCTCCATCAACGCGCCGTTCAGGTCCAACTCGCTGTTCGCGGCCAGGTAAAACTGGACAGTGCCGCTGGTGTCAACGCCCAACTTGACGTCGGGGTTGATGGAGTTGACGCCGGAAAGAACCTGCACCGACGCCTCGGCCGAAATGGTCGAGCCAACCGCACTGAGCGTAATCGCGTTGGTCGAGCCGGCAGTCACCCTGTCGACCACGAACCCGGTAGTGTAACCATTACTGACGTTGAACAACATCGTGTTGACCGTGGGAACCACGTCCAAGATGCAGTGGTTCTTGTCGGTGTCGCCACCCTGGGTAGCGTACCAAGCCGACGAGTTGAACGGCGCTACCTCGTTCACGCCATTGCCGTCGGTGCCGGGGGGCACTTCGTAGGAACCTAGACTGATCGCCCAATTGGATTGGTAACCAGGTTGACCAGGATTACCTTCGCTGTAGCCCCAATTTTGGTCACCGCCGCCGCTTTCACCGCTATCGCCGACGAAGCCGCGATTGCTGGTGTTGGTGAACGTTAGGCTGATGGTGCCGCCGCTAACGCTCGCGGTCACATCATTCAGCCCAAAGGTGGCAAATCTCGGGCGGACGCTGGGAGTGTTGGCAACCGCGCTCGCGCCGCTGAGCACTGGGTACGTTCCCGTGAAGGTCGTGAAGAGAATGGGGTTGCCGAGGTCAATGACCACTGCGGCCCCGGCGTCCGAACTCAACTGATTGATGTCCATCGTGCTGATGGTCGAACCGTCCGTCGTAACGCTGTAGTACGCGTTGTTGGCGAACGAGACGTTGGTGTTCGTGGCGCTGCACGGGGGTGCCGCCGATGAAATCAACGCCGAGAACCGCGCCAGCGGCAACATTAATCGTGTTCGTCGTTGCACCCGTAAACGGGTTCCGCGCTGGCCAACGTGAGTTGGCCGGCGTTGATGTTGGTGTCGCCGCTGTAGGTATTGCCGTCGACCAGGGTCAGGTTGCCCAAGCCGGTCTTGGTCAAGCCGCCGCCGGTGGTGGTTCCCTCGAGTATCGGCTTGTTGAAGACGACGTTGAAGCCGTCGGTGTCGATCGTCCCACCGGCGCTCTCGACCGTGACCGTCAAATTGCCGGTGTTGTCGTTGAAGAAGGCGGGGTTGTCGCCGATTGCCCGCAGCGTGCCGCCGTTGAAGACGATCGTGCCGGTGCCGTAGGCGTAGCGGATGCCGCCGAGGATGGCGTTGGTCGCGAAGACGCCACCGTTGAGGTTCAGAGTGCCGGTGCCGTAGTTATCGCCGACATAGGTGCTGCTATCGGCGACGGTGAGGCCGCCGTTTTGGTTCCACACGCCGACGGCGTTGACGCCGCTACCGATGATCAGCGGGCTCCAAACCTCTGCGGTTCTGGACAGCACGGTGCCGCTGGTGTTGACGGTGCCGGTGCCGCCGGCCGGTGAGCGGTGTGCCGTCATCGCACTCGCCGACGTCCATAAACCACCAGCCGTACTTCAACGTGCCGCCGGCGGCGATGTTGACTACGCCGATGCCGCCGTCTAAGCCGACCCAGTGCCCGACCGTCGTGACCGTGCCGCCGTTGATGTTCATCGTGCCGGTGGGGTGAATCACGGGATTGGTGCCGTCGTCGTAGGCGTATGCACCTTGGTGGAGTCCCGGTCCGAAGTCAGCTTCGCCACCGTTGACCACCAGGGTGCCGTTGCCGTAATAGCCGCCGAGGTACGAGCCGTAACCGCCGGCCGCGTTGAGGCGTGCGTTGTCATTCAAGGTGACGGTGCCGTTGCCCCAATCGCCGATGAAGGTCTCGCCGGCGTTGCTGATGTAGGTACTGGCATTCAAGGTCAATTGGCCAACGCCGTTGATGGACCCAACTTGAAGCAGGTTGGTGGTGACGTGCGCGGTGTCGGTGCCGCCAAGGGTACCCAAGGTCGCGACGCCCTGATTGTAATTCCAGGTAGGTCCTGCACCGACAAAGAGGCGGTTGCAGACGATGCTGGAAGTGTCGGTCATGTTGAGGATGCTGGTCAGAGCGTTGTTATCCGGGTTGTAGTCGCCGATGGCAACGTCATACCAAGTGCCCACATAGGCATTGCCGCTCATGTCCAATTCGCCGCTAGCGTCATTGTAGCCGAGAAGACGCCGCCCAAGGCGTTAAACTGGGTGTTGTCGGTCATCGTCAGCTTGCCGTGGCACGTGTTGCCGCCGTAGAGACCATAACCCACGTAGAGCGTCGCATCGATGAATACGGAACTGCTATCGTACATGTGCATTTGCGAATCGGTGGCCTGATCGCCGATTGCGATATGGAAATTGCCGGGCGCCGGGTCAGTGCCATAAATCGCAGTGCTGAGAATCTGACGAAGTGCCGTGCATCGTCAGCGTTGCGTTCGATGCAACCACGTTCGCCGTGGTGGCGCCGGTGAAAACATTGATGCCATCGTTGGCTTGATCGTCGCCGACCACGTACCAATTGCCGAAGTGGGTTATGGCACTGTCGCTCATGTTGATCGTGGCCGAACCGGCGAGGCCGGCCCGCAACCCGTAGGAAAAGTTGGCATACAGAATCGCCCGATTGATTCAACGTGCCCAGACCAGGCGTCAAGCCGTCGGCTGAGCCACCGCCGATGAAGATCTGGCCTTCTCCGGCATTCACCCAAGCGGTCGTAAGCGAGCCGCCGGTTTCCAGACTCAGAGTGCCCGTCCCGCCGTCCGCCCCGACGAACATCATGTTCACGGTGTTGCTGGCGCCCGTGATAACGGCTGGCGTCACGGCGTCATTCACGTACGCCCAGTCGGCGGGACCAGGAACGCCGTTCGGAGTCCAATTCGTCGGCTCGTTGAAGTCCGACGTGCCTGGCGTCCAGTTAACCTGGGCGCTGGCGGCCGTTGCCATTACGCCCAATAACAGAAGACATGTAAACCCTCTAAAAAGTACCCTCATTGCCGAAACCCTCCCAAAAAGAGACCGTGAAGAAAAACAAAGCAGACAGCCCTCGAAACTTCCTTGCGACATTCCACCGCGCCGTTCGACGACGCGTTCTCAACACGCAGCGTCGTTGGGTCGTAACGGCGGTCGGAACGCCGGCTACATTATGTTCCGCTCACACCCAAACGAAAACGTTCGGACCTAATCGGTTCTTGCCACCTCCTCTTCTCCGCTTGCCGCGATCTCGTGGTGATCCCTCGCTTCCATGTTGCCAAATTAGTCGATACAACCCCAATTCCTACGCTAATTCAACGGCCAACGCACCACAAACGATTTGGGTCGCAAGATGTTCTCCATTGCGCAATTTTTGTACGTATTTACACCATCTCGCGCCCATACATCGCTGTAACGCGTGCCCTGAAAGGGTTGGCGGAGAAGAAGCCGATCGACGAAAGCGAAAAAAGCACAAGGAGATCGCCCAATCCTGCCTGAAAAGCACCCCCATCATTTTAGTTCTTGCCGCCTCCTTACTCGCGCACCGCAATGTTGAGTTGATGCTCGGCCTCCGCGCCGTGAACTCGCCCTTCCGTGCCAAATATATAACGTGTTTGGCGTTTACCCCTGCTGGCATCCGAAACACCCGCCTTCCAACGCCAAAACCCTCGGGGCAACCGCATAATCTTCAACATCTCCAAACCTCTCCCGCGCTGCCACACACCCTCTTTCCCGGCAGAAATCCACCTATCGGCATTCAGCCATCATCTCCCCCATCTCCCCCGCCGTTGCCGAGATACGAATTAAGCGACGGACTTTCGTCACGATTTTGGACATCGCAAATACTCTCGCGCATCGAATCCGGAAAATCCTCCGCCCAGTTGTCGCCGGCGCAATGATGCTGCTGGAGCCAGTCGAAGCGAGTCAACAAATTCTTCCCGGCTTGCCGCATGTGAACACGCATGGCCCGCCGAGCAGCCTTGGCATCGTGCCGACGCACCGCATCACATATGTCTCGGTGGAATTGCAGGTTCTTCGCGGTATACGCCGCCGGGTCTGCCCAGTCCGACGGGGTATCGACGCGATGGCCAAACACCCGGATCATTACCTGAGTCTCCTCCACGGCACGAAGCGCGCGACGATTCCCCGCGGCTCGAAAGAGCAACATGTGAAACGCCAAGTCGGCCAAGTACCAGCGTTGCAGCAGATCCTTCAGATCGGGCGGCGTCGTGCCGGCAGGAACGCTGAACAGTTCCGCCGTTCGGCACAGGGCGTCCCAACGTTTGTCGAGTTCCTTCAACCCGGCGTGAGAGATTCGTCGCGCGGCGGCAGCGGCGGCGGCACACTCCAAGGTGGACCGAAATTCGATCAGGTCGACTAGGTCTCGACGTTCCATTGTTCTCACAAAGATCCCCCGATGGGGTCTGTGGACGACAATCCCTTCGCTTTGCAGTTGACCAATCGCCTCACGCACGGGAATCAAACTCGTGCCGATTTCCCGTGCCAATGCGGCAGGATAGAGCCGTTCGCCCGCGAAAAACTCCCCTGCAGCCACCTTGTTGCGGATGTGCCGGTACGCATTCTCTCTTTGTGTTCTTCTCACCAGAGCACCAAGAATATAATCCCGACAACAGAAAGAATATTCGCTGCAACGACGATTATCATCCCCTGGTGCCACGATGTCAAGATATTTTCAACACATGGGGCGGTGTCGGCCCATTTTGCAGGGCCGACACCGTTCGCCCACGTGAGGGTTCTGCTCACAAAAGCACACGTCAATCCGGATTCAGTTGTCTCCGAACGACCGATCCCCCCGGATGGTATAATTAGCAGAGCGAAACGCACAGAGCCGGATCAGACAATCATTCCGCAAAGTTGCCGAACTTGACGTATTCTAACCAGTATTCTCGCAAATGTCACGAACTAATGCCAGCTATTTTAGGACAGTCTTTTCGCCCCGCCTTTTCTCGACGTCGGAAACGAAGTAAGATGGAAGAAGTGTCGTTAACAACTTTAGCAGACAAATGTTGTGACAATGAGCTTGCACTGCACACACCCCCGTACTTTGACCTTCGAGGCCACGTGACAGCGTTCTACGTGCAAGAAAACAGTTGAATTAGGACATGCGAATTCGTCTTGCGGCACCGCTTTCCCACGCGTGTCTCGGTTTGGCGTCGACACTCGCGGATGCGACAGGTTGGTGCGAATGGGTGAACGGCTCTCTTTGTTTTCCTGGTGAGGGTGACTGAAATTGGCCTGCTCCCCAAAATCTGATCCATGTGGTATGAGAGTCCTAACAGCCCATGAAGGGCAAGGAGACTCTCGATGCCAGAAGAAGCACCATAAGCCGGAGCAGATCATCAGCAAGCTGCGGGATGCCGATGCCATGCTGTCGGCGGGCAAGACGATTGGGCAGGCGTGCCAAAGCCTGGAGATCAGCGAGCAGACGTTTCACCGCTGGCGAGCCCAGTACGGCGGGATGAAGGCCGAGGAGGCCAAGCGGCTGAAGCAGCTGGAGGAGGAGAACAAGCGGCTGAAGAAGCTGCTGGCCGAGGCGGAACTGGATAAGGCGATCCTCAAGGAGGCGCTCCAGGGAAACTTCTGAGCCCTGTTCGCCGTCGAGCGACGGTCGCACACGTTCAACGGCAGTTGAGCGTGTCCGAACGTCGGGCGTGCAGGGCGTTGAGTCAGTCTCGATCGAGCCAGCGGTACAAGCCGCTGACGAGACGAGGAGGAGAAACGCTTGGTCGCCGAGATGCTGGCTTGGTGGGCCAGCATCCTCGTTACGGCTATCGGCGGATTTGGGCGTTGCTGCGACGATCGGGCTGGCGTGTGAATCGAAAACGGATCTATCGGCTTTGGGTTCAGGAAGGGCTGAAAGTGCCGCAGAAACAGCGAAAACGGCGACGTTTGGGCCACAGCGAGAACAGTTGCGTTCGGCGGAAGGCGGAGCACAAGGACCACGTGTGGACCTGGGACTTCATCCACGATCGGACCACGAACGGCCGGCCGCTGAAATGGCTGTCGATCGTGGACGAGTACACGCGGGAATGCTTGGCGTTGGAGGTGGATCGCAGCATCACGGCCGAGAAGGTGATCGACGTGCTGGCGGAGTTGTTTCGCATCCGTGGCGTTCCGAAGCACATCCGCAGCGACAACGGCCCGGAGTTCATCGCCCAGGCGATTCGGCGTTGGCTGTCTCTTGCGGGCGTGGAGACGCTGTACGTCGAGCCTGGCTCGCCCTGGGAGAACGGTTACGCCGAATCGTTCCACAGCCGCCTGCGCGACGAACTGACGAACCGAGAGGAGTTTACCAACCTGGCCGAGGCCCGACACCTGGCCGACGCTTGGCGACTGGAATACAACCACCGGCGGCCGCACAGTTCGTTGGGCTACCAGACCCCGGCGGAGTTTGCCGCCGGCTGTGCGCTGCTGCTTCCGCTCCGGCTGCGCCTCCGCTCCAGCAGCAGCGCACAGCCGAAACCTCAGAGATTTACCATTACCCGTTACCCAACCAATACTCTCATAACCCCTGGTACAGAAAACGGGGGCAGGTCAAAATGATCGAGCACACCTTCCATTATTTGCCCGTCCCCGATGTGATGATGAAGTGGGGGCTCTACCTCACCGGAGCTGGGCGAGGCAGCACTCTGCCGGGTATGAAGTACCCGCCGTCTCTGCATCCTTTGCTCTATCAGTTCCAGTGGAATCTCGGACGCACCTTGCCCGAATTTCAGATGATCCTGATTACCAATGGCCGCGGAGTCTTTGAATCGGAACCGACTGGCACGATCGCCCTGGAGAGCGACTCGGTCATGCTTCTGTTTCCCGGCGTTTGGCATCGCTATCGGCCGGACCCGAAGACCGGTTGGACCGAGCGTTGGATCAGCTTCCATGGCGATGTGAGCCATCGCCTGATGGATCTGGAGATCATTTCGCCAAAGAAGCCGGTTTGGCCGATTCGCGGGACGCAGCGATTCGTGAGGAGCTTCGACAGGCTCTTGGACGTTCTCGATGCGAATTTTGAACGCAATCCGATCGAACTCTCGTTCCGCGTGATGTCGCTGTTCGCCGACGCTTCCGAATTGCTCGGTGGCGAATTCCTCGCTTGTGGCCCCCAGGGCAGAAAGCGATCCGACGACGTCGAGGATCCTTTGGTCGGCGACGCTTTGGAACTGATATGGACCCACAGCCACCAGATATTGTCCGTGAATCAGTTGGCTCGGCGTCTTTCGGTCACGCGGCGGACACTCGACCGCCGATTTCGGGCGGTGCTGGATCGATCGGTCTTGCAGGAAATCAATAGCTGCCGTCTCTCGCGGGCCAAACGGCTGCTGGAGCAAACCACCCTCCCGCTGAAGACGGTTGCTCGACTGGCCGGGTTCACCAGCGCCGAACGGATGCGAACTATATTTAGCGAAAAGGAGCGGATGGCGCCCATCGCTTTTCGAGCAATGGCGCGGGGAAGGGTGCAGGAACGGACTTCAGCGGACAGAAGCGAGTCGGCAACTCGGGTGGCGGATCTTGCGGGTCGAGGTTAGATTTGGCACATCTTGGGGCAAGCCGGTAATTCGTGCCGCCGCACTTGGGACATGCCAGCAGGTCAACTTCGTAGATCCGCTTGATGAGCATCGCCCAAGTCTGGCTACAGCCGGTCGCGACGATCGGTGGCGGCAGGCCCCATGCCTTCGTCGCCGCCCGCATGGCTGCCCTGCGGCGCATGCCGCGGAACTTGTTGCTGTACCAGCCGTAATCGCGGATCAGCTGCGCGCCCTTGGCCGGAATGTGTTGCGTGAACTCGGCCAGAAACTCCAGCGGCCCGAGCACCTGGAAATTCCGTTTCGGGCCGGCGGCCGAGTTCGTCGGAAAAAGGGAACAGGCGCCGTTGGCCGGAACGTAGCGCATTAGTCCCCTCCAATTTCTCCAACCGCTGCGCCGCCCAATGCGGACCGCCTTGTCGCCTTGTACGGCGGGACGGCGATGCCCCAGGCCCTGTTGGGCTTCGGACCAAGCCGGATTTCCAGCGTCTTCCCGGCGGCGAAGTCGCTTTCATAGATCCAGCAATTCTTAAGCGGCTTGCCGTCAAGCGTCGCCGACTGGATGTAGCAGTTCTCGGGCGAGTTGTCGTGCGCCTTGATGACGAACCGGCCGCCCGGATAGTATCGCGAATCCAAGTGAATGGTTATCGTGTCGAACACCGGCGGCGTGATTTCGTAGATCGGCGGGCTTTCGCAGCCGCCTTGCACCGAGAAGAGGCCGATGGCCAGCAGCGCGCTGAACGAGCCGAGCAGCCCCTGGTCTTCGTCGCCGAATGCGTAGCCGCAGTCGGCGTCGACGCCGCTGTAGGCCACCTCTTGCACCCGGCGGGCCCAGTATTGCGAGAGCCACGGCCGGCCGGCATAGTTGAACAGATGCGCCATCTGCAAGTCCGGCTCATTGGCATAGTTAACCGGACCTTCGCTGCCAAATTGCCCTTCGGCAAAGGCAAACCGCTGCGGCTCGGCCTGGCGGAAATCGCGGTCGAGCCGCTCGGCGAACTTATCGAATCCGCCCATCAGCCGCGCGACGCCGGGCACGTCATGCACGGCGAAGAACGAATACTGCTCGGCGTTCGATTCGCAGTAGCCGCGGTTTCGGCCGACCAGCGGATCGAAGTCGGCCCAGCGGCCGTCGCGATAGCGGGGACGTATATACTTCCCGTCCCACAGATTGGCCCAATTCCGCGATCGCTGCATAAACGTCTCATAGTCCTTTGCATGACCGAGTTTTTGGGCGGCCTGCGCCAGACACCAATCCGTGTAAGCGTCGTCGACGGTCAGCGACGCCGCCCGGCAACCGTCGGGAAACGGACTATCACAGGGAATATAGCCGAGCTTGAGATAGTCTGCCAACCCGTCCATCCAGCCGTTGCCGCCGATCCGTGGGCCGGAGTGCATTTTCTTGAGGGCCTGGTACGCCTTCTCGGCGTCAAAGCCCTTCATGCCGAGTTGAATGGCGTGACAGATAAGCGGCGTCCGCTGGCAGCCCATCATTATCCAGCTATGGGCGCCGTTGCAGTTGCCCCAGGGGATGCGGTGCTGCGGATCGTTGTCGTACCAGACGAGCGAATCCTGGACCCACTCCTCCAAGAGCGACGGATAGGCCATGCCCAGCCAGAGGTTCAGGTTCCACATGCTCCACCAGAACGAATCGCTGGAGAAAACGCGAAACATGGGCTTGCCGTCGCGAAGCGGCAGTTGGCCGATGCGATGGTTCATGCGATCCGGGTAGCGGCCGTCGACGTCGTTGAGCGTCAGCCGACCGAACAGCGAGTGCCAGACGTCGGTATAGAACTTGATCTGCTGTTGGTCGCTGCCGCCGGCGACTTCGACCTTGCCCAGCCAGCGGTTCCACTCGGCTCGGGATTCGGCTCGCACGGTGTCGAAGTCTTTGTCGCCGATCTCGCTATCGAGATTCTTCCGTCTCGCCGGCCACGTCGCAAAACGACAGGCCGATCCGCATCGTCAGTCGCTCGCCGGCTTTCACGGAGAACCGAGGATAAACGACCAGCGGATGTCCGCCGGCCGACGTAACAGAGCCGAGGTCGCCGTTCTTCCAAGCCCTGAGCGACGCAAACGGCCGACTGAAGCGGGCGACAAAATGGACGCGGCCGGCGTCGTCGTTCTCGCCCTCATAGCCTGCGCGAAGATGGACCCAGCCCTCGATCTCCGCATCGCCCACTTTCGTCACTTCAGCCTGGTCCTGCTCCGATTCCGAGAGCCACCCGTGGAGATCGAAAAGGACGTCGGCCGTGCCGTCCTTGGCAAACGTCCAGCGATGATAGCCGCAGCGGGCCGTAGAGGTGACCTCGGCCGTGATGCCGTAGCGATCCAGCACTTCCCGGCAATAGCCGGCCGTCATAATTTCGTTCTCGTGCCGAAAGCCCGACACCCACCCGTCCGGACCTTTCTCGGGCGACACGTCGCCGGTGGTCGGCATGACCAGCAGCGCACCGGTCGCCCAGCCGTGGAGATGGCTGAAGCCGTAGAGCGTCGAGCGGCGATAGACATAGCCGCTGCCGCCGAACCGCGTCTTCAACTCGGTGTCGGGCGTGATGGTGGCCATGCCCATCGGCTGGCAGGCGGCGACCGTCTGAAACCATCGCCCCGTGTTGCAGCCGATCCAGGGCCGCACGCGGTCGACGAGGTCCTTGAAGACCGGCTCCCGGCGGAAAGACGTGCGAAGAGTCTGCCCGGCGGTCGTGATGATGGCTTCGTGGTTTTCGGGCTGCACGATTTTCGGCAGGAGTGGTGGGTGAGGGCCGTTTTGGGCCGCGGCATGGCGAGTTGCTCCGGACGCATCGTCGCCCTTTGCTATCAAGCCGGCGAGCAGAACCAATACTGCGGTGATCGCTGCTACGTTTCTCATAGAACGCTAATGGGAAAGCAGCCATTTGGGCTGACAGAACGGCTCGGGTGCGGGAGCGGCGACGAGGGACGTTCGCCGGCTCGGAAGGTCGACCCCACCGCTGGAAAAGGCGGGGAGAGTTGACTCAACCGGGTGGCCGTATCGACGTAATCCTCGACGACGATCTGGCCCGCGCCGAGATAGGCGTACGAGGAATCGACCGTCTCGCCGGCGTCCAAGACGCCGTCGTCGTCGGCATCGTCGAAGATCGAGGTGAGCCGCGACATGATGTTGTCCACTCCCGCTGCGTAATCTCAACTGATATTGCTCGAATTAAAGACTCCCGACCCCTTCATCCCTTCACGTTTACGGATGGCATCATTTTGAGACCTGTCGGGCGATGTTTCGGATGGGCAAATAAAGAAACGGGGCCGAAAGTAGCGACTTCCGGCCCCGTTGGCTCTTCCATTTCTGGCAGCAGCACGCTTCCCCGCGCTGGGGCGGCAGGCGAACTGCCGCCCCAACGTCGGAGAATGATTGACTACTACTTGCGCTTACGCCAAGCGTAGGCCAGCAAGCCCAACAGGCCGGCGGCCAGCAGAGCGAGGGTTCCCGGCTCCGGCACGACGTGGATGCCAGCGGCGCCCAACATGGCGATCCCGGCAGCATCAAGATTGCCGCCAAGAACCTCGGAGGGCAGCGGCAACGCGTGGTTGTAGTTGTTGATGACAAAGCCGAGGTCAGTGGAGTCGACCACGCCGTCATAGTTGAAGTCGCCGGTATCCCACTCGCCAGCGTGATTGTAGTTGTTGATCACCAAGCCGAGGTCGGTGGAGTCGACTGTGCCACTCAGATCGCCGTCGCCGGGAAGAGTGGACATGACGGTGACCTGCATGGCGCCGGTATCGTCCTTCCAACCGAGCGTCGTTCCTTCCGCCACCGCAGTGCTGCTGAGGAACTTGCCCGTGTCCCACAATCCACCGTGATAGCTGGCAGTGAGCAGAGCGAGAACGCCCGTCGGACCGCCCGTCGGATCGCTGTCGCCAGCGCCGCTGTAGTCGAACACCATCGTGCTCCAGCCGTGCTGGATGTCGGCGCCACCGACCGCGAGGATCGGGTTCCGAGCATCCGGGCCGTTGAGCTGGACGGTGCCCTGCTTAACGACCGTCGCACCGGTGTAGGTGCTGGCCGCAGTGAGGGTCAACTTGCCTGCGCCCATCTTGGTCACGCCGCCGCCGCCAGCGTCAAGCAGAGGCTGGTTGAGCGTGACGCTGTGGCCGTTGGTGTCGATCTTGGCGCCATTGGCCATGACGTTCAGCGTTACGGCGCCAGCGGCATCGGCAACGCTAATGAAGTCGGCGCTGTCGGCCGAAGCCTGCAAAACGCCGCCGTTGAAGTTGATCGTACCCTGGGTGCTGCCAGGATCGGTGGTCACGCCGATGTTGCTCTGGACCACAAAGGACGGAGCACTGAACGTGCCGCCATTGAGGTTCAGGACGCCAGAACCGGCAGAAGCGCCACTCGGATCGGGCCAAGGCGCGTTTTCGATATCCCAGTAGTAGAAGTCGAACTGGCCGAGGGCCACCGGATTGTCGTTGGTGGTAATACCGCCATTCTGATTGTAGGTGCCGGCTGCACCGCAACCGCCAATCACCAGTCCGTTCAGGAAGGAGTAGGTGTGGTCACCAGGAGTGCCACCATCGTCCACCTGCCCGTAAGTTCCGGCGCCGCCGTGGATAGCAACCGTGCCACCGTTAACGGTAACCGTGTTGTTGGTTCCGACGTCGTTGGCGTCGTTGCCCCAGTTCCATCCCAGCGCCATCATGTCGGTTGTCACGTGAGACCCCGTGCCGCTGACGGTGAACGTCGAGTTCGTGGCGCCATATTGACCGACAGTCACGGAAGGTGCAGTCAGCCCCGAGTTGCCCTGCAAGACGACCGAGTTGTTGCCGTGATAGTTGCCCATCACAAGCGGACCAGTAGCGACAATCATGGCGGAATCGCTCAGGGTGGCGGTGAAACTGCCGCCGTACCCGAGCCGCAAAGTCCCATTCGCAACGAGTAGCGACGAATCGGACATGCTCACGGTACCACTGCAATTGCCGTAGACCATTCCCACGTTCTGTTGGTTGTTGAACAGGGAGTTTCCGCTCATGCTGAGAATGAACGTGTTGGTTTGCGCGTCATTCCCATAACCCAGTTGGGTCCACTCGGGATTGACGGTGCCAGTATTCAACGTGCCATGGTCACTCAAGGTGATCGTGGCATGGCACTCCATGGTGCTATCGCTCCAAACTCCGGCGGCATAGAAATGCCCGCCGATGTTCGCGGTGGCCGAGCCGCCGATGTCGATGTCGGCGCCAATCACGCCAGTTCCTCCCACGTCGGCGGCCATCTCAAAGCCGCCTGAGCCCATCGTCAGCGTGGAAGTACCGTCCATTTTCAACAAACCATAAGAGCCAGCAGTATAGCAGCCCAGTTGGGCACTGCTGTTTTGGGTTAGCGAGGCGCTGTCGGTCAAGGTCAGCGTGCCCTTGGCGCCGTTGCCCGTATTGCCGCCGTCCCAGCATCCGACGTTCATCCAGGCGCCGACGTTCAGCGAAGCGCTGCCGGTCAGGTTCAGGACGCCTTGGCCGCTATCGCGACCGACACTGAGTTCAGAACCGGTGCTGACGTTGGTGTCCCGGAGAGTAACAGTGCCCGCTCCACCCATGCCGTCGGCTCCGCCGATATACATCCAATAGTTGTCGATGAAACGACCGCCTTGGATGGTCACGTCGGCAGTGGCGTTGGAGTAAGCGAGCCGAACCGCGTTGCACTGGAACGTCGAAGTCGGCGACAACAGGAGCGTGCCGTTCGTGTTGATGGGTGCATCTACCGGGCCGAAACGATCGGTAACGTTGTAAAGCGTGGCGACGGTACTGGCCAGGTTCAAGGTGCCGCCGGTGATATTCAGGTCATGGCCCAAGTAAGGATCGGCAACACCAGTGGTAATCTTCAACTCACCGCTGCCACCCTTGGTGAGAGCGGCCGAAAGCGCGGTACCCGGATTGTCCGCGGCAACGGTGACGGTGCTTCCAGCGTCGGTGACGTTGAAAGACACGTTGCTACCGTTGGTCACCAGGCCGCCACCGATGGTCATGCTGGCGCCCGTATAGGTCAGGGTTGCATCCTGGAGGGTCACTTGGCCGGCGCTCAGGTAATCCGTGGAGACCATGGCGTTGTTGACCGAGAGGTTGCCGCTCCAGTTGCTGGTGCCCGTGGCGAATTGGTTGTTCAAGACCAACATGCCCTGGGTGTCCGCGGTGCCGCCGACGCCGCCGACGACGTCCAAGCTGGCGGCGCCACCGTCCTCCATCAACGCGCCGTTCAGGTCCAACTCGCTGTTCACGGCCAGGTAGAACTGGACAGTGCCGCTGGTGTCAACGCCCAACTTGACGTCGGGGTTGATGGAGTTGACGCCGGAAAGAACCTGCACCGACGCCTCGGCCGAGAGGGTCGAGCCAACCGCACTGAGCGTAATCGCGTTGGTCGAGCCGGCAGTCACCCTGTCGACCACGAACCCGGTAGTGTAACCATTACTGACGTTGAACAACATCGTGTTGACCGTGGGAACCACGTCCAAGATGCAGTGGTTCTTGTCGGTGTCGCCACCCTGGGTGGCGTACCAAGCCGACGAGTTGAACGGCGCTATCTCGTTCACGCCATTGCCGTCGGTGCCGGGGGGCACTTCGTAGTTGCCTAGACTGATCGCCCAATTGGATTGGTAACCAAAGCCAGGAGTACCTTCGCTGTAGCCCCAATTTTGGTCACCGCCGCCGCTTTCACCGCTATCGCCGACGAAGCCGCGAGAGCTGGCGTCGGTGAACGTTACGTTGATGACGCCGCCGCTAACGCTCGCGGTCACATCTTTTAGCCCAAAGGTGGCAAATCTCGGCATGACGCTGGGAGTGTTGGTGCCCGCGCTCGCGCCGTTGAGCACTGCGTACGTCCCAGACAAGGTCGAGTTGGGAATGGGGTTGCCGAGGTCAATCAGCACTGCGGCCCCGGCGTCCGAACTCAACTGATTGATGTCCATCATGCTGATGGTCGAACCGTCCGTCGTAACACTGTAGGTCGTGTTGTTGGCGAACGACACATTGGTGTTGGTCCCGCTCGCGGGAGTGCCGCCGAGATAATCGACGCCGAGCGCGGCGCCGTTGGCTACGTAGATCGTGCCTGACTGCGTGGGGTTCGCTCCGGTCAAGGTGAGTTGGCCGGCATTGATGTGGGTGTCGCCGGTGTAAGTATTACCGTCGACCAAGGTCAGGTTGCCGGCGCCGATCTTGGTGAAACCGGCGGTCGTTCCAAGCAGCGGCAGTCCCATGCCAACGTCATAACCGTTGGTGTCGAACGTGCTGTCGCTCAGCAGGTTGACGGTGAAGCCGGCATTGGTTGAGACCGAGTTGTTGAAGAAGGCGGTCTGAGCCATCAGCGCCATCAGAGTTCCGCCATTGAGATTGACGGTCTGCACGGCGCCGGTTCCATCGTTCCAGGTGCTGATTTGCCTGGTTGCAAAGACGCCGCCATCGAGGTTCAGCGTGCCGTTGCCGATAATAGGTGGTGCCGTAATCAGCCGCGTTGCTATCGCCCTGCGTCCACGCCTCGCCCAAGTAGGTGGTGTCGTTGATGGTCGTAACGCCGCCCTCTTGGTTCCACGTGCCCG
>CAWFIG010000017.1:0-9772 GCA_963815695.1 uncultured Planctomycetia bacterium
TTGCCGCTCAGCAAAATTTCCGCTGCTCTGCTCAGATAAATTTCCCGCTACTTGGAAAGAAGAAGAGTTCCTTCTTTCCAAGTAGTGCTTGAAAATTTGACTGCGCAGTGAGTCTGCGTCAGCTCGGCAAGGAGAATGACTTGGGTGAGTGATAGGCAGACGGACCGTTTGTGCGGACGGTCTTTGCGGATCTTTGCCCAGGCGCAGAAAAAACCTCGCCCTCCCTCTCGAAGCATTCGCGTCGAGAAGGTAGGACGAGGGTGTGCATAAAACAATAAGCATCATAACCGAGAATCTTGCTTTTTTGCCATAGCCGTCGAGAAGTTTTTCTCGTTTCGCGCGGATTGGCACCAGGACGACCGCGCCAAGCCGCTTGTCCGGCAATATCAGACGGCGTTGGACTCGGTTTTGCAGTCCCATCCCGAGTTTCACCGCTGCGCCGTTTGCTGCCGGCACTGCGGGATTCGCTTTCTCACGCATCCCCGGAACGCCGGCGCGGCGGGATTTGCGTTGTCCGTTCGGCTGTCGGCAGCACCATCGCCGGCAGCAGTTCCAGTCAGCGGAGTACTGCGTACTACCGAACGGTCGCGGGAAGGCGCAAGAAGAAGCGTCTCAATGCTCGCCGGCAGCAGGTTCGGCATGCGCACGCGCACAACCGGTCCCTGATCTGCAACCGCCGCCGGACTCGCGACCCGCAAGCGGGTGCCCCGGCGTCCCGCCCGTCGGCGACGCACCGCCGGTCACGTTGCGGCTGGAAGGCGTGGTGCTCGACGAGTCGAGTGTGGCCACATCGCCGATGCTGCCCTACGTGCGGATGGTCGTAAGCCTGATTGAAGGCGTCGAACTCAGTTGCGGCGAAGTTCTTCACCTGCTTCGGCGAAGCTATGAGACAACACAGCATCGGCGCTCGGCAGCAGGATCGATTACGTTCTCGGTTTTGTGAACGAACACCCGCCGTAGGGAGCGTTCGATGCGCGAAATCGTGGAACTGTCGAGCTTGGACCTGCGGTATGAGGGGCATCGCCTGCGGGACGACGCTCGCGAAGCGCGCCTGTTGGCGTCGATCGCCGAGCGGGGCATCGAAGAGCCGCTGGAAGGCGTGGACACGGCCGAAGGCCGCTTGCTGTTGAACGGTTTCAAGCGTTGCCGCTGCGCCAAGAAGCTGGGGATCGACGGCGTTCCCTACGTGTCGCTGGGCGAGGAGGAGGCCACCGGCATTCTGAATCTGATGCGGGCTTCGACGGACCGGGGCCTGGACATTTTGGAGCAGGCCCGGTTCGTCGTCGATCTGGTGACGATCCACGGCATGAGCATGGCGGAGATTGCCGAGACGCTCTCCCGCAGCAAAGGGTGGGTCTCGATGCGGCGGCGTCTGCTGGAGGAGATGAGCCCGGCAATTCAGCAGATTCTCTTTCGCGGGGCGTTTCCCGTCTACTCGTACATGTACACGCTGCGGCCGTTCATGCGCATGAACGCGCGACCGTCGGGCCGAGATCGAGCGGTTCGTCAAGGCCGTGGCTGGCCGGCGGCTGAGCGTGCGGGACATCGAGTTGTTGGCCCACGCCTACTTCCGGGGGCCGGCGTCGCTGCGGGAGGCGATCGAAGGGGGCAAGCTGGCCTGGTCGCTCGAGCAATTGAAGGGCGTGCCGGAGGATCGGGAGGGTTGCAGCGAGTTCGAGCGCGTGCTGCTGAAGGAACTGCAGATCCTGCGGCGATCGATGCAGCGGGTGATGGCCAAATGCCATGATCCGCGGCTGAAGAGCCGGGCCTTCTATGCGCAGGCCAACCTGCTCTGCGCCGGTCTGCTGAGCACGTTGGAACCTTTTGGCGAAAGGATGAAGGAGTTTTATGATCGATACCGGACATGCGTAACGCCATTTACCAGTTGCATTTGGCCGGGACGCCGCAGGGCGAGATCGGCCGGCAATTCCACGTCAGCGACCGCACGGTGCGGACGATCATCCGCCAGCAGGGAGCCATGCCCCAGACGGTGCGGAAGGACAAGATCCAGATCGATCCCGATCTGCTCCGGCGTCTTTACCAACAGTGCGACGGCTGGCTTCAGCGCGTCCACGAGAAGCTGGTGGAAGAGGAAGAAGATCCAGGTCAGCTATTCCACGTTGACGCGGCTGGTGCGCGAGCTGGAACTGGGCAAGGCCCGCGAACGCCCGTTGCGATCACGTGCCCGACGAGCCGGGCGCCGAGATGCAGCACGACACCAGTCGGTCTACAAGGTGAAGCTGTCGGGCAAGCCGACGCGGGTCATCGCCAGCCTGCTGTACCTGCGTTACTCGAAGCGGCGATATCTGAAGTTCTACCGCGCGTTCAATCGCTTCGCCATGAAGTGCTTCTTGCACGAGGCGTTGATGTTCTGGGGCTATGCGGCCCGGCAGTGCATTATCGACAACACCAACCTGGCGCGTCTGCGCGGCAGCGGCCGGCTGGCGGTGATCGTGCCGGAGATGGCCACCTTCGCCGAGCGCTACGGCTTCCAGTTCCTCTGTCATGAGATTCGCCACTGTAATCGAAAAGCCGGCGAGGAACGAAGTTTTTGGACCGTAGAAACCAACTTCCTGCCGGGCCGCAGCTTCGAGAACCTGGAGGATCTCAATCGGCAGGCGTTCCAGTGGGCCACGGTTCGCATGGAGCATCGCCCGGCGAGCAAGACGCGCTTGATTCCCGCCAAGGCTTTCGAGCACGAATGCAGCTATCTGACCGAAGCTGCCGGCCCATCTGCCCGCGCCGTACCTCTCCCTGGAGCGCGACACGGACAAATACGGATACATCCCCTTCGAGGGCAATCATTACTGGATCCCCGGAAGCAAGCGGGAAGACGGTCAAGGTGCTGCAATACGCGGACCGCTTGAAGATCTATCGGCAGCGAACCTGCATCGCCGAGTATCCGCTGCCGGCCGACGGGGTGAAGAACGCCCGTTTCAGCCCCGAGGGGCAGCCTCTGCCGCGATACCAGCCCCGGCATCGCAAGCACGGTTCCCGGCAAGAGGAGCAGCGGCTGCGCGCCTTGGGACCGGAGGTGGCGGCCTACGTGGATTACGCCCTGCAGACGCTCGGCATCCAGCGTCATCGCTTCCTCCGCGAGCTGTTTGCCTCTGAGCCGTCAGGTGACGCCGGCCGTGTTCGTCGAGGCCGTCACCCGCGCACTGCGCTATCGCGTGGTGCAACTGGAGACGTTGCGGCGCATCGCTTGGTTCTGCATGAGCGAGGGGCAGCAATCCGCTGCCTTACGTGGACGTGGATGAGAGCTTTCGCCAGCGTCCGGCCTACCAGGAGGGCTTTTTGACCGACGAGCCGGACCTGTCCGTTTACGACGAAACACCGGGGCAAGACAACGACAACCGACAAACCGAAAAGCGAGGACCACAATGGATGAACATTGAAGACGATGTTGAAGTATCTCCGCCTTGGGGGCGTGGCGGCCCATTGGGACGAGTACCTGGCCGAGGCCCGGCAGGAATGTTACTCCCACGAGCGGCTGCTCCGGCACGTGCTGGAGGCGGAATACCGCGCCAAGAAGGAGCGCGCCCGGCTGCTGCGCCGCAGGCGGGCCAACATCCCGGAGATGCTGGAGATCGAGACCTTCCCCTTCGACCGCCAGCCGAACCTGGACCGGCAGCGGGTCATGTCGCTGTACGACAGCTTCGAGTACATGACCAAGAAGCAGGATCTCGTCTGGCTGGGCCCGACCGGCTGTGGCAAGAGCGGTCTGGCCACGGGGTTCCTGCTGCAGGCGCTGGATCGGGAATATCGGGGCCATTTCGTCACCTTCCCCGAATTGTTGGCCGAACTCTACGCCTCGCTGGCCGACCACTCGCAACAGAGGGTGCTCCGCAAGTACGCCCGCTACGATTGCCTGGTCATCGACGAAATTGGGTATGTCGACATCGAACCGGCCCACGTCGAGTTGTTCTTCGCGCTGATGCAGAAGCGGCACAAGACCAAGACCACGATCATCACCTCGAATCTGGGCTTCGGCGACTGGCGCAAACTGCTGAAGAACGACCACCTGACCGGCGCCCTGTTGGACCGGCTGACGGAAACCTGCCATGTGATCAACATGAAGGACTGCCACAGCTTACGCGACAAACTCGACAAGAGCGGAGAAGGCGATGGGCAATGAACTTCGACGATCTTCGCCGGCGCGCCGACGTCGTCCGAACGCTGCCGTTGGAAAGCGTACTGCTCGCCCGCGGCGCGGTGCGTGATCGGCGCGACCAGCGCAAATGGCACACCGAACAGGGCCCGCTGTCGGTCTCCGGGCCGAAGTTCATGAACTGGCACCGGGGTCAAGGTGGCGGCGGGGCGATCGACTTGGTCATGCATCTGGCCGGCGTCGACTTCCGCACGGCGGTGGCCTGGCTCCAGCAGCACCTGGCGGCCGGCCCTCCGACCACAGCGCGCCGCTGCCGGCCGTGAGCCAAGTCCGCGGCTCCTGAAAGGCCCGGCACGCTCCGGCTGCCCGTCCCCGACGATCGCATGCTGGGCCGAGTGCGCCAGTATCTCACGGAATGCCGCCGTCTTGAGCCATCGCTCATCGAGCCGCTCATTCAGTCCGGCAGGTTGTACGCCGACAGCCGGGGCAATGCGGTCTTCCTGCTGGTGGCCGGAAAGGCCCAGCGGCCGGTCGGCGCCGAACTGCGCGGCACCGGGCCGCGGGTCTGGCGCGGACTGGCGCCCGGCACCCGCAAGGACTTGGGCTACTTCTGGATCGGCGCCCCGGGTTCGCGGGAAATCGTTCTCTGCGAGTCCGCGATCGACGCGATGAGCTGCTTCCAACTCAATCCGCAATGCATCTGCATCTCCACCGCCGGCGTTCGCAGCGATCCCTCCTGGCTGCCTGGCTTGCTCGCCCGCGGCTTCAAACTCCACTGCGGCTTCGACGCCGACGGCCCCGGCGACGCCGCAGCCGCCCGCATGATGGCCCTCCACCCTGCCGTCCGCCGCCTACGGCCGCCCGCCCACGACTGGAACGACGTCCTTGCCGCCAACCGCCAGCAGCCCCACCTCTGAAAACCGCCGGCCAACTGCCCCGTCTGGCCGGCGAAACTGGCTCAATCTCCGGCCGTCGCTCGCGCCGCGCTACACCGCGAGTCGTGAGCCGACGCGGCAATTTATCTGAGCCCCACCCCGGTAATTTATCTGAGCAGCAACGCCAAGGTTCGTGATTTTTAAACGCACCTTCAATCACTACCGGCTCAATGGACTTTGAATCAATGCGTATTTCGCCTCGGCCGTTAAGTGTCACATCGCAATACGGGGTGACGAACCGAAGAGCATGGTTAGATTTCGGACGACGATTTTGCGCGAAAAGCAACATGAAAGGTTGCTGCATTCCGGGCCACACATTCGTGTCGGTAAGATTGGAGCAATTGATAATGCCGGTAATGGCAACAGCACGAAAAAGGGCTTCACGAGCAAAACATGGAAGTGTCTCTTGTTTAAAGAGAATACGACCAGGAAGAACAAGACCAATACGGCCATTTGTTTCACACCATTCGAGTGAACGCCAAATGAAAGGAAGGTCTGGAACTCTATCTGGATTTTTATATCTTTTTGCCAACTCGGGCAATTCACGGCGTTCCAGTACATTGTGACTCAGTGTCGTGAAATCGGTCGCCAATTGCTTCAGACAAGCTTTTTCCTCTTTATTTTCTCCTCCTGGCAAGCTTGTCCACGGTGGATTGCAGAGCACCACCTGATAGGCTCCGCGATGCTCTGGCCCTACATGGTCTCCGAGGCTCCCGATTACCGGACCGTTCGCCGGATCGACACCTTCACGCCGCCAATTGAACAACACACGGCCCCTTAGAGCCTTGAACCGTAGCTTACTGGGAGGAACAGGTTCCGGGTCAAGCTCGATGGCGGTGAGGTAAAGGCTCAGCGCAGCCAATTGCAATGCCGATTCGCTGACATCGAATCCGGTAATTTGTTTTTCGAGAATCTGACGGATTTGTTTGGTGTCGGGACGAACCTTGGTTGCTTTCCATTTTGCTTGATAGAGCCTACGAAATGCAAGCACCGAGAAAATGCCCGCACCACACGCAGGATCGAGTATCCCGCGGAGTCAGCTTTTGGCAAGCCGGCAAATGCCTCTTCAACGACGTAACTCGCAATTTGCCGTGGAGTGTAGTGAACACTGGTATCTTTTGCGTGAGGGTCCCACTTCCAGCTAAATGCCTCGTAGACTTGGCTTAGCAGAGCCAATCGGCACATGAGCGAAGTCGAAATCTTCCCAATCTAGGTCGAGGGTCTGTTGGTAGCCGCTGCCTGCTGGTTCATCGTTGCGTAAAACAGCCGTCAGGTCACGAAATACACCGTCTTTTGTCTTGCGTGCCGCTGCCTTAAAAAAGTCAACGGAGCCGCTCTTGGTCAAAGGCAGAAAATCACCGTTAAAGGTCTTGTCCAACCAGGCACAAGTCGCGGCTGCATTCTCGGCGGTCTCAAAACACGTCCTCAGTCCCGAGGCAGTTGGTGCAATCTGAGCAATATCTGGTTCCTGAACGATGTGACGATCACGAAGAAAACGAAGAAACAGGGCACGCCCGGCAAGTGATAGCACATCTACCTTATCGATGCCCTGCCCGGCCAGTCGATCGGCAACATGTCTGAGTAGTTTGAACAATACATCGAAAAGATAATTGGGATGATCCGGCTCACCGGCGATTTTGTCGAGAGCCAAACCGAGCCGAGAAAATAATGTCTTTGCTTCGGCCGTTCCAGCACGATACACGACACCGGGCGGTGGAGCATCACGTGAAACCGTAATGGGGAACACCCTAAGTTGTCCTGGTTCGACGATTGCCAAGTACGCTCGTTCTCCCCGGCACCCAAGTACCCGGCTTAGCTGATGGATTTCACGTTTACGTTGTTCATTGTCTTCTGCAAGTCTGGCGTGATCTATCACATAGAGCAGAGGACGGTTTTGGCTTTCGGCAACTGCGTCAGGCAGTAGTTTTGCGAATTTCTTGCTAGCGACATCTGGCAGCAGGTCAAGATAATCAACCGTTTCAGGCGAAGGTGCAGCCCCCAACAGTGTGAGACTCTGCCCATCAACGCCATAAGCGGCTAGTTCGCGTCGGAGAGATGTTGCGGTAAAAGAGGGCATCAATGAAATACGTTAAGTACAAGACCCGTTTTTTCGGAACGGATGCAACAACCGCCTTCCCTAGATTACCACATTTGGGCGGTGATTCTAGCCACCCCGTATCAAAACGTATCACAATTTTGCAGAGAGAGCGTAGGATTAAAAAAACTGGCAGTTATGGAATCCCGTTATTAAACCCATGCTTCGCATTTTCCCTATATATCCAGTTTTCGCTGATGGAATCCTATCTTTTTTACTAATCGGGATGGTGGAACACGGAGGGTTGTCATTATAATCCGCCCCCGATTGTACTTATCCCAAATTCGCGGAATTGACGATGGTCGGACACGGAAGTCCGAAAGCATCGCAGGGACGCCATCCGCCGACCGCACGCGTTGCGGCCGTCGCGGAAGTGTGTCGCATTGCGCTCGGCGTGTTCTGCTGCTGGCTGCTGGCGTCGCACGCGCTGATGGCCGACGACGTCCGCGTGCGGATCGCCTGGGGCGGCGGGCCGGAACGCGTGTGGCAGGGAACCATCTCGGTAAGCGACGGCTCGCTCTCGGAGCCGCGGCCGTTGGGCGTCGAGGCCGACGAGCCCGGCTCGATGTGGCTTGAAGGCGATCAGGCGGCAGTCGGAAGCTGGTCGTCCGCCAGCGCAGCCCGCGCGGTTACGACGGCGTCGACGTGTCGGTTGCCGCGCCGTCGAACGGCGAAGTTGCGGGTGCAATTGTCGGCCGACCGACGATTCGACGCAGGCCGCGACGATCGAGGTGCCGCTGGCCGATCTCTCCGGCGAGTTCGTCAACAAGGAACTCGACGACCGCGGCAACCGTCTGCTGCTGATGCGCACGCCGGGCGATTCGCTGCGCGTCAGTCTTGCTCGCGACAGCCTGGTGTTCGCCCCCGGCGAGACGTTGAAGTTCACGCTCGAGCCGCACGCCCTGCCGGTGGCCGAGGGCGGCCGGGTGCGGATCAAGGTTCAACTGCTCGGCGGCGGCAAGGAACTGTGGTCGCAACAGCACGACGTGCAGGCCGGCCGCGAGACCGAAGATTCCGCTGGAAATCGCCTTGCCCGACGAAGAGGGCGTCTACGACGTCGCCATCGCGGCCGTGCAACAATCCCAACTGGTCGCAGGCGGTCCGGCAGCCGTTGAACTGGAAGCGGACGATCGCCGAGCGGCGGGTGCAACTGCTGGTGCTTGGCCCGCAGCGGCCGCCGGCAGCGCCGGCCGATCGCGAGTTCACCCAAGTGGTCGAGATCGATCCGGCCAATCCGCGCTGGTACGAGAAGCTCAACAAGCTGCCGCAGTTGCAGTTGGCCAAGGCCCGGCTGCCGCGGTTGTGGAAGGGGCCGTTGGGCAACGACTGCCTGCAAACCCGGCCGCACGCGCTGGGCGAAGTGGCGCAGTTGAACCCCAACGCCGACTCGCCCGACGTGAGTTGGGAGGCCTATTGGCTGCCGATCGCCGCAGCCCGGCCGGCCGCACATCCTGGAAGTCGACTATCCGAGCGACGTGGCGCAGACCTTGGGCATCAGCATCGTCGAGCCGAACGCGGCCGGGGCGATGATGCCCATCGGCTTGGATTCGGGCGTGGATCGCGGCGCGGAGCCGGTCGGCGTCGGCCGCGGCGCCGCGTTGGCTGCGGCATCGCCTGATCTTCTGGCCGCGCACCACCACGCCGCTGGTGTTGATGACCAACGGCCGCGACCATGCGCCGGCCGTCTACGGCAAGATTCGCGTGTTGGCGGGCGGCGAGCGATTGCCGCCGGCGTCGCCCGATCGCGCCGGCCGGCCAACCGGCGGCTGCTGGCGGCCTATCTCGACCGGCCGCTGATTCCCGAAAACTTCTCGGCCGACGAATGCCTCGACCCCTGGAGCGGCCGCAGCCTGGACGATTGGTGGACGTTTTACGAAGGCGGTTCGCGGCTGGTCGAGTATCTTCACCACGCCGGCTACAACGGGCTGATGCTGGCCGTGTTGGCCGACGGCAGCACGATCTATCCCAGCCGGCTGCTGTCGCCCACGCCGCGCTACGACACGGGCGCGTTTTTCGCCACGGCCCAGGACCCGGTCCGCAAGGACGTGCTGGAGATGCTGCTGCGGCTGTTCGACCGCGAGGACCTGCAACTGATTCCCACGGTCGAGTTCGCCGCGCCGCTGCCGGAATTGGAGGCGATCCGCCGCGCCGGCGGGCCGGAGGCCGAGGGCATCGAGTGGATCGGCGCCGACGGGGCCGCCTGGTGCGCCTCGATCGCCGGCCCAGCGCGGATTGGCCCCCTACTACAACGTGCTCCATCCGCGCGTGCAGCAGGCGATGCTCGGCGTGCTGCGGGAGTTGGCCGAGCGTTACGCCCAACATCCTTCGTTCGCCGGCCTGGCCGATGCGGCTGTCGGCCGACGGCTACGCCCAACTGCCCGGCCCCGATTGGGGACTGGACGACGCGACGATCGCGCGGTTCGAGCGCGACACGAAGCTGCACGTGCCCGGCGAGGGCCCGCAACGCTTCGCCGAGCGTTCGGCCTTCCTCGCCCAGGAGCCGCAACGCCGGGTGTGGCTCGAGTGGCGGGCCGCCCAACTGAGCAAGTTCTACCGCCGCGTCTACGAGGAACTGGCCGCCATCCGGCCCGGCAGCCGACTCTATCTGGCCGGGGCGGGCATGATGGAGGG
>CAWFIG010000018.1:0-420882 GCA_963815695.1 uncultured Planctomycetia bacterium
AGCGCGGTCATTCGGCGGTTCGAGAGGTGTTTTGAGGGGCCGGAGGACGAGGCGGCCCCGGCCGATTTCGACGTGGCCGAGCAGGTCGAGATCAGCGGCTTTTTCGGCATGAAGATTTTGTTGGCCCGCCAGCCCTCGCCGCCGCCGCGATTTCGCGTGGCCTACGACTCGGCCCGCGCGGAGTTCAGCATCGCGCCGGTAGAGTTCGCCTGCGGCTATCTGCCGCCACGTGCGAAGGCGCTGGTATTGGAGTGGGCGTCGCTGCACGAAAAAGACCTCTTCGCCGCCTGGCAAGACGAACTCGCCGGCCGCCCGCCGCAGAAAATTTCGCCGCTGGCGTAAGAATATCGGACTTCCCCTCGCCCGCTCGCGGGAGAGGGCCCCGGGGGGTAAGGGCACAAGACTCCCCTCGCCCGGTCACGGAAGAGGTGCAGGGGACGCGGGTCGTTGGACTGCTGCCGGCTCATTTAGGGTTGTCCTGATTGGCGGGGTGGTAGCCTTGTAGGGCCGTTCACGGCCCTTTCCGCCGAAGGCGGTATTAGGCCCGACGTTCACGTCGGGTTCGGGGAGCCGGTTATGCGTGAATGGTCAGGCCCGTTCACGGGCCTCCTGCTCGTCCGGCAGGACGCCCGTGAACGGGCCTGACAACGTCGGACGTCAACGCCAGCCGCAAACCCGTGCTGGAGCACGGGCCGAATACCGCCGGCGGCGAAAACGGCCGTGAACGGGCGTAACGCTGCTCTGCTGCTGCCTGCGACTTGCACCGCAACGTCTCCTGGGCGCGGCAAAGATTATTGACGCTGCGGTTCTGGGCCGAGGGCCCTGCCGTTCGCCCAGCCCAGGGCAACCCTGGGAAACGGAAGCCGGCAGGTCCATGTTTCGGCCCAGCGGGCCGACAATTCGATGAACGGTTGGCCCGTTGGGCCGACAAGACCGCTGCCTCGCACCACCGCTTCCCAGGGCGTCGCCCTGGGCTGGGTGAACCACGCTCCTTCGGAGCGGTCATAGGATCGGCGGAACATCTTGCCGCGGCCGACGTTCCTGGGCTGGGTCAACCACGCTCCTTCGGAGCGGCCATAGGATCGCCGGAACATCTTGCCGCGGCCGACGTTCCTGGGCTGGGTGAACCACGCTTCTTCGGAGCGGTCAAGGTGTCTCCTTACGCACTGCACCTTCGCCCATTGCTGCTCCAGCCGTTTCGGCGAGACGGGGATGGCGGTGCCGAGCTTTTGGGCGAAGAGCGAGACGCGGTATTCTTCGAGCATCCAACGCAGGTGCAGTCAACTCGGGATCGAAGATGCCCTGCGATTGCTGATGCCGCGGCTTGCTCGAGGAAAAGCTGCCAGCGTGGCTGGAACTCTTGGAACTTCTCGAAGTCGCGCGGCACGCCGCCCGGCAGGTTTTCCAGACGGCGGCAGATCGCGCGGAAATAGCGGGGGTATTGCCGCAGCCAGTCCCAGGGCGTTTTCGAGAAACTCTGCGGCTCCATCAGGCACGCGATCTGCTCGCGGACGTCGTCGACGGCGTATTGCCAACGCGGCGGCGTCTGTGGGAGGCGACTCCGGTCGCCGGTTTTCGGCGCTTGCGGCGAGCCGATCGGCGACTGGAGTCGCCTCCGTAGCAGTGGGCTGCGAAACCGCAAGCCGGCTTTGTGGCGGCGATTGCTGCAAATCTCCTCGACGGCAAGGCACGCCTGGTGGTAGCCCTCGAAGAGCGGCCCGACGACGCGCGAGCACTTCCTGCACGGCCCAGCCGATCCGCTCGCGGCCGGCGGCCAGCAGACGCTCGAAATCGTCCTTGGTGCGCGGCAAGGGCTGGTCGGCCACCATGGCGCGGTCGGCCAGCAGCTCGGCGAGTTGCCCGCGCAGGTCGAAGCCGGCGAGCGTCGCGGCGTGGAGCTTCATCTTGTCGAGATTCGGCAGCCAATCGACCTGCGACTTCAGTTCGCGCTGGGCGGCCAGAAGGCAAAGCCGCCGCAGTCCGAAACGCGTTTCATGTTCCGCCCGCTGCGGCGAATCGACCAGCCGCAGGGAGACCGAGTCGCCGCGATCCAACAGGGCCGGATAGGCCTTCACCGAAAGCCGCCCGCGCGGCAGCTCGATTTCGGCCGGCAGGTCGTCGAAGTCCCAGTCGGTCAGGCCGTCGCGGTTCCAGCGGGGATCGTCGACTTGCGAGAAGCTCTCGGCCGCTTGCGCGCCGAGTTGGCGGCGGATGGCCTCCAGGTCGCGGCCCGAGGCCAGCAGGCGGCCTTCGGCGTCGGTCACGCGGATGTTCATCCGCAGTTCCGGCGGGCAGGCGATCTTCTTGAAAGGCGTCGGGCGGAACGGCGATGCCGCCCAGGTGGCCCAGGGCCGCCGCGACCGCGGCGTGGATGTTGCCCTCGCCGAAGCGGAGCATCGGCACGACCTGTTTCGGCGGTCTCGGGAGCGGGCACGAACCGCGTCCGCAGCGACTTCGGCAGCGAACGGATCAGCGCCAGCACCTTTTCCTTCGATCATGCCCGGCACGAGCCAGTCGAGCGGCTCGGGGGCGACCTGGTTCAGACGCCTCGATCGGCACGTCGAGCGTCACGCCGTCCTGCTGCGAGCCCGGCTCGTACTGGTAGTCCAGCGGCAGTTCGAGGTGCCGGACGTTCAGCGTGTCGGGGAAGTCGCTCCTCGCCGCAGCTCGCCGATCCCTGTGGCGCAGCAGGTCGGACTTGGTCATCGTCAAGGCGTGCGGGTTGGTCTTGAGCCATTTGGCGAGCGTGGCGCCGTCGTAGACGTCGGCCGGCACGCGGCGGTCGTAGAACTCGTAGCGCGAGAAATCGGGCACCAGCAGGTCGCGGCGCCGCAGCTTCGCCTGAAGCCGCTCCAACTCTTCGGCCAACTCCTGGTTTTGCACGAGGAAGGCGGGCTTCGGCTCGATGTGGCCCTCGACCAGGCCCTGCTCGATCATCAGATGGCGCGACATGGCCGGGTCGATCGGCCCGTAAGGGATTCGCCGCCCGGCGACGATCGTCAGGCCGAACAGCGTGATCCGCTCCAAGGCCATCGCCGAGGCGTGGGCGGGTGCCCAGTGGACGCCGTGGTACGTTCGCTTGACGAGGTGCCCGGCGATCGGCTCGATCCAGCGGGGATCGATCTGCCCGCAGGTCCGCAGGTAGCGCCGCGTCGTCTCGACCACTTCGGCCGCCACGACCCACTTCGGCTTCTGCTTGAAGACGCCGGAGCCGGGCCAGAGGTACGGCCTTGCCGCCGCCGGCCACGGTGTACTCGTAGCCGTCGCCGCGGTCGAGCCAGGCTGGAAAGCAGGCCGGTGAGGATGGCGCGGTGGACGTTGTCGTATTGCCGGCGGTCGGTGCGGCCTTGCTTGACGCGGTGGGCAGGGTGGCCGATGCGCTTGGGGAGCGGGCGATGGGTGACGATATCAGGTTCTCATGCTTTTCCCGCGCGCTCTGCCCTCTCCCCCTCCTCTCTCCCCGACGTACGAAAGGTCCGGCCTGACGCACCAACTCCATCAGCTCGCGATGGACGTCGAGCCACTCGCGCATGCGATTGAACGACAGGAAGTTCTGCCGGCAGGCCTTGCGGAGCTGGTTGCGCGAGAGCTTCGGCTTTCAGCTTGTGGTAGAAGTCCCAGAGCTTCAGATAGCCGACGAAATCGGACTGCTGCGTCGGCCAGCACGGCGTGGCAGGCGTCGGCCGCCTCCTGCTTCTCCAGCGGCCGCTCGCGCGGGTCTTGCACGGCCAGCGCCGCGGCGATGATGAGCACCTCGTGCAGGCAGCCCTCCTCGGCGGCGGCCAGGATCATCCGCCCAAATCGCGGGTCGATCGGCAGCCGGCTCAACTGGCGGCCGATCTCGGTCAGCTCGCCCTTGGCGTCGATCGCGCCAAGCTCGACGAGCGTTCGGTAGCCGTCGCGAACGGCCTCGGGCTTGGGCGGATCGAGGAACGGGAACCGCTCGATCGGGCCAAGCCGCAGGGCCTTGGTCTGCAGGATCACGGCGGCCAGATTGGTCCGCTGGATCTCCGGCGAGCGTGAAGGCGTCGCGGGCGGCGTAGTCTTCTTCGCTGAAGAGCCGCACGCAGATGCCCGGCCCGATGCGCCCGCAACGGCCCTTGCGCTGGTCGGCCGACGCCCGGGAGACCGGCTCGATCGGCAGCCGTTGCGTCTTGCTGCGCGGCGAGTAGCGGCTGATCCGCGCCGTGCCCGGATCGATCACGTAGCGAATCCGCGGCACGGTCAGCGACGACTCGGCCACGTTCGTGGCGATGACGACGCGGCGTTTCGCGCCCGGTTGAAACACACGCTGCTGCTCGCGCATCGACAGCCGGGCGTAGAGCGGCAGGATCTCCGGCAGCCGCCCGCTGCGATCGCCGGGCAGCGGCCGGCCGCGGAGCGTCTTGGCCGTCTCGTGGATGTGCCGCTCGGTCGGCATGAAGATGAGGATGTCGCCCTGGTCGATGCCGGCGACCTCCGCGACGGCCGCGAGCACGGCCTGCTGCAAGTCGGGCTCGTCGCCGTCTTCGTCGGCCAGCGGCGGCCGCCAGCGGACTTCGACCGGATACGTCCGCCCGGAGACTTCGACCACCGGCGCGGGACCGCGGGGCGTGGCGAAATGGGCGGCGAAGCGGGCGGCGTCGATCGTGGCCGAGGTAACGATCAGCTTCAGATCGCGCCGCTTCGGCAGCAGCCGCTTCAGGTAGCCGATCAGAAAGTCGATATTCAGCGACCGCTCGTGGGCTTCGTCGAGGATGATCGTATCGTACTGGTCGAGGAACGGGTCGCCCTGGGTTTCGGCCAGGAGGATGCCGTCGGTCATCAGCTTGATGTAGGTCTGCGGCGAGAGGGCCTCGGCGAAGCGGACCTTGAAGCCGACGTCGCGGCCCAAGCGGCGAGGCCAACTCGTCGGCGATCCGCGCGGCGACGCTGCGGGCGGCGATGCGGCGGGGCTGCGTGTGGCCGATCAGCCCGTCGATCGCCGCGGCCCAACTCCAGGCAGATTTTCGGCAATTGGGTCGATTTGCCCGAGCCCGTCTCGCCGCAGACGACGACCACCTGGTGGTCGCGGATGGCCGTCGGCGATCTCGTCGCGCCGGACGGAGACGGGCAGATCGTCGTCGTAGCGGATCGGCGGCACGCCGCGGCGGCGGGCTTCGCGCAAGGCCACCGATCGCCGCACCGCGTCGGCCAGCCGCGCCAGCCGGCCGTCGGACGAAGTCGCGTCCTTCCGCGGCTCGCCCAGCGCACGCAGTTCGCCGCGAAAACGGTAGCGGTCGGCACGCATGGCACGGCCGATCTCCTTTTCGAGCTGGATACCGAGTGGACATGGAACGCCGCCGCGAGCCTATCGCCCGCTGAATTAGGCGAGAAAGGAGTCAGTCATTCCTCCATTATAATAGCAACCGCAAGCATGGGGCAGCCCACAGACCGTAGGTTATGCTTTAGCATAACACGCAAGTTGAGACGCCGTCGACTATGCGAAAGCATAACCTACGAATGCCGCTGAGCTATTGCAGGAACGTCAGTCAAGAGGTACTATGGAGCCATGACCAGATCGATCGAATTTGAATCTGAACTCAGCGGCGGTGGTAGTCTAAGCGTGCCGCCCGAGATCGCCTCCACGTTGCCGGCAACGGGAAAGGTCACGGTCGTCGTCTTTGTCGACATGGATCCTGACGACACAGCGTGGCGGAAAGCAGCTTACGAACAATTCATGGCGGACGACTCTGAGGAAGATGCGTCGTATGACAGATACCGTTGAATTCGGAGAAGTGTACGTCAGCGTCTTTCCCTTCACTTCGGGTCAAGCCGCAAAGGCTCGGCCGGTTCTGGTTTTGATGGACCTCGGAGCAGATTGCCTTGTCTGCCGGATCACGTCGGTTTCGCACCGGGGATTTCTGGACATCGAAGTCGGCGATTGGCGGGCGGCAGGTTTGGACAGGCGGTCCACAATCAGGTTGTCCCGGCTGGTTACCGTGGAAAAGTCCATCCTTAGAGTCCGCATCGGAAAACTGAATGCGAGAGACGCCGATGCCGTGCGAACGTTATGGAACACGAAATTCCGGCTTTGACGCTTTGATGGGCAAGGTCTATTTCGGCTCGACTCGTACTGTGACGATGTCCCAGGCTCCGACGTCGACGGGGCCAGTGATCGGCGCGACAACGTCTTCCGTCAGATTGCTGAGATACATCGCCCTCGCTTTGGACGAGTTTCACTTCAAGCGGACCTTGGCCGGCTTGCCGGCGGCGGCGAAGAGGCGGACGATTTGGGCACGGCCATCGGCGCTCGGCGTCGGAAATGCCGACAACGTATAACGGATCTGTGGCGAAACTCGCGTACCCGTTCGGCCCCAAGGCGAACTCAGCCGTGTTGCCGTCGGGGGCGGCGTTCGGACGGCAGCCCCCTTGTACGCTTCCCCTCCGGCGTGCTAACATTAGGGATTCGGCAACATTTGCCCATTGAATCCGCCGATGAGGATGATTCCCGATTCCCTACACTGAGGAACACCATTGATGCGTCGCCCCTTTATAGCCGGCAACTGGAAGATGAATACGAATCGAGCCTCGGCCGTGGCGCTGGCCGAAGGGGTAGCGAAACGGGCCGAGACGATCGAGGGGGTCGATCTGGCCGTCTGTCCGCCAAGCTGCTATCTCGATGCCGTGGGTCGGGCGATCGCCGGCTCGAAGGTCGCACTGGGCGCGCAAAACATGTACCACGAGAAGGACGGGGCCTTCACCGGCGAGCTGAGCGCCGCCATGCTCCGCGATCTCGGCTGCAAGTACGTTATCCTTGGCCACAGCGAGCGGCGGCACATCCTGGGCGAAACCGACGCGGCGATCAACAAGAACCTGCACGCTGCCCTGGCCGCCGGGCTGGCGCCGATCGTCTGTGTCGGCGAATTGCTCTCCGAGCGCGAAGCCGGCCAGACGCTGGCGGTCATCGGGTCCCAGTTTGACGGCTCGTTGGGCGGGCTGTCGGCCGAGCAGATGGCCGAGGTGGTTATCGCCTACGAACCGGTCTGGGCGATCGGGACCGGCAAGGTCGCTACCCCCCAACAGGCGGAAGAGGTCCATCTCGCCCTTCGCAAGATCATCGCCGAACGCTATAATAATTTGACTGCCGACTCGGTGCGGCTCCAATACGGCGGCAGCGTCAAGCCTGATAATGCCGCGGAGTTGCTCAAGCAGCCCGACATCGACGGGGCGCTGGTCGGCGGTGCGAGCTTGAAAGTCGATCAATTCCTGGGCATCGTCGCGGGAGCCCTTTGAACGAAAGAGGGATTACTATGGGGTTTATCCAAACCTTGCTGGGTATCGTGCTTTTCCTGACGGCCGTTTTTTTGATCATCCTGGTGCTGGTCCAACGCGGCAAGGGTGGCGGTCTGGCGGGGGCGTTCGGTGGCATGGGAGGCCAAAGCGCCTTCGGCACCAAGGCCGGCGATCTGTTCACCAAAATTACCATCGGAGTGGCCACCTTCTGGATTATTCTGTGCATGATCACCGTCAAGGTGTTCGGCATCGCCGGCCAGGGTCCGCTTAGTGGCGGCCAATTCGGCAGTGCAGCCAACCAAAAGCCGGCGGTCACCGCCCCGCCGACGAAAGAGAAGCAGCCACAGAGCGGCAAGGGGACGAGCGCTCCCGCCCCGGTGAAGTCGCCGCAGAAATAGAAGGTAGTGGGTAGTGGATGGTGGGTAGTGCTCGGTGGGTGCCTGTCAATGGGTGCGGCTCCCACCTGTTTCTTATCACGGTGCAACCGCCCTCCACAAGACTCGCACCTGAGACGAGCCGATACATCACGCCAGCCGGTACCCACCATCCACTACCCACTACCCACCATCCACTACCCACTATCCGCTAGCCACTATCCACTTTCCACTATGTTGCAGAGCATGACCGGCTTCGGTGAGGCGCATTGCCAGCAGGACGGCCTGGCCGTAGCGGTCGAAGTCCGCACGATCAATAACCGCTTCTTCAAGCTGACGGTTCGCGCCGGCGACGGCTATGCCTCGCTCGACGCCCTGGTCGAATCCGTGGTGCGCGAGGCGATTCATCGGGGGACCATCCAGGTCAACATCCGCGTCGATCGCCGCCGCTCGCCCGACGACTACCGCATCAACGTCGACGTGCTCGAGCGCTACCGGCAACAACTCGTCGAACTGGGCGGCAAGTGGCAGTGTACGCGCGTCGAGCCATCGCTGGAGGCGCTGTTGCCTCTGCCGGGCGTGATCGACGACGCCTCGGGCGAAAGCGTCGACGCCTCGGCCGACTGGCCCGCGATCGAATCGACGCTGAAGGCGGCGCTGGAGAGTCTCGGCCGCATGCGGAGCGACGAGGGGCGCGCCATGGCGGCCGACCTGGCGGCCAACTGCCGCCTGGTGGCCCAGAGCCTCGATCAGATCGAGCGCCGTGCGCCGCTGGTTGTCGAGGACTACCGCAACCGGCTCTTCGAGCGGCTGAAACGCACGTTGGCCGACTTGGGTGCCCATCTCGAACCGAGCGACGTGATTCGCGAGGTTGGGCTGTTTACCGATCGCAGCGACATCTCCGAAGAGATCGTCCGTCTGCGGAGCCACCTCGACCAGTTTCAAGAGAGCATGGAGCTGCCCGAGAGCTCGGGCCGCAAGCTCGATTTCCTCACACAGGAGATGTTCCGCGAGACGAACACGATCGGGTCGAAGGCCAACGACGTGGAGATCGCCCGGCATGTCATCGAGATCAAGACGGCGGTGGAGCGCATCCGGGAGATGATCCAGAATATCGAGTAATCAGCGGTCAGCTTTCAGCTACCAGCGGTCAGCGGTTGAAGGGCGATTACATCGCTGTCACATCGCTGTTGCGGCGGAACGTCCTCAACAGCACGTCCGCGCATGCATGAAAAAGACTTGACAACGGAAAGCTGACCGCTTACCAATCATCGGACACGAAAGCAGCTTGGTGGCAGACCCCAACGGAAGACTGGTCGTCGTCTCGGGGCCGTCGGGGGCCGGCAAAACCTCGGTGATGCGGGAGGTCTATCGCACGTCGCGCCTGCCGCTGGTCCGCAGCATCTCGGCAACCACTCGTCCCCCCCGGCCAGACGAAACCGACGGGGTGGACTACCATTTTCTAACCAATGGGGAGTTTGATTATCGCCGAAAGCAGGGGGATTTCATCGAGTGCTTCGAGGTATTCGGCCAAGCTTACTGGTACGGAACCCTTTGGTCGGAAGTGACCACTGGTCTGAAGGCGGGCAAATGGGTAGTCTTAGAGATTGACGTGCAGGGGGCGGAGGCCGTCGTCGGGCGGTTTCCCACCGCGATTACGATCTTCCTGCAACCCGGCTCGCACGAGGAACTCGAGCGCCGGCTCCGCGGCCGGGGCACCGAAAGCGAACAGTCGATCCGATGCCGTCTGGCCCAGGCCGATCACGAACTGGCCCAGGCCGAGCGTTATCAATATCAGGTCGTCAACGACGATATAGACCGGGCGGTCCGCGATATTTGCGAAATTCTGACTAGAGAATGGGAGAGTTCGACATGATCGATGAACTGAGGGAAGAGGAGATCATCAAGAAGGTCGGGGGCCGCTTCAAGCTGTCGACGCTCATTCAGAAGCGTCTGGTGCAACTGAACGCCGGCTCGCGTCCGCTGGTCGATCCGAAGAACGACAATCGAATGCAGATCGTCATCAACGAGATTCTGCAAGACAAGATATTCCTCGATACCGAGTTGAACGTGCAAGTGGCGCCGGGAGCCCAGCCGCCCGGGGCGTTGGAGTTCGACATCCGCGATCTATGAAGGGACGCGAGTTGCTTATCGGCGTCACCGGGGGAATCGCGGCCTACAAAACCGCGGCCCTGGTGAGCCAACTGGTGCAGGCCGGGGCCGGAGTCACGGTGGTGATGACTCGATCGGCCACGCGGCTGGTTGCGCCGAAGACGTTCGAGGCGCTGAGCGGCCGGCCCGTCGCGTTGAACGTCTTCGGCCGCGGGGCCCATCCGCACATCGAAGTCGCGCAGCGGGCCGAACTGCTCTGCGTCGCCCCCGCCACGGCCAACATCCTGGCCAAGGCCGCCTGCGGGTTGGCCGACGATCTGCTCAGCACGGTGTTGCTGGCCTTCGACGGTCCGGTGCTGATGGCGCCGGCGATGAACACTGTCATGTGGCAGAAGCCCGCAGTGCAGCGCAATCTCGCCCAGCTTCGCGCCGACGGCGTTGTAATGATCGAACCGGGCGAGGGCCATCTCAGTTGCGGTATGTACGGTCCCGGACGAATGGCCGAGCCGGAGACGATCTTCCAGGCGATCGCCGCGAAACTCGAAGGCGTGAGGTAGAATTTCCCATAGCTGTCGCTTGGGAGAAATGCGAACCTACACTCGTGGGCGGCATCATGGACGCACACGCCTACATCATCGCCGGGCCAAATGGGGCGGGGAAGACGAGCTTCGCCAAGGATTTCCTGCCCAAGTACGCCCATTGCCTGGAATTCCTGAACGTCGACCTGATGGCAGCCGGCCTCTCGCCCTTCGATCCCGACTCGGCCGCGATTGCCGCCGGACGATTGCTCTTGTCGCGGATGAGGGAATTGATACGGCAGGAAGGGAACTTTGGGTTCGAGACCACCCTGGCGGGAAAGGGTTACGTGCGGCTCCTGCGTGATATGAAGCGGAGGGGCTACTACCTGCATCTGTTCTATCTGTGGTTGCCCAACGTTGAACTGGCAATTGCCCGTGTCGCACGTCGAGTTGAGCAAGGCGGTCACAATGTTCCGGAGGACGTGATTCGGCGTCGCTTCTCCACGGGGATGCGCAACCTCGCCGAGTTCTACCTGCCGCTGTTCGATGCATGGATGCTGTTTGACAGTTCTACCCCGCATCCACGGAAGATTGCTTGCTATGACGGCGAAAAAACCCTAGTCTTAGACGCCGACGTCTACGAGCGTTCGCTCGGCGCGAGAAAGGAGCGTAAAGTATGACAAAGGCAGATTTGCTCTTCGAGGAAGCCGAAAAGGCCATGCAAGAAGCCGCCGACAAAGTTGTTGAAGAGGCTCGGCGAACGCACGGCGTTGTTGTGGTCTGGGAAAACGGCGCCGTTCGTCGCATTCCGGCCGATCAATTGCCCGTCGCAGAGGCCGGCGTGGCCGATAGGCCGGTCGCCAAATAGAAAGGGCGCGATCATGCGGCGGTTCCTTCGCAGCCCGAGGCGGGTGTTGGCAAGTCTTCTCGTCGTATGCTGCGTTTGCCTGCTCTGTATGATTGTCTATGCGTATTGCGATCGGCCGCGAATTGAGATCAAATCGGTCGATGAGAGCTCGACGGAACTCTGCCTTTCCGCCCTATATTCCGAAATGGGCGAGACGTACATCTACCGAATTTGGACATGCGCAGATCAGAGCGATGGCCACAATCTGAGTTGCGAAGAGCTATCCGCCCGCCTGAACTCCACCGACTTTCTGCAACAGTACAAAAAGGTGGCAATCCAACGCTACGGCCGTTTGTCAGAGTTGTTTGCTGGGCCAGACGGCGGGCGGCTCGCCTTCCGATGTGAGAAACGCCAGCGCATTGCGCGAAGGGCGCTCGCTCCGCCGAATGCGAAAGTGGATTATTTCGCTGGAGTGATGGTCCGGGGGATTTTGTCCACGCGATTCTCGGTGCATCAACCCACGTACGAATGGAGCGGTTGGCTTCAGACGCACCTACCATTCCTGCCTGACAGAGTGGAACTTCAGAAAGAAGCCGACGAGTTCAATCAAGATGCAATTGAAGTTCTCGATACCCAGTTACGTCGTGTTGATCCGAACCGTAAATGGAGCAAGTATTGGCCGTAGGCGGACAAGGACGGCGGACGCCGCGTGAAATCACGCCTCTGAATTCCGGAGTTTTGCAATGGCATTTCGTTTCGACAAACTAACGCTCAAAGCCCAGGAAGCGGTGGCGCGGGCGCAGGAACTTGCCGCGGATAAAGGTCATGCCCAGATTGATCCGCTGCATTTGCTGGCGGCGCTGATCTCGGAAAACGACGGCATCGTCGGGCCGATCCTCGATCGCATCGGCGTCAACCGCGGACAACTCGATCAGATCGTCCAGGCCGAACTGGGACATTTCGCCCAAACATCGGGCGGCGCGCCGCCGCAGGGCAGCCGGGAACTCAGCCAGGTGCTCGAAGCCGCCCAGCGCGAGGCCGACGCCATGAAGGACGAGTTCGTCTCGACCGAACACCTGCTGCTGGCGCTTGCCAAGGTCGACTCGAAGGCCAAAAACGTCCTGAAACTGAACGCCATCACCGACAAGGAATTGCTCAAGGTGTTGCAGGCCGTCCGCGGCAGCACGCGGGTGACCGATCAGACGCCGGAGGGCAAGTTCCAAGCCCTGGAACGCTACGGCATCGATCTGGTCGAGCGGGCGCGACAGGGAAAGCTCGATCCGGTGATCGGCCGCGACCAGGAGATCCGCCGCGTTATGCAGGTCCTCTCACGGCGGACGAAAAACAACCCCGTGCTGATCGGCGAGCCGGGCGTCGGCAAAACCGCCATCGCCGAAGGGTTGGCCCTGCGAATCGTCGATGCCGACGTGCCGGAAAGCCTCAAAAACAAGCGGGTGATCGCACTGGACATGGGAGCGTTGGTGGCGGGGACGAAGTTCCGCGGCGAATTCGAGGAGCGGCTGAAGGCCGTGCTCCGCGAGGTGGCCGACTCGGCCAACGTGATTCTCTTTATCGACGAATTGCACACGGTCGTCGGCGCCGGCCGCGCCGAAGGGGGCAGCGACGCCGCCAACCTGCTCAAGCCCGCGCTGGCTCGCGGAGAGCTTCGCTGCATCGGCGCCACGACGCTCGACGAGTATCGGAAGTACGTCGAAAAGGACGCCGCGCTGGAGCGGCGGTTTCAGCCGGTGACGGTCGGCGAGCCGTCGGTCGAAGACACGATCGCCATTCTGCGAGGACTCAAGCCGCGCTACGAGGCCCATCACAAGGGAGTGCGAATCAAGGACTCGGCCCTGGTGGCGGCGGCCAACCTCTCACACCGCTACATCGCCGATCGTTTCTTGCCCGACAAGGCGATCGACCTGATGGACGAGGCCACCAGCCGGCTGGCGATGGAGCTGGAAAGCGTGCCCGGCGAGATCGACGTGGTGCAGCGGCGGTTGGTGCAGCTTGAATTGGCCGATCGGCAGCTTGCCGAAGAGACCGAGGAACACGCCAAGCAGCGCCGCGTCGAGGTGCAGGAGGAGATGGCCGAACTGCGGAAGAAGCTGGCCGACCTGCGGCAGCAATGGGAACTGGAAAAGAGCGGCCTGGGCGACGTGCAGCAGATTCGCCGGCACTTGATGGAGGCGGAATTGCAGTGCAACCAGCTTGCCGCATCGATCAAGGAGAAGCAGTCGAGCGGAATCGTCGTCCGCGAGGAGGACTATCAGAAGCTCTACGAGTTGGATCAGAATCGCAAGCACCTGGCCGATCAACTGGAGAAGCTGGAGGCGGAGCCGCAGGGGGACAAGCCCGCCGAGGGGACGCGGCGACTGCTGCGGCGCGAGGTCGGGCCCGAGGAGATCGCCGAAGTGGTCAGCGCGTGGACCGGCATCCCCGTCTCCCGCATGATGGAGACCGAGCGGGCGAAACTGCTGGTGCTGGAAGAACGGATCCATCAGCGGCTGGTCGGCCAGGACGAGGCGGTCGAAGCGGTGGCGAACGCCGTGCGCCGTAACCGTTCCGGGCTGCAAGACCCGAATCGTCCGATCGGCTCGTTCATCTTCCTCGGGCCGACCGGCGTGGGCAAGACGGAACTGTGCAAGGCGCTGGCCGAGGTGATGTTCGACAGCGAAAACGCGATGGTGCGGCTCGACATGAGCGAGTTCATGGAGCGGCACACGGTAAGCCGCCTGATCGGCGCCCCGCCGGGCTACATCGGCTATGAAGAGGGGGGCATGTTGACCGAAGCCGTCCGCCGCCGGCCCTACTGCGTGATCCTGCTGGACGAAATCGAGAAGGCCCATCGCGACGTCTTCAATATCCTCTTGCAGGTCTTGGACGACGGCCGGCTGAGCGACAACCAGGGGCACACGGTCGATTTCACCAACACGATCGTGGTGATGACCAGCAACATCGGCAGCCAGGTGATCCAGGAGATCGGCAAGGAGGGGGGCAGCGAGGAGGAGATGCGGCAAGCGGTGATGGACACGCTGCAAACGCGGTTCCTGCCCGAATTCCTGAACCGCGTCGATGAGATCATGATCTTCCACCCGCTTGGCCCCGATCAGATTCGCAAGATCGTCGATCTACAGATCGACCGTTTGCGGAAGCAATTGGCCGAAAAGGGCATTCGTCTCGAAGTGACCAACGCGGCGTTAAGTGCGATCGCCGAAGAGGGCTACGACCCAACCTACGGCGCCCGCCCGCTGAAGCGCGTAATCCAACAGCGCGTGCAAAACCCGCTGGCCGTCGAAATGCTCAAGCAGGAGTTTGGCGAAGGGAGCGGAGTGAAGATCGGGTATCAGGATGGGGTGTTCACGTTCGAGCGGGAAGCGTGACGCGAAGAAGGGTGTGAGCCACAATGTCAGCAATCTCCAATGCGATTTGTGGAATGATTACGAGCCTTCCGGGTAACTTCGTCCGAACTGAGGGCAGGCCTGGATTTCGGTTTCGTGCAGCGAATCTTCCGAACTTGTACTAATTCACCGTAGTCCAGCACTCGAAAAAGGACCGCGTCCTTGCTGTGGACGTCGTGAGTTCCGTGTTGCAAGAATGGGAGCGGTAGTGATCGACCGAGTTCGACAGCCGGGGCCCACTTCTCTCAAGACCGTTAACCCAAGTTGATCAGTTGAAGGGCCGAGAACATTTTTTTGGAAGTTTTTCGGCCTGAAATTGGGGCCCACGACGGCTGCATCTTCTCTGGTTTCACGGCAAGCAATCCATTCGGGCGCCATTGGCGGGCTTCAGAGCCGCGATTCGCGTTGTAGTGGAAACTTCTGCGTTTGACGGGGCTCTTTTATTGTCGATAATTCGGGCATGTTCATCAGGCCCTGCTATCGAAAGATCAAGGGAAAACGCCAAGCATACTGGGCTTTGGTGGAGTCCTATCGAAGCGAGCGCGGGCCGCGCCAGCGAACGGTGGCCTGGCTGGGCAAACTCAAGGAATCCGAGCGCGCCGGCGTCAAGCAAGCGGCGGAAGGCGGGAAGAAATCGCCCTACGCGCAACTCCAACTCTTCGATCACGAAGACAATCCCGAGCCCGAGTGGGTGGAGGTCGACACGGCGAGAGTTCGGGTGGAGAATCAACTCGAGTTTGGCGGGGCTTGGTTGGCGTTGGAGTTGATGCGCCGGCTGCGACTGGACGAGTTTTTGGAGAAGGCGCTGCCTCGCGGCAAGGAGGACATTCCCTGGGCGCAAATCGCGACGATTCTGGTGACCTGCCGCCTCTGCCGCCCGTCGAGCGAACTGCACATCGCCGAGCACTACTACCAGAGCACGGCGTTGCCTGATCTGCTGGGGGTTCCGTCGCGCAAAATCAATCATCCGCGGTTGTACCGCGCAGTTGGATCAACTGCTTCCGCACAAAGAGGCATTGGAGACGCACCTGAAAGACAGCCTCGGCTCGCTCTTTGACTTGGATTACGATCTGCTGCTATACGACGTGACGAGCACCTATTTCGAGGGTCTTTGCGAGGGCAACCCGCAAGCCCAGCGCGGCTACTCCCGCGACAAACGGTCTGATTGCAAGCAGGTCTGCATCGGCTTGGTCGTGACTCGGGAGGGGATCCCGCTGGGCTACGAGGTCTTCGCCGGCAACCGCAACGACGTGACGACGTGGCAGGAGATCGTCACCACGATGGAAAGGCGTTACGGCCGGGCCAACCGCATCTGGTGTGGCGACCGCGGCATGATGAGCAAGGCGAATCTGGAGTTCATGGAATCGGGCGATCGGCGTTACATCATCGGCGCATCGAAGGGGACGCTCAAAAAGTTCGAGCAACAGTTGCTCGGCGAAGACTGGCGGACGATCCGCGAAGGGCTGGAAGTGAAAATGTGTGCTTCGCCCGACGGCGGCCGGGAAACGTATATCTTGTGCCGCAGCCGCGATCGGCGGGAGAAGGAGAAGGCGATGCACGAGCGTTTCGAGCGTCGCATTGACGCGGCGATGGAAAAGGTTCGTGCGAGTTGCGAAAAACGTAAGTGGAAAAAGGAAGTGATCGACCGCCGGGTCGGCCAGATCATGGCGAAGAACTCCCGGGCCGCCGGGCTTTATGAGGTGGCCGTGGAAGAAATCGACGGCCGCGCCGTCGTCTCTTGGCGAAAGAACGAGGCGTGGCGGCAGTGGGCAGCGCTCAACGAGGGCTGCTACCTCCTCCGCACGAATGTCACGGACTGGTCGGCCGAGGATCTTTGGCAGGCGTACATCCAGTTGACCGACGCCGAGGCGGCGTTCCGGATCCACAAAAGCGACCTGCGAATCCGCCCGGTCTGGCACCAGACCGAGGAGCGAGTCCAGGCTCACATTCTGGTCTGCTTCTTGGCCTACGTCCTTTGGAAGGCGCTGCATCAAATGACGCAGGCCGCCGGGTTGGGCGACGAGCCGCGTCGGATATTCGAGGAGTTGGGCAAGATACGGCTGGTAGACGTCGTCTTGCCCACGCGGGACAAGCACATTGAAATCCGCCGTCGTTGCGTCGCTCGACCCACGGACCACCAAGCCATCCTACTGGACCGTCTCGGGCTGCGTTTGCCCAGGCAACTGAAAGTCGGACCGCCAATGTAGTGGAAATATTTCGCCCTCGGCCCCACAAAAATAGAGATTTCGTTGCTGCAACTGATCAACTTGGGTTAACGGCGGGACGGGGCGACTTGTCGGTGCTTTCGCAGCGCATTTGGCGTCGGATGCCCCTTGACAATAGTATCAATAATGGTACCATTCAGTAATGGCGGCCATCGATGGAATTGTTGAGCAGATGCGACGGAGTCCGCAGGGGATTCGTTTCGCCGATTTGTGTCGCGTTTGCGATCATCTCTTTGGACCGTCGCGCCAATTCGGTTCGAGCCATCGCATCTACAGGACGCCGTGGGAGGGCGATCCGAGGGTGAATATACAGAACGCCAAGGGAATGGCAAAAGCATATCAGGTCCGCCAAGTCCTCAGGGCTATCGAGAGGCTGAAACGTGAAAACGAAGAAGAATGACCATTACACCTATCGGGTCACGTGGTCGGAAGAAGACCAAGAGTACGTCGGACTATGCGCCGAGTTTCCGAGTTTGAGTTGGCTGGCCTCTTCGCCCGAAGCGGCCTTGCGCGGAATCCGAAAAGTCGTGGCCCAGGCCGTCAAGGACATGCACGCCAGCGGAGAGACGGTGCCCGAGGCGCTGGCTTTGCGCCATTTCAGCGGGAAGTTCATGGTCCGCGTGCCCCCGGAAGTCCATCGGCAGTTGGCCGTCGAAGCGGCGGAGGCGGGCGTTAGTCTCAACCGATTGGCCAGTGCCAAACTGTCCTGATGCAATCGGGGACGCGAAGCCACCTTAGATTTCCCTATTCTCGGGCGATCATTGGGCAATCGCGCTGCGAATGCGTCGCCCCAGCAATGGGGTGGTGCTGCTGGATATGCCGGTTGCTCCTGCCGCAACGGTTTCGCGCGAAATCTGCCTCGGGCAAGCTGCATCGCGGCTGGGGGGTAAGTTGTTTGCCGGACGTCGAATTCGTCGATAATTCCGTCCGAGTAGTCGCATTGCACCGCTCCAAGTATGAACGCACAGTCTTGTGGTGCAGGCGTCTGGGCTGCCGGAGTTTGCAGCCGAGACGCCTGCACCACGACGGCACAACATGCTCGAAAACCGTAGTCTGAAACGCGATCTGCTGGCGTTGGCGTTGCTGGCCGCCGTGATTTTTCTGGCGGCGGCGCTGTTTAGCTACGACCCGGCCGATCCGCCCGCCACGCTGGTCTTTCCGCCACACAGCCATGCGGCGAACGCCTGCGGCTATTGGGGGGCGGTGGTCAGCGGGCTGCTGTTCGAGGCGGTCGGCATCGGGGCGTACTACGTGCTGCTCTCGCTGGCGGCCTTCGATGCGGTTCTGCTCATGCGGCGCGAAGGCCAATTACCTCTGGCTCCGCGCGATCGGGTGGCTGTTGTCGCTGGCGGGCTTCACCACCTTGGCTGCATTGGCGGTGCCGTGGCTTTCGCCGGACCGGTCATCGGCGCGGGCGGATACCTGGGCGTGACCGGCCGCGCGCTGCTGCAAACCCGCTTCGCCAGCGTCGGCTCCTATATCCTCTGCGTGAGCGTGCTGCTCGGCGGGCTGCTGTTGGCCAGCGATTATGCCCTGGTGCGATTGTTCACCTGGATCGTGGGCAAGTCGACGCGGAAGCTTGGCCGGGGCGTGGTTCAGGTCGGCGCCGCCTACGCGCAGAAGCTCAACAAGCGCCGTTCCGATCTTGACGACTTCGAGGTCGTGGAAAACAACGGCGGGGTCGCTATCCGCATGTCGGGCAAGTCGGTCGCGGGCGAGGATGACGAAGCGGAGGCCGAGTCGAGCGAGATCAAGATCGTCAAGCCCGCCGCCGACGCCGGAAAGGCCCTCGGCTCGCGCGTCGGCATCAGCCGTGCAAAGGGCAAGGATCATCGCGAGGTTCTCAAGGAATTGGACCAATCGGTCGAAGGTCAAAAGCGGCCCGACTACGAGCTGCCCTCGCTCGATCTGCTCTTGCGGGGCGAGCCGATCAGTTTCGAGGAACAGAAGAAAGAGGTCCGCCGCAAGGCACGCATTCTGGAAAAGACCTTCGCCGACTTCGGCTTCAACGTCCGCGTGGTCGAAATCCAGACCGGGCCGGTCATCGCCCAGTTCGAAGTCGAGTTGGAGGCCGGCCTGCGGTTGAGCAAAATTACGGGCCTGGCCGACGATCTGGCGATTGCCCTGCGCGTGCCGAGCGTCCGCATCGTCGCCCCGCTGCCGGGCAAGAACACCGTCGGCGTCGAGGTGCCGAACAACGAGCGGCAACTCGTCCACCTGCGCGAGGTGATGGAGGAGGGCGACGGCCAAGGCCGCAAAAAATGCGGATTCCGGTCTACCTGGGCAAGGACGTCGCCGGCGCTCCGTTGGTCGTCGATCTGACGACGCTGCCCCACCTGCTGATCGCCGGCCGCACGGGCACGGGCAAGAGCGTCTGCCTGAATTCGATCATCTCCTCGATGCTGATGACCCGCCGGCCCGACGAGGTCCGTATGTTGATGATCGACCCGAAGATGGTCGAACTTAGCCCGTACAAATGCCTGCCGCACCTGATGCACCCGGTCGTGACCGACATGCGCAAGGCCGAGGCGATTCTCGGCTGGGCGGTGGAAAAGATGGAGGAGCGTTACCACCTGTTGGCCCGCGCCGGCGTGCGGCACATCAGCGTCTACAACCAGTTGGGCGAAGACGAGCTGATGGAGCGAATCCAGCCGGAGGACGACGAGGAACGCAAGCAGATTCCCACGCACATGCCGTACATCGTCATCGTGGCCGACGAGTTGGCCGACCTGATGATGACCGCCGCCAAGGAGGTCGAAGGGCACATCATCCGCCTGGCGCAGAAGAGCCGGGCGGTCGGCATCCACCTCGTGCTGGCGACGCAAAAGCCGACGGTCGACGTCATCACCGGACTGATCAAATCGAACCTGCCCGCGCGAATCGCCTTCCAGGTGGCCAGCCGCACCGACAGCCGCGTGGTGCTCGACGAAATGGGGGCCGACAAACTGCTGGGCAACGGCGACATGCTCTTCCTCTGGCCGGGCACCAGCACGCTGCTGCGCGGCCAGGGCACCTACCTGAGCGACGACGAAATCAGCCGGCTGATCGCCGCCGTGGCCACCGACGAGCCGGAGTTCGTCAAGGAGTTGGTGCAACTGAAGACGACGCTGCCCGACGGCGAGAAGAAGAAGTTCAGCGACCGCGACGAGCTGTACGAGGCGGCGATCGACATCGTGGTGCGCGAGGGCCGCGGCAGCGTCTCGCTGTTGCAGCGATCGCTGGGCATCGGCTACGGCCGGGCCGCCCGGCTGATCGACTTCATGGCCGAGGACGGCATCGTCGGTCCCTACAACGGCTCGCAGGCCCGCGAAATTCTCATGACGCTCGAACAGTGGGAGCAGATCAGCGGCCAATCCGCCGGTGGCGCCGCTGCCAGCGAATCGCCGAAGCCGCCGCGCAGGCGGCAAGATCATCATGTCGCCCGGCACGGTTCGCACCGTCAAGCCGGTCGACGACGAAGAGGACGACGAGGACTTCGGCGAAGAGGACGACGAGGAGCCGCCATTCGACGTCGACGAGGCCGAGGACAAGGAAGAGGAAGCCGACGACGAGCGCTACGATGATGAAGAGGACCTGGACGAGGGCTCAGACGCCGAGGATTCTCCGAAAGAGAAGGACGAAAAGAACGAAGGCCCGTCCGCGGATGAACCCGACCGCCAGCAGCGCCGTGCGAAACGACGCCCCGCGACTCGCCGATGGAAGGCCGAGAGCGCGTAGCGAAGTGCGGTGGCGACGAGACGCGGCCTACTTCGTGCTGCTGGCCATCGTCTTCAGCTTGGCGAGGTACTTGTCGGGATTCTTCTTGATCGTCGCCTCGCAGCCCGGGCAGCACAAGAACACGGTTTGGCCCTTGACGGTGATTTTCACCGGCGTGCCCATGGCGCCGAGCCGCTCGCCGCTAACGGGACAGAATTTCTGTTTTTCCGCAAAGGCGCGCGATCTGCGACCGAGAGCTTGGCAAGCCCGGGAGGGTCGGCCTCCGTGCGTTCCTTGCCGGCTTGGTGAGTCATGGTTGGCATTGTTGGCGGAGCGGTCGCTTTCCCGGAGGGAAGCTTGTCGTTCGTGCCGCCACAGCCGCCCAGTGTCGTCACAACGCCGAAAGCAATCGAACCGAGCAAGAACCCCTGCAAAACTCCGTTGAGTTTCATGTTATCATCCCCTTGTTGAGCGAACGCCGGCGTGCCCCGAAAGAACAGCAGCAGGGCGGTTGCCTGCATAGGTATAATACGCATTGAAAGGAGCGAGTCAATGAAAGCGATTGTGGACAAAGACCTCTGCACCGGGTGCGGCCTCTGTACGGAGGTTTGCCCCGAGGTGTTCGAGATGAAGGACGACACGGCCGAAGCCAAGGTGAATCCCGTCCCCGCGGAGGCGGAAGAGACCTGCCGCGACGCCGCCAGCCAGTGCCCGGTGGAGGCGATCAAGATCGAAGACGGCTAAAGGTAGAAGCGGCGTCCCGCCGCTTGACGACAACACGCCGAGCGATATCCGTCCGGACAACGCGGCGAGAGGCCGCGTCTACCGGGGCGTCACTGTCCAGGGGCTGGTGCGTCACCCCATCTTCGTGAACATCTGGCGGACCATCATGATGGCGGCCGGGCCGACGAGAACCACGAAGATGCCCGGAAAGATGAACAGCACCAGGGGGAAGATCAGCTTGACGGCGGTCTTGGCGGCCTTTTCCTCGGCGAGCTGGCGGCGACGGATGCGCATCGAGTCGCTTTGCGTGCGGAGTGCCTGGGCGACGCTGGAGCCGAACTTGTCGGCCTGAATCAGCACGGCCGCCAGCGCCCGCAAGTCGGCCACGCCGGTTCGCATGCCCAGGTCATGGAGCACTTCGGCGCGGGGGCGGCCCATCTGCAACTGGAAATTGGACAGCGCGAACTCCTCGGCCAGCACGCGGTAGGTGCTTTTCATCTCCTCGGCGACCTTGCGCATCGCCTGGTCGAGCCCCAGGCCGGCTTCCACGCAGACGACCATCAGGTCCAACGCGTCGGGCAGGGCGAGGAAGATCGCCTGCTTGCGGTTGCTTGCCGAGATGGCCGACGACCAGGCCGGGCAGGTAGAAGATCGCCCGGCAAGGCACGCCGACCACATCAGCGACTTCTGGTTGACGCCCCGAGAGCGAGGTGATGATGCCGCCGCCGAGGAAGAGCCCCGCGACGAGTCCGGCGAACTTCAGGCCGAGAAAGATGCTGCCGGCCGTTTCGCCGCGAAATCCGGCGCCGGCGAGCTTGCTTTTCAGTTTGCCGACTTCCGCCTCGTTTTTTGGTTGCAGCGGCTTGGCGAACGAGGGGGACGCTTTTTCCAGCACGCGCGTCAAGGCGTCGGACTTCTTCATAGCGCTTTCGACGGTCGGGCTGCGGCGTTTGCGCGGATCGGCCAGTTCCTCGAGCCGTTCCATGGCGCGTGGCTTCCCGGCCGTCATCAGATCGAGCCCCCACCAGGCCAGCGCGGCAAAAGCGCCGAACAGCGCCAGCGGCACAAGTCCTTCGAAGCTAATCAGACTTTCTGCGAGAATCACTTCTATCCTCGGCCGCTGTGGCGGTCTATACCTTGATATCGACGATTTTCCGGATCACCAGGGCTCCGACACTCTGCATGAAGGCCGCGATGGCCAGCATTTGCTTGCCCATCGGATCGTGAACAGAATCATGACGTAATCGGGGTTGAGCTTGTAGACGGCGATCAACAGGACAAAGGCAGCACCAGCAGCACGAGCCCGAGAGGCGGCCTTCGCCGGTGAGTGCTTGGATTTGCCCCCATATTCGGAAGCGCTCGCGGATCAATTCGCCGATCTTGTCGAGGATTTCGGCCAGGTCGCCGCCGGTCTGGCGCTGCAGGATCAACGCCGTCACGAAGAACTTCAGGTCGAGATTCGGGATGCGGGCGGTCATCGCCCGAAGGCTTTCGTCCAGCGGAAATCCCCAGGTTCTGCTCCTCGAACACGCGGCCGAACTCCTTGCCGATCGGTGCCGGCATCTCGGTCGACACCATGCTGAAGCCGAACGCCAGGCTCTGGCCCGATCGTAGCGTTCGGGCGATCATTTCCAAGGCATCGGGCAGTTGCGAGCCGAACGCCTTCAGGCGGCGTTTGCGGCGGACCAATAGCCAACAGAGCGGCAGCAAGCCCATCAGCAACGCCCACCAGCGGCGTCATCGCGGGATGAATGCGGAGCACGGATGGCCAGGCACGAGTCCCGCCGCGCGCCATCACTCCCGAAATCACACGCGAACTTGGCGACGTGAGGCTCGTGTCGGCCTGCTCGAACAGCAGCGAAATGTTGCCGAACCGCTCAAGGAACAACTGCACGATGCCCGGCCGGTCGTCCAACGGCTGGGTGAGGATGCTGGCCTCGTTCGCGCGCGGCGCCTTTGCCGACGGGCGCATTCACTCCCGTCAAGCAGATCGAGGCGGTCCTCGATCTTGCTGACCGGCTTGCTGCGAAACAACATGCGCGGCGCCGCCGACGATCGCGGCCACTCCCACAAACGCCGCCACTGCCACTAGCATCATGTTCACGGCTTAGTCCTCCAACATGACCCGCTCGCGGAAGGCGCTCGACGGCAATCGCACGCCCGCTTGTTCGAGCCGCGACATGAACGCCGGGCGGATGCCCGTGGCCACGAAGCGGCCGTAGGCCCGGCCGTTCTCATCGACGCCGTCCTTGTCGTAGCGGTATACGTCTTGCATCACCACCGTATCCTGCTCCATGCCCACGATCTCGGTGATCGCGGTGACCTTTCGCGCCCCGCCCTGCAGCCGGCTTGCCTGGACCACCAGGTCGATGGCGCTGGCGATTTGCGTGCGCATGGCCTTCAGCGGCAACTCGAAGCCCGCCATCATGATCATGGTTTCCAGTCGGCTCAGCGCGTCGCGCGGGCTGTTGGCGTGCAGGGTGGTCATCGAGCCCTCGTGGCCGGTGTTCATGGCCTGCAGCATGTCGAGCGCCTCGGCGCCGCGGCACTCGCCGATGATGATGCGTTCGGGCCGCATGCGCAAGGCGTTCTTCACCAGGTCGGTGGCGGAGATGGCGCCTTTGCCTTCGATGTTGGCCGGCCGGGTTTCGAGCCGCACCACGTGGTCCTGCTGCAATTGCAGTTCGGCCGCGTCCTCGATCGTGACGATGCGGTCGGTGTTCGGGATGAAACTCGACAGCGTGTTCAGCAGCGTCGTCTTGCCCGAGCCGGTGCCGCCGGAGATCAAGATGTTCAGCCTCGCCTTGATCGCGCCCTTCCAGCAGCATCACCATTTCGGGCGTGAACGCCTTGAAGTTCAACAGGTCTTCCAACTTCAAGCGGGTTAGCCCCGAAACGGCGAATCGAGACGCACGCCCCGTCCAGCGCCAGCGGCGGAATGATCGCGTTGAAACGCGAGCCGTCGATCATGCGGGCGTCGACCATCGGGCAGGTCTCGTCGACCCGTCGGCCCACCCGCGAAATGATGCGGTCGATGATCTGCATCAGGTGGTTGTTGTCGCGGAAGACGACGTTCGTCTTCTCCATCTTGCCGCGACGCTCGCAGTAGATGCTCTTCGGGCCGTTGATCAGGATATCGCTGATCGTCGGGTCTTTCAAGCAGCATCTCCAGCGGACCGAGGCCGAAAGTCTCGTCGAGCACCTCGCTCACCAGCCGCTCGCGCTCGTTGCGGTTCAGCAGCGTGTCTTCGGTGTCGCAAAGATGCTCGACGACCAGGCGGATTTCGCGGCGCAGGGTGTCGCCTTCCAGCTCTCCCACCCGCGACAAGTCAAGCTTGTCCACGAGTTTGCCGTGGATGCGCTGCTTGAGCTCCTCGTAGTTGCTTTCCTTCGGATCGGCGGGACGCAAAGGCGTCGACAGTCTTGGCATGGCGCAACACCCATTCTTCTCGTGTGTCTGGCCGGGGCCAACTGCCCGGCGAATGTGGAATCGGCCAGCGGGCGCGTTGGCCCCGGCTATCCCTCCCGACTTCCACCGGCGGAGAACGGCAGACATTATCCTAGTAAGGATAGCTTACGGCTGCGTGCCGCCGGGCATCTGTGAAGAATCTCGCCTCTCCCTACGGGAGAGGGGCAGGGGCTGAGGGCGGTGTGGGCTGCGCTGCGGGAATGCGCATCGCTGCATCGCCAGCAAGTTTCACGACGACCTCCCGAGTGAGTTCTCGGGGATTATTGCGGTTGCGCCACGAGTTGTATTGTTCGATTGTAGCGATTGCAACGGGTTTTCAGCCGATGGCGCATCGGTGGAATGAGATTTGCCGCTGCTCATCACTTCTCCGGGACAACCTCGATCGCGGCGTCGATCTCGATGGCCTTGGCTCCCGCAAGATCGGTTTCAATCCGGATCTTCGCAGTCACTTTGCCCGGCGCCGTCTTGGGGTCTGTGGCAAGGAAGGTGATGGGGATGATGTGGTAGATTTTCGACTCGGCCGACACTTTGCCTTCAAAGCGAGGGTCGCTCGAACGGATGGCGACAATGTGGAACGGCATACGTCCTCGCACCACCAGGTTGCTCGTGACCGGCTTGCCGATTTCCGCCACGCCCATCGTCAGCGACGTGGGCCGCACCGTCAGCGCCGGGGCAACGAGCCCCTCGATGTTGACCGGGACGCGGGCCGAGCGGGCATCGGCGTCGTTGGTAACCAGCACCAACGGCTCGCGGATATAGCCCGGCGGCGCGTCCTTCTTGAGTTTCACCGACAGGCTGTACGCGACTTTGGCCGGAGTGCCCGGAGTGCGGCTGGTTTCGACGGCGCGGGCATCGATGGACGGATCGGCGCACTCGACTTTCGTGATCTGCCAGTCGTTGCGGCCGGCATAAGTGATCTTCAGTGTCGCGGCTCGCCCCGGCCCCTTGACTCGACGGAGCCGAACTCGACCACCCCCGGCTGCATCACCACGTCGCCGCGGATGAAACTGTGGACGTGAAGCTGAACCTTCGCCGGAAACGGCAGGTCGAATTCGACCTCGATCGTTCCGTCCTTTCGCCCCGGTTCGGCGCGGGTGTCCAGGGTGATGACGACTTCGGTCTTCTCCCACGTCTTCAGCAATCGCTTCGCCGATGCTCGGCTTCGAGCACTGGCAACTCGATGTGACGGACTTGATGTGGGCGTTCTCCTCGTAGATGTTCTCGATGACAAAGCGATAGTCTGCCTTGGCGCCGCGGGCCACGACGCCGAAATCGTGCGTGGTCGAGCCGGCGAACATCTTCCGCGCCCACTCCTGCCCCTGGGCCGACGCGTGCAAACAACGCCAAGCCGGCAATTGCGCCAGTCATCGCCACCGCAGTGGCAAGGCGTTTCCATTCGGACCCTTCTGGGGGTGGTTCTGTGTGGCAACTGCACTGCCACCCCGTTCTCAAAGCGTGGCAGTACAATGCCGCACGCAACGGTGCGTATTCCAGCGATTCTCATCATCTACGTCGCTCCCACCACGCTGCCGGCGAACTTGAGCCCATCGACGGCGCTCTTGCCATAAAAATCGCAGCCGGCATTTTCCCGGAACAGATCGCTGGCCGCCGCGCCGCCGACCATGATCGAGACGGCCTCGCGTTGGCCCGCCTGCTTGATGGCCTCGACCGTGGCGATCACCGACTTGAAGCAGGTCGTCAACAGCACGCTCATCCCCACGACCTGCGGCTTGTGCTGGGCGATGGCTTCGACGAATTTTTCGGGCGGAACGTCGACGCCCAGGTCGATCACCTCAAAGCCGGAGCCGCGAAGCATGGTGATGACGATGTCCTTGCCGATGTCGTGGACGTCGTGCAGCACCGAGCCCATTACGACCGTGCCGCACGACGCTACGGCCGTGTCCCCTTTTTCCAACAGCGGGCCCAATTCGGCCGCCACGCCCTTCATGATCATGCCGGCGAACATCAGGTCGGGCAGGTAGCAGTCGCCTGCGGCGAAACGATTGCCCAACTCGACCATGCCGCGATTGCATTCGGCCAGGACGTCGCCGGCCGGCACGCCGGCGTCGATCCGCTGGCGCACCAGTTCCATCACCTCGGTTTCCCGTGCCGCGGCGACGGCTTCAAAAAGAGCGTCGGATTGACTCATGGCTTCTTTCGTAGAGGTGTAGCGGCAGGAGGGTGTCGGGAGGAGAATCCGGAACAGCATGGAAGCTATCGATTCTCCGACAGCCTCCACCGTCCCCTTGCTGCTCCCTATGGCTTCGCGTCAAAACGACAGCAAAATCTGCCAAATATACACGTAACCCAGCGAATCGACCTCCTCCCACGTCCGCTTGACGAGCTTCTCGTCGCCGGAAATCGACGGCAACTCTTTTCGCTTCTCCTCCCAGGGTATGCACGTTCCGGGCGGACGCTGTGTGTTCGGCTCGTCGCTCATCTCAATACACTCCGTATTGCCGCGTGAAATCGGTCATTGCCCGCAGGTTTTCCACCTTGGTGTCGTCCTGCATGATGGCGCTGGCGTCCATGATGTATCCGCCGTCGCGTGCCACGCCGTCGATGACTTTCTTGCAGAAGTCGCGGACGTCGTCGGGCTTGCCGAAGGCCAACAGGTCGTTGGGGATTCCGCCGCTGATGCAAAACTTCTCGCCCAGCATCCTTGGCCACCTCGAAAATGTCGCCCCTATCCACATGATATACGATGCTACGCTCGGGCAACTCGGCGATCCACTTCAGGTTCGCGTTCCACTCCCCTTCGGCATAGTAAAGAGTCTGATGGCCGCGTGCCCAAAGCTGCTCGGTGATCCACTTCAGCGTGGGCCAGTAGTATTGCTCGAACTGCTTGGGCGAAAGGAACGGCACGCAGCCGCGGTGCATCCACAGCCCGATCGGCACGTTCTTCTCCGGGTCGGCGCCGCTGGCGGCAACCTGCAACAGGTGCGGGGCCAATGCCTCGCACGCCGCCAGCACCTTCTTTGGCTGGCGAAACATGTCCATGCACAGCCCTTTGTAGCCGCGCAGCTTGTCGGCCAGGATGTCCAACGGGGCCTTGAGGATGCCCGAAATCGCCGAGACCGTGCCCGATTCGCTCCGCAGCGATGCCGCCTGCGTGCCGAAGCCGCCGAAGTAGCTCAGCATCGCCATGCCGCCTTTGAGGAACGACAGGTTGTTGCGCATGGTCGCCGGCTGGCCGATCGGCGTCACGTCGGCCGACACCCGCGGCAACCAGACGTTGAACAGGTAGCCGGTCGGATCGGCGATCAGCAGGTCGTACTCATCCGGCCGCATCCAGGCCTGGTCCTCAGGCGGTTCGAGATACTGAAACCCGGTGTCCGGCGGGATCTGCACACCGGGAACAGCATAATACTTCAGTCCGATGGCCTGCGTCAGCCCGCTCCAGATGTAGACCATGTTGCCGACGACCGCGTCCCAGTCGAAGTCGGCGGCACACTTCCGCGCGGCGGCAAACGCCTTTTGGTAGTCCTGTGTAACCTCCTGAATTGTGTAACCCGCATATTTTGCAGTGAACTCGGCGACGAACGGCCGAATCGGCACTCGATCCGGTTTCCCGTTCTGCATCGCCGTCACATATCGTGCAAGCCGCTGCTGGTAACGTTGTTCGATCTCGGAGGGCATTTGCTGGCAATCCCTGAGTCGGGGGGCGTGAAGGCGCGCAAAACACAGGCGACCTTCCCTGATTACGCGGCGGGTGGGCCGTACTGTTCGCCAATATGGCAGACGGCCGCACCAGTGTCAACCGTGTTCGGTTGACGCTGCCGGGGTCGGATCGCTACAATCAAGAGACAGCGGTTGTTCTTGCCGCACTGAGGGTTGCGTCATGTCGGTCTCATTTCCCATCGGACAATATATGCCAGTGGCGATGCCGCCGGAGCCGGTCTGCCGGCTCTCGGTCGTCGCAGTACCACGAGATGATCGCCGCCGGCATCCTCGCCGCTGACGAACCTGTGGAACTTCTCGAGGGATGGCTTGTACCAAAGATGGTAAAGGACCCACCCCATTCGACGGCGAGACACCTCACAACGAAGGCCCTGGAGCGAATTGTCCCATCCGGCTGGCACGTCCGCTCCCAGGAGCCGATCACCCTAAACGACAGTGAGCCGGAGCCCGATGTCGCCGCAGTTCGTGGCGGTCCCAGCCAATACGAGTGTTCACATCCGGGGCCGCAGGACGTGGCGTTGGATGTCGAGATAGCCGACGTAAGCCTCGACCGCGACCGTTCGATCAAGAAGCAGGTCTACGCCCGCGCCGGCATCCCGTTCTACTGGATCGTCAATCTCCAAGAGCGGCGGGTCGAGGTCTACACCGACCCATCCGGTCCGATTGCACGCCCCGATTATGGCAATCATCAGCATTATGTCACCGGATCAGAAGTGCCGTTCGTAATAGAAGGCCACGAGGCTGGCCACATTCCGATGGCTAAGTTGTTGCGTACGAGCGGCTGATGCAGGGGTGCCAACCTCACCGGTTCTAGTGGACTTGATGCTCATCCCACACTGAGTATTGTGGTCAAGATCGCGCAGGCAGCCGACAATTCCGGAAATTTGCAGTCCAATTGCCGACATTTCTGCAATTGAACTGCGGAATTTCCGCAAAGCGAAAACCTGTGAGTAAGAGGCGTGTTACAGCAACAGGCAGAAGTTGGGAGAACACCAGCTACGATCTGAAGAGGTAAGAAGTGGAAGTAGTTGTCGCGTGGGAGGAAGATCATGCATGACAGAAGCCACCTTGCATTCCAGCGAGCCATGCAGCTCATGCCCGGCGGGGTGAATAGCCCGGCCAGGGCGTTCGGCGGGGTTGGGGGGGAGCCGATCTTCTTTGAACGCGGGCAGGGGGCGTGCCTGTTCGACATCGACGGCAACCGCTATATCGACTACATCGGTTCCTGGGGGCCGATGATCCTCGGACACGGTCATCCGGCGGTGGTCGAGGCGGTTGAAGCGGCCTTGCGGCGCGGGACGAGTTTCGGGGCGCCGACGCTGGCGGAAAACGAGCTGGCCGAGTTGGTTATTGAGGCCGTGCCGTCGGTCGAGAAGGTTCGGCTGGTGAATTCCGGCACCGAGGCCACGATGAGTCGCGATTCGGCTCGCCCGCGGATACACCGGCCGGGCGATGATCGTGAAATTCGCGGGCTGTTATCATGGCCACGTCGACAGCCTGCTGGTCGCCGCCGGCAGTTCGGCCGCCACGTTGGGTGTGCCCAATTCGCCGGGCGTGACCGAAGGGGCCTCGCGCGATACGCTCGTGCTGCAATACAACGACGTCGCGGCCGTCGAAGAGGCGTTCGCCGAACATGGTTCGCAAATCGCCGGCGTGATCGTCGAGCCGATCGTCGGCAACATGGGCTGCGTCCGCGGAACCGCCGAGTTCCACGCGACGCTGCGGGAAGCAACCTACAAGCACGGCGCGCTGTTGATCTTCGACGAGGTGATGACCGGATTCCGCGTGGCTTACGGCGGGGCACAATCGCGGCTGGGCATCGCGCCCGACCTGACGACGCTCGGCAAGATCATCGGCGGCGGGCTGCCGGTCGGGGCTTACGGCGGCAGAGCCGAAATTATGGACCACGTGCTGCCGGCCGGCAAGGTCTTTCAGGCGGGCACCCTCAGCGGCAATCCGTTGGCCACCGCCGCCGGCATCGCCACGCTGAAAACGCTCCGCGACACGAATCCTTACGCCCGACTGGAGCAGCTTTCTGCTCGGCTGGCCGCCGGCCTGGAGACCGCGGCAAAAACAGCCGGCGCCGCGGCCCAATTAGGCCGATGCGGCTCGATGATGACGCTCTTCTTCAGCGAACAGCCGGTAACCGATTGGCCTACCGCCGCACGCTGCGACGCGCGGTGTTACGCCCGATATTTCTGGGGCATGATCGAACGCGGCGTGTATATGCCGTGCAGTCAATACGAAGCCTTGTTCGTTTCGACGGCCCACACCGACGCCGACGTCGACGCAACCGTGGCGGCGGCGCGTCAGTCGCTGGCCGAAGCAGCAAGCCTCGTCTGACATCCCACAAGAAGGGTATAATAGTACGTTATGCTGAAGCATAGCGTACGACGGCACCGTACCGCAGGGGAGTCGCCTTGCCATGAACGAAGGCTCCGACTGGATTGACGTGAACGCCGACGCGCTGGGCCGCGTGCTGGCCGAGGCGTCGGCCGATTTCGTCTGCCTGGCCAATGCGCACGGCGAACCAATCTACCTGAACCCCGCCGGGCAACGGTTGGTCGGCCTGGACGAAGACCAGCCGGCGTCGTCGGTCAGCCTGCGCGAATTGTACGCCGAAGAGTCCTGGGCGGAGCTATGTGACGTGGCCGTGCCGGCCGTCAACAAGGCAGGCCATTGGGAAGGGCAGAGCCGGTTGCGCGACGTGCAAACCGGCGACTACTTCGACGTCGACACGAGCCTCTTTCGCCTGAAGTCGACCGAGACCGGGCGGCCCACCTGTCTGGTCTTCCTGCATCACCGAATCGACGACCGGGCAACTCTTCGGGCTGCGCTGGCGGAGACGCAAGCCCGGAAGCGGGCGATTCTCGAATCTTCGCTCGATCCGATCATCACGATCAACCACGAGGGCGTCATCACCGAGTTCAACCGCGCGGCCGAGCAGACGTTCGGTCATCCGCGCGAGAAGGTGCTCGGATCGAAGCCGTCGGACGTGCTCTTCCCGACCGCCGCCAGCGCCGGCGAGCAGGACCGAATCAACCGTTACCTCGACGCCGGCGAAGGCTCGTTGCTGGGCCGCCGGGTCGACGTCACGGCCGTGCGGGCCAACGGCGACACCTTCGACGCCGAAATGGCGATGACCATCAGCCACGAGCAGGGTGCCCCCGTGCTGACCTTCTTTATCCGCGACGTGAGCCGCCGGAAGAAGGCCGAAGAGGAGCAATCGCGCTATGCCGCCGAGCTCGAACGCTCGAATCACGAATTGGAGCAGTTCGCCTACGTCGCCTCACACGATCTGCAAGAGCCGCTGCGGAAGATCCGCACCTTCGGCGACCGTTTGCAAATGAAGTGCGCCGACAAGCTCGATGAGGTGGGGACCGATTGCCTGATGCGAATGCAAAGCGCCGCCGCGCGGATGCAGACGCTGATCGACGGGCTGCTGTCGCTTTCGCGGGTCACCACGCAGGGGCAGAGCTTCGTGGTCGTCGATCTGGCCGAGGTCGCCCGCGAGGTCGTCTCCGATCTCGAAGTGCAGATCGAGAAGGCGGGCGGCCGGGTCGAGATCGGACACCTGCCCGCCATCCAGGCCGATCCGCTGCAAATGCGGCAGTTGCTGCAGAACCTGATCGCCAACGGGCTGAAGTTCCACCGCGTCGACCAACCGCCGGTCGTCAAGGTGCAGGGGCGATTCGTTCACGGGCGGGAGGATCGCAAGCCGGGCGCCTCGGCCGCCCAGGAGCAGTGCAGGATCACTTTCGAGGACAACGGCATCGGCTTCGAGCAGAAACACCAAGACCGGATATTCGGCGTTTTCCAGCGTCTGCACCCCCGCGACGTTTTCGAGGGGATGGGAATCGGGTTGGCGCTGTGCCGCAAGATCGTCGAGCGACACGGCGGAACGATCACCGCCCGAAGCGTCCCCGGCCAGGGCACCGTGTTCGAGGTCCTGCTGCCGGTGGCCCACAACACGTAGAAAGGGACGGAGGAGGTTGTCGGAAGGATCTCCACAGAATGGCCAGCATCTTCCCGACAACCTCCTCCGTCCCCCTCGCGCTGACGACTATGTTGAAATCCAGGCAACGGCGAACGATTCTGATGGCCGACGACGACGCCGAGGATTGCTTTCTCGTGCGTGATGCGTTCGCCGAGGCGGGCTGGGCGTGCGAATTCCACTTCGTTCGCGACGGCGAGGAGTTGCTCGACTATCTCCGCCAAGACGGCGAGTACGTCGAGGGCCGGAACTCGCCCTGGCCCGACCTGATTCTGCTGGACCTGAAAATGCCGCGCAAGGACGGCCGCGAGACGATTCGCGACCTGAAAGCCGATCCGCGCTTCCGCCGCATTCCGGTGATCGCGCTGACCACCTCGTCGGCGGGCGACGACGTCGATTTTTCCTACGGCGCCGGCGCCAATTCCTACGTGACCAAGCCCACCACGTTTCGCGATCTTGTCGCGATTCTCGATGCCCTGGGCAAGTACTGGTTCGAGGTGGTAGAATTGCCTACAAAGGCGTCCCATGGCGGAAAAGCGGATTAGAATCCTGCTGGTCGAAGACGATCCCGACGACGTTTGGGTGATGCGCAATCTCCTCGGCGATCGCTGGGACGAGCCGTTCGATCTGGTGCAGGTGGAATTGCTCTCGGCGGCGGTCGAACGCTGCGACGAAGATCGTTTTGACGTCATCCTCTTGGATCTCACTCTGCCCGACAGCCGGGGGCTGGAGACCTTCTTCGCCATGCACGCCCAGGCCGGCGACGTGCCGATCGTCGTGCTTTCGGGCCACAGCGACGAAATCAGCGCGGTGAAGGCGGTGCAAGCCGGGGCGGAAGATTACCTGGTAAAGGGCCAGGTGAACGACCGCATGTTGGTGCGTTCGATCCGCTACGCCATCGAGCGCAGCCGCCGGCATCGGGCGGAAGAGGTGATGCGCGACACGTCGGAGGAGTTTCGCGCCGCCCAGGAGATTCAGCAGCGGCTCTATCCGGGCGAGTCGCCCAGCTTGCCGGGCTTCGATATTGCCGGCGCGTTGTTTCCGGCCAAGGCGACCGCGGGCGATTATTTCGACTACATTCCCATGCTCGAAGGCGGCCTCGGCATCGTGTTGGGCGACGTCAGCAGCCACGGCATGGGGCCCGCCCTGCTGATGTCGGAGACGCGGGCCTGCCTCCGCACCCTCGCACAGATGCACACCGACGTCGGCGAAATCCTCACGCGGGCCAATCGCCTGCTGGCCGCCGATACCAACGATTTCCATTTCGTCACCCTGGCGATGGCTCGCCTCGATCCCCGCGATCGTTCGATGGTCTACGCCAGCGCCGGCCAGCGAGGGTATCTGCTCGGCGCCGGCATCGAGGCAACCGTCTTGGACAGCACCAGCCTGCCGCTGGGCGTTCATGCCGACACCGTCGTGCCGGCGACGGCGTCGATCGCCTTGAAGTCCGGCGATCTGTTGACCTTCTTCACCGACGGGCTCAGCGAAGCGGAGTCTCCCGGCCGCGTGCGGTTCGGCGTCGCCCGCACGCTCCAGATCATTCGTGCCGAGCGCGAGAAGCCCGCCGCCGAGATCATCGAGACGCTCCACGAGCAGGTGCTCGGCTTCTGCCGCAGCGAGCCGCCGCAAGACGACATCACGATCGTGATCGTCAAAGTGACGTAGAACGTCGCAGGACGGATTTCCAAATCCGTCCTACGCGGCGTCAACCGGCGGCCAACCGGCGCTCGACCTGGCGGATGGCGTCGTCGACCGGCCAGTGGCGTTCGGCCATGTCGAATTGCCGCCCGGAGGTCATCCAACCGTCCACCCGCTTTTGCGCCGAGACGACCGTGCTGTGGCTGCGGCGGCCGAAGAAGTGGCCGATTTCGCTCAAGGCTGCCCGCGTGTGCTTTCGCGCCAGCCACATGGCCAGCATCCGCGGATGGCTCACGCGCTTCCCCTTGACGTCCGACTGCAAGCTCGCCGGCTCGAGCCCAAAAACTTCGCAAACGGCCTTCTCGATGTCGTGCAGCCGCACCACGCGGCTGCTATGCGCGAACAGATCGGCCAGCGCCTCCTCGGCCATCGCCAACGAGATCGGACGGCCCAACGACTGGCTGGTGGCCGATAGCCGGCACAGGGCGCCCGAAAGCTCGCGGGCGTGGTTGGTCAACCGCGAGGCGACAAACTGCTGCACGTCGACAGGCACGTGAAGCTCCATCCGTTTGGCCATCTGCCCCAGAATCCCCAGCCGCGTGGCATAGTCCGGCGGCTCGATGCGGCAGACCAGGCCGCTGGTCAGCCGCGTGACCAACTCGGGGCCTAATTCCGGCAGATCGGTCGGCGAACGATCGGCGGCGAAGACAAGTTGCCGCCCCTCCTGCAAGAAGGTGTCGATCGTGTGCAACAATTCGACCTGCGTGGCCCGCTTGCCCACGAAGAATTGCAGGTCGTCGAGCACGAGCACGCCGACGCCGCGGTACTTGCGGCGGAAGCTGGGCAAACCGCTGCCGCGCAACGCTTCGAGAAACTGGCTGGTGAACTGCTCGGCCGAAAGGTAGATCGTCGTCACCCGGCCGCGCGATTTGCGCGCCGCGGTCCACACGCCTTCCAGCAGATGCGTTTTGCCGACGCCCGTCGGACCGTAGAACATCAGCGGCGTCAATTGACCGGGCTTGCAGACGACCATCTCGGCCGAGGCGATTGCCAATCGATTGGCGTCGCCGGCGACAAAGGTCTCCAGGCTGGCAAAGCGGCGTCGCGAGGGGGCAACCTGCGATTCGGCCGACGGCCGGCGCGCTCCGCCCGCGGCGACGCAACCCGTAGGCCGGGCTGCACGCCCTGTTTCGAACCGCTGTTCTCGGCGGGCCCAATCATTTCGCGGTCGCTTTCGCTTGACGCCGGATCGAGATGAAACTCGATAGACGAGTCGGTGCCGACCACTTGCCGGCACGCATCTTCAATGTGCCGGCGAAAGTTCGCCCGAATCCAGTCCATGAAGAACTGATTCGGCACGCCGATCCGCAGCACGTGGCCGTCGTAGCTCAAGCGTGTTTCCACGCCGAACCACAGATCGAATCTTTTCTGCCCGACCTTGCCGGCAATTGCAGGCGCAACGCCGACACGATCTCCTTATCGTCCCTGGTCACTTCCGATGCGTCCTTGGCTCGACCTCACCGATTCCTGACACGCGAAAGACTAGATTCTAGCGATGCTAGCGGTGCTGTCAAACCTCCCACCGGGCCAACGACCGGATTTCCCTCGCTCCGCAATGCACGCCGGCCAAATCCTCGGAGAATCTCGTCACATCGCCGCCAGCCGCGCTGCAAAATTCTTTTTCGCAGCCGACAACCGGCGTGGAAAACGTGTCGAAACCGCGCGTGCCAACCGACGCCGCGGAAACGCAAAACCATTGTCTATCGGCAATTGGATCGCCGACCGTAAGATTATCGCAGAGATTGGCGTTCGCACAAGCCCCGGCAGTGGCGATGACGACCTCTCCGGTTCTGCCGTTCGCGCCGTTCAATGCCAGTCAATTGCGGTCGGTTCCCCCGTCTTTACCCGATCGATGGCAGATCGCCTGAATCGCCAGGCCATCTTGCAGCCGCTTGCGGTTCCGCTACAACTCGCCAACAACACTTTTTCGCAAGCAAGTCCGTCCTTCTGCCGCGCAGTCTCCTTCGAGCTCCATCGAGACGCATGTGAGCGGCAAGGAAGGGAGAGAGGAAAAACGGGAAGAAAAGAGCGACAATGCGCTACGGCTGTTTGCTGACGATCTGCCGGATCCGCCTCAAGTCGTACGGACCGCCCTTGGCCTCCCATCGCGGTTGATCGTCGACCTGAAATGCGACGCGGCAGGTGCGTGCGGGCAGGCCGTTGACCGTGCAGGGCGTCGTGTAGGGCTCTCTGTCGGGCTTGCGCAGCAGTTTGCCGTCCAAGTAGATTCTGGCCTCAAAAGGGTCGGTAACGAAGCTGACGTCCACAAGTCGCGGAGCCCCCGTGGCGGTGGTCTTTTCAGAGTCCGCCGTCGCGGCGTTCTCCGTAGCCTGTCCGGAATTACCTCCCGCTTTTTCTCGATATATCCATACCCCGGCGGCCACGATCGCCAGGACCGCGATCGCGCCGATCGCCACGAGCGGCCGCCGCGGTCGCCGCAAGATCGCCCCGACCGGCGTGGCCAATTCGGCGAGCATTGCGCGGGCGTCCGCCGGCCGGTGCTCCGATTCGCGTTCGCACGCCCGCAAGACCAGCCGAAGCAGCCCGGCAAGAATTGGGCTGTCGCCGATGCGCTTCGATTGGCCGCCAAGTCGAGGAAACTCATCGACGGGCAGGCCGCTGAGCATCTCATAGATGACCAGCCCCGCGGCATAAACGTCGGCCCGCATGTCCATGCGTCCGTCCGGCGGCATGTATTTTTGCGTGCCAACGCGCGAGACCAGGGGATGGGCGGTCGTCAGCAGTCCGAAATCCCCCAGCTTCAACTGCCCACCCACAAACAGGCAGTTGGCCGGTTTCACGTCGCGATGCACCATCCCGGCCGAGTGCAACATCGCCAGCCCGGCCAGGAGTTGTCGGGCATAGTCGAGGCAAACCTCGGGGGAAAAGGGGACAGGTCCAATTTGGCCGAACGGCCCCACCAACCTTCGGTCGGCACCCAGTGCTTCGGACAGGTTGGACCTGGCCCTTTCTCTCCCTTCCAGCACGGTTTGCAGCGTGGCGGGCCGGTAGTCCGGCCTGTCGGACGCCGCCTCACCCGACACGTCATCGGCCGGGTCCATCACGTAGAACAGATGCGTGGCTGTCTTGCCGACGTGATGAATCTGTAGCAAATTCGGGTGGCGGCAGCGAGAATTGGCCTCCAATCGCGTGAGCGAGCTGATTTCCCGAGCGGCGGGATCGGCCTGGCCTGAAGATTGCAGCGGAATCACCTTGACCGCGCAGAGCCGGCCGGTGGTGCGATTGGTGGCCAGCCACACCTCGCCGAAGCCGCCGCTGCCGATCGGACGAAGCAGATCGAAGTCGGGCACCTCGGGTGCGGCGTACGGCTCGGTCGATCGGGCGTCGGCATTCTGCTCGTTCAATGCTGCATCGCTCCTATCACCTGCAGGAGGAGGGGGACGGAGGAGGTTGTCGGAAAGACGCTATCGATTCTCCACAATCCACTTCCGACAACCTCCTCCGTCCCCTTCCCGTGCATGCTATCGCGAGTACATCGTCTTCTGGATCCGTTCGGTCAGCGAACGTTGTACCGCGGGGGGCGCGGCCTGCTCGAGGGCATCTTTGATCCGCCGGCTGAGTCGGCCGTCCTGGCGATACGGTGCGCCAAGCTCGACGAGACGCTCCAGCACCCGCTTGTGGGCTTTGTAGACGGCGTTGCGAGAAAGACCAACCATCCGCGAGGCCGCGCCGCCCGAGAGCCCTTCCAAAGCGACCAGTTCAAACGCCAGATACGTTCGCGCGCTCATCTCGCGGCGGACGGCGTTCAATAGCGCCAGAAGCAAGCTGTTCTCGAAAGCCTCCTCCCACGCGGCATCGACCTCCTGCCGATTGTCGGCGGCGTCAAATTCGGCGACATTCACTTCGCCGCCGGCGCCCCGCAGGCGATTGGCCGGCCGTCGGCGATGCTCGGCGACGTTGTTCCGCACGACCGTGCCGAGCCAGTCGCGAAACCGCCCTCGCGTCGGATCATATTGATATACATCGCGCTGCTGGAAGACCTTCAGCATCACGTCCTGCACGATCTCCTCGGCCGTATGTTCTGAGCAGCCGCGATGCCGGGCGAAACCGTAGATCGTCGGCCAGTAATACGCGAAGAATTCGTCCCAAGCCAGGGCGTCCGCGCCGTCGCGCAGCCGTTCCAGGAGCGTCGCACGTGTATTTGAGACCATGCCAGTATTCTATCGTCCAAGAATGAGTTCCTCAAGAATCCGCGGCCGATTTTGGCCGCGGGGCGCATATTCACTTATGAGCGAGGCCATACGGCAACTGCGTTTCGTTTTCCCGATGGAAATGATACCCTTATTGAAGGGCGGGGAGATTCCCTTGCCCGAAAGGAGTCTGCCATGAGAAGAGCCGCTATGTTTGCGATTGTCTTGTTGTACGTGCTCGGCCAAATCGCCGCGTGCACGGCGGCAGATCCGCCGGTGAAAACGGGGAAAAAGCGAGACACCCTTCTCTACGTCCATACCGATCCGCCCGGCGCCAAAGTCCTCGTGAACGGCAAGGAACTGGGCAAATCAAACAACCTGTTTCCCGTCGAGGCCGGTGCGGCCACGATCATCGTCGCGCTGGAGGGACATGGGCAGGTCGTGCAGAAGGTCACCATCCGCGCCAGCGGCATCACGCGGATCGAGATCGAGCTGAAGCCGCAACCCAAGACTAAAAACCGGCAAGCGGACTCGACGAAGACACGATTTCCGCCCCCCACAAGAATCGTGGACGCCGAAGCGACGTCGCGGAAGAACCTGCACAATCTCGCATTGGCGATGATCATGTACGAGCAGACACACGGTCATTTCCCGCCCGCCGTTCTTTACGGACCGGACGGTAAGACGCCGTACAGTTGGCGAGTGGAACTGCTGCCGTTGCTAGGCCAACAACCACTTTACGCCCGCTATCACTTCGACGAACCCTGGGATGGGCCGAACAATCGCAAGCTACTCGAAGAGAAGATGCCGGACGTGTTCCGCAACCCAAGAGAACTTGGCGCCCTGTCAATAGATGCCTGCTACTTCGCGATCGTCGGCCCTGGCACGATCTTTGAGACAGGGAAGCATTGCAGCAGCAGTGAGATCAAAGATGGCTGTTCTTCTACAATCCTTTTGGTAGAGGCCAAGCGGAATGCCCCCTGGACCGAGCCTGAGGACATCCCCTGCGATCCAAACAAGTCGCTTCCGCAATTGGGGATCTTTGATAACAAGACAATCAACGTCGCGTTTGCCGATGGTTCCGTACGGTCTCTCAAAAACCCGATGAGCAAGAACCTCCGCGCCTTGATCACGAGAGCCGGTGGAGAACCGGTTGATCTCGATCATCTCGACCGTCCACCTCGACGGAATGCTTTTTCCAAGAGCGTTGGCCATGCCATTGCCCCCGCCAAATCGGTAAAGCCAGCGCATCTGCCCGGCACGGCCGACACCGAAGAGGCCGTCTTGCGTGGGTTGGTCGCCAGGTTCGTCGCCGCGGCCGCAAAAGGCGACGAATTTCCACTGAAGAACGTAGGACCAAAGCTCAGCGTCCAGGCCACAATCAAGGACATGCGAAGAGCAAGGGTCGCGGGTGCGAACGTCGCCGACGTGCAACTCACTCGCATCAAGGGAAACCGAGCCTTGGTGGTCACGAAGTTCGCCAATATCACCGATCGCAAGTACATACCCAAGAATCCTCACTGCGTGATCTACACCTGGGAGAAGCAAGGCAACGACTGGGTTCTCAACGACATCGACCTGGAAGATAAGATAGGGCTGGCCGACAAGCTTCGGCGATTGGACGCCGCCACGAGGTAGCTTTCGAGCGATTCGTCAAACGCGCAGGACCGAAATCGTGGCGCCGGCGCCGAATCTCCTCGGGACGCCAGCCGCTTGCGTGCGCGAGAAAGGGAAACGCACGATAGGGCTTGGCGGGCCGTTCTTTTGTGGTAGAATCTCGGGTGTACATCGCGGTTCGCTCCTGTTGGAAGGATCGGTCGGAAACCCCCGCTGACGCCTGGTTGGGTGTCAAAAATGGGTATCCGTCCTGAGAATGCAAGTTCCAGCCCAACGAGACTGCGGACGAAAGTCGAAGAGGAACAGCGACTTGCGGTGTCTTGAGGAGGGTACGCGAATGGTTAGCAGCCTGACTCGAAATCAGGTGCGGCGCAAGCCGTTGAGGGTTCGACTCCCTTGCCCTCCGCTGATAAAGCCTTGCGTGGCAATGAGTTACACAAGGTCTTTTTTCGCTGGCTGCTTACCACTCTGAAGTATAGTAAGCCGCTGTGCTACGCCGGCGCTACGGTTTGCGAGATTCCGTAGCACCCGCCAGAAATGCCCTTGGAGGCCACGGGCGCATGGAAAGCCCGCGGCCATTCAGCTTGTCAGAAGAGAGTGAGTCATCGACGGCAGGCTTGTGTTAGCTCTGCTTATGGGCCGCCGCGCCTCCAACCACGCCGGCCAGCGCCCGGGCCTCGGAATACTCCCGCGTGGATATGCCAAGCTCGGATAGAGCAGGGGTGTCTGAAACTGGCGATAGCGCGCGTACCGCCGTTTTTCTCTCCTCGGCCAGGTCCCACTATCCTCCCCCGCGTTCCTTTCGCCTTCGGTGCCCGGGCCGTCTCTTCCCCAAGCCGCCGCTCGGCCCGAATGCGTAATGCGGCTGCGTCAACCTCCAACTGCCGGTTCTTGGCCTGCTCGGCGACCGGCTTGCACCCCGTCCCGCGCGAGGCAAGATGCGAAGAGAGATGCCGTCGCGAGCGACACGATCGTGTGCTTCCGGCAAGCGTGAAAAATCTGGCTGTCGGGCAGCGGGGGGCGGTGACACGGGAAAGCTCGGGGAGGACTGACGGCAGGTCGGGGTGCCGTCCGGCGGTGAGACGCTCTGGCTCCCGACGCCGACAATGACAGTGAAGTGTTACCTGTGCGACGGCTCGAAATGGTTCCGCAGCGTCCGAAGTTCCTGGTCGAAGATGAATCCCACGCAGTCGGCCGCCATCATTCTTTCACACCACCCCACAATCTCGGCTGGCGACAGGTCGCACTTCTTCAGGGCCTTGACGACCACCGCGAAACACTCCTCGATGTCTGACGTCATCATTCCCTCGTCGCTCATTTCCACCTGACGGCTCCCGTGCTTCATCAATTCCAGCGAAAGCTGCATCGCCAGCGGCAACTGTCCCAGATCGGTCAAACGGCTCAGATTACGTTTCACTCCCTCATAGGCCGCGTAGTCGTAGCTGAAATTGCGGTTGATGTCCCGCTCGTCGAAGTCGGTGGCGTCCGCAATGGCTTGCCGCGTCGCGGCGGCGAGTTCTGCGGGCGGGGCTTCCAACGCGAATCGGGCGTCGAGTTGACGGAACACTTTGCGGTCCTCCCTTCCCAGTTCCACCAGGGCGTCAATCAGATCGCCTTTGCCGCGTTTCGACAGCGATTTGCGCAGCCTCTTCGTAACATCGATTGCCTTGACGGCTTTCTTCGGACGGCGTTTGGACATCTTCCGCTCCTTTGCTCTCCGGCGATTTCCGATAGTTCCAGGGCATCCAGTTCCGCGGGTTCGAGGACAACTCATCCGCGTGACGCTCGAGTTCGGTCAGGTAGTCGAACGGATTTGCGCCACACAACTCGCAGGTGTGGATCAGGCTCATAAACAGATCCCCGACGTGTGCCCCGTGGCAAGTCTTGTAAAACAGGGCGTTTTTGCGGTGCAGGATCGCCCGCTTCAACGCCCGCTCACACACGTTGTTGTCCAGCGGCGCGCCGGCCACGCGCAAGAATAGCGTCAGCTTCTCCCAGTGCTTCAGCATATAGGAAATCGCCCCGCCCAACGATGAGTTCGGCTCCACGCGCCGTTGGTCGAATTGTCGAACAAGCCAGGCATGGAGCTCCTCCATGACCGGGCCGCTTTCGGCCTGATGGAAGAGCAATCGTTCCTCCGGCGACAGTTGCCGCTGCTTGGCCAATGCGTCATTTCTGTAAATCACCGAAAGCCTCTCCAGCACATGCCGGCACTCTTCGGGAAAACGCTCCGCCACCTCCACGAACTGACGCCGCCCGTGGGCAAGACAGTGGGCGAGAATGGTCTTCAGTTCGCCGGGCAGATTCCGCGACAAGGCGTCGCACATCTGGATCGGCGCGGCCAACGATTCGGCTCGCTCGGCCAGCACGTCCGCCAGATTCTCGCCCGCGTGTTGGCGCCCGCTGAAAAACAGGGCAATCTTGCGGTCTTCTCTTGTGGAAACAACACCCGAAGTGAACATGCCCCTGCGCTCGGGCTGCGGTTTCTTCGCCACGCCCTCGGCAGCCTCTTCGACAGACGTCTCTTCCTTGGCTCGCTCGCCCATTAACTCCAGAATCTTCACCGTTGTGTCGTCGTTGAAAACCACCTCGCCTTGGGCCGCCTGGCGAATCAATTCCTCGAAGGCCGGTTCAATCTTCTCGGCCTTCGCGTGGACGATCTCCCATTGGGTCGAAGCCGGCAAGGGAATGCCCAAGCCCCCTTGCAGCCTCTCCTCGCGGTTGAAGGGCATCCCGGTTCCGTATTTCAGCAGGGCGATCATGCTGCCCGCCGTCGCGTCGTACTTCGCCGAGCCAAGCCCCTCGGGCGACCGGGCCGTGAAGACCACGCCGCACAGGTTGCACCGCAACTTCTGCAGTTCGTAAATCTTGGCCTGAATCGGGGCCTGCCCCACCAGCCGAACCAGCACCCCCGGCCGGCCCGTCTCATAGACCGTGCCCTTGTCGCACTTCGGGCAAGCGTCGCCCGGCTGGAGCGACTCGTGAGGCACCGCAACCTTCTCGGCCCCGGCGTAGGCGTCGGCCCCGTTGCGGCCGTGGCCCTTCCGCGGCGTGTCCGCCACGCCTTTCCTTCCCGTCCTCGAAGCGGCCACACCCTGCCCGGCAGAAGATTGAACGTCTTCGCCGCCGATCACGGCCTTCGTCTTCTCGGTCCGCGCCGAAAAGCAGCTTGCGCAGACGAGCGATTGTGATGTTCTTGTCGTCCACCAACTCGGCGATGGTGTCGTAGGCGTCCGCTACCGCCCTGAGGATCGCGAAATCCTTTTCGTCGAGTTTCTCCTCGGCTCGCCGCAGAGCGTCGTCCAACTGGCTCATGTCGATCTCGATAGTCGATAGTTTCGTTGGCATGATGATACCAGCAACAGCCGACCACGAAAACCACCACGGCGTTCCTTTCACGCGGGCGCAGAATAACGCGCATCCGCAAAAAGTGGAAAGAGCGATTTGCCGCGATTTCGGGGACGGTCCCCCTTGCCGCCGCCAATCGCCGCGTCAATCCGCCGGCCCCACCGATCGCCACGTCGGCGCGGCTTGCGTCGCTTCGGGATTGCCCGCCGAGAACAGAACGTGTAATTGATGTGCGGCCAGCATCTTGGCCGCCGCCTTGCTCGTTGGCCACCACTGGAACCGCCCGCTCGACAGCCGTTTGTGGCAAAGCCAAAAACCCTGCCCGTCATAAACCAGCGCCTTCAACGCCGTGGCCGGCCGGTTGCGAAATACGAACACCCAGCCGCTAAACGGATCGTGCCGCAGTACGTCCTTGCAGACCTGCGCCAGGCCGTCGATCCCTTTGCGGAAATCCGCCGGCTCGATGGCCACCATCACCCGCATCTGAGGTGTGATCTGAATCATGGCTGGCGATTCCAGAAGCTCCGCCCCAACGCCGCCAAATCAGGCATTCCCACACCCCGCAGCCGGACGCGCATCCTTGCTCCGCCGCCATCTTCCAACTCCAGAAGACAGTCGCCGGGCACCGACCGAAGGTTGGTCGCGGCCGACACGAAGGCAGGCAGTTCGACAAACTGGGCTGCTTTGCTCCTTGCAAACTCGCTGTTGGCGGCGGCCGGTCGTCGCTCGATCCGCCTCCTGAGTGCGCGATGCTTGGCGGCGGTCTTCGGCCCGAGGTGTTTTTTCAGGGCCTCGTAATTGACGCCGAGTGCTTGAGCCGTGCGGGAAATCCCATACCTGTCGGCCATGACCGCCGCCGATGCCCACAGAGAATCAGGGATACGCGCGTGGGCCTTTCGAGTCCCACGCCACTGTTCAAACCGCCGCCGCACGCCTTCCAGCCGCGCAGGAAGGTCACGCGCCTTTTTGGTATCCATAGGCCGTCCTCCACAGGATCGTGTTTCGACAGCCCACGATACCACACCGCTCAAAACGATTCATACACGCTTGCCGGAAGCACACGACCGGCTTGCACCCCGTCCCGCGCGAGGCAAGATGCGAAGAGAGATGCCGTCGCGAGCGACACGATCGGGAATCGTGAACGGCCACGGTGGAGACCGCACTGCCGGCGACTTTACGGCTTGCTCGTCGTCAGGCCGAAGCCGAGGGCTTCCATCGACTCACGGCATCCCGTCAAAATGGCGTCGCGGTCCGAATCGTCAAGAGGGCGCCGCTCGCACCGATCTTGCGGGTGAGCACCATCGAGATTTGTTCGCGAGAGACCTTGGCCACGTCGCCGAGCAATTCCATCGTCCTGTTTTCCCGTTCGATCAGGTCAACGTAGCGAATGAGGTGGCAGTTGGCGTCGCGTTTTGCGAACTCGCAGTAACCTCGGACGCCGTTGTTGTACCGCTCGATCCAATCGTCAAGCGAGCGATACCATTCCTTGGTAGTGCTTCTCCATGCGTTCAGCGGGTTGCGCGACAGGAGCAGAAGCTGAGCGCGGGGATAACAATGCCGAAGAAGCTCCAACTCGGCGGGCCCGTAGTGAACCTCCTTGAACCCGAGAATATCGTGGCTCTTTCGATAACGGCCGTACAGGCTGCTCATAAGCGTGCGGGCCGAATCGACGATGGCCTGCTGCACGCATTCCAACTCCGGGCACATATTGGCGATCCAGAGATTGGGGTTTTCGTCCTGCCCGAAAAACTCCTTTCGTTCCGACTCGCCTCGTAGCGAAAAAAAGGCGGCGTTGGTGTAGATCGAGGCAAATTGCGTCAACACTCCGCCGTGTTCGCCCCAAATCAGCGTCCCCTTGCGAGCGTTGCAGATTCGCTGCAAGAGCGTCGAGCCCGTTCGATGGACCGGCGAGAGAATCAGCAGATCGAGAGACACTGCTTTCGAATTCTGTTCTTCCGGCAGACTCCAGCACGCTGGGTGGTAGGCAATTTCGTCCGGCGCCGTCGGCAACAGGCGACATGGCTTTGCGTCCTGTGGAACGCGCGGGACGGACGGCAGATTTTCAACCGTGGGCAGGTCCTGCGGTTCCTCGGCATCCTTTGCGTCGGGTCGGCCGGGTGTGCCCGGGACGAGGGATTGCAGGAGTCGGACGCAGAATCGCAGACCACGGCGCAACTGCCGCGCACTTCGAAAGCCCATTGAGCAGAACCGGCGGCGGAGCGTGCCGGGAGGGATGTGCGAATCGAGCGATTGCAGGATTTTGTATTCGTTCGAAATTCTCGACGGCGGCCAGCTTCTTGAGAAGCGTCTGGCATGAGTTCTCGGCCGCTGCCAATTTGATCCGCGTCGCTTCGTTTCCCCGTAAGGTCTCCTGATAGCAGCGATAAGACCGGTAGGCTTCTTCCTCCGCGCTATGCATACGCTGCAATGCACATCGCAGCGCAACGTCTGAGCTGTCCTCAACATCCGACGCTACCATCGCCCTGTTTGCTCTCCATTCTGATCGGGATCATCCACCGCTCTTGCCGGCAGAAGGTATACCTTAGCTGGTTCACATCGGCAATAGCAGATTGTTGCCCATCTTGCCCAAACAAGTTTCTCTGTGTAAGTGTCCCTACGCGCCGCTGTTGACTTTGGAGAGCATGGGAAACGTGGAGAGAACCTGTAGGATATTTGTCGCTGACATGCCAGCACGACGCCAGTTGCAGGAGCGAGTTGGGGCGAGGATTTCCCACTAGCCGCCGACCAGCCCAGTGGCCCAACAGAACCATGCTACCGGTGCGGAGAGCAGGAGCGAATCGAGGATGTCCAACACGCCGCCGAAGCCGGGCATCCAGGTGCTGGAATCCTTGGCGCCAACGTCGCGTTTCAGAAACGACTCGGCCAGATCGCCTAAAATGCCGGCCGCGCCGACCAGCAACCCGAATACGAGCCAGCCCCATGCGGCGCCGGGCGAAATTCCCATGCCTTTGACGGTGAAAGGAACGATCCACGTGAATGTCGCCCAAGAGCCGAGACAGGCGAAGACCAGGGCGCCGATTGCACCTTCAGTGGTTTTGCCGGGGCTGATCAAAGGGGCCATTTTGTGACGTCCGATGAGCCGTCCGACGGTGTACGCCCCTGTGTCGCCCATTTTGACCACGATTACCCACGCCGCCAGCGCACCGATGCCCCAGACGATCCGCATCTGTACGGCAAACCAGAGCATCAGACCGACGTAAGCAAGGGTGAAAACGCCCACGGCAAGGTTGGCCGTATTGCCGCCGGCCTTCTGATAGCGCCACAGCTCGCCGAAGACAACCAAGAGGACCGCGATCGCCAGTGCAAACGGCAAAGCGGCTTGCCAAGAGGGCTTGAGGACGGTCAACCACGGACTTATCACCAGAAGCACGTTGCCGACATAAGCGGTCCAGCGCAGCGGCGCATCCCCGCCGGTGCGGCCAAGTCAAAAACCTCCTTGGTTGCCAATAGTGCGGCGACAACAGCCACGGGCAGAAGCCACGCGCCCGGCATGGCCGTTTCGCGGTTATCCAGCCAACAGAGCACGACCAGCGCGGCGATGATCAGCGAGCCTAGGAGCAATCGCCAGCGGAGCATAGCGGCTGTGTCCTCTTTGGGGCGAATCGGTCGGCTGCTGCGGGGCGAGGGGGACGGAGGAGGTTGTCGGCAAACATCGTCCCTAGTGCGGGCGTTCTTCCGACAACCTCCTCCGTCCCCTTTCCCGAAATCACACCGCCGCCGGCTGAGCGTGGAGCGATCGGCTGCTGACGATCGACCAGATCAGCTCCGCCACGTCTTGGGCGGCGGTGGGCCGGGCCAATTGGTGCATCGCCGCCGACATCCGCCGCCGCAAGGCCTCGTTGGCCAGCAGAAAACAGAGCATATCGGCCAACCGGTCGTCGAGCCGGTCGGAAATCTCCCGCTCGTCGATTGTAACGCAGCCGCCGCCGGCCGAAAAGACCCGCGCGTTGGCCAATTGGTGATCGTCGGCGGCGTGGGGATAGGGCAGCAAGACGCTGGGCACGCCCGCGGCCGACAGTTCCGCCAGCGTCGTGCCGCCGGCCCGGCAGACGGCCAGGTCGGTCGTGCGAAGCATGGCGGGCATGTCGTCGATGAACGGCACGACCGTGGCCGGCAGATCGAACTTGCGATAGAGCGATTTCGTGGCGTCCAGATCGGACTGGGCCCGATTGATGGACGATGTACCAGTCGGCCAACTGCCGGCGGACCTTGTACAAGCGCCCGGGGCACGTTTTCGTTCACCGACCGGGCACCGCCGCTGCCGCCAAGGACCAGAAGTTGGGAAGGCGGACGGAAGCTTCAGAGGCCGGGCAGAGCGGGAGACCCGGAGACGGGAGACGCAGAGACTCCGAAGATCTGTTCCCTCTCGCCTTCTCTCCCTCTCCTCTCTCACCCGAGCCGAAATCGTCGAAAGCGTCAACCTGCGTGTCGCGGTCAAATCCGAATCGGATCGGATTGCCGGTCACGCGCACGGGGCAACGACAGCGAAGGTCGGCGGCGGTTTCGGCGAAGGCCGTGCAGATCAGCGTCGCGCGGCGAGCAAGCCAGCGGGTGGCGCTGGCCGGCTACGGCGTTCTGTTCGAGCAGCACCAGCGGCACGTCGCGCCGGCTGGCGGCGCGGGCCATCGGCACGCTGACGTATCCGCCCAATCCCACGACCGCGGAGACATGCTCCTCGCGCAGGAATCGCCCGGCGGCCAGATAGCCGGCCAGATTCTCGACAACGAACGAAACGGCCTCGCGGGCGCGCCTGGGGCAACGGGCCGCGACGGCAGCGCGAAATACTCGAAGCCGGCGTCGGCGACCGCTTGCCGCTCGAAGGGCTTTCCGCCGCCGCAGAACGTGATCCGCACGCGGGGAATCATGGCCGCAAGCTGCTCGGCCACGGCCAGGCCGGGAAACAGATGCCCGCCGGTGCCCCCGCCGCTGAAAACGATATGAACGATGTTGTTTTTCATGATAGTGACGGCAGACGCCGTGTGCCTGCGACTGGCGGCACAGCGGGGTGTGCCCTTTGTTTGATGAGGATTCTGAAATCGGTAGTGCAGTTGTCATCCTCGGCGCAGCAAGGGATGATGCTATCAGCGATAGCGGTCACTTCCTCCCTTTTGTGCGGTTCGCAGTTCTTGAAACACCGGATCGCTTGATACGGTTTCGCGCGACGGAAATGTTCGCGGATTCTTTTGAGACAACGTCGGGCGGCGCATTCGGCACTCCCAATTTCAGCAGGCCGCGCCCAGCAGTGCGCATAACGCCGAAGCGATCCAGAATCGCACGACAATTTTGTTTTCGGCCCAGCCGAGGAATTGGAAATGGTGGTGCAACGGGGCGCATCGCAACAGGCGACGGCGACGCCATTTGTAGTAGCCCACTTGAGCGATCACGCTGGCAGCCTCGACCACGAACACGCCGGCGATCACGACCAGCAGCAGTTCCTGGCGTGCGACGACTGCCAGAAAGCCGAGCAGTCCGCCCAGCGGCAGCGCACCGGTGTTGCCCAAGAACACTTGGGCCGGATGGCAGTTGAACCAGAGAAAGCCGAGGACGCCGCCGATCATAGCGGCGGCCAGGACGGTCATTTCGCCCGCATGAGGGATTCGCGGCACGCCGAGATACGCGGCCCACTCGGCATGTCCCGCGGCGTAGACCAATCCGGTCATGGCGGCCATGGCGGCCACGAGGCATCCGCCGGCCAGCCCGTCCAGCCCGTCGGTCAGGTTCACGGCGTTCGAGGCGCCGACGATGACGACGATCGCCAGCGGCACGAACCATAGCCCGAGCGAAAACGACGTTCCCACCAGCGGCAGGCGCAACGACAGCCCGTCCGGCACGGCGGCCTGCTGCTGATAGAGCAGTACGGCGGCCGCGCCGGCGACGAGCAGTTGTGCGCACGAATTTGGAGCGGACGCCGATGCCGTTGGCGGCCGTGCGAATCTTCACCAGATCGTCGACGATGCCCACCAGCCGTCAGTCCGACGGCCACGACCAAGGCCGGCAGCCATGTAGCCGTTGTGCAGGTCGCCGAACAGCAGCAGCGATGCAAGCAGCGCCGCGATGACGAACAGTCCGCCCATCGTCGGCGTAGATTGTTTATCGCGGTGCAGCCGGGCAACCTCGGCCGAATCGCTTTTGATCGACTCGCGGAAATGCCGCCGCAGCCAGGCGATCCACCAGCGGGCCCAGCAGCACGGCCACGGCGAAACTGATTCCCGCGGCCACGCGCGCGCGCGGCGTGATCTTACCCCAACCGCCAAGCGATTCGGGCGAGAGCGCCGTCAGGTGATCGAGGAGCCATAGAAGCATAAATGCACAATGACGAAGCCCAAGTGACGAATGACGAAACACTCCCACTCGTCGTCATTCGTCATTTGGACTTCGCTGCTTCGTCATTTGCCCTTTCGTCATTCGAGCTTCGTCATTCGTCGCTGTATCCCTGAGCCACCGGGACGGCGTTGTGCGCCGCCCCGGCGCTCAGTCCTGGACTCCACTGCGAAGCGCCAGTCGACGCGGCCGACCCAGTAGCCATATGTCGGCGGGCCTATTGCTCCTACCCAAGGAGGGAGGGTATGCGTCCGGTTCCCGCAAACCCGACGCAAACAGCGGAGTCCTACTCAATGGTTCGTTTGTGAAGCCGCCCTATCGTCGTACACTGTATGTACTCTTCACGTTCCGCGTGAAGCAGGTGGTAATTCAGTAATTCGCCTCCGTGTGCCTCTCGCGGAGCGAGAGGAGTACCGTTTCTCAGGCGGCGCGCCGCCGCGGCTTCTGTAGCAGCGCTTCCACCACTCGCTCCATCGCCATCACTCGCGAGCCTTTGACCAACACCACGTCGCCGGGCATCGTCGCCTGGCGCAGGTACGGCAACGCATCTTCCACGCTGCCGAAGGCGATCGCCTGGCTGGGCGACATTCCGGCGGCACGTGCGCCTGCCGCGACGTGCTTGGCGAATTGTCCGCACGCGATGAGCAACTTTGCTGCCGCCACCTCGACGGCCTGTTGTCCCAATTCGCGGTGCAAGGCCGCCGATTGGTCGCCCAACTCGGCCATGTCGCCGCTGATGACGATGCGGCGGCCCGGAGCAGTCGAACTCCCGCAGCAACTCCAATGCCGCCCGCATAGCCGTCGGGTTCGAGTTGTAGGCGTCGTTGATGATCGAGACGCCGTCAACCTGCTGAACCTGACAACGCATCGGCAACGGGCGAAACTTGTACAGACTTCGGGCCATCGCGTCCAGATCAAAACCCATCATTTGTCCGACGGCCACCGCTGCTAGCACTGCCGTCACGTGATGGCGGCCGCAGACGGGCAACGAGAACTGGCAGTCGTCGACGCGGAACGCCAATCGGCCGTTCGACGTTGCGGATGTCCTTGGCCCTGAGGTCGCAGTCTTCGCCGACGCCGACCCAGGTGATGTCGGCGGCAGACTTCGAGGCGATCGCCGCAGCCAGGGGTCGTCGCCCAGCACGGCGCGACCGTCGCCCGGCAGGGCCGCCAGCAGCTCGGCCTTGGCCAGGGCGATTTGCTCGCGGCTGCCGAAGCCGCCGAGATGGGCGTCGCCGATGCAAGTGATGACTCCGACCTGCGGCTGAGACAACTCGGCCATGGCGGCGATTTCGCCCGGCCCGCTTGCGCCCAATTCGAGCACGGCGTAGTCGTCGTCCGGCTCGATGGCCGTCATGCTCAACGGGACGCCGAAATGGTTGTTGAAATTTCGAGGGCTGGCCGTGCCGTGGAGCCGCGATTGCAGCACGGCATGGATCATTTGCCGCGTAGTGCTCTTGCCGGCGCTGCCGGTCACGGCGATCACCGTGCCGGTGAATTGCTGCCGCCGCCAGCCGAGCCCAGTCGTTCAAGCGCCCGATGCGTGTCATCGACGCGAACGATCCAGCGGTGATTCGGCGTAGTCCCCTCTCCGCTTGGGAGAGGGTTAGGGTGAGGGCGAAGCGATAACAGATTTGCCGTCCTCGCCCCCTGTTTTTCTCCCAAAGGGAGAGGGGAAATATAGAGAGGGAAGTCCCCGTTGACAACCGCCCCCGCTGCTCCGCGACGAAATGCCTCGCCAATGAAATCTTCGCCCCGATGATTCGGCCCGCGGAGTGCCCAGAACACGTCGCCCGGCTTGATCGTCTCGGCTGTCGCTCACGATGGGGCCGAGCGAGACGTCGGCTGGATTCGCGAGCGTTGCGAAGCCGCAGGCGGCTTGACGGCCGCCGGTGGCGGTGCAGAGATCGGCGAGAGTTGCGGCATCCGCAAGGTGCTTGGGCGGTTGCGAAACTGCAAGCGGTTGGTTCGCTAATGTGAAGCGTTTCCATTTCTGCCCACTGCCACTACCGATGATTTCGTTCCTCGTACAGCCACTCGCGCGCCACTTCGCGGTCGTCGTGCGGCAGTCGCTCGTCGCCGATAATTTGGCAGGTCTCGTGTCCCTTGCCGGCGATCAGCACGCAATCGCCGGGCTCGGCCATGCCGAGCGCCCGATGGATCGCCGCCGTGCGATCGGGAATCACTTGGACCGTGTCGCGGTTGACGAATCCGGCGAGCACGTCGCGGAAGATCGCCCGCGGGTCTTCGTGCCGCGGATTGTCGTTGGTCAGGATGGCGACGTCGGCGGCTTGTTCGACCGCCCGGCCCATCAAAGGTCGCTTCTGGCGGTCGCGCTGGCCGCCGGCGCCGAAGACGCAGATCAAGCGGCCCGGCGGTCACTTGCCGCAGCGTCTTCAACACGCCGCTCAGTGCGTCGGGCGTATGGGCGAAATCGACGAACACGCTGAACGGCTGGCCGCACTCGATCCGTTCCAACCGGCCGGGCACGTGGCCGACCGATTCCAGCCCGCGAACGACCGTAGTCAACTCGATTCCATAGGCCAATCCGACCGCCGCCGCCGTCATGCAATTGTAAATGTGGTGTCGGCCGATCATTTGCGTTCGCACGGGTACGGTTTCGCTGCCGGCGGTCAGCAGGAACGTCTGTTCGCTCGTGAATTGCTCGACCGGCACGGCCGTGATCTCGGCCGGCGAGTCGATGCCGACCGTCAGTGCGGGCCCGGCGTGGCGGCGCAAGAACTCGGCCGATCCGGGGTCGTCGGCGTTGAAGCACCGCGAATCCCTCGATGTTGAGATGGTCGAATATTCTCGCCTTCGCCTGGCGATATTCGCTCAAGCGTGGCGTGATAGTCGAGATGGTCGTGGGTGACGTTGGTCACGCAGGCGGCGTCGAACTCCAGTCCCGGCCACGCGCGACTGGTCGAGCGCGTGGCTCGAGACCTCCATCACGGCGTGCGTGCAGCCGTTGCGGGCCATCCGCGCCAGCAGCGGCGCCAGCCGCTCGGGCGGAGGCGTCGTGTGCGTCGATTCCTCGACGATCCGGCCGTCGAGGTATCCCAGCGTTCCCAGCACGCCGACGCGATGGCCCGCCGCCGAAAGCACGCCGGCGATCAGGCAGCTCGTGGTCGTCTTGCCGTTGGTTCCGGTCACGCCGATCATTTTCAACTGGCGGCTGGGACATCCGGCCAGCGCCTGACAGAGCCGGGCGAACGACTCGCGCGGCGTTCGGCACGACGCACGACGGGCACGGGCAATTCGGCGCATCGGCCGCTCGGCGAGCACCGCCGCGCAGCCGCGGGCGACCGCGTCGGCGGCGAAATCGTGCCCGTCGCAGTGGCTTCCCGGCCAGCGCGGCGAACAGATCCCCCTCGCGGACTTGGCGTGAATCGCTGGTGCAGCCGGTGATCCAGACGTCGTCGGCGCCGACAATTTCGGCCTCCGGCAACAACCGGCGCAGACTGACGACTTGTCCCAACTCGGGACAGACTTGCATGGCCGCGGCCTCCCTGCCTATGCCACGATGTTGGGATGGCAGTTGCACTGCCGTCCCGCATCCGTCGGGAACGGTGCGGCAGTACAACTGCCGCACCAGCAAGAGCCCGAAAACACGGCAAACAAGTTCGCCGGCTAAACGGTCGCTTTCCCACCGCAAATGGCGGTTTGGGGGATTGTCCGAAATCCGGCCGTTCTGTCAAGGGAGAAATCGGCTTGGGATGGACAGGCGACGCGGGAATTGGTCGGCGGCTGTCCCAATTGCCGCCCAGTGAACCGTTGCTACAGAATATGTTCACAAAGACGTCGACGGACGCGACCGCGGGGTTGAACGTCCAATTGGACATTCGTCCGACGCCCATGGCCACGACAGACGAAATGAACGCCTATCTGAAGGAAGTCAAGCAGACTCCTCCGGACGGCATTACCGTCCTGGCTATGGAAATACGAATGGGGGATCAGACCATCACTCCACTGCTCAAGGGCCGAGGCGACGTTCCAACCATCGTTTGCAGCAACATGAGTTGCTTCACCACTTGGCCAAACCAGCAAGTCTTGCGCAACATGCCCAAGGTTATGGGTGTCCCGTTCTTTCCCGTTTCTTCCTCTCCCGTCTTCTCCTCTGTTTCCTCTGAAGGTCGACCTGGAGCGGAACGGCCCGGAGGGTGCTCTGTACAAACTGGACCTGTCCCCATTTTCCCAGGATCACGCAGTTCTATTCAGCGGAAGAGCCAGTACAGGCCGATCATGACGCTGATCACCAGCGCCGAGAGAATGCGATAGTCGCCCAGCCCCGGCCAGCCGGCCGATCTCAAGGCGTCCAACGGGTTCGCCCAATAGAGCCGTTGCGGGTCTTCCTCGGGCAGTTTCGGCAGGAGGATACTGAGAACCGTTTGCAGCAACATGCAGCCGAGAAGCATGTAAAACGCCATGATCATGAACGGCGTTTCGTAAAAGAAGGCGGGAACCCACTGCCAGACGTACAGTTCCGGCTGCCACTTCTGGAACGTGGTCACCGCAAACAGCAGCGCGCCGGTGACCGAGCCGACCCACATCGTCAGCTTCGCGCTTCGTGCCGAAGACCTCGGCCAGAATAGGCCCATCAGGAAGACTCCCGTGATCGGCGGGCAGACGTAGGAAATGACCAATTGGATCGAAGCAAAGATGTTCTCGTACAGATCCAATAGCGGCACCAATGCGATTCCCACCGCGAACGCCGTGAACGCCGCGATCCGGCCGATAATGACCATACGGTGTTCGGGCGTGCCGGGGCAAAACCGCTTCCACAGATCGTACGCGAAAAGCGTGGAAATCGAGTTTGCCGCACTTGCCAGGTTGCCCATCAACGAGGCCATCAGCGCCGCCGCCATCACGCCGAAGCAGCCGTTCATCGGCAGCAGGTTCATGATCATCAAGCCATAGGCTTCCTTCGACGAAACGGGCTTCACGCCCTTTGGCAGCTTGACCATGCCGTCGGCGGGAACCTGGCCATCGGCATCGAGCTCGGTCGGGAGGTTGCAGACGACCTTCACCGAATCCTTGCCGGAGACCTTGAATTGATCGGTCAGATCGAGCACGTCCCCTTTCACGAAGCGGAATTCGCGCGGCTGCGGGACGCCGCCGCCGCGGACGAGGAGGGTCTTCACCGTCTCGCCCGCCTTGCCCCCCTCCTTCGGCGCCTCAGCCGTCACCGCAACTTGCGCCATGTTGTTGAGTTTGCCGGTGCCCACGATCACGTAGAACAGCAAGCCGGGCAAAACGAAGATGAACACCGGCAAAATCTTGAGCACGGCGCAGAACAGCGGGCCGATCCGCGCGTGATTCTCGTCCCTCGCCCCCAACACGCGCTGAACGATCGTCTGATCGGCGCAGAAGTACCAGATGCCGATGACGGGGTACCCCAGCAGAATGGCGTACCAGGAGAAGTCCTTGTTGACCTGCGCCGAGCGGAGCATCGACAACTGCCCCAATTGCTTGGTCTGGTCCAGAGCGTGGGTCATCGCCTCCCATCCGCCGACCTTGCAGTAGGCGAAGACGGTGATCAGGATCGCGCCGGTGATCAAGACGATGGCCTGAACGCTCTCCGTCCACACCACGGCCGCCAAGCCGCCGACGACGGTGTAGATCGCCGTCAGCCCGCAGATAATCAGGATACACTCCCATTTGCCGATTCCGAAGATGCCGTGCAGCGCGATCCAGCCGGCCGAGAGCGGAAAGGCGATGTGGAAGAGAATCGCGGCGATGATCGACAGGAACGCCAGCCAGTCGCGGCACGCCCGGCAGTAGCGCTTTTCGAGAAAGTCGGGCAGCGTGGCCACTTTCGCCCGCAGGTAAAACGGCACGAAAATCAGCGCCAGCAAGACCAACGGCAGCACCGCCAGCCACTCGTAATTGCCCATCACCAGGCCGGTGTCGTAGCCCGACTGCGCCAGACTGATCAGGTGCAGGCAGGAGATGTTCGTGGTGAACAGGGCCAGCCCGATCGACGGCCAGCGGAGACTGTGGGAAGCCAGAAAGTAACGGTTTGCCTCCCCCTCCCGCCGCTTCTTCACGCCCGCGTAACAGCCGACGGCCACAATGCCCAGCAGATAAACTACGATAATCGCGGAATCGACGCCGCTGATTCGGTCAAACATGCTGCTCTCATCGGTAGTTTTTCTTGGTCAATTCGATTACGCGATCGACGTTCGCTCGGCCGACGATGGTTGCCCCGGCGTCGATGTTCGACGGCTGGATGCCGTAGCGAAGATAGTGGGCGAGTTGAACCACCGGATAGAATCCCTGGATGTAGGGCTGCTGGTCCACCGTGTAGCGGATGCGGCCGGCTTTCACCAGCCGCAGAATTTCCGGCGACAGATCGAAACCCGCCACCCAACACCCGCGATCGGGGAACCGCGTCTCGATCATTCGGCCGGCCGCTTCGGTATCGACTTGACCGGTGCCGAAGATGGCATGAATTTGCGGGTCTTGCCGCAGTGCGTCAGCGATCAGTTTGTCGGCCTTGGCGGCGTCGAGGCCGGTGACGATCACGGTCCAGTGAAGATTCTTGCCGCGGAGTGTCTCTTGGATTCCCTGCAATCGCTGGTCGAGAGCCGAGATTCCGTGGTCGTGTAGTGTTGCCAGGACGTGGGCGCCGTTGGGAATATCGGCGGCGACCCGGCGGGCCAGCACGTTGCCCGCCGCGACAAATCGCTGGCAGACGCCGCTCAGCCGGGCGTTCGGCGTGGCGTTGTCGTCGACGTTGAAGGCGACCACGGGCACGCCGCGTTTGAGCGCCTCTTCGACCACGGCGTCGAAAGCCTTCGGGTCGATGATTGCCAGCGCGATCCCGTTGTAACCGTCGGCGACCGCGCGGCGCACCCGGGCCGCCTGGGCCGCAACATCGACCCCCTCGGTGCCGAGCCAATCGCACCGCACGTTCATCTTCTTGGCCGCGTCGCGCATCCCCTTCTTGACCGGTTCGTAGAAGGGCGAGTCCTTGCAGCAGGTGATGAACGCAAACCGAAGCGGCGCCTCATCACTCGCCGGCGCCGTCGCCGCGGGCGACTCGGCTGCGCGGACGGCCAACGGTGCTATCAATAAGCATGTCAGGAGGATCGGGAGCGTGACGTTTCGCATTCGTCTATTCTGTCGCTGGCACACTCGACTGTCAATTCCCGCCCCCCCTTTTTTTTCTGGGATCACGCAAGTCCATTTAGTGCGGTGCCTCGCAAATTAGGGACCGCGAGACAATAACTTTCACAAATTGGCATCGGTCGTTGAAGGAAAATATGCGATGACTTTGGCATGCGCGACGTCAAGGTTGAGGCACGGATTCGCCGATAGTCCCGGTCGCTCCTCGTGGAAATGGACGAGCGAAGGCGGCTGCGGAGGCGCATGACACTGGGCGAGGAGGTATCAGCATGGTCGCGCGGGCCACGGGTTTGTCGCGTCCGACCATCATGGCCGGGTTGCGAGAGTTGCAGCTTCCGGCAAAGCAACGGGCCCTGTACGAGGCGCGCGTGCGCCGGCCTGGCGGTGAGCGTCGCCCGCTGACGGAAACCGATCCCGGCCTGCTGGCGGCGCTGGAGGCTTTGTCACCGCCTGAATGGCCGCCCTCCGCCGCATACCGTGGGCCTTGTTGCTATACCAGCCGTAATAGCGGATCAGGTGTGCGCCCTTGGCCGGAAATAGTTCGGGGGCCATGCTACTGACCTGTGTAAGCGTTCACGGGGCGGAAACAGAGGGGGACGGAGGAGGTTTTCGGCGACAGTATCCGCCGCAGGAGAAGATATTTCTCCGAAAACCTCCTCCGTCCCCTTGCCGCCCAGTGAACCGTTACTTCACCTGTTCACAAGAAGCGAGGAGATCGGCAATCTCCAGGGCGTCGCAGCACATGAGAATGCGACGATTAGACTTGTCCCGTTTACTCGTTCCTGGGCTCGTTCGGCGTCAATATTTTTTCGACCGACATTTGCAGGTGGCGGAGTTTGGCGCGGAGGGTGACGCGGCTGAGGCCGAGCATTTCGGCGGCGCGGTTTTGCTGGCCGCCGGCGGTGCGCATGACGTGGGAGATGACCAGGCGGTCGAAACGCTCGAGCGCGCGGCGGTAGATGTCGGTCTGGCCCTGGGCGGCGGCGGCTTCGACGTACTCGCGGAGCACTCCCCAATCGACGTCGGGGATCGCGCCGACTTCGGTCTCCGCCTCCGGCTCGGCAGGTCGCTCGCGGTGCAACTCCGCCGGAAGGAACTCGGGCAGAATCGTCAGGCCGGCCGAGACGATCAGTGCCTCCCGCACGATGCTCTGCAACTCGCGGACGTTGCCCGGCCAGTCGTACTTCTCCAGCAATTGCAGCGATTCGGGCGAGATCGACTGCACGGCCGTTCCCAATTGCTTGTTGAAGCGGAACAAGAAGTAATGGGCCAACTCGGCGATGTCTTCGCGATGCTCGCGCAGCGGCGGCAGATGAATCGTCACGCCGCGGAGCCGGTAGTAGAGATCGCTGCGGAATTTTCCCTGCTCGATGATCGCATCGAGGTCTTGATTGGTGGCAGCGATGATGCGGACGTCGACTGTGATCGGCTCGCTGCCTCCGAGCCGCTCGAAGGTTCCCTCTTGCAGCAGCCGCAGAATCTTGGCTTGAGTCGGGGGGGCCATGTCGCCGATTTCATCCAGCAGGAGCGTGCCGCCGTGCGACTGCTCGAACTTGCCGATCCGCCGGCGGTCGGCCCCGGTAAACGCGCCGCGCTCGTGACCGAACAGCTCGCTCTCCAAGAGCGGTTCGGGAATAGCCGCGCAATTGATCGCCAGAAACGGGGCTCGGCTGCGGCGGCTGTGATGGTAGATCGCCCGAGCCACCAGTTCCTTGCCCGTGCCGCTCTCGCCGAGGATCAACACGTTGACGTCCTGCGGCGCCACGCGGCCGATCTGCTTGCAGACGGTCTGCATCGCGGTCCCGCTGCCGATCAACCGGTCGGGCTTGTCCTCCGGGCGATCGCCTTCTTCGAGGATCGTCGGCACGTGCATCAAGCGGCTGATGGTAAGCGCCTGCTGCACCACCTGCTGAAGCTGGCCGGCATCCAGTGGCTTGACCAGGTAATCGTACGCCCCCAGCTTCATTGCCTCGATGGCGGTGTCGCTGGTGCCGTGCCCGGTGATGAAGATGACCAGCGTCCTGGGATCGAGCCGGCAGAGGTCCTGGAAGACGTCCAAGCCCGAGCGGTCGCCAAGGCGAATATCGAGCAGAACGACGTCGGGCGACTCCTCGGCGGCCAATTGCAGGCCCTCGGCGGCCGTATCGGCGCCGAACACCTGGATGCCGTCCTCCTGGAAGACCTGCTCGATGCTGAAACGGATGCTCGGCTCGTCGTCAATTACGAGAAGTTTTGCCATTCGTCTTTTCTCTGCTGATGGGCAGTTCCAGGGTGAACATCGCCCCGCCTTCGCGGCGGTTGTTCGCCAGAAGCGTGCCGCCGTGCTCCCTGGCGATGCGATTGCTGACGGCCAGCCCCAGACCGGTGCCGTGCTCCTTGTTGGTGACAAACGGCTCGAAGATTCGGTCGAGAACCGGCTCCGGGATGCCGGCGCCCGAGTCGGAGACGACGACGCGGCAGACGCCGCCGTTGCCGTTGTCAGCCTGGAGGGCCACGACCAGCGCTCCTCCCTGCGGCATGGCCTCGATGCCGTTGAGAAGCAGGTTGACGAGTATCTGGTGGAGTTGCTCGGGATCGCCGTCGACGATGACGGCGGTCGGCGGCAACTGCTCGACCACCGTGACGTCTTGATGCTTCGCGCGCCCTTCCACCAGGTTCAAAGCGCGGCGGACGGTCGTGCGCAGATCGTGGTGAACGCGGTGCAATTCGGGCGGGCGGGCAAAATCCAGCAGGCCTTGAATGGTGTTCTCCATTCGCGCGATTTCCTGCTCCACGACCTGGAGTTGCCTGCCCGGCAGCGCCTTCTCGTGCTGCCGCTGCCCCGCCGTCTGGATCAGCAGCTTGATGGAAGTCAACGGGTTGCGAAGTTCATGAGCGACACCGGCCGCCAGCTCTCCCACGGCCGCCAGCCGTTCGGCCGACATCGCCTGGTGGCGGGTCTGCTGAAGCTCTTCCATCACGTGCCGCAGGCGGACGGCAATCGTCTGCACCTGCTGTTGCAGGCCGGGCAGGTCGGCGGGGCTTCGCACTTCCACCGAACCCACCTCGCGGTTCAGGTCGCCGGTGGCATCGCTGAGCGTCACGCTGATCTGCGAGATCGAGTGGTGCAGCCCGCGGGCGACCCACAGTCCGCAGAGCACGCCGACGATCGGTCCCGAGATCAAGAAGGCCAGGCGGAGGACGTTCGCCATCGTGCTCAGGCGGTCACTCTGCCGCGTAGATTCGGCAAGGATGCGATCGTTCAGTTCCACGAGCTCGCGGCAAGGTTCGGCCACGGCGCGGGCCAGACGGATCGTCTTTTCCTTGTCGGGCTTTTGCGCGGTCAGAAGGCCGACAATGCCGGGGGGCTTTAATTGGCTTTCTACGTGGTCGCGGTAAACCGCGAAGTGGTCGGCGACGGCCTTGACCAGGGCGTCCTCTTCGGGGGTGAACGAAGTCCGCTTGGCCTCTTCAAGATGCCGCTGAAAGGCAGACTCCAGTTCGTTGGCCTCGATGCGGGTTTCGCGGCGCTCCTTGCCGGTGGCCTCCATCACGGTGGCTTGCAGTCTCCACAGCGCGTCCTGCATGGCCCAGGCGGCGCGGATCGTAGCCACGTTCTCTTCCAGGATGCTGGAATGGTATTCATAAATCCTGTGAACGTAGTAGTTTGTGATGCTACTGCCGGCAATCCACAGCACACTGACAAGTATCGTCGGCCATATCACTTTCTTCCACATGATGTCGGCGCCACCTCCCGATGCGGATCAACGCACATGCAATCCTGATGCCCACATGCCAAGATAGGCAAGCACGCAAGGCATAACCAATTATCGCACAAAAAGTTGCGGGTGGAATAGACCCGTTTGCAAGCCTGCCTGGAGAGGACACCCGGGGATGGAAAGCCTCTTTCCGCAGTGGCCAAACCCTTCTCTCCGTCCAACCCCCAGGCGACCTCAGTCGCAGCGCAGCAACGGGCGGAAGCGAACAGCCGGCCGGGACTTCCGCCGCCCCGCATTCCTCCGGCAGACGGCACACAGCTTGCACTAAGTTCTTTCAGTCGATTGATGGGTGGCACACCCAAAAGGGCGTGCCGGGGTGACTGACCCCGTCCTTTCAGGGCGTGCCACCCATCCGTCAAACCACCATGAGAGGGCATTCGTGTTGCGTGTGCAAATACTCGCTAGTCGGGAGGCGGGCTCTGCTTCGCCGGCGAAGGAGAGCGAATCGCCGCCGTGCATTCGCCGGGCGAGACGGGGCGACCTATCTCAGATCGTCCGGTTACAGACGATTTGCCTGCCGCACTTTCCGATTTCCGAGCCTGGTCCCGCGTTCTTGCGAACCTTCTACTCCTGCTTGGTGCGCGACCCGCGCGGAGTGCTGCTGGTCTCGGAGCACGATCACAAACTGGCGGCCTTTATCGCGGGTTATGTCGGCCGCTCGTGGCTCGACGAGCGGCTCGCCACGAGGAAGTTCCACGTCTGCGCCGCCGCCCTGGCCTGCGCGTTGCGACACCCGATCCAGTTGCCGCGGCTCCTGATAGACCTTCGCAGAGCGTGCCGCTTGAAGTACGAAGCGGGCTGTCGTGGCGCGAGCACGTGCGAGTTGGTCACCATCGCGGTCCAACCCCGACTGAGAAGGCAGGGCCACGGCAAGGCGCTGATCGCAGCGTTGGTCGAGACGGCACGACGCAACGGCATCGGCCAAGTACGCGTTTATTTTTCCGCCGACGACGATGGAACGTCGCTATTCTATCGAAGGTTTGGATTTGAACCCTATCGCACGTTCCGGGCATCCGATGCGCGGTGGCGGGGCGAGTGCGTATTGGCAATCTCGAACGCCGGGACGTCTTCTCGCTGAGGTTTGTGCCAGTGCCCGGCCAGACGCAGAGGGGGCGGAACACCCACTCGTGATACGACGGTGTTATGGAAGGAAAACGTCTTGCCTGGATGGCCAAAGCCTTCCCTTCCACGCCCGTGTCCCATGACGGCGCTGCGGAATCGAGCCTTGCGGCAGTTTTCGTTAATCCCTTGTGTCATCAGGACTTCTGCCCCCATCGCAACCTAACGGCCGGCCGAAGGCACGGTTCTTGCACAGTGTGTTTGTCGGAAACGGAAGGTACGCTTCCCAGCGCCGTCCCTTCTGATGGGTCTTGACAAGGAAGAAGAGCAATCGGCGCAAGGGCGGCGCGCCTGAAAGGGCGCGGTCGGCCGCCTGCCATGCTCTTTCAGAGCCTGCCACCGCGATTTAGAGCCGCTTCCACTTGTCAAAACTCGTTTGGTTGCGCCGTCAAACCGATTGTGCTCCTGCGCATGCATGAGCAAGGCATCATCGTCAAATCCCATGTTAATTGTCAGTCGTAAAGAAGGCGAACAGATCACGGTGCCGGATTGCCGTATGACAATCACGGTGCTCGACGTTCGCGGCAAGCGGGTTCGGCTGGGCGTATCGGCCCCGGTCGAAGTCGGCGTGTATCGCGGCGAGGTCGTGCAGCCTGCTCGCTCTGCTGACGATTCGAGAGAATCCGCTGCGGCGGAATCGGAGGATCCCATTATGCCCGTCCGCGTTTTGATTGCGGACCCGGATGAGTATCTCCTGGACAGCTACCGCGGATACTTGGAGCAGCACGGTTTCGCGGTGCTCACCGCGACAACGGGTCTGGAGTGCGTGCAGAGGCTTCGCGACAGCGGGCCGGACGTGCTGGTTCTCGAGCCGTCGATTCCCTGGGGTTGGGGCGACGGAGTTCTCGCCATGATGCACGAAGAATCCGACGTCCCCTCGCTTCCCGTAATCGTCCTCACCTACGGGTGCGACCGAAGCGTGCTCTACCGATTGGCGCCGTATCGGATCGACGACTACCAGGTGAAGCCGATGCGGCCCAGGCAGCTTGCCGAGCTGATTCGCGCGGTCGCAGCGCGCGGCAAATGCGAGGCAAGCCCGGAAGAAACCCACGCGCCGTTGGCCAACCAAGAAATCCCGCTGCAACAACAGGTTGGGAGGTTGCCATGAGTAAAGACCGCCGTCAAGACAATCGGCAAGACAATCGGCAAGACGATCAGAAGGACCGGACCGTTACCACGAGTTTTGGCATTCTTGGCCTGCATCTTCTTTGGTTGTTGGCCGGCCCGATGGCGTTAGGCATGTTGTTGTACCGCATCGGGCAGTCGGGAAACGGCTGGCTGACCGGCCTCGACCTCGGCGTCCTGCTCGTCGTGGCCCTGATGCTCTGCGCCAGGTGGATCGACCAACGATCGGGACAAGCCACCCGGGTCGACGGCGAACCTTCGAGTTGGGCGGATTTTCGCCGTTACGTCGCCGTCATGCCGGCCGTGGCCGGCGCCGCGTGGATTGCGGCCAACGTGATTGGAAATCACATGCTCAGCGCGCAGGGTGGCTGATGGCGACCTCAACACATTGAATATAGCCCAGACGCGGCATTGTATACCAAAGGAGCGCGAAATGGCCTGGACACAGAGAACGACTGGAAGACACGGTGCGAGAACGGCTCGGCGACGCAAAGCTCGTCGTCGTCGCCAACCGCGAGCCGTACATCCACGTCTACGACGGCAGCGAAATCCGCTGCATGCGGCCGGCGAGCGGCCTGACCACGGCGCTCGACCCGGTGATGCGCGCCTGCGGCGGAGTCTGGGTGGCGCACGGCAGCGGCAACGCCGACCGCGTCGATGACCGACGAGCAGCGACCGCGTCGCCGTGCCGCCGGAAGACCCGACCTACACCCTGCGGCGCGTGTGGCTCAGCAAGCGGGAAGAGCAGGGGTACTACTACGGATTCTCGAACGAAGCCATCTGGCCGCTGTGCCACGTGGCCTACACCCGGCCGCGATTCAGCGCCGGCGATTGGCAGCAGTACCAGCAACGTCAACGCCAAGTTCGCCGAGGCGGTTCTGGCCGAGGTGGGCGACGGGCCGGCGGTCGTGTTCGTGCAGGACTATCACCTCGCGCTGCTGCCGCGGATGCTCAAGAACGCCCGCGACGATCTGGTCGTGGCGCAGTTCTGGCACATCCCCTGGCCGAACCGCGAGGTCTTCCGCGTCTGCCCCTGGCAAGACGAGATTCTCGACGGCCTGCTTGGGCAACGACCTGTTGGCGTTTCACATCCAGTACCACTGCAACAACTTTCTGGACACCATCGACCGCACCTTGGAAGCCAAGGTGGACTGGGAGCACTTCTCCGTGACCCGCGGCGGGCGGACGACGCTGCGTCCGGCCGTACCCGATCAGCATCGACCCCGAGTTGGTGCAGTCCTACCTGCCCGTTGACGACGGCCGCCGCCGAGCGGCGGCTGCGCCGGCGTCTCGGGCTGCGGAGACGAGCAGATTCTGGTCGGCGTGGATCGCGTCGACTACACCAAGGGCATTCCCGAGCGCTTTGCCGCCGTCGATTGTCTGCTCGCAACAGCACCCCGAGCTCAAGGGCGCCTTCAGCTTCGTGCAGATCGGCGCGCCGAGCCGCGTCCACATCCCGGCCTACCGACGGCTCAACGAGGAATTGGAGGCGGCGGCCGACGAAATCAACTGGCGTCACGGGCAAGGAACCTGGCGGCCGATCCATCTTCGTCAACGAGCACTACGATCCGCAGCAGGTGTTCGAGCTTTACCGCATCGCGGCCGGCTGCGTCGTCAGCTCCCTGCACGACGGCATGAACCTGGTGGCCAAGGAGTTCGTCGCCTCGCGGGACGACGGCCAGGGGGTGCTGATCCTCTCGCAGTTCACCGGCGCGGCCCGCGAGTTGACCGATGCCCTGCAGATCAATCCTTACGCCACGGACGAGTTCGCCGACGCGCTCTACGCGGCGTTGACCATGCCGCCGGAAGAGCAGCAGCATCGCATGGCCCGCATGCGGCAGCAGATCAGCAGACAACAACATCTACCGCTGGGCCGGCATGCTGCTGTCGGAGGCGAGCAAGCTCGTCGACACGCAGGCAGCCCGTTGGAGAGCCGGCATGAGCGCCGTTCTGCAGGACGTTTCGCGACCGGTTCTGCGACGCCTATCGTCACGGAAGCTCGTTGGTGCTGTTGTTCGACTACGACGGCACGCTAACGCCGATCGTCGAGCAGCCGCATCTGGCCGTGCTCGACGGCCGAACCAAAGAGGTGCTCGCCAGCCTGGCGGACCGCCCGCGCGTCCACGTCGGCATTCTCAGCGGCCGCGAACTCGATGAACTGAAATCGCTGCTGCCGATGCCCGGGCTCTACCTGGCGGGCACGGCGGGCATGGAACTGGAGTTGCGCGGCTTTCGCATGGTGCATCCCCACGCCGGCCGCATGGCGAATACGATGAATCGGCTTGCCGCCCAGCTCGAAGGCCCGGTGGCGGCGCATCCGGGGGCGTGGCTCGAGAAGAAGAAGTTCGCCCTTACCATCCACTATCGCCACTTGCCGGGGCGGCGGCTCGGCTCGCTCCAGGCCGCCGTCGCCGACGTGACGCGGCTCTTCGTCAGCGAAGTGCGTATCGTGCAGGGGCCGAAGCGCGTGGGAAATCGCGCCCGCGAACGGTTGGAACAAGGGGACCGCCGTCCGCTTGATTCTCGCCGACGTCGGCACCAGCAGCGACGCCCTCTTCTACGCCGGCGACGCCTGCAACGACGCCGAGGCAATGGAAGAAGTGGCCGCAATGGGTGGAGTGACGGTCGGCATCGGCGCCGAGGCGCCGACCGCCGCCGCGTTCAGACTGCCGAAACAGCCTGCACTACTCGACTTTCTCGCTGAACTCGACGCGGCCTTGGAGAAACAAGAGTCCGCCATCGCACGAGCGGCGAAGGACGAGTCGGGATCAGATGATTTCCGGAAATCCGCGCAGGTGACGGATGCCGGGCACGGCAGGATATGATGGCAGCCGTTTACGGGGCGAAGGGGAACACCCGCGCTCGTGAATTGCCCGCGTCGTTCTGCTACTTGCGACGTTTAGCGGCGACCGAAGTCGCGGCGTCTCGCGACAAGTCGTGCCACTGTGAAAGTGCAGTGTAAGCAGCCAGCGGAGCGGCAGCCTTCGGTTCGGAGGCGCTCAGTGCAGCCAACAACGGCCGCAAGATTTGGGCGATTTGCCTTCTCGCGGACAGGGAGTGAAAGACGTGATGTGCGCCCTCGCATAACCAGTCGCCTTCATTTTGCTCGATCAATGCAGCCAGCAGCGGTTGCAGCGCGTCTTCGCCCAATGCAGCCAGACCTTCGGCTGCCAGCCAGCGAACGTCGCCGTCCCGGTCTTTCAAGGCCTTAACCAATGCAGATGCGGCGATCGGGTCGGCGATCGTGCCGAGTGCCTTGGCCGCTTCCCATCGGACGTGCGCCTTGCGATGCGACAACAATTGGACGAGCGTGGGCACAGCCCGCTTGCCAACAGCCACCAGCGACGCCCGTGCCTTTTCTCGCACCACGGGACTGGAACTCTCCAGTGCCGCAACCAGTTCAGGTAGATCTGTCGAAGTTCCTTTTGCCGCCGCCGCGCTGCCAGATTTGGACCGGGGGTTCATGGCTGATCCTTTCGTTCTCCGAGAAGCAACTGGGGTTATGAGCGACACCGGACCAAAAAGTCCACTACAAAGGGACTGCAAAATACCCTGCCCGCCCAGTTCATCGGTGGCTGCCAACAGAGCAACCACCGCAATCCTAGCACATTATCCGAAGGTGGAATACCCCTCCCATTCTCCTCCCGCGTTGCGCGTTGACTGTTGACTCCCTTTACTTCTGACGCCGGTTGCGAATAATGATCGGGTGTGTGAGTCTGTCGCAAGCGTTCACAGGTCGGAAACAGAGGGGGACGGAGGAGGTTTTCGGCGACAGTATCCGTCGCACAGGAAGGTATTTCTCCGAAAACCTCCTCCGTCTCCTTCCCGCCCAATGAACGGTTGCCAGTCTGTCGAAACTGGCTTAGGGGCTGGAGGTGGCCGGGTTACAGGGGAACGAAAATGGATCAGCCACAGCTTAGCGACACAGTCGGCCTCATGCTTCAGGCAGGCAAGGGCCTGCTGGCGATGGACGAAAGCAACCCGACCTGCAACAGGCGTTTTTCCAAGTTGGGCATCCCACAAACCGTGGAAGCCCACCGGGCATGGCGAGAGTTGATCTTAACCACTCCCAAGCTGGCCGAATCCATCAGCGCCGCCATTCTGTTCGACGAGACCATACGACAGTCCAAGAAAGACGGCACCCCCTTTTTACGCCTGCTGACCGACGCCGGAATTGTTCCGGGCATCAAAGTGGACGCCGGCGCAAAAGACCTGGCCGGCCATCCGGGCGAAAAAGTCAGCGAGGGCCTCGACGGCCTGCGTGAGCGCCTGGCCGAATACCGCCGCATGGGAGCAAAGTTTGCCAAGTGGCGGGCGGTAATCACGATCGGCGAGGGTATTCCCAGCCGCGGATGCCTCGAAGCCAACGCCCACTCCCTGGCACGCTATGCCGCTTTGTGCCAGGAAGCGGGATTGGTTCCGATCGTCGAGCCCGAGGTCCTCATGGACGGCGCCCATACGCTGCAACAGTGCGCCCGGGCTACGGAAGCGACGCTGCACGCGGTCTTCGCTCAGATCTACCGGCAGCGCGTACGTTTGGAGGGCATGATTTTGAAGCCCAACATGGTGCTTGCCGGCCGAGATTGCCCCACGCAGGCGGGCGTCGACGAAGTGGCGGACGCGACCGTCAGTTGCCTGCTGCGGTCCGTGCCGGCGGCGGTTCCCGGCGTCGCCTTCCTCTCCGGCGGCCAAGACGCGGCGCTGGCGTCGGCTCACCTGAATGCCATGCACGTCCGCTGGCAGACGAAGCTGCCTTGGGCTTTGACGTTCTCCTATTCCCGCGCCATTCAGCAGCCGGCCCTCGATCTCTGGAAGGGAGAGGAGGGCAACGTCGCTGCTGCACAGCAGGCGCTATATCACCGAGCCAGATGCAACCGCATGGCGTGCCAGGGGCGATACGGTCCTGAAATGGAACAGACATGAAACCGATCCTTTACTTCTTAAGACATGGCGAAACCGTCGCCAGCCGGACAGGCGGCTATTGCGGCGCCCTCGACCCCGATTTGACCCCGGAAGGGCACGAGATGGCCCACGATTTTGCCGCCGCCTACAAGACTCTGGCGTGGGAGGCCGTCTTTTGCAGCCCCTTGAAGCGCACCGTGGCCACCGCCGAGCCGTTGTGCAAAGCCGTGGGGATCACTCCGCAATTCAGAGACGGGCTGAAGGAGATCGCCTATGGCTGCTGGGAGGGCAAGACGCCCGCGGAAGTGAACCGCCAGTTTCACGATGAATACGTCCGCTGGATGGCCGATCCGGGCTGGAACTCGCCGACCGGCGGCGAAAAGGGTGTGGACATTGCCCGCCGCAGCTCCTCGGTTTTGGAGGAAATCGAACGGACGTATCGCTCGGGCAACGTGCTGGTGATTTCGCACAAGGCCACGATTCGCATCATGCTCTGTTCGCTGTTGGGCATCGACGTGGGCCGCTACCGCGACCGCCTCGCCATGCCGGTGGCCGCGATATGTATCGTGGAAATGACCGAACAAGGACCGCTGCTGAAATCGTTGGGAGACCGCTCGCACCTGCGCGAAAGCCTGCGCCTCTCACGCGGCACGTAGATTAGTCGTCCACGGGCTGACAAGTATCCGGCATACGCCGTGTGCCGGGTTAGGAGGTTTCGCACGAGACTTCCACTGCAGATTCGGCACACGGCGTGTGCCGGATATGATTTTTTCACCCCCGTGGACGGTTACTGCGTAGGCTGCAAACGCCCCCCGATTGCGATCGGGAGGCTTGGGAAGCTCATAGAGACTCCTTGAAGCGTGAGCTAGACTTTCCTAGCACAATTGATATCTTCCTCAGCAAGGAGGGGCGTGCCGATGCCCATCGAGCAAATTTCCAGCGACGTGGCGGAACATCAAGAATATCGACCAACTCTACAAGAGCCTTGCCACCTCAGCGCAGGGGCTCTCCAGTGACGAGGCCAAGAGGCGTCTTGCCCAGTTAGGCCCGAATACGCTGGAAGAGAAGAAGTTCCACCCGCTCCTGAAGTTTCTAAACTACTTCTGGGGACCGATTCCCTGGATGATCGAGATCGCCGCGATTCTCTCCGCGGTCGTCGGGCATTGGACGGACTTTTGGATCATCCTCGCACTCTTGGTATTCAACGCCTGCGTTGGATTCTGGGTGGAATATCAGGCCGGCAACGCCCTGTCCGCGCTGAAAAGCCAGCTTGCCCTGAAGGCCCGGGTGCGCCGCGACGGCAAGTGGGGTGAAGTCGACGCGAGCGAATTGGTAAGCGGCGACGTCGTTCGCCTGCGTCTTGGCGACGTTATCCCCGCCGACGTGAAGCTCTTCGACGGCGACTACCTGAGCGTCGATCAATCGGCCTTGACGGGCGAGTCGCTGCCGGTCGACAAGAAGCCCGGCGACGTGGTCTATTCCGGGTCCATCGCCAAGCAGGGAGAGATGGCGGGACTGGTCACGTCCACCGGCGCGACACCTTCTTCGGCCGCACGGCCAAACTGGTCGAACAAGCGGGCGCCGTGTCTCATTTCCAGATGGCGGTGCTGACCATCGGCGACTACCTGATCTACATCAGCCTCGCCTTGGCCGCCGTGCTGGTGTTTACGCAACTGATCCGCGGCCAGGGTGTGCTGGAGGTGTTCCAGTTTGTATTGATCCTGGTGGTTGCCTCCATCCCCGTGGCCATGCCCGCCGTGCTCTCGGTGACGATGGCCCTGGGCGCCTTGAGCCTCTCGCGGATGAAGGCAATCGTGGCGCGGCTGCAATCGATCGAGGAGATCGCCGGAATCGACATTCTCTGCTCGGACAAGACCGGCACTCTGACGCAAAACAAGCTCACCTTGGGAACGCCGGTGGTCTTCGGGGCCGCGGATGCGGAGGAGTTGGTTCTCGCCGGGGCGCTGGCGTCGAAAGAAGAGGACTCGGATGCCATCGATCTTGCAGTGCTGCGAGGTCTGAAGGATTCCAAACGGCTCGATGTCTACCGGCAGGCCAAATTCGTCCCCTTTGACCCCGTACACAAGCGGACGGAAGCCGTAATCGAGGGCCAGGACAAGAAAACGTTCAGCGTCACCAAGGGCGCCCCGCAAACGGTGTTGGCGCTTTGCCAGCCGCCGCCGGAGTTGGCCGACAAGGTCAACGCCAAGGTCGATGAGTTCGCCCGGCAGGGCTACCGCAGCCTGGGCGTTGCCCGCAGCGAAGACGGCAAGAGTTGGCAGTTCCTCGGTGTGCTGCCGCTGTTCGATCCGCCGCGCGAGGACTCGGCGGAAACGATCCGCCAGGCCGAGGAGCACGGCATCGAGGTGAAGATGGTCACGGGCGACAACATGGCGATTGCCAAGCAAATCGCCGCCAAGTTGAACCTGGGCACGAACATCCACGTCGCCGAGGAGTTCTTTCAGCGCGATTTCAACCCCGAATCGGTCTCCGCGAGCATGGCGGCGCATGTCGAGGCCGCCGACGGCTTCGCCCAGGTCTTTCCCGAGCACAAATACGACATCGTCGAGGTTCTTCAGCACGGCGGGCACATCGTGGGCATGACCGGCGACGGCGTCAACGACGCGCCGGCGCTCAAGCAGGCCGACGTCGGGATCGCCGTCTCCGGCGCCACCGACGCGGCGCGGGCCGCGGCCGCGCTGGTACTCACCGCGCCCGGACTCGCGGTCATCGTCCGCGCCGTCGAGGAGGCCCGCCGAATCTTCGAGCGCATGAACAGCTACACCATCTACCGCATTACCGAAACCATCCGCATCATGTTCTTCGTGGTATTGGCGATGTTGGTTTTCAAGATTTACCCTATCACCGCCGTGATGATCATCTTGCTAGCCTTCTTCAACGATCTGCCGATCATGTCGATTGCACGCGACAATACCTGGCTGGATCCGAAACCGGTCCGTTGGAAGATGCACCGGGTACTCTTGGTTTCGACCGTACTGGGGCTGATCGGCGTCGTGGAGACCTTCGGCATCCTGCTGATCGCCAAACTCTGGCTCGACCTGACCGTCCCGCAGATTCAGACTTTCGTCTTTCTGAAGCTAGCGGTGGCCGGGCACTTGACGCTGTTCGTGGCCCGCACAAAGCGTCCCTTCTTCACACGTCCGTTCCCGTCCGCAATGGTCTTCTGGTCGGCGGTCGTCACCAAGATCCTCGCGACGCTGCTGGTGGCTTTCGGCCTCGGCTTGGTTGCGCCCATTCCGTGGTGGAGCATCGGGCTGATCTGGGGCTACTGCATCGTCTGGATCTTTATCGAAGATTGGGCCAAGCTGCACGTCTACCATCACCTGGAGTTGAGCGGCGCACACCACCGGCGCTTCGTCGAGCGTTTGCAGACGTCGCTGCATCCTCATCCGCTGACGTGACCGTTCCCCGACCGTTGCCGATTTGCGGGCGGTTCTTGCGGCTGGCAATAGGCTTACAGCCTCGGCGTGCGGTTGCTATACTGAACGGCCACGGCCGCAGGAGTAATCGCGCCCATGTTTGAACGATCTCACGAACCGTTGTTGTCGAGGTCGCTTTTCGCCCTGCGGCTGGCGAGGTTTCTTGCCGCCGCCGCACTGATCGACCTCCTGTTGGTGGCCCTGGGGGCCGTGGGCTATCGCTGCCTGGAGGGGGTGACTTGGCTCGATGCCGTCACGGATGCAGCGATGGTGATGACGGGCAACGGCCCGATCACCCATCTGCGGACGCCCGGCGGCAAGCTGTTCGCCGTCTTCGACGCCCTGGTGGGCCAAGCCGTGTACATGCTGGTGATCGCCATGCTCCTGACGCCTTTTGCGCATCGCGTCCTGCACGCCTTTCACCTGAAAAAGCCGGAGCGAAACATCGCCTGAAATCAACCGTTCTAATCAGAACCCTTTGCCGAGCGGAGGAAAGATCATGTCAAAGACTGTGTCCTATCTAGTGGTCGGCGTCCTAGCGTTCGTTGGAGGCTCGCTGTCGGTCCTGCTGGCCGATTACGGCGGGGCGCCGAAGGCCGAATCGAAAGCGGGCGGCGATTCGACCGTCGCCACGGCGTCGCGGGAGTTCGCCATTGAGGGGATGATGTGTCAAGGCTGCGTCGATGCGATTACCGACGCGCTGACGAAGATCCCCGGCGTAAAGTCGGCCAAAGTGTCGCTCGACCAGAAGCGAGCCGTCGTGGTGGCCGCCCCATCCGACGTGCCGAACGACAAGATCCTGGCCGCGATCACTGCGGCCGGTTACAAGGGACGCTTGGCGCCCGCGGCGCGGCCTCCCGCCGCCGCGATGGCTGCCAAAATGCCGATCCTGGTGAACATCACGCGCGGCAAAGACCAGCTACATGCGGTGGCTATGGCGATCGCGCTGGCTCAATCGGCGATCAAGGACGGCCGCACCGCAACCGTCTTCTTGAACGTCGAGGCCCCGGTCTTCGCGGCCAAGGATCTCAAGCCCGACCTGCAATGCAAGGGATTCCCGCCGATCAAGAAGATGCTCGCCGATTTCATCGCCGCTGGTGGCCGGGTGTTGGTATGCCAACACTGCGCCCATCTGGCCAAACTGAAGCCGGAGGAAATGGTCGCCGGGGCAAAAGCCGTCGCCCAAAGCGAACTGCTCGCCGCCCTCTCGCCCGGTACGGTCGTCTTCTCGTATTGAGCGGCTCGTGGTGCAGATGTCTCCGCTGCGCGGACTGGCGGGACGACCGCAGTGTGAGAATACGACGCCACCATATCCTCCGCTTGCAACCCGCAATTGCCGTGACATGATGACGGGGGTCTGCCTTCTCGCCATCTCATCAGGATCGAAGGCTCCCGACCGATTTACTCAGTTCGCTGTCCTGACGCCCTTTCCATCCCTGCACGGTGCTACCCCGCATTTCTCGCCACTCGGGGAGATCGACCAAGAAGTGCCCACTGCTTCGCAAAAGCAGTGCTGGGCGTAACCCGCGGCCGTGGCGCTGCTTGTGCCCAGCACTAGCACAATGGTGGAGAAGAACGTGGGATACACCCAAACGACCTATGTGTCATAGGCCATATAGCGGTAGTTTTGCAGGTGTTCCCGGCGCGCAGGTGGGGTTATCCTGCGAATTCTCCCCATTTTTTTACCAAAGCGCAGGATTTCCCTCATATCTAGTAAGGGAGGGTTGTGCGCGGAGAACGGGGGAATGTATGCCAGCCGGGAATCGCGAGGGATGTGCTGGTGACGTGGTCGAGGGAGAACCGGCGGGGGACATCGTGGTAGACCAGGCGGCTATGTGCGACGACGCAGGTGGGGCGGACTTTGTCCGACTGATCACGTCGTGCCAACTCGACATTCACCGCTACGTTCACTCGCTTCTGCCCGACCCGAATGAGGCGGCGGAAGTCGTTCAAGAGACGAATGTCGTGCTGTGGGAGAAGCGAAGTCAATTTGAGACCGGCACGGACTTTCGGGCGTGGGCCTTTCAGATCGCCCGCTACAAGCTCTTGGAGCATCGCGCGCAACGGAAGCCGAAATGCCTCTGCTTCTCCGACGCCTTGATCGACGAGTTGGCGTTGCAGGCGATGCAGTGCGCGAAGGTCGACAGCGATCTGGTAGACGGATTGCGCCGCTGCATCGCCCAGCTTGCAGCGCGAGACCGCGAGCTTCTCGGTCAGCGGTACGCGTCGCCAACGACGTGTGCGGACATCGCCAAGGAGATCGGCCGCTCCGTAACCTGGGTCTACAACGCTTTGCGGCGGATTCGCCGTGAACTGCTGGATTGCGTGGCTCGGTGCGCCGCCGCAGGGAGGAAACGATGACCGAGCCTGTCGCCAGAAGCGACCAACTTTATGCTTTGACCGATAAGGCTTGCGACGGCGCCTTGACGCCACAAGACGTTGCGCGGCTGGAACAGCTATTGCAGGGCAATCCCGCGGCGCAGCAGTACTACCTGACGCACGTGGGCCTCAACCAATGGCTGCGTTGGGAGTTCGCCCGCCAAGTGCAGGCGCCGATGGCGACTCCCCCTGCGCCGTTTCCGAGCATCGTCACCGAGTTGGCCGCGACGCCTGGGGGCCCGACCGGCTACTTTTCCTCGGGCTGGTCGGTGGGCTATCTGGTGGCGGTCGCGGTCTTCAGCATTGCGCTGTTGGTCGCCTCGCTTGTCAGCATGTCCCGTCCCGTTCAGGTTGCAGAGCATGCGACCCCGTCCGCCGTCACACCGAAGTTGGTCGGACGCATCACGGGCAGCGTTGACTGCAAATGGGTTCACGCCGGCGAAGACGATCCGCACGTTAAGCTCGGCAAGAAGTACGAGTTGCTTTCGGGATTCCTGGAGATTACCTACGACTGCGGGGCGAGAGTAATCTTGCAGGGGCCGGTCACCTTTCAGGTGGAATCGGCCAGTGGCGGCTATCTCTCGTTCGGCAAGGTGACGGCCAAGGTGGAGAAGCGGGCAGAGCGCGGAGCGGCGAGACCCGGCGGCAACAGGACGTCCACCGCGACCAGCGGTCGGCCACCGGGCAAATCATTGTCTGCCGGGACGACTCTACCATCCGGACTCTTTACGGTCCGCACGCCCACGGCGATTGTGACTGATCTTGGCACGGAGTTCGGGGTCGTGGTCGACCAATCCGGCACAACGACGTCGGATGTCTTCCGCGGCAAGGTCGCGATGTCGCCTTTGGACAACGACAGCAAGAAAGTCGGCCCCGAAGTGGTGCTTGCCGTCAACGAGTCGGCCCGCGTCGAAAGGGGTGCGCGTCGCGTCATCCGGATCAGCCCCGATGATCACCCGGCAATTGCGATGTCGTTGGTGCGCGAGTTGCCGAAGTCGACAGCGATTGTGGTTTTCAACACCGGGGTGGGCTTGAAGCCGGGATCGGCGGACCCGCACTGGCAGTTGGCCGCCCGTAGCGACGACCCGCAATTCAAACCGCGACCGGCAATGGTCACCAGCAACATTCCGGGCGTGTGGGCAGGCAACGAATCGCAGCAGTCGCAGTGGATTTCGGCGAACTCTGCCTCTCCGGCGATGCCGGATAAGGTCACCTACACGTTTCGTACCACCTTTGAGCTTGCCGACGCATCGCCCGAAAAGGCGGTCGTGCATGGATGGTTCATGGCGGACAACCACGTCCGCGCAATTCGGATCAACGGTCGTCCGGTCTCCGTTCCCGAGCACGACTTCTATGGGCCCTTCGACCGATTTCACCCGTTCACAATCCGCAGCGGCTTCGTGAGGGGCACGAACGTACTCGACATCGAGGTAGTGAATGGAACGCCGCACGACAATAGACACCTGACACCGATGGGGGTTCGCGTCGAACTGCGAGGCGCTGCTGCCCGCGAATGGCGCAGACCTGCAACAAATCATCACCCCGTTGCGACGGGTGAATCCGTGGAGGCAGCGAGGCGTGGTCCATAGCCGAATCGCACGCAGGAGCGAGTAAGCGCCGAAACGCGGAACGTCATGGACTTCCGCCTAACGTCGGCCCTCCGCAAGGGCCAGAAACGGAGAGCGTCCCTTCGGGGCGGGCTCCGCAGTGTGCGTCACGAAGACACCAAGGCGAGAGAGCGCCAAAACGCGGAACGTCATGTACTTCCGCTCGCCGTCGGCCGTTCACAATGGCCAGAAACGGAGAGCGTCCCACAGGGGACGGGCCCCGTCGCGCGTGCTATTCTACTTGACGTTCATCACAGTTTCTCTGAAAGGGACACAACATGAAAGCTCGTAAGTCTGGCGCGGGAGTCGCGCCAATTGTCCTCGCTGCGCTTGTCGCGCTCATCGTTGCCGGTCCGGTTCAAGCCGGCACGGTCACGATCCACGATATTCCCGCCGTCGTTTCGTTGGCCAACTGCGGCATCAGTTCGGCCAACACCTATAGCCACGCCGTCAATTTTACGAGCGGGGATAGCGGTTATGACCCGACGCTCACCATCAACGGAGTGAGCTTTGAGAACGCCTTCAGTCCGCCGTATTTGGCTGACGTCCTAAGCGGCGCCAATTGGTCGATGACCGATCAGAACGCTGATGCGAACATTGCGGGCGCGGCCGGGCTGTATTCGAGCCCCGTCGTGGACGATACTGGCGACTTGTCGAAGCTGTTCGGCAGCATTTGGTATCCGGCGAATCCCGCCGACGGCCTTAAGTTGACGTTGTCCGGCCTTACTCCCGGAACTGAGTACAGCACTCGCCTCTACTACAAAACCTGGCAGGACGGCGACAATCGCAACACCGACCTCACCTTCAACGGCGACGGCACGGACGTCACGCAGGAAGTCGCGGAAGGCGCTGCTGGCGCCCACTATGTCGAGTACGTCTTTACGGCGAGCGGCACGACGGAAAGCATCAGCGCGGCGATTTCGGCGGACGGTAGCGGGGGGTGGTTTATGTGGGGCGTGACGAACCAGGTCGTGCCGGAACCGAGCACGCTGGCCCTTTTGGGCACGGGCGTCTTGGGGCTGCTGGCGTGCGCGTGGCGGAAACGCAAGTAGCGCACGAGCGGCCTCGCCTGTCCTGCGATACGGAAACGAGGGCGGTCGGCGGGCCATCCGCCGGCCGCCCTTTCTTTATGCTGCGGCTACGCCAACCCCTCGTTCTTCGACGTTTCGGGAAAACGAAACGGGGGAAGAACAGCGGGGGCCGGAGTCTACAGTCGTCTTGCCGCCTCGTGTTTCCCAGGCGGACTGAAGTGCCGCCTACGACGGAACGCGCAACTGTTCTCGGCCTTGTTGACCAATTGGTTTTCGCTGCAATTGGGCTCCCTTTTCTTCGCACAAGGCATCACTATAGGAGCTTCTCTCCTTGGCCCTGTCCCCGCCGCAACCGGAGGCTGCCATGTTCCGCATTACGCTCGCTTTTTCAGCTTCTTTCTTTGTCGTCGTCGCAGAAACGCTTGCTCAGACGCAGCCGCCGGCAGCGGCACCGGCAGCCGCTTATCGCATTGCGAGGATCTTCCATGTAGGCGGTGAGGGCGGTTGGGACTTTTTGACGGTCGATTCCGCGCACAAGCGGCTTTACGTGACGCGCAGCACCCACACGATGGTCATCGATGCCGCCACCGGCAAGACCGTAGCGGACATTCCGGGCCAGCGGCGAAACCACGGGGTGGCTATCGTCCACGGCGTCGGCCGCGGATTCATTTCCGACGGCCAGGATGCCTCTGGTCGTGATTTTCGACTTGAAAACGTACGCGGTGCTCGGCAGGGTGAAGGCCGCCCTCGATGCCGACGACATTATCTACGATCCGGCGTGCGGCAAGGTATTGGTCGCGTGCGGCGATGCGAACGAGCTGGTCGTGATCTCGCCCAACGTCGATCCCCGCGGCGGGAAGGCCGACGCCGTGGTCGCCTTGGGAGGCAAGCCCGAGTCGCTCGCGGCCAACCGAAGCAAGATCTACGTCAACCTCGTCGACAAGGACCATGTGGCGGTGGTCGATTCCAAGACGATGAAAGTCGTCCACAAGTGGCCGACCGCCCCGGCCGTGGCGCCGGTCGGCATGTCGATCGATCCGGTCGGTCGGCATCTGTTCGTCGGTTGCCGCAAGCCGCAGAAGCTGGTCGTGATGAGCACCGACGACGGCAAGATTCTGGCGAATGTGCCGATCGGCGCGGGAGTGGACGCCACGCAATACGACGGCGACGTCTTTGCCAGTTGCCGCGATGGCACGCTGACCATCGCCCGCGAACGGTCGCCAGGCAAATTCGCCGTTGTACAAACGCTGGCGACGAAGAAGGGCGCCAGGACAATGGACCTCGATGCGGCGACGCATACGCTCTATCTTCCCACGGCGGAAATCGTAGGAGCAATCCGCCCGAAGTCGCGGCCGAACGTGAAACCCGGTTCGTTTATGATCCTGGTGGTTCGCCCCGCGGAAAAGTAAAATCGCGGCCCGCCCAGGTCGGCGATTGGCCTGGAGGGAAAGCGATCTCAACAACGGCGCACCGCCCTACGCCGCTAGCGTGCCCTCGATTTCCACAACTGGGGTCTGCAGCAGATTTCCTAATCGCTACAGCTTATACAACCGATACATTCTGTGATCTGGATCATGGTAGACGAGCCTGGACAGCCGACGGTTGACTCCTGCCACAGGGGCGGCAGAAGGCAGGTGTCCATCTGGACGGGGGGTCGTGGATGCGCCACAGGTGTTTTCTTGCCGCTCTGTTAACGGCCATCTTGTTGGCAGGCTGCGCCAGGTATCGGCCCGTGCCACTTACCCGGCAGGGAGTTGCAGAGAGCTTGGCTCCGCCGAACCCAAGTGTCATCTCTGTGGAAGCGGAGAAGATCGCCCATCCGATTCTCAAGCCGGTACACTTCGACATTTCCGATGGTCTGTCGCCCGATGAGGCGGCGATTGTGGCGGTTCTGACGAATCCGGGGCTCCGGGTGGAACGCGACCGCCGCGACGTCGCATGTGCCCAGTTGCTACAGGCCCGGCTGCTTCCGAACCCGCAGTTCACCTATGCTCCCGAGTTTCCGACCGCCGGAATCGCCTCCGACACGGTGAACGCCTTCGGCTTTGGCTTGAACTGGGACGTCTCGGAACTGATTAGCCACGCGGCAAAGGTCGATGCGGCCGCACTGCGACCGAGGATGGTGGTGTTGGACATCGCCTGGAAGGAGTGGCAGGTTGCCGAGTCGGCCAAGATCGCGGTATACCTCAAGCTATCGCTGGTTCGAGAAGCGTCGCTGGCGCGCGAAATGGACGAGCGGCTGCAAGAGAACCTGAGTGTCATTCGTGACGCGGTCAAGAAAGGGTTGGCCACCGAGATGGCCCTGGCGGCGGCGGCGGCGGCGAGCAATCAGGCTCACGCCAATCTCTTGGACCTGCAAAAACAGAGCGACCAGCAGTCGGTGGCAATGAATCGCATCCTGGGGTTGCCGGCGGACTTGGAGGTCGCCACCGAAAAGAACATCGTTCTGCCGGATCATCTGGAACCACCGGCTGCTGCGGAACTGCTGGCGGACCTCGAACAGAGACGCCTGGACCTGGTAGCCCTGCGATATGGTTATCGCAGTCAAGAAGCTTCAGTTCGTGCGGCGGTCTTGGATCAGTTTCCAAAGATCAACCTTGGCGTGACCCAGTCACGGGACAACACCGGTGTGCTCGCCTGGGGATTCGGCATCTCGGTTGGCGTGCCGGTTTTCGACTGGAACCAGGGCCATGTCGCCGAGGAGACCGCCACTCGCCGGACGCTGTATGACGAGTACGTGAACCGGGTGTTCGAGGCGCGATCCGACGTGGTAAAATACCTCACGGAGATTCGCTGGCTCAACGCACAGATCAAGACTGCCCAAGACGCCGTGCCTGAACTTCAGAGATTGGTGAACACCTATCGAGCAGCGGTGAACGCCGGTCAGGCCGACGTGCTGAGCTACTACACCGCCTGGAACGACCTCACCCAAAAACGCATCGACATCCTCAAGTTTCAGCAACAATTGGCAGAGGCGCGAATTGCGCTGGAAGTAGCGACCGGATTGTATCGGGTGCCCTGTGTCGGTCCGGCGTCGCAATTGGAAACGGTCCCATCCCCACACCCCGAGAACACCGGAGGGCAACGATGACGCGCCGACGCTGGATCAGCCCGATGCTGGTGCTTGCGGTGCTGGCCGCTATTGTCGCCGCCGGCGCCATCGGATACTGGTGCGGAACACATTGGCAAGAAACGGCGGATACCGCCAGCCGGGAGCCCTCCGTGCCGGAAGGCCCTCCACGCGCCAAAGTCCGCGTCGCACGCCTGCGACGCCAGCACATGGAGGAGACGTTGACGGCCTATGGGTCGGTGGTTGCCGCCTTGGGAAAAACGCACGTCGTGAGCGAGCCGTTCGAGTCACGGGTGGTCAAAGTCCTGGTAAGGCCAGGTCAGACGATTGCCGTCGCTGATCCCTTGATCGAAATCGAGCCGAGCCCCGACACGCTACTTCAACTCAACGAAGCCCGCGACAACTGCAATACGGCGAAAGCACAACTGAAACTGGCCCAGGAGCGTCTGCGGCTAAAATTGGCCACGCGGGCCGATTTGCTCCAGGCCGAACAGCAGTTTCAGGCGGCGGATCTGCGCCTGAAAAGCCTCCTGAAGCGCGGCATCGGCGGGGCGCAACTGATCCGCGCGGAAGCCAAAGGCATGGTCAGCCGCGTCGATGTCCAAGAGGGGCAGATTGTCGCCGCCGGTGCGCCGTTGTTGGCGACCATCGGGCAGAATCAGATCAACGTGCGGCTGGGGATCGAGAACGAAGACCTGCCGAACCTGCACGTCGGCCAACCGGTCCGCCTGCTGCCGGTCAATGCAGCAAACAGCCAGGCTGTTGAAGGGCATATCGACCTGATTACGTGGGAGGTCAACCCGCAGACGCGCTTGGCCAACGTGTTCGTTATCCCACCGCCTGACGCGCGGCTGCTGTTAAACGACTACATCGAGGGACAAATCCAGACGGCAGCCGGCAGCGTGTTGGTCGTTCCGGTTTCTGCCGTACTGCCTGAGGAGGGCCGGCACGTGGCCTACACCGTGGAAAAAGGCCACGCCGTAAAGCACACCGTCGAAGTCGGCATGGAAAACGACCGGTACGTCGAGGTGCTCGGCGGCGATCTGCGAGAAGGTCAAGAAGTGGTCGTCCAGGGCAATGCCGAACTGCAAGACGGGATGGCCGTGCAAGTGGAGTCTGGTCCATGACGTTTGCCGAGTGGGTCCAGTCTCATCATCGCTCGATCCTGTTCCTTCTGTTCGCGTTTGCGCTGGCCGGAGTATGGCGCGGCTTGAGCTTGCCCGTGAGCCTTTTTCCCCAGGTGAGCTTTCCGCGGATCGCCGTTAGCCTCGATGCGGGAGATCGGCCGGCCGACCGCATGGCGATCGAAGTGACCTGGCCGGTCGAAGAAGCAGTCCGCGCCGTGCCCGGCGTGCGCAGCGTTCGTTCGACCACGAGTCGCGGCAGCGCCGACGTCTCCGTCAATTTCGAGTGGGGGCGGGACATGGTTTCCGCCATGCTGGAAGTCCAGTCGGCGATCAACCAGAAATTCGCTTCCTTGCCGCCGGGCACGAGTTTCGAGGTCCGCCGCATGGACCCCACCGTCTTCCCCGTGCTCGGCTACAGTCTTACTTCCGATACCCACTCCCTGGTCGAGCTGCGCGATCTGGCGCTTTACCAGATTCGGCCGGTCCTCTCCACCGTCAACGGCGTGGCCGATATCGGCGTTCTCGGCGGAGCCACGGCCGAATACCAGGTGATCGTCAATCCGGCCAAACTCGATGCCTTTGGCCTCAGCCTCGATGAAGTGGCCAAGGCCCTTTCTGCTGCCAACATCATTACCGCCGTGGGACGCATCGAGAACCATGACAAGCTCTACCTGATCGTTTCCGACACGCAGTTCCGCGACTTCGATCAGATCGGCCAGACGGTGCTCCGCTCGGGCGGCAACGGCCTGGTAATGTTGGAAGACGTGGCAACGATCAGCCGAGGCACCCAACCCCGCTGGACGCGCGTCACGGCCGACGGCCACGATGCCGTGCTATTCCAGGTCTACCAACAACCGGGCGGCAACACTGTCCAGATCAGCCGGGAGATCAAGACTCAACTTGCCAATTTGAAGGGGCGTTTGCCCTCCGGGATTCGCATCGCTAACTGGTACGACCAGAGTCAGTTGGTGGTTTCTTCGGCCGGAAGCGTCCGCGATGCGGTGCTGATCGGCATACTGCTGGCGGCGGCGGTCCTCTGGCTATTCCTCGACAACCTCCGCGTCACGCTCATCGCCGCGGTTACCGTGCCCGTCGTCCTGGCGGCAACCGTCCTGTTATTGTCGATTCTCGGCATGAGCTTCAACATTATGACCTTGGGGGGGATGGCCGCGGCGGTGGGGCTGATCGTCGACGACGCCATCGTGATGGTCGAACACGTCATGCGGCGAATGCGGACCGGAGAGGGTGACTACCGCAGCCGTGTTTCGACCGCGGCATCCGAGTTTACGCGGCCCTTGGCGGGTTCTTCCGCGTCGACGATCATCATTTTCGCGCCCTTGGCTTTTCTCACCGGCGTCACCGGGGCCTTTTTCAAGGCTCTCTCGCTGACGATGGCTGCCAGTCTGGCTATTTCGTTTCTTGTAGCTTGGCTGGCCGTGCCGCTCTTGGCCGTCCGCGTCCTGAGGCAAAAAGACGCCGACCGCGAGGAAGGGGGCTTTCTGACAAGACTGGCGCATCGAACCTATGGCTGGACGATGCGCCGCCTGCTGCGCTTTCCCTGGCTGATCCTGCTTATCTTGTTGCCTCTGCTGGCCGCCGGCTGGTACGCCTACCAGCATACCGGATCGGGGTTCATGCCCGCGATGGATGAGGGCGGTTTCATTCTCGACTATCACACGCCCTCGGGCATGTCGCTTACGGAGACCGACCGTCTCCTGCGTCAAGTCGAGGCGATCCTGCGCAGCACGCCGGCGGTCCAAACCTACTCGCGGCGTACCGGTCTTCAACTGGGCGGTATGGTTACGGAGGCCAATCAGGGTGACTTCTTTGTGCGACTGAAGCCGTTTCCCCGCTCGGATATCGAATCCGTGATGGACAACGTGCGCCGGCGAATCGAGCATGACGTGCCGGGAATCCAAATCGAAATGGCCCAGTTGATGGAAGACCTGATCGGCGACCTGACGGCGGTCCCGCAGCCGATTGAGATCAAGATTTACTCGGACGACGAGCAACTGTTGCGGAGCTTGGCGCCGAAGGTAGCAGCCGCCATCGAAAAGGTGCCCGGCGTGGTGGACGTCAACAATGGGATTGTCTTGGCCGGGGACGCGTTGAGCATCCGTGTCGATCGCAAGAAGGCGGGCCTGGAGGGCGTGGCGCCCGACGCCGTCACGCAAATCCTCCAGAGTTATCTTACCGGAATTGTCACCACCGAAGTGGAACGCAACCCGCAGATGATCGGCCTGCGCGTCTGGATTCCCCACACCAGCCGCGCTACCGTGCGGGATCTGCAAACCCTGCGTTTGCGCGCTCCCGACGGCCACCTCTTTCCGCTCTCTCGCGTAGCTGTGATTAGAACGATCATCGGCCAGCCCGAAATCACCCGCGACAACCTGAAGCGGATGGTTGCCGTCACGGGCCGGATCAGCGGTCGCGACATGGGATCGACGATCCGAAGTGTAAAGGCCATCCTCAATCGCCCCGGATTTCTCCCCAACGACGTGTATTACGTTCTCGGTGGCCTCTATCAGCAGCAACAAATTGCCTTCCGCGGATTGGTGATCGTGTTCGTCTCGGCGGTGGTTCTCGTTTTCGTGCTCTTGTTGTTCCTCTACGAGAGTTTTCGCGTGGCAATCGCCATGCTGCTGACGACGCTTCTGGCGGTCGCCGCCGTGTTTATTGGTCTCTGGATAACCGGCACCGAGTTGAATATCACGGCGATGATGGGCATGACGATGGTGATCGGCATCGTCACGGAGGTGGCAATCTTCTACTACTCCGAATACCATGATCAGCCCGCCGACACCGACAAGCGGCACGAACGATTCGTGCTGGCCGGCGTATACCGGATGCGGTCGATCGCCATGACGACGCTGGCGGCGATCCTGGCTCTTCTGCCGTTGGCGTTGGGAATAGGCCAAGGGGCGGCGATGCAGCAGCCGCTGGCCATCGCCATTATCTCCGGCTTGGCGGTGCAACTGCCGCTGGTCCTGATTGCGCTGCCGTCGCTGCTGGCGATCTTCGGACACGGCCGGACAACGGGCCGCAACTCGGCTTAGCGACGCCTTGGTTCGCGCCGGCCCCCGTTTTCCGCTTTCGCCTCCTGTCCGTTTCCGTGCTCGTCCACACAAGTTGCTCTTCACCACTCGGGAAACCTGCGATAAAATGCCGCCATGTTCACCGACAACGTCCTAAATCTGATCGGCAACACGCCGCTGGTGCGGCTGCGGGGCGAGGACATTTACGCCAAGGCCGAGTTTCTCAATCCCGGCGGCAGCATCAAGGACCGCGTCGCCCTGGCGATGATCGAAGGGGCCGAGCGCGACGGCCGCCTGAAGCCCGATTCGATCATCGTCGAGCCCACCAGCGGCAACACCGGCATCGGCGTGGCCCTGATCGGCCGGTTGAAGGGCTACCGCGTTCGCATCGTCATGCCCGAGGGAATGAGCGAAGAGCGCAAGAAGATCATCCGTGCGTTGGGGGCGGACCTGATCCTCACGCCCGACAAGGAGAGCATCGGCGGGGCGGTTGCCCGCGTGCGCGAACTGGCGGCGGCCGACCCGCGCGTCTTTGTCCCGCAGCAGTTCGAGAATCCCGACAATCCCCGCTGCCACTACGAGACGACCGCCGCCGAGTTGTGGCGGCAACTCGACGGCCGGATCGACTGTCTGGTGGCCGGCGTCGGCAGCGGCGGCACGCTGCAAGGCGTCGGCACGTATCTGAAGGAGCACAACCCGCGCACGCGCGTCGTCGCCGTCGAGCCGAAGAACGTCGCCGCGCTGTTGGGTCACGAGCCGGGCCTGCACCGCATCCAGGGCATCGGCGACGGCTTCGTTCCGGCCGTGCTCGACATTTCGCTGGTCGACGAGGTGATCGAAGTGAGCGACGACGACGCCATCGACACCACCCGGCAACTCGGCCGCGAGTTGGGCCTGTTGGTGGGCATCTCCTCGGGGGCGAACGTCTGGGCCGCCCGGCAATTGGCCCGCCGCGACCTCGGCAACATCGCCACCGTCTTGCCCGACCGCGCCGAGCGATACTTCAGCACGTCGCTGTTGTAGGACTTCTCTGCCGCCGCTCACACCCGGGCGCGGAGCTTCGTCATCAATCGCACCAGCGTCGGGCTGTAGTCGTCGCGGCCGAGATGGACGTGCAGCAGGTGCATCTGGCGCGCGTCGGCCAGGGCCGCGCCGAGGGCCTGGTCGAATTCGCCCTCGGTGCGCACTTCATAGCCCCGGCCGGCGCCCAGCACCTCGGGCAGCTTCGAGTAGTGCCAGGGGTGGACGTCGTTGAACGGATGGTCGCCCAGCAAGAGCATCCGCTCGGTGCCATAGCCCTCGTTGTCCAAGCACGATGACGACGGGGCAGAAGCCGTTGCGGACGATCGACGAGAGCTCCATGCCGGTCATCTGGAACGCGCCGTCGCCCACCAGGACGATCGGCCGCAGCTTGGGCCGCGCGACCATCGCCCCCAGCGCCGCCGGCACCGCAAAGCCCATCGACGTGTAGTACGCCGGGCTGAGATACTCGGTCTGCCGGTGCATCGAACAGTTCGCTGGAAGCGAACAGGGCGTCGCCGGGGTCGGCGATCACCACCATCGTCGCGTCGAGCGATTGGTTCAACCGGGCGATAAGTCGGCGAATCGTCAGCGGCTCGTTCGGCTGCAGCTGGAAGCCTGCCGCGTCAGGCTCGGCCCGCGGCGGGAGCTCGCGCGGCGGCGCCTTCAGACCGGCGGCGGCCAGCGCCTTGATGAAATCGCCCAGCAGAACGCCGTTGTAATAGTGGTGTCCGATCCGCAAGGTTTCGCCGGTGGCGTCGATGCACCGCGCGCGGATCGAGGTGGGCGGTGAAGATGCCCATGTTGATGTCGGTCATGTACTCGCCCAGCAGGATCACGCAGTCGCTCTCCTCGACGAAGCGGGTGACCTCCTCGCGGCCCAGCGCCCCCTCGTAGATTCCGGCAAACAGCGGATGCCGCTCGCTGATCACGCTCTTGCCCAGCATCGTGGCCGCGATGGGGATGCCGGCGTTGTGGGCGAACTCCAGCAAGGGACACTGCAGGCCGAAGCGGTGGATTTCCACGCCGGCCAGGATGATCGGCCGCTGGGCCGCGGCGATCCGTCGCGACGCCTCGCCCACCGCCTCGCAAAGCGACTCGGCGTCGCTCGCCGGGATCGACTGTGCGGGCGTGTGCGGCCCCTCGGGCACGACCGCCGCCAGGTCGCGCGGCAATTCGATGTAGCCCGGCTGCCGAAATCGCACCACCGCCGCCAGCACGCGGTCGATTTCGGCCAGGGCGGTGTGCGGATCGTTCAGTTCGGCCACGGCGCAGCAGATGTTGCTGAACACGTCGGCCTGGGTGCGAAAGTCCTTCACGCGATGGTGCAGCAGCGGGTTGTCGAGCCGCTCGCGCACGCCCGGCGAGCCGCTGATGACCACCACCGGCGACTTCTCGGCAAACGCCCCGGCAATCGAGTTGCAGAGGCTCAGCCCGCCGACACAGTAGGTCACGCACACCGCCCCGATGCCGTTGAGCCGCGCGTAGGCGTCGGCGGCGAATCCGGCGCAGTCTTCGCGCGTGCAGCCGATCAGCCCCAGCCGGCTCTTCTCGAGCATCGCGTAAAACGAAAGCACATAGTCGCCGGGGATGCCGAACACGTGCCGCACGCCGTAGTCCTGAAGGCGGCGGATCAGGTATTCGCCGATCGACGCGCCCCAGACGGTCTCCGGATGCCGCGACCGTTCCTTGTCAGGCGGCCCGGTGCGTGGGGTGAAATCTTCTGTTGACATGCGGCAGTCCACAAGTGCCCCAAAGGGCACGGTTCGCCCGGTTCAGCGGGAAAAAGGGGACGGGGCCAATTTGTGCGAAGCACCCTCCGGGCCGTTCCGGCAAATTGGACCTGTCCCCTTTTTCCCAGGACGCAAGTCTATTTAGCGAGTGCCGCTCAAAGCCGCGCTTTGTTCTCGCTTCGAGGGGCACGTTGCGCCGGCCTTCTCGGCGCCGGGCGCCTTCGCGGGATCGAAATCGGCGACGTTCGTGGCGAATCCCCAAAAGTAGCCGTCCGGATCGATCAGCGAGCACGTCCGATCGCCCCAGAACATATCTACCGGCGGCGACTCGACCGTCGCCCCCGCCGCCGTGGCCCGCTTGAACGTCGCGTCGACGTCGTCGCAGTAGAGATACAGCGAGTTCGACGGCCGCACGCCCGTGCTGGCGGGCGATTTGCACGCGCGCTCGGCACATTCCGGGCCGAGCATGATTACTGTGTCGTGCCACGCGACTTCGGCATGCAACGTGCGGCCGTCGGGGCCGGGCATCGAAAATCGCTTCTCGAATCCGAACGCCTTCTCATAAAAAGCCACCGCCGCATCGACGTCTTTGACGGTAAGACAGGGGGTTAGCCAGGGCATGTTGTCGGGTTTGGCAGCTCGATTTGCCATGATGTGCGTTCCTTGGAGAAAAATACTGGGTGAAAGCGTATCGCTGGAATTATTCGCCGAGACGCCGTGCGGGCAAGGGGGACAACCGCACTTTTGTCCCAGGTCCGTCTTCCGGAAGTCTACTTTTCGCCCGGCGGCTGCTCGGCGCGGAACAAATGGCCCATCAGATCTTGCGTGCCCCAGACGGTCGGACTGGCCAACACTTCTCCCGCCGCGAAACCAGCCGCCATCCCCTGCTGCATGGCGAACGCGCGAAACCGCTCGAACAGGTGCAGCCTGTCGGAAAACTGACTCTCGTAGCAGGCAATCGCCGCCAGCTTCGTCTCCAGCGTGTCGCTAATATCGACCACCAGCACGTGGCGATCGGCCAGCGAGAGCGGATCGAACGCCAGGAAGAACCTTAGCCAACGCGGAACCACGTAGGGCTGCGTGCCGGCGAATTGCTCGTCCCACTTCGTCAGCTTCGCGTAGAACACGGCTGCCTCGATAATCAACGACGCCTGATAATGGTCGGGCGAAGCCGTCGGCGTCTTGGCGCCCAAGCCGAGCACCAACCGCGGGCGAAAGCGGCGAAACTCGGTAGCCAGCGCCACGCGGGCCTCGAACGTGTCGAACAGCCGGCGGTTCGGCAGATTGAGCGTCACCCGCTGGGCAAGTCCAAGCGTCTCGGCCGCGCGGCGGGCTTCGGCCAAGCGGACCTCCGGCCCGGCCGAGCCCGGCGTCGGTTCGCCGTCGGTCAGGTCGATGATCCCGACGCGGTAGCCCTGTTTGGCCAACTTGGCCAACGTGCCCCCGCAAGCGATTTCCGTGTCGTCGGGATGTGCGCCGACGGCGATGACGTCGAGTTGTTGGTTAGTCATAGAAGTGTGGGCCAGGGGTCAGGGGTCAGGGGCCAGGGGCCAGAGATGGACGTCGCCGGCGATATTCATCCCTCATTCCTGGCCATTGGCCCCTGACCCCTGGCCCCTGATCCCTTCTTATCCATTCATCGACCGGTGAAAATGCACGTGCTTCCATACGCTCCCTTCCCGCCGCCAAACGCGGGTTTCTTCGCCGCGGAGCGTGATCGGCTTGCCGGCGTCGTCGAGCCGCTGCACCAGCCGCACGCAGCAGACGACCGCCACGTCGCCCAGCAGGCGAACGTGCGGGCTGCTGATCGTCGTGTTGTGCGGGCCGGCGATTCCGCCCAGGCCGAAATAGAAATGGTGAAAGTCCATTCCCTCGACCAACTGTCCGCGCGCCTCCGGCTCGAAGGCCGTGAGCGACGGATCGCACAACTCGGCGTAGGTGCTCCAGTCGCCGTCGGCGATGGCGGCCAGCAGCCGCCGGTTTAGTTCGAGCACGTGTTCGATGGTCGCCCGATCGTCGGTGGTGGGACTCATAGCTTCTCCAAGAGTCTCTTCAAGACATTCGCCACGAGTTGCGGATTGTCGCTACGGACGAGATGCTCGATTTCGCTCTTGGGCACCTTGAGTTTTTCCAGGATTTCGGCCACGCGCGTTCCAGACCCGCGTTCTGGTCTTGCCCTCGGCCAGGAACAGGTCGGTCACGAGTTCCCCGAGCCGCTGGAGCATGATGTCGTCGCGGTTCTGGTAGTAATTGCGGATGGTGCGGTCTTGGTAGCTGGTTCGTTGTTTTGCCATGATCTGTGACATTATAAGGAGGACGGCGGCGGGGGGAAGTAGTGAGGGGGGTTTCTTTGCCGTCGGCACCGGGCAGCGGGCACCGGGCACTGAAGTGCCCAGCCCTCGGCTTCCCCCTTGGGACTTTCTCCGTTACTATTGCACCAATGAGCCGCACGGGACGACACCCCTTGATAGCTGGAACGGTTGTTACCAGTCTGGGCACATTGGCGTCTCGCCTGTCGGGCGTGCTGCGGGAAATCGCGACCAGCGCACTGTTCGGAGTGGTGGGCAAGGCGCCGGCAAAGGGGTTGCTGACGCCTTCCTCTTCGCATTCCGCATCCCGAACCTCTTCCGACAATTGTTCGGCGAAGGCGCCCTGTCGGTTAGCTATCTTCCGGTGCTGACCGGCCACCTGGAAAACGACCTGGATACCGCCCGGCACTTGTCGAGCGTCGTAGTGACCCTTTTGGCGGCGTTGCTGGCCGCGATGGCGGCGGTCGGAGAGTTGCTGCTCGGACTGATTTGGCTCATTTGGGGCGACTCGCCACGAGTGGAACTGCTCGTCGGGTTATCGGCGATTATGCTGCCCTACCTCGTGCTGATCTGTGTCGCGGCGCAGTTGAGCACAACGCTCTATGCCCATCAACGCTTCGCAGTGCCGGCGCTTGCACCCATGACGCTCAACATCGTTTGGCTGTTGGCAGCCTGGCTGGGATATCGGTGGTTTCCGGGAAATCAGGTGACACAGGCGTACCTGTTGGCCGTCGGCGTGATCATCTCGGGCGTGATCCAGGTGGCCGTGCATCTGCCGACGCTCCGCCGGCTCGGTTTCCACTTTGATTACAACTGGTCTTCGGCCCGCAAAGGCGTCGCGCAGATTGGCCGCAACATGACGCCGACGTTCGTGGGACTGTCGGTCTTGCAGATCAACACATTTGTCAACACGCTTATCGCGTGGGGACTGGCCGCGGCCGGCTCACAGACCATCGCCTGGCTGGGCGGCGTGCATTACCCCATGCAGCAAGGGGCCGTCGCCGCCCTCTACTACGCCGACCGACTTTGCGACGTCACCCTCGGGATCGTCGGCTTGCCGGTGGCGGTGGCCATCTTTCCGCTCTTATGCCGCCACGCCATTCGAGGCGACCATCGGCAAATGGGCGCCGACATGACATTGGGGCTCCGGCTTGTGTTCTGCCTGAGCATCCCGGCCAGCGTTGGCATGGTCCTGCTGTCGCAGCCGATCACGCGACTTATTCTGGAACACGGCCATTTTCGGCCGGAAGACACTGTTCGAGTGGCTCGATTGATCGACTGCTATGCCGCTGGTATTTGGGCAAACTGCGCATGGCCGGTGGTTGTGCGAGGATTTTACGCGCTGGGCGATTATCGCACGCCGGTGCGAGTGTGCGTCTGGGTGGTCAGTCTGAATCTTGTCTTGAATCTGACGCTGATTTGGCCGTTGGCCGAGGCCGGACTGGCCCTTTCGACCACCATCGCCACCGTGGTGCAGTTGTTCGTCCTGACGGCGATATTCTCGGGTCGCCGGGCCCCGCTGGGCTGGCGAGCCTTGGCCGCCACCAGCGCCCGCGCCGTCTTGGCGACCTCGGCCATGGCCGGCGTGGTTTTCACCGTGCTTCCGTATATGCCGACAGGCGGCACATTGGTCGCCGAGCTGACCTGCGTCGTGCGCCGATCCTTGCGGGCGCAGCAACGTACTTCGGGGCCTACCTGTTGCTGGGGGGGCGCGAGTTGGGTATGCTATGGAGTGGAAGGGTGGACGATTGACGATTGGCAGCGGCAAATTGTTGTTGGATCATCGAGAATAAATGATTGACAATCAGTAATCAACACTCGACAATTAACAGGTTACGAATTCCATGAAGCAGATTGTCGCAGTCGTCAAGCCGTATCTGGCCGAGAAGGTGCTCGACGCGCTGAAACTTGCGCCGGTCGAGGCGTGCAGCGTTTGCGAAGTGAAGGGCTACGGCCGGCAAAAGAACTACCTGGATGAATATCGCGGCAGCGAATACTCGATGGCTTATCTACCCAAGGTGGAGATCACATTGTGGGTCGACGATCCGCGCGTTGAGGAAGTACTCAGAGCAGTCGTCGACGTGGCCCGAACCGGTCGGATGGGCGACGGGAAGATATTCGTGTTGCCGACGATGGGCTCGGAGGTTTCAGCCGTTTGACGGCGGCGGACGGACGGCAAGTGGAGGCCGGTCGGTTATACTACAGCGTAACGCCTTTGCGGACAAATCGTGTTATGCCGAAGCACAACCTGCCGCTGACTGCTGTTGACAACTCAAGAAACGACGCCAGCCCGGGCGCTGGGGGCCGGGCTGGTTTTGTTGGCCGGTGATTACCGCCGCCGCGGTCCTATTTAGGCCGATGGGCGACGGTAATGTTGGTAAGCTAGAATGACTTCGTAGAGGTCCATCGAGATGGTAACTTCGTCGTCGGCAAAGTCGCGCAGCCACGTTCGCTGCGATTGCACAGCGTCGGCCAGAAGCGGCATTATTTCCATCAGCGGAACCGTTACTGTCTCGCGTTGGGACTCAACGACGCCAACGTTCGCCGATTCCTCTTGAGGACCGTAGTAGACGCGCAGATGGCTAGCATTCATGGGGGCTTCCTTCCGTGATGTGCCCGCCCTGTCTGTCCCACGATGTATCGGCAAGAGGTATCTTGCGGGTTCGATCTTTTTCAAGGAAAATGCGGCTTGTCACGGTAATATGGATCGAATATGGAAAGTACGGTAACGATTGACCTCCGCCAGGTAGGGCGCGGCTTGGATATCCCGCTTCGGCAAGTCCAGGCCACGGTCGAATTGCTCGACGATGGGAACACAGTCCCCTTCATCACCCGCTACCGTAAGGACCATACGGGGGGGTTGGATGAGGAGCAGATCCGGGAGATTCAGGGGCGTTTGGCGAAGCTGCGGCTTTTGGCCGACCGCAAGCAGACGATTCTCCGTTCCATCGAATCGCAGGGGAAATTGACGGAGAGGTTGGCCAAGCAAATCCTTGCCGCCACCACGCCAAAGCGGCTGGAAGACCTGTATCTGCCCTACAAGCCGAAGAAGCAGACGCTGGCCACGCTGGCCCGCTCGCGCGGTCTGGAGCCGCTGGCCCGCGAAATCCTCGAGGCCGCCCCCAGTTGCTCCGATCTGGACGCCAGGGCAGCAGACTTCATCAACACCGGACAGCCACGTTCCCACGGCCGCCGATGCCCTGTTGGGCGCCGGCCATATCCTTGCCGAGCAAATCAGCGAGCAGGCCGAGCTGCGCGGGCGGCTCCGCGAGGTGTCTGCAGCGAAGCGGCGTGCTGGTGAGCAGCCGGTTGCCGGTCGAGGAGAAGTCCCAGCCACAGCGCGACCCCAAGCCCGATGCCGATGCGGTCGGTGCGCCGCCGGCATCCGCGGAGACGTCGCCGCCAGCGTCCGAGCCGGCAGCGGAAACCCCTGAGGAGATGCTCGGGGAGTCGCCTGAGGAGCAGCCAGCCGTCGAGTTGAAGGCGGTCGAAGTGCCGGTTGAGGAGATGCCGGTGCCGGAGACGCCCCCAGCCGAGACAGCCGCGCCAGAAGCGCCGGCAGGGGCCATGCCGGAAGCGGCCACGCCGGAAGTGGCCACGCCGGAAGTGGAAGCGCTGTCGCGCCGAACTTCGAAGTGGCGTTGGATCTGGCCTCCTTGATTTCCCAGGCGATGACGTCGGACGAGCCCCCGCCGGAGGCGGCTGCGGAGCCGGCGTCTGTGCCCGCGGCAGATTCGGCCGGCGAGTCGGCCAATGCTGCGGGCGTCACCCGATCTTGCATGGCCAGGCTGACGCTCTGGCAATCGGGCGCCGTTGGAATCGCCCGTCGCGCGACAGAGTCTCTGCTCTTGTCGTACTGGCACAACATCCCGTCGCGCCGACCGAAGCCTGCCCCGCCGCGTGAAAATGCCGTCGCTGTTGCTCCCCGTGCCGGCGGCGCAACGAAAGCTGGCCCGGCAGCAGGCCAAGGCGGCGATGCAGAAGAAGCGGGAACTGAAGAAGAAGAGGATCGAAGAGAAGAAGATCAAGGACTTCCAGGACTACTTCGATTATCCGCGAGGAGATCAAGCAAGATTCCGCCGCATCGCGTCCTGGCGATCAACCGCGGCGAGCGGGCGCGGGTGCTGCGGGTGAGGATCGAGTCGGACATGCAGGCCATGACGGCCGCGCTCGAGGAGATGTTGGTTCCGCCCGAGCATCCCCATGCCGATTACCTCCGCGGTTGTGCCCGCGACGCCCTCGAGCCGACTGATTCTGCCGAGCCTGGAGCGCGAGGTTCGCCGCGAGTTGACCGACCGCGCCGAAGCGCACGCGGTGGGCGTGTTCGCCAAGAATCTTCGCAATCTCTTCTTGCAGCCGCCGGTCCACAATCACCGCTTGCTGGCGGTCGATCCCGGTTTTCGCAGCGGCTGCAAGTTGGCGGCGCTCGACGAGTTCGGCAATCTGCTCGGCCAGGGCGTGATCTATCTGGTGGGCAAGCCCGACCGCACCGGCGAGGCCCGGCAGAAGGTGCTCGAGATGATCGAGAAGCACCAACTCACCGTCGTGGCCATCGGCAACGGCACGGCCTGCCGCCACACCGAGAACTTCTTCGCCGACTTGATCGAGAATCGAACTCAAGGACAAGGGCGTGGCCTACGTGATCGTCAACGAGGCCGGCGCCAGCGTCTACTCGACCAGCCGCCTGGGCCGCGAGGAGTTCCCGCAGTACGACGCCACGCTGCGCGGCGCGATCTCGATCGGCCGGCGGTTGCAGGATCCGCTGAGCGAATTGGTCAAGATCGATCCGGCCAACATCGGCGTCGGGCTTGTACCAGCACGACGTGAAGGCCAAGCATCTGCGCACCTCGCTGGACGACGTGGTCGAGTCGTGCGTGAACTTCGTCGGCGTCGACGTGAACACGGCCAGCCCGGCGCTGCTGCGCTACGTTTCGGGCTTGAATCAATTGACCGCCCGGCGGCTTTACGAATATCGCCGCGAGCACGGCCCGTTCCACAACCGCGAGCAGCTTCGCGAGGTGCCCGGCTTCGGCGAGGCGACGTTCGTCCAGGCGGCGGGCTTTCTGAAGATCCCCGGCGGCGACAATCCGCTGGACGCCACTTGGATTCATCCGGAAAGCTACGTGGCCGCCAACGAGGCGCTGGGCGCGGCTCGGCGGGTCGGCGGCCGATCTGCGCGACAAGGAGGCCGCGGCGGCCTTGGCCGAACGCATCGCCCAGGTCGATCGCGAGTCGCTGGCCCATGAGTTGAGCGTCGGCCTGCTGACGCTCAACGACATCCTGACGCAACTGGTTCGCCCGGGCCGCGATCCCCGCGAGGACTTGCCCGCCCCCGTGTTCAAACGCGGCGTGCTCAAGCTCGAAGACCTCACGCCCGGCATGGAACTGACCGGCACCGTGCTGAACGTCGTCGATTTCGGCTGCTTCGTCGACATCGGCATGCACGACAGCGGGCTGGTCCACGTCAGCCGGCTGGCCGACAAGTTCGTCCGCGATCCGCACGACGTGGTGGCGGTGGGCGACATCGTCAAGGTCTGGGTCGTCGAGATCGACAAGGAACGGCGCCGCGTGTCGCTGACGATGGTGCCGCCCGGCTCGGAGCGGCCGAAGTATCCGCAGCGCGGGCCGAGGCCTTCGCAGGCAGCCGTCGGGCGGCGAAGGCGATGCGCCGGAGGGCGAGCATGGCGCCCAGCAGCGTCCACCGCGTCCGAGCGGTCAGCAGCGCCCGCCGCGTCCGCGGCGGCCAGCAGGGTCCGGACTGCGTCCGCCGCAGCCGGCGCGGTGCAACGTCCGCCGCGTCCGCCGCGGCCGGCGGCGAAGGTCGCCCGCCAAGGCCGCAAGGGCCGCGGTCGGCCGCCGTACGAACAGCATCGCCCGATCCAGCAGCCGCGTCCGACGCCAAAACCGCTGATTCCGATCACCGATGCCATGAAGAAGGGCAAGGAGCCGCTGCGGACGTTCAGCGACCTGATGCAGTTCTATCAGCACAAGACGGTCGAGCCCGGCGACCACAAGCCCCCGGCCGCTACCGAGCCAGCGACATCCGAAGCTGCGACAGTTCAAGAAACGCCAGCGATCGCCGGTGAATCACCCGTCAGTGAATCACCCGTCAGTGAATCGGTCGCCAGTGAATCGCCCGTCGGCGAACCGGTTGTCAGGGAATCGCTTGTTTCTGAGCCGGTGGCCGATGAGGCGGCGACGGCGCGACCCTGTCGCGAGTGAACCGATCGGCGATGAGCCGCCTGTCAACCATGCACCTCCCGCCGCGGAGCAAGCCCCGGCTGAAGAACGCGAAATGGCGGACTAGGCGCGTTGGCTCGCGCGGATCGTGTTCAGGGCGGCGTAGGCGGCCAGGTGAACGGCCATTTGCGGCGCCGGCCCATCGAGGGCAGCCAACACCGGCTTGACCAGTTTGGGCGAGTCCCGCCAATACAACTTGCTCAACACGTGATGGGCCCCTTCCAGCAGGTCGGGCGAAGTGGCTCGGTACGCCAGCGCCGACAACAGCGGCTGCAACGCTTCATGCCCGAGGTCGATCAGTGCATCGGCCGCGGCCCAGCCGCACGTCCCCCTCTTCATCCTCCAACGCCCCGATCAGCGCAGGCGCCGGTGCGCGGTCGCCGATGCCTGCCAACGCTTTGACCGCCTCCCGGCGAACCCGGGGACGGGCGTCGTCGAGCAGGCGGATCAGGGGCGCGACGGCCGACCGTCCCTGGGCAATCAACGCTTCTCGTGCTTGCTGTCGCTCGCCGGGGTCGGTGCCCGCTAGCGCCGCAATCAAGTCGTGAGCGTCGGCCACCCCCACGCATGCCACACTGTTCCGGTATTCCGACATCGCTTGCTCCTTTCAGTCGGAGCCCTTCCATAAGAATCTTACGCAAGTGGGATCGAGTCCTCAACCTTGTGAAATGCCATCGGCCAGCCCCCCCAGTCGTCCCATGGTAGCCGTCTCCCAACCGGCGACTGCTACAACGCGAATCCGGCCGCTCTGCCGTCGGCTTCAGATGCCGCCCGATCGTCTCCGGTGCGGGTGAAAGTCTGCGCAGAGCGATCCGGCTCGCGCTTTCAAGACGATGGACACTTCGCCGAGCGATCCGCACGCGGCCCAGTCCGCCGACCGCGCGGCATACTACGGCCTGAACCTCGTCACGGGCGGATGGACATGACGCACGTGGCGATTCGGACGCGCGAACCCGCCAGTGGCTTGGAGAATGTTCGAATCACTCGGGCCGGATCCAGATCGAATCGAGGCCGACCTCGCCGGGTACGACGCACTCCAATTCGACCAGCCGCGACCCGGATTTCACTGCCACGGGTCGGAAATTGACGTTCAACACTCGCGGAGCAAAAGCGGACCGCAGCGAGACGTCTCTTCGATTGCCGTCGGTCGTCAGCGGCTTGCCGTCGAGCAGGGCGCGAACGACGGCGCCGCCGGGCCGGTGGACGGCGATCAGGTGCAGCGAGAACTTGCCGTCCGTCTCGAAAGGCAGGCTGAAGGTCAGTTTCGCCCCCTTCTCGGCTTGCCAATTGGTGACGTGCAGGTGCAACGCCAGCGGCATCGGCACGGTTCCCAGTTTGCCGGCGGTGGCTTGCGTCTTGATGTCGTCGAAGCTCAGGCATTTCGCGCCGGCAGCGCCACCGCGGGCCTCCAAGTCGCGTCGCGGCAGAGGCTGAATCTTCAGATCGCCCGGCATCAAGCCGCGGTGGTCGTCGATCACGTCGGGACGGGCGTAGTAATACGCAATCCGCGCATAGCTCAATCCCGGTGTCGGTGAGTGAGCGCAAAGTTCGATGATGGCCGCCAGCGATTTCTGGAAAGGCACCGCGTCGAGCACATCGAATCGATGGTTGGAGACGTAGCCGGCGGTGTCGGGGCCCGAGTCGAGCGGCTGGCCGCAATAGGGATCCGCAAACAGATCCGGCCGGCTCCAGGAGTAGTTAAAGTAAGTCCTCGGAACCCGTGCCGAAGATCGACGGCCTCTTCTCGCCGTCGACCAGGAACTTCTCGTCGCCCTCGCCCCACCAGTTGCCGCACGCCGTCGGCACGCCCGTTGGATTCATAATCATCGCGGCGCAGCCCACAAAGACCCCCTTGCCGATGGCCACAGTGTAGGGCAGATCGATGGCCCCGCGGCTCGCAAACAGATTCGGATCGATTCGCCACTTGGCGTGGAAGTACATCGAGCGGTCGTCCCACTTCCACGGGGATACGCGAAGGCGGCCTTCGAGATAGACCGGCGCCGCGGTGTAATTGACGATCTCCAGCCGCACCAACTGTCGATAGGGCATGACGAAACGGCAGGTGAGCGTGCCGTCCGCGGCGACGGTGAAAGGAAGGCTCGAGAACGGGTTGATTCCCGGACCGGAGGCGAAGAAATCGCCCAGCGGCGATTCGACCTGCGGGCGCTGCGATCCGTCGAATGCGATCCGCAACAGACAGCCGCGGAGGGCCTCATCCAGGTGTTTGGCGGCGATCTTCAAGGTCAGTTCCCGCAGGGCGCCCGGGCCATTCTTGTCGGAAGACCATGCCCACGTGCTGCCAGGCTCGATTTTCGCCGCCAGCGGCTTTGCCGCGAACTCCTCTCCGTTCGTCGGCTGGGTGAGGCCCTTGACGGCGGCGCGAAGCTGCTTCTCGAACTCCTTCAGATCCTTCTTCGCATCGAACGTGCGAACGTCGGTCCCTTCCGCATACTCGCGGACCTGCACGTGGTAGAAGTGTAGTTCGTTCAGACTTCCTTCCCAGGTGATCCTCAGGCCGTGGGCGAAGGGAATCGGCAGGTAATCGGCGTCCTGCTGGCTGAAGGCATTCTTCGCATCAATCTTGAGTCCGGCGAGTTTCAGGAAATGCGCCGACCGCCGCGCGAGAAAACCGTAAGCGGGTCCTTCGTAAAGCAAGACGCCGTCGCTTGCCGTCGCGTCCTTCGTCTTCGGGTCGAGATAGACTCGCAGGATGCCCTCCATTCCCGCCGACCAGCCGCGCACGATCGCCCCCGGACCGCGAACCTCGGCCACGAGATAAAGTCCCGCCTTGCCGCCGGCGGGCCGTCGCAGGGTCTTCAGAAAGTCGGGGATCGGCTCTCCGCCGAAGCCGTCGGCGTTCGAGAACCAGCCCGGCGCTTCTGGAGTGGTCGAGCAGCGGTCATAGCTCGAAAACTGAACGTTTCGGTAGGCCGGGCTCGGCCAGCGGGCCAGCGCCGACATGTCCGTCATCTCATCGAGAAGCGAGCCCGTCGTGACGACAGCCGCTGCCGGCGCGTCCGCCCGTGCAAGAGCAATGGCAAAACCTAGGACAAAAACAGTGAGCAGGCCCTTCATTTCAATCTCCATTCGATAGAACATCTTCGACTTCTTTTGCCGTCTGTTGAGTCGATCTCCCCTGGTAGCGGCTGTCAAACTTGCTGCCATTCTACCGATGCGGCGCCATGGTCCGCAACTCAGCGCATCGTTCAGAGAGTCCCTCTACCGACGAAAAACGCCCCCGACTGCAATCGGAGGGCGGGCAGGGACTTCTTGGCCGCCGAGCGGCATAAGGCCCGCTACGGCGACTTCGACGGAATCGCCACCGGCTCGGGACTCGGGGCGGGCAAACGCTCGGAGGGCGGGTTTCCGTTGCCCGACGGCGCCAGAGTGGCCGGTCCGCAGCCGTTGATTCGGATTTGCCAGCCGCCGCCCAGCGCCTTGTAGACCTGGATCAGTCCCGTGGCGATTTCTCCGCGGGCCTGCGTCAACACGTCCTGCTGCTGCACGAGAAACTGCTCCAACTGTGTCACGCGAGTGAAGTCGATCGCCCCCGCTTTGTACTGGGCCAGCACAATTTTGACCGCCTTCTCGGCGTCGCGCACGCTGGCGCTCTGTAGCTGCGTGCGGCGCTGCGCCTTCAAGAACGTCACCAGGCCGACCTCGACCTCCTGGTTCGCGTTCAGGACCGTCTGCTGGTAGGTCGCTATCGATTCACGGAACTTGGCGTCCTGAAGCCGAACGTTGTTGAGAATCCGCCCGTAGTTCAAGAGGTTCCACTGGAACGAAGGGCCGATGCCGCCGTTGAGAGCGGACGGGCGGAAGAGGTCGCGAAACTGCTGCGACGAATAACCCAACGTGCCGTTGATCGAGAAGGCCGGATAGAAGTCGGCCTCGGCTACGCCGATGCGCAGCACTGCGCCTCGGCCAGGCGCTCCGCGCGGCGGACATCCGGGCGGCGCCGCAACAAATCGGCCGGAATGCCCAGCGCCACGTCGGCTGGCGCGGTCGGAATCGGCGCGGGGCCAAGTCTCGGCTCCAACTCCTCCGGCGGCATTCCCAGCAGGATGCACAATTGCACCACCGTCTTGCGGAGACTGATCTCCAGTTCGGGAATCTCGGCCTCGGTCTGCTCCAGCGTACTCTGGGCCTGGTAGAGATCCAACTGGTCTCGCTTGCCGGCGCGGAAGTTCGCGTCGACGATCGCCAACGTCTCGCGCTGCAAATGGACGTTGGCCTCGGCGCACGCGATTCGCTCCTGGAGGGTGCGCATCTGTACGTAATTCGCGGCCACGTCGCCCAGCAGGGTTACCAGGGCGTCGTCGTAGTCGTCGACCGAGGCGTTGAGATTGGCGGCGTCGGCCTCGATCGCGCGGCGGAAGCGGCCCCAGAAGTCGATCTCCCAATTCAGGTTGAAGCCGGCTTCCCACTGATCATAAAAGGGCTGCGTAATGTTGTCATGGTTGGCGGCGACTCGGCTGATGGCGTTGCGGCTGTAACCGCCGGCCATATTCTGATTCTGCGGAAAGAGCTGTCCGCTGGTGATGCCCAACTGCGCCCGAGCTTGCAGCACCCGGCAGCCCGCCTCGCGCAGCGTCAGGTTCTGCCGGTAGGCGCAGCAGATCAGGGAGTCGAGTCCGGGATCGTGGAAGACGGTCCACCACTCGCTCAAATCGTCGGCATCGGTTCGCACGCGGACGTCGTCGGCATCGATCCACTGTCGGGCCACGGGCGCGGGGGGCGGACAGTAGTTGGGCCCGACCTTGAACCCGTTGCGAACGTACTGGTTCAACGACGTGCATCCGCAAAGTGATGCGGCAAGGACGATGCAACAGGCAATAGACCGCCCGCCCCCGTGCCCACGCTCCCTGGCGCAACGGGGGCGTGCCTCGTCAAAGCGCGGTGCTTCCGTGCGGTTAGGGCGTCGCGGTATAACCTGCATATTCGGAATTATCGGCAGCTTTGGTAAAGCCGGCCACCATTAACAGCCACTCTGGTCCTTACTTACCCGGTCTTTGCAGTTTGCCGAGACAAACGAATGCGCATGCTAAACGCCGCAGAATAGCTAAGCGGTAGCGACAAGACCGCAACGTCGGCCTAGGCGTTCGCCCGCTCGTCCCACGTGACCACGGCCGTCCGCTTGTGCAGGTCGAGCGTCAAGACGATGTGGTCGCCGATTCGGGCGTCGTGCTTGCGGAGGAAGGCGCCGAGGCCCCAGGCGCGGCCGTCTTTGGTGGCCAGCGTGCCCAGCGGGCGGCCGTCGGCGTCGACAAACTGGAATCGGCCGCTGACCACGTTTCTGCAGCGCCGCGGGAATGGTGATCACGGCGTAGGTGCTGGCCGCCTTCGAGAGCCGATAGCTCAGCCACACGCGGCCGTCGTCGGTCCGGCCGTGGCGGTCCAACACGCGATGGTTCGCGCGGCTGGCGCGGCGCTTGGCGAGCAGCTCTTGCACCTGCTCGCGTGAAACGTCGGCTCCCAACAGCCCGTAGACGCTGTGGCCGAATTGGGCGATCACCGGCGACCAGGAGACGAAGGCGTGGAAGCTGAAGCGGTTCATGCCGCCGGCGACGCAGAGGTCTTCCATCGCGCCGCGCTCCATCACCGGGCCGTGGGCTTTCAGCATGGCAACCAGCTTCGCCTCGACGCCGGTCAGCGACTTCTTCCAGTCGCGCGGCGGATCGGAGATGATTCGATCGTCCTCGACGCGAACGCCCGGCATGCGGCGGCAGAACTCCAGCAGCACGTTTTCCGGCGGCGGCTTCCTTCCAGAGGCGGCGGTTTCGCTCGAGCGCCGTCGCGGAGTTGCGCCGCCGTGACCGCGCCCGCCACCGCCAGCACCTTGTCGATCGCCTTCGGCAGTCCGTGGCGATTGGACGGGGCGAAGATGGAACCAGCCGGCCGGCTCGTCGAGCCAGCAGAAGCCGTCGATCAGCGGCACCGTCTGCCGCACCAGCCGGGACAGCGGGGACGTGTCCGGCTTGCCCGCGCGGCCCGACGGCGGATTTCCTGCCGGGAGCGGGCAATCGGCGGCCGGAGTCGCCTGCCTGCAAGAGCCAGATCAGCCCCGGGCCCCTTCTTCTAGCGAGGCGATTGCCCGTTGGGTCTGTTCGACCGTCGTCAGGCCGTGGAAGTAGACGTCCCGCTTCGCCACATCGACGGCGGCCGTGACGGCCGCGATCTGATCGGGCAGGACGACCAGCCGGCCCTCCTCGCCGCTGCGGACGTTGACGACCTGGAAACGCGACGGGCCGATTCGAGCAGTCGGGCGCCGACGGCCACGCTCTCGATCGACATGCCGATCGCCGTCAGATCCTCTTGGGCCAGCTCGCGCCTCGATTGCGCGGCCGAGCAGGGCAACCGGCTGAGCGATCAGGGCCAGGGCGCGGTCCAGCGTCGGCGCGGCGATGGCGAGGTCTTTCGCCCTCTTCGTCAGCTTGGCGCAAACCTGGCGGACCCGCTCCCGCGTGATGCCGAAACGGGCGCCGATCTCCGTCAGCGTGTGCTGCCGGCCGTCTTCCCAACCGTAATAGCCGACGAGGATATCGCGGTTCCGCTGGAACGGCGACGAGGCGAAGATGTCGATGAGTTCCTGCTCCAGCGTCATACCAAAGCACCCTTTCGAGCCGGAAACGCGAGCCGAATGGCCGCATTATAGCCGTGTTCTCGGGCGCTGGCAAGCGGCCATCGTGGCATACCATTGACCCCCGGCGGCGGGTCGGGTAATCTGGCGGACGGCAGTCGAAGCCGCCTGCGGTTCCGCACCGCCGACGGTCGATTTCATTCATGCAACACAAGGAAGAACACGATGGCTCACGAAGTGACGCTGATTACCGGCGACGGCGTCGGGCCGGAACTGGCCGCGGCCGCGCGGCGCTGCGTCGACGCCACCGGCGTGCGAGATCCACTGGGACGTGCAGGAGGCGGGCTCGACGTGATGGAGCGCGACGGGCACGCCGCTGCCCGAGGCCACGATGGAGAGCGTCCGCCGCACCCGCTGCGCCCTGAAGGCCCCCATCACCACGCCGGTCGGCACGGGCTTCCGCAGCATCAACGTCCACCTGCGGCAGGAGCTGGGCCTGTTCGCCTGCGTGCGCCCCTGCAAGCATTATCCCGGCGTGCGCACCTTCTTCAGCGACCGGCCGGTCGATCTGGTGATCGTCCGCGAGAACACCGAGGACCTTTACGCCGGCATCGAGTTCGAGCCCGGCCAGCCGGAGACCGGCGAGCTGATCGACTATCTCAACCAGATTTCGCCGCAGCGGCCGATCCGCTCGGGCCGCGACGAGACGGGCATCTCGATCAAGCCGATCAGCATCTCCGGCAGCGAGCGGATCGTCCGCTACGCCTTCGAGTACGCCCGCGAGAACGGCCGCAAGAAGGTGACGGCCGTGCACAAGGCGAACATCATGAAGTACACCGACGGCCTGTTCCTGGCCACGGCGCGGAAGGTGGCCGAGGAGTTCCCCGACATCGAGTTCGAGGACCGCATCGTCGACAACATGTGCATGCAGCTGGTGCAGAAGCCGGAGCTGTACGACGTGCTGGTGCTGCCGAACCTCTACGGCGACATCCTCAGCGACCTGGCCGCCGGCCTGGTGGGCGGGCTGGGCGTGGCCCCCGGCGCGAACATCGGCCCCGAGCGGCGCCGTCTTCGAGGCCACCCACGGCAGCGCGCCGAAGTACAAGGGCCAGAACAAGGTCAACCCCACGGCCCTGATCCTCTCGGCCATGCTCATGCTGCGCCACCTGAAGGAGACCGACGCGGCCGACCGGCTGGAGAAGGCCGTGGCCGCGGTGATCGCCGAGGGCAGCGACGTCACCTACGACATGAAGCCCAACCGCGACGACCCCACCGCCGTCGGCACCCAAGAAATGGCCGAGGCGATCTGCCGAAAACTAGGTTAGGACCGGTTCGCCTGGCGTTGTTTCATGGCCGCTTGACTAATAGTCTCGACGTCTTTATCGGGCCACAGGGTGCGCATGCCACTGGGTGTAATCGAATGGTTCGCGCTGAATTAGGGCAATGAACTTCTCGGCTTGCACATCGCCGAGGGCCGCGACCAGCGCGCGGAAGCCTGTGGTCCTGATTTCGGTGTCGGTAAACATCACTGCACCTCGCTGATGAATTGCGTTGGGTACATCACGGTGATTTCTGAGGATCCCCGCATCCGCTTCACCACAAGGTCATCGGTTGTCAAAAAGTAGTCGCTCCCGGCCGACACGGCGCACGCAATGTGCAAGGCATCCTTGGGCCGCAGACCAAGGCCTTCAATCTCGTTCTCGCATACTGTTCGTCCCCCATTTTGAGCATACCTCAGACAAGCCCATCTGACAACTACCCCGGCCGCTTTCGAGACTGGTTGGCATACGACTATGTGCGTGTTACCATGCGCATTTGCAGCATAAGGAACAGCTATGGATCAGCCCGCCAATGGGCCACAAGCCACATCGCCGCAACCCCGCTGGCAGCCGCTCGGCTCGATCGACCGGCGGGTGATCGGCGTGCTGGCCGAGAAGGCCAAGACGACGCCCGACACCTATCCGATGAGCCTCAACGCCGTCTGCACCGGCTGCAACCAGAAGAGCAATCGCTCGCCGCTGGTGCAGTTCGAGCCGAGTCAGGTGGAAGAGTCGCTCGATCGGCTCCGCGAGTTGGGGGCGGTGGGGCTGGTCGAGGGCTATGGCCGCGTGCAGAAGTATCGCCATTACCTCTACGAATGGCTCGGCGTCGACAAGGTCGAACTGGCGGTGATGACCGAACTGCTGCTCCGTGGCGACCAGACCGTCGGCGAGCTTCGCAGCCGCGCCTCGCGAATGGAGCCGTTGGCCGATCTGGCGGCGCTGCGGGCGGTGCTCGACTCGTTGAAGGCGAAGGGGTTGGTCATCGGCTTGACCGCGGAAGGACGAGGGCACGTCGTCACGCCACGCCTTGTACAAGCCGCGCGAGATCGAATTGCTCAAGGCCAAGTATGCCGGCGGCGGATGGAGCGCGTCGGCTCGCCGAGGAAGCAAGCGCGCGCGGCTGCTCCGGCGTCGGCCGCATCGCCCGCCGCCGCCGCACCGCCGACCGCCCGGCCTGCGCCAACGGCCAGCCACGCGAGCATCGACGTCGCCGCAGTTCAGCGCGAGTTGGCGTCGCTGCGGCAGGAAGTTGCCCGGTTTCAGCAGGAGTTGGACGAGCTGCGCGATGCCCAGTCGCGAACGGCCGACCGAATTGCGGTCGCTTCGTGATGCATTGGGCGGATAGCAAGTCGCCGCGGGTCTATTGGTCCGCGATGGTGAAGTGGAACGTCGTGCCCTGGCCGACGGTCGAGACCGGCCAAATCCGTCCCTTGTGCCGCTCGACGATCTTCTTGCAAATGGCCAGTCCGATTCCGGTTCCCGGATGTTCGCGGCCGTGCAAGCGGCGAAAGGTGCGGAAAATTTGCTCGAAATACTCCTCGGCGATGCCGACGCCGTTGTCTTCAACGGCGAACTGCCAGCCATCGGCGATTCGGGAGGCGCTCACGCGAACCCTGGGGGCTTCGTCGCGGCGGAACTTGATCCCGTTGTCGATCAGATTCTGAAGGAGTTGCACTAACTGGGTCTGGTCGCCCACGACCGTGGGCATGGGGCCGGCTTCGATGCTGGCGGCGTGCTCGCGGATCGTGCCTTCGAGATTGGCCGTCGCCTGGGCCAACGCCGACTTCACGTCCACCGGCTTGCAGCGGCCCGTGCGAGCGGCCCACTCGCGAGTATTCGAGAATGTCCTCGATCAGCCGGTTCATCCGCGCGGCCGCCGCAACAATCTGGCCGAGATAGTCGTGGGCGTTCTCGTCGAGGCGATCGCCGTACTCTTCGGAAAGCAGTTGGCAATAGCCCGAGATCGTCAGCAGCGGAGATCGCAAGTCATGGGCGACGACCGATGCGAATTCTTCGAGCTCGCGGTTGCTGCGGGCGAGCTCTTCGGTGCGAAGCGCCACCGCTCGCTCCAGGTCGGCGGCATAGCGATCGACGCGTTCGAGACAGGCGCGGCGAACGTGCCGCAACAACTCACTCGGATCGCCCAGTTTCTCCAGGTAGGCGAATGCCCCGAGGTTCAGGGCCTCCTTGACCGAGTCGTAGGAGCCGCAGCCGGTGTAGATAATCACCCGGATTTGTTCGTCGACGCCGCGGATGCGTTCGAGCAGTTGAGTTCCGCTGAGATCGGGAAGGCGGTAATCGACCACAGCCACGTCGAAGCTGCGCCTGTTGCACTTGTTGCAACGCTTCGGCGGCCGAACCGCAACCGATGACGTGAAACTCCTCTCGCTGAAGAATCTCGCGCAGCAATTGCAGCTCGGCCGGATTGTCTTCAACCACCAACACGTTGGAAAAGCGACCCGTTGGCACCGCGACGACTCCTCGGACTGTCCAGGACAACCGCTAGCGTGGCACTTTTCGGCGAATCTGTCCAGAGCGGCGTGAAAGAAAATCCTGCTTTCCAAATCGACGCGGGCGGGGTAGAAAGGACTATATGCTGCTCCACCTGCCGAGATACCTCGTTGCGGCCGCCGCCGTTCTTCTGCCCTGCCTGGCTCCTGCGGGGGCGACTGCCGGGCGGCTGACCGTCAAGCTGGGCAAGACCCAGGGCGTGACGCTCGTCGGCGCCGTTCGGCGGTGGGACGAGGACGGCAACCATCGCCGTCGCCGGACCCAAAGGCGAAGATCGACGCCCCCACCGTCGATGCCAAGGCCCTCGATGTTGGCGGCGGCCGCTGGGTCTTCCAAAAACTCCCGCCGGGCAAGTACGATTTGGTGATTCTGGCGAAAGGCCGCCGCCGGGTCGAAGGGTTTCAGTACGTTCCGGTCAAAGAGTCCGATCCGTTCTTTCCGGCAAACATCGGCATCGAGCCCGAGGCCCGTCAGTTCATCGTCGCCGACGTCAAAAAGTCGCCCCACTACGAAAACAGGGTCGAGCCGCTGTATTTCGGCGGCAATAAGAAGGCGGTCCGCGTGCTGGTGATGCTGCTGCGCGACAAGCCGACCAGCTACGAGGGGGATTTTCCCGGCGCGGCCACGATCCGCCACGAAATTTGGCAGTATTCGTGGAATTACGGAGGATGGCAGAAGGAGAAGCGAACCAAGGTGATCGATCGGATCATCCTGCACCGCGACGAGCTCCGCAAGTGGACCTGGCTGTGGGATCCAAAACTCGGCGGCATCGAAGTGCGCGACAAGCCGATCACGGTCGAATACGACCTGCCGCGGGCATTCAGCCAGAAGAAGCTCAAGGGGCTCTATCCGTACTGAACGCGCCGTGAAATCGTCCCCTCGCCCTTTGGGGAGAGGGTTAGGGTGAGGGCTGGCTGCGAGAGCGTGCAAGTTCCTCGCGACCGTGCCCGCGAAGCTCTCACCCCCGGCCCCTCTCCCAAAGGGAGAGGGGAGATATGCTTGAAAAAGCACGGGCGTCATGGGCAGAGTCCTTCTGCCCATGACGCCCTCGTCGCGCGACGCACACTGTAGCGAGCCGCAGAGGGGACGTCTGCGACCCGCGGGAAACAAACACCCGCTGGTCCTCGGTTTGACCCCCGTGTCCACGCGGGGCATTTCGCCGCGAGGACGCGGCGGTTAAACGGCTATACTACTTCCTCTATCTTCACCGGACGCCGTTGCTCGGCGGAAATCAACACGGCTTCCAGCACGCGTTGCGTCTGATACGCGTCCTCGAAATCGGGGATCGGCACCGTCGGCGACTCGCCGGCTAACACCCGCAAAATGTCGTAAGCCTCGTTGGTGAAGCCGTGCTCGTAGCCGATGATGTGGGCGTCGGGCCACCAATTGGCCACATAGGGATGGTCGGCCGCCGTGGGTGCACATGATCGTGTTCCAGCCCTGCACCGCCCGCGGCAGCGTGGCGTCGTAATATTGCAACTCGTTCATCCGCTCGAAATCGAACTTCAACGAGCCCTTCGTGCCGTTGATCTCGAAACTGTTGCGATTTTGGTTGCCGGTGGCCTGCCGGGCGGCCTCGAAACTGGCCACCGCCCCGCCGGAGAAGCGGGCGAGGAACAGCACCGCGTCATCGACGGTGACTTTGCCCTTGCCGCCGGCGCCCTGACGGCCGGCCGCGATTCCGCCGTCGGCCACGCCCGTCGGCAGCGTCCGCTCCTTGATGAACGTCTCGGCGATCGCCCCGGCAATCTCGGTGATCTCCTGGCCGGTGACGAATCGCGTCATGTCGACGATGTGGGCGTTCAGGTCGCCGTGGGCGCCCGAGCCGGCCAGCGTCTTGTCGAACCGCCACAGCAGGGGAACCGACTCGTCGGCCCAATCCTGCAGATAGACGGCGCGAACGTGGCGAATCGTGCCGAGTTTGCCCGCCTTGACCATCTGATGGGCAAACGCGACTGCCGGGCAACGCCGGTAGTTGAACCAGACGAACGTCTTGACCTTGGCGGCCTTGGCGGCTTGCACCATTTCGCGGGCGTCGGCCAGCGAACCGGCCACCGGCTTCTCGCACGAGACCGGCTTGCCCGCCGCGATCGCCGCCTTGGCCACCGGGGCGTGCATGTAATTTGGCGTGGCCACGTCGACCAGCCCGATCTCGGGCGAGCGAACCAACTGCTCCCAGTCGGTCGAGGCATTCTTCCAGCCCCAATTGGCCGCAAACACCGCGGGATTCTCCTCCGGCTGGCCGAAGACCGTGTGCATCACCGGCGTCAAAGGCGGCTTGAAAAACTTGGCCACCTGTCCCCAGGCGTTGGAATGCGACCGCCCCATGAAACCCTGACCAATCAAAGCCACGTTGATCGTCGCCATGAGTTACCGCCTCCAAGACCGATTCGAGTTGCGATGGAAAACGGTTATAGATGGATTTTCCGTTTCTGACAAGGGGCCGGCGGAGAAAAAAACACGGCTGTTCGCCGCGGCAAAAAAGAGGGAAGAGGTTGACGTGAAAGTGGCGTCGAACTGCCCGCCCGAATTTCTCGCCGCTGTGTGCCGCTGCGTCGCAGAAGCAGTGGCACACTGTTGGTCCATTTACCCGCCTGATGGGAGAGAAAAGAGTGGCCTAGCGGATAGTGTCGGCTTTCAGTTCGTAGGGGATTCCGTTGGTGTCGTTCCGATCGATGCGGAAACGGCCGGCCACGCCGACCAGATGGGTCGTGTACGTAGTCTCCAGGTCGCCCTGGAGAATCACCCGCACTTTCTCGGTGGGCTTCGGAGTGGGAGTGCAGAAGGGGCAGTTGCCGTTGGTCGGACAAAGGATGAACTCCTTGATGCCCGTCAACGTCCGCCGCGACTGCATGTAGCCCTCCATGTAGACCTTCCTGTCGTCCAAGTCGATCGCCGTCTGCGGAATCGGCTCGGTCGGCTTCAACGGATCGGGCTGAAGCATCGCATAGGTAATTAGCTTGTAGCCATACGGTATCTTGTCGGCTCGGGCGACGATCAGCCAGACACAGCCGCCTAGCCATAGCACCGCCGACAAAATGACGCCGACAACCACCACCGTCGCTCCGGTCCATTCCTCGGGTGCCTTGCGAATCTGTTTCCAGGCGACCCAGCCGACAATCAGCCCGGCCAAGGGAACCACGCCAAACGCCCAGTGCAGCCACGTAAGGATCGACAACGCCCCGAGAACCACGCTGGTGACGGCCAACGGGTTCATCGCGCGATAACGCGTCGCCGGCGGAACGGGATTCGTCAGGTTGGAATCGAATGTCGAAGACATAGGAATAATGCACTCCGCGGGCCGTTGGCCCCGGGGCTGGGCTGCGCAAAACTCAGTCTCTTGCGATTGTGGTTTATCTCATTTCTGTTCCGTATCGAGCACTTATACTTTTGCCCCAACGGGGCAACCGTTCTCCCAGCCCTGGGCAACGCCCAGGGTACGGGAGCAAGGGTTGAAGATTTTCGGCCCAACGGGCCAACCGTTCGCCCCCGAGGAATGGTTGGCCCGTTGGGCCGACACAAAAATCGTCGTGCCACCGCTCCCCTGGGCGTTGCCCAGGGCTGGGAGAACGGTTGGGCCTTCGGCCCGTCAGACGGTGCAGCCGATGGAACACAACGGGCATTGATATTGTCTCGCTCTTTGTCGAAATTCGCCAAGTTTTGCGCAGCCCCGGTAACCGTTCACTGGGCGGCAAGGGGACGGAGGAGGTTATCGGAGAAATATCTTCTCCTGCGGCGGATACTGTCGCCGAAAACCTCCTCCGTCCCCCTCTGTTTCCGGCCTGTGAACGCTTACCAGCCCCGCCCCCGGCTATTGTCAAATCTCAAACCTCAAACCTTCAATCTCAAATCCCTAATCCCTTCCTCACGGCGTTGTAATCAGCGACTTCGCCACGTCGGTGCGGTAGGCCGACATGGCGGGCAAGTATCCAACGGCCGACGCCAATATGACCAGGCCGGGAATCAGCACCAATTCCGCCGGCTGGAACTGGAACAGCCCGATGACCACGCCGGTCCAGTCGGTGATGATCGGCGAGCAGAGCCAGATGGCGCCGTGGCCGAGCAGCAAGCCCATGGCGCCGCCCATCAGCGACAGCAGGATCGATTCCATCAGGATGATGAGCATGACGGTCAGCCGGCTGGCGCCCAGGCCGCGCATGACGGCGATTTCGTGCCGCCGGTCGCTCATCGAGTTGTAGATGCTGACCATGATGCCGATGCCCGCCTCGATCACCGTCAGGATCGACATGCCCAGCAAGATCCACTGCAACTTGCCGATGACGTTCTCGAAAAGCTCGGTAATCACGCGAAGCGGCTCGACGGCCTGCGCCACTTTCGTGTTGTTGATCCGCCTGGTCATGATGTCGGTCCAGCCCTTGTCGGAGTCCTCCTTGCGGATGCAGACCAGTATAGCGGTGATTTCCTTCGCCTCGTCGGCGTGTGCGCCGTGAGAGCCGTGTTCCTCGTCGGCCCCGACGTCCTCGTGATGGTGAAGTTGTTGAAAGCCGAGCATGTTGACGAACACGCCGCGATCGACCGGGGTGCCGGTGGGCTCCAAAATGCCGACCACCTTGAATCCCGCATTGTCCGCGCGAGCGCCGGGGCCCGATCCGTGAACGATTTTGATCGATTCGCCGATCTGGGTAGCGCTTTTCGAGGCGGCGATGGACCCCAGCACGGCCTCGAAATGATTGCCCAGCTTGAAATTCCGCCCCTTGGCGAACCGGTAACTCTGATCGCCGCGGTACTTCAGATCGAAGATGTCGGGTATGGTGGCGATCACGCGGAAACTCTGATACGTATGGCCCATGCAGACCGGGATGGCCGTCTCGACGCGGCCGTACTTTCCGTCCAACAGTGCGTCATAGAAGCTGTAGGGGATGTTGCCGATCGGCTCGCTGAGGTAGAAGACCGTGTTGAGAACGAGTTGCTCTTTCCCCCCCTTGGCCCCGACAATCAGATCGTAGCCTTCGCCGCCGCGGTGGAAGGATTGGTCGACCACTCCGTAGACGACCAGCACCGCCACGACCAGCGCCACGCCCAGCCCCATCGACAAGACCGTTAGCGCCGACACCAGTGTGCGTTGCCGGATGCTGCGCCAAGCTACTTTCCAGAGACTCATGGGGAGGGGCTAGGGGCTAGGGGCTAGGGATTGAAGGAACGATGAAGGATGAGGGATAAGGGATGAGAGATGAAGGATAAGGGTGGTCGGATCGTTGTGCCGTCTGGAGTTCATCTCTCGTCCCTCATCCTTCATCCTTCATTTCTCATCCCTCATTGTCACTTGTCCCACAACCAGGTTAAACTCTTCGAGCTTATCGATGCGGGGAAACTGCTCGGCGACCTCGTGCGAGTGCGTGACGATGATCAAGGCGACGTTCTCCTCGCGACACGTCTCGCGCATCAGATCGAGCACCTGCTGCTGATGGCCGGCGTCGACGTTCGCCGTCGGCTCGTCGGCCAGAAGGATCTGCGGCTTGTTGGCCAGCGCGCGGGCAACGGCGACTCGCTGCTGCTCGCCCACCGAAAGCTGCGCCGGACGATGGGTCGTGCGATGGCTCAGCCCGACGCGATCCAACAGGTGCCGCGCCCGCGACTTGTCCATCCGACCCCGCGCGAAACGCATCGCCAACAGCACGTTTTCCAACGCCGTAAAGCCGGCCAGCAAATTGAAGGTCTGGAACACGTAGCCGATCCGCTCGGCGCGAAAGCGATCACATTCCGACTCGGGCATCAAGGTGATGTCCCAGTCGTCGATGCGAACCTTGCCCGAATCCGGACGGCTGATGCCGGCGATGACGTGCAACAGCGTTGTCTTGCCGCAACCGCTACGGCCGACCATCGCCATCTGTTGTCCGGCGTCGACGCGAAACTCGGGAATGTCGAGCACCGGCAGCGCGGTGCCGTCCGGCTGCCGGAACCCTTTTTTGAGATCTTTGAGGAGCAGCAGCATTATGAAATAGCCATCTGCCGGGGGTTGTCTTTCGTGGGCGGGTACGTGAGATCGAGGAGGTTGTCGGAAAAAAACGCCCGCAAAAAGCGCGGCGCTCGCCCGACAAACTCCTCCGTCCCATTCTGTTTCAATAGTATCACACAGTTGCCGCCAGCTTTTCTACGCCGCCGACGGCCGAGGGGTTCAATTCTCGTGCCGATTATCTCCTATTTCCGTCGCATCATCATCCGTTGGATGTCGCGTTTGGCCTGGGCGGTTTTCATCGCCTGGCGCTTGTCGTGCTGTTGCTTTCCACGGCATATCCCGAGGACGACCTTCGCCAGTCCCCGCCTGAAGTGCATCTCCAAAGGCACCAACGTGAGGCCCTTTTCGTAGGCCCGATGCGCAAAACGCTTCACCTCGCGGCGGTGCAGCAGCAGCTTGCGAGGGCGTTTCGGGTTGTGATTGAACCGGTTCGCCTCACTATACTCGGCAATGTCGCAACCGACCAGCCAAACCTCGTCCCCCTTGACCCGCGCGTAGGCCTCTTCCAACGACACGTGCCCATTGCGCAGGCTCTTCACTTCGCTGCCCACTAACACGATGCCGCATTCGAGCGAGTCGAGCACCATGTAAGTTGTGCCGGGCCTTGCGGTTCTGGGAGATGACCTTGTCGGTGGTCGCGTCGGCCTTGACGGCCTTTTTCTTGGCTGTGGTTTTCCCGTGGCGGCACCTTCGTTGAAATGTCTCGATCCGGCCGCGGCGGCACGGCCGCTCGCCGGAAGTCGCATGATCTAATTCATCATTCGGTTCAGGGTACCATAGCCACCATCGCAGCTGCTCGTATAGGGAACGCCCTCTGTGGCGTTCCGGCGTCACGGAACGGGACGAAGCCCGTCCCGTACAGATTGTCGCCAGTCGCGAAAGTGTTGCCCCGGCTTTGAACCACGCCCGGAAACGTCTCGACACACGGCAGCTATGTTGGTCGGGCCATTGTACTTCGGTCGAGCGGGGAAGACAATATTCCTGCGGCCTGCCCTTGGAAACTCTGGAGAATTGCCGGAATTTCATAGGGAAATTTCTGGCAGCTCTTGACCGATGTCTCCGGCAGCCGGAAAATGGGCTGTTGGCGCTGGCCGATTGGAATGGCCGCCCGGCTTGGCCCTCACAGAGGATCGTTCGGATACGCTGTTTTGGGTGAAAGCCACTACCTGATTGGTGGGCATTTTGCCGCGAGCATGGGGTTGTTGCCCCACTGCGAAACTGATCGGTGTCGATGCGGAAGGAGAACACGATGAGACTCGGCAAGACGGTGTCGGTCGAAGAGCTTCAAGTCGTCAGCCGCTTCGAGAATCTGCGAGGAGCCCTGCTCGCCGAAGAGTATTCGGACCATCTCGACAAGCCGTTGGCCTACTGGGCGCTGCCGGCCGATCGCCGACTGCCGTTGGCGCTGCTGGGACGAACGCTCGGCGACATTCTCAACACGCCGTTTGCGGATTTGTCGGCCACGCCGGGCATCGGGCGAAAGAAGATCAGCCTCGCTAGTGCTGCTGTTGGCCAGGGCCGCCAACACCGATCCCGCCGAATTGCCCGTCGATATCCTCAGCCCGCAAGACGGCAAGCCGTACCACGCCGAGCGCCGTGGCGAGCCGACGCCGAACGTCAACGGTTTCGATCCGGCGGCCGTCTCCGAGGTCTCGTGGGCGCAGTGGCGGGCCAGCGTCGTCCGTCATGGACTGACCGGCGAGACGCTCGGGCGTTTCGCCCCCAGCCTGCAAAACATGACCCGCGTCATTTGGAACACCCCGCTGGGCGTCTACACGAGCTCCACCTTGGCCGAAATCCGCGCCATGAAGACGCACGGCGAAAAACGGGTCGGCGCCATCCTCGAGGTCTTTCACGTCGTCCACACGCTTGTCGGCCGGCATGGGCACCTGCGATCACCTCGCCGTGCGGATCGTTCCCCGCTTGATCGATCGCGTCGAGCAGTGGATCGGCCGGGCGTTGCAGCGGCCGGGCGTTCCCGGCCCGCAGGAACTCTTCTCCGATTTCGTCGAACCGCTTCTCGAGCAAATTCGCATCGACTCCCCGCAACAGGTCTATTCGATGGCGGAAACGCGCTTGGGCGTCAACGGACCGATGACCAGCGTTCGCCAGGTCGCCCGCACGATGGGGCTTACCCGCGCCCGCGTGTACCAACTGCTCAACGAGATCAACGACATCATGATGGTCCGCTGGCCGACGGGACGGCACCAGGTCCACGAACTGCGCGAGAAGTACGCGGAGGAGACCGCCGACTCCGACGACGCCCCCGACCTGCGGCAATTCCACGCGGCGGTCGAGCTATTCTATCCCGGCAGCCGCCGCGGCGCCGCCGGCCCGCTGGAACGCACCTTCGATGCGTTCGAGGAAGAGGACGAGCTGCTCGAAGTGTCGTGACGGCGCCATGCCATCAGTGATAGTGATTGGGTGGCTTCTAGCGATGATGTCTTGACATCGTTGCTAATGATGTTATGATGCTATTATGAGAACGACACTGTCGCTCGATGCGGATGTCTTGGAAAAGGCCCGGAAACTGGCCGGCCAATTGCGGCTTCCTTTCAAAACCGTTGTCAACGAGGCGTTGCGGGCCGGTTTGAACGACGTCGAGAAACCGGCAAGGCAGCGCCGTTACCGAACGGTTCCGCGCGCGATGGGGCTGCGTGAGGGCTATAGTCTCGACAACGTGCAGGATATGCTTGCACAGGCGGAGGGGGAGGACTTTCGTTGATTCTCGTCGACGCCAACCTTCTCTTGTACGCGGAAGACAGTCAGGCTTCGCTGCACCGCAAGGCCCGAGCTTGGTGGGACGCCCAGCTTTCCGGCGCGTCTCCGGTGTGTCTCTGTTGGCCCGTTCTCACGGCTTTTCTGCGTATCGCCACAAATAGAAGGATTTATCGGCGGCCCCTCCATCTGCCGGAGGCGATCGGCTGCGTTCAGAGTTGGTTGGACCAGCCGTGCGTGCGGCTCGTGCACCCTACGGAAACGCACTGGCAGACGTTTCGTGAGATGCTCACCTCAGGAGAGGCGACCGCCAATCTGGTCTTGGACGCTCACCTCGCGGCCTTGGCGGTCGAACATGGCTGCCAATTGAATTCGACGGATAGGGACTTTGCCCGGTTTCCGAGGCTTGCCTGGCGAAATCCGCTCGAAGAAGGCGACGAGCCACAGTAGTTGCGTGGTTTCGAACCGCGCCGGTGTTGTTAAAAAGACGCCATTTATGCGGCCCGCGTCGAGGGCTGCTCGCCACCACTGTCGGCAACGCTGAAACGCGGCGAGGTGATGATTCTTGGACAATCACCGGCCCCTTCGCATGTCTTCGAGCGACGCTTTGCCGTCACCGCGTGAATCACTCCGACGGCGCGGCCGGCCAGTTGCAGGAGCATGAAGGGCCGCCATACGCCGATGACGCATTCGCCCGCCACCAGTGCGGCGTGAGCCGCCACCGAGCGAAAACGTCCGTGGGCCGACGCCCACCGCCAGAAGAGCCGCTCGCAGTGGCAGCCGTGCCGAAAGCCGACCTTGCCGCGGGCGGCCGCTGGGTTGACCTTCGCTTGACAGACGCGGCTCTAGCACACAGCGGAATCCGGCCCGCCGAAGCGCCAACGCCAGATCGATCGTTGTCAGCATATCGACGGGCGACGGCGAAAAACCGCCGACCGCTTCGATGGCCGAGCGGCGGTAGAAGCCGGCCAAGGCGTCGGGCCCGCAAAGCTCATCCTGATCTTCGCCAACCTCCTCGGACGTTCGTCCGCCGCCAATCCGCCACACCGTTCCTTCGGCGCGATAGCCCATGCCGGCGGAGACGACCGTCTGGTGGTCGTCGTGGTGCAACAGGAGGGGCGCCACCGCCGCGACTTCGGGATTGCGGAAGTGCTGCAAGGCCGCCTCGGCCCAACCTGGACGAACTTCCACGCCGCAGGCCAGCAAATGGACTACCGGCGCTCGGCTGACCGAGAGCCCCAGGTTGAGACATTCGGCGAAATCAGCCCCTCGGCGAGCCTGGATGAATTGCACCTCGCCGGCCAATTCATAGGGGTCGTTATAGGGCGTATTGTGGACGACGAGAAGCTCGCAATTGGCCGGCCGGTTTTCCAAAACGGAAACCAAGGTGTCGTCCAACGGCCCCTGATCGCCCAAGACGGGGATGACGATCGACAACCGCAGCACGGGTGAGATTCCTGGGTGGAGATACCGAGTGATTATTCGGGTCTTCCGGGAAGCGAAGTTTATACAAACAGCGTCGTTCCCGCACGTACACAGAGTCTGGGCGGCATTTCTTGTGTAGACTACGCACGTTCGCACATTCTGAAGCCGCCAACGCCAGGGGACGGTGCCGTTCAGTGTTTCAAAGTGGGGTACTCGTTGGAGTGGCAGTTGCACTGCCACCCCCGGGAAACCGCGTTAGTTCAGCGGTGGCAGTACAACCGCCACCCCAACGCCGTGGAAAACCGGTCGGCCCTGGCTGACGCCAGGGGGTCCTTGACGGCGGCCGCCAAAACGCCTACACCTTGAGGCATCAATCCCGCTTCGTTCCCTGGGAGCCATTGCCATGCCTTCACCTCGCGTCCATCGTGCCCTGGTCAGTGTGAGCGACAAGTTGGGCTTGCCGATTTTGCCCGAGGGCTTACGGCCGCGGGCGTGGAGATCTTCAGCACCGGCGGAACCCGAAAACACCTGGAAAGCGAGGGCATCGCCGTCCGCGACGTCTCGGAATACACCGGTTTCCCGGAGATGATGGACGGCCGGCTCAAGACCCTCCATCCGAAGGTCCACGGCGGCATCCTCTGCCGGCACGACAATCCCCAGGACATGCAGGCGCTGGCCGAACACGGCATCCTCACGTTCGAGCTGGTGGTGGTGAACCTCTATCCGTTCGAGGCCACCGTGGCCCGCAAGGGCGTTACGCAGGAGGAGGCCATCGAGAAGATCGACATCGGCGGGCCGACGCTTGGTCCGAGCGGCGGCCAAGAACCACGCCTTCACCACGATCGCCACCCACGCGTCGCAATATTCCGAAATCCTCGAGCAGATTGCGGCCAACGGCTGCACCACGATCGAGTTGCGGCGTCGATTGGCGGGCGAGGCATTCGCCCAGACGGCCCGCTACGATCGCGGCCATCGCCGACTTCTTCGCCGGAACCGCGACCACCTCTGGCACGGAGGGGCCCTTCCCGCAGGCGATCACGATCGGCTTGACCCACAAGATGGCCCTGCGCTACGGCGAGAACCCCCATCAGCAAGCGGCCCTCTATTCGCGCTCCGACAGCCACGGCGCGAACGTGGTCGCCGCGCGGCAGTTGCACGGCAAGGAGCTTTCGTACAACAATCTGCTCGATCTCGACAGTGCCCTGGCGATCGCACGCCAGTTTTCGCAGCCGGCGGCCGTGGTGATCAAGCACAACAATCCATGCGGCGCGGCGGTCGGCGATACGCTGGTCGCGGCGCTGCAACGCGCGATGGAGGGGGATCCGCAGAGCGCCTTCGGCTCGGTCCTCGGGCTGAACCGCACGGTCGATGCCGACACCGCCGACGCCCTGTCTGCGCCCGGGCTGTTTATCGAGGCCATCGTCGCTCCCCATTTCCATGACGACGCCATGCAAATCCTCACCACCAAGCCGAAGTGGAAAAACAACGTGCGGTTGCTGGAGGTCGGCCAATTGGATCGCTCGCAGCCGCATTGGGCGTTTCGCTATCTCGAAGGCGGTATGTTGATTCAGGAGGCCGACGTGGCTGCCCGATCCCGAGGACGCCTGGCAGATCGTCACCGAGACCAAGCCCAGCCAGAAGCAAATGTCAGACCTCAGGTTCGCCTGGGAGATGGTCCGGCACGTCAAGTCGAACGCGATCGTGTTGTGCAAGGACCAGATGCTTCTCGGCGCCGGGGCCGGCCAGATGAGCCGCGTCGATTCGGTCGAGATCGCCGTAAAGAAGGCCGGCGAGCGGTCGAGAGGCTCGGTAATGGGCTCCGACGCCTTCTTCCCTTTCCCCGACTCGATCGACACGGCCGCCGCCGCCGGCGTAGTCGCCATCATTCAGCCCGGCGGCTCGAAGAACGACGCCGACGCCGTGGCCGCCTGCAACCGACACGGCCTTACCATGATCTTCACCGGCCGGCGGCACTTTAAGCATTAACAAACTCGTTTGCTGTGGAACGAATGCGGTAGTGCGCTCTGCGTAACCTACTCCCCTATAAGAGGTTGCGTCACGCCGGCAAACAAGCGCAGACGAACCGGCCCGCTGCTGGTACAATAAGATGCTTATACATGGAACGAAGGGGACGACACTCGTCTGACGAAGCATTCGCAGCGGCTCATTCGGCCCAACCGCCACGAGTTCGATTCCCAGCAGGCAATTTGGCGTTCTGTATGTCCAGTTCGCAGATTCTCGCTGAGTTGCACGCGGCGTCGCCGATGGTGGCGCCGTCGTTGTTGGCGTGCGACTTCGCGGAGCTGGGCGAGGAAATTCGCCGCGTCGAACAGGCCGGCGCGAAGCTGCTGCATCTGGACATCATGGATGGCCACTTCGTGCCCAATCTGAGCTTTGGGCTGCCCGTGGTCGAGGCCATCCGCCGATCGACGAGCCTGCCGCTGGACGTGCATCTGATGATTTCCGAGCCCGGCCGCTACCTGAAGCGATTTCGCGAGGCGGGCGCCGATCTGCTGACGATCCACATCGAAGTGGTGGCCGATCCTCGGCCGCTGTTGGACGAGATTCGCTCGCTGGGGGCGGCGGCGGGCATTTCGCTGAACCCGCCCACGTCGGTCGATGCCCTGAACGGTTGCCTCGATCTCTGCGACCTCGTGTTGGTGATGAGCGTCATGCCGGGCTTCGGCGGCCAGGAGTTCGAGCCCGAGGCGCTGGAGAAGCTCCGGCGTCTGCGGGCGACGGCCGGCTCGCGGCGTGCTGCTGTCGGTCGACGGCGGCGTCAACCTCGACACCGTGGCGTCGTGCGCCGCGGCCGGCGCCGACTTGTTCGTGACCGGCTCGGCCCTGTTTTCGCAACCAGATTACGGCCGGTTCATCGACGAGATGACCGGCGTGGCCCGATCGGCGAAGGAAGTGCGGGTTTAGAACAATGCTTCAGCTTGTGTTGATTCGTCCGGGCTCCACCGACTACGACGTGCAAGAACGGATTCTCGGCAGCCTGGATATTCCGCTGAACGAGCGCGGCCTGGCCGAGGTCGCCGCGACGGTCGGAGCAACTCCGCGACAAGGGGATGGAGGTGATCTTCTGCGCCCGTCTCGCAGCCGTCGCTGCAAACGGCCGAGGTCATCGCCAAGGCACTGAGGATCAAGCTGAAGAAGATCGAGCGGCTCGAAAACCTCAACCAGGGGCTGTGGCAGGGGATGCTCGTCGAGGACGTGCGCCACAAGCAGCCGAAGGTCTATCGCCAATGGCAGGAGCAGCCGGAAAACGTCTGCCCGCCCGAAGGCGAGATGCTTGCGGCAGGCCGACGAGCGCGTGCCGCAATGGCCATCGTGAAGCTGTTGAAGCGGCGCAAGGAAGGCGTCGTCGGGCTGGTGCTGCCCGAGCCGCTTCTGAGCCTGGCCCGACGCTTCATCACGCACGGAGCCTTGGGCGATTTGTGGAAAGCCCCCAACGGCCACGGGCGAGTTCGAGGTTCTCGACGTCGTCCCCGACGAAGTACTTGCCGCGAGCGTGTGACGAAGAAGTGATGGGAGATGAGGGATAGAGATGAGGGATGAGCATAACCGATCAGAGTATGGGAGAGCCTCCGGCCACAAAGGTGGATTGTACTGTCTCCGTGTTTGTCCTTCATCGTTTGTTCTTCCTCGCTCATCCCTCATCCTTCATTCCTCATCCTTCATCAATCTGTGACCTGCGAAAGAACGTCGATGCCAGCGAAGCCTGCCGATCTGAGTGGTTGGAAGAACGTGTTGAAGCATCCGAAGCGCGGCGTGCCGGAGGGGCTTTGGAAACGTTGCCCCGGCTGCCAGGCGACGATCTTCCGCAAGGAGGCCGAGAAGCGGCTGGGCGTTTGTCCCGAGTGCGACTACCACTGGTACGTCCCCGCCCGGCAGCGGATCGCCCAGGTGCTCGACGAAGGGACGTTCGAGGAATGGGACGCGGACCTCGAATCGGCCGACCCGCTGGAGTTCGTCGACAAGATGCCCTATCCGCAACGCCTTGCAGGAGGAGCAGCAGCGAACCGGGCTGCGCGAGGCGGCCGTGACGGGGGCGGGCATGATCCGCGGCCGCCGCGTCGCCTTCGGCGTGACCGATTCCGCCTTCATCATGGGCAGCATGGGCTCGGTCGTCGGCGAAAAGCTCACCCGCGCCATCGAACGCGCCACCGACCAGCAATTGCCGCTGATCATCGTCTCCGGCTCGGGCGGCGGCGCCAGGATGCACGAAGGGCTGCTCTCGCTGATGCAGATGGCCAAGGTCTCCGCGGCGCTGGCCCGGCACGACGCTGCCGGCGGGCTGTTCATCTCGGTGTTGACCAATCCGACGATGGGCGGCGTGGCGGCGAGCTTCGCCTCGTTGGGCGACGTCGTCTTCGCCGAGCCCCGCGCCCTGATCGGCTTCGCCGGCCCGACGAACCATCAAGGCCACGATCCGCATCGAGTTGCCCAAGGGCTTCCAGACCAGCGAGTTCCTCCTGGAGCACGGCTTCATCGACCGCATCGTCCGCCGCCAAGACCTGCAAAGCGAACTGGCCAGAACCATCGACTACTGCGGAAAATAGCGGAGAACAGTGGGCAGTCGGCAGTGCGAAACTGCAAGCGGTTTTCCATCTACTACAGCCCACTGCCGACTGCCCACTTTCCCATGTCATCTGTTCGACCACCTCAAAACGATCCTCTCCAGCAGCGGGCACGTGAACGTGTCGAAACGGTTCGTGCTGCTGAACGAGGCGATTTCGGGCACGATGTCGAACTTCTACATGGCCCGCGACCTGCGGACCGATACGGTGGTGGGCTTGAAGATTCTCGATCCGAAGAAGACGGCCGCGTTCGAGGGACGATTCAAGGGGCTCAACAAGCCGTCCGAAGGCGAGATCGCCGCTCAATTCAAGCACCCGAACATCGTCGAGACCCTCGAGTTCGGCCTGACGACCGAAGGGGCGCCGTACCTGGTGATGGAGTTTCTCGAAGGGCCTAACATGAATGCCGCGCTGGCCGCCCACGACCCGTGCCTGGAGGGCCGCCGCGTGCATTTCATCCGCCAGGCCGCCAAGGCCATCGCCGCCGTCCACGAGGCCGGCTTCATCCACCGCGACATCTGCCCGCGAAACTTCCTGCTGACGAACAAGCGCCAAGACCTGAAGCTGATCGACTTCGGCCTGACGGTGCCGGCCACGCAGTTGTTCATGCAGCCCGGCAATCGCACGGGCACGCCCAACTACATGGCCCCGGAGTTGGTCCGCCGCACGGCGACCGACCAGCGGCTCGACGTTTTCGCCTTCGGCGTGACGGCCTACGAGTTTTGCACGTTCGAGCTGCCCTGGCTGCGCGGCACGACCGGCATGGCCGCCATGACCCACGACCAGCCGCCGACCGACATCCGCCAGTACGTCCCCGACATCCACCCGCAGTTGGCCAAGGCGATCCACGCCTGCATCGAGCCCGACGCCGACCAAGCGTTGTCCGTCGATGGAGAAGTTCCTGCGGTTGATCGGAAAGGTGCCGGAAGACGCTTTGTGAAGACGCGGGGATGCTTTTCCCTCTTGTGGACGGCCATGTGAGGGAGTACGATTAGCAGTGGAGGTTGAATCGTCATGGTGGCCATCGTCGATGGAATCCTTGCGGAAGCTCTCGGACTGCCTCCGGCTGTTCGTGCCCTTTTAGCCGAGAAGCTGATCGAGAGCCTCGACGTTACGGCCGCGGGCGAACTTTCACCGGAATGGCGGGAAGAGATTCGGCGGCGCTGCGGTGACATCAGCCAAGGAACCGCTCAACTTCATGACGCCGAGGACGTATTTGCGAGGGCCTACGCAAAACTGACATGACGTTAGTTCGTTTTCATGCAGAAAGCGGAAATGGGCCAGGCTGCTGTCTACTACGAGGCACAGCAGGCAGACCTTGGCAGGAGGTTCCTTGCTTCCGTGCAGGACGCGATTAACAGAATTTAGCTCAACCCCTTGCTCTTTCCGGTGGTTGAGTTCGACGTGCGGCGATGCAGAACAAAGACATTTCCATTTGATGCTTAATTTCAGTTGCATACCGACGAACTTGTAATTGTCGCAATAATGCTCTGGCATCGAAATCCGGGGTATTGGAAGAACCGTTGCGAAGAATAGGGAGCCAGATTGGCATAGCAGGTTTTCGGCCCATGAAACTAATCATCGCCATCATTCAGCCGCATCGTTTGGAGGCCGTCAAGCAGGCGTTGGCCGACGTCGAGGTCTTCCGCCTGACCGTGATGGACGTGCAGGGCTTCGGCCGTCAGCGCGGGCAAACCGAGGCCTACCGTGGCCACGAAGTGTCGGTCAACTTCCTCCGCAAAGTGCAATTGATGATCGCCGTGAACGAAGCGTTTCTCGAGCCTACGATCGACGCGATCATCAATGGCGGCCGCACCGGGCCTTCCGGTGAAATCGGCGACGGCAAGATCTTCGTCCTCCCCCTGGAAGATTGCATCCGCATCCGCACCGGCGAACGCGGCGGAGAGGCGATCTAGGAGTAATGAATGACGAGTGATGAATGATGGGGAATTCCGCGGGATTTTAGTGGATGAAGGTCACTGATAAGGGGAGAAATGGATTTTCTAAGGCATAGCAGGGCAAATGCACGAGGGGATGAAGAAAAAGGCCCCGACGGTAGAAACCGCCGGGCGCAACGGGCCATTCACCCGCCCTGATTCGGCTGTCCCTTGTCGCGTTGCTTCCCAGTAGAGCCCGACTCTGTTTCAGCGAACGGGATCGAGCGTAGCAGGTTGGTTGTGAGCCATCAAGACGGTAGGATGGTGCTTTTTCTGGAAGAGCGAGAGCATCAACGCAAAAATCCAATGGGTGAAGTACACGGCCCGAGGCTTCCGTAATCGGGAGAACTTCAAAAATGCCGTCTACTTCCATTGCGGCGACCTCAACCTAACACCATAACCCGCGCAAATCCCAGAAGAGCCGGAGCGAATATGGACTCCGTAGCTATGAGCGTCATCTTTCTGGAACAGATCGAGACATGGCGCCGGAGGAGTTCTTTTGTCAGGGAGGTGTCAAGACGGAGTTTGCTCGCGTGCTTTCGCATCGCGTAAAGAGGCAGCGGTTCGGCTATCTGCAAATCGATCGAACGCGTATCTCTTGTCCCCAAGCCGGTAAGCGTTCACAGGCCGGAAACAGAGGGGGACGGAGGAGGTTTTCGGCGACAGTATCCGCCGCAGGAGAAGATATTTCTCCGAAAACCTCCTCCGTCCCCTTGCCGCCCAGTGAACGGTTACCCAAGCCGATTTGCAGGTCGAGCCGGATATTGTCTTCCTTTCCTACGAGGCGCTCGAATCTGGCCGCGCCCGGCTTGTGCCGAAAGCCGGCCATCATGCTGACCGTTTCATCGAAGTGGAGGGGACGGCGGACCTGGTCGTCGAAATCGTCAGTGACTCCTCCGTGAAAAAGGGACACGGGACGGCTGCCTGTAGCGTATTTCCAGGCCGGCGTGCGCGCCTGCTGGCTGGCCGATGCCCGCAGCGAGGCACGTATCTTCATTATCCATCGCCCCGGCCCAAACGGCTTCGAGCCGGCGACCGTCGACGCCGATGGCGTCCAACCGTCCGCAGTCCTCGGCTGCCGCTATCGTCTGGACGCCGTTCGCGACAAGGAAAGCAACTGGGAGTTCGACCTGCGCGAGGAGGCATAGCTGCGAAACCGGTTGCCCTGGCTCACAGCGGCGATCCGACCGCCGCGGCGCCCGCGAATGCGTCGCCTCTGCGGCGCGGCTCGCCGAAAATAAGCTCCCCCGGCCCCGGTGTCGTTTGGCCGGCATGTATGTTATGATAGCGACGACATTGACGATTTCAGGCACCGAGGGACATGATGGCGGGGAAACTCCAGCGAACCGGACGGCGGCGGCTGCACGTCGCTTTAGTGTACAACAGCGACCGAGAATGCGCCCGGACCGTCCGGAAGATCGCGGCGGCATGGCCGATCTCCGCTCGATGATCCGTCATATCGCCCGGTCGCTGCGGCAGCGTCGGCTACAAGGTCACCGTCGTTCCGCTGGCGCGGAATTTGTTCGCCTTCCAGCGGAAACTGCGGCGGCTGGCCCCCGATGTGGTCTTCAACCAGTACGACGACGTGGTGCATGGGGCGCTGTACGAGATGCGGTTGTCGGCCGTGGTGCGGATGATGGGCTTTCCCATCACCGGCTCGCCGGCGCTGGCCCTCGGGCTGACGCGCTACAAATACATGACCGCCAGCCTGCTGCAAGGGGCGGGCATCCGCATCCCCTTCTGCACCGAAGTGCTCGAGCGGCTCAGCGACGTGAACCACCGCGCCTGGCCCTTTCCGCTGATCGTCCAGGCCAGCCAGGAACACGCCGGCATCGGGCTGGATCGCGACTCGATCGTCCACACCAAGAAGGCCCTGCGCGACAAGATGCGGGTGATCCTTCGCGAGTACAAGCAGCCGGTGCTGGTGCAGTCGTTCCTGCCGGGCAGGGAGTTCAACGTCTCGATCATCGGCGGGCGGCGGCTGCGGGTGATGCCGCTGGCCGAGGTGAACTATTCGGAACTACCGCCGACAATCCCACCCATCATGTCGTACGCGGCCAAGTTCATCGAAACCAGCGTGGAATACCAAAAGACCTCGGTGATCTGTCCGGCCATCGTCGAGCCCGAGTTGGCCCGCGAGATCATCTCGACCTCGCTCCGCGCGTTCCGCGCCGTGGGCGGTTGGGGTTACGGGCGGGTCGACGTTCGGCTCGACGGCGAGGATCGCCCCTGCATCCTCGAGGTCAACTGCAACGCCTGCCTGGAGGACGGCTACGGCGTGGCGCGTCAGGCCGAGCGAGCCGGCATCTCCTATCCGCGCCTACTGCAAATGATCGTGAACGCCGCGCTGGAAGGCATGCCCTACGACGCCGACGTCCCGATGATCTGACGGTCACACCGCACAATCGCGGTCGGCCGCAAAATGCCTCGAACGATCAGCGGCGTTGGCTGTTTTGTCGGCCAAAACCGGTGATGCCCTTCGTCGCGTTCTCAAGAAGTCCGTCAACGATGCCGCGGCATTCGTTTCCAAGCTCACTGAACACCGCATCGTGAACGGCCTGCGGGACGGCGGCGGTGGGCAGTGTGACGCTGGACATCAAGACGCGCGGAGCGTTTGTCGGGCCCGACGTCGCAACGGGCTTGGCTGGGGCGGCCGGTGTCGTCGCCGGCCGGCTGCGAACACTGGAAAAGGTCTCGATGTGGGCGGCCAACACCGGACCGCTGATCGGAAACAACGTCGGCACGGCGCCAGCATAGAGCATTGAAGCGAGCACCGGCACTCCAGTCGCAAGTCGCGGTGGATTGCCCGGAACTACGGGCGTCTTGGGGATCGTCGGGATCGGAGTCACCCCACGGGGCTCGAACGGGGCTGGCTTTGTTGGGGTCGAAGGCGGCGGTTCAGGCGCAGGCTTTGCGCGGGATCAACCCTGGGGTGGGGCGCAGGCTTGGGTACGGGGACCGGCACAGGGTCGGGCGCGGGGACCGGTACAGGATCGGGCGCGGATCAGGCACAGGATCAGGCGCGGGATCAGGCACAGGGTCAGTCGTGGGGACCGGTGCAGGATCAGGCGCAGGGATCGGGCACAGGGGCGGGCGCGGGGTCGGGATACTCGGTGAAAATACTCCTACCGAGGTTTGCAGTCAGGATGTCCCGATCCAAACCATTCACGGTCCCGTCACCGTTGGCATCCCCCTGTGCCCAGGTCGTGCCTTTGCCGGCATTGGCAAACCAGATCGCCCTGTCCAGATTATCCACCGCTCCGTCGAGATTGAAGTCGCCGGGTATTGGCGGGACATTGCGCCAGATGATGCCGTCGCCGGCGGGCAACGTGTTTCCGGCCAGGTCGGTGATGCCCGAACCGGTCGGCGTCAACGTGAGTTCGTAGATGCCGATCGCAGAAGTCGTGCCGGTGAGGTTGCCCAGCGTCCAGGTTTGCTGATCGGCCGTGGTAAGCGTCGCGGCGTTTAACGGCAGGCTGACGCCGTCGATCGTCAATTGCAGATCGGCGAGGCCGAAGCCGACGACCGGCTCGCTGAATTGGATGGCGATCGAAGCGATGGGGCGCACCACCAGATCTGGAGTGACGTCGGCGATGCCGCCGGTGGGTGACACGGTGTCGATCACCAGGTCGTCGCCGGTAGTATCGAAAGCCGTGTGGCCCGAGGAATCGACAGCGATGGCCAGTACGTCGTAGGTCCCTTCCGGCAGTGGCGAGACGATCGTGCCCTCCGGCAGCGTCCAGGTGCCGTCGTGGTTGTTGATCGCCGCGTAATAGGTTCCCTCGACCCTGACTGTTACCGCCACGGTCGGATCGCTGATGGCGCCGCTGAGCGCCGGAGTGCTATCGCCGGTGGTCAAGGGACTGACGCCGATCGTGAACGAGACCGGGTTGAACGTGCCCGGAACGTAGGGCGCAAGATACTCGCCGGCGATGGGCAACCCGTTGCTGGTGTTGAAGGTTGTCCCCGGCGGTTGCCAAGCCACGGAGAGGTTGTCGCCGCCACCGCCCTCTTTCTGCAAGGCTTCAATGTAATACCGCTGCCCGGCGACGAGGTAGATCGACGCCGACCGCTGCTCGGTGAATGCGTTCCACTGATTGTGGCCGGTAGCTCCGGGTACGGAGGCGATTTTCACCTTGCCGGCCGGATCGTTGTTCGTCGAGAGCCACAGTTCGCTATTGTCGTCGCTGGCGATCCAGAAACGGTAGTTGCCGGTCGTCGGCGGAATGACGTAGCCGCAAATCCGTCCACCGTAGTTGTCGGCCCAATCGTACGGCGCATCGAAACTCGTCAGACTCTGCTCGCCGCTGGGATTGTTCGGATAATTGGAATTGCCCGTCAGATCCGAAACCGCTGTTCCGCCGCCGATGTTCAGCCAGTAGTCATAGGTGATCGTTCCGGCGTAGGCGAACGATACGCTCTGCTGGGACAGCGTAACGCCGGCGCGGGTCTGCACGTTGTTGACCGTCAGCACGTGGCCGACGACGCCTAGCGACGACGTGGTCAACGTCACCGTGTAATTGTCCGCTTCGAGGTGCGCCGACTGGACGATAACGCCCGCGATTTGGTAGTTGCCGGCCGTTTCGGCGGAAACGGCGTCCACCGGCTCCGAGAACGCCACCCGCACGACGGTATAATCGGCCGCCTGAACGGAGACGATGCCGTTGGTGATCACGCTGTCGGCCAGGGAGCGCGAGCCTTCAAAACCGTCGTAATTCACGGCGGAAATCTGGTAGGAGTGCCGGGCCTGGGCCGTCACGTTGCTCGAATCGGTGAAGCTCGCGGTGGCCGACGTGCCGAGCAGTTGCCCATCGCGGTAGATCACGTAATGATCGACGCCGCTGTCGCGGTCAACAGCCGGCGACCAGGTCAGATCGACCTGACTGCCTGCAAAAGCGGCCTGCACGCTCGCCGGGACCGTCGGCGGCGTCATATCGATGCCTCCTCCGTACGGCGACAGACGAATGCCCGGAATCGGGATGGTGGAATCGTTGTTTTCCCAACTTCCGTCGGGCAACTGCCAGCGGACGGCCAGGTTGTCGCCGCCGCCGCCCTCCTTCTGCAACGCCTCGACGTAGTATCGCTGCCCCGCTTGCAAATAAATCTGCGCCGACTGCTGCGTCGGGTTGCTGCTGTTGGCCCAGTCGCGCGAGCCGGTCGCGGAGGTCACGTAGGCGATCTTGACCACGTTGGCCGGGTTGTCGTCCGTCGAGAGCCACAGTTCGCCGTTGTCGTCGCTGGCGATCCAGAAGGTGTAATAGCCCGTCACGGGCGGAGTGATGTAGCCGCGAATCCGCGTGCCGTAGGCATCGGCCCAGTTGGTCGGAGCCTCGAACGACGCCAACAGGTTTCGGCCGCTGGGGTTATTCGGGTAATTGGGGTTGTTGGTCAGGTCGGTGACGGCGTTGCCGCCGCCGATATTCGTCCAGTATTCGCGCAGAATCGTGCCCGTCCCTTGCGGCGCGTAGGTAAACGAGAACTGCTGGCTTGCCGGCAACTGGTTTCCCGAGGCGGTGGTCAAATCGTTCATGGTGAGCGTGTAGCCGGCGCCGGTGGTCATCGCCGCGCTGGTTGTCAGGGTGACTTCCGTGTTGGCGCGCGAGAGCGCCACGCCGCTGAGCGCGCCGCTGCCCAGCAGGTAGTTGCTCAACAGGCCGGCGGTGGCCGGATCGAGCGGCTCGCTGAAATAGACCTCGATGTGCCGGCTGTCGGGCCAGTCGTAGAAAACGATGCCGGGCACGCCGAGCGTCACCGCCGTCGATCGCCCGCTCTCGAATCCGTCGCGGTTGACGGCGCTCACCTGGTAGGAATAGTTCGTCGCGGCCGTCACGTTCGTGTCGCTGTAGGAAGCGGTCGCCGACGTGCCGATGGCGACGCCGTTGCGGTAGACGACGTAATGATCGACGTAGCTCTGGCTGTCGCTGGAAAGGGACCACGTCAGCGTAATCGCGTCGGGAGCGAGCGTCGCGTGGCCTACGAGACTGGTCGGGGCCGTCGGCGCCGAGGCGTCGATCGGGAGGTTTGCCGCTCCCGGTGTGCCGCCGCTGTTGCTGGCCTCCCAATTGGCGGGATCGTTGCCGTAGTCGGCCGTATGGATGCGGATCAGGGCGGGCCCGTCGCCATCGGCTTGGCTCGGCCAAGGCGCGGCGGCGCCGTAATTGACGTGGTCGATCTCGAACGAAGCGACGTAGCCCGGATAGGCGTCGCCAAGCTGAGCGAGGCGGACCATCTCTCCGCCGTTGCCCAGATGCCCCGAGTAGACTCCGGCGACGGGAATCTGGTTGGCGGCGACGTCATACCGTTGGTCGAACGCCGCATAATTGCTCACCAACACCACGTAGGCGCCCGGGGCCAGCGTGGTCAGGCCGCTGCCGATCGCGAAGGAATTGAAAGTTGGGCTGCCCACGCTGACGTCGCTCTGGCCCGCCGCCGAGAACTTCACACTGTCGGCGATTGTCCAATCGTTCGGATCGGTGTCGCCGCGGGTAAGGGTGATGGTGGCCGGCCCATCGAACGAGTAGACGCCCAAATCGACCCAGACGTCGTCGCCCATCACTCCGATCTGGTTCTGATCGACCGTTACGGTCGTCGAACCGCCGTCGTAGCTGATCGTGTATTGGGCAGCCTGGTCGAGATTGTTGCGGCGCGTGCCGTTGCCGTCCACGAGACTGTAGTGGGCATAGACCGTATAGCTGCCGCTTGCCAGGCCGGCGGCCGACCAGGTGGCGGTGGCGCCCGCTTCCAGCGTCCGGGCTTCGCTGCCCGTGCCGTCGGGATACCAGCCAAAGGTGAAGCCGACGCCGTCGCCGACGTAAAAGTCGCTCAACGTCTGCGTCGATCCCGAGCGGTTGTACAATTCGAGGAACTCGAAATCGTCCTCGTTCGTAAAGCCGGCGGCCTGCTCCGCCGCGGTCGCAGCGGAGGGATGGTACATGACCTCGTTCAACACGACCGGCGCCACGTAGGCGAGGCTGTTGGCCGCGCCGGCGTAGTTCGGCGCCGAGCCGAATGTGGGCGTCTGCAGCAGCGAGAAGTCGGTCTCGTCCGTCGATTTCGTCACCACGCCCTGAGAGACGTCCAGCGGGGCGTAGTCGATATTGACGTGTTCGCGGTAGCCGCCCGGCAAGTCCGCATGGTTGGAGGTCAAGTACAGGTCGCCGCCGAGCACGGGAAGGGTGAACGCCGCGTGCGAGCCGGGGTCGCCCGAGCCCACGCCGTAATTCCGATCGTCGCTGAGCACCAGGTATCCACCGGCCGCGATCGTCGTGCCGTCGGCAATCTCATATTTCGTCAGATTCGCGCTGCTGTCGCTGAGAAACCAACCGCTCAGGTCGATCGGCTGGCTGGTGGTGTTGCGAATCTCGACCATGTCTCCGCCGGGCATGGACGGATTCGCCAGCACCTCGTTGATGGCGACCGAGCCCGGGTTGGGGATCGGGTTGGCTTCATCGCTGCCCGGCGAGCCGTTCGGGTCGGCGCTTGCCCGCCAACCGTCGGCCGAGTCCCAGAGCGAAGTCGCTTGCAGGGGATTGCGGATCGTTAGCGAGAAGCCTTCGCCGTCGGTCTGCTCGTACCAGTCGTCGCTGTAGGTGAAATCGAGCACGACGCCGCCGCTGGGGGCGTCCAGGCGGACCTCCTCGCCGGCGCTGTCGAGGTGCCCGCTGTACTGGCCGGCGATCAGCGACGTACTCACGCCGGGATAGCGGATGCGGAACGCGGTGACGTTCGAAACGACCAGCGCATACTGATTCGGCGCCAGCGAAATGTTGGGAAACGTGAAGGTGACCCCGTCGTCAAATCGCAATCCCGCCAGCGGCAGCGTGTCGTTGCCGATATTCTCGATCTCGATGTACTCGAAATCGTTGTTGTCGTTGCCGGTGTAGCCGCGGGCGATCTCGTCGGCCGTCGCCGGCGTCGGATGATACATCATCTCCGTAATGCGGATCGACGGAGCTAGATTCGCGTAGAAGCCCGCGTCGGACAGCGCGCTCCAGGCTCCGCCGGCGTAGACGCGGGCCTTGACCTCGACGCCCTGGGTAAGCGTGATCGGACCGGTGTAGAGGATGGCGTTCGGGTTCAGCCCTCCGCCGGGCAGACGCGGGTCGGAGCCGTCGAGCGTGTAGTAAACGGGCGACGCCGAAGCCGCGATCGTCAGCGTGTCGCCGGGAGTGAACACGCCGCCGTATTGCCCCGCTCCGTTGACGCGGTAGGCCGGCGCATCGACGCCCGGATACAGCCCGGCGCTGCGCAATTGTTGGATCACGATGCTCGTGCGTTGCCCCAGCCACGTGTTCAGCACGTAGTCGCGGTCGTTGATCCAGTCGGAAGGCGTGTAGAGCGTGCCGCTCACGTCGCCCCAACGCGCCGATTCGGTGACCATCGCGTCCTGAACTTCGTCGGCCAATCCCTGATAGCGGGCCTGCGCGGCGGCGGTGGTCAGCGCTCCGCCGTTGAAGAGAAACTTCTGCGCGTGATCGGCGAACAACATGCGGAAATCGGCGTTGTTCATCAGCGAATTGAAGGCCGACGCCATCCAGCCGCTCCACCCGCCGCCGTTCAACGAATTGACGTACGGATCGGACGACCATTGCAGCCCGGTGGCCATCTCCGAGTCCCAGGGGAAGAACTTGAAGCCCGTGCTGTCCAGGTTGGTGGGAGAACTGTCCTCGGGTCGGGCCACGTACCAGTTGTGGTACGGCCAGTCCGAGTTGCCGATGTAGAAGTTCATCAGCGTGTAATCGACGAAGTTGTTCATGTCCATCAGCACCGGATAGCTCGGATTGCGGGTGCCGTCCGGATTGTTGCCCTGGACCTGCTGGTAGGCGGCCGTGCTGCCGTTCTGATAATCGAAGTTCACCAGTTGGTTGTACTCCGTCGTGTCGCTGTCGTTGGCCGGCTGGTCCGCGTTGATGGCGTCCCAGTTGTCCTTGTCGCCGCCCAGATACGCGGCGGCGAACGAGGTGTCGGGCCGCTCGGTGGGATTGTAGACTCCCCAGTAAATGCCGTTGACGTACAACTGCACGTAGTTGCCGTGGCCGGCCGGTTCGCCCATCGCCAGCAGCGTCATGTCGGCGAACTGGTCGCGGATGTACTGGGCCTGGTTCTGACCCCACACCCAGGCGTCGTTGAAACCGGCGCGGAGAGTCACCGTATCGAACGAATCGGTGGCCCCGTCGCCGAACAGCGGGAAATCGAGCTTACTGGGACCATACGGCGCCTTGAAAACGAAGCGGAACGAGTGCTTCTCATACCCCGGGTAACGCCCCACCCCGCCTTGCATCCGCAAGGCCGCGTTGATCTGAAACGTCTGCCCCGTGGCCGGATCGAAGTATTCCAGCGACGCCGGCGCCTCCAAATCGCTGTTCAGCGCGTTGGCATAGATGCCCGTGTTCGGATCGAACAGATTGGACTGGTCGGTCACGATCGACATCGTCGGCAGCGAGAGCAGGTCTTGCACCAACTCGCTCTGGTACGCCGGATCGGTCGTGATCCGGGTATCCATGCCATAGTCGGCCGGCTCGGCGCCCCAGGTCGTCGGAAAGCCGGCCGGATTGGCCGGCTGGTTGATCACGTCGTTGGGGAAAATGTAGGTCTCGGTCGAAACCACCCCGGCCGAGCCGCCGCAATCACCGACACCGCGCGGACGGTGGCCGTGGTGCTGATCGTGATCGGGGCGGCGTAAAGCGTTCCGTGCGCGGCGCTCGGCGTCGAGCCGTCCAGCGTATAGTAGATGTTGGCGCCGGTGGTGGTCGTTGTGATCGCCAGCGGAAACGACTGGTAGAAGAATCCGCGCTGCAACGCCAAACGCGATGTCGGGTTGCCAGGTGTCGATCGTGTTCGGCGTGCCGGGGGTCGCAGTGGCGAAGAAATGGTTGCCCAACTGCGTCGAGACGATCTGCGAGAGCTCCGGCGCTGACCAGCATGTCCCGTATCGCCGGGCGAGGAGGTCATCACCTGGATCGCCAGCACGTTGCCGCTGGCCATCAGGTGGCCCGCCGTGCCGGAATCGAGAAACGTCGAAACGTCGAAGGTTCTCGAACGTTGTGGCCTGCACGTCGCTGGTGCGCTCCGCGACCGCCTGCGAGTTCCAGGCGACCGTGGTCGGAACGTTCCGCCGCGCCACCTCGAAGCCGTTGAGATAGGCCACGAATCCGTCGTCGTACTGCATCCTGAGCGCCAAGCTCTGCAACGACGCCAGATCGGGGGCGTCGAAGCGGATGCGCACGTATAACGAGGTGTTGTTCGCCGCCTGCACGGCGGTTTCGACGCTCGTCGCCACGGCGTTGATGAAGGCCGAATTGTTGCCGGCGCTGGTCAGCGGAGTGCTCTGCACCGCCAAGCCGCCGCTGGCCGTGTCGCCCACCAGGCGGAAGCTGGAATCGAACGTCGTCTTTTGCCCCGTGGCGGCAAAAAGCTCCAGGTCCGCGCCGCCGCCGTTCTCGAAGTACACCAGCGAAAGGTCGTAGTCGCCCGCCGCCGCGAAATTGATCGTTCCGAACGAGTCGCCCGGGCCGCGCAGCCCGTCGTAGGCGAACGTCTGCCCGTTGACGGTGCAACTGAACCCGTCGTCGCTGTTGACGCCGAAAGTCCAATCGCCCGCGCTCGGGATATGGACGCGGCCGGTCGCCTGCACGACGAAAACGTCGTAGTCGGTGCCGTTGGGCATTCCGGGAAACGGGCGATCGCTGGACAAAAACTCCCCGCCGCCGCCCGTATTCATGTAGTTGAGGAAGGGCGCCGTCTCGCTGCTCGTCCAACTCTGGTTCGACGCCGTGTCGATCACCGACTGGGCCTGAGCCACATTGCTGATGCTGCCCAGACTCGCCTTGTAATTGGTGACCGCAAATCCCGGAACCTGGCTGACGAAACCCAGCCCCGTGGGACCCGAAGACCACGACGAGGCGTCGAAGCCGGGCTGTGTCCAGGTCGAGCCGAGGCTGCTGCTGGTGGGAACGTAATAGCTTGCCGTTGCTCCGACGGCAACCAGATCCGTCTCCGCCACCTCCTGCCCGATTCCATAGGAGACGTCGGTCCCCAGTGCGGGAAACGTGGGACTGAACGCCTGCACGACGTTATTGTTGCTGTCCAAAAGCGCCAGGTACTTGCCCGACTTGGAGAGATTGAAATTGGCGTGCAGCTCGCCGTTGGGATCGGTCTGGCTCAGCCCGGAAGTGCAAAAGACCACGCGCGACTCGTTCGGCCCGAGCGTCATCGAGGGGAACGCCCATGTCGTCGCGCTGCCGCCGGTGTCGTACTGGAGCTTCCAGCCGGTCAGATCGATTGCCTGCTGGCTGTTCGGATTGCAGATCTCCAGCCAATCGGTGTGATCGCCCGCCGAATCCACGATACCGTTCCCGTTGTCGGCGAGAATCTCGCTGATGATGGGATTCACGGAGAGCAACTGCCGGCATTCGAGACTTTCAAGCACAAGCCGGCGCGAGCGGGCCGCCTTCGCACGAGCACCGCCGCCTCGGCGCAGCGATGACCTTGAGATCAACTCCCTGAACGTACGGCGAGACCTGCGTACCATCTGGCCCTCCTGGTCGTGACAACAACAGCATGGTGTCGGGGCTGAGAGGGAACTGGTCCCCCAATGGAGCGACGTGCAAAGGCATCCTTCTTTATAGCAAGCGGCCGCGCAACCCGCAACCTTTTTCGTAACCGTTCACTGGGCGGCAAGGGGACGGAGGAGGTTTTCGGAGAAATATCTTCTCCTGCGGCGGATACTGTCGCCGAAAACCTCCTCCGTCCCCCTCTGTTTCCGGCCTGTGAACGCTTACCCTTTTTCTAACCCGACACAGGAGAACCGCAAAGTCGGGGACTGGTCCATTTTTCGGGCAAATGTCGTCGCGATTGCCCTGGATTCTCGCCCGAAAACATGGACCTGTCCCCGTCGCGTCGGACTTTGCAGTTCTCCTGTAACTCGACAAGACCGGTTAAGCATCACGACTTCACGCCGAACTTGCAGACGGTCTTGTGCGTGTACGTTTCGCCGGGCCGCAAGACCACCGAAGGGAATGACGGCCAATTGGGCGAGTCGGGGAAATGTTCCGTCTCGAGGCAGAAGCCGAAATGCCTGGCAAACCTTCTGCCGCCGCGCTGTTGCGTGCCGTCGAGATAATTGCCCGTGTAGAACTGCACGCCGGGCGCGGTCGTGTAGACCTCCATGCACGCGGCCGCTTTTGGGCTCGTGGACGGTCGCGGCCAGCGACATCGCCTGCTGTTCGCCGGGCTTCTTGTTCAGCACGTAGCAGTGGTCGTAGCCCCCCTCGACCTGCGCGATCCGCGATCCGATCGTCATCGGCTCGGTGAAATCCATCGGCGTGCCCTTGAGATTGCTGAGCTCGCCCAACGGGATCAGGCCCTTATCGACGGGCAGGTAGCGATCGGCGTTGAGCGTCAACTCGTGGCCGAGAACATCGTCCGGCCGCCGCCGGTGAGGTTCCAGTAGGTGTGGTTTGTCAGGTTGACGATCGTCGGCTTGTCGGTCGTCGCCTCATATTCCATCTTCAGTTCGTTGTCGTTCGTCAAGCTGTAGGTCACCTTGGCGGTCAGTTTCCCGGGATATCCTTCGTCGCCGTCGGGGCTGACGTGCGTGAAACCGACTCCGGCGGAAGTCGGCGGTCTCGACCGGCTTGGCATCCCACACGTATTTGTCGAAGCCCTTGACGCCGCCGTGCAGATGGTTCCCGTCGTTGTTGGTGGCCAGCGTGTATTGCTTGCCGTCGAGGGTGAACTTGCCCTTGGCGATGCGGTTGGCGTAGCGGCCCACCGTCGAGCCGAAAAAGGGGTGCCCCTTGAGGTATTCGCCCAGGGCGTCGAGCGAAAGCGTGACGTCTTCGAGCTTTCCGTTGCGGTCGGGCGTTTCAACCGAGATGATCGTTGCCCCGTAGGTCATGATCTTGACGCGGAGCCCCCTGTCGTTGGTCAACGTGTACAGATCGACGGCGACGCCCTCGGGCGTCCTGCCGAACAACTCCTTGTGAAGGCTCATTGTTCGCCTCGCTGGGTTTGGGTGCATCGGATGTTGAACGGGGGTGGGCGCACAGCAACCTGCCCGTCTTCTTGATTGAGGTTCACTGTCATCAACGCCTGTGCTGCTGAGGGACGTTGCGCGGGTGTATTATAGCACGATCGGGAGGAATCGAGGTTGAAATGCCAGTGCGATAGATGCCCGCCGACCGCAGCCCAATCGTGTGCAAACGACCTCAAGAGGATTGCCCCCGTCTCTACGCTGTCTGACGCCTCGGGCCGTGGCCGCCGGGCGTCAAGATGGCACTGCTTCTCTCGGCCGGTCACTCACAAGGAACTCGTCAAAGATCAGTAGTCGACTAATCGCCCATTCTGTTGGCAAGATCGTTGCTGACATTGGGGAACGGGCGGGCGTGGTGGTCAGTAAGGCCGATGGCAAGTCTGCTTCCGCCCACGATCTGCGTCGGGCGTTTGGCACGCGATGGGCCAAGCGGGTCATGCCGGCCATCTTGCGGCAACTGATGCGTCATTGCAGTGTCGCCACCACGATGGCTTATCACGTTGACATCGATTCCGCCGACTGGTCAGATCAGTTGTGGGCCAGCTACGGCAACACTCCGGCGGCTGGCAACACTCGTGGCAACATTGGCCCCAAAGAGGGCAAAAACGAGGAAAGCCCTACAACCGTAACCGATTGCAGGGCTTTACCTTATGTCAAGCGAGGGCGACGGGAATCGAACCCGCAACCACCGGATCGACAGTCCGGTACTCTAACCAATTGAGCTACGCCCCCGTAGCTTTGTAACTTCTCGCACCACAACAACTTGCAACCGCGTGCCCCGCGATTTCCGGCCGCAAGTCGGTGCTGCGGTCGGTGGCGGTTTGCACACGATGGTCCAAGTATGCCTCACTTCCGGCAGATCGTCAACCCCCGGCTCGACGACCCGGCTCGACAACCCCGATTGCGGAGCGCATTATGGTATCCACAATGATCGAAACCGTAATCCAGCAAGTTGAGTCGGGCGGCGATCTGCCGATGGAGCGTATGGCCGCCGTCATGGGGCAGATCATGGACGGCGGCTGCGACGAGGAGCAGATCGCCCGGCTGCTGGCGGCGCTGCACAGGAAAGGCGAAACGGTGGCGGAGGTCGCGGGGGCGGCGACCGCCATGCGGCGGCGGATGACGGCCATTCGCTCGTCGCGACCCGATCTGCTCGACACCTGTGGCACCGGCGGCGACGGGTCGAGAACCTTCAATATCTCGACGGCAGCCGCCCTGGTCACCGCGGCCGTCGGCGCGGCGGTGGCCAAGCACGGCAACCGCGCCGCCACCAGCCGCAGCGGCTCGGCCGACGTGCTGGCCGCGCTGGGGGTCAACATCGACGCCGACGTGCCCCGGGTCGAGGCATGCCTCGACGAGTTGGGCATCTGTTTCTGCTTCGCCCCGCTGTTGCACTCCGCCATGAAGCGGGTGGCGGCGGTCCGCAAGCGGCTCGGCACGCCCACGATCTTCAACATCCTCGGTCCCCTGGTCAATCCGGCCTCTGCTCCGTTTCAGTTGCTCGGCGTGGGCAGGCCGCCTTTACAGCCGCTGCTGGCCGAGGCGCTGCTGCTGCTGGGCGTTCGCCGGGCGATCGTCGTCCACGGCTGCGACGGCCTCGACGAAGTGACGCTGGCCGGCCCGACCGCAGTGATCGAGGCTGCCGACCGCCGCCTGCGGCGATTCCAGTGGCAGCCGGGCGATTTCGGCCTCAAGCCGGCCGGGCAGAGCGAGATGCTCGTCTCCGGCCCGGAGGAGAGCGCGGAAGTGATTTCGGGAATCCTCGCCGGCCGTCGTGGTCCGCCGCGCGACGTCGTCGTGGCCAACGCCGCCGCCGCACTCTGGACCGTCGGCCGCGATCCGTCGCTAAAGCACTGCGCCGCGCAAGCCGCCGACGCCATTGACACCGGCGCCGCACGCGACCTGCTGGCGAAGCTGGTCGAGCGGTCGAATCGACCTTAGGAGGCGTCTCACGACGTCAATGGGAAGGTGCAAGGCCACGAATTGGCGACGGGAGTCGCCTCCTATAAACCGAATCCCCATGACGCACGACGCGCTGACTTCCGACGCGTCGCTTGACTCCCGCGTCGAGAAGAATTATACCTGTGTGGATTTTCGATCGCAACCGAACCCGTCGATGGGGCGTCCATCCCCTTGCCATTCACACTCAAGGTTACCGTAAATGAACTACGTCGAACGCCAAGACCCCGAAGTTTGGGCCGCCATTGCCGGCGAGATCGATCGGCAACGCAACGGCCTGGAGATGATCGCCTCCGAGAATTACACCAGCCCGGCCGTGATGCAGGCGGTGGGCAGCGTGCTTACGAATAAATACGCCGAGGGCTATCCCGGGCATCGCTACTACGGCGGCTGCGAGTTCGTCGACGTGGCTGAAGACCTCGCCCGAAACCGCGCCAAGCAGATCTTCGGCGCCGAGCACGCCAACGTGCAGCCCCACTCCGGCGCCCAGGCCAACACGGCCGTCTACTTCTCGACCTTGCAGCCGGGCGACGTCGTGCTGGGGCTCGATCTGGCCCACGGCGGACACCTGACGCACGGCATGAAGTTGAACATCTCGGGCAAGTTCTACCATTTTTTCAGCTACGGCGTTCGGGCGGACACGCATCGGATCGACTTCGACCAGATCGCCAGCCTGGCCCGCGAGCATCGGCCGAAGATGATCGTGGCGGGGGCCAGCGCGTATCCCCGCGAGATTCCGCACGGCAAGTTCGCCGAGATCGCCCGCGAGGTCGGGGCGAAGCTGATGGTCGATATGGCCCATTACGCCGGCCTGGTGGCGACGAAGCTGCACGACAACCCCGTGCCGGTGGCCGACTACGTAACTTCGACCACGCACAAGACGCTCCGCGGCCCGCGCGGCGGACTGATCCTGTGCAAGGAGGCGTACCTGAAGGAGATCGACAAGGCGGTCTTCCCCGGAATCCAGGGCGGCCCGCTGATGCACGTCATCGCCGGCAAGGCCGTCTGCTTCGGCGAGGCGCTGATGCCCGCGTATAAGAAGTACATGCAGCAAGTTGTCGACAATGCCAAAACGCTGGCTGATACGCTCTTGGCCGGCGGCGTGAAGTTGGTCAGCGGCGGCACCGACAACCACCTGATCCTGGCCGACGTCACGCCGCTGGGCACGACCGGACGAACCGCCGAGCAGGCCTTGGAGAAGTGCGGCATCACGATCAACAAGAACATGATCCCGTTCGACCCGCGGAAGCCGGTCGATCCGTCGGGCGTGCGGATCGGCACCCCGGCGTTGACCACCCGCGGAATGGGCCGCGACGAACTGCGGAACATCGGCGGCTGGATTCTCGAAGTGCTCCGCGCCGGAAGATGAAACGCTCCGCGGCCGGATTCGCGGCCGGGTGGCCGAACTGTGCCGTCAGTTCCCCGTGCCGGGCGACGCGAAAGTCGCTTAGTGCGTCGTCTAGCCGGCAAACCTGTTCGCCGTGGTTTGTGTCAAGTGCTGCGGCCCTTCACGGCGAACGAGTTCGCCGGCTAAATGGTTGGCACGGCGTCGGTCTTCCGACGCTCACGAGCCGACGAGCATCGAAGCCTCGATCGGTGTGGCCGACACGTTGAGCGTCGGCAGGACGACGGGCTCCGTTTGCACCTGCTTGGCATAGCCGAGCGAGCGGATGACTTCGAGCACTTCGCTGCACGTGGGGAACATCCGCCCGCTGCGCCGCTTGTAGTTGTCCATGGCGCTGCATGAATTCGATCTCCTCGGACGTGTAGTCGCGTTCGCAGGTCGTCGGGTCGATCTGGCGGCGGCGGCTCACTTTCGCCCGACGCTCGCCGACGCGGCGGTCCACGGCGACCGGGATCTGACGGACGCGACGATCGGCGTCCCGGCGTCGGTCGATACGATTCTCGCGACGATCGACCGTCACGACTGCTCGCGGCTCGGCGCCCGGGTGTTCTCTCACCGCCTTCTTCGCTGCCGCAATTCGCTTTGTCTTCATGCCGCGTGCCGCCGATTTCTTGTCGCCAACCACGTCTTTCCTCCACTATTTGGAACACTGAGGTTAGTACATGTCCTTGTAGAGAGAATACATCGTAGTTGACAAAAGTCACCAAAAAACGGACTAAGAAGACCTGGAGGAATACGAAGAGTGTCCGGTCGCGCAAGCGATCACGCAACGGGGGAGATTCCGCATTCAAGCGGTCTTTTTGCTTGTGCGGATTCTGACGATTGGAGAAGCGGTGCAAGGGGACGAGGACGGAGGAAGTTGTCGGAAAAAGGGCCTGACGCGATGGAAAACACTTTGCCGACAACCTCCTCCGTCCCCCTCCCGCTGCCGGCTTAACGGGGGAATTTTACCCGGCCGCCGACGATGACGACCTCGGCGCGGCCGGTCAATTCCCAGCCGGCGAACGGCGTGTTCGTGCTCTTCGAGCGGAACTTCGCCGGATCGACGGCCCAGCGGGCCTTCGGATCGATGATCGTCACGTCGGCGTCGGCGCCGATCTGGAGCGTGCCCTTGTTGATGCCCAGGATTCGGGCGGGATTGAGCGACATTTTGCGAATCGCGGTGGGCCAGTCGAGATGTCCGGGCTCGATCAGCTTCGTGACGACCAGCCCGAGCGACGTTTCCAGCCCGACGACGCCGAAGGGGGCCTGGTCGAGCTCCTGCATCTTCTTTTCGCGGGCGTGGGGGGCGTGATCGCAGGCGATTGCGTCGATCGTGCCGTCGGCCAGCCCGGCGATGATCGCCTCGACGTGCTCGCGGCCGCGCAGGGGCGGATTCATCTTGTAGTTCGCGTCGAAGCGTGCGCAGGCACTCGTCGGTCAGCGTGAAGTGATGCGGCGTGGCTTCGGCGGTCACCCGCACGCCGCGGCTTTTCGCCCGCCGCAGGGCGTCGACGCTGTTGCTGGTGGAGACGTGCATGATGTGCAGCCGGCCGCCGGTGGCTTCGGCCAGGGCGATGTCGCGGCTGGTCATCACGTCCTCGGCGGCGGCGGGCATTCCGGCCAGCCCGAGGAGCATCGACACCACCCCCTCGTGCATCACGCCCTGCTGCGTCAGCTCGCGGACTTCGGTGTGGTTCAACACCGCCTTGTCGAACATCAGGCAATACTCGAAGGCCCGCCGCATCAGTTCGGCGTCGCCGACCGGGTTGCCGTCGTCGGTGAAGGCGACCGCGCCGGCCTCGACCAACTGGCCGATCTCGGCCAATTCCTTCCCCTCGCGATTCTTGCTGACGCAGGCCACCACGAAGACGTTGCAGTTGCCGGCCCGTTCGGCCCGCTCGCGGGCGAACTCGACGGCCCCCTGGCTGTCGATGGGCGGGTCGGTATTGGGCATGCAGGCGATCGAGGTGAACCCGCCGGCCAGCGCGGCGGCCGTGCCGGTCTCGATGGTCTCGTCCTCCTCGAAGCCCGGCTCGCGGAGGTGGACGTGCATGTCGATCAGGCCGGGCGACACGATTTTGCCCGTCGCGTCGATCACCGTTTCCTGCCCGGTCGGGGTGGCATCGTAAGCGGCGATGCGGCCGTCGGCCAGCAGCAAGTTGGTTACGCGATCCATCTCTTGCGATGGATCGATCACGCGGCCGTTTTGGATTAGGAGTTTCGGCACGGCGGTTGAGAGGTTAGAGGTCGGGGATCAGGGGTCAGAATTCGGATTGCCGACGTTTAGCCGCCGCGTCCACGCGGCGATCGCGCCTCTTTTCGCTCGACACGCCGGCGGCAGCTTTGCGGCGAGGCGACCTCATTGTATGGAATTCTGACGAGTTTCCAAGAGTCGGCCAATCAGTTATACCGCTCGCGGCCAAAGCTGACGCATGCACCAGTGGTTACACTAACCCGAAGCGCAAGCGAGGGAATGTGTTACCGTCCCTCGCTTGCGCTTCGGGTTAGTGTTGAATGCGGCCGCATGCGGTATATCACCCTATGCCTCCGATTCGCCATTTTGAGCAACCAGTCCTCCCCGAGATCGACGTGCCGGGCATAGAAACGTCTTGTCGCGGTTGGTATAATAGGCGTATGCGAGCGAATGTCCCCTCTTTCGGTTTTGTCTGATCCGCCATCTTGTTTAGGGGAGGACTCTTATGAAACGCGCTTCCTTGCTTCTGGCCGGCATTTTCTATGTGATGAGCGTGTTGAACGCCCCCCACCTTCATGCGCAGACGGTGTCGATGTCGCTGACGGGGGGCACAAGCACAAATAACGTGCAAATTCAAATTCTAGCGAATACCTCGATACTCGGCAGTTCCTCGGATACGAAACAATTCGGTATGACGGGCGGTTATACGCTCTACCTGGATTCGACTTACAACGCCGCATCCCAGGCGCCCACGCTGAACAACCTGTCGTTCAACCTGGACAATCCCGGCAACATCCTTTTGAACAACACCGGCGGCGATTTTCACCTTAGCTGGTTTTTTGGCACTGTCGATGAATACATCCACACCACCACCCTTTACAGTTCGCCGTTTAGTCCATTCGGGCCCCGACCGGTTACGAGCCAAACCTCGTTCGACATGATGGATCACGGGTTCGAGATCAACCAGGGCACGATTTCCTGGTCGGGAGCATCCTCCGACGGCAGTCCTTGGGACTGTGCGACCAATCCGATCGGGCTGATCCCCACCTCCCCCACCCCCAGTACCATCCAGGTTACGCGAACCTCGGACACCTGGACGTCGAGTTCCTATAGTACATATATGTATATGCCGCTTTCCGTCCCCTCAACGCAACTGACCACCGGCAGCCTCGGTGTCCTTGGTAGTTATTCCGTCTACATGAGCGGCGCCGGGACCGTGCAAGCCAACGTCGCCTTCACCCGGAGTTTCACGCCCACGGCCGCCTATTGGGACACAGAGTCTGACCACGGGGCTGCAGGCAGGCAGCGGCAACTGGAGTTCGTCGGCGCAAAAGTGGAGCGCCTCGTCCGCCGGCGCGGCGACGTTGTTGGGCTGGTACTCGGGCGGATCGAACCTGAACGTCCTCTTCAATCCAAGCGGAGCTTCCACCGTCACGGTCAGCGAAAACGTCGCCGCCAGGGCGCCTGACTTTCAACGGGACCGGCTACACCATCAACAGCAGCGGCGGCGCCACCCTGACGCTCTCCGGCGGCACGATCACCGCCAACAGCGCCGCGACCGTCAACGCCACCCTCGCCGGCACACACGGCCTGACGAAAAACGGCTCGGCCAAGCTCACCCTTGGCGGCAGCCAACATCTACAGCGGCTTGACGACGGTGGCGGCTGGAACGCTCGAACTGGCCCCGGCCGCCCAGAACTGCGTGCTCACCGGCGGCGCCAATATCCAGGCCGGAAAGATCGTCTTTGACTACGCGGGCGCCGCCGATCCCGCAACGACCATCCAAAGCTTGCTGGCGGCAAGCTACCACGGCGGTCTTTGGGACGTCGGCCAGTTTCGCGATTCGACCGCGGCGGCGACGGGATTGACGCTGGGGTGCTTCGACGACACGTCTTCCAGTACGGTGACGGTCATGGCCACCTATCCCGGCGACTTCAACCTGGATGGCGTGGTGGACAACTTGGATCGGAGCATCTGGTTCGCCAATGCCTTCACCGGGACGACGTGGCAACAGGGCGACGCCAACTACGACGGCGCGGTCAATGGGCTCGATCGAGACCTGTGGTTTGCGAATGCCGGCTTGCCCCCCATCGCCGGATCCGCTCCCAACGGCCCCAACATTGTCGGAGCCCCCGCCCCGAGCCGGGAACGCTGGCGCTGTTGGCCGTCGGCCTGCTCGGACTGGCGACCTGTGCTTGGCGGAGGCGGCGGTAGCCAGGGTTGTCTCGGCAAACGACCCGTTATCAGAGCTTGCTTGGCGGTTCCATCAAATCGTACTCGCCACGAATCTGACACCAAGCGGGCCGATCGGAGCTTGGCATGAAACCACTCGCGACGGCACTGCTTTTGATTGTCCTCCAGGCTGTGGTGTCCGGCCAACAATTGCCCGAATCGCCGAGCGATGCAAACGCGGACCGCGAGATTCGCCAACAGAGCGAGCGCTACTTCGACGCGATGGAACGACACGACGTCAAGGCGCTCGACGATCTACTGGCCGCTAACTGTATGGTCTATTATCCGCGCGGCGCCAGCGATGCGAAGGCAACTCTGCTGAAGGCCCTGGGCAAGCCGCTGCCTGCCGGCAAGCCGGCCAACGGGGGTACGCCTTGAGCGACGTGAAGGTGCGGCGGGCCGGCGACACCGCGATACTCACCGCTGTGCTGACCGTGAAGCGGGTCGACTCCCCGGGGGTCATCAATACCAACCGACGGACGCTGGTCTGGGTCCGCCGGCACGGCCGCTGGCGACTGATGAACGATCAGTGGTCGCTGGCGGGCGATGCTTGGCAGTCCGAGTACTGGAGCGACTTCTTCCACGGAAAGAACCAGAACTTCAAGCGGGATCCGAATTCGCTCCTCGTTAAAGCCGTCAAGGGACGCCGACCGGGCAAGCGCTCGACGTCGGCATAGGTGAGGGACGCAACGCAATCTATCTGGCCAAGCAGGGATGGAAGGTGACGGGCATCGACCGCGCCGAGGGGCGCTGGCCGTCGCCCGGCAAGCGGCGATCAAGCAGGGCGTGCGGATCACGCCCATCCTCCAGACGGCCGAGGAATTCGACTGGGGCCGCCAACAATGGGATCTGGTCGCCCTGCTCTACGTCGGCGCCGTGCGGGGGAACGTGGCAAAGATCCGCGAGTCGCTGCGGCCCGGCGGTCTGGTAGTGATCGAGGCCTTCCTCGCGCCGCCCGGCAAGCCGGGAGGCGGAGCCGTCTACGCGCACGGAGAGCTGCGGAAGATGTTCGCCGACGGTTTCAAGATCCTCCACTACAAAGAGACCGAGGGGGTAGCCGATTACGGGCGAGAACGCATGCAACTCGTTCGCCTGATCGCCAGCAGATTGTAATGCAGATGCCCTGACCAACGGTTAGCGCTTCTGCTTCAGATAATCGAGCCGGGCCACGCCGGCGGCGCCGATGAAGCCGGCGTCGCCGCCGAGGGTGGCGAAATCGATCAGCGTTTTGGCGGCGGGAATGGGCCGAGCGAGCCGGCGAACTTCCTGGCGAACGCGGTCGAGGAAGCGGCGGCCCAACTCCGCTGCGACCCGCCGAAGGTCATCGCCCCGCCCAGCAGAACCACGTCGGGATCGACGACGTGCATCACGTTGACCGCGCCGATGCCCAGGTATCGAGCGGTTTCGAGGACGATCTCCAGCGAAAGCCCATCGCCCGCTTCCGCCTCTTCCGCGATGAGCTTCGGCGTGAGTTCCTCGCCGGCGGCCAAGCCGTTTCGCGAGCGAAGTGGCTCGGCCGGCGTCGAGCAGCTCTTCGCTGCGTCTGATGACGGCCGTGGCGCTGGCGTATGCTTCGAGATGGCCGCGCCAGCCGCAGCCGCACATCCGGGCGTCGTCGCGCGAATCGATAATGACGTGGCCGGCCTCGCCGCCGTGGCTGTGGGCGCCTTGGACCACCAGATCGCCGATGATGATGCCGCAGCCGATGCCGGTGCCGAGCGTCAGCAGCACCATGCTGGCGAATCGCGGCCCGAACCGACCCAGAATTCGCCGTAGGCGGCGGCGTTGGCGTCGTTCTCGAACGTGACCGGCAGTCCGCAATGGTGGCTCACGCGGTCGCGGATGGGAAAATTGTCCCAGCCGGTGAGATTGATGACGGTGGTCAACATGCCGGAGGGGATGTCCATGCCGCCGGGCGAGCCGAGCCCGACGCGAGCGATGTCCCGCCGCTCGAGTCCGGCTTCCTCGATAGCCTGATGCACGGCGGCGGCCATGCGCCGGGCGGCGTCTTCCGGGCCGTTCTCGACCTCCGTCGGGATGCTCAGCCAGGAGAGCGTTCGCCCCAGGTCATCGACCACGCCGACCTTGATGTTCGTTCCTCCCAGGTCAATTCCCGCAAAAAACGGCTCCTGGGCCTGCTTGGTTGAAATGAACGAGCGGGTCTCTGGCATGATCGGTGAGCAATCGGTCGTGGTGGCGTCGGTCGGAAAGGCGGCTGCCATGTTTTCCCATAGTATATCGTGGTAAAATGGCTCGAGCAACAGCGGCCTGACGGAAGATCGACCATGCCTGCCCGATTCGACAAACTGGGGATCTCGTTCCAGTATCCCGACAACTGGACGCTCGACGACTCCGACGCCCTGTTGGGCCGAAAATCGGTGACCGTCTATAGCCCCGGCGGGGCGTTTTGGACCGTGGCCATCCACTCCAGCTCGGCCGATCCCGCCAAACTGGCTGCGGCCGGTCGTGGATGCCATGAAAAAGGAATATCCCGGCCTCGAAATCGATGAGGCGTTCGAGATGGTCGCCGGCCACGACCTGATCGGCTATGATCTGGCGTTCTATTACCTCGACCTGATCAACACGGCTCTGGTCCGCAGCCTGCGGGTCGGGCAAACCAGCTACACGATCTTCTGTCAGGCGGAAGATCGCGAGTTCGACAAACTCCAGATGGTGTTTCAGGCGATGACGACGAGTCTGGTGAGCAGTTTGAAGGATTTGAGTATGGGGAGTGGAAAGAGGATGATGAGGGATGAAGGATGAAAGATGAGGGATTGAAACGGTCTTGTCGAGTCTTTATAACCGATTGCGGTTTTGCAAAAGCACCCCAACCAACGCATGACCACCGCTTGCGCATCCTCGGCATCGATCCCGGCTTGAACATCACCGGCTACGGCGTTCTGGAAGCCGACGGGGCCGCTTGCGGCTATGCGAGGCGGGCGTGATCCGCGGCAAGTCGCGCGGGTCGCTCGCCAAACGCCTCGTCGAAATCCACGAGGGCATGGCCGAGGTGATCGCCGGCCTGAAGCCCGACGTGATGGCGATCGAGGAGCTTTACTCGCACTACGCGCGGCCGCGAACGGCGATCCTGATGGGCCATGCCCGCGGCGTGATCTGCCTGGCCGCCGCCCAGGCCGGGATTCCCGATCAAGCACTACGCGGCCACGCAGATCAAGCGGATTCTGACCGGCAGCGGCCGGGCGCCGAAGTCGCAGATGCAGCGTGCGATCCAGCGCGAGCTGGCCCTGTCGGCCCCGCCCGAGCCGCCCGACGTGGCCGATGCCCTGGCCGCCGCGCTGTGCCATTATTATCTCAAGGATAAACCAACGCCAAAAAACGTGAAGACCTGAACGCCCTGGATTGGTCGTTGCGAATTGGTCAATGAAAAGGTGCGGGAATCCGGCTCACGTCTGCTTGCTGTTCCGGTTTCGGCGTCAGCCGCTCGGCCCACCTTGGGATTCCTTGACCGGCGACCGCAATTTCGGCGGTCGACGAACGACTTGCCAACCGGATTCTTGTTGAATGCGACCGCAAATCCTCGCAAATCAGCTTCAAGTCGCCGCCGAACTTGCGCGTGTGCTCCATGCGGTGACGCCGAACTTCATCAACAATGGGATCGTTCATCGATCGGCCTCCAACAACTCGTCGGGAGAACAGAGTTCCGGGCAGCGGTAGCCTGCGTTTTCCACAAGCTGGCGAACCATCATTCGCGTGAACGGATTGTTCAGGTGCGCGAAGTTCCACGTCACCAATGCGTCGATGCCGTTGACAGCCGCCACGGCGATATGCAAGGCGTCTTCAGGATACTCCTGCGGTATGCCGCGACCTTCGATAATCTTCGAGGCCAACGCTCTCGCCGCCTCGTCAGCATCCAACATGGGAAATACTCCCATGGCCTGCAACCGTAATGCCGCCTGTTCCTTGTCGCCCTTACCGGCTTCTTCTCGCACGAGGACCGAAACGTAGCTCTCGTACTCAGAAACGAGTTTTGGCCACAGTTCCCGAGTCGTTTCTTGACGCGCGGCCGTGACCACGTCCCGATTTGGTCGGGCCGTAAAGTAGCTGACAATCGTGGTTTCGACATAGACGCTCTTCACCACCAAGCCTCCCCCATAAGTGTAGCCGCTTGTTTGCCCATCGTCAACTCTTGAACGAGCTCAACTCTGCAGACATGGCTCAATTCCTGGACTAGACAAGCAGCGCCGCGAAGCGCATCATGGGGTCGCTTAAATCTCGACGTTCTTTCTTTCTTCGCATTGGCTGCGATGGCTGCGGTAGCTGAAAATTGGAAAACAGCGGAACTGCTGACCGACAACATCTATGATCACCAAAATCACCGGCCAACTGGTCGCCCTGCACGGCGACACCGCTGACGTTGAAAATCGACGCCTTCGAGTACGAGGTGCTGATCCCCGAGTTCACCCGGCGGCAGTTGCAGGGCGAGCTGAGCCAGGCGGTCAGCCTGCACACGATCGAATACCTGGAAGGCAACCCGATGCAGGGCCGCATGACGCCGCGGCTGATCGGCTTCCTTGAGCGAGGTCGAGCGGGAGTTCTTCGAGCTGTTCTGCTCGGTCGACGGCGTGGGCGTGAAGAAAGGCCTGCGGGCGATGGTCCGGCCGGTCAAGGAAGTGGCCACGGCCATCGAGGAGCAGGACGCCAAGACGCTGTCGAGCCTGCCGGGCATCGGGCCGGCGATGGCCGAGCGGATCATCGCCAAGCTGCGCCGCAAGGTGCCGAAGTTCGCCCTGATGGCCGCGCGCGAGGAGAAGCACGAAGCCGAGGTCGAGCCCGACGTGGTTTCCGAGACCTACGAGGTCCTCCGCAGCCTGGGCCACTCCGAAAGCGAGGCCCGGCGGCTGCTCGACGCGGCGCTGGCATCGAAGAAGAATACAAGGACGTGCAGAGCCTGATCGAGGCGATTTACCAGCAGAGCCAGAAGTGAGGGGAAAATGACGAAGCTCGAAGGACAAGGAATGACGAAATCCGAATGACGAAGGCTTGCGGTTTGGCTTCCTCGCGCATGGCTTGCGTCGCATTCGTCGGCATCCGCGTCATTTAGAGCATTCGCTGCCCTCGAGCTTCTCGGCTACTTCGTCAGCGTGAAGCCCTTGAGGAACCAGCCGTCGGGCTCGCTGGTGACTTGCAGTCCGGCGGGGCCGAGATAGCGGCGCACCACCTGGTAATCGGGCAGTTCGCGGCCGTCGATCTTCTGCTTCCGCGTCGCGCCCCTCTTCTCCTCGCCGAACAGGCGTTGAGCAATTTGGCGAACAGCGATTCGCTCTCGCGGCATCTTGTTCTGGCGGATCAACTCGTAGGTCGGGCGATACTCCTCGTCGGTCCGCGAGAAGAAACGAAAGCACTTCTTCGGATCGAGCTTCTCGATCTCTTCGCTCGACCAGTTGGTAGTCCACGTCATCGACCAGCAACTCCGGCTTCTTCTCCGGGGCGATCACCTTCAGCAGGAAGTCGATGTGCGAGGCGATCATCAATTGCCCGTCGCACACGGTGACCGCCCTGTGCGGAAGCAGATGCGGCTGCACGTCCTCTTCCTCTTCTTCGTCCTCTTTCTTTTTTTCGCGGATGCGCGGAGGCGCGACGGGCGGCACGCCGCTAAAGTCGAGTTTTGGATCTCGGGCGTCGGGCGTTTGATCGTCCACCAACTCCCAGATAACGTGGCCGTCGACTCGTGCGCGGTTGACGGTCTTATCTGCCCTTGAAGAGCTTCTCCATCGCCTTGGCCACGGCCTCTCGTTCTTTGACTTCGACGGCGAACAGCAGCCGCTCGCTGGCCGTGGTGATGGGCAACTCGTAGTCGGTCAGCATGCTGATCCGCTTGCCCAGGTGCTGGATCAACTCTTTGCGAGGTTGATCTGCGGGCCGTCGGGCGTCATTTTCCAGACCCGGCAGCACGTCGTGATCCAGACGCCCTCTTCGCCCCCGCCGACGAACTCGTCGAACAGCGGCCCGAAGTTGTCGAAGGCGTTGAGGATGTCGATGTAGAAGGTCGTGTAGGTGGCGACGTCGCGCGGCACCCAAGGCTGCGGCGTGAAATCGGTGCTGTTGGGCAATACGGCCATCTTCATCGATTTTGTGTAGGGCGGGCGGAGCATAAATCGCCGTGCGATGGATCAGTTCGTAGCCCTTCGGACGAGAAATCGACCAGCCCGCCGATCCCCAGCACGGCGCCGAGCCCTTGGTTTCGCATCACTTCGAGAATGCTCTTTCCCTTGCGGCGCTTGTACTCGGGCGTGGCGGCGCGAACGGCTTCGGCATAACCCAGCGGATGAATAAACCAACGCATTTGCGGCGTCGCTGTTGCCGTGGTCCTTCTTGCAGCGGTCGATCACGAACCGGAACGCCTTGTGGTCGGCCAAGCGAACGCCGTTCTGGTGGTTGCCGCAACGCCCGGCCCAAGATGCCGCTCATGACGCCGAGGTCGTCGGTCACGACCAGCAAGTTGCCGGTAAGGCAGTAGAACGCCTGGCGATCGGCGGAGCTTTGCAGCGACGGGCCGGCGGGCGCGGATTTGTCCGATGTTCCCGCTGCCCTCCGAGCGTGCTGCGGGCGGCCTCCTTCTCCTCCTCCAACTCGGGCAGGTCGAACTGGATGATCGGGATCGGGGCAGCCCTCCATCTTCACCTCGCTCCGCTTGGCGCCCCGCTCCAACTGCGTCTTCGTCGTTCTTTGCCAGCAATTCCTTCGCCTGCGGCAGCTTGCCGGTGACGTCGACCACGATCGCCAGCGCCGCCTTGCCGTTTTGGGGTTAACCGGCGGGAGGCCGATCAGACCGATCGCCACGTCGCCACCGGGCACTTTGCGCATGTCGTCGAGCGTAAGGCCCAGCCGCTCATGGACATTCGACCAGCGGGAGTCGAATTGACGCCGGATGTCCTTCTCGAACGGCTTCATCACCGGGTCGGCCATCAAGTGGCCCAGTTGTGTCTTGTCCCAATGTTTGGTGAGCACATCGACGTTGGAGATGGCGAAGAACCCTTGCGTCGTATCGGGCAGGAGCGTCTCGCCCGGCCGGCCAGCCTGGGCCGACGTATCGGCAGCCCCAACCAACAACACCGAAGCAGCCCAACAGAGCAGGCAAGTCCAAAAACGCGGCACGGCAATAGCTCCTTCTATTCCAGCAGATACTATCCAGTCTTATCCGACCGATAAAGTCGGGGCGAGACAACAGAGTCTAGTCGGATGAGCCAGCTTACGCTAGATCGGCCGAAAAAAACGATAAGATAAATCGGGATGGAGAAACGGCCATTTAGAGGGGGATGAAAGGCAAATGGCATCTTTCCCTATCTTTGCACACTGCCTCGCCGACGCTGTTTTCCAACTTGGCCGACGACCAGGTAACGAGAAGAACGAGGAAGGAACGCGGCGGAGCACCGCGTCTACGGGGCCGAATCCATCACTCGTCGCTCTGTTTCGCCTTCTTCGACCGGCTGATGACGTAGAAGAAGACCGGCGTCAGAAAGATGCCGAAGGCGGTCACGCCGATCATGCCGCTGAAGACGGCCGTGCCGAGCGAGCGCCGCATTTCGGCCCCGGCCCCTTCGGCCAGCACCAGCGGCACCACGCCGAGGATGAACGCGAAAGCGGTCATGATGATCGGCCGCAGCCGCAGCCGGCACGCCTCGACGGTGGCGTCGTAGCGCGACTTGCCCTTCTCGCGCAATTCCTTGGCGAACTCGACGATCAGGATCGCGTTCTTCGCCGCCAGGCCGATCAGCACCAGGAACCCGACCTGCACGAAGATGTCGATCGGCAGCACCACGATCAACATGCCGACGACCGAGCAGAGCAGACACATCGGCACGACCAGGATGACCGACATCGGCAGCCGCCAACTCTCGTACTTGGCCGCTAGGATCAGGAAGACCAGCAGCGCCCCCAGGCCAAAGGCAATGAAGCTGCTGCTCCCTTCCTGGAGTTGCATGAAGACGATTTCGGTCCATTCGTACGCCACGCCCTGCTTCCTTCGCCAGTTCGTCCATGATGCCGACGGCCTGGCCCGAGCTGACTTTCGGGGCGGTATTGCCGTTGATCGGCGCCGAGGCGTACATATTGTAACGCATCACCATGACCGGCCCGCCCTCGCGCTTCACGTCGGTAAGCGTGCCCAGCGGAACCATCCCGCCGAGCTTGTTGCGGACCTTGAGGTCGGCGATCTTGTCGGGCTGATCGCGGAACTTCTCGTCGGCCAGCAGGTTGACCTGCCAGGTGCGGCCGAACTTGTTGAAGAGGTTGACGAAGTACCCGCCCATGTAGACTTGCAGCGTGTTAAAGGCGTCCTGGACGTCCACGTTCAACGATTGGCATTTCGTGCGGTCGATGTCGAGGTAGAGCTGCGGCGCGTTGGCCCGATAGATGGTGAACAGGTCTTCCAGCCGCGGATCTTTGTTGCCGGCCGCGACGAGTTTGTCGGTCTCGTTCTGAAGCTCGCCGCAGATCGACGTACCCGCGCTGCTCGACTTGCAGCTTGAAGCCGCCCGCGGTGCCCAACCCTTGGATCGGCGGCGCGCGGAAAACCGTCACCACGGCGTCGGGGATTTCACGGGCGTAGAGCTTGGTCAGCTTCTCCGCGATCACCTCGTCGTAGCACTGATGGCTCTTCCGCTGCTCGAACGGCTTGAGGATGACGAACGCCGAGCCGAAGTTCGAGCCGTTGGCGTTCAGCAGGAACGACTGGCCGGCGACGTCCAGCACGTGGGCGACGCCCTCGATGCCGGGATAGTGCTCCTTGTCGTTCGGATCGCCCAACGCGATCTTCGACAGCTTGTTGACGACCTTCTGCGTCTCCTGGACCGACCACGAGTCGGGCAGTTGGGCGTTGACCAGCAGATAGCCCTGGTCTTGCACGGGAATGAAGCCGGTCGGCGCGGTGGACATCGTCCAGCCGGTCAGCAGCAACAGGCCGCCATAGACGCCAGCACGATGGCGCTGAGGCGGAGCAGCCAGCCGACGCCGCGGCCGTACATCTCCGTGACGCGGTCGAACCACCAGTTGAAACCGCGGAAGACCCAGCTCAGAAAGGCGTTGACCGGATGGATGACAACGCGGCCGAGCGCCTCCGCCGGCGATCATGCCGGGAACGAAATAGGCCGCCGCCACGAGCCACTGCATCGCGCCTTTCTCCGGGATTTGCAGCGACGACGGAAAGCACGCCGGCAGCCAGGCTACGGCCGCGGCACCGCCGAAGACGCCGAAAATCCACCACGGCAGCGCCTCACGCGTTGCGTGGCCGCCGCCTTCCTCCGTCTTGAAGATCGCCACGGCGCGGGCGGGCGTCAGCGTCATCGCGTTGACGGCCGAGATCATCATCGACGCGGCGATCGTCAGCGCAAACTGCCGGTAGAACTGACCCGTGATGCCGGGCACGAACACCGCCGCCGGCAGAAACACCGAGGTGAGCACCAACGTGATGGCGACGATCGGGCCGGTGATTTCGCCCATCGCTTTGATCGTGGCGCTCCGCGGATCGAGGCCGCTGGCGATCTGCCGCTCGATATTCTCCAACACCACGATCGCGTCGTCGACCACGATGCCGATGGCCAGCACCAGCCCGAACAGCGTCAGGTTGTTCAGGCTGAAGCCCAGCAGCGCCATGACGGCGAACGTGCCGACCAGCGAGACCGGCACGTCGATCATCGGCAGAATCATCGCCTTCCAGTCCTGCAGGAAGAACAGCACGACGATCGCGACGAGGATCACCGCCTCGAACAGCGTCTTGAACACCTCGTGGATCGACTGCTCGACGAACGGCGTGGTGTCGTAGACGATCTTGTATTCCAATCCTTCGGGAAACTTCTGCTTCAGCTCCTCCATCTTCTTCTTGATCTTGCTCGGCCACGTCCAGGGCGTTCGAGCCGGGCAACTGGAAGACCGCCAACGCCACCGACGGCTTGCCGTCGAGATGGCAGGTCTGATCGTAGTTCTGGGCGCCGAGTTCGACGCGGGCGACGTCGCGGATGCGGACCACCGCGTTCGAGTCGGGGCTTTGCCCCTCGGCCCCCTCGCCGGTCTTCAAGATGATGTCCTTGAATTGCTCCACGTTTTCCAGCCGTCCCAGCGTGCTCATCGTCAACTGGTACAACTGGCCCGGCAACATCGGTTGCTGGCCGATTTGTCCCACGGCGGCTTGGATATTCTGGCTCTGCACCGCCCGGATCACATCGTTGGCCGTCAGGTTCATCGCCGCCATCTTGTCGGGATCGAGCCACATCCGCAGGCTGTAGTCGCGTTGGCCGAGGTAGACGATGTCGCCCACGCCGTCGATCCGCAGCAACTCGTCCTTGATCTGGATGGTGGCGTAGTTGCTCAAATACAGATCGTCGTAGCGTCCGTCGGGCGAAATGAGGTTGACGCATAGCAAGATGCTGGGCGACTTCTTCTTCACGTTCACGCCCTGCACCTGCACCTGCTGCGGCAGTTGGGCCGTGGCCAGCGCCACGCGATTCTGCACCAACACCTGGGCCATGTTCAGGTCGGTGCCCAATTCAAAGGTGACGGTCAGATTGTAGGCGCCGTCGTTGGTGCATTGCGACGACATGTAGAGCATGTGCTCGACGCCGTTGACCTGCTGCTCGATCGGGGCCGCCACCGAATCGGCCACCACCTGGGCGTTCGCGCCGGGATACGAGCACGAGACCTGCACGGTCGGCGGCGTGATGTCCGGGTATTGCGCCACCGGCAGCATGAACGCCGCCACCCCGCCCACCAGCGTGATGACGATCGAGATGACCCAGGCGAAGATCGGACGATCGATGAAGAAACGTGCAAGCATGGCGAGTCCGGCTACGTTCTTTGCGGCGGCTTCCTTCTTCGCGGCGGCTTCTTCGGCGATGCGGCGGGCTTGCCGGCGGGGCAGGCGTTCGGCCGTTACCGGCACGCCGGGCCGGATGTGCTGCCGGCCTTGGATGACGACCCACTCGCCCAGCTTCAGCCCTTTCTTGATCACCCGCAGCGTCTTGTCGTCCGGATCGAGCGACCCGACCGTGACTTTGCGCTTCTCGACCATGTCGTCGGCCTGGACGATCAGCAGGAACGTGTCCCCCTGGTCGTAGAGCACCGCGCGATCCGGCACAAGCAGCCGCTCGCGCGGCCGGTCGACGGGCAACCGCACGCGGACGAAGTTGCCGGGCGTCAGCATCTTCGTCGGGTTTTTCAGTATCGCTCGCACCGTCAGCGTGCCGGTGCTCTCGTTAAACTTGTTCGCCACCAGGTTCAGCTTGCCCTTGTGCGGAAAATCCTGTTCGTCTTGCAACGCGATGAAAATGGGCACGTCCTTCGGCTCATCGTACGCCCCTTCGCGCATCGCCCTTTGGATGTCCAGGCAGCAAAGCTCGTTGACGTCGAAGTAGGCGTAGACCTCGTCGGTGGCGACCATGTTCGCCAACGTAGTGACGTCGGCGGTCACGAGGTTCCCGACGGTCAGCAGGTTGCGATCGACCCGACCGGTGATTGGCGCGGTGACCTTTGTCCAATCGAGGTTGTTTTGGTTGTATTCGAGGTTGGCCTTGGCGGCTTCTACCGAGGCCTGCAAGGAGATCACCGTGGCCTTGCACGCATCGAGCGTGGCCGCCGCCTCCTTGACCTTGGCGTCGTCCTCTTCCAACGTCAGTTTGCTCATGGCCCCGCTCGTCTTGGCGACCTCCTTGTCGATCGCCAATTTGGTGCGGGCAAGCTCCAGGCGGGCCGCGGCCTGCGTCACCCTGGCCTTGCCTTCGAGCACCTGCGACTCGGCCTCCGACAGTTTGCCCTTGGCAAGATCGACTTGGGCCTGATATTGCCGCGGATCGATCTCGAACAGCACCGCATCTTTCTTTACGACCGTGCCCGGCGTGTAGCAGATGGTTTGCAGGTAGCCGGTCACGCGGGCGCGGACCTGCACGCTATCGACCGCTTGAATCTGGCCGGTGAAGTAAGCGTAATCGACCACGCGCCGCTCGATCGGCTGCACCACGCCGACCGCCGGCCGCTTGGCCCCTTCGCTTCCCGTCTCGTTGTTGCGGCAGCCGCCCCCGACCGCGATCGCCGCGAGCATGCAAGCAAGGTAGAAGCGGCGTCTCGCCGCTTTGTGCCGGCAAACAGACCCCGACACCACTAACGCAACGCGGCGGGACGCCGCGTCTACTGGTTCGTGCTCGGTTGTGCAAGCAAGAAATGGGGTCGTTTGTTGATGACTTTTCATACGAAGTCCCGAGAACGATCGGGCTCCCTCGTCCGCGTCGATGTTGTTAAACCGCCTCGCCCGTCCCAACGCTCGTCGAGGCCCTGCGCAGCAGTCAGACAAACTCTACGTCGCCATTTGGCAACGCGCCGTCGAACCGTTATTGTCGGCACATCCTGTCCTATTGCTACAGTGCTGAAAACAGGAGGGCTTCTTCCCGCAGTGCGGGAAGGATAGAATAATGCTCCGATTCACGCCGCGGCGGAGAAGAACGCAGCATCGTCTATCGGGCGTCAGATGGTCGACGTGCAAATAGCCGGGGGCCAACGGCCCGCGGAGGCGTGACGAAGATCGTCCGCGGGCCGTCGGCCCCCGGCTATTGCGATGCTCTTTGCCCGACTTTCAGAAGACATGACGAATCGCTTCAGAAATTCGAAGGATGACCGCACGCGATTGCCATGCCGTGCTCGCCTTCTGGCGGGACATCCGCGGCATCGGCTTGGACGAGGACTGTGACTCGCCGGCCGGTCTTCGGCGCTATCTCAAACGCAATCCGGGCTTGAGTTTCGTGGCCTGCGACAACGAGTCGATCGTCGGGGCCGTTCTCTCGGGCCATGACGGCCGCCGCGGCTACCTGCACCACCTCGCCGTTGCCGCCTCCCATCGCAAATTGGGCATCGGCAAGACCCTGGTCGCCCGCTGCTTCCAGTCGTTGGCGAAAGAGCACATCCCGAAGTGCAACATCTTTCTTTTCCGCAGCAACGCCGCCGGCAGGGCATTCTGGCAACACACCGGCTGGAAGCTCCGCGGCGACTTGAGCCTGCTCCAAAAGGAAACCTGCCGCTGACCGAGCCCTCAACTCACGCAGACAACGCAGCGGGACGCCGCGTCTACTGACCCGTGAACGGTCACGCAAAGACCTGGTCGATCGCGTCAGAACGGATCAGCATTCTCGCCAACGCCCCAAAAGACGGGTTGGATGAAGGTTTACTGCCCCACCGGTGCATTTCCTGAGAGCGGCCGTCCCTGCGCGGTTGCCAGCATTGACGCGGCGCGGCCAACGTGTCAATTTATAGGTTTGCCGCAGTTGGGGATTGTCAGGGTTTCCTCAGGAGGCATCGACTATGCACGCCGCAGGGATGTTGCTCGCTTGTCTGTTGTTGGCTCCCGCTTCGGGTGGGAATAGCACCCGTTCGTCCGAGATCGTGGCCGAGGCGATGCAGTTGCCCGCCGGCAGCGCCGTCACGGGGCAACGATTCACTCTGCTTGCCGCGTTGAGTTCGACGTCCGACCGCGGCCAGCAGTTGAAGATCGTCCGCGGCTATTGGCGGTTGGTCGACGCCGCCGCCGACTATACCTTCTGCCGCGATTACCTCAAGGGGCTCGAACGCATCAAAACGGGGGGCCTGGGAAACGCATCGTTGCGGCTGGCGGCCAGTGCCGCGACGGCGCAACTTCGCAACGCGGAGCTCACCGCGGTGCGCGCTCAGTACGAACTGGCGGAATTGACGCGGCTGCCGGCCGGCTCGTCGCCGCCGTTGCCCGCCGACGCCCCGTTGGTGTTGCGGTACGATACCAAGTTCGAGCAATTATTCGCCGGCAGAACGCCGCCCGACGGGGCGCGGCTGTCGGACAAGACGCTTCCGATCCAATATCAGGCGATCGGGGATCGGGCCGCAGCGGTCCAGGCTGCCGACGATGCGCTCTCGGCCGTCAGGGAGGACTACCGCAGTGGCCGCGGCAATGCAGCGGCCGTCCTCGAGTGCAGCCGCGAATTATTGCGCCAGCAACGAGCGTTTATCGAAACCGTGTGCGCGTTCAATCGCAACATCGCCGACTACGCCCTGCTGGTGGTCGCGCCGACGGCGACGCCGCAGGAATTGGTGACGATTCTCATCGGCCCGTCGGCGAAGACGGCCGCTCCGGCGGGCTCGGCCGGCGACCAGCCCGTGCGGCCCACCAGCGCCACCGAGCCGATCCCGCCGAATCCGATGCGGCAGCCGGGCCGCAACGAACCGACGTTGGCGCCGCCTCGCCCAACGAATGAACCGACGCCGGCGCCGCCTCGCGACCGTTGGAAGACGAGCGAGCCGGCCACCTCGCCGCTGCCCGACGCTCTTCGGCCGGTCGGCAAGAACCAGCCGCCGTTGAGGCCGCCGGAGCCCGATCCGCCGAGCGTGATCGAAAAGCCGGTCGTGCCGATCGATACGCTGCCAACGCCCTCGAAGCCGATCCAGCGGAAGACGCACAAACCGATTCGGCCGCCGGCGGTCATGGATGGAGTGGGCGGCGCGATGGCCACGGCTTCGCCGCTTTACTCGGCCCTGGTTGCCGCGACGCCGGCCGCCCGCACCAAGCAGTTGGCCGTCACGCTCTATTGGGACCGCTCGCTGCCGACGGACGCCGGCAAGCCGATCGGCCTTGGCGATTGTCTGCTCCGCGACGGCGACGTCGACCACCGCGCCACGGTCGAGGCGTATTGGCTCGTGCGGCAGCGAGCGGCCGAGTACCAGCTTGTCGCCCAACAGGCGGATTTGCTCAATGCGATCGAGCCGGTCGCTCTGGATCGCCGCAACACGCGCCTCGGGGGCGGCCGACATGTTGCGGCTGCAAACGGCGCTATTGGCCGCCAAGGCGATGCTGCGCGACAGCCAGGCGGCGCTGATCGAGGCCCAATATGCGTTGGCGCTGAGGATCGGCGCATTGGGCGACGCGCTCTGGCCGTTGGCATCCACCGTACCGCACACGGGCGGCTACAACTTGAAGCTCGAAGCCCAGCCTCCTAGCCTGGCCGAGTCATGGCCCGTGCGCCGGCTGGCGGCGACAGTGCCCGGCCTGGGTCAGAACGTGCGCAGCGCGCCGCGGCGGTGGTCGATGCCGATGCCGCTCGCGCCGACGCCATCGACAAGTACACGGTTGGCCGTGGCGCCATTGGTCAGGCAATCGACGGCGTCAGCGAACAAACGGAGCAGACTTTCGCCTTCCTGGAGGCGGTTTCGGCGTACAACCGCGCCATCGCCGAGTACGCCACGACGGTGCTCCCGCCCGGAACTCCCCCCAGCAAGCTGGCGGCGGCGCTGGTGGCAAAACCGTGAGATCGCGACCGATGTTGCAAGTGTGTTCGCTTTACCGGCCCGCTGATCGCCGTCGGGAAAGTCCGTCATGAAATGTCGCGGCTTTACGCTTGTCGAGTGTGGTGGTGGTGACGGTTATCGGCATTTTGATTGCGCTGGTGCTGCCAGCGGTTCAGGCCGCTCGCGAGGCCGCGCGGCGAATTTCGTGTGCCAATAATCTCAGGCAATTGGGATTGGCAATTCACCAGTACCACGTGAGCCAGGGCTGTCTGCCGCCGGGGCGCTGGTGGAACAATTGCCGGACGGATCGCTTCAGACGAGTTACTTGGGCCCACACACCCGTATCCTGCCCTTCATCGAACAAAGGAACGTGTTCGATGCGATGGACATCAACGCCCTATATGGGGACCTCGCCAACAAGGACGCGGTGGGCCGAGTCGTCGAAGTCTTCCTTTGTCCCAGCGAGGTGCAACGCGAGCCCGTCGCGCACTCCACGTTCGGGAACATAGGGGGCGTCAATTACGGGTTTTGCATGGGCGACTGGTACGTTTGGAACGGCGTGGGTAATCCCTGTCCACCGACGCGTTCCGCCTTCGGCGTCAATTTCAGCCGCCGTTGGGCCGATTTCACCGACGGGCTCAGCAACACTCTGCTCATGTCCGAGGTAAAGAACTACCAGGTGGCGATTCGCGATGGCGGCCCCTTCTCGCAGATCAACGACCCGAACAACTTACCACCGCCAAACGCCGATCCGCTGGCGGTGTGTCCCGAATACGCGGGGAGCGGCACGGTGTTTCGCAAAGCCCACACACAGTGGGCCGAGATGTCGTGTCACCACAACGGCTTCACCACGGCATGGGCTCCAGACAAGGCGACTCCGGGCGGGCCCGGACTTGCTGAGCCGGACGTGGACGTCATCAGCCGGCGCGAGCGCCTCGGCGGCCCCACCTTTGCGGCGATCACCTCGCGCAGCTATCACGCCGGCGGAGTCCAAGCGTTGCTCGGCGATGGGTCCGCCCGATTCTTCGCGGAGACGATCAATGGATTCGTATGGCGTGCCCTGGGAACGGTGGCCGGAGGCGAGCCGATCCCCGGCAATGTGTACTGACGACACTACGAAGGAATCGCCCATGCAGAACCGAGCGAGCCCCGTCGAAGTTCGAGAGATTGCCCTCGTCCATCCGACGACCGCGAGCCATTTCGAAGGGCTCGCCTTCACCGGTCCCGGCCGGGAAGTTGTCGAGCAAATCAGCCGCGAGACATCGCAGAGCGGCACGGCCGTGCTCGACGCGATCGTCCATCGCCTGCTGGTCAAGAAGGGCGCCGACTGGACCAACGCCATCCTGAGCGAATACGTGGGGCTCTACGACGACTCGCTGGGCACGTTCTCGTTGGTCTGGGACAAGTCGTCGCGCCGTCTGGTGGCGCACGGTAGTGTGTTCCAGTCGAAAACGCACGCCGGCGCGGGGCTGGTCGCCCATATCCGCACCGACGAAGCGTGCCGGGGACTGGGGCTGGGTAGCCTCGTGACCGAGGAGGTCACGCGGGCCGCGCTGCGGCAGGGGGCGCAGGTGCGTCGTCCTCGGCACCGACGACAAGCGCTATCGCATCCAGCAGGGCGAGAGAGCCGCGTACAGTATGTATGCGAAGCTGGGATACGCCATCGTGGCCGAAAAACAGTTGACCGATACCATCGAGTGGCTCATGGTCGTCGACCGAGGGCTGTTCGAGCGCTGCCAGCGCAAAAAGCAGGCCGGCGGCGGACGATTTCCCGCGGCAATTCCCGCCGACGCGGCTGAAATGCAGCGCGGGCTGGTCGAAAGCGTCCGCCGACAGTTCAGCCAACGCCTGGCCGACGGCAAAACGTCGCCGGTGGGCGAAGGCGACATGGCGAACCTCTTCCTGTTGATGAATCTCTGCCCGGCCGACGATTTCCGCGTCAAGCTTGTTCCTTGGGGCGTGCAGCTCGGGCCGGAAATGGAGCGGTGCTACCTGGTCGGCGTGCGTCCGGCCATCGCCGACTGCGATCGGTTGGAAGTCGCTTCGCTGGCCCTGCGCGATCGGCACGGGGCGATCATGGCGGTCTGCGCCGCCCAGCGAGTGCTTCCGTTTACCCGAAACGCAATGAGAATCGACTTCTATTGCCTGCCGCAATTCCTGGCCGCCAATCGGCCGGCCGTGGTCGCGTTGGTCGAGGCGGTGTTGGCGCGCGTCGAGCAGTCGAGCGAAAGGCCCAGCCCCTGCCGGCTCTTGTTCTCGGGAGTTGACGCGGAGAAGATCGCTCTGTTCGAGAGGCTCGGATTTTCGCCGACCGCCAACACGCATCCGTATTTCACCGCCGAGGGAGAGCTGGCTTTCGAGGCCCGCGAGTGGCAAAAGACCCTTTAGCGCTGCACCGCGCAGCAAACCGAGGAAAGCAAACCGAGGAATTCGCCGTGAAACAGAATCGATTCTGGTTCCTTTACGCAATGATCACCGTTGTCGCTTGGGGCGTGTGGGGAGCGTTCATCGATACGCCCGCCCAGCAAAAGCCGCCCTTCCCGGAAACGCTGGGCTACGTGGTCTGGGCGTTCGTCATGATTCCGCCAGCCGTCTTTGCTTTGTGGCTGGCCGGCTGGAAGGTAGAGCATGATGCGAAGGCGATCTTCTGGGGCTGTGTGGCGGGCTTTCTCGGCGCCGGCGGCCAGTTGATCCTCTTCAAAGCGTTGCGGTTGGCCCCGGCCTATCTGGTCTTCCCATACATCGCTCTATCTCCGGTCGTGACGATCGTCATGGCATTGGTCCTCTCAAGAGAACGCGCCACGATGAAGGGGTGGCTCGGTATCGTGCTGGCAGTGATCGCCGGCGTCCTCTTGATGTACGCGCCGCCGGAAGGCAAGGCCGCGGGCATCGTGGGGGTTGTCTTGGCCTCTCTCGTCCTCCTTGCCTGGGGCATTCAAGGATTCGTCATTTCTCATGCCAACAAGAGCATGAAAGCGGAGAGCATCTTCTTCTACATGATGCTCACCGCCGTTCTATTGATTCCGGTCGCACTGAAGATGACCGACTTCTCCAAGCCGATCAACTGGGGATTCAAGGGGCCCTATCTGGCGGCCGGCATTCAAGTCCTCAATTCCGTCGGGGCGCTGCTCTTGGTCTATGCGTTCCGCTACGGCAAAGCCATCATCGTCTCCCCTCTGACCAATGCAGCGCCCCGGTTATCACCGCCGCCATCTCGTTGGCGTTGGCGCTGCTCGGTGGGGAGCTTGTCTGGGGCTCCGCCGACACGGTCCATACCGTCGGCATACTCGCCGCTGTTGTGGCCACGGTCTTGATGGCGATCGAGGGGGAGAAGGGCGACGAAGGGTCGAAGACAATAACCGGCAGCTAACCGCTCCCGGCGAGCGACCGTGAAACCACGCACGTTCCGGGAGATGCTAGCTCCCGGCTCATGCGAAATCTCTGTCACATGCTTTCCGCGCAAATTGCCGCTTCCCCTAGTGACAAGCAAAGCCGAAGAGTGTACATTTGGTTTATTAGTTTGTGTCTGCGGAGGACAGGGAGGATACTGTCCTCGTTTGACCGGTCCCCGCAGCCGCCAAACGGCTGCAATCCGAACCTGACGACTACTTACTTCCGCTCGTTTGGGGGGCATTGACATCGCGGTGCCCCCTAATTAGCCTATTAGTGGGTTGTTGCCTCCGAAGCGTGGTCCTCTATGGTCGGCCCGTACTAATCCTATGCCTGACATCTCCATCGAAGTTTGGGACGCCACGGGAAACAAGAAGCAGATGGTTCAGTTGCCCGCCGACGCGGCCGTCAACCGGCGTCGTGGCGGTGCTGGTGCAGAAGATGAACCTGCCGCAGCACAGTCCCGACGGCCAATTGATGAGCTACAAGTTCCAGCATCGCCCCACCGGCCGGCAACTGCTGGACAGCGAGAACCCTCGCGTCGGCCGGGGTGCGCGACGGGGACATCGTTCGCCTGCAACCCGAAATCACGGCAGGGCGACCCGCAACCAGCTGACGACGCGACTACGGCTTCGGGCGCATGAACGACAGTCGAAAAACTTCCGAGCGACGGCGACGGCTCGCTTCGCACGATTCGAGCTGATGGCCTGGTGGGACCAGCAGCGGCTGGCCTGCGCCAAAGTCCTTTTGATCGGTGTCGGCGCCCTGGGAAACGAGATTCTCAAGAACTTCGCGCTCTTGGGCGTCGGCAGCGTCTTGGTCGCCGATCTGCGACCTGATCGAAACCTCGAACCTCTCGCGGTCCGTGCTGTTTCGCCAGGAAGACTGCGGGCAGCCGAAGTCGCAGGTCGCCGCCCGCCGCGGCGCGGACATCTATCCGCGACATGCGGATTCAGCCGTTTTGCGGAAACATCGTCTACGAGTTGGGGCTGGGCGCGTACCGCTGGGCCGACGTGATTCTCGCCGCGCTGGACAACCGCGAAGCCCGCGTGGCGATCAATCGGGCGGCGGCGCGGGCGGGAAAGGTGTGGATCGACGGCGCCATCGAGCGGCTGGACGGCGTCGCCCGCGTCTTCGATCCCGCCTGCGGGCCGTGCTACGAATGCACGATGAACGAGATCGACTGGAAGATGCTCGAATCGCGGCGGAGTTGCGCCTGCTGTCGCGCGAGGAGATGGCCCAGGGAAAAGTGCCCACCACGCCGACGACCGCTTCGATCATCGCCGGCATCCAGTGCCAGGAGGCCGTCAAGCTGCTGCACGGGCTCGAGACGCTCACCGGCCGGGGATTCGTCTTCGACGGCATGTCGCACGAGAGCCACGTCGTGGCCTACACGCGAAAAGAGGACTGCCCTTCGCACGAGCCCGACGACGATCCGCAACTGCTTCCTTGGCGGGTCGTCGACACCCGGGTGCGGCGATTTCCTCGATCGGGTCCGCAGCGACCTCGGGCCGGAGGCGGTGGTCGAGACTCAGCGCCGATCTGCTCGGCGTCGCTGCATTGTCCCAAGTGCAATGCGGACGAAGAAATGCCGACGTCGTTGGCCCGCGTCAGCGAGCAACAGGGCCGCTGTCCGCGCTGCGGCGAGCATCGCGTCCCCAAGACGTTCCACACCATCGACGGCCACGAGCCGTTTCTGGATCGCACGCTCGGCGAGATCGGCGTGCCGCCCTGGGACGTGCTGGCAGGCCGTCGCGGACTGGAACAGCGATTTTACGAGTTCGCCGGCGACCGCCGCGAGGTTTTGGGGCCACTGATGGCATGACAATCAGGTGTAAGAATGGCTGAACAACATCGAACGCCCGATGCCCGGCAGCTTGGCGACGAAAGTCTGCCCCAGGGCGGCTTTCCGGCAGGCGCGCAGCGACTTCCGCGTCTATTTCGACGCCGAAACGCACGCGCGGATCGTCGCCCACGCCGCCGAGGACAAGTCGTTCGAAATCTGCGGCGTTCTGGTGGGGCGATGGGAGCAAGACGCCGGCGGCCCGTTCGTCGTGGTCTCCGAGAGCATTCGCTGCGACGAGGCCGCGAAGAAGTCGGGCGAAGTCACCTTCACCCACGACGCCTGGACCACGATCAATCGCGAGATGGACACGCGGTTCGTCGATCTGAAGATCGTCGGCTGGTATCATTCCCATCCCGGTTTCGGCGTCTTTCTCTCCGAGCGCGACACGCTTCATCCACGAGCACTTCTTCTCGAATCCCGGGCAGGTGGCGCTGGTGGTCGATCCGGTGCAGAAGACCGAGGGGGTCTTCGTCTGGCGCAACGGCAAGCCGAAGCCCTGCTCCCATTATTGGGTCGGTGGGGAGATTTGCGCGTCGGTCGTCGAAGACCCGGCGGCGGAGGTCGAGCGTTCCTCGCCGGTCGGCGCTGGGCAGGCGTCCGAGACGCCGCTGACGGCCGGCCCGTCGCTCTGGACCATGCTCTGGTGGGCGCTGCCCTTGGCCTGCATGTTCCTGATCGGCTATCTGTTGGCCGACATGACAACGAGTTGGCAACGGCAGCGGATCGTCGAAGGAACCGTCGCCCATTTTGGAACCTGGAAATGCCTGCGGCCGGGATTGCGCGAGGACCTTGGCAAGGTTGCCGACAATGTGAACGCAATCCAGGCGGCGGTCGGTCAGTTGGCCAAACAACACGTCAAAACAGCAGGTGACGACGCCGCCAAGGTGCAGGCCGAATGGGACAAGGTCCTCCAAGCCATGACCTACACGCGCAGAGCCTCTACGCAATCTCCGATCAATATGGCCTCGATCCGACCGAGGAAGAAGCGCTGAAGGCCGAGCTTGTCGATCGGATGACGGGGGCTCGCTCAGCGTCGCAATCGCAGCCGGCGACCAAGGAAGCACCGGCGGCGAAGCAGAAACCGGTCTCCAAGCCGAAGGCCGACAAACCGCAATTCCCGACGCCAAAGAAATCGCGCCTATGTCCGCTCCAAACCAACCGCTGCGGCTGACATACGCCGACCTGAACTCGCCCCAGGTTCAGCAATACCTGGACGTGCAGGCGTCCATGCGCCGCGACGTGGGCGATCTGGCGGCCGAGCCGCTGCTGATTCGCGTGATTTATGCCAGTTGGTTCTACCTGGCGATCGCCAGCGCGGTGGGGCGCTGATCGCCTGGGCGTTCCTTGAGCCGTTCTTCGACGATCGCGCCATGGCCCAACACCAAGGCAGTCTTGTGGGGCTCTTCCTCTTTCCAACGGTGGCTGGGTGCGTGGGGTTGTTCCTGGGTGCGGCCGAAGGGCTGATGTGCCGAAACGTGATGCGGGCGTTGCTCTGTGGCTCGGTGGGACTGGGGATTGGCTTCGGCTTGGGGCTGGTGTTCCTGATTCCGGCCGGAATCCTCTTTGCCGTCATGTGCGTTGTCGCGACCGCATTTCAAAAGGACATCAACCCAAACACCGGGCCTGAAGGCTTCGCGTTTCTGGTGGTCATGATGGGACGCATCCGCGGCCTGGGCGTTCGCCGCCATTCCCGCCGGGCTCGGCCAAGGAATCGCCCTGCGCGAGCGAAAGGTGGTCTTTAACGGCGTCGTGGGAGCCGTCCTCGGCGGCATGATCGGAGGGCTGTTCTTCGACCCGATCAACGCCATTTTTTCATCGCCCGACGGCAGGGCGACGCTCAGCCGCTGCGTCGGCTTCGTGGTCATCGGTTTTTCGGTGGGGCTCTTTGTCGGGCTGGTCGAAGGCTGGACCAAAACGGCGTGGCTGTTGATGCGTGCCGGCCCGCTGGCGGGAAAACAGTTTGTGCTGCACCGCGACACGACCGTCTTGGGCAGCTCGCCCAAGGCCGATATTTATCTGTTCAAGGACGACGCGATCGAGCCGCGGCACGCGCTGCTGCACAATCGCGGCGGACGGTTCGAGTTGGAGGACTGCAAAACGCCCGACGGGACTTACGTCAACGGCGTTCCGATCACTCGCCAAATCCTCAAGACCGGCGACAAGATCGTGCTGGGCAAAACGGTGCTGGAGTTCGCATTGAAGGAGACGAAGTGAGATAGGACGGATTTCCAAATCCGTCCTACTTCCTACGACTGTGTAACATCGGAGATTCGTGCTCTCGCGGAGACAACCATGCCTTTCAAGACGACGTGTCCGGGCTGTGCGAAGATATTGGACGTTCCCGACTCGGTGGCGGGCAAGCGGGTGAAGTGCCCTGCCTGCGGGCAGATGTGGCAGGTCGCCGCGCCGAGCGCCGCGCAGCCGGCTGCCGCTACGGCAAAACCGGCCGTGGCCGGGGCGAAGTGTCCTGGCTGCGGTAAGGCGATTCAAGTGCCCGCGTCGGCGATCGGCAAGCGGGTGAAGTGTCCGGCTTGTTCCCATGTCTGGCAGGTGCCGCGGCCGGTGGTCGACGCCGAAGCGGTTCCCGGCACGCCCGGCAGAGCGACGGCTCCGGCTTCCGCTTCCACTCCGGCGGCGAAGAAGAGCGAGTGGTTCGACGACATGATGGGCGACGAGTACCCGATCGCCAAGGGACAGAATCTCTCCGCCGGGACTCCCTTCGGGGGCTCGTCTCCCTCCTCGCCCGCCGAGCCGCCGCGTCGCCCCTGCCCGCGCTGCGGCGAGATGATCGCCATCGGGGCCGCCAAGTGCCGCTTCTGCGACGCGATTTTCGACGAGAAACTCCGCCGCTCAGAGAAGAAGAAGCGGAGAAGGTCTTCCGGCGATGATGAGGACCTTACGGCGGGTGACTGGGTTGTGTGTATCCTATGCCCAGGCATTGGGTGCATTGGCGGGGTTATCTACTTAGTCATGGGAAAACCAAAAGGTTGGAAAGTCCTCGGCGTGTCGTTCCTGTCGGCGATGATACAAGGAATCATTCGGACCGCGATCGTGGCTTCAATGAATCCACACGCTTTTCGCTAAGGGACTAGGTCACGAGGCTAGCAGTAATGCCGAAAATAGTAACCTGTTCCTGCGGCGCCGACGTCCGGTTGCCTGACGGCGACGTGAACCGGAAGTTCCGCTGCCCGATCTGCAAGAACGGCATCGCCTTGACGGTCGGGGCGACGGTGCTCTCGTCGTCGCGGCTGGGGCCGGGCGAACCGGGGGCAACGTGCCCGATCTGCCAGTCGTCGATCGCCGCCGACAAGTTTGCGGTCGTCTGTCCGAAGTGCGAGCAGATTCACCACCGCGAATGTTGGGCGGAAGTGGGCGGCTGCGGCACTTACGGCTGCGAGCAGGCCCCCTCGCACGAGAAAGCGCCCGAGACCGCGCAGCCGATGTCGGCCTGGGGCGACACGAAACGTTGTCCCGTCTGCGGCGAGACGATCAAGGCTATCGCCACCCGCTGCCGCTTCTGCCACACCGAGTTCGACACCGTCAATCCGCTGACCCTGGCCGACGTTCATCGCAAAATGACCAAGGAGGAGAAACTCACAAAGCTGCAAAAGGTCGTCATCGCACTGTTTGCGCTGAACTTGATCGGCTGTTTCGCGCCGTTGGGGCTGATATTGAATCTGGTGCTCTTCCTGGCGCAGCGAGAACCTTCGCAGGCTGCCGCCGCTGTTCCAGGTGCTCGCCTATTCATCGCTCGGGCTTTCCGTGGTATACTCGTTCTTGATGCTCGTTTTTGCCCTGAATAGCCTGTTTTGAGGCGCGGTTCCTTGGCCAATTCGCTCCCCGACTTTTGCTTCGCCGATCAGCGCACCGCCGGGGCGCAGTGCCGGCACTGCAACAGGGAAGTCCGCCTCGGCGAATCGGTCGCCGTCTGCCCGCGCTGCGGCGGAGTGAACCACGAGGCCTGCTGGCTGCAACACGACGGCTGCGGCTCGTACGAATGTGCACGGCGCGTCGGGTCTGGTCGAGCGGCGACGAGCCGACGATGCGGATCACGACCGCCGACCTGGCCGCGGCTCCGCTGCCCCCGCCGCGCCGCGGCATCCCTTTTGCCACCGTGGTGGATGCGTATCCTTTCGCCGCTGCGCCCCGCCGCACGAACGGTTGGGCCATCGCGTCACTGGTGACCGCGGTGGCCGGCATTCCCATGTTCGGCATCATTACCGGCCTGGTGGCGACGGTGCTGGGGAGCATCGCCATCGGCGGAATCCAGCAGACGCGGCAAAAAGGCATGTGGCTGGCGCTGACGGGCATCTTCCTCGGACTTTTCGACGTGATCGGCTGGATCGTGTTTCTATCGATCGCGCTGAGTTCGCTGAACTCGCCGAGACCGAATCTGGCGCTATCCGACTTTGATCCCGATCCGGCGGCGCTCGAAAACCTGCCGCCGGCGATCAATCGGGCGATGCGGGCGAACGTGCTGGTCGAAACGCGGTTCGGTTGGGGTCGCTCCGGCATCGGGTCTGGTGTCATTTTGCGGATCGCCGGCGGACGGGCGATCATCGTCACCAACCGGCACGTCGTCGATCCCGATTTTACCGCGACCGCCCCCGCCCGAGCGTCCGCCCCGCAGGATGCCGGGAAATTGCGGGTAAAGCTGCTGGGCCAATTGGCCATGCCGGGCGAGGTGCTCTGGATCGCGCCCGATGGGATCGACTTGGCGCTGGTGGGCGTCGCCGCACACACCGCGGACGCAACGGCGGCCGTCTGGCAAGCGAAGCCGCGGCTGGCCGTCGGCGACGAGGTCTTCTCGATCGGCAATCCGCAGCATCTCGATTGGTCGGCCGCCCGAGGCGTGATCTCCCAATTCCGCGTGCAGACCTGCGGCAGCCGAAAGGTGCGGGTGATCCAGACCGATACGGCGATCAATCCCGGCAACAGCGGCGGCGGACTCTACGACAAGCAGGGCCGCCTGGTCGCCATCAACACCTGGACGAACGACAAGCGGGCCAGCGAGGGGATCAGCTTTTCGATCGCCTTCGAGACGCTGCTGAAGCTCGATCCACCGCCGCTGCGGGCAGCGGGCGAACCGAAGCGAAAGGAGCGGCCATGAGCACGGTGCGGCTGCGGCGTTTGCAGGCCGATTTCGAGAAGCTCAGCGACTATGCCCGGCGGCACCCGCGGCTGCGCTTGATCAGCTTCGAGGGTCAGCCGCCCGAGCTGTACCAATTGGAGTACCAGGTCGTCGGCCTGCGGCAGATCGACGACCAGTTGCAGGTGGTGAAGAGTCACATTGTCGAGATTCGGCTGCCGCGCGACTATCCGCGGACGCCGCCGCAATGCCGCATGTTGACGCCGATCTTCCATCCGAACATCGCCCCGCACGCAATCTGCATCGGCGACCACTGGAGCGCCGGCGAGCCGCTGTGGTCGATGGTGGCGCGAATCGGCGAGATGATCGCCTACCAGAGTTACAACACGAAGAGCCCGCTGAACGGCGAGGCGGCGCGTTGGGTCGATCAGAACCTGGCGCGGCTTCCGCTGGACCGGGTGAGCATGCAACTCGACGAGCCGGCCGCCAGGCCCGCGCCGCGCCGCCGCGCGGGGGTGGCAGTGCAACTGCCACCCCAACCGGGGCCGTAGCGGCGCCCAAAGCGCCGGCGGCGAAAGTTCCAGCGACGACGCCGGCCGGGAAGATCGCGATGGTCTGCCCCGGCTGCGGTCACCGCTATCAGGTTTCGGCGGAGCACATCGGAAAGCGGGCGCGCTGCTCCCACTGCCAGAAGGTGATCGTCGTCGGCGCCCCCGCCGAAAAACCATGAGTGAGGATTCTGTTAGCAATTCCGGCGAGATCGGGCAATCATGTACCCCTCACGCTCCGCGTGAGGAGAGCGTGGCGTGCATCCTTTTGAACGCGGCCGATGAGGAGAGCCCAGCCTGCGCGCTTCCTCACGCGGAGCGTGAGGGGTACGTTAGGGCAGACCCGCTTAGCAGCGGTCGGCGGTCGCGACACCGCACCATGCTCGCCGTCGCCTGCATCGTCGTTGCGCTGTCGGCGCTGTTTCGCGTCCGCGACGATCAGCGGGTCGAGATTTGCTGGTTGCCCGGAATCCCGATGCCGGAAACCTGCTGGTCGCGCAGCCTGTTCGGGGTGAAATGTCCCGGCTGCGGATTGACGCGGAGCATCGTCTATTTGGCGCACGGCGATTGGCGCGATTCGTGGAGGATGCACCGCGTCGGGTTCGTGATGGCCCTGGCCATTCTGGCCCAGTTCCCGTATTGCATCATCGGGCTTCGCTATAAGAAGGACTACCCCCTGGGCCGCCGATTGGCGTCGCTTGTCGCCTGGGGGCTGATTCTGCTGCTGATCGGCAATTGGCTGTACGACATTTTTGCGTCGGCAGCGTAAGTTGCCCGCCATCGAGAGTCAGACGAATGGTGGCCCAATAGCCGGGGGCCAACGGCCCGCGGTTGTGGTGGCGACCACATTTCCGCACCGTTGGCCCCCGGCTATTTCGATATTATCCGTTCGATTCCTGGTAGACGGCGTCTTCGGCCGCCTGCGTCTGAACGTTGACGGTGACGCCCGCCAGGAAGAAGAGAAACATGTTGACCATCGGGATGATGCTCATGTCGTGAAACATGGCGTTGACGAAGTAGTTTGCCGCCGCGACGAAGAAGAGAAGCCCCTGCTGCCTCATCCACAACGGCGCACGGTCCGACCGCCACAATCGCCAGGCGCATTGCAGCCAGAGGATTATCAACAACGTGAACAGCGAGACCCCGATCAGACCGGTTTCCGTCAAAAGCGCTAGCCAGACGTTGTGTTGTATATAGCCGCGGGCCTTCTCCTTCGGCAGATCGGTGTCGCGATCTGACAGGTACTTGATGTGCTCATCGGGGTAGTGTCCAAAGCCGCAGCCAAACAACGGTCGATCGCGGAACATGTCCCAGGCGATCGCAACGAGGATAGGGCGAAGTTTGACCGACGAGGCCGTATCCTCCGCACTGACGTACTTATCGCGCTTGAATTCCAGGAAATTCGTCCACTCGCCGGTGACCAGCAGCGCCGAGCCGAGCACGGCGGCGGCGAGGAACCAGGGGCGGTAGAGTCGCGGCATCGTCAAGAAGAGGATCAGCCCCAGCCCCAGTGCGCCGCCGATCCAATCGCTGCGCATCATGGTGCAGGCGATGCCACAACAGAGCAGCCCGGCAAAGGCGATCAGCACCAGTTGCCCCCAGCGCAGGGCGCGCGGCCAGGCCATCAACCCGGCGCCCAGGCAGATGCCCAACAGCATCCCGTTGGCCATGGGATTCAACAGCGGGCCGCGCGCTCTGCCGAAGAACTCCTCGTATCGCGACGAGATGATGTAGTGCGGAAAAACGAGCGCGGTTAGCTGGAATCTCTCGGCAATCGCCATAAGGGCCAGATAGACGCCGAACAGCCCGAACAGGGCGAACATGATCTTCAGCCCCCGCTCGCTGATCCTGGCTTGCCAGCCCACCCAGTAGATGCCTAGCGGCATCAGGTAGTAGAAAACGAATTGCGAGAGGGGTTGATTGTGATCGACCGTCCAATCGTGCAAGGCCACGCTTGCAGCCAGCGAGGCGATAAAGGCCAGCAGGACCACTTCGGCTCGGCCGATGCGGTGCGACGCGGTCAGCCCCAGCCGCCACCAGACCACCAGTTGGACCATCAGCAACGCCCAGAGAACGCGATCGCTCGTCAGGGGCACCGGCTCGGTGGAAACGTGGAACGCGGAGTAGCCAAAGCAGGTTCCCGCCAGCAGTACCGCCAGCGCACCGCCAGCAGCCCGCCGCGCAGAAAGATCACCGCGCCCCAGACGACGCCGACCAGCAGGGCGATGACAATCAGGGATTCCCATTCCATTGCCGCATGATAGCAATCGGCGGCCAGACGGTCCAGGTCGAAACGGGCCGCGGGCAACGACTAAAGCTCGGCGACGCCGCTTTCGATCAACTCCCAGCGTATGCCTTGGGCGAGACCGTCGGCGCTGAAATGGACGAGCCGATGCCGCTGGCGGCGGTTGAGCGAATTGATGGTGTCGTGCAGCCGCCGCTGCGGATCGATGTCGGATTTCCACGGCAGCGGGTCGTCGATCCGCGGCGGCCATCGCTCTTCCTCGAAAACGGCCAGCACGATCTCCTGGTTCATCGCCGGCACTTTGAATTCTTTCACGATGTGCGAGCCCACGCGAAGCTGTCGCCGGTCGCCGTCCCAGGTCGGTGATTGCCGTAGCGTTGCCGCGGCGTTGGGCTGCCAGGTTCGGCCGAATCGTGCCGCCGCGTGCCTGTCGATCATGGGGATGATGTCGGCATCAGACCACTCGGCGACCCGCCGAGCCAGGGCGTGCCCCTTCTCGGTGAGAACGAGGCAGCTCCGGTCCGACAAGCTCAGGTTTCGGCTGGCGACGAACTGCCGCCGCGGGTCACCCGGCGAGGTCACTTCGTAGGCATGGCCGACCAGCCCGCTGTGGATCAACCAGCGGCCCTCGCTGCCGTTCACCCCGACCCGTCGCAGTTCCCGCCATTCCACCGAGAATTGCCACGGATCCTCGTCCAACATCCGCGCGTAGGCCGACGACTCGAGCAAGAGCAACAGACCGAGGCCCAGTTGCAGCGACACCTCGTCATCGTCCGCGGTGCGGGCATCGAGAGCGCCGGCTCGCCACCACATCGGCTTGAGGCGGCTCCCAGACTTCCGCTTTCAGCAACGTTCCAATCATGACGACACCCTCGCAACGTGTACACGCGACAACGTCCAGAACACGCTCGACACTGGAACCAAGGTATCGGTCTGGTCGAAGAAGGCAATCGCCCATTTGTGGCTCGAACGCGTGCCGCGCCGGGAAACAGGGGGCGGCTTGCCAGCCGTCCTCGCTCCGCGGGCCGGCACGATCAGTGATGCGGACTTGGCGGGCACTTCTTGTCCCGGGTCGCATTCTCGGGCGAAAACATGCGTTCGTCCGCGATTTCGGCGTCGCCGGCGGCGCGGCGATCTCCCGAGGCATGCGACATTGCAGCCGCCAACCTTAGGGAGATCGCTTATAGCGACGTCGGCACATTCCTGAGCAGCGATCCAGGCAAATCCTTCAGCTTACCGCGGGTCGCAGCGCTGCGAGACACTTCACGAATGTCGACTCTGCTCGAAGAAAACCCGCGCCAAAAAAAGCGGATTGCCGAGCAGGTAGCGGCGGGCCATCCGGCGTGGTTCCTGCCAGAACCGCCAGAGCCATTCGTGCCCGAGCCGCCGCAGCCATCGCGGCGCGCGGCTGACGTTGTCCGCCCAAAAGTCGAATAGTCCGCCGACGCCGACGCACACGGGCACGCGCAGCGCCGCAAAATGCCGGTCGATCCACTCTTCCTGAAGCGGGTTTCCCATGCCCACCAGCAGCAGGTCGGGCTTCGCCCGGTTGATTTGCGCGACGACGGCCGCGCCGGCCGCCTCGTCGGCCAAGTAGCCGTGATGGCAGCCTGCCAGCCGCCAGCCGGGAAAGGTCCGTCGAGCGAAATCTGCCGCGATTTCGACCGTCGAGGCGTCGGCGCCGAGGAGGAAGTAGGAATGACCCCAAGAAGCGGTTGCCGTCAGCAGCGCGGGATGAAGTCGGTGCCGTTGACATTGTCGCGCAGCCGAACGCCGCGAAGCCGGGCCGCCCAGCGCACGCCCGTACCATCGCCGAACACCGTGTCGCCCGCGTTGAGAATCCTTCGATAGTCCGGATCGGACGCCGCGATGTTCAACGAATGGGCATTGACGAAGTAGACGCGCCGCGTGCGACCGTCCTGCCGCCGAAGCATGGCGTGGACGATCCCGATGGCCTCCGACGTCGATACGTCTGCAATGGCGACGCCCAGGATCGTGGCCCTGGAAACAGGGCCCGACGCCGGCCGCGTCACAGCGGCGAGTTCTCCGCGTCCTGATGTCAGAATGCCGTCGATTCGGGGCATGGCACAACTCCCGCTCTCCTTGGCTCTTGCTCGGGTGAGCGATTCTAGGCAGCCGGCACGCCGCGGACAAGGAATCGGCGGACTTCCACCAAAGCTCCACCAGACTGCATTTTGCCTCGGCGGCTCCTCACCAAATAATTCACCAAATCGGTCGTGCGGTTCGGCGGAAGCGACGTCCCGCCACGGGGCGTCGGTGACCGCAAGCACCTGGCCGGACCACGACAAAGGAGAACGCCATGCCTCGGTTCAACATCGCGACGTCACTCTTTCCGACATTCTCCGAACGATGTGGCTTTACCGATGGCGCTACACCGCGGCCATGATCGTGGTGCTGGGGCTCACCGCGGCTTACGTCACGCTCACGCCGCCTACGTGGATGGCGTCGCAGGCGATCATCGTTCGCAACGACGCCACCGCGCAGTTTGGTCCGATGGGCCGACTGAACCAAGACAAGGACGTAAAAGACACGCAGGAGACGCTTCAGGAAATCGCCGCCAGCCGCACGGTGCTCAGAGACTCCCTGCGGCGCGTGGGGCCGCCGACGAACGTCTCGACCGTGTCCTGGCCGACCGAGCAGGCAATTGTCAAGCTGCGTCATGCGGTCAGTCTGGCCCCGCCGAAGGGCATGGAGTTCGGAAAGACGCGCCGTCTTTTATCTGAAAGTCAAGGATAACGATCGCAACCGGGCTGTCCAATTGACCGAGGCGATCTACGAGGAACTCGGCAAAGCGTTCGGTCAAGTGCGCGCGACGATGGATCAGAATGCGATTTCCGAATTGAAGGAGTCGGTGACCCTGACCGAGGCCAATCTTGCCCAGGCGACGCGGCCGGCTGACCGAGATCGAGAAGGAGGCCGGCGTCGACCTGGTCGCGCTCCGCATGTTGCAGCAGTCGCCGGTCGGCGACGTGCCCATCTACCACACCTTGGCCAGCGGCATGGACGAGTTGCGCCGTATGCAGCGAGCAGCAGGCGCAAGCGGCCGACCTTGCTGGCCATGCTGCAAAAGGCCAAGGACGAATCCGCTGTTGCTGTTGGCCGCGCCCAAGGAGTTGCTCGAATGCCATCCGGGCCTGGCCCGCCTGATCCAAGGGCTGAGCGAAGCGCGGCTCCGTTCGTTCGCCGCCGCCAGCAAGTTGACGGAGGAGCACCCCGAGATGGTCGCGCCTCCGTCGCGAGGAGGCGAACATCCGCGAGGGCATTCGCCAAGAGTTGGCCACGGCGATCCAGGGCGTCTCCGCGGCCGGCGAGCTGGCGGCGACGCGCCGCGCGACGCTCGAAACACAGGTCGACGCACTCAACCGACGACTCGAGCCGGCTGACGGACGTGCGCGCCGAATACTCGAATCTTGTCGCCCAGGTCGAACAACGCCGCAGCCTCGTGGAGGAATCGCAGCGAAATCTGGCGCAAGCCCGCGCGGCCTGCACGGCGGCCACAACCAGCAGCCTCTTAGCCGAGTGGATTCTCCCGACGGAGGTCTGCGGCCGGTCAGCCCGAGCCGCGCCATATCGGGCTGGGCGGCCTGTTGGGCAGCATCATGGCCGGTTTCGGCATCGTGCTGCTTACCGCGCCGATCGGTCGGCGCGAGGACGCGGCATTGCCGTCGTCGCTGCGCGGAATGACGGCGACTGGGCAGCGCCGTCTCGCCGCGCCGGCGGCGACGCGAGTGCTCTCGGCCCGCGTTCCGAACCCCGTGCTGGCCGGCGAGCGCGACGTCTGAAGAGACGTGACGGAAGTGAGCCCGTGTCATTGACCGAGAAGGAGATCTACCATGAGCACGAAGCGCGCGATAGCAAAGCGGTCGCCACAGATCGCGACCGGCGTCGTTACCCGTCGCCGGCGCCCGCTGAGACACGATATACGCCGGTCCTTTGATCCCCGCTTTCCGGTGACGGATCGGAAGCTGGCCGTGCGGCCGCGTCGCCTCGCTACAGCCGACCGCGAGCAGCCCGCATGCGCACGGCCAGTGGCACATCGCGCCGGCCGGCAACCGATCGCGCAGCTACCTGGTCGCCAAGCGAATGATCGACGTGGCGGGGGCGATCGTGATTCTTGCTGCTGGCTTCCCCCGTGCTGCTGGCCGTGCTGGCGATCCTGGTGGTGACAACCAAAGGGCATCCGATTCTTTTCGCCAGGAGCGGCTGGGATTTCTCGGCCGCCCGTTTCGTCTCTACAAGTTTCGCACCATGGTCCTCGACGCCGAGAAACTGCGGTCCCTGGTGAAGAATGAGCAGGAAGGGCCGGTCTTCAAGAACCGCGCCGATCCGCGGATCACGCCGCATCGGCCGGTTCCTGCGCAAGACGAGCATCGACGAGATGCCGCAGTTGTTCAACGTCATTCAGGGGCGACATGTCGCTGATCGGTCCGCGCCCGCCGTTGGCCCACGAGGTCGATCCAGTACAAGCCCTTGCAGCGCAAGCGGCTGGCCGTGACGCCCCGGTCTGACTTGCCTGTGGCAAGTCAGCGGCCGGAGCGAGATCGGTTTCAACCGCTGGATGCAGATGGACCTGTGGTACGTCAAACACCAAAACTTGCTTACGGATTTTGCGCTCTTGCTGCGAACGCCGTGGGCGGTCATCAGCCGTCGCGGCGCCCATTGAACTGATCTCCCTCTCCCTATGGGAGAGGGAACCAACAACCCACATACCGCCGCCGGCCACGGAGGAGAAGTCTCCATGAGTCACAGCGTGCGGTTGCGATGCGGCGGCGGACTGTTCCGGTTTCGTGTGCAGCGAAAACGGGACGTCCCCTTGACTCCGGGAAGAATGCAGCGACATCCGCGTGCTCCACGTCATTAACGGCGAACACTACGCGGGGGCCGAACGCGTGCAAGACTACTTGGCCCTGCGGCTGCCCGCTTACGGGTTCGACGTGGATTTCGCTTGCGTCAAGCCGAATCGATTCGGGCCGTTGCGGCAAGTCGCAACAGGCGGAGCTGCACGACGTGCCCATGCGCTCGCGGCTGGATCTTCGCCCGGTGCGTCGTTTGGCAAGGCTCATTCGAGCCGAGCGATACGCGATCGTCCACACACATAGCCCGCGCACGGCGCTGGTCGGCGGGCTGGCGGCGGCGCTGGCCCGCGTCCCTCTCGTTCACCATGCGCACAGCCCGACCTCGAACGACAGCACGCGCCGCTGGCGCAACCGGCGTCAACGGCGTTATCGAAAGGACTTCAGCTCTGCCGGCGTCTCGCCGAGTCATTGCCGTTTCGGAAGCGATTGCCGCGTACGTTGCCGGCAAGGGATTTGATGCGGCGCGGATCAGCGTTGTCCACAACGGCGTGCCGTCGTCGGCATCGTTGCCCGAGCGGCAGCCGCCCGACCGGCGTTTGGACGCTTGGCATGACTGCCCTGTTTCGCCCCCGCAAAGGTCTCGAGGTGCTGCTGGAGGCGATGGCGATCCTTCACAAGCAAGGGCAGCCGGGTAAGCCTGCGGGCCGTGGGGGCGTTCGAGTCGTCCGCGGTACGAGGCCGAAATCGCCCGTCGCACGCGGCAACTCGGCTTGGACCGAGTTGGTCGTCTGGACCGGCTTCCAGCGCGACGTCAACGCCCAATTGCGAGAAATGGACCTGTTTGTCTTGCCAAGTCTGTTCGGCGAGGGGCTGCCGATGGTCGTCTTGGAGGCGATGGCGGCGGGCGTGCCGGTCGTGGCCACCGACGTCGCCGGCGTCCCGAGGCCATTCGGCACGGGCGGGACGGACTGATCGTTCCGCCGGGCGACGCGGAGCAGTTGGCCGCGCGCCATCGCCGACGTCATCCGCGGCGCGGTTCGATTGGTCGGCGCTGCGGGCCAGCGCCGCGGCCCGACAAGCAGAGCTGTTCTCCGATCGCAGCATGGCTTCGGGCGTCGCCAAGGTCTATCGAGAGGTCCTCGGGGCATGATCGCACGGTCACGCGTCAACCGGCACTACGATCAAGAGGTCAAGAACGTCTTTGAACGGCTCGTTGCCAAAGACCTCCCCGACCACGAGAAGGCGGGGTATTCCGAAGCTCACTTCGCCGCCAGGGCGCGCGACTTGCGGCGAGACTTCGACAACTTGCGGCGACTGCTCCGCGAACGTGAAAACCCACTCCGCCCGCTAAAGGTCCTCGACGTCGGCTGCAACAACGGCGCTTTGACGGCTCGCGTCCTCCCGCCGGACCTCGACCGCTATGGCGTCGATTGCGTCCCGGGACTGATCGAGGAGGCGGCCGCTGCCTATCCGCAGATCAAGTTCTCGGTCGGCGACTGCTATGAGTTGCCCTTCGGCGATCGGACTTTCGACATGGTCGTCTCCTTCGGCCTGCTCCAGGTCCTCTCGGACTGCCAACGCTGTGTCGGCGAGTTGGTCCGCGTGACGAAGCCGGGCGGCATTGGGCTGGTCGAGTTCCTTCCCGGCGACCTGCTTCCCAACCTCATCCCGCGAGTCTTCGCTTGCTTGGCGCGGAGAAAATGGTCGGAGGGCCGCCGGCTGATCGAGAGGCATCTGTCCGGTGCGGTTTGGAGCGGCTTGCCATTGCTGCAATACCGTTACGGCGACGTGTTGGCGGCCCTTCACCGCTGCCGCGTCTCTCGCACGATGAACTTATCGCGGCGCTGTCTCTTCTTCAACTCGCACCGAGGGGTGGTTGCGTTCGTCCGCTAGCGGCTTGGGACAAGACAGGTTAGCGATTCTTGTAGACGCGACGATGTTGGGTTGGCAGTTCAACTGCCGACCCAACATATCAGGACGGATTTCCAAATCCGTCCCGCTTCCTGGACGGACTTGGAAGTCCGTCCTGCGTGGCAAATTGCGTGCGCCGGACCACTAACGGCCGGCGGGGTCTTCTACCCGCTTCAACCAGATGTCGCGCCAATAGAAGAAATTGGCCCGCGGGCAATTGACCGCGCAGATGCCGTGGCAGACGAGCCCTTCGAGGATGACGGTGTTGCTCAGTTGCACGGCTCTTCCGGTGCTTTCGACGATGATCGTGCGCAGCGGCATGGCCACGCGGTAGCGGCGGCCGCAGTGCATGGCCATCTCGGGCTCGAACGACAGCCCGCGATTTCGGCCTTGGGAGTCGAGCGTAGCCTGAATCTCGGCAAGGCCCTTGACTTCGACCAGCTCGCCGGGCTGGAGGTCGAGGCCCGCGCTGGCCGTCTTCTTCTGCTCGCCCGTGACCTCGTAGAAGCTTTGGCCGCGCAGGAGCTTTGAGCCGCGATTGACCAATGCCCGCCACGCCAGGTAGGTGAAGTGTCCGAGGCTCATCTCTCCGATCCGCATGTCGTGGAGAAGTAGTGCGCAGCCTGCCGGGCGGAAGATCGCCGGTGGCGCCGGCCAACTCGGTCGACTGGCAGTAGAAGCGGTCGCCTTTCATCGTAGGCAGTTGCGGAGTATCCTGCCGACTGCCGACTGCCGACTGCCCGCTGTCCACTGCCGACTGCCGACTGCCGGCTGCCAACTGCCCACTGCCGACTGCCGACTGCCCACTGTCCACTGCCGACTGCCGACTGTCCACTGCCGACTGCCGACTGCCGACTGCCGACTTCTCCGCCGGCTTCAGCCACGCCTCCTTCCAGAAGAAGAGGCAGCCCCGCTGGCAGCCGTTGTGGGCCGAGCCGTCGCAGCGTAGCCCTTCGAGGAAGACAGCGCCGCTGATGCTCTTCACGCCGACGCCTTCGACGCAAGTCCTCTCGGCGCGGCGGTGAATGCGGAAGGTCTTGCCGCAGAGCGGAACCATTTCCGGCATGAAGGGCATCCCCTCCAGCTTCGCGTCGGCGTCGAGCGTGGCAAGAATCTCGCTCAGACTGCGCACAGTCGCCAATTGACCTCGCCGGAAGTTCGCGGAACCGTCTTGACGGCTCTCTTTGGCTGACATACTCGATTCTCCAAAACCGCACGTTGCACTTCCCCATCGGTCCCATCGAACGACGCTGGGCGTGAGAAGTGCCCAAATGATATACGTCATCATCATTTGGGACAACCCAAGCCGGCAGTCTATTTCCGATACCGCCGGATGCGGCGGCGAATGCTGCGAACCTCGATCCCGATGAAGACGAGACCAACGAGCAGGTAGGCGGCAAACAGAATCCAGACGAGAAAAGGCGTATGGCCCGCAAACGGAACGGTTTCAGTCACCAACGTCGGTCTGCTCATCGAGAATAACAATGCTACCTCGCCGAGACTTCGACTTCCCACCGCCAACTGGCCCATCAGCCCCGGAACCAACGGGCCAAAGGGCGTCGGCCACGAACAGGCGACGGCCTCCATCGTCAGCGGCGCGGCGTGGTCGATCCGGCCGGCCGTTTTGGCGCGCGCCGATGCCAAATGCTGACGCCACCGAGCCGAAGCCGGATACGACCGGGCCGGAATCGACGTCCATGAAGCCGTCGTGCGAATCTCGCGGCTTTTCCGTGAAGCCGGCCATCCAGCCGGTGTCCTTCCAGAACCCCTCTTCGTAATTGGCTGTACCAGCGGGCGGCGACATCGCCGGGTCCAGTTCGGCGGCAAACAGGAGGATGCCCGAGTTGCCGCAGCCACGCCCACCTTGCAGGATCGTGCCCGAGCGGGAATCGGCCTGAAAAGCGGGCAGGCCCTCCGCCGCCTTCAGCGGGCCGTCGAACGCCGCGATCAGCCCCTTGGCCAGTTCGTCGTGGTTCGCGTGTCGTCGAGCCGAGCGGCGCGCTGAATCGCCGCCACGCGCCCAGAGCATGTCGGCCGGATAGCACTCGCCCGGGTAATCGTCTCGCAAGTGCAGCTTTGCCTTGGCCAATTCGTCTGCCAGCGTGGCCTGCTGGCGAGACATCATCGCGTGATACTGCGTGTCGCCGGTGATTCTTTCGTAGCGACGACAGGCCCAGGATCAGCAGCATCGCGATAGAAGACGTTTTCCCTTTTCAGATAGCCGTCTCCCCATTTGGTCTTCACCCAGGTGGCTGTCACCGGCGAGGCGACGATCTCGGCGGCCTTCTCGACGGCTTCGCGCACGGTTCCCGGGTGGCGTCGATCTTGCCTTGCCGCTGCAGGTCGTCGGCCGTGACCAGGAAGAACACCGAGCCGAAAATGGGCCATTCCGTCGCGGGAATGTCGTCCTGGCGAAGCGATTGGGCGTAGTTCGTATCGAGGTAGGTGTTTGCCCACGAAAGGTATCTGCGCGCGGCCGCACTGAAACCACGTGGGAACCAGCCGGCTCTCGCCGGTCTGCCTGCAGATGGGAGTCGATCACGACAAGGCAGAATGGTGACCGCCGGGTAGATGAACAGCACCAGCGAAAGCACGATCACCACGGCGGACACGGATCAGATGGAACCCGAGTTTCACGTTTCGCCATGCTCTTTCCAGGATCGATCGTAACGGATTCGCATGATACGCCTCCTTTACGCTAGAAAGTGTCTGCCGCTTGGGTGCGGTATGCGAAATCGCAGGCGGATTGGCCGGAACGGTGCGGCGACAGCTTGCTGAAGAACGCCGCATCTGTTCCTTGTCTGCGAATTCCCGGTGGAATAGGTTAAGCTCAACCGGCGGAGATTCCGATCTCCTGCGTCGGAAGGAGAACAAATTGCCATGAAGACCCGTGAATCTCCCAAGACGACGACGCCTCGAGTGGATTCGCCTCGTGTTGGGTTCTTTGTCGTCGGCACTGGTTCTGAGCGGGCTGACGGCGTTTCCGCTCGGTGGGAATTGCGGCTGCTGACGTCTTGGTTTGGTGACGGAACCGCCGTCGGGGCTACGCTTCCGGGCTTGGCCGATTGGCTGTCGTACGTGCGGGAGGGCCTGGAAACCACCGGCCGCGAATATCCGTTTCTGGCGTATGGCACCGACTGGCTGGCGTTCGCCCATCTGGTGATCGCCGTCGCTTTCTGTGGGGCCGCTGAGGGATCCCGTGAGGAACATCTGGGTGGTGGAGTTCGGCATGATCGCCTGCCTGATGGTCATTCCGCTGGCGTTGATTTGCGGTCCGATCCGCGGCATCCCGCTTCTGGTGGCAGCTGATTGACTGTTCGTTCGGCGTTTTGGCCTTGATTCCGCTGGCGATCGTGCGAAGGATGATTCTCGGCCTGGGCAATCAGCAGCCCGATGTCCGCCAATGAGCGTCAGCAGCGGCGGCCGCACCGCCAGTTCCGCCGCGGGCTTTGTGCCGACTCGCAGCACCCGCTCGAAGATCCGCGTGGCAAACGGCATCAGGCCCGCGCGGATGATCGCCACCCAGAGCGGGTCGATCTTCATCCACGCCACGTTGTAGGCGATCCGCTTCAACGCCGCCGGGCAGGCCCAGCGAACGGCGGAGGATCGAGCCGCACGTGGCGAACTCGCGCTTCGCGCGGCTGTAGCCCGCCTCCAGTTGCTCGGGCGTCATCCGCCGCGGCCGGAACACGGCGTGATACGTGTCGTAGAGCGTCCAGTTGCGGTGCAGAAGCCGGCCTTCGGCCTCCAGCCGGGCGAACGCCCGCGTGCCGGGCAGCGGCGTCAGGATGTGAAACGAGGCCGTGAGGATCTTGTTCTCGACGGTGAACTCCACCGTGCGATCGAAGACGTCGGGCCCGTCGCAATCGAAGCCGAACACGAAGCTGCCGTTGATCATGATGCCCGCGTCGTGGAAGCGGCGGCACGCCTCGGCGTAGTCGCGTCGCCGCGTTGACCGGCTTGTTGTTGCCCCGCATGTTCTCCGGCGAAAGCGACTCGAACCCGACGAACAGGCTGCGGCAGCCCGCCTCGTAGGCCTCTGTCGAGATAGCGCGGATCGCGGGCCACGTCGAGCGACGCCGCCGCCTGCCACACGATGCCCGAGCCGCGAAGCACGTCGAACAGCGCCCGGGCGTGGCGCCGGTTGGCCAGCAGGTTGTCGTCGAGGAAGAAGACCAGCCGGTCGTCGATCTGGCTCAGTTCGCGCTCGACCTCGGCCATCGGCCGCGGCTCGTAGTACGTCGGCCCCCAGAAGCTGCTCTTGTAGCAGAAGTCGCACGCAGTGCGGGCAGCCGCGCGAGGTGACCATCGTGTGGCGGACCAGATACGCCCGCGGGTTCATCAGGTCGCGCCGCGGGATCGGCACCAAGGCGGCCGAGCCTTCGCTGCGGCCGCGGTAGAACCGTTTGCAGCCGCCCATGCTCGAAATCGTCGAGGATCCGGCCCCAAACCGTTTCGGCCGGGCCGATGCACACGGCGTCGGCATGCTCGGCGGCCTCCTCGGGCAGGCTCGTCGGATGCAGCCCGCCGAGCACGACCTTGGCCCCGCGGCGCCGCCAGCGGTCGGCCAGCTCGTAGGCCCGGGGGGCCGACGAGATGTACGTCTGGATGCCGACCAGGTCGAAGTCGCCGTCGACCTCGGACGATTCGACGTGCTCGTCGCGGACGGTGATGTCCCAGTCGTCGGGCGTCAGCCCGGCGATGGTCATCAGGCTCAGCGGCGGGAACTGCGAGTACTTGATGAGCCGGAAGTGTCGCTCGCCCGGCCGCTGCACGGCGGCGAGGATCAGCAAGAGTCGGCGTTTCATGGTTTACTCCTGCAAAGTACTTTGTGTTACAAAGTGACTGCTAAAAAAAAGAGAGCTGGTGACGACAGACTGTTGTAAAGACGCTAGGCATCGCTACTTGTCTCAATCCTACGAATCTGTCGAGGCATCGATCCTTCCTCCTGAAGTACTCCCGCAAATCCGCCACTCCGCCAATGATCGCGCCGGCTATGGCTCCCATGCCGGCGAGGAATAACGCCCACAAATCAGCGATGACGGGCCCTGTGTCAGTCGCCAGCTGGTCGTGCACCAGCCGCCACCATTCGCTATGACCACGGCAGTGAGAAGGAATCCTGCCGCGGCGCCGGCAAGTCGAACAAAGCAACGTGCGGCGACGCATGAGACACCTCACAAGGGTGAAAGAGCCGTATACACCGCCCATACTGACTCTATGTCGTGCATTTCCACTTACGAAAAGCATGACCGCAACCTTCACGAGGAATCGCCCGCGCCTCGGTCGCCTCGGTCGACGATCTGCCGCAACGTTTCCAGGTACCGCTCGAACGCCTTTCGGCCCTTGGCGTCAGACGCATGGCCGTGTAGGGGCGGCGGCCGCGAAACGACTTCTCGACGACGATGTAGCCCGCCTCCTCCAGCGTCCGCGAGTGGGCGCTGAGGTTGCCGTCGGTCAAGTCCGAGCATCGACTTCAGCTCGTTGAAGCTCAGTTGCGGCGAGACGGCCAGCGCCGCCACGATGGCCAGCCGCACCCGCTCGTGGATGACCGCGTCGATGTCGTCGGGTTTGACGGGCTCGTTCATCAGGCCACCGTCTGCCGCTGTTTCCGCAGGATGTAGAGCCCGAACACGATGTGCAGCAGCCCGAACGACAGCGCCGCCGAGACGACGCCGTACTGCGGGAACCACAACAGGGCGACCACGCCCAGCGCCAGGAACACCAGCCCCAGGAGCCGCGGCGGCCGGATCGAAAACAGCCCCGCCGTGTAGACGCCCGTGCCGTAGAGCATCATCCAGACGGGCACGATGTACTGGATTTCCTCCGCCCTCGGCTCGCAGGGGATGAGGAACTTGAACGTCAGCACCATGGCGACGACCACGCTGGGCGTCAGCGAGAACGCGGCCACGCGCATCGGGCGATCGCGGTCGGCACGAGATGCTGCTTCGCCGCCGCCCGGGTCGTGAGAACCACCTCCAGCAGCACGCCGAGCACGCCGATGGCGAACCACATCACGCAGAAGGCCGCCTGGCGTGGTGAGCGACAGGCTGAGGATGTCGGCGAAGTCGAGCGACCGGAACATGGCGTAGCTGACCGCGCAGCCGGCCAGCACCATCAGCCCGCCGACGACCGCCGGCATGCCGGGCAGCAGCGTGAAGAGCGTCGCCCGCTCCATGATCCGCTGGATTTCCTGCATCCGGGCCTGGGCTTCGTCGGCGTCCATGGCACACCTCCGCCGTAAAGGCGACCGCGTCGCCGATTAGCTTTGTACCACAAAGTAATTTATCGGAACAAGAAAAGAATGTCAATAGCCAATTTGAGAATTCGCTGTTCGATGTTTCGCGGATTGCCGTTGGCTCGTCACAGCCGCACGAGCACTGCTAAAATGGGCAAGGGCGGGCGTCTTTTCGCGGTCTAGCCGCACGCCCGCAGGGCGGCGAGTAGACCTGGGGCTGCTTCACGCCCAAACGCCCGCAATGCGGGTCTTGCACCAGCGGCAAACGCCGCCGCGGGCGTCGTTCGTCAGCACGCTGAAGACGTCGCGGCGGATGATCGGCCGCTTGCAACCGGGGCAGAACGTCGTGCCGCCGTCGGCAATCTCGCGGCAATTGCCGACGTAGACGTAGTGCAGCCCGGCCGAGCGGGCGATCGTCGCGGGCTTCGAGGAGCGTGTCGACCGGCGTCGGCGGCAGGTGCGTCAGCTTGTGGGCGGGATGGAACCGGGAGAAGTGCAGCGGATAGTCGGGTCCAAGGTTCAGCAGCAGCCAATCGCACATCCGCCGGATCATCTCCGGCTTGTCGGTGTACGTGGGCACGATCAGGTTGGTCACCTCGAACCAGACGCCTTCGCGCTTCAGCGTCTTCAGCGTCGTCCAGGATCGGCTCCAGCTTGCCCGTGTTCAGCTCGCGGTAGATCTCCTCGCTGAAGCTTTTGAGGTTCACGTTGGCCGCGTCGATCACGTGGCACAACTCCTTAAGCGGCTCCTGCTGGATGGATCCGCAGGTGATCCAGCAGTTCTTGAAGCTTCTTCGCCCGGGCCGCCTTGGCCGTGTCGAGCATGTACTCGAACCAGGCGATCGGCTCGGAGTAGGTGTAGGCGATCGAAGGGCAGTGGAAGTGCTCGGCCAGATCGACCACGTCCTCGGGCAACATGGTCAGACGGTGCGACGTCGTCGCTGCCCGACTGCGCGAGTTGCGCGGGCGTCAGCCGCAGCGGTTCGCCGCGCGGGTCCTTGGTCTCCTCCGGCTTGCGTCTGCGAGATGTCCCAGTTCTGGCAGTTCAGGCAGCGGAAGCCGCAGCCGGCCGTGGCGATCGAGAAACGCGGCCGTGCCGGGCAGGAAGTGGAACAGCGGCTTCTTCTCGATCGGGTCGACGTGCAACGCGCACGGATTGCCGTAGGCCAGCGTGTAGAGCTTGCCGTCCTTGTTGACGCGGTTGCGGCAGTGGCCGCGGTCTTCCGGCTCCAGCAGGCACTCGTTCGGGCAGAGCTTGCACTGGATGTTCCGGCCCAGTTTCAGGTAGTGCCGTGCCTCGCGCGCCCAGCCCTGCTTCTGCCAGCTCCCAGAGCTCTCCGGCGGGCGCGTCGTCTTTGAAGACGTCGGCCGAGCGGCGTCGCCCGCATCCGCCGGGCGACGTAGTAGACGCCCGACGCCGCCGCAGGCCGCACAGGCCAAGCCCGCCAGGCCGAGTTTCAACGCCTCTCGGCGGGAGCGTTCGGTTGACACAGCTCTTGTGCGATTCTTGATCCATCCCCATCTCCGCAAGGCGAAGTAGGAAGTGATTGCTGGCATGAACCAGAAAGAGCGCCACCAGCGGCCAATCGAAAATCTGATGGATCGCCAGCGCCGTCTGCAGGTCCATCCACGCGCTGAACCCCAACTTGCCGCACAGCGCAAATCCCGTCCCTATGTATATTATCACCAATGGCAACAGCAACCAACCGCTCAGCCGGGCGAGTTTCAGCAGGTAATAGTGCGTGCTGCGACTTGGCATGTCTATTGCAATCGCTGAGCGCTACTGACGTAACCGTTCACCGGATGGCAAGGGGACGGAGGAGGTTTTCGGAGAGATATCTTCTCCTGCGGCGGATACCGTCGCCGAAAACTTCCTCCGTCCCCCTCTGTTTCTGGCCTGTGAACGCTTACCTACTGACAAACATGACTCCCCCGGCGACAAGATTCAAGCCGGCGGTGGCGAAACAGACGACAAAAACCCCCAACAGCGGGATCAAGAGCGTACTGACCAGCAAGCGCGCCCAGGGCCGCGCCGACGTAATCGGCCGTGTAGAGCCGGCCGGAAGTGGCGGCAGGCGAGGGGGACGGAGGAGGTTGTCGGGAAGCATCTCTCCATTCTGTTGGGCTCTTTGTCGACAACCTCCTCGTCCCCTTCGAACTCGACCCTCGCGGCCAGCGGAAACTGCATGCCCACCAACATGGCCAACGTCAGCGTCAACAGCGGAATGGCGACCCGCCCGGCTTCCAGCCAGCCGAATCGTTCGACGCCCGCAAGCCCCAGCAGCGCCAACGGCAGCAGAGCGGCAAACAGCGCGATCGCCGCCGCCAGATAGGCCAGGTGACGCCGGTTCCACTGGACCTGCCAGCGACCGACCAGCATCGCGCCGATCACCAATCCGACCATGAACATCGTGACGATCAACCCCACCTGGTAGTAGAGCGATCCGAACAATATCTGGAACGCCAGCAACAGCACGACCTCCAGGGCCGTGCCGGCCAGTCCGCCGCAGAAGATCACCAGCGGAACCGGCCGCAGCCGAACGACGTACGCCAGCAGCAGGACCGCCAGCACGGCCTCGAACAGCCCGAACCGCACCTCGAACTGGCGCATCCAGTAGCGAAGGTGGCTGTAATAGAGGATCGGACTGAAATCCTCGTTCAACGGCGATCTTGCCTCAGCGGCGCGGCCGTAGGTCGGCCATCCGATCGGCGGTGAGCATCCCCTTCAGGTAGCTCCGATTCACCAGCAGCGTCTTGACGCCGGCCTGCTCGATCCGCCGGGCCACGTCGGCCGTCAACTCGCCGTCGGAGGCGAGGAAGAAGACCCGGCTGCCGGGCAGGACCAGCACGTGCGAGAACTCGCTCCGCAACGTTCGGCCGGCGATGCCGATCAGCCGGGCAAGCTCCGGGCTGAGGTAATTCTCGTAGGTTCCCAGCGAGAACGACAGCACGCCGTCGGGCGCGAGAACGCGGCGAACCTCGCCGAAAAACTCGCGAGTGTAGAAGCGATTCAGTTGCGACGTGGACGGGTCGGGCACGTTGACGATCACGACGTCGTAGCGGCGATCCGTACGCCGCACGAAAAGCCGGCCGTCCGAGTTGATGACGTGAATCCGCGGCGAGGGGGACGGAGGAGGTTGTCGGGAAGCCGCTGTCGATTTGCGGAACTGTTCCCCGACAACCTCCTCCGTCCCCTTCTCACTCAGCGCGTCGGGCAAATATCGCCGGGCCGCGGCGAGAACCAACGGATCGAGCTCCACGTAGTCGACCGTCTCGACGGGATATTTGAGAATCTCTCGCGCCGTGCCCGACACTCCGCCTGAAATCAGCAGCACCCGCCTCGCGTGCGGACGCTGCGCCATCGCGTAATGCACGCTCTCCTCGATCTGCTCGGTGTTCTGCGTCGAGAATAGCGGCACGCCGTTCTCGATGAAAATTCAACTGGCCGGCCACTTTGGTTGTCACCAGGCTCCCGTAGGGCGACTCGCCGTGAAAGACGACGTTCTGTCCGGCGTATTGCAGCCTGCGCGAGATGCCGTCCAAATCGAGCGACGCCGCAACGCCGAGAACCGCCACGAGCGCAACGACCGCCGCGGCCGCAAGAAGCCGTTTGCCGGCGATCATCGCCACGAGCGCGGCCGCCAACAGATTCAGGCCGCCGGCGACGTACAACATGCCGAAATGGCTCAATACATGAGTGAACGCCACGACAAAGGCGATTCCGCCGAGCACGTTCCCCAGGTTGTCGAGCAGGTAGACTCTGCCGATTTCCGCCGCAGCGGAATCAGCAGAACCGGGCGATTGCGGCTTCCGCAGCGCCGTGGCGGCGATCTGGCAAGCCGCCGTCAAGGCGTACCCCATCACCAGGCAATACGGCGCCAGCAGCACGAAGCAGCTTGCCACGGTCTCCGTCACTCCGACTTCCACGCCGTTGAGAAAGACGACGTTCCGCAGCCAGCGAAGCAGAAACACGTCGGCGATCGGCAGCAGGGCGATGAGGATTTCGGCGACGAGGAACGCCGCGATCGGCCGGCGCAGCCGCGAGACCGTCTTGCCCAGCGTCGAGCCCACGCCGGTCAGCAACATCCAGTTGCCCAAAACGATGCCAAACACCAGTTCATTTCCCGAAAATGCGCTGACGAACTCTCGCATGAGCGTCAACTGCGTCAGGAAGGCCGACAAGCCGAGGCAACAGACGGCAAGCGGGAAAGCGGACGTGGAGAAGGTGAAGCGACCCGTCAGCGTTGCAGATTTCGGACTTGTCGTGAACATTGGATGCTGGCGAAGGGTCGATGACCGCTATTGCCCCACCACAAAGGGCATCAAGCGAAAGGGAATCGTGACGATGTGGAAGGAAAAAGGAACAAGAGGGACAAGGGGACAACGGAATGCGAAGAATGTCCCCTTTTCCCCATTTCCCATTTTTTCTTCCACAAGACGCTTCAAGCAGGTTGCATCGGCTCGCGCCTCCTGCACGGTGCAACTCCCGACTATTCTTCCGACGCGTTACCCTTTGGTGACTTGCCGTCTTCTTCGTGAAACGCTTCTACCTGATAGGTCATCACGACGGCCCGAGGCGACTGCCAGGCATCGGCTGCAAGGCCGGCTTTTTGCGACAACTCGCGGAGAAACGTGCGTTTGTCCGGCAACTGTTTCCAGACTTGCGGAAGATACGTGGCCGTATGTCCGTCCACGCGGAGCACGACGCCGTCGATTCCCGGCCGCAGCTTTTGCAGCAAATCTTGCGGCGAACTGAACGCCAATCGCTTCGGCGGCGCAAGGACGCTGATTTCGACCGCAATCTTGTCCAACTCGTCCCTCCGCACGGGAGGAAATCGCGGATCGTCCGTGGCCGCGGCCTTCGCGCGGGAGATTACCGCGCGGTACAGCGGTTCCTGCGGAGAAAGGCTGCCGATGCAGCCGCGCAGGTTGCCGTTGATCGTCAACGTAACGAAGCACGCCCGCCGTTGGCGGAACTTCGCCGGCGCCGCCGGATCGTCCTGGGGGCCTTCGCCGCCGGTCGCGGCGGCGGCAACGCTCTTTCGCGCAATCGGAGCAAAAACCGCCGCTCTTCCGGCGTGAATTGCCCGCCGGCCGACTTCGGCAACGGTTTTCGCGCTTCGCGGCTCGTAAAGGCGATGGCCGCATACCCGACCACCGCCGACTTCTTGCCGAAAGTGTCGCCGCTGTTGCGATAGTCGAGCAGATGGGCCTTCCAGCCCTTCTGCCGCGCGATGTCGATCAGTGTCACCAGCGCGGCGTGACCACAGGCGTCCTCGCCGCCGATCAGATCGGCCCGCAAATCGCCAATCGCCTTGACGGTGCGGGTGTCCTGGGTCTTCGCTTCATCATAGGGATGGTAGTGACTCAAGTCGGTGCTGACCACCAGCAGCGTGTCGTCGTCGACAAACGGCAGGAGCTTCTTCGCGACCGCGGCCGGATCGACGTCCCCGAATACCACCGGCACGATGCTGAAGTCATGCAGGGTGCATTGCAGCAGCGGCAACTGGACTTCCAGGGAATGCTCCCACGTGTCGGGCAAATCCTGGCCCAGCGGCGGCGCCTTTTTGGACGAGTAGCCGACCCAATTCGGCCGCTCGACCTGACAGCGTGGATGGGACGAGAACGGTCTGATCTTGGCCATCTCCGCGGCCTTCGGCGAAATCGGTATCAACCCCAGCGGCGTGCGATAGGCATCGACCGCCGGCACAAAGGCGCCGCTGAAAAGTGCGTAATGGCTGGGACCGAGCAGGATCACAGTCGAGAAATGCTGCCCGACAAGCAGTTTGTAACCGCTGGCCGCAACCGGGGCCGAAAATTCGTAGCCCGCATGAGGACACACCAGCGCGCGGAGGTTCTTGACCGGCGCCGGCTTTGCCTTGGCCAGCATCCGCTCGATGTCGCGTTTCAGGACGGCCTTGTCCTTCGGATAGAAGATGCCCGCAACGGCCGGCTCGCGAACCTTTTTGAACGTCCTGGCCGGCGCGGGGCTCGCGGCTTCGCCCTGCTGCGGCGTCGCCTCGCATCCGGCGACGATCGCCAATGCCGCCGCCAGAAGAAATCGGAGGATTGGCTGTTTCACGGCAAGCGTCTCCAGAAACGGGCTGCAAATACGGAATCTCGCCCCGCGCGCCTCAATCTCGATTGTATCGCTCGCGCAGCCGGGCCTGCAAGATCGCCCTGTTTCCGTGAACCGCTAAAGTTCCTGTGACAAGACGCCGATAAAGGCGTTCGACTGCCCTCTCGCAAGGACGCTCGGGCTCATGGCGATCGCCGCTGTTCGTAAAGCCGCCATTTTTCTGAAATGCCTGCCCAAACCGCAGGCCGCCGCCCTGCTTGCAACGCTATCGCGAACAGAAGCTGCGGCAGTTTCCGCCGAAATGGCTACGATCGGCGAGGTTAGCGGCGAAGAGGAAGACGCCGTGATCCGCGAGTTCGCGGCCGGCGCCTTTCGAGCCGAGAAGAACCGAGCAGCCGAGGCGTCGCCGTTTGCGTTTCTCCACGGCCTCGACGCCCAGGAGCTCTTGACGCTGATCGGCGACGAGCACCCGCAGACGATTGCCCTGGTGCTCTCTCAATTGCCGGCTCGGCAGGCCGCCGAGACGCTAGCCGTGCTCTCGGCCGCGCAACAGGCGTCGGTCGTTAGCCGCATCGCCACCACCGAACAACCGAGCCGGGAGATCGTCGGCGAGCTCGCCGCCGCCATTCGGCGTCGCCTCAGCGGCCCGGTTAGAGATCGGGTCGGCAAAGGTCTGTCGAGCGTGGCAAAGATGTTCGGCGCCATGCGTCCGGCCGCCGAGCGAAAGCTATTGCAGGGCATTGCCCAGGCTGATCCCGAGTTGCTCCGCAAGATTCGCCTGGCGATGTTTGGCGCCGATGTGGCCGCTTGCGCCGAAGAGAACCTTAGCAGCGCGGCGTGCTAAAGAAGACTCCCCTCTCCCTTTGGGAGAGGGGACGGCAATCGTCGCTAACGCCAGCGCCCTCACATTCTTCTCGGTCTCGCCCGTTCGTCCTCGACTGCCATCGGCGGCGTACCGAAGATGACGAACTCCAACGGCTGCTCCGCATCGACCTGCAAGTCGTGCGACGCGCCGGCGGGAATCACGACAACGCTGCCCGGCCGCAAGGGGTAGGCTTTGCCGTCGAGCGTCACCGTGCCCGTGCCCGAAAGGACGTAGTAGACCTCGTCGTAGCCGGTGTGGAAGAACGGCGGCAGGCCGTCGGTCATGGCGACGTGTACGTTGGCCACCCCGCCCTCGCCGCCGGTCACGATCCGCTGCATCCGGCCGAACGGCCAATCGGCCGACGGCGTTTCGTCGCGTTGGCGGACGAGGGGCTGTCTCTCGTGAATCATCGGGCGACTCCCTTTTTCATTCGGCGTTTCTCGGGTATTCTACAGGGGAATTTCGACAACGCAACTCCTGCAACGGTTTAGTGCGAGAACGTCGAATGGCCGTCACTCCCATGATGAAGCAGTACGAGGAGGCGAAACGGGCGTGTCCCGAGGCGCTGCTGCTGTTTCGCATGGGCGACTTCTACGAGATGTTCCACGACGACGCCAAGACGGCCGCCCGGGTGCTGAACCTCGCCCTGACCAGCCGCGAAAAGGGCGAAAACGCCATGCCCATGGCCGGCTTTCCGCACCATCAGTTGGAAAGCTATTTGGGCAAGCTGATCGCCGCGGGGATGCGGGCGGCCGTGTGCGAACAGGTCGAAGACCCGAAGCTGGCCAAGGGGCTGGTGCGCCGCGAGGTGACGCGGATCGTCACGCCCGGCACCGTGACCGACGACGCCCTGCTCGATCCGCGCGAGAGCAATTTTCTGGCGGCGGTGGCGCCGGGCGATCCGGCGGGCATTGGCGTGGGTCGAGCTTTCGACCGGCCGATTCGTCGCCGCCGGCTTTCCCGCGCGGCAGTTGGCCGATCAATTGGCGCGAATCTCGCCGGCCGAGTGTCTGCTGAGCGACGACGGCACGCCGTTGCCGCCGCACTTGAACGATCGGATGATGGTCACGCGGCGGCCGGCCTGGGCGTTTTCGCAGCAGACGGCCCGGCAGGCGCTGGCCAAGCATTTCGGCACGGCCGGGCTCGAAGGGTTCGGCTTTTCCGACGCGCCGGCCGACGTCCAGGCGATTCGCGCCGCCGGGGCCGATGCTCGATTATCTGACCGAGACGCAGAAAAGCTCGCTGGAACACATCGACCGGCTGCTGCCGTATCGCAGCCTCGGGCACGCTGGAGATCGACGAGTCGAGCCGCCGCAGCCTGGAGATCACCCGCACGATCCGCGACGGCCGCCGCGAAGGCTCGCTGCTCTGGGTGCTCGACCGAACGGTCACGGCGATGGGCTCGCGGCTGTTGGCCGAGTGGGTGGCCAATCCGCTGACCGACGTCGCGGCGATTCGCGCCCGGCTCGACGCCGTCGAGGAATTGGTCGGCAACCAGCGTTGTGCGCCGATCTGCACGAGTCGCTGCGGCGGGTGTACGACGTCGAGCGGCTGCTGGCCCGCGTGGCGACGGGCCGGGCCAGCCCGCGCGATTTGAGCTTTCTCGGGCCGCACGTTGCGGATGCTGCCGACGGTGAAGGCGAAGCTGACCGGCCGGCGGAGCGAGTCTGTTGACCGAGATCGAAGCGGCGATCGATCTCTGCCCGGAACTGCGGGCGACGCTCGAATCGGCGCTCTGGCCGACGAGTGTCCGCTGGCCAGCGGCGAAGGCGGCTTCATCCGCGACGGCTTCAGCGCCGAATTGGACGCGCTGCGCGAGTTGGCCCACGGCGGCAAGCAGTGGATCGCCCGCTACCAGGCCCAGGAGATCGAGCGGACCGGCATCCCGACGCTGAAGGTCGGCTTCAACAAGGTGTTCGGCTACTACATCGAGATCACGCAACGCCCATCGCGAGAAGATTCCGGCCGACTACATCCGCAAGCAGACGATCAAGAACGCCGAGCGGTACATCACGCCGGAGTTGAAGGAATATGAGGAGAAGGTGCTGACGGCCGACGAGAAGGCGAAGGAGTTGGAGTACACGCTGTTTCTCGAACTGCGCGAACGTCGTGGCGGCCGATCGGCGGCGGATGCAATCGACGGCCGCGGCGCTGGCCGAGATCGACGTGTTGGTTTCGCTGGCCGAGTTGGCGCGGCAGCGGAACTACTGCCGGCCGGAGGTCGTCGAGGAGCCGGTGCTGCGGATCATCGACGGGCGGCATCCGGTGCTGGATATCGTCGAGCCGGAGGGGAAGTTCGTGCCCAACGACACGACCGCTTGCGGCTGGCGAATCACCGAACGCGACTCCGCGAAACCGCGAGCGGTTTCATGTTACTGATCACCGGCCCGAACATGGCGGGCAAGAGCACCTACATCCGGCAGGTGGCGCTTGCTGACGCTGATGGCGCAGATCGGCAGCTTCGTGCCGGCCCGCGAGGCGACGATCGGCGTGGCCGACCGCATTTTCGCCCGCGTCGGGGCCAGCGACGAACTGACCCGCGGCCAAAGCACCTTCATGGTCGAGATGACCGAGACGGCGCGGATTCTGAACACGGCCACCTCGCGGAGCCTGGTGATTCTCGACGAGATCGGCCGCGGCACGAGCACCTACGACGGCATGTCGCTGGCCTGGTCGGTGGTCGAGCACCTGCACGAGCACGTCGGCTGCCGCACGCTGTTCGCCACGCACTACCACGAGCTGACCGACCTGGAGAAATCGCTGCCGGGCGTGAAGAACCTGAACGTGGCGGTGCGCGAGTGGCAGGACGAGGTGGTCTTCCTGCACAAGATCGTCGAGGGCGCGGCCGACAAGAGCTACGGCATCCACGTCGCCCGGCTGGCCGGCGTGCCGCGCGAGGTGATCGAGCGGTCGAAGGACATTCTGGCCCAGTTGGAAGAGGAGCATCTCGACGCCGAGGGCCGGGCGAAGATCGCTCGGCCCGTCAAAGCAGCCGAAGAAGACGCAGCTGCAACTGACGCTGTTCGGCCCGGCCGAGCATCCGCTGCTGGACGAGCTGCGCCGGCTCGACCTGAACAACGTCACGCCGATCCAAGCGATCCAATTGCTCCAGCAGTGGCAGGAGGGTTGCGAAGGAGGGGAAATGCAAAATGAAAAATGAAAATGCAAAATGCAAAATGAAGAGCGTCCAACTCCCGGACGTACATTCACTTGCACTTTGCATTCTGCATTTTGCATTTTGCATTCTTAACCTGCCATTTCCAGCCTTGACCATGCCAACATCCTGATTCGCCCGTTTCCGCCATCCAACCCGACGCCTGGCTGCTCGATCCGGCCGTCACGTTCCTCAACCACGGCTCGTTCGGGGCCTGCCCGCGGGTCGTGCTGGAGCGGCAGCAGCGAGCTTCGGCTGGAGATGGAGCGGGAGCCGGTCGATTTTCTCGTGCGGAAGATGACGCCGCTGGTGGACGAGTCGCGCGACGCGCTGGCCCGGCTGATCGGCGCCGATCCGGCGGACGTGGTGTTCGTGCAGAACGCCACGGCGGGCGTCAATAGCGTGATGCGGTCGCTCGATTTCCGGCCGGGCGACGAAATCCTCGTGACCGCCCACGACTACAACGCCTGCCGCAACGTGATTCGCTATGTGGCCCAGCGGACGGGCGCGGTGGTGGTCGAGGCCGACGTGCCGCTGCCGATCGACTCGCCGCGGCAGGTGGTCGACGCCGTATTGGAGCGTGTCACCGCCGCGGACGCGGCTGGCCATGCTCGATCACATCACCAGCCCTACGGCGCTGGTCTTTCCGATCGAGGAAATCGTGCGCGAGTTGGACCGGCGCGGCATCGACACGCTGGTCGACGGCGCCCACGCGCCGGGCATGGTTCCGTTGGACATGCAATCGCCTCGGGGCGGCCTATTACACGGGCAATTGCCACAAGTGGCTCTGTGCCCCGAAGGCCGTGGGCTTTCTGCACGTGCGGCGCGACCGGCAGCAGGGCATCCAGCCGCCGATCGTCAGCCACGGCTGGAACAAGCCGCGGCCGGGCTATTCGCCCTTCCAGGACGCCTTCGACTGGCCCGGCACGCTCGATCCGACGCCCTGGCTGTGCGTCGGCGAGGCATTCGCTTCCTCGAGCGGGCTGATGCCCGGCGGGCTGGAGGCGCTGATGCGGCGCAATCACGATCTGGCGATGCTCGGGCAGCGAATCCTCTGCGAGCGGCTCGGGCTCGCGCCGGTCGGCGTCGAGTCGATGCTCGGCTCGATGGCGGCGGTCCATTTGCCCGACAACGCGGCGGCGTTCGACGCCCAGGGCCAGCCGTCAGCCCGCCGAGGAGTGGCGACTGAACAACGAACTGTTTGCCGAGTTCAAGATCGAAGTCCCCGCCTACTTCTGGCCCGCCGCGCCGAAGATGCTGCTTCGCGTCTGCGCCCACGCCTACAACCATCCCGCCCAGTACGAACGGCTGGCGGACGTGTTGGGGCAAAAGGGGCTGGCAAAGGCCGTGTAACCAAGAAAATGTCTTTCAACTTTCTGCAATAGGATCAAGATCATGGGTTTCTTCGACGTCCTCGCATTTCTCCTTGGCGGCGGATTCCTGGTAGCGGCTTTCGTGCGACAGCGGGTCGTCGGCACGGAGGCGTTCCAACAAGCCATGTGGCTCTTCTTTGCCGCCTTGATTCTGCACGATCTTCGCCCGCAATACCCTTTGTGGGCATCATCACGGTGCCCATCGGGTATGGGCTTGCGTTGTGGAGCTTCCGCGATCTGTGCGTGGCCGTAGCCGCCCGCCCTACGTCCAGCCCACGCAGCGCCGTCGAAGAGTTTTAGCGGGCGAAATAGAGGGAACGTCGTAGCAATCGCTTATTTGGCGTCAAATTGTCAATATCGTGCGTAAGCGTTCACAGGCCGGAAACAGAGGGGGACGGAGGAGGTTTTCGGCGACAGTATCCGCCGCAGGAGAAGATATTTCTCCGAAAACCTCCTCCGTCCCCTTGCCGCCCAGTGAACGGTTACATATCGTGCAATAGCCGCGGGCGAATGGCCCCTGCGACACTTCGAGTCTGCGTACAATTCCTCTGTCACCGACGCGTTTACGCTAGCGGGGTGGCGGAGGAAGTTGGACATGGCGAAAGACCCTGTGTGCGGCATGACGGTGGACGAATCGTCCGGACTGCGGGCGGAGCGCGACGGACGGGTCTACTACTTTTGCAGTGCGCACTGTCGGCAGACGTTTCTCGCCCAAACACCCACCGCCAACCACTGCGAAGAGGCCGTGAAGCCGACCGGCCAGCCGGCAGAGAAAACCGGCATGTACACCTGCCCGATGCACCCGGAAATCCGGCAGCAAGGGCCGGGGGCTTGCCCGAAATGCGGGATGGACCTGGAGCCGGAGCGGGCCGAAGACGGCCGGGAGGAAGACGATCCCGAGTTGCGGGCCATGACCCGGCGGTTCTGGGTGCTCGTCGTCCTGGGGCTGCCGGTCTTGCTGCTGGCGATGCTGCCGATGTGGGCGTGCCGTTGGATAGTGGCTCGGGCGGGCGGTGATCGCACTGGCTCGAGTTCGTGTTGAGCACGCCGGTGGTGCTTTGGGCCGGCTGGCCGTTCTTCCAGCGGGCGGGCGGTCGCTGGTCACGTGGAATCTCAACATGTTCACGCTGATCGCCCTGGGGACGGGGGCGGCCTACTTCTACAGCGTCGTCGTCCTGCTCTTTCCCGGCATTCTCCCGAAGCGTTTCGCCAAGGCGGCCAGATCGAAGTCTATTTCGAGGCGGCGGCGGTGATCACCGCCCTGGTGCTGCTCGGCCAGGTGTTGGAGCATCGGGCGCGCCGCCGCACGGGCAGTGCGCTGCGGGAATTGCTGTCGCTGGCCCCGCCGACGGCCCGGCTCGTGCAGGACGGCGAGCGAACGCGTGGTCCCGCTCGAAGAGGTCCAGCAGGGCGACGTCCTTCGCGTCGTGCCCGGCGAAAAGGTGCCCGTCGACGGGAACTGATCGAAGGTGGAAGCAGCGTCGACGAGTCGATGATCACCGGCGAGCCGATCCCGGTCGAAAAGGCCCGGGCGACGCGGTCATCGGCGGCACGGTCAACCAGACCGGCGCGTTTCTGATGCGGGCCAAGCGGGTCGGCAGCGACACGATGCTCGCCCAGATCGTCGAGATGGTCGCCGACGCCCAGCGGAGCCGCGCCCCGATCCAGCGGATCGCCGACGTGGTGGCGTCGTATTTCGTTCCCGCGGTCGTGCTGGTCGGCGGTGGTCACGTTCGTCGTCTGGGTCTGGTTTGCGCCGAGCAGCCGGCGCTGGCCTACGCACTGGTCAACGCGGTGGCGGTGCTGATCATCGCCTGCCCGTGCGCCCTGGGCTTGGCCACGCCGATGTCGATCATGGTCGGCGTCGGCCGCGGGGCAAGGGAGGGCGTGCTCATCAAGGACGCGGCCACGCTCGAACGGCTGGAGAAGGTCGACACGCTGGTCGTCGACAAGACGGGCACGCTGACCGAAGGCAGGCCGCGGCTGACCGAAGTGATGCCGCTGGGACGATTGTCGGAAGCGGAGCTGCTGAAGCTTGCCGCCTCGGTCGAGCAGAACAGCGAGCACCCGCTGGCCCGGGCGATCATCGACGGGGCCCGCGAGCGAGACATCGAGCTGCCGCCGGTCGAGGACTTCGATCGGTCACCGGCGGCGGCGTTTGCGGGCAAGTCGACGGGCAGACGCGTGCTGGTCGGCAAGCGGACTTTCTTCGAGGACGAACAGCGTCGAGAACCTGGCGGCTGTCGGACGCGAGCGGCCGATCAGCTTGCAGCGGCAAGGACACACCGTAATGTTCGTGGCCGTCGACGGCAAGCTGGCCGGGCTGCTGGCGGTCGCCGACCCGATCAAGTCCACCACGCCCGAGGCCGATCCGCGACGCTGCACGGGCTCTGGGCCTGCGGCGTGATCATGCTCACCGGCGACAACGAGAAGACGGCCCGCAGCGTGGCCGAGACGCTCGGCATCGACCGCTTCGAGGCGGGCGTCAATCCCCAGGACAAGAACCAGCGGGTGAAGCCGCTCCGTGCGCGAGGGCCGCGTGGTGGCGATGGCCGGCGACGGCATCAACGACGCCCCCGCCCTGGCCGAGGCCGACGTCGGCATCGCCATGGGCACCGGCACCGACGTGGCCATGCGAGGCTGCCGGCGTGACGCTGGTCAAGGGCGACCTGCGGGGCATCGTCAAGGCGGTTGCGGCTCAGCCGCTGCGTGATGCGGAACATCCGCCAGAACCTGTTCTTCGCCTTCGTCTACAACACGCTCGGCATCCCGATCGCCGCCGGCGTGCTGTTCCCCTTCTTCGGCATCTCTGCTGAGCCCGATGATCGCCGCCGCCGCGATGAGCGCCAGCTCGCTGTCGGTGGTCGGCAACGCCCTGCGGCTGCGCGCGATGCGTCTGGAATAGTGCCGTTGGTGTGGGCCCGCCTCCCGGCGGAGGCTCTTTGCGAGGGGGGCGGCGAGCGAGAATCCCCTCCTACACGATCCCTTTCATCGTGGCCAACCCCACCGGCTCCCGGCTGGCGAACGGCTCCGCGTACCGAGTGCCGATCAGCGAGCCCCAGAACGCGGCTTGATCGCGGAGGCGGTCAATGAAGGTCGGCGAATCTTGCGGCCGACCTTCAAGGAACTGGCTGCGGTAGCATTCCAACGCCGCACGCTTCTTCTCCCAGAAATCGCTGATGTCGAGCACGAAAGCCGGCTGCGGGAGCACGTGCAGGTGGACGCAGTAGTAATAGAAGATCCGCTCGGGATAGAACGGCTCGCCGGGCATGTCGGTCTTGGTCAGCTTCGACCAGAAGCGGGCGGCCTCGATCAGTTGCGTGGCGGCGACGTGGTCGGGATGGGCGTCGATCCAGTACGGGGCGAAAATCCAGCGCGGCCGCGTGCGGCGGAAGACCGCGGCCAACGCCGCACGGGCCGCCAAGCGTCGCCTCCAGCGTGCGGTTCGGCAGGCCGAGATTCTCGCGCCACGCAATGCCCAGGATCTTGCTGCCGCGGCCGTTTCGCGCCGGCGAATCTCCGGCGAGCCGTGCGGCGTCGGCTCGCCGTCGGTCAGATCGAGCACGCCGACGGCCAATCCTTCCGCGAGGAATTTCACGATCGCCCCGCCCATGCCCAATTCGGCGTCATCGGGATGGGGAGCGACAACGAGAACGTCGAGCATGGTGCCTCCGTTGGAACAAAAAGGGGACGGAGGAAGTTGTCGGAAAAGGATCCCGCAAAATGGAAAACGTTTTCCCGACAACCTCCTCCGTCCCCGTTCCCCTCTGACCCCTGACCCCTAGTCCCCGGCCCCTGCCCCCTCTATTGCTCGCCCAGCACGTCGTTCAGCACGTCTTCGTTCACGTAGATCGGCAGCACGGGATTGCAGGTGACCGCCACGGCGATGGCGTCGGAGGGCCGGGCGTCGATCTCGACCAACTCGCCGTCGTGCCGCACCCGCAGCCGAGCGTAGTACGTGTGGTCTTTCAATTCGCTGATGACCACGTCCTGAAACTCGCCGCCGAGGTTCTCGACCACGTTGACGATCAGATCGTGCGTCAACGGCCGGGGCGAGGGATAGCCCTTCACGCGGCGGTCGATGCTCGTGGCCTCGAAGATGCCGATCATGATCGGGAACGTCCGCTCCCCCTCGATTTCTTTCAGGTAGATGACCTGCTGGTCGTTGACTTCGCTGATAATGATCCGGGAAAGTTCCATGGGAACTGGCATGGCCGTGTTCTCCGAAAAGGCGACGAGTTCAAGTCAGATCGCCGGCGCTGGCCGCAGACCTGATCCATTATAGGCCGAGGGGAGCAGGTTTTGCCAGTAGGGCGAGAATCGGCCAGGAAAGCAGCCCCTTGTCCGCTTTGTTTCGGTGGGGGGGGGTACGTCGGCAGGCTGTGATGCGACCGTTCCGAGCGAAAGTTTCACGCCGGGTCGATGAACCGCCGGTGGATGACGCGGAACAATTCTCGGGCGACGTCGCCTTTGCTGCCGGCGAAACTTCCGAGCACGCGGCCGTCTACGTCGAGGATTTCGACCCGCGTGTCGCCGGCTTGGATCGCCTCGGGGCCGTTGACGACGATCAGGTCGCAGTTCTTGCGTTCGAGCTTCTGCCGGGCTCGCGCATGGCGGTCTTCGCTTTCCAGGGCGAAGGCGACGATCCATTGGTTCGTCCGCTCGTCGGCCAGCGCGGCGACGATATCCGGCGTTTCGACCAATTCCAGGCGGAGCGGCTCGCCGGTCTTGCGGATTTTGTGCGTCGCCACGTCCGCCGGACGATAGTCGCACGGCGCGGCGGCGGCAATCAAACCGTCGCAGGCGGGAAAGACTTTCTGGCACGCGGCCAGCATCTCCTCGGTCGAGACGACCGGGATCACTTCGGCTGAATTCGGGTATTCAACAGAAACCGGCCCGCTGACAATCGTAACCTGATGTCCCGCCTCGATGACCGCCGCCGCCAGCGCCGCCCCCATCCGTCCGCTCGACGCATTGCTCAGATACCGCACCGGATCGAGGTGCTGCCGCGTTGGGCCGGAGGTGATAAGGATACGAGCCATGCGAAGCGCCAGAGCTACAAGAAACGACAAACCACAGATGAACTCCGATAAACACAGCCACTCAACGAGTCTCTATCATACTCGCCAGTTCATCCGTGTCCATCGCTGTCCATCTGTGGCTCCGGCTCTCCTCCAATCTCATTTCTTCACTTCGAACTCGGCGTCGATAACGTCATCGCCGCCGCCGGGCGCGGCGGCGGAGGGTTGGCCGTCGGGCTGCGGGCCGCCATCGCCACTCGGGGCTGCGGCGGCCTGGGCGCCGGTCTTCTCGTAGAGCGTCTTGCTCAGCGCGTGCGACGCCTGCTCCAACTCGTGCACGGCCGACTTGATGCGATCGAGGTCGTCGCTCTTGGCGGCCTCGCGGGTCTTTTCGATCGCCTTGCTGACCGCCTCCTTGTCCGCGGGATTGAGCTTGGCGTCGTGCTCCTTCAGCAGCTTTTCGAGTTGCCAACACATCGAGTCGGCCTGGTTGCGTTGCTCGGCCAGGTCGCGTTTGTGCTTGTCCTCGTCGGCGTGGGCGTCGGCGTCGCGGCGCATCTTCTCGATCTCTTCGTCCGAGATTCCGCTCGATTGCTCGATGCGCACCGTCTGCTCCTTGCCCGTGCCGAGGTCCTTGGCCGAAACGTTGAGGATGCCGTTGGCGTCGATGTCGAACTTCACCTCGATCTGCGGCACGCCGCGCGGGGCTGGCGGAATGCCCTCGAGGTTGAACATGCCCAGCAGCCGGTTGTCGGCGGCCATCTGGCGCTCGCCCTGATAGACCTTCACGGTGACGGCCATCTGGTTGTCGTCGGCCGTGCTGAAAATCTGTTTCCGCTCGGTCGGGATCGTCGTGTTCTTGTCGACCAGCTTGGTCATGATGCCGCCCAGGGTTTCGATGCCCAGCGACAGCGGCGTCACGTCCAGCAGGAGGATGTCCTTGACGTCGCCGGCCAGCACGCCGCCCTGAATCGCGGCGCCGACCGCCACGACCTCGTCCGGATTGACGCCCTTGTGCGGCTCTTTGCCATCGAACATCTCCTTGACGATCTGCTGCACCTTCGGCACGCGGGTCGAACCGCCGACCAGCACCACTTCGTCGATGTCCTTCGGCGACAGGTGCGCGTCCTTCATCGCCTGCTGCACCGGACCGCGGCAACGGTCGATCAGGTGATCGATCAACTGTTCGAGCTTCGCGCCGGGTGATGGTCATTTGCAGGTGCTTCGGCCCGCTGGCGTCGGCGGTGATGAACGGCAGGTTCAGATCGGTCGACTGCGCCGAGCTAAGCTCCTTCTTCGCCTTCTCGCAGGCTTCCTGCAGCCGCTGCAGCGCCATCGTGTCCTTGCGCAGGTCGATTCCGTATTGCTTCTTGAACTCGTCGGCGACGTAGTTGATCAGGCACTGATCGAAGTCGTCGCCGCCGAGGTGGGTGTCGCCGTTGGTGCTGATGACGCGGAAGACGCCGTCGGCCACTTCGAGCACCGACACGTCGAACGTGCCGCCGCCGAGATCGAACACCACGATCTTTTCGTTCTTCTTCTTGTCCAATCCGTAGGCCAGCGAGGCGGCGGTCGGCTCGTTGATGATCCGCGCGACTTCGAGCCCGGCGATCTGGCCGGCGTCCTTGGTGGCCTGGCGCTGGGCGTCGTTGAAGTAGGCCGGCACGGTAATCACGGCCTTGTTCACCTTATGGCCCAAGTAGGCCTCGGCGGCCTCCTTGAGCTTTCGCAAGGTGAAGGCCGAGATCTCGGGCGGGGTATAGTCGTGGCCGTTCACGTGGACCTTGACGTAGTCGTCCGGCCCGCCGACGACCTTGTAGGGCACGATCTTCTCTTCCGCAGCCACTTCGTTGTGACGCCGGCCCATGAAACGCTTGATCGAATAGACGGTGCGGGTGGGATTGGTCACGGCCTGCCGCCGGGCAGGCTCGCCGACGACGGTTTCGCCCTTGTCGGTGAACGCGACGACGCTAGGCGTCAGACGATTCCCCTCGGCATTGGGGATGACCTTCACGTCCTTGCCTTCCATCACGGCCACGACCGAGTTTGTCGTTCCGAGATCGATTCCGATGATCTTTTCGCCAGTAGCCATTAAGTAAGCTCCTTTTCTCGAATTAGCCGAGGGTTTTGGCACCCTCCACAAAGATAACTTCGTTTAGCAAAGAGCGTGCCGCAACGGCAGGCGCTGCCGGGTCAATTCACGTAAGTGGTTATTTCCCAATAGATTGTGATATGCACCAACCAAGGATGCCACAACAAAATCGCAGCCGGCCGCACCGAGACTGCCATTTTGGCATGGTCGCCACGTTCAGCCCGAATTGTTCGTGACTTCTGTAATTCTTGAACCTCCTGGAGCATCTAAGTTGTTGAACAAACGCAACTTGTCCGCTGCAAGGAGGCCCCAGGATGAATCGACAGTCTGATTGGCAGGTGTCGTTCGATTTTTCGATCATAAGCCTGTCGTTGTTGAACCGCAACAGGCACAACTGACCAGTGACGCCGCATTGCTGCCGATCCGGCAGTTGGGCGAAGACCAGCCTTGCACTTGGCGGACGCGGCTGATCAATGTCGCCGCGGAGATCGTGGTCCGTGCCCGACGGATCGTAGTCCGGCTTGCCAGTTCTTGGCCCTACCTCGATCACTACCGGCAGGTCGCGCAGGCCGTTCTCGCTTGCTCTTTGCCGCCGGTTCCTGAGAGCGGATAACCGCCGCATCATCCCCGTACCTAGCCGCCTGCAAGGCTCGAACGTCTTGGGGAGAAGGGGGGATTGTCGGCCTACAGCGTTGCCGATCGGCTTATCCTGCCGAGCCCCCTAACCGACCACCGCCCCGCGTCCCTCAGCCCACGTCACGAATAATCCGGGTTAGCCGCGCCCCGAAGGGAAGCGATCCGCCAGGGATCACCGCTCTACCGGCCGCCAAACGGCAATTGTTGCGCCTGGTGTTGCCAGAAGAGGGCGCGACAAGGTAAGCTGTCAGGCTATCGAGTAAGCGTTCACAGGCCGGAAACAGAGGGGGACGGAGGAGGTTTTCGGCGACAGTATCCGCCGCAGGAGAAGATATTTCTCCGAAAACCTCCTCCGTCCCCTTGCCGCCCAGTGAACGGTTACGGCTATCGAACGGGGTCATTGCGACCCAGAAAGGAGTCGTGGCGTGTTTGTTGCCGCTTCTAGCCGTTGCTTTTCCCATTTGCCTCTGGACGCCGCCCTGTCGCAATTGGTCGATTTGGAATACACCGCCGTCGAGATCATGGTCCACGAAACCGATGGGCACCTGAAGCCTTCGGAGGTCCTGGCCGACACCGAGCAGGCCGTGGGGCTCTGCCGGCAGACCCATCGGCTGACGCCCGTCGCGCTGAGTGTCGAGATCGAGGCGCCCGAGCCCGACTACTATCACCAGTTCGCCGCATGTTGCCGGTTGGCGAAAGCCATCAAGGTGGTGACGATCACCGTGCGATCGGCCGAATTGGGCACGCCCTTCAACGCCGAGGTGGAGCGATTGCGGACGATGGTGGCGCTCGCCGCCCGTGAAGGGGTCCGCGTCGGCTTGCTGACCGAGGTCGGACGCATGACCGAGAATCCCGACACCGCCGTGGTCCTCTGCGATAACGTCAAGGGCCTGGGCATTACGCTCGACCCCAGCCATTACATCTATGGCCCGCACGCGGGGGTGAATTATCAGCCGCGTAATGAAGCACGTCTACCACGTGCGGCTCCGCGACACCACCAAGGACCAGTTGCAGGTCTGCATCGGCCAGGGCGAGGTGGAATACGGCCGGCTGGTGAATCAACTGAACAAGGTTCACTACGACCGGGCCCTCTGCGTCGACTTGCAGGCCATGCCCGGGGTCGATCAGCATACCGAGATGCGCAAAATGCGGCTGCTGCTGGAGAGTCTGCTGTAGCGTTCGTGTTGTCCGGCAGCTTCGATGACGTGGCGCTGTTACGGGAATGGGGCTGGCAGCGTCTCATTTCTTTCCGGTACAGGTGCGCGAAAACTTGTCATAACTCTTGACATTCGAGTCATGGCGGGGGATACTTAGGTTATGGCGGTAGTCGTCCTGACATTCGACGCGCGACGCCAGGCGCAGAAGCTACCCCTGCCCATATTCGGTCGAGTATCGAAGATAATCGAACGGCTCCGCCATTGGCCGAACGTCAGCGGCGCCAAGCCGCTGTCGGGAAACTTGGTCGGCCGATTTCGCCTGCGCACCGGCGATTATCGTCTCCAGTTTCGTGTCGAGGGCGAAAAAGTCATTGTCGAGAAAATCGGACATCGTGACGGGTTCTACCAGGAGTGAACTATGGCAACTGTGCAGACTCTCACGCTGGCTGGGCAGCGGTTTGTCGTTTTGCCGGAAGCGGAATACAAGCGATTGGCAGGGAAAACCGCGGAACCCTTGCTGCCGCCGGCCGATGCTGACGGCAACTATCCGGCGGTGGAGACGATGCGAGCGATTCTGGCAAGGAAGATCATCCGTCGCCGGCGTGCGGCGGGGCTGTCGCAAGTCGAGTTGGCCCGCTGCGCCGGCATTCGCCCCGAAACGCTCAATCGCCTCGAACAGGGAAAGCACTCGCCAAGCATTGCAACAGTGGAAAAGTTGGACCGCGCACTGACCAAAACCGAATCTGAACAACGATAGAACGTCGAGCACCTCCAAGCAGATTTCGGCCCATAGCGTTGACCGACTAAGGCATTTGTTGAGAGCGGGGAGTCTCCAATGTCGCAATATTCGTGGTTCCATGCGGTGGTGGTGATCCTGATCGCCACCGCCGGCGCGGTTCGAGCGGAAGACGCCGCCAGCACACCCGCCGGTGTGAAGAAGCCGATTAGCGGCGTGGACCGATCGTACATGGATCCGGCCGTTTCGCCCTGCACGGACCTCTACGACTACGCCAACGGCGCCTTCGCGAAAACGCCCATTCCCGGCGAGTACGCCGCCTATGGCGTGAATCAGGAGATCGACGAACGCAACTTCGCCGTCCTGAAGACAATCCTCGAAGAGTCGGCGCACGCCGGGCGCCCAAAGGAAGCGTGGCGCAGCGCGTCGGCGATTTCTATGCTTCCGGCATGGACGAGGCGGCGATCGAACGCGAAGCACTGCAACCGTTGGCTTCCTGGTATCGCGACATCCTGATAATCGCCAGCCGTAAGGACTTGGTTGCGGTCATCGCCCACATGCAAAGCCAAGGATTCAACGTCGGTTTCCACTTCGACGTGCAGATCGACGACAAGAACGCCACCGCCATGATCGCCGGCTTCAGCCAGGGCGGTCTCGGGTTGCCGGAGCGCGACTACTACTTTCGCAAGGGAAAGGACGCCGAGGAAATCCGCGCCGCCTACGTGCAGCATATCGCGAAAATGCTCGAATTGGCGGGCGATGCCCCCACAACGGCCAAGGCTGCCGCCGACTCGATTATGGCCTTCGAGACCAAGCTGGCAAAAGCCTCGCGCACGCTGGTGGAACTGCGCGATCCCGAGAAGAACTACAACAAGCTCAAGCGGAGCCAGTTGCCGAAGCTGGCTCCCAGCATCGATTGGAACTGCTATTTCGCCGTGATCGCGATTCCAGGCAGCTTTCCACGCAGTGAAACCACGCTGCTGGTTCGCCAGCCGGAGTCTCTCAAGGCCTTCAGCGGCCTGATCGCCTCCGAGCCGCTGGCCGTCTGGCGCGATTACTTGCGGTGGCATCTCTTGTCGGAAACCGCCGACTATCTCAGCAAGCCCTTTGTGGAGGAGCATTTTGCCTTCTACGGAAAGAGGCTTTCCGGCGCGACGGAACTGCGGCCCCGCTGGAAGCGGGTGTTGGCCGCCGAGGACGCCGCCATCGGGCAGGATTTGGGCCAGCTCTACGTGAAGAAGGCGTTCAGCCCGTCGGCCAAAGCCCGTGCGTTGACGATGGTCAACTTCGTCAAGCAGGCAATGCACGAGCGACATTCACGCCGCCACGTGGATGAGCGAGACGACCAAGGCCGCGGCTTACGAAAAACTCGATACGTTGCGGGCGAAGATCGGCTATCCCGACAAATGGCGCGATTACAGCAAGTTCGACATCTCGCGGCGGCCTTATGTGCTCAACGCGCTGGCCGCCGCGCACTTCGAGTTCCGCCGGCAACTGGCCAAGCTCGGCAAGCCGGTGGATCACAACGAATGGTAAATGACGCCGCAGACCAACAACGCTTATTACGAGCCGACGATGAACGAAATGTGTTTTCCCGCCGGCATCCTGCAGCCGCCCTTTCTTCGACGAGAAGGCCGACGACGCCGTCAATTACGGCGCGATCGGCGCCACGATCGGCCACGAACTCACACACGGTTTCGACGACCAAGGCCGGCAATACGACTCGAAGGGCAACTTGAGAAACTGGTGGACCGACGCCGATGCGAAGCGGCTTCCGACAGCGGGCGGAGTTCAGTGGTCACGGCAGTACGACGCCTACCAGGTGCTGCCGGAACTCTACATCAACGGCCAGCAAACGCTCGGCGAGAACATCGCCGACATCGGCGGCCTGCGCGTCGCCTACACCGCATTCAAGCTTGCAGCCAAGGCCAAAAGGCAGCCGTCGATCGACGGCTTCACGCCGGACCAGCGATTCTTCATCGCCTTCGCCCAGAGTTGGCGGACCAACGAGCGCCCCGAGTGGCTCCGCCTGCACGTGGCCAGCGACGTCCACAGCCCGCCGCGCTGGCGGGTACTCGGCTCGGTCGCCGGTTTTGCCGAGTTCCTGCAGGCGTTCGGTTGCCCGAAACCGGAGAAGAGCTGGCCGTCGATCTGGTAGTCCGCCGTTCGTATTGCGGTGCAAGCGACGGCACTGGGTGGGGCAGGCATTCCCGTCTGCCAGATGCACGGCCCTTTCTCCGGCAGACCGGAATGTCTGCCCCACCGGAGCAGCGCCGCGTGTCAGCAAAAACGCACCGAGGGGCGACGCCGACCATGGTCGACGCCGTCCCTCGTGGGATCCGCAGTGGGGAACTGCGGTGGCAGGCTGCAATTGACGTGTTGGAGCGGCAGTTCAACTGCCGCCCCAACACCGTGGTAACCCCAACGTCAGCGGGTTGTCACTTCTCTTGGTGATGCTCGGGGGCCGCGTGCTGGCCGTGCCCCTCGTTGAGTTCCTCCATCATTCTGAAAAGCCGGTCCATGCGGCGGTTGATCTCGTTGAACCGCCTCTCCATCATTTGCTGATCCAAGTTGCCGGCAAAGGGCTGCGGTTGCGTCATTCCCGCGGGAGGTGGAGGAAGCCGAAGCGTGCCGCTCCCCCCTGGAAGTCCGCCCATCATCGGCGGAACCGGCCCGCCGACAACGCCGACCATGACGTGGCCGAGCATCTGATCGACAAACGGTCGAACGTCGGCCGGGAGCTTGTCGAGGTCTTTCTCGGTCACTTTCCATTTGTCGTTGCCGCGCTGCACGGTGATTGTGGCCGGCTGGTTTCCCTCTTTGTTAATCGTGACACTCATGTTCGGCGGCAACGGCTTGGGCGCCAGTGCGCCGTTGGGAACGATCGCGCCGGGGCGAAACAGGCGGAATTGCAGCGGCTGATGAGCGCCGGCCGCTGCCCTGGCCCGGCATCATGTTCTCCAGCCATTTCTCAATCGTGTTCCAATCGGCCTGCTCCGGTGCCTGAGCGGAGGCCCCGGCCGTGGAAGCCGGCCACTTGGCCGGCGTCACTTCGATCGTTCGCGGTTTGCCGCCGCGAACCAAGTCGATCTTCAGCTTGTTCTCTTTCGCCGCTTCCACGGCATCCAACAGTTCATGCGCATCGGCAAGCGGTTTGCCGCCGGCGCGAAGCAGAATGTCGTACTGGGCAATGCCAGCCTTCGCAGCGGGACTGTCTTTCGCCACCAACATTACCAGCAGCCCTTGCTTTGCGGGCAGGGGCACGTGCGCTCGCAACGCCGGCGGTACGGACATGCAGTGAATTCCCAGCCAGTACTTTCGCGGCGTGAACTCGCGGCTCAGCACGCCCGAGTCGGACTGTCCGAGCCGACGGAACGTGACGTTCGGGCCGACCTGTTGGAACTGAACCCCCGGCCCGGCCTCGATGCGGATCGTGCCGACGTTTGTCTGCGGCGGTTTCGCCGGTTGTTGTGACATCGCCGGCGCGGCAATCAGCATCGCCAGCGCCGCCCCCATTAGCCATTGACCTTTCGGCATGAGAATACTCCTTTCTTTCAAGGGCCCTTCTGTTGCTCAATACGGTCCATTTCCCACGTAGTGCACTTTGACCCGATCGACCGGCACGACCAACTGACGGCCGTCCTTCAACGGCACCGGCACGAACTCTCGCTGCTGTTCGATTTGATGGCCCGTGCGAGCCAGCGCCTGCATGACGTTCTCGGGTATTGCCGGCGGCACGCTCCGTAGCCATTGCTCGTCGATGTTGTCGCGTTCAACGGCGGGCACTTCGATCGCCGATCGCGGATGCTGTCCGTCCGACCTGGCAGAGAACCGTTACCACCCGCCACGGGCTCGGTCCGTTGCCGGCCCGCAGAGGCGAACTCACCAGGTTGTTCTCCGGCTCGTCCGGCGTCACGAACGGATGCGGCCTCTCGGTGTTTTCGGCAAGCGTGGTGAGCGTGTCGGGGCCGGCGGCGATGCGCGGCTGGCCCACCCACGCACGCTGCGCCACTGTTCCGAGCCACATCGCCGCCAAAAAACTGGCCGCCATCGCCGACAAGACCTTCAATCGGCCGAGCCAGGCCGCCCGTCGCGGCGTCTCGAAAGGCAACGACGGCGTCTCGCCCTGGAGCGCGGACGTCTCGTCCGCATCCTTTGCAGCAGACTGGAAAACCGCACTCAACGAATCGCGCACGTTCGGCAGTCCGCCGAGAGCTTGTCTCCAACATTGCGCCTCGAGGAACGCCAGGGCGCAACGTCGCCAGCCGCCCGGCTCGTCGTCGAGTCGGCCAAGCAGTTGCCGCCGCTCTTCCTCGCTCAATTCGTCATCGACCAGGCGGTCGAAGCGTGCGTCGTCGGTATTCATAGCGGTTGACTCCCGATTTCCAACTTTCTTTCGGGGCGAGGGGGACGGAGGACATTGTCGCGAAGACGTCATTCATTTCGCTGTACGACTTCCGACCACCTCCTCCGTCCCCTTTTTCGCCGTCTCTAACCTCCGGTCTCTTCACTGACCACGTCGACTGCGGCCAGTTCCATCCGCAAGCGTTGCCGTGCGCGATGCAGTCTGGCTTCCACGGCGCTGTGACTGATGCCGAGGTGTTCGACCAGGGCGTGATAGCTCCAGTTTTCGCTGTATTTCAACATGAGGATTTCCGCGTCGCGTTTCGGCAGACGCGACATCGCCTCTCGGACTTGCGTCCGCCGCTCCTCGGCCAGCAACCAACCCAGCGGGTCGAGTTGCCGGGTGTCGGCTTCCGTGGGGTGGAAACGTTGAGCGTAGTTGCCAACCATTTTCCGCCGCCGTCCCTGTTTGCGGCGATACAGCAACGACTGTCGCACCGCCAAACGATAAAGCCACGGAGCAACTTTCTCCGGATCGTTTAGCGGAGCCCGTTGACGAACCGCAGCCAGCGACACCTCCTGCATCACCTCCTCGACCGCCTGCGGCTCGCCCAGCCGCGCACCGATCACCGTTCGCAGCCAACGCCCGTGCTCGGCTAGAGCCTTGGACCAGTCGATACGGGCAGTGCCCGCTACTGCCCCGGGCTCCTCGCGAGGTTCAGGCGTTTTCATAGCCATCAGAACGTTTCCGCCGCGGGCGGAATCTTGCATAAGTTGTTGTAAGCAGCTATCCTAACATTGATTATATTACCGCTGCCGTCTACCCCGAAAAGGGGCAAACGCTGCGTCCGCTGGCGGTTAGTCCGCATGATCTGTTCTTTCCGTTAATCTTAAATCTGCCCCCCCTCTCTGATGCTACTATGGACCCTTGGATTTGGGCCGTCCTGTTGTTGGCGCTCGGAACCGGCTTGGCGCTGCTCGAGGTCTTCTTCCCCTCGGCGGGCATACTCGGGTTCCTGGCGGCTACGGCGCTAATTGCCGCCATCGTGATGGGCTTTTGTCAAAGTGCCACGGTCGGGGCCACCATTCTCCTGGTCATCGCCGCCGGCCTGCCCACCCTCATCGCCCTGGCCCTTCAGTACTGGCCGAGAACCGCGATGGGGCGACGGGTCCTCCTGGTGGCGCCAAAGAGCGAGGATGTCCTGCCCAATGACCCCGACAAGGAGTTCTTCAAGGGGCTCGTCGGCCGGACGGGCAAGGCAAAGAGCAAACTGCTGTTAAGCGGAGTGATTACGGTTGACGGCCGAACGCTCGACGCGGTCAGCGAGAGCATGCCCGTCGAGGTGGGGCAGGCGGTCCGCATTGTGCAGGTGCGGGGCCACACCCTGGTGGTCCGGCCGGTTGCCGACGCCGAATCGCCGACGCCCCCGCCCGCCGACCCCTTACAGCGGACGTATGAGGATCCCTTCGACGCCCCCCCGGCTTGACAGCGACCCGCCAGCGGAGGATGTTAAGGGCAGAAAATCGAACTTTCAATCATTTGTCGCGGAGCCCTCCATGCTGCTTCTTGCTCAAATCGACAAAGACACCTGGCAGATCCTGGTCATTGTCGGCATTGTGATCGGGCTGTTCTTGGCGCTAATCTTCTTGGCGGTCTTCGCCCGGTACTTCCGCCTCTGGATCCAATCGGTAACAACCGGGGCGGGCATCGGAATCTTCGACCTGCTGGGCATGACCTTCCGCAAAGTCAACCCCACGGTGATCGTCCGCAGCAAGATCATGGCGGTCCAGGCGGGCATCGGCCGCGAGCAGGGGGTCACCTCGAAGGCCCTCGAAGCCCATTACCTTGCCGGCGGCAATGTCCCCTTGGTGATTCGCGCCCTGATCGCCGCCGCCAAGGCCAAGCTCATCGAGCTCGACTTCAAACTGGCCACCGCCATCGACCTGGCCGGCCGCAACGTGCTGGAAGCCGTGCAGACCAGCGTCAATCCGAAGGTAATCGACTGCCCCGGCCGCGGCATGGGTAAGGAGACGTTGGACGGCGTGGCGCAAAACGGCATACAATTGAAGGTCCGAGCGCGGGTGACCGTGCGGGCGAACCTCCGGGCGTTGATCGGCGGTGCCACCGAGGAGACGATCATCGCCCGGGTGGGCGAGGGCATCGTCAGCGCCATCGGCTCGTCGCAATCGCACCTCGAAGTGCTCGCGCAGCCCGACCGCATCTCGAAAACCGTGTTGGCCCGACGGCTGGATGCCCAAACCGCCTTCGAGATTGTTTCGATCGACATTGCCGACGTCGACGTGGGCGAGAACATCGGCGCCCGCTTGCAGGCCGACCAGGCCGAAGCCGACATGCGGGTCGCGCGGGCCAACGCCGAGGGCCGCCGCGCCATGGCCGTCGCCGAGGAGCAGGAAATGATCGCCCAGATCGAGCAAAACCGCGCCAAGGTGCTCGAGGCCGAGGCCGAAGTGCCCAAGGCCATCGCCCACGCCTTCAAATCGGGCAAACTCGGGCTGATGGACTATTACCGACTCCGCAACATCCAGGCCGACACCGACATGCGTTCGTCGATCGCCAAGGCCGGCATGACCGCAACCGGCAGAAAAACGAGCAACACGGGATGAACGCCTTCGCCCCACTACTGGCCGCCGTCGATGCAGAGCTGGTCAAACTGGTCATCATCCTCGTGTTTGGCGCCCTGGTCGGCATCGGAAAATTCATCGCGATGGTGCAGAAGGGAAAGCCGCCCGCGCCGATGGGGCAGCGTCCCCAGCCGCCCGCTCCCGTCAAGATCAACGCCGCCAACAATATCGAGGAGTTCATGCGGCGAGCCGCCGCCAGGCCCCGCGCTGCGGCGAACAGCGGTCCTATTCGCCGTCCGCCGCAGCCGCAACTTCGCCCGCCGCTCGAAAAGCCGGTGCAGGCGCAAGTCGTTGTCACGGAACCGGTCGGCGCGACAATCGGCAAACAGGTCGAGCAGGATCTAAACGCGCAGGAGTTCACCAAGCGCACGACGCAGCTCGGCAGTGAATTTGCCCAGGCCGACCGCGACATCGACCAGCGCTTGCATCAAGTATTCGATCACCACGTCAGCAACCTGGAGCTCATGCCGGGTGAAGCGGCGGCCGAGCCGGTGGCCGCCGGGCCCGTGGAGCTCACCGAGCAATCGCTTCTCGACATTCCCGCCACCTTCGCCACCGGCTTGACCGATCTGCTGGCGAATCCCGATTCCGTCCGCCAGGCGATCGTGTTCATGGAAATCCTCCACCGCCCGGAAGAGCGCTGGTGAACATACGTTGGGGTGGCAGTTGCACTGCCACCCCTTTTGGGCGTGGGCGTGTTGTTGGGGCGAGCACGTGTTGGGGCGGCAGTTGCACTGTCGCCTCTGCTGGAGGTCAACAGCGATGCCACGTTCCTATCGCGTAGCCCGCGACGCCAACTACGCTTACTTCATCACATGCTCGGTTGTGGACTGGCTTCCGTTATTCGAGGATCCGACGTACCGGCAAATCATTCTCGACAGCTTGGCCTACTTGCGCGAGCACAAGTCAATCGAACTCAACGCTTTCGTGGTAATGCCGACGCACCTGCACGCGGTGTTCTGGCCTCACAATGGCGTGAATATGTCGGACGTGTTGCGCGATTTCAAGCGACACACCTCGCGAGCCATATCGCGCGAGGCCGCCAAGAAAGACCACGACGAGTATTTGCAGGTATTCGCCACCGCTCGATCAAAGTTTCGCAGCGGTCGGGGCTCCGATTATCAGGTCTGGCAAGAAGGTTCGCACCCAGAGGCGATTTACGACGACGATTTCGCTCGGCAGAAGATCGAATACATCCATAATAATCCAGTGAAAGCCGGGCTCGTTGAGAAGGCCGAGGAGTGGCCACATTCCAGTGCCCGAGCGTATCTCTTGCGTGAACCGAGTTATCCGGCAACCGACATCATGGATCTGCGATGAGCGTGCGCCGGGCATGTTGGGGTGGCAGTGCAACTGCCACCCCAACGTCGGTCATTCCAGCCCCGGCGCGAAGCCGTGACGCATGGTGTTTTCGGCGCAGGAGCGGGGCTCGACGAAATGCAGCAGGTACTCGGCGCCGCCGGCCTTGCTGCCGACGCCCGAGAGGCCGAAACCGCCGAAGGGCTGACGGCCGACCAGAGCGCCGGTGCTGCCGCGGTTGAGATACAAGTTGCCGACGCGGAATTCACGCCGGGCAGCTTCCAGGTGGGCCGGCTTGCGGCTATAGACGCTGCCGGTCAGTTTGTACGCGGTCGAATTGGCCACGTCGAGCGCCTCCTCGAAGCTCTTCACCCGCATCACCGCCAGCACCGGTCCGAAAACCTCCTCGTGGGCCAGTCGGTGCCGCCGTTGGATGCCCGAAAAGATGTGCGGCCCGACGTAAGGCTTGCCCACCTTCTCGGCCAGACCCGCCGGCACGTCGCAGGCCAGTTCCAGCCGGCCTTCCCCTTTGGCGATCTCGATATACTCGCGAATCTTCGCCGCCGCCTTCTCGTCGATCACCGGCCCGAAGTCGGTGCCGGGCAGCGCCGGATCGCCGATCACCAGCGTGCGGGTCGATTCGACCAGCCGACGGAGAAACTGATCGTGAACGCCGTCCAAGACGATCGCCCGGCTGCACGCCGAGCATTTTTGGCCGCAATATCCGAAGGCCGACTGCCGCACGCCGAGCACCGCCTCGTCCAAGTCGGCCGATTGGTCGACGATGATCGCGTTCTTGCCCCCCATCTCGCAAACAACCTTCTTCACGAACGGCTGTCCCTCGGGCGTTTCGCCGGCGGCGCGGAGAATGCCTAGCCCCACCTCCTTCGAGCCGGTGAAGGCGATCATCGCCACCCGCGGATCGCGTACCAGAATGTCGCCGATCTCGCGCCCCTCGCCGGGCAGGAAGTGGAGTACGTCCTTGGGAACGCCGGCCGCCCAGAGAATGTCGCACATTGCCTGCGCGATGCCGCGCGTCTGCGTCGACGGCTTCACCAGCGCCGGATTGCCGACCACCAGCGCCGCCGTGGTCATGCCGCAGCAGATCGCCAGGGGGAAATTCCACGGGCTGATAACCGAAGTCACTCCGCGCGGCTGGTGCCATTGGTGGTTCAACTCGCCGACGAACTGCCCCAACCGCTCGGGCTGGAACAGGCCGATGGCCGATCGGGCGTAAAACTCGCAGAAGTCGATCGCCTCGCAGGTGTCGGCGTCGGCCTCGCGCCACGGCTTGCCCGCCTCGCGAATCATGATCGCCGACAGTTCGTCGCGGCGTTCGCGCATCAGGGCAGCCGCCTTGATGAGCATCTGCGACCGCTCCAGCGGATTGCGGTCGCGCCATGCCGGGAATGCGGCCGCCGCCGCGGCAATCGCCTTGCGGGCGTCGTCCGCACCGACTTTCCGCGCCACCGCGGGCACTTTCGTCTTGGCAACGGCTTCGGTGAAGTGCTCGCGAACGGCCGCCTGCGAAAAATCGCGCATCGGCTCGTTCAACATCGGCAAACCGTCGCCAAGCCCTTCGATGGCCAGGGTGAGCGCGTGTCGGCGGGCCGCCGAACATCTTGTCCCCTCTCCCTTTGGAAGAGGGCTAGAGTGAGGGCGGGCAGCGGAGGGATTAGGGATTGGGGATTGGGGATTAGAAGCGGGCGAAGGGCGGAGGGCGGAGGGCGAATTGTCGCCTACTGCCGACTGCCGACTGCCCACTGCCGACTGCCCACTGCCCACCGCCGACTGCCCACTGCCCACTGCCGACTGCCGACTGCCCACTGCCGACTGCCCACTGCCCACTGCCGACTGCCGACTGCCGACTGCCGACTGCCGACTGCCCACTGCCGACTGCCCACTACCCACTGCCGACTGCCCACTGCCCACTGCCGACTGCCCACTGCTCGCCACGTGCGGCGACGCCAACAGCACCTCGTCCGGCACGTCATCCGAGAAGCCGGCGCGCAACCAGGACTGATTCGACGTATTTTCCAGCAGCCGGCGGACGAAGTAGGCCATGCCGGGAATCATTTCGCCGACCGGCGTGTACTCGCGGATTCGCAGGCCGCGCTGTTCCAGCGCCGCGCGAAGCTGGTCGCCCATGCCGGAGAGTTTTTGCGCTTCGTAGGCCGATTCCGGCAGCCCGTGCTTCTCCAATTGCGCCAGGATGAAGGCGATCGAGCGGATATTGTGCGAGCCGCTGGCCAATTTGACGCCCCCTTCGCCCGGAGTACGCGGCATCTGCTCGACGATCCGCTGCGCCATCCGCTCGAAACAGGCGTCGGTCTCGCGTTTCTCGCTCCAGACGGGCACGGGCCAATCCAGCCGCTCGGCGTTGATCGTTTCGTAGTCCCAATACGCCCCTTTGATCAGTCGCACGGTCACTTGCCGCCCGCTCCGCTTCGCCCAACCGATCACCCGTTCGATGTCCTCCATGCCGCTTCGCAGATACGCCTGCACGGCCAGCCCGGCGGTGAAGTCGACCGCCTCGCAGCATCGCTCGAACAGCGAGAGCGTCAAGTCCTTCAGTGCGAACTGCTCCATGTCGAAGTTCACCAGAACGTTGTGCTTGGCGGCCGATTCCAGGATCGGCCGCAGCGACGCGGCCAGCGCGTCCAATGAGCCCTCGAAGTCGATCGGATCGGTCCGTGCGCACAACGAGCTAATTTTGATCGAGACGTTGGTACGCGGAATCGGGCCAAGGTAATCGGTCTCCAGCCGCGGATTGGCCGGCCATTGGGCCACCGCCGCCGGCAAGGTCTCGATCAGGTCGAGGTAGCGCCGCTGGTAGGCCGCCACCTCTTCGTTGCTGACGCACGCCTCGCCCAGCAGATCGACGCTGAAGGCGACCCCCTCGCTCCAGAGCTTTTGCAGGTGGGGTAAGGCGCTGGCGGCGTCCACCCCGGCCATGAAGTTGCTGGCCATCGCCGTGATGCGGTTGGAGATCGTCTTGGCCATGATCCCCTTGGCCAGCCCGCCGACCTTGATCCCCAGTTCCATGCCCGGCGGCAGCGTCACGCCCGGCTGGCTGAGGTAATCGGTCAGATAATCATGCACCAGCGCGGGCGTTCGGAGCATGGGGAAGACGTCGATGAAGCGGAACAACTGGATCTTGAAGGCCGGGTCCTTCATCGTCCAATTCATCAACTGATCGTTCCAGAAGCGGGCCGAGAAGACGCCCGCGCTATAATCGCGTGCCGTGCGAAGCAGTTCCCGCCCAATCTCCCCCGCCCGCCGCTCGATGTCCGATGAAACCGCCGCGGGAGCGGGAACAGGGGTCGTATCACGATGTGTTGACGGAGTCTTCGCCTTACCGCGACCGAGCCACGCCATGTATTGGTCCTCTGCAACGAAATGATGGAAGTGACGTATTGTCAGGAAGCCGATCTTCCGCCGAGGGAAGAGTGGAGTGATGGACTTTTTCGCCGCTGCTTGCGCTTGGTAGTGTTTCTACCCTTCCTCATGGACAAAACGCATTGCTACTAACCACGGATGCCAGCGCGGTGGCAGCCAGATGAACGGAGACGACACCGATGGCGAATGGCCGCAGTTTTCCTTTCGTATTGGCAACCGATAAGATTGCTCCGTAGGCTGGATATTGAATGCAGGCCAAAGCGATGAACGGCAGGGTGACGCGGCCAAGGAAACCCGTTGAAACCATCGTGTAGGGAAACAGGCACTTGGCCGCGTAGTAAGTTCCGTGGCCTCCTCCAGCCAGAGCGATCACCACGAGGCACGCCACAAATTCCACGAACAGACTGCCCGCAATAATCCACCAGTTCTTCATATTCCACGTGAAGGACGGTCCGGGAGGTAAACGTTCACTGGGCGGCAAGGGGACGGAGGAGGTTTTCGGAGAAATATCTTCTCCTGCGGCGGATACTGTCGCCGAAAACCTCCTCCGTCCCCCTCTGCTTCCGGCCTGTGAACGCTTACGTCCGGGAGTCAGTCTACCTTTCCTTTTTTCCGTACGAGCCATTGAAACCCGGCGGCCTCGTGGCCGTTCATCGTGGTGACCTGGATGTCGCGCGAAGCGATGATCTCCCATCGGCACAACAACGAGGCGATCCACTGGCGGCTATGATGCCGGACGGCGACGCCCTCGGCCACCTCGAACACGCCGTAAGGCAGATGCTCTCCAAATTGGGCATACCGTCGGCGATTTCGCTCGTCGGTTTGCAGCCACAGATCGCTAATATACAGCAGCCCGCCGGGCCGCGTAAGCCTATGGACTTCATCGATGACGGCCCTTTGATCGTCGTCTGCGGGAATGCAGGTCAGCACGGCAAACAGCACGACCGCGTCGAAGAACCCGTCGGGAAAAGGCACATCCGGTGGAGTTATCTGCTGAAACGATAATTGGGGGTGAAGTCGCCGGGCTTTTTCGATCATCCCGGCCGCGGCATCCACGCCGACCACGTTCCGATACCCCTCTTCACAAAACAGCGCCGTAACCCGCCCGTAGCCGCAGCCGTAGTCGAGAATCCGAGCATCCGGCGTCAGAGATTCCCGCAGCCAGTCCAGGTTGACCGGATGCGAGAACGTCTTGGTCGTCCCTTCTCGATTCCAATAGGAGATTTGGCTTTCAACCGTCATTTAAGGGGAAGAAAGACGCGAACGCACCGGGTCCTGCCAAGAAGCCCCGTAGGGACGATCAAAAGCGGGCGCCGCCGTTCGACCGTCCCTACGGGACGGCGTCGCGTTGGATGTCTCTCCTCCCCGGCGATAAATCGCCGGGCTATTGTCAAACGACCCTCCGGGTCGGAGTTTTCACGTCGGATTCTCATGACGTGGCCGTTGCGGTTCAACCGGCCTCCGCAAGTTCAGTTCTCTTCCGCCTGTCTTCGCAGTCAAACGCTGCTCCGTTTGCCGGTAAAACGCGAGCAGTTCTTCGACGGTCATGTTTTCAGTCTCGCGGGCGACTTCTTCTTTCCATCGCCAGACTTCTTCCATCGTCTTATTCGGCCACATCGCTCACCTCCGGCGGGGTCACAATCTGAAGACGTTTGTAGTAGCCGTTCCCAACGCCGACCTGATGGAACAACTCACGCCGCCTGACATTTACCAAGTGCCGGTAGTTCCAACTCACCAGCACATCCAGACTCTTCGTCAGGGCAAGGGCTACGTGTCGGGCATCGTCAACCTTCGAGGGAGGAACCGCACCAACGCGCAAAAACTCGCGGGCAAGCGAGAATGACTCCTCGTCGAACTCCAGCAGGACTGGATCAAGCTCCGTAACGAGTCCGCGAAGTCGTTCCGCAGTCTCTTTCGAGGCTCGCGCAATCTCTTCCATTACAACATCCGACACGAAGAGATTGTATGTCCCCTTTCTCGCTTCAGCAAGAAAACGTTCCGTGGCCTTCCGGATTTCCGGGGCATCTTCGGCAAGGGCCTGCGACCAAACCGAAGTTTCCACGTAAACGCTGAGTTTGTGCACCGCAATCCTCCCACTTTCATGCTACAGCCGCCAATGCCCTGCGGCAATCCCAGCTACCCCACCTTCACCCTTCCAAAACACGTCAAACACATATCGTCGCTCTGCGACCGCGCGCCGACGAAGCGTTTTACGTCGTCGAGAATGCGGCGGCCCAACTGTGTCGACGCGATCGACGTCGGAACTCAACAGGGCCATCAGCCGGCCGAAACCGTAAAGCTCGCCCGCGGTGTTCATCGCCTCGGTGATGCCGTCGGTGTACAGGATCAGCGAGTCGCCGGGCGAAAGCGGCAACATGCAGTGGGCATAGTCGACGTCGCGATCGACGCCCAGCGGCAGGCCGGCTCTCGGCCTCGGCCACCGGCTCGACGCCCGTTGGGCCCGTAACGCCACAGCGGCGGCAGATGGCCGGCGTTGACGATCGTCACTTCGTGCCGGCGCGGATCGAGCACCGCCAGCACCATCGTGACGAAGCGGTCGTCCCAAACGCTGTCGCAGAAGACGCGGTTCAGCCGGCCGATGGCCTGGGCGGGCTCGGGCTCGCTGGCCAGGCAGTAGCGCGTTTCGGCCGAGAGCTTGGCCATCAGCAGCGAGGCCGAAATGCCCTTGCCCGAAACGTCGGCCACGACCACCGCCAACCGCCCGCCGGGCAATTCGACGTAATCGTAGTAGTCGCCGCCCAACTGGCTGGCCGGCTCGTAGAACTCGAAGAAATCGTATTCCGGAATCCGCGGCGCGGCCGACGGCAGGAAGCCGCGCTGCACCTCGTGGGCGACCGCCAGCTCGCGCTTCATCGCCTGATCGCGCATCGCCGCCTCGTGCAATTGCGCGTTTTCGACGGCGAACGCCGCCTGGCAGGCCACGCTCACCAGCATGTCCAGATCGTCTTGCCGGAAGCGATTCCGCTGGTCGAGCGCGTCGAGTTGGATCACGCCCAGGGCTTCGCCGTCGCCTGGCGACCAGCGGCGCGCAGATCATCGAGCGGATGTGGAAATCGACGATGCTCTCGGCCATGTCGAATCGCGAGTCGGTGGCGGCGTCGGCCGAGAGGATCGCCTCCTTGCTCGTCATCACGTTGCCGACGATCGTGCGGCTGATGCGCAGCGTTTGGGCGTCGTCGTTGCGGCGATGCTTGATCGCCTTGGGCACCAGCCGGCCCGTCTGCGGATCGCGGAGCACGATGAAGCCGCGGTCGGCCTGGAGGAAGATCGTGAACAGGCTGTCGAGCAGCTTCGGCAGCACCTCGGCCAAGCCCAGGGCCCGGCCGAGATTCTGGCTGATCTCCATCAGCGCCTTCAGCTTCGCCTCGGGGTTGACCTCCAATCGCAAGCCCGTCGAGCCGGACGAAACGACCAGCTTCGACATGATCGTCGAAGTGTCCTGGGCGCGGTCGTCGTCGACCATCACGGCGTCGGTGGTCGGCTCGCGGCGAACCGGCGGCGGCAACGTCGCCTCGGCGCGCTGGTCCCCGATGGAACGCGAACGAAAGATCGCAGATGCCCAATTCATCGTCTTCGGCCAGCAACTGCCGCTGCACGACGGGCCGGCCGTTCAGCAGCGTGCCGTTGCGGCTGTGCAGATCCTCGACGTAGAAATCGCCGTCGATGTTGAGGATTCGGGCGTGTTGGCGGCTGACCGAGCCGGATTCCAGCACGATGTCGCAGGCCGGATGCCGGCCGAGAGTCACGGATGCCCCTTCCAAGGGGAAGATTCTTCCCAGGGTGAGCCCTTGCAACGCCTGGAGTACGGCCATGCAGACACCTGTCGGACAAATCCACAGTCGAAACAACCGATTCTAAGGCGGTGGCGGCCGGGTCGTCAACCACCGCGGCGACACCCTTGACGCCGATCGCGAACGCCTTTAACTTAATGTGGTAGACTTTACGGTGTCGCCTTCGGTGGGGAATAGTGTAACGGCAGCACGAGTGACTCTGGATCACTTAGTCAAGGTTCAAATCCTTGTTCCCCAGCTTCATTCGCGGCCTGCTCCTTTTCCGCAACAGCTTTGTGGACAAGGGGTTGCGTCGCGTACGCCCCGTCGAGGTTTTCGGCATCCGGGGCTTCCAACGCCGCCGGCCGCCATACCCCGTCGCGGGCCTGGTCGGTCTTTCGCTCTTCGAGGCGACTGCTGTCGCCGATTGGCCGAAAAATCGCCGCCGAATCGGCGGCGCACGTCGCTTCCTGCAATCCCGTTTGGCAACAGTGGGCGGTTCTGCCCGCGGACGGTTTTCGCGTGCTTTTCGCCGGCGTCGAGGGTATGATAGACGTTGAATAGCTGAACCCCAAAAGGACGCTTGACCATGCCAAGACGTTTTTTCGTTGCCGCGGCGTTGCTCGCCGTGTTTTGCCCGCCCGGCCCCCTCTGTGCCATGCAGAACGATCTGGTCCCTGAAGCGACGGCCGCCCGACACGGTTTGACGCGTCCCTGGTTTGCGCAGGTCGAGCTCGATAGCGCGCGGGAACACGTTCGCAGCGTGATCTTGTACGAAGGCGTGCTTTACGTGCAGACCGACGCGGCGACCGTCCATGCCATCGACGCGGAGACGGGCAAGACGCTCTGGTCAAAGCAGGTCGGTCTGCCCGAGCGCCCCGAGCATGGACCCGGATGCCAAGGGAGACATGTTGGCGGTGGTCAACGGTTCGCGGCTGTACGTCGTCAATCGCTTTAACGGCGATCTTCTCTACGAGAAATCCTGCAAGTACGCGCCCGGCGCCGGAGCGGCCTTGAGTTCGAAGCACGCTTACGTGCCCAGCTTGGAAGGGCTGCTCGGGGCCTATCGCGTGGAGGCGGCCGACGGCACGACGATGAAGCCGGACAAAGCCGAAAGCGAGCTGACGACGCCCGCCAAGCCGCAGAGCGAAGCAGAGCGGCGGCATAACGTTAGCGTCAAGCAGAAGGCTCCCGCGCCGGTGTTCTGCCAGTCGTTCGGCCGCGCGCTGGTGCAGCCCTTGGTCACTCGCGACGATTCGGACGGAGAATACGTGGTCTGGCCGACCGACCGCGGATACGTGAATTTCGGCCGAATCAACCGCGATGCCGAGAACTCGTTGGTGGTCAAGTACCGTCTGACGACCGGCGCCGACGATCGTCGCGCGGCCCGCGTATCTGCCCCCCGATCCCAAGTCGCTTGGCGACACCGGCATCGTCTTCGCCGTCTCCTGCGACGGATTCGTGTACGCCGTGCAAGAGGAGCACGGCGATACGTTGTGGCGGTTCTCCGCCGGCGAGCCGATCGTGGAGTCGCCCGCGGTGATTGACGACCGCGTCTACGTCACCACGCAAGTCGGCGGCATGTACTCGCTCGACGTCAAGACCGGCCACAGCCGCTGGTTTGCGGAGAACGTGATGCGGTTTATCGCTGCCAGCAAGACGCGGGTGTACGCCACCGACGACATCGGCCGGTTGCTGGTCCTCAGCGCCGGCAGCGGTGCCCGGCTCGATACCATCCCCACCGAGGGCGCTTCATTTCTGGCGAATGCCGACACCGATCGCATCTACATGATCGGCAAAGACGGCCTGATCCAGTGTTTCCACGAAGTGGAGCAGACCCGACCCTTGGTCCACAACGCCGAGCGCAGGGCCGCGGCGAAAGCCGGATTGACGCCGCCCAAACCGGAGAAAGAGTTTAAGCCGGAGAAGCCCGCGCAGAGAGAACATGTCGTCCCCAAGGCTCTCGCGATTCCGAAGGAGCACACAGTGCGACCCAAGAGGGAACCGAAACCGAAGACACCGAGACAGCCCAGGCCCAGACGCGGCAAGAGAGGCGATGCTGGAGACGTCGGCAATCCGGCCGATCAGCCCGGCGGCCCGTTCGGTCCCGCAAAGGGCAGGGCCCCCAAGAAGAAGAACGATAACAATCCATTCGGTGGTGGCAAAATGTAAATGCGACAGAGTCGAGAATTGGTATTGGTGAAGGATCGCTGGGTCCGGTTGAATGTCGCGGTTGTCGAAGACTACGACGTTCGCACGGAGGCCCAGCGATGGCAGAACATCTTACGTTAGTGGAGCGACAATTCCTATCCGGTTGAAGAAGGCGGGGAAATCCAAGGCGGAGATTGCGGGACTCATGGGACATCGCCGCAGTACCGTCGACCGCGAATTGAAACGGAATGCAGGCCAGCGGGGTTACCGAGCGAAACAGGCTCAACGGCTCGCGGACCAACGGCGACAGGCGTGCCGACGTCCGCGAAAGATGGAGAATGCCAAACTGCATCGATACGTTCAGGAACGGCTGGAAAAGGGTTGGTCGCCGGATCAGATTGCCGGACGCAGTCGCCGTGACTTCGCCCGACAGCCGTTGCAGCGTCTGTCGCGGCAAACGATTTACAACTGGATTGAGGATCGGGCACCGGCTTGCCGCCCGCGTTGCGTCGCAGTGTGACATTTGACAATGGCAGGGAGTTTGCGGAACATCGGCAGTTTGCTCACACCTTGGAGCTGGAGACGTATTTTGCCCTGCCCTATTGTTCCTGGCAGCGTGGCAGCAATGAAAACACGAGTGGATTGCTAGGGCAGTTCTTTCCCAAAGGCACAGACTTCACGCGGGTCAGTCACCACGAGGTGGCCCGCGTGGAAGACTTACTCAACGAACGTCCCCGCAGACGCTTCGACTACCGAAGCCCCGCTGAAGTCCTCGCCAAACGATTGTGTCGCAGTTGATTCTTGACATCACCATTCTAAATAGACTTGAGTGATCCTGGGAAAAAGGGGACAGGTCCAATTTGCCGGAACGGCCCGAAGGGTGCTTCGCACAAATTGGACCTGTCCCCTTTTCCCTGCGCATCGATTTCGCGGAGCGACTGAATCATGCTTTGCTGTTTGCGCCCGCGTGTCCTGTTGATTATCTTGCTGGCAACCGCCCTGTCGGCGGCGGCCGTCGGCCGTTCGGACAAGACGCCGGCCAAGGCGCGGCCGGCCAACTGGGCTACGAAGCTCGATCGGCCCGGCCTGCCCAATCTGTTCAAGATCAACGCCGGCCTCTATCGCGGCGCCCAGCCGACAGCCGAAGGAATCAAGGAACTGAAGAAGCTTGGCGTGAAGACGATCGTCGATTTGCGCGACAAGCATTCCGACAAGGACGTGCTCGGCGACTCGAAGATCGCCTTCGAGCACATCCCCATGAAGCCCTGGAAGCCGAAGGAAGCCGACGTGGTTCGCTTCCTGAAGATCGTCGCCGACAAGGCCCGCCAGCCGGTTTTCGTCCACTGCCAGTGCGGCGCCGACCGCACCGGCACGATGTGCGCGATCTACCGCGTGGCGGTCGACGGCTGGAGCAAGCGGCAAGCCATCGACGAAATGACCAAGGGCGGCTTCGGCTTCCACCCCATCTGGGCGAACCTGCCGAAGTTCATCGAGAAGCTCGACGTCAAGAAGGTCAAGGCCAAGGCGGGGTTGAAGAAGTGACCGTCAAAGGAGGGCGGCATCGGTGGGCCAACCCGAACCGGCATCTGAGGCCTCGCACTTCCCGCCGGTTCAGCCTGGGCAACCTCCTCTTGTTCGTTTTGATGACCAGCCTCTGGTGCTCGCAAATCGCGGTGCTGAGAAACCTTGCTCTAGCGAACACTCACGTTCTGGCGGCTACGTCCGTGGCGAGCGTGCTCGTTGCATGGATCGCGCTGTCATGGTTCTCTTTTCACCGACGGTTGTACTTCATATCCGTCTTTCAGTGTGTGGTCCCCGGGCTGATAGGACTTGAAACGCTCCTGCAACTCTCTGAGGGCTCGCCGAGCGTGCTCCGCGATTCTTGGGCGTTCTTCGTCGGCGTGACGCTCTGCGCAAACCTGATTTGCTTTCCAATGGCGGCGATCATCATGGCGATACTCTGGGCCTGGCCGGCGGCCACAACGAGACGGCACGATCGCAGAATGCCGTGGTGGCCGTAGACCACCTGGGTCTTTGTGGTCCGGGCCGCAGGGCGAAAATTCCGGCCGTCAGCGGTTGTCGAATTCCGACAGTCTCGCGCCGAGCAGCCGCACGCGATGTCCGTTTTGTCGGAGAACATTGGTGGCCTTGCCGTTGATAATCAGCAGGACCAGAAGCCCCAGGCATGGCACCAGCGTCAGTAGTCCAAGCAGAATGCCGAGGACGACTCCGAAAACCTTCGTCGACAGCAGGAACACGAAGACCATGCCAGCCAATCCGGCGCCGATCGCTAAGAACGCGACGAGCAGAAACAGCGGCCTGGGCAAGACCAGGCGCCCGGCCAATTGCCCGACGATCGCTAGCAAGTAGACCAGGATGCAGATAAGTATCCCCTTTTGATAGACGGCCACCGCGCGCACGTCCCGCTGTTGTCCGCTCAGCACGCCGACGGCCGGCCGCAGGTCGGCCAGCGGCGATTGATAAGGATTCTCGTCCATTGCAGGGCTCCCGGCGATGCTAGGACGCCAGCGCGTCACAGACGGTCGGCGATTGTCAAAGCCGCCACGTCACTCATACTGCAATGCGATCAGCAGATTGAGCCGCGCGGCGCGTTCGGCGGGGAGCCAGGCGGCGGCGAGAATCACCAGCAGCCCGACGCCGATGCACCCCAGCATGAACGACGGGTGCAACGCGAACGTCGGGGCGTGACCGAGCAGTTCCGCCGAACCGAGGTTCATCACGTACGCGCCGATCATGCCGCCGACCGTTCCCGTCACCAGCCCGATCACGCCGATCGTCAACGCCTGGGCGATGATCGTCTTGCGGACCTGCCATCGCGTCATCGCCACCACCCGCAGCAGCGCCAACTCGCGGGTCTGTTCCAGCACGTTCATCGTCAGCGTGTTGGCCACCGCAAAGATGCCGACGATCACCGACAAGACCAACAGGCCCCACAGGCCCGCGATCACCCCGCGGGTCATGTTGTCGATCCGCCGCAGCAACTCGGCGAACGATTGCAGCATCAAGCCCTTGTTGCTGCAGAAGGTTCCCAACGCCGCGCCGACGCCGGCCAGCATTCCGGGCTTGGCGTTGACCACGTACCAATCGACCCCCTCGACGCCGAGCAGCCGCCGGGCCGTTTCGCCCTCCATATAGACCACCATGCCGCCGACCATGTACGCCGTGGCCGTGGCGGCGACGCGAAGCTGCTTCGGGCCCGTCCGCGTCTCCAGCGTGATGCAGTCGCCGACGTTCACCCCGACGCGGTGCGCAAGGTTGTCGCCGAGCACCACGTCACCCGCCGAGAGTCGCTCGCGGAGCGTGTCGCGGTCGCCGGCCTTGATGTCCAACGGCAGTTCGCCCTGGCCGGTGAAGTTGCGAACGAAGATCATGACGTCTTGCTTGCCGTCGGCCAGCTTGGGCGCTTCGACCGATCCGCTGATGTATCGCAGCGAATCGACGTTGGCCACGCCGTCGATCTTGCGCAGTTGGTCGACGTAAGCTTCGGGCATCTTGGCCGACATGCCCGAACTGGTGTCCTGATTCGTCGCCCGAACGATGAAATCCCCCTTGAGCGTCTTGTTCGTCCAGGTGTGAATGTCGTTGACCGTGTCGAGGATGTTGCCGCCGACGCTGACGGCCGTGCTGACCGCGACGTAGAGAATGCCGACGGTCAGCGAAGTCCGCACCAGCCGGCGAAGTATTTGCCGGCTCGCGATCCGCCCTTCCGTGCCGAGCAGCGGATAGAGCAGCGCCGAAACCAACAAGGCCAGCGGCCGGAGGATCATCGGAATCAACAGCAGAAACGCCACCGTAAACAGCACGCCCGCGACCGTCATCACCTTCGAGGGCAAATAGCCGAAAATGCATCCGGCCACTACCGAACCGGTCGCCAGGAATGCAACGATGGCGACAACGGCATACCACAGCGAAATTCGCCCGCGGCGGTCGGAGGCCACGAATCTCATGCCCTCCAACGGCGAGACTCGGCCGGCGATCCACGCCGGGATGAACATCGCCAACACCGACACGATCGGCCCGAGCAACCCGGCGGTGATAAAGGGGGCGGCCGTGATCCGCAGCGCCGGCATCGAGGCGTTGTAGACTTTGCCCATCGATTGCGTCAACAGGTACGCCCCGCCGAGCCCCGCCGCCGTGCCCAGCAGCGTGCCCAGCAACCCCATGGCCAAGCCTTCGGTCAACAGCGTATGGATAAGCTGCCGCCGCGTGGTGCCGATCGCCCGCAGCACCGCCAGTTGCCGCCGCCGCTCGCCGACGTTCATTAAAAACGTGTTGAGAATCATGACGAACGCCAAGGCGATGATCGTGATGTAGGCCAGATCGAGTCCCGCCCGCACTTTCTCGATCATCTCCTTCGAGAGGCTGGTCCGCTCGATCGGCGAGCGGACGGTCAGGAAGGGCACGCCGCTTGTCGCCGCCCCGTCTTCCGCCGCGCCCGGCTGAGGCAATCGCGAGCGAATCGCTTCGGCCACGACCTTTTCGTCGGCTCCCTCCTCCAGAACGACACTGATAGTGTTGACTTCGCCGGCATAGCCGAACAGCCGCTGAGCGGTCCGCAACGGCAGGAAGATGACGTTGCCCTGCTTGAAGCCCGCCACTCCGCGAGGTGACAGCAGGCCGCAAACCGTGAACGACTTGACGCCTGCGCGTGCGGTCGTCAGTTTCACCTCATCGCCGACCTTGACGCCGAGTCCCGCGGCAAAACTCGACTCCAACAGGGCGTCGTGCCTCTTCTCGAAGAAACGGCCCTGCTGCAAGTCATAATCGCGGACAGCTTTGTCGCGCTCCGGGTCGATCCCCATCACGAACAGGCCGACCCTGTGCTCTTGATGGTACAGTGCGCTCAGCGATTGCACGGTAGGGACGGCGATCTTCACGCCGGGCGTCTTTTCGATTTCGTCCAGCACGCGCTCGTCGAACGACCCGTCGCCGGGGGCCACCACTTCCAGCGCGGCCCGGCCGGCCACGCTGGCGTACATCTCCTGGAACGCCCGATTGGTCGTGGCCGTGCCCACCGTCACCGCCACCACGGCAGCCACGCCGATAATGATGCTCAATAGCGTGAGCGTCGCCCGACCCGGACGGCTCAGAACCTCGCGACGAGTGAACTTCCAAAGAACCATTTGCTAGGGCGGAGGGCGGAGGGCGGAGGGCGGATGAAACGAACGTCTCATTCCGCCTTCCGCCCTCCCCCCTCCGCCTTCCCCCTTCCTTTAGACAATTCCCCGAAACAGACACGATCGCGAGGAACGGGCGTGTTCTCGCAACGCCGCCGCCTCTATGTCCTCATCGGTCTCTTCCAATCCGTCGCGCAACCGAATCAGCCGATCGGCCTGGGCGGCCACGTTGGCGTCGTGCGTCACCATCACGATCGTCTGATCGTCCTGCGTGGCCAGCCTCCGCAGCAGCGCCGTGACCTGCCGGCCGTTGGCGCTGTCGAGATTGCCGGTCGGCTCGTCGGCCAGCAGCAACGCCGGCCGGATGACCAGCGCCCTGGCGATCGCCACCCGCTGCTGCTCTCCCCCCGACATCGTGCCCGGCACGTGGTCGCGGCGATGCGACATGCTCACCAGCCGCAGCGCGTCGGCCGCCCGTTTGCGGGCCTCGGACGATGGCATGCCGCCAAGTTCCAGCGGCAAGGCGACGTTCTCCTCGGCCGTGAACGCCGGCAGCAGGTTAAATGACTGGAAAATGAAGCCCATCCGCTCGCGGCGGACGATCGTGCGCTGGTCGTCATTCAGCGTGGCCAGATCGACCCCTTCGAGGAGCACTTGGCCGGAAGTCGGCGTCTCGACGCCCCCGAGAATATGCAGCAGCGTGCTCTTGCCCGACCCCGACGGACCCATGATCGCCAGCAGTTCGCCCTTGCGAACCTGAAGATCGATGCCGCGCAAGGCGTGGACGCACACCTCGTCCTCAGTCCCGTAGGCTTTCTTCAAGCCGCGGGTTTCCAGCACGTACATCGGCAATCTCTCAGCGGGAGTGGGTGGGCAACGCAGTCCTTGCGGCTTCATCAATGTCTTCTTTCGCGACCTTGCCGTATATGCCGCACGCGTCTCCTCGACCAGGTCTTTCGAACGAGGAGCCTCAGTAGGCCATGTCTGCAAACGCGGACGGCACACTGTCTTCGCATCAGACCGACTATCCATCATATTGATATCTTCAATTCCGGGCAAGCAGCCCTCAAGTCGGGGGGATGATTATGCGCATAATTGACTACGTGGCACTTCCGGCTTAGGCCGGAAGCCAGCCCCATTTTCTTAGTGTCGGTTCTGACGGTGGCGAAAGTCGAGACTGTCGATGCTGATTTTCGCAGGGTGGTAAAGTCTGCCGATCAGCCAGGAATTGCGGCCGAAAGCCGCCTCTCCCGCCGTCAGCGAAGGGCATTCCGCTGGGAGGCGTCGAAGCGAGAGGGCTGCCCGGTGCAGAAGGAAGGGGCACCGCCCTACCCCCGCCAGAACGCGCCGTCCCAACGCCTCGCGCCGCACGCACCGCCCCTTCGCCGATCTGCTGGAAGAGCTGGGCCATCCAGTGCATCTGGGTCGTCCGCCGACGATCCGCGCCCTGGCCGAGCACGAGGCCAAGACCGACCGTTGCGAACTTCTTCGGCAAGGCCGGGCGACGCCTCTTGGATGAATCGGTTCTGCCGGATGCTTCGCGGCAAGCCTCAAAAGGACAATCCGGCAATCCGGCCACCCGGTCCGGAACTCCGTCCCCGGAACTCCCGGACGAGTCCCGGGATGCCGCGATCGCCCAGCCTTGGCAAACTGTCAAGGGCCACCCTTCTGGACAAGCTTGGACATTTCGGTTCACCGCTGAGGATGTGAAGAGAATAGCGATCAGGGGCACAATCGAGGGCAAGTTAGCCCGACCGGGAAATGCTCGGGCGATTACTACACGGCCTACGTGTGTTTCACGTGGCCTTGAGAAGGAGAACTGGCACGCTGAGACAATGCCGCACTTCACACGCGGTTGCTCCGAGAAACAAGTCGCCCAGCAAACGGTGTCCGTGAGTGCTCATTGCCACAAGGTCGCAGCCGTTTTCTTCAACCCACTTGACGATTTGCTTGGCTGGTGGTGCGCCGTAAGCAAGTTCAGCGTCGGCGGGGACACCAACGGCTTCAAACTCAGCCTTCACTTCGTCCGGGTACGCCCGCCCCTCCTCGACCTCTTCGTCGGCTGCGTTCGAGCCCTGCCATTGCGCCACGGCGCTGGTTGCCACGTGGAGAAGCACGACGCGACTCTTCATAAACTTCGCGAGCTTTTTGACGTGCTCGATGATTGCCCGGTCGGTCGCAGTGGCATCCAGCGCCACGAGAATCGTGTTGTACATGAATGTGCCTTTCGTGCCACGATGGTCGTCAACCCCCGATGATGACCTTCCAGGCTTCTTGCAACGAGTCGGGCAAACCCCAGATGTCCATTGCCGTAATCAACAGGGCGCTGCCCCACCCGACGATCAGCAGGAACCAGCCGAGTTTCCATTGGCCCATTCTCTTGCGGGAAGATGTGAAAAGCAAGAGGGGAAACATGGCAAACGGGAGTTGAAGAGCGAGCACCACTTGGCTGAGAGTCAACAGGTCGGTTACGCTGCTATCGCCGCGCAGACCGATGATGAAGACTGCCGGCAAGATGGCCAAACTGCGGGTCACCAGCCGCCGGACCCACGGGGAAATCCGCCAGTGCATGAAGCCTTCCATCACCACTTGTCCGGCAAGAGTTCCGGTGATGGTGCTGCTCTGTCCACTGGCGAAGAGGGCCACGGCAAAGAGCGTGCTCGCAACGGCCGTTTCCAACAGCGGCGCGAGCGTCAGGTAAGCGATGCGAATCCAGTCGCTATCCGTGCTGAAGGTCACCAGCTCGCCACCGGGCACGGTTACACTCTCCTTGCCGAAAAACACGATCGCCGCGAGCACCATAATGGCCGCGTTGACGAAGAAGGCAGCAGTCAAGGCAACGACCGAATCAATCGTGTTGAAACGGATGGCGCGACGAATGGACCGTTCGTCCTTTTCCAGCCTGCGAGTCTGAACCAGGGCCGAGTGCAAGCAAAGGTTGTGGGGCATGACGGTGGCCCCGATGATGCCGATAGCCACGTAGATTATGCCCGCCTGGCGAATGCTTGGACTAATCAGGGCCAGTCCCATTTCGGCGAAGTTCGGTTGCGTTTGCGGCAATATGAAAATCTCGATGAAGTAACACACGAAGATAGTTGCCACCAGCAGGAGCACAACGGCTTCGATGGTCCGCATACCAAACCGTTGCAAGCCCAAGAGCAACAACACGTCGAACCCCGTGATGATTACCGCCCACAGCAACGGGATGTGGAACATCAGGTTCAGCGCCACGGCGCTTCCCAGCACTTCAGCCAGGTCGCATGCGCCGATGGCGACCTCGCACAACAGCCAGTTAGGCCAGCGAGTCCACCGTGGAAACCAGTCACGACAGCTTGCCGAAGTGTCCTTGTCGGCCGCGTCTTTTTTCCAGCCTTGGCCACGATTGATCCCCTTGGCCCATCAAATCCAGAGTTTGGCGAGCCAAATAGAGATATTTGGCTGCAAAAACGTCCAGAGAAGTGTAGAAACGGAGCGAAGCGAGGCAAGGCCCCCAAAAAGGTATTCGCAGAATGCGATGCGCTGTGCCGGAGATGCGCGCAAGGGGGCTTTGCGAGAGTCGCTATCGAGGCCGCACCAGAATGCTGGCCGCCATTTCCCTGCTCAGACTGACAGGACGGCCTCTGACCTTGACCGTGACAATGCCCGCCGAAGGTTGGCTCTCCAGTACCGTTCCCTTCGCGCCAACGACCAAACCGCTGGCACGAAGGTAGCGAAGAAAATCGGGCGACCGATCCGGCACACGCAAGAGCACGAACGGCGTCTTCGCGGCGCACCCGCCAAAGGGTCGCCTTCCCCGGTCCTCATCTTGCCATCGGTATCTGGAATGGGGTCTCCGTGAGGGTCGCGGGCTGGCTGCCCCAAGTATTCGTCAATTCTGGCCACTAAGCGGTCGGAAACCGCGTGCTCCAGGTTCTCGGCCTCCTCATGCACTTCATCCCAAGGGGGGCCCAAGGTATTGGTGAGGTACAGTTCAAGCAGGCGATGGTTGCGCACCACGCGGATCGCCGCTTTCTGGCCTTTCTTGGTGAGGCGGACGCCTTGATGCGCCGCATATTTCACCAAGCCTCGCTTCGGCAAGCCGCTGAAGCATCAATGTCACGCTGCCCGGCGTGATCTTCAGACGGCGGGCCAGCTCGCCGGTGGGCGCACTGCCCGAGGCGTCGGATACTTGGTAGATCGCCTTGAGATAGTTCTCGACCGTGACGCTTTCCATCCGCTTCCCCAATTGGCGTGTAATGCTGATCCCAGGATGGCCTATCTCTGCTCCACCGGCGATCTTTTACCCAGATGATTATTCAGCCTATCGGCAAGCGGCAGACTTCGAATTTTGCCAGGAAGCCACGCCTCTGGAAAGCCCCCGTGGCAGGCGGCGCAAGACTGCAAAATGGGCTCCATCTCCGCGGATGATTGCCCGCGGCCGAACCTGCGTATAATTTGGGCGGCAAAATCATAGAGTTTGGGTGCAACGTTATCGAGAAGGGTTCGAAAGACGCGACAAGGCCGGAGGCTGTATGCACATTCTTACCGGATTCCTTATTGCCGGACTGTTAGGCAAGACCAAGTCTCGCCGCCGAACGCTCATGCCGATGCTCCGCACCGGCCCGGTCCGGACTGCACATTTCGTTCCGGGACGGGTCCGACTTCGCGTGCCCTCCCTGGCGGAGAACAGCGCGGGCGCGGCGATGGTGCGAGAAAAGTTGCCGACAATCGAGGGCGTGCAGTCCGTCAAGCTGAACCCCGCCACCGGTAGCGTGCTGATCGTCTATCGGAAAGACGAAGTGCGGCCGGAGTTGCTCTTCGCCGCCGTGGCGCGCCTGATGAATCTGGACGCCGAGTTGAAACGGATACCGCAGCCGGTCGTCACTCGGGAATTGAAGGAAATCCCGGGTAGCGTGAATCGGACGGTGTACGAACGAACTGGCGGGCTGGTTGATCTCTGGTCGGCCAGCCTGATTATATTGGCTGCCATCGGCGTCCAGCGGCTCCTCACACAGGGAACGCGGGCGTTTCCGGCGGGACTCACGCTTGTCTGGTGGGGCTTGGCGTCGCTGCTGGGCGGTCGACAATCGTAGCATTGTGTGAGGATCGTTGATAATGTTCTGGCGCAAACGGCAACCGCTTCTGCATTGCGAAATCGTCCACGCTCTTCCTGGATGAGTGCGGATTCGCTGCCGTGCGCTGGGCTATCTCGCCAACTACGTCGCCGAAATCCGCCAGCGGCTGGAGGAGTTGTCGCCAATCTGTCAGGCACGGGTCAATGTCCTAACACAAAATCTCCTTCTGCATTATGACCAAACGCAGGTGTCAGCACAGGATGTCTTGGAACTGACCGAATTGGTGATCGGGTCATACTCATTGACTGCCTATAAGGCGGAACGGGCCGAACAGAACCGCCCGACCGTCAACGAGCGGCGGCTGCAAGAGGGATCGCTCTCCGACATGGTCACGCGCATCGGAGTCACCACCGCAACGCTCGTTTATTACTTTTTCCGCAAACCAATGCACCACGGGCCGGCCACGCTCTCGCGCCGGTTCCTTACCGTTCCATCGCTGACGGCTGCCTCGCTGGCAATCCCGATCTTCCGCAGTGGGCTGAGTTCGTTGGCAACTACGTTTCGTCCAAACGCCGATACACTGAGCGCCACCGCGATTTTGGCAAGTATCGCCAGCGGCCGGGGACTGTCGGCGCTGACGATCATCTGGCTGGCTGACATCGCCGAACTGCTGACCGCCTATACGATGGGCCGCACCCGCCGCGCGTTCCGCGACATGCTTTCGGTTGGTGAAGAAACCGTCTGGCGGCTGCGGGACAACGGCCAAGAAGAGCGAGTGGACCTCGATCAACTTCACGCCGATGATCGGATCATGGTCCATACCGGCGAGAAGATCAGCGTCGACGGGGTAGTGGAGTCGGGCGAGGCGGCGGTCGATCAGGCGTCGATCACCGGCGAATACATGCCCCTGCGCAAGGCCGAGACCGATCAGGTGTTTGCCGGAACGGTGGTCAAGAGCGGCCGGCTGGTAATTCGGGCGGTGAAGGTGGGCGACCAGACTGCCGTGGCCCGGATTGTCCACATGGTCGAGGAGGCCACTCACCGCAAGGCAAACATTCAGACCATCGCCGACCGGTTCTCGGCCCAGTTCATTCCGGTCAATTTTCTGTTGGCCTTCATCGTGTATCTGGTGACGGGCAAAAGCAGCCGCGCGCTGAACATGCTTATCATCGACTACTCTTGCGGCGTCCGGCTTTCCACGGCCACCGCCCTGTCGGCTTCGATCTGCACGGCGGCGCGGAATGGCATTCTCGTCAACCGTGAGCCAAGATGATCTCCACACCGCTGGTCGCTTCTGCCGCAGCATCTTCCACCACACGCACCGGCAGAAACGAAGGGGCAGAACTATGCCGTGGGGACGCCCGCTCGCACGAATGCGCGGCTCTTATCACCGGGCTTGCCTGAGGCCGTGATCCATTGGCAGCCTCAGTCCGGCGGCTAGGTTGGGCCGGTTCCCGCCGCCAAAAATAGAAAGCCGACTCCCGCATCCGCTCGTTGCGGCAAAAAGCTCGCGCCGATTGGCCGCTTTCCTTCCACCGCCGCATGGCCTCTTCCCAATATGCCTGCCTCTCTGATCCACCTTGTCGCACTCGCTTCTTCATGGTCGGGCTCCTGTGATTGGTCAAGCCGAGACAATCTCGGCCGATAAACCCCAGCCTACCCGACCACGCAAGACGTGTTCCGCCGGACGCTTACCGTAAATCCGTGTATTCCTCTCCGCTGTACTCCCCCAGTTTCAACTCGTCCGGCGGCGTGAACAGGCCGTCGTGCTGCGTCTGTGAGAGCCGCACGATCAGCAGCTTCTGCTCCTGTTTGCCGTCGTTGGTGGTGAGAAAGTAGTGGCCGAGGCTGCCCGGCCGGTTCGGCAGGCTGCTGACGATGATCATCGCGCCGTTGGGCAGATCGGCGGCGATGGTCATGTCCTCATAGATCTCCGTCGGCTTGCTGCTCTCCATTTGCATTATGCCCTGATTGCTCACGTTCCAGCGCTGCCGCGGTTGGTCGTGCTGCAATTCAGGCACGAGTTGCAGCCGCGTGCGTCCGTCGGGTTGCGGAAACGCCTTCGCCGTGAAGACGCCCTGCGCCAGGTGGTAGCTGTCGCCCGAGAGCTGGTCCGCTCGCCGCAACAGCACGGTCAATTCGGGATAGATGCCAGAGGCGAGGATTTCGGTCGGTTGTCCGGGACGAGTCTGCACGTGCCGCCGCACCACGCGAGGCTCGGTCTCCAGGCTGTTGAGTTGCACGCCTTCAATCCGGCCCGTCGGCGCCGGCTTGTCGCTCAACTCCAACAGCTTCGACAGCTCGACCGGCATCTGGCCAGTGACCACTCCGACGCGGAAGCCGTTCTGCGCGAGTCGTTCCCGCAGATCGGGGGCGAACTGCTGCTCGTCGATCTGCTCCCAGAGCTTGTCGTTCACTGCCGAATCGCCGAAGGGAAATCGAACGAAGAACATGTCGAGCACCACGCTGTCGGGCGACATGTGCGTCGGCAGCAGCGGCGATTTCCCCTGGTGCAACGGCGCACAGCCGGCCAGCGCCGAGAGTGCCAACAGAACAAGGATGCGTCGACGAGCGTATAGCATGAAGAAGAGACGCCACGAGACAAGAAAACGGGCCAGTTCTCCCCCGTTGGGCCGCTAGAGTAGCTATCGCCGAGCGGCACGTCAAGGGTAACCGTTCACTGGGCGGCAAGGGGACGGAGGAGGTTTTCGGAGAAATATCTCCTCCTGCGGCGGATACTGTCGCCGAAAACCTCCTCCGTCCCCCTCTGTTTCCGGCTTGTGAACGCTTACCGTCAAGGTAAGCTGGGAAGAAACCGTTTCCCCTCCCTCCAGCCAACGCCCTCCAAAAAGCGCACGTCCCCAGCGAATAACCGAACAGCGGCACGTTGCGGCGGCAATCGAACTGCCACCCCAACCCCGCTTAGTTGGCCAACCCGAGCGTCGGGGTGCCGGCCCCCGCGCAACCGTTCTTGACCCAGGCGGGCGGTGCGGATAAAGTGCCACAGTGGGATGGTTTGCGCCCGGCCAGGGTTTGTTTGGGCTGGTACGGTGAGGATTTTTGGCGGCATCGTGCGGCTAGCGGCCGCGGTTTTGCGAATTTGGACGAATATGGAAGAATTTCTGTCGCAAGTTTGGGACGTTTTGAGCATGGTCTTCGGCGGGTTCGCCCGCTGGCATCGAACGGGCTCATCACCAGCCTGTTCGGCTCGTCGAACGCCCGTTACATCAAGAAACTCCAGCCGACGGTCGACTCGATCAACGCGCTGGAGTCGAAATACCAGGCGATGACCGACGACGAGCTGAGGGAGCAGACGGCCAAGTTCCGCAAACGGCTGGCTGCGGGCGAAACGCTCGACGACCTGCTGGTCGAGGCGTTCGCCGTCTGCCGCGAGGCCGGCCGCCGCGTGCTTGGCGATTGCGCCACTACGACGTGCAGATGATGGGCGGCATCATCCTGCATCGCGGCAACATCGCCGAAATGGTCACCGGCGAAGGCAAGACGCTGGTCGCCACCTTGCCGGCCTATCTGAACGCCCTGGAGGGCAAGGGCGTCCACGTCGTCACGGTCAACGATTACCTCGCCCGCCGCGACATGGAATGGATGGGCCCGCTCTATATGTCGCTGGGCCTGACGGTCGGCACGATCCAGAGCAACATGGAGACCGAGGATCGCCAGAAAGCCTACGCCTGCGACATCACCTACGGCACGAACAACGAGTTCGGGTTCGATTACTTGCGCGACAACATGCGTCCGGCGGCCCGCGGCGACAATCGCTACGAGAAGTGGTATCAGCAGTCGCAGGGCCCGCTGCATTTCGCCATCATCGACGAGGTCGACAACATTTTGATCGACGAGGCGCGGACGCCGCTGATTATCTCCGGTCCGGCCCACGACGACGTAACCCGTTACGCCAAGGCCGACCGCATCGCCCGGCAATTGAAGAAGGGCGTTGCATTTCGAGGTCAAGGAGAAGGAACACACGGCGAACCTGACCGACGAAGGTGTTCGGGCGGCCGAGCAACTGGCGGGCGTCGAGAGTTTCTACACGGCCGGCCACATGGAGTGGCCCCATCTGATCGACAACGCCCTGAAGGCCCATCACCTCTACAAACGCGACGTCAACTACGTCGTCAACGGCGACGAAGTGGTGATCGTCGATGAGTTCACCGGCCGCCTGATGCCGGGCCGCAACTGGAGCGACGGGCTGCACCAGGCCGTCGAGGCAAAGGAGGCGGGTGCAGGGGTCCGCATCAAGGAAGAGAACCAGACGCTGGCCACCATCACGCTGCAGAACTTCTTCAAGCTCTACGACAAAATCTGCGGCATGACCGGCACCGCCATGACCGAGGCCGCCGAGTTCTGGAAAATCTACAAGCTCGACGTGATCGCCGTCCCCACGAACAAGCCGCTGCAGCGCATCAACAATCCCGACGTGATCTACCGCAGCGAACACGAAAAGTACGTCGCCATCGCCGACGAAATCGAGCGGATGAACAAGTGGGACATCCTGGTCAACGACAAGGGCGAGGAATATCTCGGCAAGATCATCCACGAAACCGACGAGAACGTCGAGTTCCAGCCGCGCGGCAGCAAAGACCGCGAGACGATCGCCAAGAGCAAGATCAAGGAGATCGGACCGTCGCGGGCGGCCGATCCTGGTCGGCACCGTCTCGATCGAGCGGAGCGAACTGATCTCCGGCCTGCTGGAAAAGCGGGGCATTCCGCATCAGGTCCTCAACGCCAAGCATCACCAGCGCGAGGCCGAGATCGTCGCCCAGGCCGGCCGCTCGGCGCGGTGACGATCGCCACGAACATGGCCGGCCGCGGAACCGACATCATCCTCGGCGGCAATCCCGAGGCGATGGCCTGGGCGCAACTTCAAGAGAAGTATCCCACGCGGCTCGAAGTGCCCCAGGAGGAATGGGACGCGCTGGTCCGCGAAATCGAGCAGCGCGAGCAGATGAAGGCCGAGGGCCGCGTCGTGGCCGGCATGGGCGGACTGCACATCGTCGGCACCGAACGCCACGAAGCCCGGCGCATCGACCTCCAGCTTCGCGGGCGCTGCGGCCGGCAGGGCGACCCCGGCAGCAGCCGCTTCTACCTCTCGCTGGAAGACGACCTGATGCGGATTTTCGCCGGCGAGTGGGTCAAAAACATCCTCACCCGGCTCGGCATGAAGGAAGGCGAGGCCATCGAAAGCCACATGGTCTCGCGCCGCATCGAAGGCGCCCAGAAGAAGGTCGAAGAACGCAACTTCGAGGTCCGCAAAAACCTGCTCGAATACGACGAAGTGATGGACGAGCAGCGAAAGCGAGTCTACGGCTACCGCCAAAACATCCTCAACGGCGCCGACTGCAAGCAGTTGATCTTCGAAATGATCGATCAGCAGATCGAGCATTATCTCGACCAGTTTCTCGACAAGAACTACGGCGCCGAGACGTTCGCCGATTGGGCGGGCAAGCTGCTGGCGGTCGAGCTCGACGCACGCGATTTCCGCGGCCTGGACTTCGCCGCCGCCGAGCTTCAGGCCCGCGATCAGGCCGAGCGCATGGCGGAAGGGCAGGTGTTGGACGCGCTCGAAGAGAACCTGCCGCAGGAGGAAGAGCAGTCGGAATGGAACTGGGAGGCGTTGGCGAAGATGGTCAACACCCGCTGGCACTTGAGCCTTCGCGACCGCGACCTGAAGCAGCTCGGCCGCGATCAGGTGGGCGATTTCCTGATCGAGCGGGCAAGGGCGGCGCTGCAAAAGATCGACCTCAGCGACGGCGACCCGCTTTCTCCATCCCGATTTCGGCGTGGAAACCGCCTGCAACTGGGTGCGGCACAAGTTCGGCATCGAACTTGCGCCCGACGAGGTTCGCGAGTTTGGAACTGGCGGCGTTCAAGACAGCTCGTGCGCGAGAAGGCCCAAGCCGCCTACGAGGAGAAGGAAACTGCCTATCCGGTGATGGCCGGGCTGTACCACTTCACCACCCGCGACGACAGCCGGGCACAAGCATTACGACCGCGAGGGGCTGGCCCAGTGGGCGGCGCAACGATTCCACGTCGAGTTGAGCATCGAGGATCTCAAGAACAAGCAGCGCGACGAGGTCCGCGAGCTGTTGGTCGAGCACAGCCGCGAGTTCGCCCGCGGACAAGAGCCGGCGATGGCCGAAGCCCGCGAGCGGCTTGGTCGGATCGTCAGCGCCGACCCGGACGTGCCCATCGACCAGGTCGCTGCGAGCGGCCAACGAGGACGGCCGGCTGCGGCAGTTTTCCGATTGGCTCAAGGAGAAGTACGAGCTACGAATTGACGCCCGAGGAGATGCTTCGCTGCGACGCCGAGCGGCTCGATCGCCATCTGACGGCGGCCGTCGAGGAGCTTTACCGCCCGGAAATGCGCGAGATGGAACGGCAATTGGTGCTGCAATTGCTCGACACGGCGTGGAAAGACCACCTGCTGGCGATGGACCACCTCCGCAGCAGCGTCGGCCTGCGCGGCTACGCCCAGATCGATCCGAAGGTCGAGTACAAGCGCGAAGGCATGAAGACGTTCGAGCAGATGTGGGATTCGGTCGGCGAGCGCACCACCGACCTGATTTTCCGCATGGAGCAACTCGACGAGGGCTTCGTCGGTTCGACCTGGAAGGAATCGGAGGCGATCCACGAAGACGCCCAATCGGCCAGCGACATCGCCTCGCAGCAGCAGGCCGCCATCGAAGGCACCGAAGTCGATCACAAGCCCCAGCCCATCCGCAACCGCCAGCAGCGCGTCGGCCGCAACGATCCCTGCCCCTGCGGCAGCGGGAAGAAGTTCAAGAAGTGCTGTATGAAGAAGGGATAAGCGGCGGGTGAATACGCGAGCAAGGGAGCTACGATGCGCATTCCCGGTGCGGACCATGCGATCATTTCGCGAGAGAAAATCGTCGAATATCTGCTGAACCTCGATCATCCCGATGGAGGGTCAAAAGCAACCGTGCTGGCTCGCGCGGGTTTCTCAGCAGAACAGGCTGAGGGGCTCGAACATGCTTTGCGCACTCAACACCTTTCCTTGGCTGCGAGCAAAGGCAAGCCTTCGGCATACGGAGAGAAGTACGAAATCATCGGTCCGTTGACGGGCTCTGCGGGCCACGTAACGGTTCGATCGATATGGATCATTCGGCAGGGAGAGCGCATTCCACGTTTGATTACCTTGGTTCCGGAGAGGCAAGAATGATCACCCTGTTTAACCGAGTTATCGTAACGAAGCGGATTCCTGGAGAAAGCCTGGTTCCTGGCGATGTCGGCACAGTTGTGGAAGAATACCGCGATGCCCACGAGAGAATCATTGGGTATGAACTGGAATTGTTCGCAGCCGATGGGCATACCTTGGCGGTGTCTTCCGTGCCTGCTAATGCCGTGCGCGAGGCGACGCCAGCAGATCGACTATGCTCGAGAATGGAAGAAGCGACGATATGACGTCAACCAGTGCCTACCCCGGGTTCATTGGAGAAGAAGATGGAGCCGGATTCCCCTCTCGAAAGGGTGCGCAAGGCATCTTGTCAAATCTCCGAAGAGTGTGGCAATGATCCGCAACGGCCTGTCGAATACTACATCGAGTTGCAGGAGCGGCACCAGGATCGTCTCGTGCGTTCGACAGATCGTCGCCCCACAAATACGCTCGGAAATTAACCACGGCCCTGCATTGCCGTAATTCCGCGACGGAGGCGGGAGCAAGAACTGCCGGGAACGTCTCTTGCCGCCTGGCAGGTTCCTCAATGGTAACCGTGCGTCGGAGCCGTTGCCGCCTTCCTCAAGTCACCTCATAGCTTGGCGGGCGGTTCTTGCGAAAGAAGGACCGGCCGCTCTTGCGGAACGACTCCATCGCCCCCGCGGCGTCGTTGTGGATGTCGAGGATTTTGTCCATGCTGGTGATCTTGAACACCTGCCGGATGTCGGGGGAAATGTTGCAGAGCTTCAGCGAGATGTCGTACTCCTTGCACTTCTTGCTGACGCGGATCAACATGCCGAGGGCCGCGGAGGACATGAACGTCACCCGGCCGAAGTGCAGCAACACGTTGGCCTCCTCGGTCGTATCCAGAGCTTCCATGATCTCGCGTTTGCACTGATCGATCATCCCCTCATCCACGAGCCGGACCACGTCGATCGCAATCACACGAACGTCGCCTTTGACCTCGTGCTTTATGACTGCCATAGCCGCCTCCCTTGGCGTTGGTTTGCCGCCGGCGCCGCGCCGGCGGGCTTTTGTAGGTCGAACTTTCTTGCCGGCAGCCATTGTACCAGAGGCGCCCCACACTTCCACACCCCACCGCCGCGAGACGGCAGCAGCGACAGCCCGCAACCGGCGCCCCCGCCGGCCCCGTGCCGGTGGAGCGCGTGATTGGCCGCTACAGCGGCATCTTCCGGTGTCGCGCTGGCGTTGCGCAGCCCACACGCCCCGCTGCTTTCCGGCCCGCGGCCGATTGCCCGGGTCGAAATCCGCACGACGTCTGCCGCCGAAAGTGCCGGAGAAACAGGGTCACCAGCAGCGTCAACACGATTGCGGATCAGAGGCCGTCGAGGGTTACCAGGGCGTCGGGCAATTCGTTGACGTCGCCCGCCTCCCGGGGCAGCACCGCGGCGAGCTTCTCGCCCACGGACGCAATTGCCTCGCACAGGGCATCGGTCGGATGCGAACGTCGCAGACGAGCCGTCAATGTATCGCAGACGCCTTGCAGGGCGTTGGGGCCGAGCTTGCCGACAATCGCCTCGTCGGCCAGCACAATCGCCCTCCGCTCGAAGAGCGAGACGTAGAGCAGAACGCCGGTCGCGCCGGCGGTGTGATGGACCCGTTGGTCGAAGAAGACGACTCTGGCCCGTTGGGCCACTTCGTCGCGCATCTGCCGCCGGGGCGTAAACAGTCGCCGCAGCCAAGCGATGCGACCTGCCGCGACCGCCCCCACCACAAACCCTGCCACGGCCACCAGCACCATGACGGCTGGAAATACCCACGGCTCCGGGGAATTCCAACTTCCCGATTCGCGCGGTTGCGGCAGCCACAACAAGCAGACGGCGACCAGGCCGATCATGCCCAGCCAAAGACCGACGACGTCCTCGGCGCGGTCGTAACGTCCGGACGACGTGGCCACGCAAGGCACGATCTCCGCCGAAGTGTTGCGTTCGGCAGCCGTGACGGCCGCGGCAACCTGCCGGCGTTGGTCGGCGTCGAATTGTTCGCTTGCCTGCTTCATGGGTTCAACTCACCACGATCCGCTGGCCCCTCCGCCGCCCGAAAAACCGCCGCCGAACGATCCGCCGCTGAATCCGCCGCCGCTCGACGAGCTGCTGGTCAAGATTGTGTAAAGCAAATACCCGACCAAAGCGAACACCCCGCCCCAGAACAGCCAGGCCCAACCGCTCGCGCCGCGGCGCATCAGCGATACGATCGTAAAAATGAACAGGCCGATGGCGCCCGCGACCGCGGCATAATGCCACCACGGCCGCGGCACGGTAGGGAGCGGTTTGCCTCGCGCCATTGCGTCGAGGGCCTTCACCCCGGCCGCGATTCCCCCGGCATAATCCCCTTGCTTGAAATGGGGAATAATCTGCTCGTCCATGATCTGCTGGGCGATCTGATCATTGTCGTGCCGCCAGCCGGCCCCCAACTCGATCCGCGCGCGACGGTCGCCGACGGAGACCAGAAGCAGAATGCCCGTGTTCCAATTCGCCTTGCCCAGCTTGGCAATGCCGATCTGCCACTGGTCGAACAGCAGCCGCGCGAACGTTTCAATCCGCAGATTGCGGCCGCCGTAGTCGGCCATCGACGGGATGGTCACGACGATGATCGGCGTGGCCTTGTCGGTCAGCAGTTTGTTGCATTCCTGCTGAATCTCGGTTTTGACCGCGGGACTCGAGGAGATTGGCCTTATCGAGCACGAATTCCCGCGGCCCCGGCCGATCGAGCCGTATTCGTCCATCCGCGACGTCGCCTCGTGCCAGCCCGACGGCCGACGCGACGAAGAAAAGGCACCCCAGCACAACCCGAATCGACTGGTTCATGGCAACCGAGAGTATAGCCGTTTTGCCGGTTGCCGCACAAGGGGTAAGCGTTCACAGGCCGGAAACAGAGGGGGACGGAGGAGGTTTTCGGCGACAGTATCCGCCGCAGCAGAAGATGTTTCTCCGAAAACCTCCTCCGTCCCCTTGCCGCCCAGTGAACGGTTACCGCAAGGGCGTCTACTTCACCAATCGGTGCATCGCCACGGTATCGACGTACTGGCCCGGCCCGAGCTTGACGTCCTTGGGCCGTCGCCCCGACGGGAATTTAGCCGGCGAGCCTGATCGCCGTGTCGCCGCGTTCTTCAGGGCGTTGGCCGAGAGATCCGTTCTTCCATCCACTTCGCGAGCGATGCGGCGGATTCGGCGGACCGTCGTCCGGCCAGAAGGCCCGCGATGCTGATGTCCTCGTCGAGTTCCGGCCAATGGACGCCTTCCCCGCCGCCGATCAATTCGTATTTCTCGCGTTCCGCTTTGGTTCCGTTGAGAAGCCGCGGATACCATGCCAACGGAACGGATAGCGTTCGTCCGTCGTCCAGCCGCACCGTCAGGGAATCTTCCGAGCAGTGAACCGACTCCGCAAAGACGTCGCGATCAGTCACCAAAGTGCTCATTCCACACCTCCAGGATTCGTTGCTGGTTCTCCTCGACGATCTTCCGAAGCGTCAGCAATTCATGGTCGGTGAAACGTCGGGATACGGCAAGTCGGACGGGGTTCAGCCAGAACTTCGCCGTAGCACGATCGCGTCGGACGTGAACGTGCGGCGGTTCGAGCCCCTCTGCCGAGTAGAAGAAGAACTTGTACGGACCTATGTCCTCAATGGTCGGCACGCTTGTCGTCTCCCGGCGGACTCTTGGCAAGCTCATCACGCCAGTATCTATTCTACATTGCGATATTGGATGTGCCAGAGGTCCTTCTTTTCTGCCCTGCCGGGGGTTTCGGACGCGTTGTGCCGTGTCGCCATAGCTGCGTTCCTCCCCTGGCATTCCGGCCGGATTTCCGCCATATTGGTACTTGGGTGCTTTCCAAGAAATCCGAATCCTGGCGGTGAAATCCATGAAAACCCATTCGACAACGATCGTCTCCGTCCGCCATCGGGGGGTGGTGGCCATGGGCGGCGACGGGCAGGTGACCGTGGCCAACACGATCATGAAGGCCGACGTCAACAAGCTCCGCCGCCTGATGGACGGCCGCGTGATGACCGGTTTCGCCGGCGCCACGGCCGACGCCTTCGCCCTGCTGGAACGTTTCGAGGCCAAGCTCAAGGATTACCCGTCGAACGTTCCCCGGCGGCAACCGAACTGGCCAAGGACTGGCGGACCGACCGCGTGCTGCGCCGGCTGGAGGCGATGATGCTGGTGGTTGACGCCAAGCACACGCTGTTGTTGACCGGCAACGGCGACGTGGTGCAGCCGAGCGACGGCGTGATGGGCATCGGCTCCGGCGGCAACTACGCGGTGGCCGCCGCCCTGCGCGCTGGTGGCCCACAGCGACCTCTCCGCCGTCGAAATCGTCCGCAAGTCGCTGGAAATCGCCGCCGGCATCGACGTTTTTACGAACGACAACATCGTGGTGGAGGAGATGGCGTCTGCGGAGTGACTCGACCAGCGAGAAACAGAGCGTTATGTCGAAATCCTGCTCTGTGTTCTATCGAGAAAAGTCCCTCTGGGCGTATGATGTTTGCCTGGGCGTTTTTCTGAAACACCTGATCGACGTTGCAACACCATTTGCCGCTGCGCCGGGCGGCGAGTGGTTGGCCGATGTGATTTCGGACTGGCGAGTTCAAGCGTGCGTTTCGGACCTTGGCATGACACTGGAAGAAACCTGGTCGGAGTCGCAAATCCGCACATTCACAAAGCTGGCCGAAGGCGCGTGCGACCTGCTTGCGAAACGTAGTTCGATTTCCGCCGAGGAGATAAGCAGGTGGGACATTCTCGATGGCGACAGTTTTCACACGCGAGGTCACAGCGAAGTGCCTACCGCGAAGGTCATCGCTCTGGGCAAAGCCATCGCGGCTCTGGTGAATGGAGAATTGCCAGCCGCTCCGAAGGGAACCATGTGGTTCTTCGGGATGGAAGGGGATCCGACAACGATTCAGATGCGCGAGACGACGTAAACCGCCCTGCTTTACCGCTCCGCGTTTAATGGTACAATTGAATTCGTCTGAAAACGTCATCGTTACGGCCATTCATCGAAGGAACATCCGATCATGTATCCAGCCTTGCCATTGAACGAAATGACGACCGAGGACAAGCTAGCCCTCATGGAGCTTCTCTGGGACGATTTGTCTCGCACGCCGGAAGACCTGCACTCTCCCGCCTGGCACGCCGAGGTTCTCGCTGAGCGTGAAAAACGGATTGAGAGCGGCGAGACGCACTTTTCCGATCTGGAAGACGTGGAAAAACGCTTGCGGAAAGCGCTGCCATGAGAATCCAGATTCTTGCCGAGGCGGAGCAAGACCTTCTCGACGGAATGCGATTCTATGAGGAGCAAAGGCCAGGGCTGGGCAGCTATTTTCGCGAATCGTTGCTCGCGGACATAAGATCGCTGCGCCGGTTTGCGGGTGTTCACGCTAGTGAACACGGCTATCACGTTATGTTTGCCAAACGATTTCCTTATGCGGTTTTCTATCGACTGAAAGACGATAGAATTCTCGTTTGCGCGGTGCTCGATTGCCGGAGAGATCCGGACTGGATTCGCCGCCAGATGACGCAAAGAAATCCTGACGACGAAGCATAAACATCAACAAAAGGATTGTGAAGCGTGCGAGACCTAACTCCTCGACAAATCGTTGAAGAACTCGATCGGCATATCGTCGGCCAGGACGCGGCGAAGCGGGCGGTGGCGGTGGCCATCCGCAACCGCTGGCGGCGGCAGCAGCTTCAGGGCGAAATGCGGCAGGAGGTCGCGCCGAAGAACATCATGATGATCGGCCCGACCGGCGTGGGCAAAACCGAGATCGCCCGGCGGCTGGCCAAGCTCACCGGCGCGCCGTTCATCAAGGTCGAAGCCACCAAGTACACCGAAGTGGGCTACTACGGCCGCGACGTCGAGAGCATGATCCGCGACCTGGTCGAGAACGCCATTGGGCTGGTGCGCGAGGGGGAGCGGGAGAACGTCAAGGCCGAAGCGCGGCGGCGGGTGGACGATCGGCTGTTGGACCTGCTCGCCCCTGCTCCGCCCGCTTTCGACGCCATGCCCGGCAGCCCGGACTCCCCCGAACGCTACGAGCGCACCCGCGAGAAGATGCGGGCGATGCTGGCCGCCGGCGAATTGGAGCAGCGCCGCGTCGAGATGACCGTCGAGCAGAAGGCCGTGCCGATGGTGCTGTCCGGCATGGGCATGGAGCAGATGGACATCGACTTGCAGGGGATGTTCGAGAAGATTCTGCCCAGGCACAGCGCCCGTCGCGAGATGACCGTGGCCCAGGCCCGCGACCTGCTGTTCGAGCAGGAGTGCGACGCCCTGATCAACCAGGACAAAGTCAACGCCAGCGCGATCGAGTTGGCCGAGAGCGTCGGCATCATCTTCGTCGACGAGCTTGACAAGGTCGTAGCCAGCGAGGGGGCGCACGGGGCCGACGTTTCCCGTCAGGGAGTGCAGCGCGACCTGCTGCCGATCGTCGAGGGCACCACCGTGCAGACTCGTTACGGCTACGTCCGCACCGATCACATTCTCTTCATTGCCGCCGGGGCGTTTCATCGGGCCAAACCGAGCGATCTGATGCCCGAGCTTCAGGGCCGGTTCCCGATCCGCGTCGAGTTGCAGGCGCTCACCAAGGAAGATTTCGTCCGCATCCTCACGGAGCCGAAGGGGGCGTTGACAAAGCAGTATAAGGCCCTGTTGGACACCGAGGGGATCGAGTTGGCATTCGAGAGCGATGCGGTCGACACGCTGGCCGAGTTCGCCTTCGAGGTCAACCAGACGACGCAGAACATCGGCGCCAGGCGGCTGTACACGATCATGGAGCGGCTGTTGGAAGAGTTGAGTTTCGAGGCCCCCGACATGCACCACGGCCGCGTCTCGATCAACGCCGACTACGTGAAGGAGCGGCTGGCGGAACTGACGAAGGATGAGGATTTGAGCAAGTTCATCCTCTGATGCGGCTGCCGTACAGTAGACGCGGCGTCTCGCCGCGTTGTCCGGTTGGCTCGGCGTGTGCATCGGCCCAAAGCGGCGGGACGCCGCTTCCACGAAAATCGCCGGTGCACCGCGAACTTTGGAACTTCGCAGAGCGTACAGCGTCTAACGTCGCGTCGGGTGGGTTCGCTCGTTCGGGAGGCTTCAGACGAGGTGAATCCGTGCAACAGCGAAAACGAACCGAGGTTCTTGTGGCGGTGGCGGCGGCTATCCTGCTCGGAGGGGTGGCTGGGCAGGCGGCGGATCAAAAGACCACCTCTCCGCGGCGGGGTATGGCCTTCATGGCGGCGGCCATCGGCGACTCGACCTCCTTGGAAGAGGTCCTCGATTTCGTCGATTCCTGCCGCATCGATCTCGTGGTCTTCGACTTCGCCTGGATCACCGGCACGTGGCACGCGGCCAAGTGGGACGAGCTCCGCGAGGTCTGCGCCCAGCTTAAGAAAAAGGACGTCCGCGTAGCCTTCATGTACCGTCCGCGGGCGTTGTCGCCGGACGATGCTCGGGTGCATTTTGCGCGCGACCGAGATGGCAAGATCGCCCAAAATCACATCCACCTCTGTCTTGCGCACGCCGACTCGCAGGCTTGGGGGACGCAGTGGGGAACACGCATCCTCAAGCAGATACCCTCGGTCGATACGATCATCATCTACAATCTGCTCCCCGTCTGCCAGTGTACCGACTGCCGCGACGGCAAGGGGATAGCCCTGGCGAAGACGTTTCTGAAACGCTGCCGAGCGGATTGGAGCCGAGTGCGGCCGGGCGTGCAGGTCGGACATGTCGGCATGGGCGATACATACGCCGACGTCGTCGATTTCTTCTGCCCGTTCGTGGGAGTGAACCACCAGCCGGGCCAGGAGCAGGCGCCACTCGGATTTCCGCAACGCCGCCTTGAACAACTACGCACGGCCCACCCCAACAAATGGATGGCCCCCTTGCTGAAAGTCTGCTGGGTCGAAGCGACGCAAAATTCAACCGCCGACATCGTGCAAACGCTGCAAAGTTGCCGGCAGAACAAGACGGGCTTCCTGCTCTGGTATTATGAATGGGTTTTGCACAGCAAGAATCGCCGCTACGATCCGAAGGCGATCGTCGAGGCCCTCGGCGGCGATTGGAACAGGCTGGCGAAGTATTATCCGCAAAAGCCGGCGCAGGAAAACGCCCAGCCGCGAATGCCTGTGGCCGTCGATTTGGCGAAGACGCTGGAGCAGTTCCGCACAAACCCGGATAATAACGTTGCCGATCTCATGGCCGCGGGCGAGGCGGCCGTCGATGGGCTGGTGGCGATCATGAAGGACCAGACAGCGCCGAGCCGAGCCCGTTACATGGCGGCGGGAGTTTTGGGCGACCTCAAGTCGAAAAGGGCCATCAAGCCGCTGCTTTGGGCTTTGAAGGACGGCGATTTCAACGTCCGCCGCTGCGCCGCCGAGGCGCTGGGCAGACTTGGCGACCGCTCGGTGATACCCGCGCTGCAAAAGCTCGCCCGATCCGACCCCTTCTTCTACAGGAATCCCAAAACGCGGAGGGCGGAGTATCTCGTTCGCGACTCGGCAAAGAAGGCGCTGCGCGTCCTCAGGCAGGGACCCACTGCCGCCGCACTAGCCGGCCTGCACAAGCAACGGGAGGTCTTTCTGGATGACGCCTCGAAGCCGCCGCCATTCCAGCCGCCGGTCAGAATCCGCCGCTTGCCCTGGCCCTTCCCCGGCGGGATGAAAGACATGAACATCTGGAACAACTACCAGCAGGCGACCGACACCTACATTCACGGCGGGCTCGATTTTCTCCAGCCGATGGGTACGGAATGCCGCGCCGTCGATGACGGCTACGTCGCGGTGATTTCGACCAACTATCCGCAGTGGCGAACGCACTACTTCTTCATCGTCGCCAGCGAGCGGGGCGGAGACGAGGGCTGGTGCTACGTCCATCTCGACAAAGACACCTACACCTTCAAAGAGGGCGACCGAATTCGTCGGGGACAAGTCCTTGCCAAGGTCGTTGACTTCTCGAAGCAACAAAACGGCCGGGGAAACCACCATCTGCATCTCCATTACGTGCGGTTCAAGAAAAAGGCCGACGGCAAGGTCGAGGTGCAGAGCCTGATCGATCCAGCCCTGTTCTTCGATTGGAAGGACAGCCAACCGCCGCGGATCGTCGATCCGTTGCGTTTCGTTCGCAAAGGAACGCTCGACGAGTTTCCCAAGAATGAAGACGGCAACGCCGTGGTCTCGGGCAAGGTCGAGATTATCGCCGGCATCTCCGACAACGCCTACAAGGGCCAAATGTGCAACTGGATGGCGCCGGTCGTCACGCTCGAGATCGAGGGAGCCGGCGCCAGGCCGTGGCGCAAACTGGGCCTCGACCAGCGTGGGCCGGTCGACGAGAAGGACAAATTCACCGCCCCCGCCCTATATCTGTCGTACAAGGAGGGGGAGAAGTGGAGGAAGGGCTTGCCGTGGACCGGCGGCGTTCACTTCGTCAAGGTCACCAGCACCGACGGCGATGGCATTGTCGAGGCGAGCGATCAGCTTCAGTCGTGGGACACCGCCGCACGAAACTCAGGCAATCCGCGCTTTCCCAACGGCTTGTACTCGGTGACCGTCCGCGCCTGGGATCTCAAAGGCAACCAAGCCACGCGGACCGCAACCGTGCGGGTGGCCAATGAGAGGTGATTGGCCGGCATCGTGCAACCTCGCAGGCTGGTTGCGGGGCCGGGTTATTCGCCCGCCGGCTTGCGTTTTCCGGCGAGTTCCTTGAGCCATTTCGCCCGCAGCAGGTCGCCGGGGTAACCGGGCGACGAGGTGTTGCTGTCGTAGAGGAAGACGGCCATGTCGTAGTTGTGGGAAGCTTCGTAGGCGCGGGCGAGATTGTAGCGGGCGCCGGTCGACCACGGCCCGTTCGGATAGGCTTCGATCGTCTTCGCTTGCAGCCAGTCGATGGCCGAGCGATAGTGTCCGCGCTCGAAGGCCATCAGGCCCAACCAGTAGCTGGCGTCCTGCTTGGCCCGCACCTTGATGCGCTTCTCGAAATCGCTTTCGGAGGAGAGTGCGAGCGATTTCAACGAAGGTCTGGCGATGCGGAAGCTGCCGGCAGCCCCCTCTTCGCCGAATTTGCCCTTGAGGTAAAGCACGCGGCCTTTGAACAGCGGCGCGGCGTGCACCATCAACCGCGACTGTTTCGCCTGCCGTGATTCCGGGTATTCCAGTTCCCGCGGGGCCATCGACGTCTTGGCGCCGCCGACTGTCTGCTCCTGGTACACCCAAAACAGCGGCAGCACGTCCTTCAACCACACCGCCGCCGCCTGCCAACCGAGTTGCCGCCGCCGCGCGAGCGTCTCGAACGGCTGTAGCCACAACCGCGACCGGGTCGACGTGCGCCGCCTTCCAACGCTTGGCCTGCGCGCTGGGCGAAGCGGTCAGAACAATGTGTCGCTGGCCGACCAGGTGCGATTCGATTAGCTTCATCGTCCGGGCCAGATAGGGGGGCGATGCCTCCAACAGCGCGGTGACCTGCTTCAGATCGACCGCTTTCACGCCATAAACATGCGATGCGTCGATGTCGAGCCGACGCAACAGCTTGGCGTCGGCGGCCACCTCGGCCAGCGTGGCCGGCCGGATCGACAACTGGCCGCTTTCGTCGAGCGTTACGCCGTCGGGGGCGGGAATCGGCAGACCGATCCGCGGATCGAACAGGTAGACCTTGTTCTCGATCAGCACGCCGACGCACCAGGACCGCGCACGGCGCTCCGCTAGCTTGTTGTCAGGGCGCTGAATTGGGCGATGAACCGCGGCCCTGCGGCGATTCGACGGCCAGCACGGCGGCGTCGATGTCGAGCTGCCGCAGCAGCAGGATGAAGACCCAGGCCCGTTCCGTGGCGGTGCCGCGGCCGAACAGCAGCGTTTCCCAGGGCAGTTGCGGAATGCGGTTCGGACCGTCGGGTTCGAGTTGGATGTTGCGGACGGTCCAGTCGAAAAGATTCCGGCCCGGTCCAGGTCGTCCACGGCATCGCCCCGCGCCAGAGGCTGACGTCGTGAAGCCAGGCCGCCTCCTGCACAGCGAAGCCGTCGAAGTGCGTGAACTCCATCTTGCCGAGGTTCTTGACCTGCGGCAGCTCGGCCAGCGGCTTGGGCAGCGTGGCCGCCATCGGATCGAGCTTCCAATCGGCCGGCGGCTGCTGTGTGCGAATCCACTGGTTGAGCTGATCGACGACCTGCCGGAACATCTCCGGCTCCGGCCACACCGCCAGCAAGGGGTCGATCGGCTCGTCGGGCTTCGGCGGAGTTTCCGCGTTCAGCCGCTCGAGAATCTCCGCGAAGCGAATCGACGGAATTGAACTCTTCCAGGCCATTGAGATTGTCGATCGCGTAGAAGAGCGTGCTCGTCACCTTGGCCCAGCAAGGCCGCCGTTTTCGATCTCCTCCCGTTGTTCGCCGGTTTTCGAGTGGCGGCAACTCCAGAAGCCCGCCAACAGCAGGAGCAGCAGAACAGTAAGAGCGATCGGCAATCGGTAGCGTTTGATTTTCAATTCTCGGTTCCTCCGTCAAGCGGCCCCGTTTCGAGCGTCGAAGGGGACGGAGGAGGTTGTCGGAAGTATTTCCCAGCAATCGACGCCGTTCTTCCGACAACCTCCTCCATCCCCTTAATCTCGTCGATCGTCCGGCGAATCGCCAGCAGCCGCCGCAGCAGGCCGGCGAATTGATCCAGCGGGATCATGTTTGGCCCGTCGCTGGGCGAGGCATCGGGATCGGGATGGGTCTCGAAGAACAGGCCGTCGACGCCCAGGGCGACCGCCGCGCGGGCCAGCGGCTCGACCATCGCCCGATTGCCGCCGGTGGCCGCGCCGAGTCCGCCGGGCTCTTGAACGCTGTGCGTGGCGTCGAAGATCACCGGCACGCCGAGGGCCTGCATCTGCGGGATCGACCGCATGTCGTTGACCAGCCGGCCGTAGCCGAAGAACGTGCCGCGTTCGCCCAGCAGGATGTTGCGGCAGCCGCCGGCGGCCAGCTTGCCGACGACGTGTTTCATGTCCCAGGGGGCGAGGAACTGGCCCTTCTTGACATGCACCGGCCGCCCGGTGGCCGCGGCCGCCAGCAGCAGATCGGTCTGCCGGGCGAGGAAGGCGGGGATTTGCACCAGATCGCAGACTTTGCCCACCGGCGCCGCCTGATCGGGCACGTGGATGTCGGTGGTCACCGGCAGGCCGGTCGCCTGCTTGACCCGCCGCAAGATTTCCAGCCCGCGCTCGAGTCCCGGCCCGCGATAGGCCTCGACGCTGGTGCGATTGGCCTTGTCGAACGACGCCTTGAAGACCAGCGGCACGGCCAGTTCGGCGGCGATCTCCGGCCAGCCGCGAGGCGATCGACAGGGTCAGCTCCTCGCTCTCGATGACGCACGGCCCGGCGATGACCAGCAGCGGCTGGCCGCGTCCGCAGCGAAGATTTCCGATGGTGGCGGGATTTTCTGGCATGAAGGGCGAAGGGATTAGAGATTAGGGATTGGGGATTAGAAGCCGCTTGCGGTTTCGCAGAGTATCATTCTACCCGATCATCGTCAGCTCTTGCAGTGTCCGTTGAAATGGCTTCTTCGGCACGACCAGCGTCAGCCGGCCGGGCAGCACTTCGACGTCCAGCGGCAGCCATCCGCCGGGATCGCCGTCGAGTCTGGTAGGGCACCTGGGCGTCGGAGGTGATTCGCAGCCGCGCCGCGCGGCAGGCGGTCCAATCGGCCATGCGGCGGTGCTGCCGCAACACGATCGCCGCCAAATGCCGCCAGAAGCCGCCGTTGCGGAATCCGCACACGTCCAACAGCCCGTCGGACCCGTCGGCGTGCGGCGCGATCCGAAATCCGCCGCCGTAGCAGGGCAGATTGAACACGAACAGCCAGCGGGCCGAAAGCGACTCTTTGGAGAGCGGCGATGCATCGCCGCTGTTTTCTGCAGCAGGCCTGTGGCGATTCGGACGATTCCACGGTAGCGGCGATAAATCGCCGCACTCCAAACGAAAGCGGCGATGAATCGCCGCACTCCAAGCTTGCCCGAATCTCAGGATAGCCGTAGTTCCGAATCACATCGCGGACCTGTGGCAAGTAGTCCTTGAGGCTGATGTGGCCCGTCCGCCGGCCATGCACGCGGTTGACCACTTCGGCGTCGAAGCCGCAGCCGATCATCAGCAGGAAGATGCGGCCGTTGGCCCTGCCCGCGTCGATCCGGGCGGCAACGCCCTCGACGATCGTGCGGCAAAGCGACCTCGGGCTCCTTGCTCAGGTGGAAATAGCGGGCCAGCAGGTTCGAGTTGCCGGCGGGCAGACAGCGTCAGCGGGACGCCCTCGTCGGTGCGGTTGACCAGTTCGGCGGCCGTGCCGTCGCCGCCCACGCCGACCAGCGTCCGCAGGCAGCCCTCGGCGTGCCAGCGGTTGGCCTGCGACGCGGCGGCGGCCAGATCGGTGAACACCTCGACCTTGAAGCCCTGTTTCTGCAGCAGCTCGGCCAGCCGGTCGGCCCGGGGCTGGGCGGCCGTTGGGCCCGGCCTTCGGATTGACCAGGATCGCCACCCGATCGGCATCGCGGGAGAGCGTCGAAGTTGAGACAACCGGCGGCACGGAAAACCTCGTTAAAAGCGAATCCACATTCCGCGGGCCGTTGGCCCCACGCGCTATTACTTGTTAGCGGTGTTAACCAGCAGCGGAGCGTTCGCTAGTCGACCAGTTCCTTCTCGATCTGTTCCAGCGATTTTCCCTTGGTTTCCGGCAGATTGAAGAAGGTGAACACCAAGCCCACGCCGCAAATCCCTGCATAAATCCAGAACGACCCGGCCTTGCCGAGCGTCTCCCGCAAGATCGGGGAGGTCAGGATCAGGAGAAAGCAAGCGACCCACAGCGAGAAAATCGACACCGACATGGCCGCGCCGCGAATCCGGTTGGGGAAGATCTCGGAGAGTATGACCCAGACCACCGGCCCCAAGGTCATGGCAAAGCAGCCGATGGTCGCCAAACAGAGCACGAGAACCGCGGTGCCGCTGTAGCCGAAGTAGAAACTGCCGCCGATCAGCGAGAGCGTGATCGTCAAGCCGGCGAATCCCGTCAACATCAGAACCCGGCGACCGAGATAGTCTACGGTGAAGATCGCAATGATCGTGAAGATCATATTGACCGCCCCGATATACACGATGTTCAACAGGGCGGCGTCGACGCTTGCGCCGGCGTCCTGGAAGATCTTCGCCGCATAATAGAGGATCACGTTGATGCCGCACCACTGCTGTGCGACTGCAAGGACCACGCCGAGCACGAGGATTTTGAACATCCGCGGTTCGAGCAGTTCCCTGAAGTTGACCTTCTCGATTTCGCCGACGAGCGTCCCCTCGACGCTGGCCACTTCACAATCGGCATACGCCTGTCCGCCGACTCGCGTCAAGACCTTTCGGGCACGCTCCGACTTGCCGTTCTTCACCAGCCAGCGGGGACTTTCGGGAACGAAGAACATCAAGAGGAAGAAGAAGCAGGCGGGCACGGCCGTCACGCCGAACATCCACCGCCAGCCCCGGTGGACGTTCCATGAAACGATGCCGTGGCCGGCCATCTCGACCGCCTTCTCGTGTGCCGTAACGGTGTCGAGATCCTTCTTCTTTCGCTCGGCATTGATCTTTTCGACGAGCCCCTTGACCGCCTTGACGTCGAGCGCGCCGGAGTGTTGGACAGCCAGTTTCTCGAAGTCGGTTTTCAGCTTCTCGCGTTGGACGTGCGGCACTTGCCAGGCGAGGTCCGCGGCGATCTTGTTGGCGTCGAGCGGCATATCGCGTTGTGCCGCGTATTGTTGCACGGCCTTGTCGTCGATTGCCCCGCCGATCTTCGTGGCGATGCCCAAGTTGACGGCTTGGGCCAGGAGGATGCCGATCACGATCGTGAACTGGTTCATCGTCACCAGCCTGCCCCGCACGGCCGCCGGCGCGATTTCCGAGATGTACATCGGCGAGAGGTTCGAGGCCATGCCGATGGCCATGCCGCCGGCGATCCGCCAGAGATTGAAGGCCCAGAATGAGCCGATCAGAGCGGTCCCAAGCGAGGAGACGACGAAGACAAACGCCGAAAAGAGCAGGAGCCACTTGCGTCCCAGCTTGTCGCTGAGGCTGCCCGAGATGATGGCGCCGAGCAGGCACCCGACCAGTGCGCTCGACATGGCCCAGCCCGTTTCAAAGGCCGTGTGCAATGGGAAAAACCGTTCGTAAAACGGTTCGGCGCCGCTGATGACAACGAAATCGTAGCCGAACAGCAACCCGCCCATGGCGGCGACCAGCGAGATCGCCCAGACGTACCGCATGTTGTACTGCGCCGGCGGGGCGGCTTGCTTCGTCGGGGACGGCATGACGTTTCTCCGTGGTTATAGGTCGGTTGCGCCATGCTACCCGCGCCGACCCTCGCTTGACAAGGGGGCGATCATCTGCCATTTCGCCGCGCCGCGAAGGAAATCAATTATCTGCTGTTTCGCCGCGTCGCAGAGGGAAGCGATCACCAGCGGCACCGCCCCCATCGTCCCCGACCATTTAAGCCCCGGAATCCGTTGCCGCGCTCGCGCGCCGGTGCCCGTTGACGCGATATTCGCTCTGCCGCTACACTCAGGTTAGAGGCGATGCGATGAAACCGCTTGTGACCCTGGAATGCGATGAGACCGGCACGGTTGTCGCAGAGTGTCCCGCTATTCCCGGCTGTATTTCTCAGGGACGAACCGACGATGCAGCAGTGGCTAGCATCTGCGAGGCGGTTCAAGCATGTACGAAAGCCCGTGCCGCGAACGGCGTGCCGCTGACAGCAGCCACGTCAGAATGGGGGCGATAAAACGACTCCCGACCCCTTTTGTCGCCGCTTACGCCAAGCATAGGCCAGTGAGGCTGCCGCGCCCGCGGCTGAGAAGCGCCAGTGCGCTTGGCTCGGGCACGGAGGACACCTCAAACAGGCAGGGCTGTCCGACCGATGCCGCGGGCAGGACAAAGACCAATTCCCCGTTTTCCATGACTGCTGGGAAGGGAACCCCGTTGACCGTGATGCTCCGGGCGTTATCCGGCAGCCACACGCGTAACGTCTCCTCGTCGGTTCCGAAGTAGCTCCCTGTCATGTGGTCGTTAAACATCAGATACTGCAAGGTTCCGCCGGGCATCGTCAACGTTTGGCCGAATCCTTCAGTCCAATAGCTGATCGGCGCCGTCGGCTTGATCTCGAGCGATCCATCGAGACCGAAGTTGACGCCGAGCAGGTCGTGCTCGACGATGGTCATCAGATTGGCGGGATACTCGTTATACTTTGCGGCGCCGTAGCCGCCCGATGCATTGTATCTCTCCATCCAATAGTATCCGCTGTTCTTGCCGACTTGAGCGACCGCGCTGATGGAGTCGACCAGGCTTTGGCCATCGCCCATTTTCACCCACGCCCCCGCTTGCAAAGTCCAAGCGCGTCCCATTGCCGCGACTTCATAGCGATTGCCGGTGTTGGAGCACTCCCAATCCTGGTAGGTGCTGGGAAGGGTGGCGATGCCGCCGGGCATCCCGCCGTAATAGAAAGCGCTGGCGGACTGTTGCAGTTGGGGCACGAGGACGGCTTTTTGCGCGGGGGAGGCGGTATCGAAGGCGATCGCGCCCCAATCGGTATCGGTCAGGCCGTGATTCGTGATGAAACCGCGGGCGGAATCGTATTGGGCGAAACGCTGCTGGCTCGACGACCAGAAGGTGGTTTGAAAATTGGAGATGATCTTATCCGCAAGCGCCTGGTACTTCTGGGCCGCCGCCGTATTGCCGGCCACGGTATTGAGCGCCGCAACGCGCTGAAATGCGTCGGCGGCGTAGCTTTGCGTGACGCCGTCGTAGGGCGATCGCGAAGGAAACTCCGTGTAGTAGCCCGCTCCGGCGACCGCGCCCGCCGAAGTGGTCAGAGAAGCCAGGTAGTCGGCGGTCGAATTGACGGAAGCCAATTGTTGATTCAACCAAGCGGTATCGTGCGTGTAACGAAAGATCGCGTCGGCGTTCTGGATGTAGGTCGTGCTGCCGGTCGCGCCGAGCGGATTTTCCGGCACCCAGTGAACGTAAAGACCGCCGTTGGGGTCCACGCGGGAACTGTAACCGTAGCCGCCACTGATCGATTGGCCCGCAAGGCCCGGAAGAATGGCCAACGGCAGTAGTCCGTTTGGCTTCATGAACGACTTGATGTAATCGAAGTTTTGTTTCACGACGGTGACCTGCCCGGCAACCAACAGCGCGTTGGTCATCTGGCCGCCATCGAGGGTCGGATAGCTGTTGCCGTAACCGTATCCTTGTCCGTCGGCACACACGCACCAATAGCCGGGGTAGACGCTCGAGTTGAGGGACGGCAAAATATTTTGCGTTGCCGCCTTCTGAAAGGCCGTAACAATTGTCGCATCGGGAAGATTCAGCGTGGGAACGGTATTCGGCGATTGTGCCACCGCCACGGCCGAAAATCCGGCAATTATCAAAATTCCAACACTGAGGGTGATGTTGCATCTCATGGAAGCGTTTCCCGTGTAATCCGTAAGAGGAAAGAATTGCATCCGGGGCGAGAACCGGATTTCCATTAGGAACCTCGCTCGCGTTGGTCTTACTGATTCCGAGGCTGTCATTGATCCCAATGTCGCCGCAAAATGCGGCTGTTCCAGCCGAATTTCTCCTGGTTGCTTGGGGATGGCTCATTAACTGCGCAGGACGCAATACAACGTGCCGCCGAAACCGTACCGGTACGCTCTGGCCGCAGAGCAGGGTTGACCGATCGCGGTTCACGTGGTTTGCCCGCGCCGCGATTCGCCGTGGCCGTAAGGAGTCAGTCGCAATGCCCACATCCGTCGTGAGCACCGCGTCTGACGTTCCTCTTCAACGCTCACGGAAGGGATGTTTTCCGCTTTCCCGGCTTGAACCAACCCAGGCCCATGCAGGCGACCGCCAGCAAGAGCAGCGTGCTCGGCTCCGGCACCTGAGTGACCTGCAAATTGCCCCACGACGAGAGAATCGAACTGTTCCCCTCTGTCGCCGCCGTTTGCATCGTGACATAGTTGCCGGCATAAACGCCGTCCCAACTCGCAATCGGCTGGTAGCTGCCCGCGCCGACCTTCATCGACACGGCCAGATGCGTTGTATTCACGCCGTCAAAAGGATTGCCGTCGATGGCGTCGGTGCAGGTCCACAGGTAGTGGGCATCCGTGGTGCCGCCGATCTCTACGGGAAGCAATCCACTGCTAACCTGGGTGCCGTTGGCATAGAGTTGCCATATGCTTCGGCCCGTCAATGTATCCGACCAGAAGGCTGACGTTCGTGAATGTGCTGGTATACACGTCCACGCCGTCGACGGGAGCCGCGGCCTGTCCCACGCTGAAGCTGGACCAGATGTTGCGATAGAAGGTATCCGTGGCCAGATCGTACTCGATGTTCAATCCACCGGCGGAGTTGGCGCCGTTGAAGTCCAGGTTGGGCGTGACGTTCGCACCAGTCCAGGTTAGTAGGCGGCCGGGATAATCCGGATGACCGATCAGATACTGTCCGGCGCCGGAGCTGTTTTGCCCTGAACCGTTGTGGTTTTGCGTGTAGTCTACGCCACCTACCGGAACCAGCGACCCGGACTGACGCGGGGTGCCCAGGTCGACGTTGACGTCGTACGACAACGTGTGGGAAGTTGCAAAGTTGTCCTGATAGAGGAGAGTCTCGGCGTTGGTTGGGGCGACGAAGGCGCCCAAAACAGCGAAGGCAAGGATCGCCGGTCCTGCCAGAAATGCGAGTCTGACAATTCTCATAGTGTACCTCTCGGTGAAAAAAAAACGACAGTTGGAGAAAACGACGCCACCTTTGACTAAAACAATCCGGACATGCCGCATGAACTGCGCAAGACGCAATAGTGCGGCGACGTTTGCGGGGGAACGGGACCGCTCGAAGCCGAAAGGAAAACTGCGCGAGACGAACCACCGGCCCGCAAACCTCGCGGTCGCGGCTCCCCAGGCGCCAGCACTACCTCCCATCTACCTCCTGTGTGTGAGAAAGGACAGGAAAGAAACGCACTCTCGTTACTCTTAGAATACTCGAAAGTGTATAATTTGCGTTTGAATTTGAATCGTGGTAATATTTCAAACATGCGAGTGCCTTACCTCAATGTCGTGGCAACCTATATCGACGCCCCCTACCGGCGGCTGCTGGACCTGCGTCCCGACGGATTGGCGGAGATTACCGTGTTCGGTCGGTTCAACTATGCCGACGCCCGGCCCGACATTCCTGTCCACCGCCACTTTGGGTGTATCGAGATCTGTTATCGCGATCGCGGAGAGCAGTACTTTCAGTTGGGAGACGATCTCTATCACATGCAAGGGGGCGACATCTTTCTTACCTTGCCGGATGAGACATGCAGCAGCGGAGGGTATCCGACGGCGCCCGGCATCATGTACTGGTTCAATCTGAGAGTGCCCCCAAAGGGGCAAGGACTGCTTGGGCTCTCCGTCAAGGACAGCAAGGCGATCATCGATAGCCTGCTGAACATCCCGTGCAGGCATTTTCGCGCCACGAGCCGCACCAAGCCTTTGCTTGTCGAAATTCTGCGCTGCACGATCGTCGCACGACCCCATTGCGGACGATCCGCATGCGTCAGACGATGATCCGGCTGCTGCTTGAGGTTCTGAAGGCGCCGATCGGAACGCAAAGTCGCAAGTGTCCCAACCCATTGCCGAAATCGTCCAAGCCATTCAAAACAGCCCCGGCCAGGAGTATTCCATTCGGGATCTGGCGCGGCAGGCACATCTCTCCCTGTCGCGATTCAGAAGCCGATTCAAGGAGGAGACCGGCATATCGCCAGGTCAGTTCATCATTTCAGCAAGAATTGAAACCGCGAAAAAATGGCTCGTCTCCGAAGACACATCGATTACTCGGATTGCAATCGACTTGGGGTTTGAATCGTCGCAATACTTTGCCACGGTGTTCAAACGCGTCACCGGCGCGACACCGCGTGCCTATCGTCACGGCGCCGCCCCGCACGGCCCGAGCATTCGCGCCGATGATGGCCAAGACTGGAACTCTGTTCATAAATGAACGCAGGAAATGAGGAACGCAGGAAGGGGCCGGCAGTCGAATGGCACTTGAACTTCTGTAAGTGACGTCAATATCACGGTTTGAGGGCACAGAGGAGGGGCGAAAGGGGACATTCGGCTTTTCGCCCGGTGCTTTCAGAGTCGTGCGCGGAGAAGTGGGAGGCTCCGTTTGTGGTCTGTTCTCCTCCGGCTTCATTCCCTTCGTCGCCCCTGTTTCCTTGTCTCCCCCTCCCCCGTCTCCACTTACCCACCGCTAAACTCGTCGCGGAGGAACTTGGCCGCGGCGTCCCACTTGTCGGCGGCGGCGTCGAAATCGACCTTGCATGGCGCGGATTGTCTGCGGCGTCTTGACGCGGTCCGGCGGCTCGACGTTGGGGTTCAGCGGGATCTGGGCGCTGGGGCCGGCGGCCAGCTCGGCTTCGACTTCGGGCGAGAGAAGATAATCGACCAGCCGCCTCGCCGCCGCCGGGATGCGGACAGCCGCGGATGATCGCCAGCGTGTTGGGGATGAACAGCGTGCCCAGCCCGCCGGGCTCCTGGTCGGGATAGACGATCGCCACGGGCATTCCCTTCTCGACTTCGGCTCAGGGCGTCGTCGGTGTCGGTCAGGCCGAAGGCGGCTTGGCCGCCGCCGACGGCCATCGCCACCTGCTTGTTGCCCGAGAGGATCTGCACCTCGTTGCGTTTGAGCTTTCGGAAGAACTCCTCGGCGCGTCGATCGCCCCAGACGGCGAACAGGCAGGCGGCGTGCGTGGCGGTGGTGCCGAACAGCGGCTTGGCCATCGCCGCCCGCCCTCGCCACTTCGGATCGGCCAGATCGAGGATCGACGTCGGGCGATCTCGCTTCGCCGACGAGCTTCGTGTTGACCATCAGCACGCGGCCCGGGCGGCGAACCCGTGCCAGTAGCCCTCGCGGATCGCGATACGCCGCGGGATACTCCTCGGCGATCGGCGGTTGGTAGGCCTCAAGCAGGCCCAGCCGCTTCAGCCGCAGGGTGTTCAGGATTTCGTTGTTCCAGAAGACGTCGCATCGCGGGCGGTCCTTCTCGGCCGAGGATCGCCTCGGCCAGCCCGACGGTCTTGGTCGATTCGACGTCGAACTTCGGCAGCACGGCGATGTCGTTTGCCGCCGTGAACTTCTGCGAAGATCGGGGTCGAAAACTCGGAGTCCAGGGCCGTGTAGACCACCACCTCCGAGCCGGTCGAACGCCAACAGCCGGCCAGCAGCAGACACAACAGAACGGCAGCGTAACGCATGGCATTTCCTCCAACGGGTGCGGCGACGTATACTGGTAATAGCATAGTCGTTGCCGCGTTGTTTGTTTAGACCGGTCCCGTTCTCTCGTTTAGCCCCGGCGTCCACGCCGGGAAAACGCCGCGTGGACGCGGCGGCTAGACGAAAAGAACGCATGGATGGGGCGACAACACGCATTGAAATCGCCATGAAGCGAGCGTGGATTTTGTTGATTCTTGCGTTGACGGTGGCCGCTATCGGCCGCGGCGTCGCCGGTCGACGACGCGCGGGCAGCGGCGGCCGGCATCCGCAAACTCTCCGGCAAGCACCTGACGCTCTATACCGATCTGTCCGGAGTGGAGATCGACCGGCTGCCGGTGATTTTCGATCAGGCGTTTCCGCAATGGCGCCGGCAGTTCGGCGTCAAGGAAGACAAGCTGGAGAATTGGCACGTCACGGGCTTCCTGATGAAGCGCAAGGCCCCCTTCGCCGCGACGGGGCTCCTGCCCGGCCGATCTCCCTCCGTTTTTGCACGGCTACTCCCAGCCACAGGGCGAGAAGTTCTGGCTTCTCGAGCAGCCGAGCGACTTCTATCGCCGCGAGTTGCTCCTGCACGAAGGAACACACTGCTTCATGTTCTCGCTATTGGGAGCCGCGCGGCCCGCCGTGGTATATGCCGAGGGCATGGCCGAGTACCTCGGGCACGCACCGGTGGAGCGACGGCCGGCTGACGCTCGGCGCGATGCCGCATCGTCGCGAGGAATCGCCTTACTGGCGGAGAATCGGCATCATCCAGGACGCCGTGGCCCAGCACCGGGCGCTGCGGCTGAAGACCGTGATCGAGCTTCCCTCGACGCGCATTCCTCGAAACGAAGCCCTACGCCTGGTCTTGGGCGGCGATCACGCTGCTTGATCGCCATCCCCGTTATCAGAAACGGTTTCGCCAACTTATCGGCTCCGTGCGCGATCGCGATCGCGATTTCAACAAGCGATTCTATCGGCTGTTCGAGCCCGATTGGCAGGAGCTGTGCGAAGAGTGGCAGTTGATGGTCGACGAACATGGAATACGGCTACGACGTGGCCCGCTCGGCGATCGATTTCACGCCGGGCAAGCCGCTTCCGCCAAGGGGAACACAGATTACGGTGGCCGCCGATCGCGGCTGGCAGAACAGCGGCCTCCGGCTCGATGCGGGCGCCACGTACCGCTTGACCGCCGCCGGCCGCTATCAAGTGGCCAAGACGACGAAGGCGTGGTGGTGCGAACCGGGTGGGGTGTCGATTCGCTACTACAAGGGCCGCCCGCTGGGCGTGCTGCTGGCCTCGCTGCGTCCCGATCATCCCGCCGCCGGCAGCACCACCGCGCTGCTGCATGCAACGGTCGTCGGCCTCGGCACGACCCTTTCGCCGACTCAGACCGGCACGCTCTTCCTGAAGATCAACGACTCGGCCGGCGAATTGGACGACAACGCGGGCACGCTGAAGGTCGACGTGCGGCGGGAATAGGCGTGCCGCCGGCACGTTACGCGGACCCTTGGCGCCCGGCTGTTGGCGGGACGTTTTCGGACGGAGTGGATCCGTGACAGAATAGCCGACACGAATCGCTCCTGACGCCGTTCTTATTGACTGCACTCGCCGAGGAGGTCGGCGGCGAGCGCGTGGTTGGGGTCGCGCCGAAGCACCGTCTGCAACAACGACCGGGCTTTCGAGCATTGTCCCAGCCCCAGGCGGGCCTGCGCCTGGAGAAACTGGGCGGTGGTCTCCTGACGAAAACGAACGTCGTCGTCGAACAGCAACATCGTCGGCAGCGACGTGGCGAAGTAGTCGATCTTCGCCTCGGATCTCCGCAGCCTTTGTGCGTAGACAAGCAGATCGCCGAGCAGCTTCTTCGCCTTTGCGGTTCGGCCAAGCTGCCGCCACGCGAGGGCCGAGTAGTAGGTCATCTCGGAGAATGCGCGGACGCTCATTTCCTGAAAATCCCCCTTAAACGTGGCGGCCGCCGTCCAATGCCGGCGTGCCTCTTTCTGCTTGCCCGACGCGGCCAGGGCGCGAGCCGAGCCAGTAGTGAACGTCGCTCTGGTTGGCCAACAGGTGTTTGGCCTCGCCGAGGTTGCGCGGCGGGGCCGCGGCGGCCTCGAAGTGTGCGAGAGCAACGGCGGCATCGCCTGCGGCCAGCGCCCGGCGTCCGAGCGCCAGCCGGCTGCGGACGTATTGCGCAATCGCCTGCCCTTCGCCGCCTTCCCACGGCTGGAACGTCCTGCCGGACATTAGCGTCAGCGCCTTTTCGTGCCGGCCGGTCTGATTGTAGAGGGCCGCCAGTTCCACGCTCAAATCGTCACGTTGCCGCACCAGGTCAAGGTGTTTTACGAGTTCCCGCAGCCGTTTTGCCGGCGGCAGGCTCAACCGTTTCCAGAGCTGATCCCGCTCGAACAGCAGCCGGGCGCTGGCGGGGTCGGCGCGGAATGCGCGTTCGTAGGCCGCGCGGGCCTTGCCGGGATGCTTGCCGACGTTGAAGTAGCCGATGCCGAGATTCCGCCATGCCACCGAGTAATGCGGATCGAGCTTCACACTCCGCTGCCATGCGGTTATGGCTTCGGCGTGGCGTCGCCGGTCGTACAGCAGATTGCCCAGGTAATAGGGCGCGCGAGCGTCGGCGGGATTGGCCCGCATGGCCGCCGCGAAAACGGCGATCTCCTCGAGCCGCGCGGGGAAGCAATAGTCGGGCGCTTGCGCAGAGGCCCGCTCGAAGCACGCCCGAGACAAGTCGTGATCGCCGGCTCGTTCGTGCAGCCAGCCCAGCGTATAGTCGAGCAGCGGCCCGGTGCCAAGGCTCTGCGTGGGCAGCCAGTGCTCCTGCACGGGGGAACCGCTTTCCGTTTGGCGACTGCCAGCCTTCGCACTCTCAAGAACTGCAATTCCGTCGGCATAAAGACCCGCCCGCGCGTAGTCGTGCGCGAGATCGAGACACGTCTGCGCGTCGCACGCCAACGGATGCCCCGCCAGCCGGCGCGCCCACCAGTCGAGCGGGTCGAGGGCGAGGGTCTCCAGCAGGGCAGTGTCCGCCTCCCCATCGCGGCCAAGCTTGCGCAGGACGACGACCTTCAGATCGCGTGCCCGCAGGTTGTCGGCATCAAAGCGGAGCGAGCGGGCGAGGTGCTCCAGTGCCGCAGACCAATCGGCCCGGCGGCAGTCCATCTCGGCCAGCCCATGGTAGCCGGCGGCGGCCCAGGCCTGGTTCCACGTCGCCTTGTAGAAGGCCGAGTACGCTTCCTGGAAGACCGCTTCCTGTGCGCCCTGGCAACGGCGTCGATCTGATGCCGCAGGCAGAGCGCGAGGTTGTAGAAGGGCTCGCCGTCGTAGGGATTCGGATTGCGAAGGGTCAATCGCTCGATCGCTCGGCGAAAATGCGTCACGGCCACGTCGAATTCTCCGCGGCGGAGATGCCAGCGCCCCAGCGCATTGTTGCAGCGGCTGTCCGACGGATCGCGCCGCAGCACCTCGCGCCAGTACAGCGTCGGACATCGCGTGGCATGGCGATATTGCTCAAGGTGCAAGCCGGTGACGAACAGTTCGTCGGCGCTGGCGATAACCTCGGGCGGCGGCGGCTCGGTGGCAGGCAATGGTGCTTCGCCGCTTGTCCCCTCTCCCGCCGGGAGAGGGCTAGGATGAGGGCGATTGGCGAGCGCGGCTCGGATACTTGCTTGCGCGCCGCGCGGCCCTCACCCCCGGCCCCTCTCCGGGCACCGGCCGAAGGTTGGTCGGGAGAGGGGAGATTTGTTGCGATTATCTCGCGGCCTGTGGCGTCGGCGACCCGCACCAGCACATCGGTATCGGCCATTTGCCGCGGCAGGTCGATCTCCTCGACCAACGGCGAACCGGGGGCCAAATCTCGCGTAAAACGCCCGATAACACCATCGACCGCGGTCAGCGTCACCGTCGCCCCCGGAAAGACCGACGATACGGAAACGCCGACGCGCGCCTTGCGGTTTTTCAGCGAGAGTCGCACGGCGGCGTCGCGATTCGCGTCGCACGGGACGCCGATCTTCTGGATCGGGTACCAATACTGGCTCCAGGTCTTCGTCTCGCCGGGCTGAAGAAACGAGAAGTCGGGCTGATTGTCGGTGTAGACGCCGGCCATGATCTCGATGTACGGCCCGTCGGCGTCGGTGAGGTTGCGGTCCCAAGCGCAGCCAAACTCCTGGTTGCCCCAGGTCCACTGTTTCTTGCCGGGGGAAATGTGATGGTTCGCCACATGAACGATTCCGGCCTGCCGGCCGTGGTCGTAGCCGCCGAAAAAGTCCTTGTGCGAACCGACGCACATGTACGACGTGGGCACCGGGATGTTGGCGTACCAGGAAAGATCGTTCGGGGCATAATCGACCGCCGCACTGCCGCCGGGGACTGTCCCGATTTTCGTCTCGGCGAAAATGGGACTGTCCCCCTTGCGCAACAATGCGGCGGAACGAAATCGGCGGGCCGCTCATCGGCCGGCACGCCCTCGCGCGCCCGGCGGCCGTAGTCCACTCCGTAGTACACGCCCGAGCAGAGCGGATACTCGCTGGTCGCCCGCTTGGCATGATCGGCGACGTAGTGGACGTCGGGGGGAAAGAACGACTGGTACGACTCGTCGACCCGCGTCGCCACGTTCGCCCACCAGAGGAACGTCTGCACCAGCGGCGTGCGGTTGTACGCCCGCACTTTCAACTCGATCAAAGCCTTGCCCGGATGCAGACAGACTCCGTGCATGCCTTTCATCCGCGCCATCGGATCGTGGTCGCTAAGCCATACGGTTTTCGATCCGTCCGCGTGCTCCTTGACGTGGAAATCGACCGGCAGGAAGGTGGCGGGGCGATGGTGCTGCGGCCAATTGAATTCGATTCCGCCCGAAATCCACGGGCCGGCCAAGCCGACCAGGGCCGGCTTGATGACCGTCTGCCGGTAGACGAAATCGTAGCCGTTTGTCTTGTCCTGGGCCAGGTGAATCCGCCCGCCGAGTTCCGGCAGCACCATCACCCGCAGAAAGTCGTTTTCCAGCCAGATGGTTTTCCAAACGCGGCTGACCTTGGTCTCTGCGATCCGATCGGTGAACGGCAACGGATAGACGCGGCCGCTGCTCCCCTGGTAGACCCGCCTCTCCAGAAACATCGGATGTTTGTCGGGCGGGGCAGGCAGGTAGGTCGGGATGACCTCGTCGGCGATGCGAACCGTGACGGGAGAACCAGGATCGAAAACGCTTGACGCCATGTTATTGCTCCGACGGTCGGTCGCTTCCGCGATGTGGCTCGATCTACGTCATTGTAGCCTTCAGCGTCCGTCGGGAAAGCGTCGGCACAGCGGACCGTTGTTGATCTCCGCGCCAACTGTGCGTGGTTCCGAGAGACCGCGCCGGCGAGAAACGGCCCCTGATTGCGATCGCGGAGCTTCAGAAAGGAGCGGCCGCCCCACTCGGCATTTCAGCCGGTGTCACTGCCGGTTCGCGGCCGATTCCTCGAGATTGTCGAGCCCCGACGCCCTGTAGACGAGGATCGAGATCAGCCAGCTTGCGATCATCAGGCCGATGACGCCGTAGCAGATCACAATGGCGTGGTCGTTCAGAACGTTGAGGCCGGCAAGGCTGCCCGATTCCAGGTGAAGCTTCGACGCGATGACGCTCAGCGCCTCGATGCTCCCGATCAGCAGGGCGATCATAAAGGAGGCGAAGGTGATCGTCATGTTGTAGAACAGCTTGCGAACCGGCTTGACGAACGCCCAGCCGTAGGCCCCGAGCATGACGATGCCGTCGGTCGTGTCCAGCAGGCACATGCCGGAGGTGAACAGCAGCGGAAAGACCATGATCGACCAGATCGGCGTCTGCTGAGCAGCCTGGGTGGCGGCGATTCCGAGCAAGGCGACCTCGGTGGCCGTGTCGAAGCCGAGCCCGAACAGCAGCCCGATCGGATACATCTGCCAACTGCGGCCGACGAACTTGAAGACGGATCGCAAAAGCCAAGAGAGCACTCCGCCGGCACTGGCAACGTCCTCGCCGGCGTGTTCCGCTGGAAGGCGGCCTCTCCTCGCCGCGTTGAATCGCTTGAAGACGTCCAGGAAGACGAAAAAATTCACCACGGCGATCAGCAACAGAAAAAAGGCCGAGACCGACGTGCCGATGATTCCGCCGACCTGCTGGAATTGCGGGAACCGGTCTCTCACGTAGCCCGTGCCCGCCGCCACGCACAGCGACATGAGCACGACGATGGTGGAATGGCCCAACGAGAAGAAGAACCCGACGCCGACCGGCTTTTGGCCTTGCTGCATCAGCTTCCGCGTCACGTTGTCGATAGCGGCGATGTGATCGGCATCGACGGCATGGCGCAGGCCAAGGCCATAGGCGAGAAAGCAGAGGCTAAGTGCCTTGGGATAGGAGTAGAACAGTCCGACGGCCAGAGCCCAGGCGGCGACGTTCAGCCCGATGAGGACCAGACAGATCAGCCGGATACGCCGCCGCAGTTGGCCGCCTTCGGCATGGCGATAGCTGGCGGCGATCTCTCGGAACATGGTGTGGTTTCCTTGCCGGCGCTTGCGGTAATACGATCTTCGATAGTGTAACACGCGGTGCCGCCCCGTCAAGGCCATTCCGCGGCGGGAGACGCTGCCGGGCTGCTCGTCAAGACGGAGACGGCCCAACGCGGTCGATTCCGAGAATGCCCAGCGGCAACTCAGCAATCCGCTGACGTTCCCATTGCCGGTTGGTCCGTATAATTATTTTGGCATAAGTAGGCAAAAAAGAGGGTGCGGTCGGTTGTTTCGCTGGTTTGAGCATTGATCGAAAACTGCAAGTAGAAGGAGACGGCGATGAGAATTGCAGTGACTACTCCTACGGGCCACGTGGGAAGCGCCGTGGCCGATTTTCTGTTGGACTTTGGCGCCAACATCCAAGTGAGGCTTTTAGGCAGGCGTGCCGACAAGCTGACCGGTTCGATCAAACGCGGGGCCGAAACGATGATTGGCGCCCAAGACGACGTCGATTATCTGTGCAAGGCCACGCAGGGCGTCAACGCCCTATTCTGGGCGACGCCTCCAGGTTACGGTTCCGACGACGTGCGGGCGTTTCAAAACCGCTTGGGCGCCGCGGCCGCCAAGGCGGTCGTGACGAACAAGATCGCACGAGTGGTGAATCTGTCGTCGATCGGGGCCGATTCGGCGTTGGGAAACGGCCCGATCGGCGGGCTGCACGACGTCGAAGGCTCGTTGAACCAGACGGGGTGCCACGTCATCCATCTGCGGCCCGGGTTCTTCTTCGAGAACCTGCTTTGGCAGTTGGACTCGATGCGGAAATGGGGACGGATTTCCCTACCCCTTTCCCCCTCGACCCGCTATCCGATGCTGGCCACCCGCGACATCGGCCGCGTGGCGGCCGTGCGGCTGACGAGCACCGCCTGGACGGGGCAGACCGTGCAGGAATTGCACGGACCGGTCGACTTGAGCTTCCGTGAGGTCGCGGAGATCCTCACGGAGACACTCGGCCGCAAGATCGTCTATATCAAGTGCGATCGCGACGAGATGCGCGACATGATGCTCAAGAATGCCATGAGCGAAAACGCCGCGGACCTGATGTTGGAGTTGTACGAGGCGGTGGAGAACGGCCGTCTGCGGCTCACGCAGCCGCGGTCGCCGGAGACCACCACGCCCACCACCTTGGCTGAATTCGCCCGTGACGTCATCCTGCCGCAGGTGACCACGCCGGTGGGTGCGACAAAGTAGCCGGAACGCAGAGGCCGGAACAGGGAAGCCGGAACGCCGGGAAGCACGCAGTTCCAGGACGTTGAAGAGGCGTCGGGAACAGAAACGGCCCCGGCGATTCGCCGAGGCCGTTTCGCTTTTCTGTGTGCCCGGCATGTCCGGCAACTTGGAGGTGCAAGTCCTCTACGGACCCTGACTGGGGAAGCTGTTATCCCGATTGCGACAGGCTGCTCTTCTCTGATGTCGCACGCCGCGCCGCGTGTGTGCCGGACTCAGCACGGCCGCGCACTGGCGGCGATGCCACCGCGCGGCGAGATTGAGCAATGCGGATTAAACCGCCGTTTCGCCCGACTCGCCGGTGCGGATGCGGATGGCTTCGGCCAGGTTGGTGACGAAGATCTTCCCGTCGCCAACCTGCCCGGTCTGGGCGGAACGGATGATCGTGTCGAGCGCCACTTGCAGCTTGGCGTCGGGAACGATTACCTCGAGCTTGATCTTCGGAACAAAATCGACTTCATATTCCGTGCCGCGGTACATTTCGGTGTGGCCCTTCTGACGGCCGAAACCGCGGACCTCGGTGATTGTCATGCCCGTGACGTCGTGCTCGGTCAAGGCGCTTTTGACCTCTTCGAGCTTGAAGTGGCGAATGATCGCTTCGATCTTCTTCATTGGAGGGGTTCCCGTTGTGAGCAAAGTCAGATAAATCAGATAAAGATGTACCCTTCTTCGCCGTGCTGGCTGAGATCGAGGCCCTCGATTTCGGCCGACTGCGAGACGCGCAGGCCCATCACCGCATCCAACACCTTAAGGATAGCAAACGTAACCACGATGGCCAATGCCCAGGTGATGGCGACCGCGACGAGTTGGGCGATCATCACCCGGCCGCCTTCCAGCAGCCCGAGCGGGCTGCCATCGGCGAAGGCGCCGGTGGCACGGGTGGCAAAGACGCCGGTCAGCAGCGCGCCGAGGGTGCCGCCCACGCCATGCACGCCGAAAGCGTCGAGCGAATCGTCGTAGCGAAACCGCGACTTGAGCTTGGTGCAAGCGTAGAAGCAGACGATGCCTGCCGCCACACCCATCAGCAGGGCCGGCATCGCCGTGACGTAGCCGGCGGCGGGGGTAATGCAGACCAGCCCAGCGACTACGCCGGAGCAGGTGCCCAAGATCGAGGGCTTGCCGCGGGTGATCCATTCCATCGCCGCCCAAGTCAGCCCGCCGGCCGCCGCGGCGAAATGGGTGGCGCAAAACGCGCTGGCGGCCAGCCCGCCCGCGCTCAGGGCGCTGCCGGCGTTGAAGCCGAACCAGCCGACCCAGAGCATGGCGGCGCCTACCGCGGTATAGGTCAGATTGTGCGGCGGCATCGGTTCGCTGCCGTAGCCGAGCCGCTTGCCCAGCAACAGGGCACAGATCAGCGCGGAGACGCCGGAACTGATGTGTACGACGGTTCCGCCGGCGAAGTCCAATGCCCCGCCGCCGAACGCCGCCGCGTTCGGATTGCCGCCCGAGATGTATTGCAGAATCCCGCCGCCCCAAACCGCATGGCACAGCGGGCAGTAGACCAGTGTTCCCCAAAGGATCGAAAAGACGACCATCGTGCTGAACTTCATCCGCTCGGCGAACGCCCCGCAGATCAGCGCCGGCGTGATGATGAAGAACATGCCCTGGAAGAGCATGTGCGTCAGCCGGTTGATGCCCAACTCGGGATAGACGGGAATGACCGAGCGGCCATTCTCCCAGGCGGCCTGAACGCCGTTCATCAACAGGTGGCTGCCGTTGCCGATCCATTTCGGCGGGGGTGTGAGCCCGTCGCCGCCGAAACTCAACGAATAACCCCACAGCGCCCAGATCACCGTCATTAGACACATCAGGAATATGCACTGCATCATTACGCTGAGGACGTTTTTCTTGCGGACCAGCCCGCTATAGAACAGGGCAAGACCCGGGGCGGTCATTAGCAGCACCAGGGCGGTGCTTATCAGCACCCAGGCGTTGTCGCCGGTGTTCAGGGGCGATGCCGCGGCGGATGCGGCGGGCAAGCCCTGGTTGTCGGTGGCCGCAAGAGCCGCAGCGGGGGCAAGCATCGACGCAACGCTCACGAGCACCCCCGCGACGGTTCCGTTTCGCAGTATGGTTCCGATCTTCATGCGGATATCGTCCTCCTACAGTCACCCTGGTGGATTGAGAAACAGTTCGAAGACGCAATCGCCGTGCCCAAGGGCGGCAGGATTTCATAAATCAGGCTAGCCATACGTAAACCGCGTTCTGCCAATGGGTTGCGTCAATGAATGACAGGTGCTGATGGTGCCGGTCGCAAGCGGCATGCCCGGTCTGCGCGCAGTGACTGATCGACTCTTCAGCAGGACGTATCGTCAACGGCGGCGTGGCCGTTCGCGGTTCTGGCCAACACGAACAGCAGATCGCTCAAGCGGTTGATATACGCCAACAGATCGGCAGACGCAGCCCCCGGCTCGACTCGAAGGAGAGAGACCAGGCGGCGTTCCACCCGGCGGCAGACGGCTCGGGCGAGGTGCAACAGGGCCGCCGCCCGGCTCCCGGCGGGAAGAATGAAGCTCTTCAGCGAATCGAGCTTCGCCTCGTAGCCGTCAATAGTCTGTTCGAGCGATCGCACATCGCTCGAAGCGATGCCCGCCGACCTCGGCCGGCCCGCTGTGACTGTTGCCAATTCGGCGCAGACGTCAAACAGCCGGCGCTGGATCTGCTCCAACAGCGTGGCGACCTCAGTCGGAAGGGGCTCGCATCGCACCAGGCCGAGCCAGCAGTTCAACTCATCCAGGGGGCCGCAGACCTCCAGCCGGGCGGCGTCCTTCGGCACACGACCATCGCCCAACAGGTCCGTTTCGCCATCGTCACCACGGCGCGTGTAGACGGTCATGTGTTGCTCTCACAAAGAAGAACGCCCGCCAGCGAAGGCGAGCAAAATCGCTAATCGGCTCGATGCGAGAGTTTCTCACACCGGAAGTCGTTAGGCAAGTGCGAAACGCGCCAAAGCCAAGAAATGCCCACTTTGGGACTTGCAGCCGTCGCTCTATATTCCTCTACTGAAGGAAGAGGTTGCGCCGATGAGCGGGTATCGCTGCGTATTGGCGGGGAGCGCCTCCTGTAGGGAACGCCCTCCGCGGCGTTCCGAAGGCCGGGCAGATGCCGCGATCGTATGTTATGAAACGCCACGGAGGGCGTTCGCTACAGAATGAAACATGAAAATCGTCTATCTTGCGGCGGGGGCTGGCGGAATGTACTGCGGTAGTTGCCTGCACGGCAACACCCTGGCCGCCGCGCTGTTGGCCGCGGGCCAGGATTGCACGCTGGCCCCGATGTACACGCCGCTGCGCACCGACGAGCAGAGCGTCAGCATCGACCGGATCGCCTTCGGCGGCATCAACGTCTACTTGCAGCAGCATTCGGCGATCTTCCGCCACACGCCCTGGGCGTTCGATCATCTACTCGACAGTCCCGGCCTGCTGCGTTGGGTCACCGGCCGCAGCGCCAGCGTTCAGCCCGGACAGCTTGGGCCAATGACCGTCTCGATGCTCGAAGGCGAGCAGGGACGGCAGCGGAAGGAGGTGGAAAAGCTCGTCCGCTGGCTTGCCCGCCTCCGGCCCGACGTCGTGCACCTGAACAACGTCTTGTTGATCGGAGTGGCTCGCCAGATCATCCGCCGGCTCGGTGCCGCGGTCGTGTGCAGTCTGACGGGCGAGGACGCCTTCCTGGAGAAACTGCCCGAACCGTATCACGGACAGGCGCTGAGGCTGCTCGGCGAGCGTGCGGCCGAAGTGTCCGCGCTGGTGGCGATGAATCGCTACTACGCCGACTTTATGGCCGGCTACCTTCGCGTGCCGCGACCGCGAATTCACGTGGTTCCGCCGGGGCTGAATCTGGCGGGAATGTCCCGGAGCGCGGGCGTCCCGCCCGCCTTGCCTGACGCGGGCGAGACGCCCGTGCTCCGGACGGTTGGCTACCTCGCCCGCGTCTGTCCCGACAAGGGCCTGCACCAATTGACCGACGCGCTGACGCTGCTGGCCGCCGACGGCGACGTGCCGCCGGTCGTCGTGCGGGCGGCAGGCTATCTCGACGCGGCCGACCAGCCCTACCTGGCCGAAATCCAGCGGCGGCTGGCCGACGCCGGCCTAGCCGACCGATTCCAGTACGTCGGCGAACTGGATCATGCCGCGAAAATCGCTTTTCTGCAATCGCTCGATCTGTTTTGCCTGCCGACGGTCTATCGCGAGAGCAAGGGGCTCTCGGTATTCGAGGCGTGGGCCAACGGTGTGCCGGCCGTGTTGCCGGCGCACGGGGCGTTTCCCGAAATGATCGAAGAGACTGGCGGCGGCGTCCTTTGCCCGCCGGGCGATCCGGCGTTGTTGGCCGCGGCCCTGAAAAGCATGATCCTCGATCCCGACCTCGCCTCCCAATGCGGCCGCCGGGCTCAACAGGTTGTCCATGCGCGGTATAATGCAGAAGTCATGGCACAGAGAATGATTGAGCTATACGAGGGGATAGGGGGCAGGGATCAGGGGTCAGGGGGAATCATTCCGTGACGGAAGAAAATCCCGTCCAGACCGATTTTCGTCGTGCGTTCCGTATCGCCTGGTACGGCATCGCGGCTGCGGCTGTAGTCGCCTGCGCTGTCCTTGTTCCGATGAAATGGCGTGGTTTGCTGCCGAGAGAGACGTGGTCGCGAGTGTTGCTTCTCCCCGCTTTCTATGTGTCGTCGCTGCCTATTATTCTCTTCCCCGCGACCCAGCCTCAGAAAAAGATGCTGCAATGGCTCTGATCCCTGGCCCCTAACCTCTGCCCCCTATGTCCCTGCTTCGCATCGAACACGTCGCCAAGCAATATCCCACTCGCGGCGAGCCGCTGCTGGTGCTGCGCGACGTGTCGCTGGAGTTGAACCGCGGGCAGAACGTGGCGATCCTTGGTCCCAGCGGCTCGGGCAAGAGCACGCTGCTTAGCATCGTCGGTGCCTTGGAACTGCCCAGCGGCGGCCGCGTCGTGCTCGACGATCAAGACCCGGCCACGCTCGCCGAACCCGCCCTGGCGGCGTTCCGCAATCGCAAAATCGGTTTTGTTTTTCAAGACCATCACCTGCTGCCGCAGTGTTCCGTGCTGGAAAACGTACTGACGCCGACGGTAGCCGGCGGACGAACGTCGCCCGAGCACGTCGCACGGGCCCGAATGCTGTTGGAGCGCGTCGGCCTGGGTGATCGGCTCGATCATCGGCCCGCCGAGCTTTCCGGTGGTGAGCGGCAGCGGGCGGCGCTGGCCCGGGCGATGATTTGCACGCCGCTTTTGGTCCTGGCCGACGAGCCGACCGGCAACCTCGACCGTACCACCGCCGCCCGTGTCGCTGAACTGCTGCTGGAGCTTCAGCGGCAGGAGCAGACCATGTTGATCGTCGTCACCCACAGCCAACGTCTGGCGGGACGGATGGAGCGGCAACTGGAGCTGGACGACGGGGTGCTGAAAGATGAGGGATGGGGGATGAGGGATGGGGGATGAGGGATGAGGGGTGCAATGATCCTCGACAGATCCTCAGATTGCTCGTTTCAAGGTTTTTGTTCAGCCTCGCTTCGCTTCCATGTTCCGAGAATCCCTTTCCCACTATCCCTCATCCCTCATCTTTCATCCCTCATCCGTGACCACAAATGACTCCTCTCCGCCTAGTTCTCGCTTCGCTCGTCTACCACCGGCGATCGAACTTCGCCGTGGCGTGCGGCGTGGCGGTGTGCACGGCCGTGTTGACCGGCGCACTGTTGGTGGGCGATTCGATGCGGGGAAGCCTGCGGCGATTGACGCTCGATCGCCTGGGCCGAATCGACGAGGCGCTGGTCACGAACCATTTCTTCCGGGCGGCGCTGGCCGACGAGACTGGCCCGCAGGCCGCACCGGCCATTCTGCTGCAAGTGAACCTGGAGAGCGCCGACTCGCAATCGCCGCGGCGTGCGAACCGCGTGGAACTGGTCGGCTGCGATGGCCGCTTCTGGAAATTGGGCGCCGGCGGGCCGCAGAAGCTGCCGGGGCCGCATGAAATCGTGCTCAACCAGCCCACGGCCGAGCGGCTCGGCCTGCGAGTGGGCGATGCCGTGCTGCTGCGATTGCCTTTGCTCGCTGCGATTCCCGCCGAAAGCGCCTTCGGCAAGAAGAAGCTTCCCCCACCGGACAGGCTCACGGTCAGCGAGATCATTGCGGCTGAAGGGCTGGGATCCTTTAGCCTTCGGCCGACACAGCGCCCGCCGCAGAATGCCTACGTGTCGCTCGAGTGGCTTGCAGAGCGGCTCGACCAGCCGGGGCGAGTCAATGCGATCCTCACGGCGAGCAAGTCACCAACGGTTGGGATGGCAGTTGAACTGCCATCCCCTTCCACAAGTGCGGCAGTGCAACTGCCGCACCAACGCCGATTGACCCCCAGCTATTCCGACTATGGATTGCACGTCGAACGCACTCCGTTGGGATATTGGAATATCACCTCCGACCGGATAATGCTCGATCCGGCTACGGAGCGGGAAATCCTCAGGGCGCTGCGGGCAATCCCGCACGCGCGGCTCGTGATTCAACCGGCGATGACCTACCTGGCCAACACGCTGGCCTGCAACGGCCGCGAAGTGCCGTATTCGACGATCACCGCCATCGATTTTGCCGATCGTCCGCCGCTGGGTCCGTTCCGTTCGATGGAAGGTCGGCCGTTGCCGCCGCTTGGCGCGAACGAAATCGCGCTGAACTCGTGGACTGCCAATCAGTTGCACGCTCGGGTGGGCGATACCGTGCGGCTAACCTACTTCGAGCCGGAGGGCCTCGAGCCGGAGACTGTGGAAGGCCGCGGCTCCGCCGCTCTGCGGCTGGCGGCCATCGTGGATCTGGGCGGCGCGGCCGCCGACCGTGCGCTGACCCCGTCGGTCAAGGGCATGACCGACGAGTTGACAATGGTCAAATGGGATCCGCCCTTCCCCTTCGACGCCAAGCGCATCCGGCCCGACGACGAGAAATACTGGGACCGCTACGGGCCAACGCCAAAAGCATTCGTATCGCTGGCGACCGGCCGGCGTCTCTGGGGCAGCCGCTTCGGCCAGACGACCTCGCTCCGCGTAGCAGTGGAAGGGGACGGAGGTCGGCGGCGACAGCCACCTCGAAACACGGCTGCGTCTTCGCCGCCGTCGACCTCCGTCCCCCTCGATGTCAGTCACGTCCTACAACGCCACCTCAATCCCGCGGCCCTCGGCTTTGTCTTTCAGCCGATCCGGCAGCAGCAACTAAATGCCTCGGCGGGCGCTACTCCCTTCGGCGTCCTCTTTCTCTTCCTGAGCTTCTTCATTATTGCCGCCGCCGTGATGCTGGTCGCCTTGCTGTTTCGGCTGGGGATCGACCGCCGCGGGGCCGAGATCGGAACGCTGCTGGCCATCGGACTGCGGCAACGGCAGGTGCGGCGAATCTTGCTGGGTGAAGGGCTCGCCGTGGCCGTCGTCGGCAGTCTGCTGGGCGTGCTGGCCGGAATCGGCTACGCCGCACTGATGCTGCTGGGGCTGCAAACCTGGTGGCTGGCCGCCATCGCCACGCCCTTCTTGCAGCTTTACGTCACGGCGGCGAGTCTGGCGATCGGCTGTGCAAGCGGCGTTGCCGTGGCCGGCTGTGCCATCTGGCTATCGCTGCGACGGATCGCCCGCGTGCCGCCGCGCCGGCTGTTGGCGGGGGCGACTTCGCGCGTCTCCCCTCTCCCTTTGGGAGAGGTGCCGGGGGTGAGGGCGAATAGGGGTTTGGGGTTCAGGGCAGAGTCTCCAAATCTTCAAATCTCTAAACCTCTAAGTCGCCAAATCAAGACGGCCCTCACCCTAACCCTCTCCCAAAGGGAGAGGGGACGAAAGTGGGCGCTACCGCTCGAAATCCTGTTGGTTCTGCTCGCCGTCGCGCCGACCGCGGTGCTTCTGCTGGTTCACCTCAACGAGCAGTTGCAGGCCGGCATGTTCTTCGCGGCCGGCATGACGGCGTTGGCGTCGCTGCTGGCGCTCGTCTGGCTTCGTCTGCGGGCAGGCATGAGTCGCCAGGCTGTCGCGGTCGGCCGCGGGAACCTCGTGCGAATGGCGCTGCGCAACGCCGCGCGGAATCCCGGCCGCAGTACGCTCACGATCGGGTTGGTGGCCGCGGCGTCGTTCGTCATTGTGTCGATGGATGCGTTCCGCGTCGACCCGGCCCAACAAACGCCGACGCTGCACTCCGGCAACGGCGGTTTTGCGCTGGTGGCCGAAAGCGATCAGCCGATCCTGCAAAACCTCGCTTCGCCGGACGCCCAAGCCGCCCTGGGTTTATCGGCGGGCGACCGGAAACTGCTGGCTGGCGGCACGATCCTTTCGCTGCGGGTCCACGGCGGCGAGGACGCGAGCTGTTTGAATCTCTATCGGCCGCGGCAGCCGCGCGTGCTCGGGCTGCCGCGGCAGTTCATCGACCGCGACGGCTTCGCCTGGGCCGATAAACCAAGCGATTGCCCGAACCCGTGGCAGTTGCTCGAACGGCATGATGGCGCCGTGCCGGTCATCCTGGAGAAAAATACGGCCAACTACGCGCTAAACTTGTGGGGCGGGCTCGGCGAGACGTTCGAGATCCGCGACGGACGCGGCAATCCCGTTCAACTCCGCGTGGCGGCTCTGCTTGACAACAGCATTTTCCAGGGCGATCTGCTGCTGGGCGAGTCGGACTTCTTGCGGCTGTTTCCCGACACGAGCGGCTGCCGGTGCTTTCTCGTCGAGAGCACGCCTGGGCGAACCGCGGCGGTGAAGAAGGCGTTGGAGCGGAATCTCGGCGAGTACGGCGTCTCGGCCGAAACGACCGGCCGACGGCTGGCCGCCTTTCTTGCCGTGCAGAATACGTACCTCTCGACGTTCCAGAGTCTTGGCGGATTAGGGCTCTTGCTGGGCACGTTCGGATTGGCGGCCGTGCAACTGCGAAACGTGTTCGAGCGGCGTGGCGAGTTGGCGCTGCTCCGCGCCACGGGTTTCCGCCGCGGCACGCTCGGTTGGCTGGTCCTGCTGGAACATGCGGTGTTGTTGACGGCCGGCCTGGGCGTCGGCACGCTGGCGGCGGTGCTGGCCGTGCTGCCGCATCTGCTCCACCGCGGCGTCCCAGTCCCGTGGGCGTCGCTGGCCGCCACGTTGGCGGCGGTGTTGCTCGTGGGGCTCGCAGCCGGCGGACTGGCCGTTCGAGCGGTCGTGCGTGCGCCGCTGCTGGCCGCGTTGCGCGAGGAGCGGGCATAGCGTGCTTCTCACGTATCCGCGCCCCATTGACGGGGATGACTGCACGGCCGCGGTGTCGGCACGGCAGTATTAGAAAGTCGTTAGCTTCCCGCACGGGACTCGCCTGCTGCTTGCGTCTCTCGTCCGGTTGCGTCAAACTAGGGTTAGTCTGAACAGGGAGAGGCAACGATGAATGGCGACTGGATCAAGAGACGTCGGCAGCTTGCAATCGTCTTGGCGGCGGTGTTCGCCTTGACGCTTCTGATCGGCGATGCGGCGTGGGCCGCTAAGAACGTGATTCTCATGATCACCGACGGCGGCGGATACAACACCTGGCTGGCCACCAGCCTGTACCAGGCGAAGCGGGGCAAGCAGGTGTACGATCAGCCCGGCTGGGAACGCTTCGCCTGTTCCACCTATCCTCTGTGCTTCGCCTGGAAGCCAACCGGCAGCGAGACGCAAGACCGCCGGCTGATCTACGATCCGCTGAAGGCTTGGGACACGAGCGTTGTCGAATCGAAGAAGGCGAATGCGGAGCACTTTGCCGGATACAGGTATCTGATGACGACCTACACCGAATCGCCCGCCGCCGCCACAGCAATGGCCACGGGGCGAAAGACCAACAACAATGCGATCAACTGGTCGAACGACAACCGGCCGCTGCGCGGGCTGTCGATCGCCGAGATCGCCAAAGCGCACGGCAAGTCGGCGGGAGTGATTACTACCGTGCCGTGGAGCGACGCCACGCCGGCGGCGCTCGGCGGCGCCCACAGCGTCAGCCGAAACAACCATGCCCAAATCGCCAACGAGATGCTCGACGGCGGCTGGCTCGATGTCATCATGGGCGGCGGCAATCCCGATTTCGACAACGACGGTCGCCCCTTGCCGGCCGGCACGAAACGTGACTACCAGTGGGTCGGCGGCAAAGACACTTGGACGGCGATGAAGCAGGGCAAACGCGGTTGGAAGCTGATCGAGAGCAAGGCCGCCTTCGAGGCCCTGACTTCCGGCCCTACGCCGGCAAAGCTCCTGGGCACGGCGGAGGTCGCCAGCACGCTGCAAGAGATGCGCGGCCGTCCCATGACGGCCAGCAAGACCGCCGCCGCCACAACAGTTTCCGAACCGTTTGCCGTTCCCTTTAATCAGACCGTGCCTTCGCTGGCCACGATGACCCGGGCGGCGATCAACTGCCTCGACGACAACCCAAAGGGCTTTTATCTGATGATCGAGGGGGGCGCCGTCGATTGGGCCAACCACGCCAACCGGCCGGCGCGAATGATCGAAGAGCAGATCGATTTCGTCAAGGCGGTCGAGGCGGTCGTCGATTGGGTCGACAAGCACGGCAATTGGGACGACACGCTGCTGATCCTTACGGCCGATCACGAGACCGGCATGATCTGGGGGCCGAAATCCGACAAGGTGGCGTTCGAGCCGCTCGAAGACCGCGGCCCCGGCCGCCTGCCCGCTATGAGGTACAACAGCCACTGGCACACCAACAGCCTAGTGCCGCTCTACGCCCGCGGCTGCGGCAGCGGGCGATTCGCCCAACTCGTCAACGGCACCGACGCCAAGGCCGCCGCCGTCTGGCGATTTTCCGGCAAGTACGTCGACAACACCGACATCTTTACGGTAATGAAGGCCGAGATGACAAAGTAGCAGTTCCTGGCGGGACTGCACTGCGATTGCACCACCCTACAATGTCGCCAGGAACGCGACGATCGCCGCACTCACGGCGGCGGGGTTTTCCAGCGGCGACATGTGGCCGGCGGCCGGAATCTCGACGAACCTGGCGCCGGGGATCGCCTCGGCGATGCCGCGCATCTCCGCCGGTGGCGAAATCGCGTCGTCCTGGCCGACGACGACCAGCGTAGGGCAGCGAATCTCCACAAGCGACGCGGTCATGTCGGGCCGTTGGGCCATTCCCAGAGCGGCGGCGGCGATCCCCTGGGGTGAATTGGCCATCATCACTCGCCGCAAGCCCTCGACCACCTCAGGCCGCTGCCGTCGCGTCGCTTCGCAGAACAGCCGCGGCAGCGTGCTCTCGACCAGCGGCGCGGAACCTTCCTTCAGCACGCGATCGGCCATCGTGCGGCGGCCGGCGACGACCTCGGGCGTGTCGGCGGTCGAGCGGGTGTCGCAGAGCACCAGCCCCCGCAGCCGCGCGGCGTATTTCCGCCAGAACTGCCAGGCGATGTACCCGCCCATCGAGAGCCCGCAATAGACGACCGGCTCGCGAATCTCCAGAGCGTCGAGCAGCGCGGCCAGATCGTCGGCGAACTGCTCCATCGTGAACGGCGGAGAATTGGACCTGTCCCCTTTTCCGCTCCGGCCGAAGCCGCGAAGGTCGGGGGCGATCACGCGGCACTGCGGCGAAATCGCGTCGATCTGCGCGGCCCACATCGTGTGGTCGAGCGGGAAACCGTGCACAAACAACACCGGCCGACCTTGCCCACGATCGACGCAGCAGAGATCAGTCCCACGCACGGAAAGCGACTTCATGTCATTTCCTCCATGAAAGCAGGGTGGGTCAAAATGCAGCGGGCTACTTCTTGCCCTTCTTTTCCTCGAGCTTCTTGCGGAAGACTTTCAGCTTCTTCTGGATCAGGCCGGAATGGGGATCGAGCTGCGCGGCCTTGGTCTGATACTTGACGGCGTTCTCGTAATCGCCCTTGCCGAAATAGACGTGAGCCAGGGTGTCGTAGTAGCCGCCCTCGTCGGGCTGCAACTCCAGCGACTTCCGCGAACAGCGCACGGCCTCGTCGAAATCCCCCTCGGTGTTGCCGACCAGCCAGGCGTATTGGTTGTACATCGAAGGACTGTCGGGATCGATCGCAATCGCCGCGTGCAACTTCGCCGCGGCCTGTTCGACCAGGCCGACGATCTTCTTGTGATAGGCGGCCGTCTGGCCGGGGAGGTGGTAGCAGGCGATCAGTACGTCGATGTCCTCGGGATTGGCTCTTAACGCCTTGTCCAGATACTCGCGCTGCTTTGCCGCGTCGCGTTTCGCCTCCCAATAACAGGCTTGGAAATAGGGGAGCCGCGAGCGGATATCCCTGGTTTCGCGGCCGAAAAGCATCGCTTCGGTCACCTTGCCGGCTTCAATGGCGGCGACGAGCTTTTCCAGCGCCGCGGCGGCGTCAAGGTCCTGGCCCTCATCATGGAGCATCTCGGAGAGGTAAATCCGCGAGACGATCGTCAACTCGTCTTCCTCGCCGCCCAGCGAGATCACGTGCTCGTATTCCCGCCGGGCCCAGGCGAACTGGCCGCGCTGGCGGAGTTGTTGCGCCACCGCGCAGTGGTGGACCAACTGCTCGTCTTGCTTGCCGGAGTGCAAGTGAAGCGCCCGCAGGGCCGTCTCCTCCGCACGTTTCTTCTCGCCGCGCTCGGCGTACGCCTGGGCCACCGAGTACAGCAGAACCGGCTCGGCGGCAAAGCGGGCGCAAGCCGCTTGGTCAGCGCATCGACGACCTTCCACGCCTTCTGGTCAATCAGCCACTCGAGCAGTTCGCCCACGGAGCCCGAGTCGCCGGGATCCAAGTCGGCCAGTCGGCCGATCGCCGCAACCGCCTCGTCGTTCTTGCCAAGTTTGCGTAGCCAGGTCACTTGGAAGCGAATCAGCCGGGCGGCAATCTCGGGGCTGCTCTCCTCGGGCGTTTGCCGCAGCACGGAGAGTTCGGCGTCGACGAGCTTTCGCCACTCGACCATCGCCGCCTGGGGATCGGCGGCCAGCCGCGTCCAGGCCAAGAGCCAAACGGCGCCGGGCCGCTTGCAGCCGTGGAAGCTCTTGTGAATGGCCTCGACAGCGGCGGGAGAGGGGAAATTGGCGACCTTGCCGCGAAACAGCAACGCCGTGGCGGCGGTCTTCGACAGTTGTGCCGATGTCTCGAACCGCACCAGCCGGCACAAGGCGGCGACGCCCTTCGCGTCGGCCAGACCGGCCAGCGTCCGCATCCGCGCCTCCCGCGACGAGGCGTCCATGTTTTCGTAATCGTGCAGGCACTTTTTGACTTCGGGCGGATCGCCGGGCAGCGTCCACTCGACGCGCATCAGCCGCAGCAGGTACCTTGCCCGGGAGGCGATCTCCGGGTCTTCGTCGCTGGCGGCGGCCTGGAGGGCTTCGACGGCAACGAGCCCCGAGCGGGCCAATTCTGCCTGGGCTCGTTGGCGAACGTCGTAGTTCTTGTCGCCCAACTGACGGACGAGCTTGCTGACTTGCTCGGGCGAGGCGGACTGGGCTGACGCGGGCGCGGCAGGCTTCGGCTCCTCGACGCCCACCGCGGCGCGGCTCGCCGACCACGCGGCAACGACCAATGCCAGACCGAAGCACGCAGCCGTACGCAAGATGTATGTGCTCATGCCGTCAGGATACCAGAAAACGCCGATTCGATACAGCGACGGTTACGGCACCACTGCCCTGACGACGTTCCGCACGGGACGGCCGGGGATGTACACCTTGCTGCGGACGACCACTGCCGGCGGTCCATACCAAACCCGCCGGGGCACAACGACCGGCGCCGCCACAACCGGAGCGTATGCAACGTAGGGAGACGGGGCGACCACAGGCACGCGATACGCGCGGTACGCATACATGGGAGCCGGATAGGCGTAGACCGGGGCTGGATAGGCATAAACCGGGGACGGATAGGCATAAACCGGCGCGGCCGGATAGTAGACCGCCCTCGGCCCGACGTACCATTGTCCATAAGCGGTCGAGCCCAGCAACAAAACCACCGCAACTGCGGCAAGGATGCTCTTCATCGGGATACTCCTTTTCGAACGGGTCTGCAACATGACCGGATCGCGTTTGTGCGCAAAATCCGCAACGTTAAAATATAGGTCAGAAACGCCTGGCGGGCAACCACACTCGTTTGGGGTGGACACCGGGAGCGTGCTCGGTCAACGCGTGGCGCATGCCCCCGTGCTGATGCGGAATGTCGGGGGGCAGGGCAAAATATCTTGGTGCGGGGCTGGTTGTTGCGCCTGCGGATTGTCACGTTCCCTTGAGGAGTGTGGCTACGGATGCTATCATGCATCGAGCGGCACGGAGTCCGCCGGTCACGGAGGTGGGGGATGGTAAACGGAAAACGACTCGACCCGAACAGGCGGCTATTGGTGGTAACGCCCGGCAACATCCGCAATAGCCATCTTTATGTGCGCAAACTCTACGACTTCTTTCCCGCAGATTGCATTGGGCCGCCTCGCAAGCGATCCAAGGGGACAAACGGCGACATTGAGATCGTTCTCGACGGCCTAGACGAGTCGATCCGAACTGACATTGGCACAAACGCGAAAACGGGCGCTCCCCGCCATTTCTTTCGCGGCAGAAAATGGGTGCGGTGCTTCTTTGAGCACCATAAGGTCCATGCCGGTGATCAACTGGCGCTTGAGCGAATCGGGAATCGACGCTATCGGCTTTCTTTGGATCGCAATGGAGCGGGAACCGGTTGCGCCTTCGTCGCAGCGGAGTTCTTCGCCGGCATTGGATTGGTGCGCCTTGCGTTGGAGCGACATGGATGGAAGGTCGTGTTTGCCAACGACATCGACCCCGACAAGGCCGAAATGTATCGACACAATTGGCCACACGACGATCATCTTGTGGTCGGCGACATACACGCCCTGGATGCGAACAGCGTGCCCGCCTGCGATCTCTTCACCGCGTCATTTCCGTGCAACGATCTCTCCATAGCGGGGCGGTGGGAGGGATTGAATGGCAAGGAATCTTCGGCCTTTTGGGGACTCATCCGAATTCTTCGGGAACTCGGCCGACGCCGGCCTCCGCTGGTGATGCTGGAAAACGTCGTTGGCTTCCTAATGAGCCGCGGTGGGCGTGATTTTGAACAGGCGTTGCTTGCGCTAAATGAACTGGGCTACTCGGTTGATGCTTTCATTCTGAACGCAATGCGATGGACGCCGCAAAGCCGGGCGAGGCTCTTTGTGATCGCGAACCAGAGCCGTTCGGAGGAAACGCGGTCATTCGCGATGAAGACCGACTCACGGCCCGAGGCGCTCTTTGAGTTTATCGGCCAGCATCCCAATATCCACTGGGACATTCGCGATTTGCCTCATCTCCCAAAACCCTCCAAACGATTAGTCGACATTGTCGAGGACTTGCCGAAGGACGATCCCCATTGGTGGAACGCAAAGCGTGCCGACTACTTCATGAGCCAATTGAGCGAAAAGCACGCGGAGCAGGCCCAACGCATGATTGACGGAAGGTCGTTCGGCTACGCCACGGCGTTCCGACGTGTCCGCAACGGCAAGAGCATGGCCGAACTCCGAACGGACGGCATCGCCGGATGCCTTCGAACGCCGCGAGGGGGAAGCGGCCGGCAAATCCTGTTCAAAGCTGGGCGCGGAAGATACCAAGTACGGCTCCTGACGGCGCGCGAATGCGCCAGACTTCAGGGCGTTCCCGACAGCTACGTGATCAACGTGCCGTTGAATCAAGCGCTCTTCGGCTTTGGAGACGCGGTATGCGTCCCGGCCGTTGAGTGGATCATCGAGAATTATTTGCGGTTATCCGCGTGCGAGATCCGATTCTCCGGGCAGCAACTAGCCACGGTATGAGACTATGCCAAAGCGACCAGACCGTAATCCGTTGATTGGTCCTGTTCAGGAGTTGTTTGACGCGAATCGGAAGAACGGACTGGTTTCCCGTAACCAGTTGTTGATTGTTCTGTGCATCCTCGATCGGATTGGTGAAAGTCAAGCGGAGCTTTCCGAGGACGACATATACACGTACAACTACGCGCTCAAAGGATCCCGAGCAAAGGCAATTCCAACACTGTTGGCGAAATACTCGTTGCCAATAAATCTTGGCATGAGTTCCGAAGGCGTCACGGTTCGCGGTGCTCCAGGCCTTCGCATGTTTCGTGCAATCCAAGGCGGGGCCGTGATTATGGACCGACCGAAACCACAACAGGAAACACTGGTGCGCGAGGCCATCGAATTGGTGCGAGCGGAGCTTCTGAAGGTCGTTGGGCAAGGCCCGGTCACGCTTCCTCCCCACACATTCAAGCAGTCCGGAACGTTTGTTGCCGCCCTTCTGAGAGCCGTCGAGAACCGGTCCAATGGACGGGTCGAACAAGCTCTAGTGGGAGCAAAACTTCAGTTGCGTTTTCGAGACATCGACATTCCAAATAATCCAGGGTTTGCGGGAGACCGGCAAACCGGCCGTGATTGTGATTTTGAGGCGGGAAACCTCCGGGCAATTGTCAGCGTGTCTCCGAAGAAGCAGCACTTTGATTCAGCGGCATTGTTGGCGGATGAAGGGTTGCAAGTGTATCTGGTTGTCGCAAAGCAATCCCTGTCTTCTGCACTAAGACAGATCGAGAAGATGGGTTACGAAGATACGGTGAGTGTTGCTACTGTCAAGGACTACGTTGCCAGCAACATGAAGGAAATATCGACCGAGCGGAGGATCACTCCTGCAGAAATGTGCCTTGAATTGGCAATTGAGTACAATCGGCGCATTGCGGCAGACAATGATCCGTCGTTGCAGGTGACATTGCCCGATTGACTTGCGTTCCCACAACGGATCGTATCGGTGAGTCAATACCAGAAGTACTCTCCGATATGTCGTTTAGTCCTGCAGATCCGCAGAATTCTGTTCCTCCATCCAATCCCTCAATATCTCCCGCACTGCGTCCGCGTCATCGGCATCGGAGCCATGCACGTACTCCATGTAAACAAAAATCTCTTGTTCCGAATCGGGCGGACAGCCGCCACTCCACGTCATGAAGTCTTCTCTGACGGTACGGGCAGTGTTCATGTCCATGTTTCACCTTTCGTAAGCGAGGGACTGTGGCAAATGGCCTGTGGGTAGCGACGACCGTCAAATCATATCACGCCGCATATTTGCTCCCAAAATCGGAACCTTTGCACGCCATGACCGACACGGTTTCCAAATTCGAGCGTTCTCGCATCATGGCGGCGGTAAAGGGAGTGGACACCGGACCGGAGATGATCGTGCGGCGGATGGTCCATGCGATGGGGTTCCGCTATCGGCTGCACGTGCGGTCGCTGCCGGGAAAGCCGGATATGGTGTTTCCGCGTTTGCGCAAGCTAATCCTGATACACGGTTGCTTCTGGCACCTGCACAAGTGCCCGCGATGTCGAATTCCCTCGTCAAACCGACGGTACTGGGTGGCCAAGTTGGCCGGGAACGCCCAGCGCGACAAGCATGTTCTTAGGGTATTGCACTGCGCCGGCTGGCGGACGCTCGTCGTTTGGGAGTGTCAGACAACGCCTGGCCACTGTAAACGGCTGAAGAAGAGAATCGCTCGCTTCCTCGAAGGATAGCGGTCATGCCATTCTATGGCTTGCCCTCACCTTCTCCCAAGGGAAGAGGGGACGACCGTCGTCACACCGGCCCGAAATCCTGGCGGCGGGCCAAGAGCAGCCAGAGGAAGAAGGGGCCGCCCAACAGGGCCGTGATGATGCCGACCGGCAACTCCGTCGGGGCCATCACCGTGCGGGACACCGTGTCGCAGATCACCAGAAACGCCCCGCCAAACAACAACGTCGCCGGATACAGTCGGCGGTGGTCGGGGCCGACCAGCAACCGGCAGATGTGCGGCGCCATCAGGCCCACGAACCCGATCGGGCCGCACACGGCCACCACCGCGCCGACCATCAACGACACGCTCAGGAACAGCAGCAGCTTCGTCTGGTTGACGTTCACGCCGCGGCTGAAGGCGAACTCCTCGCCGGTCGCCAGCAGATTCAGTTCGTGCAGCAGATACCAGACGATCAGGCAGCCTGAGGCCACGAAGGGAAACACGCCCAAGACGTCGTGGAATTGAACGATGCTCGCCGAGTCCCCCCATCATCCAGCGCAACATGCGGAACGAGCGGGTGAAGTCGCTCATGTATTGCAGGAAGAGGATCAGGCTGGAGAAGAAGAAGCTGACGGCCACGCCGGCCAGCAGCATCGTGGCGGTGGACGAGCCGTGCCGGCTGCGGGCGGTCAACAGATAGACCAGCGCGATCGACACCAGCGCGCCGGCGAAGGCCGACAGCGACACGCTCGACAGGCCCAGCAGCGCGAAGGTCCAGCCGAACTGGATCGCAGACGGCCGCGCCCAGCGAGGCGCCGCTGGAGACGCCCAGCGTGAAGGGCGTGGCCAGCGGATTGCGGAACATCGCCTGAAAGACCATGCCGCTGGTGGCCAGCGCCGTGCCGGCCAGAAAGGCCATCAACACCCGCGGAATGCGGAGTTTCCAGAGGATGTCGGTCTTGGCGTAGTCGTCTACGCCGCCCCACAGCGCGCTGAAGGGGATGTGTTCCATGCCCCAGAACGGCGCCCAGGCCACCGCCAGCACGGCCAGGCCCGCAAAGACGCCGAGCGTCCAGCCGTGGCCTATTTCATCTTCTCTTGCCAGCTCGCTCGCCACTTGGCCAGCTCCTTGTCCTGTTCGGGTGTCATCCGCGGCACGATCATCGGCAAGCCCGACGTCGGGATGATCGACCAGCAGCAGCGAGGCGCCGTAGATGCGCTCGAGCACGTCGGGCTTCATAATCAGATCGGGCGTGCCGTAGAATGCCACCTCGCCCTCGCGCAGCGCGATGATCCGATCGCTCTCCAGCACGGCGTGGTTCAGATCGTGCGTCACGGCCACCACCGTCACGTCGAACTCCTTGTTGGCCAGCGCCACCAGCGAGAGGATGTCGGCCTGGTGGTGATAGTCGAGAAAGGTGGTCGGCTCGTCCAACAGCCAGATGTCGGCGCCCTGGGCCAGCGCGGCGGCGATGTAGACCTTCTGCCGCTCGCCGCTGCTTAGGGTGTCCATGCGCCGCTGGGCGAAGGCGGTCGTGCCGGTGCCGACCATCGCCTCGCGCACCACCTTGCGGTCGTCGGCGCCGCACCGTGGCGAACGGGCTCATGTACGGATAGCGGCACATCAGCAGGAACTGCTCGGCCGTAAAGGGCAGCGCGCGGCTGTCGGCCTGCGGCACAAACGCCGTCAGCTTGGCCAGGTCCGACTGCTTCCAGTCCTGCCAGGGGATGGCGCAGATGTCCAGTTCGCCCGAAATCTCGCCGATCATCATGCGGTCGAACGCCTTTAAGAGCGTCGTCTTGCCGGCGCCGTTGGGGCCGACGATCGACACGTACTCGCCGCGGCGAATCTGAAACGACACGTCGCGCAGGATCGGCTTTTCGCCGATGCGGCAGGAGAACTTGCGGGCTTCCAGCACGACGTTAGTGTTCAGGTTGCGCATCTCGTCCAGTCCCACTTCGGGATGAAGCTGCCGGGCCAAATCCTCCACCAAGCGAATGAAACGCGGCCCTGGGACGCAGGCGTAGTCCTGATCGAAGATCAGCACACGGCCGTTCTTGACGGCCGTCACTCCTTTCACGTCGTTCCAGTCGTCCAGCAGCGTCTGCCGCCCGAGTTGCTGCACCAGCCCCGGAGGCACCAGGTCGACGATCACGTCGGGGTTGAGCTTCATGACGCCCTCCGTCGAAACGACCGGATAGCGAACGCCGCGCTGCCGATAGGCGTTTTGCCCGCCGGCCCAGTCGATGATCGTGTCGATGTAATCGTCGTCGGCGGCGACGTAGAGATCGGCCAGATGGCCGCAGCCGTGCGTCCGATCGAGCACGAACAGCACGCGCGGACGCGGCAGAGCTTCGCGTTCGCCGGCGGATGCGATCGACCCGATCCTGAAGATCGCGTGCCATCTGCCGCCCTTCGGGCCCGCGGCCGCAGACGCCGCCGATCGTGCGGAACGACTCGATGATCCCCTCGACCGTCTGGTGGTTGACGACCAGCGTCTCCAGGTCCGAGCTTCTCGAAGTTCGGCAGCGCCCGGGCCTGCTCCTCCAGCATAATCACCAGGTCGGGCTTCAGCGCCACAATGGCCTCGAAGTTGGGATCGTAGTAGCCGCCGACGTTGCCGGTCTTCTTGACGTTCTCGACCTCGGGCGGATAGTGGCAATCGCGGGTCACGCCCACCACCCGGTCGCCCAGCCCCAGGGCGTAAAGCGTTTCGGTGATGCTGGGGGCCATCGAGACGATCCGCCGGCATTGCCACCGGGGGGAAGCTTCGGGGCTGGTCGGCACGTCGATTCGCCGCTGCGCCGCCAGGCTGCCGACAAACACGAGGAAGATCAGCGCGATCAGCGTGAATCGGTACTTCATAGAATTTCAGCTTAGACGCCCGTGGGGGGCAGGTCAATCGACGCAAAGGGTGAGCCAGGGCCAATCAGTTTTCGGCTGCGTTGGGGTGGCAGTTGTACTGCCACCCCGGAATTCCCCGGTGTTTTCCAGGGGTGGCAGTACAACTGCCACCCCAACCAACGCCACATTGTGAAAAACTGATCGGCCCTGAAGGGTGAGCCAGGCCCCATCCGTTCTCCGTTGCAGGAGGCGACCCCTGTCGCCGATTGCGGTGCGAGGGCCGCGGAATCGGCGACAGGAGTCGCCTGCTACACTCGGGGCGTAGCCGCGTTGACACACGCTGTAGTCACTATGACGGCGCAACAACGGATGGGCAGATCGGCGGTCTGCCGGCAGAAAATCATCGCATCATATTGCAAAACAACGAGTTGCGCAATTCACTTGCTACGATTGGCACGCCTCGTGCATGTAGAGAAGAGCAGAAAGTGAATCCTCCCCTTAATCTGAAAGGAATCGAGCCATGAGACGAGTTGCCTATGTGTTGACGGTGTTGGGAATCTTCTGCGTCTTCGCCAGCCAGGTCCAGGCGTACGGTCCCTCTTACCGCGGCGGGCATCACCATGCCTATTACAACAGCGGATACCACCACGCCTACTATGGTGCGGCGGTCGTCCGTTCGCCGGTCTATGTCGCGCCGCGAGTGGTGGTTCGGGCGCCAGTGGTGGTCTATCCGCGGCCGCTCTACTACGCACCGTGCTACCGCTACCCGTATTGGTCCCCTGTGGCCGCCCCGGGGTTTTACTATCAAAGCCGTGGGCTGTCGATCGGCATCGGCTGGTAAACCGGCGTCTCGGCGGGTATCCTGGAGTTTCTGGGGCGCGGCGCAGTAGGTTATGCTTCAGCATAACGAGGAGAATTTCACTCCCGTCGTGTTATGCTAAAGCATAACCTATGCGCGTCGGCCGCCCCTGCCTGCCTGTGGACTCCAGGGAAGCCGAACCATGCAAATCCTGACCGTTCTGGGAAGTCCCCGACGCCACGGCAACACCGCCGAGGCACTCGGCTGGGTCGAGGACCAATTCCGCGACGATCGACACGAGGTGGATCGCGTCGACATCCTCGACTACAACGTCGGCGGTTGCCGCGAGTGTCTGATCTGTAAGAAAGGGGGCAGCGCAAAGCTGTGTGCCCTCGAGGACGACGCGATCGGACTGTTCGAGCGGATGGCGACGGTCCGATATCGTGCTGCTGGCCGCCCCGGTCTTCTGCTGGGGATTTCCCGCCCAGATCAAAGCGCTGATCGACCGGACCTATTGCCTGATGGACTTCGACGTGCCGCGCACCGATCTGCCGCGGCTGCATGACAAGGCGATGGCGCTGCTGTTGACTGCCGGTGGCGAGCGGGTCGACAACGCCGATCTTGTCTTCCGCGGATTCCATCACCTGGTTGGGCTGCTCCGCGCCCGGCCGGCCGGCGCCTGGCTGGTGCCCAACTGCACCGAGCCCGAGGCGCTGAGCGAAGACGTCAGGCGTCGCGCGGCGGAGTTTGCCCAAACACTTGTCAGCGAGACCGCTTCCTAACGCGAGAAAACCGAAACGATGACCGACGATCCCAGCACGATGGACACCACGGAGCCGCGGCCTGATTCCGAGAACGAATTGGAAGCGATTCCCGCCGAAAGTGGTTTTGGGACACATGGGCCCGGGGGCGATTTTGAACTGCCGGTGGACGGCTTTCAGGGGACTCCCGAAGAGATCGAGCGGCAGTGGTTCGAGAAGGTCTATACCGGCCGCGGCGACACCATGCTGCAGTTGACCTGGCGGGCCGTCATCATGGGCTCGCTGCTGGGCGGCGTGCTGTCGCTGACGAATCTCTACATCGGCCTGAAAGCCGGCTGGGGCATTCGGCGTGGCCATCACCGCCTGCATCCTCTCCTATTCCATCTGGACGGCGATGTTGAAGCTGGGCCTGGTCAAGACCCAGATGACGATCCTGGAAAACAACTGCATGCAATCGACGGCCAGTTCGGCGGGCTATTCGACCGGCGGCACGCTGATTTCGGCTTTCGCCGCCTATCTGATGATCGGCCACGAGCAGTTGCCGCTTCCGATCATGTTGGCCTGGGTGTTCTTCCTGGCGGTTCTCGGCGTGACGATGGCCATTCCGATGAAGCGGCAGATGATCAACATCGAGCAACTTCGCTTTCCCAGCGGCATCGCCGCCGCCGAAACGCTGCGCGCACTGCACTCGCACGGCGAAAAGGCCATGCGCTCGGCCAAGGCCCTGGCCATCGCCGGCATTCTGGCCGCCGCAAGCCAGTTCTGGGCCGACGGCCCAAAATTGATCGACCAGATCTTCAGACTCAAAGATGCATTCAATCGGTTTTCGCTCAGCACTTGATGAAAAAAATGAACATGGCGTCCTTGGCAAGGACTGGATGGACCGCACCGTGCAATTCGGATGGGATCCGATCTTCATGGCGGCCGGCGCCATGACCGGCCTGCGGATCTCGGTCAGCATCATGCTGGGCGGAACGCTTTGCTGGGCGGTATACGTGCCGATCCTGCAGTATCACGACGTCATTCCGCCGGGAACGGTGGGCTACACACGACCTCGTGAAATGGACCCTATGGGGCGGCGCGGCCTGCATGGTCACTTCCGGCCTGTTCTCTTTCGCCATGCAATGGCGAAGCATGTTGCGAGCCTTTCGCAGTCTGGGCAAAGTCTTTTCTCGCGGCGAGAGTCACGCCCTGAGCGAGGAAGAGGCCGACATCAAGGCACGCATGGCGGCCATCGAAACGCCGACTTCCTGGTTCATCAGCGGGCAACTCGTGTCGCTGGTCGCCCTGGCGTTTCTGGCGCATGGTACACGTTCGAGATGCCCTATTGGCAGAGCGCGATCGCCGTGCCGTTCGCCTTCCTGCTGTCGTTGGTGGCTTGCCGCGTGACGGGCGAGACCGACACCACCCCGATCGGCGCCATGGGACAGGTCACGCAGTTCTTCTTTGGAGCCGTCAATCCCGGCAGTGCCGATCTCACTCTGATGAGCGCGAACATCACGGCGGCCGCCGCCGGTTCCTCGGCCGATTTGCTGACCGACCTGAAGAGCGGCTATTTGCTCGGGGCCCATCCCGCGCAAACAATTTCTCGCCCAGTTCGCCGGCATTTTCATGGGAACGCTGGTGACGGTGCTCTGTTTTCGTCTGTTGGTGCCGGACGGTTCCGTGCTGGGTTCGGAGCAGGTTCCCGGCCCCGGCGGGCAGACCTGGAAGGCGGTCGCCCTGGTGCTCAGCGAAGGGGTCAAGTCGCTTGGCGTCGGTGAAGGCCTGGTGCATGGCGGGCGGGGCCATGGTCGGCATCCTTTTGCCGCTGCTGGGCGAAATCTTCCCGAAACAGCAGAAGTGGATTCCCTCGGCCGCCGGCATCGGCCTGGCGTGGACGTTCCATTGGTATTATAGCTTCATGTTCTTCCTCGGCGCGGTCATCGGCTACGGGTTCGAGAAGACCTCCCCCGAGCAGTCGAAGGAATACACGTTTCCCGTGGCCTCTGGCATCATCGCCGGCGGCTCGCTGATGGCCGTGCGTTGGCTCTGTTAAAGCAGGTTGATCCTCCATCGATCGCATCCCCTACCGTTCACTTCATCCAAGCGAGGACCAACATGGATCGCCGTGGCTTTTTTCAAACTACCGGATTGACCGCCGCAGCCGCGCTGGCCGCTCGTTCGGCCGTGGCCGCGCAGGCCGTTGCCAAGGTGAAAGAAGTTTCCACCGTCAAACGCTGCCGCCCCGCAGCGAGGTCAAGTCTCCGGACACCTGGGATCTGTCGGGCCTGTTCCCCAACGACGAGGCTTGGGAGAAGGCCTTTATCGCCTGGCAGAAGCAGTTCGACGGCTACGCCGCCTTCCAGGGCAGCTGGCCGAGAGCCCCGAGAAGCTGGCCGAGTGCATCGCTTTCGACCTGGAAGTCAATCGCGTCGGCGACCGGCTGGGCACCTACGCCCAGCTGAAGACCTGCGAAGACCAGGCCAACAGCGTCTATCAGCGGATGATGGGCCGCTTCATGCAGGCCGCCAGCAGGCCGGCCAAGCGTCCAGCTTCATCCGCCCCGAGATTCTGGCGATCCCCGCGCGCGAAGATGGACGAGTTTCTCGCTGTCGCCGGCGCTGGCCCCTTACAAGCTGCTGCTGACGCGAATCCTTCGCTTCAAGCCGCACACGCTCGGCGAGAAGGAGGAGCGGCTGCTGGCGATGCAGGCCGAGATGGCCGACTCGCCGTCGCATGATCTTCCGCCAACTGACCGACACCGACATGAAGTTCGGCATGGTGGACAACGAGAAAGGGCGAACTGGTCGAACTGACCAACGGCAGCTTGTCGGCCTTCTTGAACTCGCCCGACCGCAACGTCCGGGCGACGGCCTTCCACAAGTATCTACAAGCAATACACGGCCCACGAGCACACGCTGGCCGCCACGTTCGCGGCCGTCGTGAAGCGCGACATCTACTACGCCAAGGCCCGCAACTACCACTCGGCCCTGGAAGCGTCGCTGTTCCCCGACAACATGCCGGTGGCGGTCTACGACAACCTGATCGCGTCGGTCCATCGCAACTTGCCCGCCCTGCACCACTATTACGACGTGCGGCGGCGGAAGATGGGCCTGAAGGACATCCACTTCTACGACACCTACGTGCCGATCCTGTCCGAGCTAGCGCGCCGCCGCACCTGGGACCAGGCGGTCAAGACGGTCGTCGCCGCCTGGCGCCGCTGGGGAGCGAATATTGCGGCGTGATCGGCGAAGGGCTTGCGCGACCGCTGGTGCGACCGCTACGAGAACCGCGGCAAGCAGAGCGGGGCCTTCTCGCACGGCTCCTACGACGGCAAGCCCTACATCCTCATCAACTTCCAGCCCGACGTGCTGGACTCGGTCTTCACCATGGCCCACGAGGGCGGCCACTCGATGCACAGCTACTATTCGTGCAAGAACCAGCCCTACGCCTACTACGACTACACGCTCTTCGTGGCCGAGGTGGCCAGCACCTTCAACGAAACGCTCTTGAGCCGATACCTGCTGAAGCACGCCCGCGACAAGAAGGAGCGGGCGTTCCTGCTGAACCACGAGATCGACTCGATCCGGCAGACGATCTTCCGCCAAACGATGTTCGCCGAGTTCGAGAAGCTGGCCCACGCCTCGGCCGAGTCGGGCGAACCGCTGACGGTCGACCGCATCAAGGATATCTATCACGGCCTGCTGAGGCTCTACTTCGGTCCCGACTTCACGCTGGATCCCGAGTTGGACCTCGAATGCCTGCGCATCCCGCACTTCTACCGGACGTTTTACGTCTACAAGTACGCCACCAGCATGTCGGCGGCGATCGCCTTGGCGGCTCGCGTGACCGGCGGCGGCGACAAGGAACTGAACGATTATCTCAATTTCCTCAAGGGCGGCTGCTCGAAGGACCCGCTCGACCTGCTCCGCGGCGCCGGCGTCGACCTGGAGAAGCCGCAGTGCGTCGATGCCGCGCCTCGATCACTTCGCGCAACTGGTGCAGGAGTTGGACTCGCTGATTTAGAGCGTCAAAGGTTCTGCGTCAATTGCGTTTGAGAATAGCCGGGGGCCAACGGCCCGCGGAGGGCGGTCGCAAACATGTGCGCATTCCACGGCCCGTTGGCCCCCGGCTATTGCCGCATATCGTTTATCGCCGTCCATCGCGGCTGGCCGAGCCAATGGTTGAACCATTCGACGGTATGAGCCGAGACGCTGCCGTCCAGATCGAACCAGAGCGACGTGTGGCCGCCGCGAGGAATCGGGATTCTGACGCTGTGGTCGGGCGCTGCCTGCTGCAAGACGACGCTGTTCCAGTAGGGTGCAATCCAATCGTCCGTGCCGTGCAGCAGCAGAATCGGCGCCGAGGTCCGCACGATGGCGTCAACGGCGTCGGAACCATCGGGATCGAATCCGGCGATCGCTCCCGCCCGATCCACCGCCCGATGAAATTGCGAGTCGCTGATAAAACAGGCGATCTCCGGCGCGATCGCATCGGCGAACTGGCGAATCTCGGGCCGCACCATGCCGAAAGGCTCGACGGCGACCACCGCTGCGACGCGCGGATCGCAGGCGGCCAGATGGATGGACGTCGTCGCCCCGTAGGAGATGCCCAGCACGCCGATCGCCCCGGCAATCAGTTGTTGCCGGTCGAGCGCGTCGATGACTTGGGAGACGTCGCGGGCCTCTCGAACGCCGTAGGCGAGGAATTTGCCGGTCGAGCGGCCGTGCCCGCGGAGATCGACCAGCGCGACGCGATAGCCCGCGCAGGCCAGCGCCGGGCTTGCGGCCACATCGTAATGCTGCGGGTGTAGATTCCGTGCAGCACCAAGACGGTGCCGCTTGCCGGGACGCCCCCCTTGGGCTCGAGGATCGAAACCGACAGCGTGGCCGCCGGCGGTCCGACGGGCACCCAAAGATGCCGGTCGGCAAAGAGGCTCTCCAGCGGCGGCAGCGGATTCCGCGGCCCGGCCAACCGATTGATGCGGTTCGGCGCGCTGGCCATCAACGTCGCCAGCGGATGGCAACAGCCGGCGACGCTCAGAAGCGTTGCCGCCAAGAACGCGATGCCCCGTCCGCTTCCTATCGGTGACAAGACTGCAACTCCCGTTTCGGCTTCACGATCGGGCCTGACTAGCCAGTCCTATTGGCAATACCAATCGAAAGCGAGATTCCTCGTACAATATCACGCGGGACTTGTACCTCCTTTAGTGGGGATTGGCAATGCAGGAACCGACCTTCTTGACGAGCGGCGATCGATCTGCTATATGTACTACATAGTGGAGATCGATATGGACACGGTAATAGTATCCCCCAAGTTTCAGGTGGTGATCCCTCGGGCCGTCCGCGAACAGATGGGCATCTGCCCCGGCGAACGGCTGGAAGTGATTACTTTCGACGACCGCATCGAACTGGTTCCGCTGCGACCGATGAGGGAGATGAAGGGCTTTCTGAAAGGACTGGACCCCATCTTCCGGCGGGACGAGGATGACCGAGTATGAATCTGGTCGACACGTCGGGTTGGATCGAGTACTTCGTTGACGGCCCGAACGCGACATTTTTCTCCGCGCCGATCGAGGCGGTCGACGAACTGGTCGTTCCCACCGTCTGTCTGTTCGAGGCATTCGAGAAGATCAGCCTCGTGGCCGGCCAGTCGCAGGCGCTGCAAGCGATTGCCCAAATGCAGCAAGCTCGTGTCATCGACCTGACGGCCGACATCGCCCTGAAGGCCTCCCTTCTTAGTGTCCAACATCGATTGCCGATGGCCGACAGCCTGATCTACGCGACGGCGAGGACTGTGGCGGCGACCGTCTGGACGCAAGATGAGCATTTCCGTGGGTTGCCGCAGGTCAATTTTCGGGAAGCGCAAGGCCAAGCTCCCGGCTGACGACCCCTCTGATGGCGGTGCTTTGTCGACCGTCTCCGGTCTGATAGATGCCAAGTCGGGCTCGTCTGCCGTAGCGAGATTCCCCCAATTCCCGTGTTTTCACGGCGGAATCGATGGTATGCTTGCCGAGCAAGGGCCTGCATCCAGGGTTCAAGAGCGAGCGCGTCGATGTCGGATCGTCTAGCTACATTGCGGTTTTCGTACCCCGTTCCATTCGGTGCAATCCTACACGAGGGGGGGGTGCAGTTCGTCGTCTTCAGTCGCAGGGCCACGGCGATGCGCGTGCTGCTTTATGACACGCCCCTTGATCCGGAGCCTGCTGAGGTGGTTCCGCTCGACGGCGAACAGAACCGTTGGGGCGACATCTGGAGCGTCTTTGTGCCGGGGATTGGCCCCGGCCAACTCTACCATCTACAGGCCGAGGGGCCGTTCGATCCCGAGCAGGGATTCCGCTTCGACGGCCGCGCCCGGCTGATCGATCCTTATGCCAAGGCCCTGTCGGGCGAGTTCCTGCCGTCGCCCGACGGCGTGGTGCGGCCGCCGAAATGCGTGGTCGTGGGCGATGAGTTCGACTGGCAGGGCGACCGCCACTTGCGCCGCAGCCTGCACGAGACGGTGATCTACGAAATGCACGTCCGTGGCTTCACCCGCGATAAGTCGAGCCACGTCGCCCATCCAGGCACGTACCTGGGCTTGATCGAGAAGATCCCTTACCTGCAATCGTTGGGGGTGACGGCCGTCGAGTTGATGCCGATCTTCGAGTTCCCCGTGACCGACTGGTTCGGCCAGCCCGAGCCGCGGCCGGACTACTGGGGTTACGATCCGCTGGCGCTGTTCGCGCCGCACCGGGGCTACGCCGTGCGAACCGAGCCCGGCAGCCAGGTCCGCGAGTTCAAGGAGACCGTGCTGGCCTTGCATCGGGCGGGCATCGAAGTAATCCTCGACGTGGTGTTCAACCACACCGCCGAAGGAAACGAAAACGGCCCGACGCTCAGCTTCAAGGGGCTGGAAAACCGCGTCTACTACATGCTCGAAAACGGCGGACGGACCTACCGCAACTTCTCGGGCTGCGGCAACACGCTTAACGGCAACCATCCGATCGTCCGCGAGATGATCTTCAATTGCCTCCGCCATTGGGTACACAACTATCACGTCGACGGATTCCGTTTCGACCTGGCGTCGATCCTCAGCCGCAATCGGCAGGGCGAGCTGGTGCCCAATCCGCCGCTGTTGGAGTCGATCGCCGAAGACCCGCTGCTGGCCGACACGAAGATCATCGCCGAGGCATGGGACGCCGCCGGGGCCTACCAGGTGGGCACGTTCGGCGCACTGCGCTGGGCGGAATGGAACGGCCACTACCGCGACGATCTGCGGCGGTTCTGGCGGGGCGACTCGAACATGGTCGGCCTGCTGGCCACGCGGCTGGCCGGATCGAGCGATCTGTACGAAGCCAGCGGCCGGCGGCCGTATCACAGCATCAATTTCATCACCTCCCACGACGGTTTTACGCTCAACGATCTGGTTTCCTACAGCGAGAAGCACAACGAAGCCAACGGCGAAGAGAACCGCGACGGCGACAACAACAACTACAGCTACAACTACGGCGCCGAGGGGCCGTACGCGCCGCGCCGCCGTCGAAACCGCCCGGCTGCGGCAGATCAAGAACCTTATGGCGTCGCTGCTGCTGAGCCAAGGGGTGCCGATGCTGCTGGCCGGCGACGAATGCCGCCGCACGCAAGCCGGCAACAACAACGCCTATTGCCAAGACAACGAAATCTCCTGGTTCGATTGGCGGCTGGTGGAAAAGAACGCGGGCCTGCTGCGGTTCTGCGAGTCGCTGGTGGCATTTCGCAAGGCCGAGCCGACGGTGCGGCAGACCGACTTTCTCCGCGGCCGCTCCGGCGGATCGAACGAACTGCCCGACGTGAGTTGGTTTGGCCCCAGCGGAGGGCAGGTCGAGTGGTTCGGCGATTCGCGCAGTTTGATTTGTCTGCTCGCCGCGGTTCCGCCGGAGAGTCCGCACTCGCCGCCGAATCATCACGTGCTGATGCTGATCCACGCGGGCAGCGATTCGCGGCACTTCATTCTGCCGCCGATCGCGCGAGCGGATTGACTGGCGGCAATTCTTGAACACGGCCGCCGAAAGCCCTTGCGACGTCTTTCCCACGCTCGACGGCCCCGCGCCGACCAGCGGCGTGGTGACGATGGAGGCCCGCTCGATGGTCGTCTACGTCGCCCGCGACGATTCGCAGAGACAACAAGTCCCGGCGGGCAAGTAGCCGACCGGGACTGACGCTTCGTCGCCGTGGACGCCATGATGTTGGGTTGGCAGTTCAACTGCCGACCCAACATATCAGGACGGATTTCCAAATCCGTCCAGTTCTCGGGGACGGATTCGGAAATCCGTCCTGCAAATGCGACCAACTTGTTCTCACACGACACTTCACTTGGTCATGTTCGGCCCCAGCGCTGATGGCGGGGCTTGGTGTCGCGCTTGTTCCAACTCGTTCGCGATCTTCGCCGGTATCGTACCGCCGGCCTTCGTCAGCAATTGGGCCGCCACGTTGTCGCGCGGCGTCATTTGCAGCGCTTGCAGCAGTTGATCGCGGGCAACGCCGCGGTGCCCATCGATTATGTACTGGAAGCCCAGCAGGAAGCGTCCTTCGGGCTTCGTCTTGTTGTTGCGGACGAACTTCTCCAACGCCCGCAACTGCTTCGTGTACGCATCGACGTTGTTGTTGTAGATGCCGATAAGCGTCTGCCAATCGGGCATTGGGCCCAACGCCGCCGCAGCGTGGGCTTCCATCGCGGCGCCGCGATACTGGCCGACCGCGAACAATCCCAGCGACGACAGCAGGTGGGCCTGCTGGTCCTTCGGATTGTCGACGATCGCGTGAGTCGCCAGCCGCACGGCATTGCGATAATCTCCTTGTCGAAAAGCCTCGAGCGCCTGCGACTGGAAATCGTTGGCTTCGCCGTTGGCCGGCGCCGGCGTCTCGGCCTCGATCGGCGATTGTGTTTCTACCGACTCGGGACTATAGACGGTGTAGGGAGCTACATCGTAGCTGTAGTCGTAATAGTTGTCCCCGTAGTACGGATAGCCGTACCCGTAGGTATAGTAGCCCGGCCCCCAGCCAATGCTGATCCCGGGTCGCAGGTAGCCGTACCGCCACCAGTCATCCCAGTCGAATCGGGGATGGCGCCAGTACGTACCGCCGTGGTTCCAGTTCCAATTTCCGGCGTGGTTCCAGTTTCCACTGTGGGCGGCAAACGAGCCGGTGTGGATGTTGCCGGTGATAGCGGGTCTGGAAGCGATATGGGGCGTGCCCGCGTTCCAAGCGTGGCCGATATTGCCGGAATGGAAAGTGGCGTGGTTGCCAAAGTTCCCGCCGTTCGAGAATCCGCTGTGGAAGCCGGCTCCGCCGTGGAACGCGGCGCCTCCGCCGTGGAATCCGCCACCTCCGTGCCCCGCGGCAAGGGCGGGACTGCATATCGCCATCAGGGCGACACTCAATAGCCACGCCAAAGCAGTACGTGGATTGGCTGACATAACTGTTCTCCTCTCGCGACGACCAAAACGGTGTGCCGTTGCCCTCCTTGCTCGATCGTCTTGGAAGCTCGGTTCGCACGTCCTGTGGGCGGCACACTGGAATTGTGAATGACCGCGTGACTCGTCGTGGATCACGCTTTCCGATTGCCCATATTCCGGCAGGCTCTCGCGTGAAGCCCTGCTCTTGAAGCGAGTCATTCATCTACGAGAATTCTACGCGCCGAGGGACGATCAATAAAGCCCCCGCCGCCGTCCGCTTCTTTGCCCAAACGCCGTCAAATGCGTTAGATTGCGCCCTGTGTAGCAAAATTGAACACTTGGCGGTGTGGGTCCGTTGCCTGTGGGCGATGGCAGGGGTAGAAGTCGATTGCCATAACATGGCATTTCATAACATGTTATGCCATTGCAATCGCTCCTATCCGCGGAAAGCGAAGAATTGGCACAGGACGTGCTTCCAAAAGGCAGCGGCGAGCGAAGTGTTCGCCATAGATGGATTGGCCCGTGGGGCCTCTGACGAATGGGACCGGTCGGTTACCTTGCCCTTACTGTCCGGTAGGCCACCCCGTGTGGTGGCGCGTCACAGGCCCCTATTTTTTTGCGCTGGCAACGGCCTCTGGCGGCAAAGGCAATGCCTGCCCGGCAAGATGCCGCTGTGGTGGGGCCGATAGCGGAGCCGCAAGCGGCTTGGCTGCTACCTGACTCTTCTTCGCCGGCCGGACAGATCCGTCGGCCGTCTGGTCCAGGTATTTCTGGAACTCCTCGCGCACCTCGTCCGTGATGTCTTCGATTTCGACATTGGGGGCTTTGTAGATAACGCGATCGGCGTTTCCGGAGTCCTGTTGCTGGATGATCAGCGAATACTGGCCCTTGTACTTGTCGATCACGAACTTGCGGACCAGTGCTTGCACGTCCCTGGTATAGTTGCCGTGCATCGGCCGTTGCCTCAGCAACATGCTCTTTTGGTTGAGAAAGTTCAGCCGCCTGCTCATTTCCGCCAGCGTCGTTTCGTCGTTAACATCGACGATCTGCGTTTGCAGCCCCTCAATCTCCTTCTTGATCTTTTTCAGGGCCTTTAGCGTAGCTTTGTCGAGCGACAAAAGCCTGATTTTGTCGTAGTTGATGCCGCTGTTGATAAGGCGCTGCAAATTGACGAGAGCCACTCTGGTTTTTGGGAGAGGCGGCGTTTTCGCAGGCGGTTGACTTTGGGCGTATGGCGCCAGGAGGACAGCGAGCAGAATCGTGGCGGCGACGGTTTTCATGTCTGTTCCTTTCGTTTGCAGGCCGCGGTCCGCGCGGTGCGTCGACCGCGGCAAAGACAGCGATTTTCCGTATTGGGGGGAACGTCCCCCGCCAAGTTTCCGTGCATTATGATTCCCGGTCGGTGCATCGTCAAGAGTTCATGAGCTGCGCACGGCCGGGCGAGCGCCTTTCCTCTTGGCTCGTTTGCCGCTATCATTCGTCTTGTTGTGGAGCGATTTCGTCGGCTGGTCGCGCAAGCCGGGCGGGGTGAGCCTCGTCCGTTGCTGCGGCCGATCCACTGCCAAGCCCCTTGCCCGCGATGCCGGAAGACCCCCTTGCGAATCTCCGTGACCAGTACGACGTCGTCGTGATCGGCGGCGGGTTGGGCGGCATGACGGCCGCCAACGTGCTGGCCCGCGCCGGCCGCTCGGTCTTGCTGGCCGAACAACACTGGAAACTTGGCGGGCTGGCCACTTGGTTTTGCCGCGGCGCGAACACGTTCGACGTTGCCCTGCACGGTTTTCCGGTGGGAATGATCAAGAGCTGCCGCCGCTATTGGAGCGGCGAAATCGCCGACTCGATCGTGCAGTTGAAGGACATCCGCTTCGACAACCCGATGTTCTCGCTTTCGACCACCTTCGACCGTGTGGATTTCACCCGGCTGCTGGTCGAGCGGTTCCGCGTGCCGGCGGCCGGCGTCGAAGCGTTCTTCGACGCTGCGCGGAACATGAACTTTTACGACGATCAGGCGACCACGACCGGGCAGTTTTTCGAGCGGTTCTTTCCCGGCCGCGACGACGTTGTTCGCCTGCTGATGGAGCCGATCACCTATGCAAACGGATCGACGCTCGAAGACCCGGCGCTGACCTACGGCATCGTCTTCTCGAACTTCATGTCGAAGGGCGTTTACACCTTCCAAGGCGGAACCGACCGGCTGATCGACCTGATGGGCCGCCAGTTGCAGAAAAACGGCGTCGATGTGCGAACCCGCTGTCCCGCCGAGAAGATTCACACGGCCGGCCGGCGGGTGGAAGGCGTGACGCTCGGCGGCCGATACGTCAAGACCCGTGCGATCGTCTCGAACGCGAATTTGCTCGGCACGATCTTCAATCTTGTCGGCGCGGAGGCATGGGATCGCGATTTTCTCGACCAGGCCAGAGCGGTTCGGTTGAACAACTCGAGCACGCAGGTCTACATGGCCCTGAAGCCCGAGCGGCCGATCGACGAGAACCAGTGCGGCGACCTGTTGTTCAGTTCCGTGGCGCCGGCGTTCCGCAGCGATCTTTTGCTGAGCCGCAACATCACCAGCCGGACGTTCTCGTTCTACTATCCCAAGCTGCGGCCGGGGGCAAACGCCTGCCTGATCGTGGCCAGCACGAACGCCAATTACGCCGACTGGGCGAGCCTCTCGAAGCACGACTACCAGGCCGGCAAACTCGACCTGATCGAGAGCACGCTCGCGGCGATCGAGAAGTACATCCCCGACGTTCGCGGGCGGCTCGATTATGTGGAATGCTCCACGCCGCGGACCTTCGAGCGCTACACAAAACACCTCGCCGGCGCGAGTTTCGGCACGAAATTCGAAGGCCTGGCCGTCAGCCGGGCATTGCCCGAGCAGATCGCCGGCCTGTATCATGCCGGCAGCGTCGGCATCATCATGTCGGGCTGGCTGGGGGCAGTCAATTACGGCGTGATCGTGGCCAACGACGTGGATGGATTTTTGAATTGACGATTGATGATTGTTGAATGTTGATTGAAGGCAAGCCGCTTGCGGCTTCGCAGTGTACCATGACCCACGAAGAAATTCTCGCCGCCATTCCGCACCGCGACCCGTTCCTGCTGGTCGATGAAATCATCGAGCGCAGCGAATCGCGGATTGTCGGCGTCAAGACGTTCACCGGCGACGAGTGGTTCTTCGCCGGCCATTTTCCCGGCTTCCCGCTGGTGCCGGGGGTGCTGCTTTGCGAAGCGGCGATGCAGTGCGGGGCGATCTTTCTCTCACACCACTCCGTGGGGTCTGCCACTGCCGAAAAGGTTCCGGTCGTCACCCGCCTGAACGACGTCCGCTTCAAGCGGATGGTTCGCCCCGGCGACAAGATCGTGATGGAGGTCGAACTGACCGAGCGATTGGCCGACGCCCTCTTCCTGAAGGCAAGAGTCACGGTCGGCGGCAAAATCGCGGCGCGTTTCGAGTTCGCCTGCACGGCAGCCAAAATCCAATGACCCGGCGCTCCCGTGACGTATAATTACGTCGGGTGGAGCGAACTATGGAAGCAAGGGAAACGCCCGCGATGGAAACAACCGAGCCCTTTCGCGTCATGGATTGCAGCCTGGTTCGCCGCGCGACGGGCAGGGTCTGCTCGAACCTCCGTGAATTGTTGGAGGCGGTCCGCAGCGTGCCGGACGCGGTGCTCGAGCATCACATGATGCGTTGCGTCCTGGAGGATCATTTTGAGTTGCACGAGTTCCCCAACGATCTGGCCCGCTGGTGTTGGACGGTTTTGAGAGACAACGTCCTTGGGGAACAGTTGGCGCTGGTCGATCCTTACCGGCTCACGGCCCCCGGTGCGTTGCGCACGGCGCTGACGAACGTGATCGAGGATCGATTGTGGGGACTGGAACGCGTGCCGTGGTGCCATCGCGGTCTGGAACTCTACTTGATCGAGTCCCGCCTGATCGCCTACGACACGGGCGATCGCATCTTCACCCCCGCGGCTCTGGCCGACGCCATCGAACGCATGTCGCCGCGATCGCTTTTCTACCACGTCCACGATGCGCGGTGGCGGATGGAAGGGCGATCGGACGACTTCTCGATGTGGCTGGAACAGAGCGGCGCCGAGACGTCGTTGGTGGCGATGCTGCGCGGCATCGACTTCTATTCGCTGAATTTGAGCCAGCTTCGGCACACGCTGCTGGAAACCTTCCGGCATTACATCGCCGAGGCTCCGCCCGTCGCGAGGAGTGCTTCATGAGGCTACTGGACCGCTACGAGGAGATTGTCGGCCATCAAGAGGTTGAGCGGCTCCGCCGATTGGCGGACCGGCTGGCGGGCAAGCGGATCGTTCACGTCAACTCTACGCGGACCGGCGGCGGAGTGGCCGAGATTCTGGGTTGGATGGTGCCGCTGATGCAGGAGTTGGGGATCGAGGCCCGCTGGGAGGTGATTGCCGGCCCGCCCGACTTCTACCGCGTTACCAAGGCGTTTCACAACGGCTTGCAGGGCCTGCCGGTGCAACTGCGAAAGAGCGATTTCGATCTGCACTACGAGGTCAATCGGGAGAACGCCAAGCGGCTGAACCTGGAGGCCGACATCGTATTCGTACACGATCCGCAACCGATCTACCTGCCGCAATTCACGCCGGCGGGACAGGTGGGCCGCTGGATCTGGCGCTGCCACATCGATGCCTCGCACCCCAATCGCCCCATCTGGAAATACCTCGAGACCGCGATTTCGCACTACGACGCGGCGGTTTTTTCCATGCCGGCGTTTGCCCGCCCGTTGTCCTGCCCGATGTTCTTGATTCCCCCGTCGATCGACCCGTTGTCGGACAAGAACTGCGCGCTCCCCGAGGCGGAACGGTTGGAGACGATCTCGCAGTTGGGCATCGATCCCGAGCGGCTGCTCTTGGTGCAAGTCTCGCGGTTCGACCGCTTCAAGGATCCGTTGGGCGTTATCGAGGCGTTCCGCTTGCTCGAACCCTACTATCCCGGCTTGCAGTTGGCGTTGGCCGGCGGACCGGCGGACGACGATCCCGAGGGCGCCGAAGTGCTCCGCGACGTCCGCGATCGGGCCGGCGATGACGAAAACGTCAAGGTGCTGATGCTCCCCCCCGACGCCCATCGAGCCATCAACGCCTTACAGCGGTCGGCGACCGTGGTGTTGCAAAAATCGGTTCGCGAAGGCTTCGGGCTGACGGTGACCGAGGCGCTCTGGAAGGGCAAGCCGGTGATCGGCGGCGCCTGCGGCGGCATTACGCTTCAAGTTCACGACTACCAGACGGGATTTCTCGTGTATTCTCCCGCCGGCGCCGCTTACCGCATCCGCTATCTGCTGCGATACGCCGACAAACGGCAACGCATGGGCCAGACCGGCCACGAGTTCATCCGTGAGCATTTTCTGCTGAACCGCAATCTTCGCGACTATCTCACCATGCTCCTCTGCTTGGATCACCCCGACACGCAGTCGATCGTGGTGTAGGCTGCATCCTGATGTGTGTGTGGGAGGGTAGACTGGCTGTCAGCCGTCAACAATCAGCTTTCAGCGTGTCGATCGCACCATTGCTGATTGCGTTTTGGCGTGGGACGAGATGCCGCAGCAATGCCGGCAATTGTCCGGCTGATCGCTGATCGCTGAAAGCTGATAGCTGAAAGCTGATAGCTGATAGCTGATAGCTGAAAGCTGATAGCTGACCGCTCGGCAACAATGACTTCGCGGTATTCGGAACACGCTCTTACAAACACGACAGGAGATACCGAATTTCGTCGTCGATTTCTTCCGGGCCGGCGACGGTATGGGCGATTTCGTCGCGGAGCAGTTGGCGGTATCGACGGCGCAAGCGGTGGACGGCCGTCTTGACGGCGCCTTCGGTCACTCCCAACTCGGCGGCCGCCGAGGCATAGCCGCCCGGCTCGCGGCCGCCGGTCAAGAATGGTCTCAGCCGGTCGAAAACGGACTGCTTCCCCTCGAAGCCGAGTGCCAGTTGCAGCCGGAGGAGAACGTTGTCCAACACGGTCAAGGCCCAGCGCCGCTCGAACAGCTTTTCCGGCGTCAGGTCGTGCCAGGGCTCGAGGCGATAGCGGTTCTCCGCGTCGGCCGTGCTGATGGGCAAGATAGTCTGTCCGCCGCCGCGTTTTTGTGCCTGCGAGCGATCCCACTCGTTCGCGAGGAAATGTTTGAGCGCGGCCAGCAGAAACGCCCGGAATTTACCCTTCTGGCGGTCGATGCCGATCAGGTAGTTCTTGGCCAGCAGCCGCAGGAAGAACTCTTGCGTCAGGTCTTCGGCCTCGTGGGTGTCGTGCCCGCGTCGGCGAACGTAGGCGTAGAGCGGATACCAGTAGAGTCGGCAGAGCTCGGCCATCGCCTCGGCGGCGCGGGGCGTCGGGTTGCCGCGGGCAGCCGCCAACACCAACGTCCAGCGCGTGGCGGCAAAGCCCGCTGCATCGGACAGCCCGGAGGTAGTTGGTTGCTTGGACATTGGATCACTGTTTACCCAGCGGCTGCTCGATCACAGGAGGGGACGGAGGAGGTTGTCGGAAGAAACGCCTACAAAATGAAAAATGCCTACCGACAACCTCCTCCGTCCCCCTTGCCTGACATTCCCTGCTCGATCTGGCGAATGACCGACGCGGCCAAACGTTTCCCCATTATCCGCTTGCCGATCGTGGCCTTCTTTGTCGGCCGATAGACAACCTGGATGTCGTACCACACCTTCGCGCCCTGCCCTCGGCCGGCGTTCATGCGGTTTATGGGCTCGATCTTTTCGATGTTGGCCGCGCTGATCTGCTTTTCGCGGCCGAGGCCTAACAGTCCGCCGACGACCGTCAGACCGGAGGGCGATACATCGACGACGCTGCGATAGAACCAAACATCGATGCAGGCTATCAGCAGCAGCAATCCCACGCCGCCGAAGATCACGCCGCCCGCGATGTTGAGCAGCCACGGGGCGTCAGGTAATACATAAAGACCGGCACACCGCCGACTATCAGCCCGACTAGCATGAACACGAAGCCCATGCCCGCGGCCCGTCCCATCGGAAACACCAGCCGGAAGCCCTCCCCGCTGGGCGACTCCGTCCGGACGAGGCCCGCATCGCGCAGATCGCGCTCGGGGTTCTCGGGAGCGACGTACGGAGCGATCAGGCTGCGATCGACGACGAAATTCGGATCGCTCTCGGGCGTCTTGAACACCGGCACTTCAAATTTGGCCGAATAATCGAGCCCCGGTGTCTTCGCCGAAACGCCGAGCCGCCAGATTATCTTGTCGTTCGCTTCCGTCTCGTCGCTGGGGCGGCATTCGTAAGGAATCTGGAACAGCACCGGAATCGCCGACTGCTCGGGATCGCTTTGAGACAACTCGTGGGCGATAAGCTGCTCGTCCTGCCACAAGACGTTCTCCGAGATGTTGTCGCTGTCACCGCTGTGGGTGACCACTCGGTTAACGCAATTGAGTGCCAGTCGAAAACTCTCTTCCGGCTCGACCTTCTTGGAGACGCGAATCACGCCGGCCAATTGCCCACCGATCACGCCGGGCAGCGAGGCCATCTCGAACACCGACTGACCGTACTTTCGCCAACGCAGCACGACAACGGCCACGGCCAGAATCAAAATCAACCCGACGGCGGGAAACCCCAGCAAGAGCAAGGGTGCCCAGTCGCCCTTGTCGAGCGCGTCGCGGGGAAACACCACCAACAGCGGCACGGATATCAGGTTCCAATAGAGGGTGCACACGAACAACACGATCGCGGAGGTCTTGGCCGACGCGCCGATCTTGCCGTCGGCCCATTCTTCTTTGCACAGCCACGGTTCGTCGGCGTGGAGCGCCCCAGCGCGCGGTTGCCCCTTGCCTTGAAGAAGTTCAATACGGCAAACGTCAACAACCCGAACCCGACGGCGCCGAACGAGGTGGCGAACAATGCCTGGAAGGCGACCATTTCGTACCGCAGATCGCGGAAGAGGATCGCCTCGGCCGGCCGTTCGGGGTTGACGTAGCAGCGGAACGAGCGGCCCGACGCCCGATACCCGCTTAACTGGCGGTGTACGTTCTGTTGGTACGATCCGATGTTGTCGCTGCCGCCGCTGATGCTCACCTGATGGCCCGTATATTGCCGGCCACCGAATTGATAGGCGTATTCGGCGGTTGCCCGATAGGTGGTACCGTCGTTGTCCGAATGGCTTTCCAGCTTCGCCCAGACGATTTTCGCGGGCGTCTCCTGCCAACGCTGCATTTTCCAGTGGCCAGCGACCGTCGAGAACAGCCACGCACTTACGCCGACGCCGACGGCGGCAAACGGCAAGCTGAATAAAATGAAGAAAACAGGCCCTGTCTTCACGGTGCGTGCCATGCGCATTTGCCTCCCGTAGGTTATGCTTCAGCATAACGCGGCGTAGCCGCAACCAATGGACGTTGACGGCGTGCCTTTTCACTAGCCCAGGCGTTCACGCCTGGGAAACAAGGCCCCAAATTCCTTCCTTTTTCTGTCTCGCCCCCTTAAGGGGGCTGAACGAAAAAGGGACAGATATGGCGCGGCATTCTTCCCACAGGCGTAAACGCCTGGGCTACGGAAAAGGTACGAAGTCAACGTTCAACATTGAGGATTCCTCCTCAATCCCAAAACCTAATGGCATAACGACTGGCGGGAGCCGACACAAACGGATGCCATGCTGACGCCATGCGAAAGCACAAGCTACGGGTAAAGGCGAACCAATGAGTCTAGGCCGAAACCGCCGGGCGGCGGTGGCCGCGCTCGCGGCGCCCTGGCGGTTTCGTCGTACCGTCGTCGTAGCGGACCAAGAGCCGGTTCTTGCCGAAGGCGAGTTCATCGCCCGATTGCAGCGGGGCATTCTGCGAAACGCGGACGCCGTTGACAAACGTGCCCGATCGCGTGCCCAAGTCCCACACCATCAGCCCGTCGTCACTGAAGTCGATCATGCACTGATAATGGCCCACGGCCGAATCGTCGAGACAGATGTCCGCGCCAGGATCGAGGCCAACAATCACGGGAAACTGATGCAGCACGATCGGCGGCTTTTGACGGTCCACGTTGATCAGTTCGAGCTTCATCGTGAAACCCCCTTGACGTGGGAAAAAGGGGACAGGTCCAATTTGCCGGAACGGCCCGAAGGGTGCTTCGCACAAATTGGACCTGTCCCCTTTTTCCCCTTGACGTGGAGGCTGGAGGAACGACGGCCTCCGCCCCGAATGAAAGCGAGACTCTTAGCATATCAATTATGCACCACAATCGTCAACCGGCCGGCGGAAAAGCAGGAACTCGTGGGCTATGCTCTGGCATAACGAAAAGCGTTGCCCACCAACGTGTTATGCCGGAGTACAACCTACGTCTGCGTCGTCGCTTTCTCCATCCTGCAAGCTTCCCCAGCTTACCGACACAGCCGTGCCACAAACGAGATGGCAAGGTATGCCGCGGCCCCCATGCAGCCTGCGACGGGGATGGTGAGTATCCAAGCCCAGACGATGTTGACGGTCATCCCCCAGCGAACGGCGCTGAGCCGCCGCATCGCTGCCGAATCCGACGATCGAGCCGGCAATGGTATGGGTGGTGCTGACGGGAATGCCCGCCGCCGCGGTGGCAAACAGCGTCACGGCCGCGCCCGATTCGGCACAGAATCCGCCGAAGGGATCTAGCTTGGTGATTTTCGAGCCCATGGTCTTCACGATCCGCCAGCCGCCGATCAGCGTTCCCAGGCCCATGGCGGCGTGGCAGATCAACACGATCCAGAACGGGATGTGCCCGAAGTCGCTGTCTTTCCAGATAACTGGCGATATCGTATAGAACAAGAGCGCGAGGATGCCCATCGTCTTCTGGGCGTCGTTCGTTCCGTGCCCCAGGCTATAGAGGCGCGGCGGAGAGGAGTTGTCCCTTGCGGAACAAGAACTCGACGCGCCGCGGCGTCGATCTGCGGAACAGCCAGGTCATTCCGACGCCGATCACGAAGCCGAGCACCAAGCCGATCAGCGGCGAGAGGACGATGAAGGCGGCGATCTTCAGCAGCCCGCTAGCGATCACCGCTCCGACGCCCGCCTTGGCGATGGCGGCCCCGGCCATACCGCCGACCAGGGCGTGCGACGAACTGGTGGGCAGGCCCAGATACCAGGTGGTCAGGTTCCAGAGGATGGCCCCCAACAGCCCGCTGAGAATCATGGGCGTGTCGACGACGTTCTGCTGCACGACGTCCTTGCCGATCGTCATCGCCACGTGGGTGCCGAAGACGTAGGCGGCCACGAAGTTGAAGAATGCCGCCCAAACCACGGCCTGCAGCGGCGTCAGCACGCGCGTCGAAACCACCGTGGCAATCGAGTTGGCCGCGTCGTGGATGCCGTTGGTGAAGTCGAAACCAAGGGCGAGCACGACCACGACCGTCACCAACACCGGCACTTCCAGCGCAATGGCGCCGACGTGGTAGCCCATGTAGCCGACGCCCCAAACGGCGAACCCGACGGCCAGAAAACCCCAGTATCCATTCGCGATTCATACGTCAGGCGTTCTCCAGCACGATCCCTTCGATCACGTGGGCGACCTCCTCGGAGGCGTCCATCGCCAATTCGATCAGGTCGACGATCTCCTTCCACTTGATCACCGTCAGCGGATCCATGCCATTCTTGAAGATCGACGCCAAGGCGATGTGGTGCAGGTGGTCGCCGATGTTCTCCAATCGCTGGATCTCGATGCAGTGCTCCAGCACGCGGTTCTTCTTGCGGAGATTGCGGAGATCGTGGACCGCGGCCGCTACCGCGTTGGCCAGATCGACGATCACCTTTCCCATGGCGCACACCTCGGGCAGGATCGCGCCGACGTCGTACAGCGCGATCCGCCGGGCGGCGTCGTCGAGATAATCGACGATCTCGTCGAGCGCCAGAATCAGCCGCCGCAAGTCGCCGCGCTCCAGCGGCGTGATGAAGGTGCGATGCAGCAATTCCATCGCCTCGTGGGTGACCCGGTCGGCCTCGTGCTCCAGTTCCTTCAGCCGGGCGGAGTATTGTTTCGGATCGCCGGAGGATTCGAGAAACTCGCGAAAACACTCGGCCGCGCGGACCAGCACTTCGGTGTCGCGGTCGAAAAAATCGAAAAACTTGGTGTTGCGGGGCAGAAAATTGAACATGCGCAGGCCTCGTCGTCGACGGCGAAAACGCCAATGTACACGATGAGGATCGCTGCCACAAGAAGGTCTCGTAACGAAACCGCAACAAAGACCGAACGCAACGCTAACCTGCCCCTCACGTCGCCGCGCACCGCGGCTGAGAACCGAGAGTGTCCGGGAATTCAGACCGTAGCAGGCGACTCCCGTCGCCGGTTCACGGCTCGGCGGCGCCGCGTCGGGAGACGCCTCCTACGGCCGATGTTACGAAAGAATAGCCGGGAGCCAACGGCGCCCGGAACCCGCGCAGGTCTGCGACCATCCTCCGAGAGCCGTTGGCTCCCGGCTCTTTGCATCTCGCCAATCCGACTCTCAGCAAGCCCGGGTACAAGCGCCGGGGCTGAACGCGGGCGCCTTTGACTCTGTTACGAACGCACGGACTGCGTTACTCGACGTTGTGCTTCGACTCGCGTTTCGACTGCCACACCGCCCACGCCAGGCCGAGCAGGCAGACGGCGATGACGACCCAGAACTGGGTGTCGTGCGCTTCTCGACGATGTCCTTCACTCCACCCTTGGTCAGCTTGTCGCAGACGGTCGTGTCGTAGGGCAGGATCAGGCCGATGATCAGCAGGCTGACCATGTTCATCACCTTGATCAGGGGGTTGATGGCCGGGCCGGCGGTGTCCTTCAGCGGGTCGCCGACGGTGTCGCCGGTGACGGCCGCCTTGTGCTTCTCGCTCCCCTTGCCGGTCGTTTCGGTCTTGGGTTCGTCCTCGATCATCTTCTTGGCATTGTCCCAAGCGCCGCCGGCGTTGGCCATGAAGACCGCCAGCAATTGGCCGACGACGATCATGCCGCCCAAGAAACCGGCCAAGGCGACCACGCCGAGCGAGTAACCGACGACGATCGGCACCAACATGGCCAACAGGCCGGGGCCAATCAACTCCTTCTGGGCCTCGCCCGTGCAAATCGCGACGACGCGGCCGTAGTCGGGCTTCTTCGTGCCGGCCCAAATCTCCTTGTCGCGGAACTGGATGCGGACCTCCTTGACGATCAGGAACGCCGCCCGGCCCACCGCCCGAATCGTCATCGAGCTGAACAAGAAGGGCACGGCCCCGCCGATCAACATGCCGATGAACAACCGCGGATCGGAAATCGTGAGCATCGACGCCACCAGGTTGTACACGCCCTGAGTAATCTGCTCGTTCTCGCCCTTGCCGCCGGAGCCGACCGAGACGATGAAACTGTTGAACAGCGACACGGCGGCGATCACAGCCGAGCCGATGGCGATGCCCTTGGTGATGGCCTTGGTGGTGTTGCCCACCGCGTCGAGGTCGGCCAGGATTTGCCGGGCCTCCTTGTACTTGGCCTCGCCCATCTCCTCCCTGTCATAGCCCATCTCACCGATGCCGTTGGCGTTGTCGGCCACGGGCCCGAAGACGTCCATCGAGATCGTGTTGCCGGTGAGGGTCAACATGCCGATGCCGCACATCGCCACGCCGAAGGCAATGAACGTTGGAGTCGTGCCAACGTAAATCAAAGCACTGCACATAATCGCGGCCGCAATAATCAACACGGCGGCCACGGTGCTCTCATAGCCGACGGCAATTCCTTGGATGATGTTCGTCGCGTGACCCGTTTCGCACGATTTCGCCAGGCTTTTGACCGGCTTGAACTCCGTGCCGGTGTAGTATTCGGTGCATTTGTTGAGGCACACGGCCAGGATGATGCCGATCAGACAGGTCCAGGCAGCACGCATGTCGAGGCCCGAAACGCCGAGCGTGGCCCAAACCGGAAGGCCGGCGGTGACGTTGTCGGCAGTCGCGCCGGGGAATCCGGCGGCGGCCTGCGGATACGCCTGAATGTAACGCATCGACTGGCCGTCGAGCACTACATTGGTGTTGAAGTTCAAGTACCCGAGGCCCAGCAGGATGAAGCCGGCGATGCTCAGGCAGGAGCCGATGATGAAGCCGCGGTTGACGCTCTTCATCGCCTCGCCGACCGAGCCCTTGTCGCCCGCGCGGACGCTGTAGGTGCTGATGATGCTGGCCATGACGCCGATGGCGCGGACCAACAACGGGAAGATGACGCCCTTGTGGCCGAAGCTGGCGATGCCGAGGATCATGGCGGCGACGATTGTCACTTCGTAGCTCTCGAAGATGTCGGCCGCCATGCCGGCGCAGTCGCCGACGTTGTCGCCGACGTTGTCGGCGATGGTGGCGGCGTTGCGTGGATCGTCTTCGGGGATGCCGGCCTCGACCTTGCCGACCAGGTCGGCGCCGACGTCGGCCGCCTTGGTATAGATGCCGCCGCCGACGCGCATGAACAACGCCAGCAGCGTGCCGCCGAAGCCGAAGCCCAGCAGGGCCTCGTAGGCTTGCTCGCCGTAGATCAGGAAGATCACCGAACCGCCCAACAGCCCGAGGCCGTCGGTCAACATGCCGGTGATGGTGCCGGTGCGGTAGCCGAGTTGCAGTGCCCGACCGAAGCTGGTCTTGGCGGCGGCGGCCACGCGGAGATTACCGACCGTGGCCAGTCTCATGCCCACGAAGCCGACCGTGGCCGAGAAGGTCGAGCCGAGGAGGAAGGCCATCGCCCGTCCCCAACAATACGCCTCCGCGAGCCCCGATGCTTTGGCGCCATAGAACAGAAGGACGGTAATCAACACGATCAGCGCGAAGACGACGCGGAACTGCCGATAGAGGTAGGCGTTGGCCCCTTCGCGGACCGCCTGCGCGATCTCCTGCATCTTCTTGGTCCCCTCGGGGGCGTTCTTGACCTGCCCGACGAGCATCAACGCGTATGCCAATCCGCCCAAAGCGATGAACACGTTGGCGCACAGGGCGATCTTCTCCACCGTGTTAAACTTTTCGCCCATCAGCGGTGTCAAGAGCTTCACGCCGCCGATGGTCCAGCCACCCCCACCACCGGAGGAGGTCGCATCGGCCGGGGCCATAAACGCCAGCGCCGATACGATGCCGACGCATACCAACAGCAGCCAAGCCACGTACAGCCGACTCTTCAGCCGACTTCGGGGCTTCCGTCCCACTTTTTCACGCCCTGTAACTCGTTTCATTGGGGGAGTTCCTCGTTCGAGATTTGCTTCTGGTGCAATAAGTAAAGCCAAAAGACAATAAAAGACCCTTATCATTCCCACCCCAGCACAACCTGTCAAGAGGGCTCGACACATCCGCTTGCTTGGCTGCTTGACGGGCGCCGTCAATACCGCTACCTTCCGACTTAAGGCGGGCTCGCAACAGTCCGTTCCGTCCACCGAGAGTGTTTATGTCGACCATCGCCGCCATTGCCGCGTTCCTCGAACAACTCGCCCCCTTTCGTCTGGCCGAGGAGTGGGACAACGTCGGACTGCTGGTCGGCCATCGCGATCGGAGCGTTGCGAAACTGATGACCTGCCTGACGGTCACGCCGGCCAGCGCGGCCGAAGCGGTCGAGGCGGGGGTCGAATTGATCGTCGCGCATCACCCGATCCCGTTCGCCGCAACCAAGCGGCTGACCGCCGATACGACCGTAGGGCGAATCTTGTTGGACCTGATTGCCGCGGGTGTCGCCGTGTTCAGCGCTCACACGGCGTTCGATTCGGCCGGCGAAGGGATCAACCAGCGATTGGCCGTCGGGCTGCAACTCCGCGGCATCGCCCCGTTGGTGCCGCACACGGAAGGCCAGGGGACGGGCCGATGGGGATGGTTGGCCGATCCGCTCTCGCTCGGGCAGCTTGCCGAGCGGCTCAAGCAGTTCCTGGCGATCGAGCGGCTGCAATTGGTCGGCGATCCGGCGCGAACCGTTCGCACCGTGGCGGTGGCGTGCGGCGCGGCGGGTGAATTGCTCGACGCCGCCCGGCAGAACGATTGCGACGCGATGGTAGTGGGCGAAGCCCGGTTTCACACCTGCCTGGAGGCCGAAGCACTCGGCATCGGCCTGTTGTTGCCCGGCCACTTCGCCAGCGAGCGGTTCGCGATGGAATGTCTGGCCGAAGTCCTGGCCCGCCAGTTCCCGGACGTACAGGTTTGGGCCAGCCGGAGCGAGAAGGATCCGGTCGGAGAATGTTGAGGGATGAGGGCGGAGGGCGGAGGGATGAAGGACAGCGCCCGTTCCCCGCCCTCCGCCCTCCGCCTTCGCTCCTGTCTTTCGCGGCGCACAATTGCAGCTATGACATGTCGGGCACTTACCGCATTGCCAGTCTATAACGAGGTGAGCCACGTGGCCGGGGCCATTGCGGGGGCGATCTCCTATTGCCGCGACGTGCTAGTGGTCGATGACGGCTCGACCGACGGAACGTCCGAATTGCTGGCCGCCCGCGACGACGTTCGGCTGATCCGCCATCCGACGAACCAAGGTTACGGCGTCGCGATTCGCTCGGCGTTCGATTTCGCGGTTGCCGAAGGATACGACGTTCTGGTCACGATCGATTGCGACGGCCAGCACCAGCCGCAATTGATTCCGGCGTTCGTCGAGCGATGCTGGACGGGCGACGCGGACATCGTTTCCGGCAGCCGCTATCTGCGGCGATTTCCAGGCGACAGCGATCCGCCGGAAGCCCGCCGCCGCATCAACCGGCTGATAACCGACGAGGTGAATCGCCGCCTCGGCTTGAGCCTGACCGACGCCTTCTGCGGCTTCAAGGCGTATCGCACCTCGGCGCTGGCGCGGCTCGAAGTGACCGAGCCCGGCTACGCGATGCCGTTGGAGTTGTGGACGCAGGCGGCGCGATTGGGGCTACGAATCGTTGAAATGCCCGTCCCGCTGATCTATCTCGACGAGAAGCGATCGTTCGGTGGGTCGTTGGACGACGCTGAAACCCGTTTGGCCGAGTATCGCCGGGCGATGACAGGTACTTGACGGCCTCGCCCCACTTCGTATAGTAAGGGGGGTTTTGCCTTGAAACAGTGGCTCTTGCCGAGGAGGAGATTCCGTGAAAGGGAACCAGAAGCTCGTTAAAGCGTTGGACGGCCTGCTGGCCGAGGAGCTTACGGCGATCAATCAGTACATGGTCCACAGCGAAATGTGCGACAACTGGGGGTATGCCAAACTTCACGAGCGAACCGAGAAGCGGGCGATCCAAGAGATGCGCCATGCCGAAACGCTCATCGGCCGCATCTTGTTCCTCGAAGGGACGCCGACGGTCAGCAAGCTGAATCCGATTCACGTCGGCGCCGACGTGCCAAAACAGCTTAAAGCGGATCTGGCGTCGGAAATGGGGGCGGTGCGACTCTACAACGAGGCGATTAACCTGGCCGTCGAGGTCGGCGACAACGCCACCCGCGACCTGCTGGTGCAGATCCTCAAGGACGAGGACGACCACGTCGACTCGATCGAAGAGCAGAACGACCAGATCGAGCAGATGGGCGTGCAACTTTTCCTTTCGACGCAGGCCTGAGCATCGGGTCCTGTCGCCCCGGCAAAAAAGATGCGCCGCAAGACGAATTTCCCAATCCGTCCCGGCGAAGCCGGACGGATTGGGAATCGATTGCGGAGAAAGTGGACGGACCTGGAAATCCGTCCTACGTATTGGAGCCCGCCAACGGCGTTGAGCGTCAAGAAATAGGGTCCATCCGACCAAGGCGCATCTGGATTCGTGGAGCGCGTGGATTTTGAGCATGAAGAACCGGTGATCGCGGAATTGAAGGCGCGGACCAAGGAGTTGGAACGGCGGATGAAGGGCGAGACGCCACGCCCGAGCAACTCGGCAACATCGAGCTGATCTGCAACGGCGCCGGCTTGCACTGGCCGGACCTCGATGAGGATTTGTCCGTCATCGGCATCATCGAAGGACGGTTCGGAATGCCATAACGGGGACGCGGGAAGATCGTTCCGACCCTTTTGCTGTCCAGTAGGTCCCGCTTGCCGAGCGGGACTTGTGTGGGAGGATGAGAGTGCCGCCCGGCAGGCGGGACCTACTCTGCGCCGCTTGCGAGACGCCACGCCCGAGCAACTCGGCAACATCGAGCCAATCTGCAACGGCACCGGCCTGCACTGGCCCGACCTCGATGAGAACTTGTCCGTCATCGGCATCATCGAAGGGCGGTTCGGAATGCCATAACGGGGACGCGGGAAGATCGTTCCGACCCTTTTGCTGTCCAGTAGGTCCCGCTTGCCGAGCGGGACTTGTGTGAGAGGATGAGAGTCCCGCCCGGCAGGCGGGACCTACTCTGCGCCGCTTGCGTGACGCAACGCCCGAGCAACTCGGCGACATCGAGCTAATCTGCAACGGCACCGGCTTGCACTGGCCCGACCTCGATGAGAACTTGTCCGTCATCGGCATCATCAAAAGACGGTTCGGAATGCCCTGAAGAGGATGCGGGAAAATCGTTCTGACCCCTTATTGCCCCTAGTATCCTTTGGATCAACAAGGAAGGCGATCTTGATCGGTCTGAGTTTTATATTTACGGTTCCTGCCATAGATGCGCGAAACCGCTATTCGGTTTGACCTGAACCCGTGACCCTCGATGGTGTGTTCTCAAATGCGAACCTCCGCGTCGCTCTGCCCTTGCCCGGCGTATTTCGCCCGGATCGGCGCAACCACCTCGGCCAGGAACTCATCGACTTGCTGCGGGGCGCGGCCGACGAACTGGGTGGGGTCGGTTGCGGCGGCGAGATCGACTTTGGTGAATGATGGATCGGCGGCCAGGCGAGTCCATCGAGATCGTTTCGGCCGCCTTGCTTCTTTGACCACTGCGGCGGCGGCCTGGCTGTGGCGGCGGATGCGCTCGTGCAGGTCTTGGCGGTCGCCGCCGGCGGCGACGGCGGCCATGAGGATGTTTTCAGTGGCCATGAAGGGCAACTCGGCTTGGAAGTGGGCGGCGATCACCTTGGGATAGACGACCAGGCCCGCGGTCACGTTCTGGCAGAGGATCAGCACGGCGTCGGTCGCCAGAAACGCCTGCGGAAGCGTCAGCCGGCGGTTGGCGCTGTCGTCCAGCGTGCGTTCGAGCCATTGGACCGAGGCGGTCTGCGCGGCGCTCGATTCGAGGCTCGTCACGAATCGGGCCAGCGAACAGATCCGCTCGCTCCGCATCGGGTTCCGCTTGTAGGCCATCGCCGACGAGCCGATCTGCTCCTTCTCGAACGGCTCCTCGACTTCCTTGCGATGGGCCAGCAGCCGCAGATCGGTGGCCATCTTGTGCGCGCTTTGGGCCACGCCGGAGAGATTGCCGAGAACGTAGGAGTCGATCTTCCGCGAATAGGTCTGGCCGCTGACGGCGTATGCGGCGTCGAAGCCGATCTTGCGGCAGATCAGTTCCTCCAGCTTCCGCACCTTGGCGTGGTCGCCGTGGAACAGTTCCAGGAAACTCGCCTGCGTGCCGGTCGTGCCCTTGTTGCCCCGGGCCTTGAAGCTCGGCGAGGCGATGCTCGATTTCGGCCAGGTCCATCGCGAAGTCGTAGGCCCAGAGGCACGCCCGCTTGCCGACGGTCGTCGGCTGGGCCGGCTGAAGATGGGTGAACGCCAGGCACGGCAGATCGCGGTACTTGGCGGCGAACGCGGCCAGCGGATCGATCACGGCCGCCACCCGGCGGGCGAGCATCTGCAAGCCCTCGCGCAGCAGCAGCAGGTCGGTGTTGTCGGTCACATAGCAACTTGTCGCGCCGAGGTGGATGATCGCCCGGGCGTCGGGGCAAACGTCGCCGTAGGCGTGGACGTGGGCCATCACGTCGTGCCGCAGCTTCCGCTCGTAGCCGGCCGCCGCCTCGAAGTCGATGTCGTCGACGTGGGCCTTGAGCTGTTCGATCTGCTGCGGCGTGATCGGCAGCCCCAGTTCCGCCTCGGCCTCGGCCAGCGCGACCCAAAGCCGCCGCCACGTGCTGAACTTCCGCTGCGGGCTCCACAGCGCGCTCATCTCGGGCGAGGCGTAGCGGGAAATCAGCGGATTGTCGTATTGATTGGGATTGTCGGGCATAGGGTGACCTTTGACCGTCTATCGGCCGTCTGAGCGCCGATGTCATCGAATAGCCGGGGGCCAACGGCCCGCGGAATGTGTTCGCCATTGCGACCGCGGGCCGTTGGCCCCCGGCTATTTTCACGTTTTCTGCCTGAACTCGACAGGCGTGCTCTTGTTGTAACAATTGCGATGCGAACCGATTGCACCAACGTGCGGCCATTCTACTTCCCTCATGGGAGGCAATCAACCGGGGCGGAAACCGCAGGAAAATGCTTGCACGATCACGCTTCGTCTGCTACGATGTTCTCTCCTGCCCGACGGTGCCTTTTCGCACCACCGATCAAAGACTTCCCGCCTCAACCAAGGAGAATCGCTATGGCTAGCAAGCATGAGCACGAACACGATCATTCTCACAACTGCGGTTGCTGCGCCTCGATCGATCGCCGCGATTTCATGTCGACCGTCGGACTGGCCTCGCTGGCGGCGCCGGGCATGTTCAGCCTGACCTCCGCGGTGATGGGCGGCGAGCCGGCTGACGCGGTCAAGCCGCGGATACGCGCCGTCTTTCTCCACCCGAAGGTCGATCGCTACTGGATGGGCTGGCCGGGCGCTTGCTATGACGTCAAAGCACGCGACGCCGAGTTCGCCAAGATCATGACCGACGCCGCCGAGAAGCTCGGCGTGACTCTGGAAATCGACGCGGAGCCGATCGTCGAGTTGGGTGCGATCGACAAGCTGCTTGCCGAGTGCAAGCAGTCGCCGCCCGACGGCGTCATCGTTGTCGTCGGCGCTCTGCATCCCGACTACTGGGCTCACGTTGAGAGGTTTGTCGCCGGGAAGGGCGACCTGCCGGCGATTGTCTTTAGCCCGATGGGCACATCCTTCAGCGGCACTCTCCGCGCAACACGCAATGCCAAGAAGTGCTTCACGGCTTCCACGCAAGACCACGCCTGGCTGGCCGAAGCCGTCAAGATGATGCGGACGATGGTGGACATGAAGAACACGCGTTTGTGCATCATCAACGGCGATAAGACCTATGACCAGCGGTTGGACGTGATCGGGACCACTCTGCACCATGTCCCGCTGCATCGCTGGACGGACGAGTTGGCCAAGCAGGAAGTAACCGCCGAGGCAAAGGCGTTGGCCGAGGAGTTTTCTCGAACGGCGCAGAAAACGGTCGAGCCGAAGCCGCATGACGTGATCAATGCGGCGAAGAACTACTTCGTCGCCAAGCGGATCATGGCGGCGGAGAATTGCCAGGGGATTTCGCTGAACTGCCTCGATCTGGTCCAACGCCGCCGCATTCCTTGCCCTCCGTGCATGGCATGGCAGAAGCTGAACGATGAGGGCGCCGTCGGCTGTTGCGAGTGCGATTGGAACGCGGCGATTTCGTTGCGGCTGTGCTCGTTGCTGGCTGGTCGGCCGGGTTTCATGCAAGACCCCGTGGCGAATACGATCACTGGCAGTTTGATGGGCGCGCATTGCTCCTCGCCAGCGAAGCTCCGCGGCTTCGATCAGCCTGCCGTACCGTTGATTCTCCGCAGCCATAGCGAGTCGGAGATCGGCGTCTCGCCGCAGGTGATCTGGCCGGTCGGCGAGCCGGTGACGGTGATGAAGTTCGACGGGCCGGGCAAGATGATCTTGGGCACGGGCCAGGTCGCCGCGAACATCGACACGCCGCCCTGCGGCGGCTGCCGCACCTCGGTCGAATTGAAGATGGACAACGTCGCCGACCCCCGCGACTGCAAGGGCTTCCACCAACTGTTCATTCTCGGCAAGCACGACCGCCTGTTCCGCGCCTACTGCGAACTGGCCGGCATCGAGGTCGTGCCGGTGTAGCGCCGCAAAGCGATTCGCTGACCAGTGCGTTGACTGGAGCGCGGGCGTCTCGCCCACCCTTTTTCTGGGCAGGTGAGACGCCCGCTTCTTTTTTGAACCGGTGGGGCAGACATTCTCGTCTACCAAGGTGGACGGAAATCGGCCGGCTTCTTTCGCCCCGCCCATCGATTCGGCTAACCGGAATTGTCCATACCGCGATACCAATCCGAAGCGCAAGCGAGGGAGCGACAGGACGTTGCCCTCGCTTGCGCTTCGGATTGGTATCGCGCCCTTTGCGTGCTGCGCCCTTGGGCATAATAAGTAACACGGCCGCGCTCTCGCCGCGCGACCTATGGACGACTGCGCCGCCCTCTGTAGAATGGTCTGGAAGCGGCGTTGACCCGCAAGAAGCGTGGAACTCAAGGACGGAATCATGCCAGCTCAATACGTGATCGGTTTCGATCTTGGCACGACCAACAGCGTGCTGGCCGCCGCGGCGTTGGATGCCGACCAACCGCGGCTGGAATTGCTGCCCATCCCACAGCTTGTCGCCGCCGGCACGACCGAATCGTTCAGCGTGCTGCCGAGTTTCCTCTATCTGGCAGCGCAGCACGAGGCGGGCGGATCGCTCGATCTGCCCTGGGCCGCCGACCGGAACTTCGCCGTGGGCGAGTTTGCCCGGCGGCAGGCGGCTGAGATGCCCGACCGCACTGTGGCCGCGGCGAAATCATGGCTCTGTCACAGCCGCGTCGATCGCCGACGGCCAATCTTGCCCTGGAATGCCCCGGCCGAAGTGCCGAAGGTCTCGCCGGTCACCGCTTCGCAACGCTACCTCGAGCATCTGGTCGCCGCATGGGAATCGGCGCATCCCGAGGCGCCGGTGGCCCAGCAGCGGGTCGTGCTGACCGTGCCGGCCTCGTTCGATGCCAGCGCCCGCGAGTTGACCCGCGAGGCCGCGCTGGCCGCCGGACTGCCGGACGACCTGGTGCTGCTGGAAGAGCCGCAGGCGGCCGTCTATGCCTGGCTGGCCACGACCGGCGAGCGCTGGCGGCGGGCGCTGGCGGTCGGCGACACGCTGCTGGTCTGCGACGTCGGCGGCGGAACGACCGATCTGACCTTGGTCGGCGCCGCCGAGGAACAGGGTGAGTTGGTCCTGCGCCGCATCGCCGTGGGCAATCATCTCCTGGTGGGCGGCGACAACATGGACCTCGCCCTGGCCCATCACGTCGCCGGCCGCTTCGCCGAAAAGGGCGTGCAGCTCGACCCCTGGCAGTCGGTCGCGTTGTGGCATTCCTGCCGCACGGCCAAGGAGACGCTGCTTGGCCCGCAGGGTCCGCAGACGCACGCGGTTTCGGTCCTCGGCCGCGGCCGGAAACTGATCGGCGGAACGATCTCGGTCGAGGTCGCCCGCGGCGACGTGAGCGAGTTGCTGATCGACGGCTTCTTCCCACATTGTAAGGCGGCCGATCGCCCCACGCCGCAGCGCGTGTCCGGCTTCCGCGAAATCGGGCTGCCGTTCGAGTCGGACACGGCCATCACCCGTCACCTGGCCGCTTTTCTGCAAGCCCATGCCGACGAGCCGGGCAAGCCGGTCCGTCCGACGCACGTGCTGTTCAACGGCGGCGCGTTCAAGGCCGAGGCGTTTCAGCAGCGGCTGTTGGAGGTGCTCGGCGAGTGGTTCGGCGGCGCGGCGCCGCGTCTGCTCGATGGCGAGCACGATCTGGACCACGCCGTCGCCCGCGGCGCGGCGTATTACGGCTGGACCAAGCACCGCGGCGGCATGAGGATTCGCGGGGGCACGGCCCGCTCGTATTACGTCGGCATCGAGACCGCGGGCCTGGCCGTGCCGGGCGCGCCGCGCCCGCTCCGCGCGCTGTGCGTCGCGCCGATCGGCATGGAAGAGGGGTCCGAGACCGACGTCCCTTCCGCCGAGATCGGCCTGGTAGTCGGCGAGCCCGCCCATTTCCGCTTCTTCAGTTCCTCCGTCCGTAAGTCCGACCGTCCCGGCGACGTCCTGACGACCTGGACGCCCGACGAGCTTCCCGAGACCGATTCGCTCGAAGCCGCCCTGCCGCCCGACGAGTCGATCGACGAGCCCTACGTGCCGGTTCGATTCCACACCAAGCTCACCGAGCTAGGCATGTTGGAACTATGGTGCGTCAGCACGACGAGCGACAATCGCTGGAAGCTGGAGTTCAGCGTAAGAGAATCGTGACAGCGCGGTCGGAGTCTCGGACGACCTTTCCTATGCGCAAAGTAGGTCCCGCTTGCCGAGCGGGACTTCTGTTCCTATGCGCAAGTAGGTCCCGCTTGCCGAGCGGGACTTCTGTGCGGAGGGCGGCGGAGGAGGTGCGTCGCCGTCTTACCGCGCGGCTACCACTGCTGGCTTGTCCAGCAGTGCTCGCCGCGGACAGAGCGATGGGTGTTAATCCGATGCGGACCAGCACCGGAGGTTTTGATGGCCCACGTTCACGACGGAGCGTCAATCGTGCGAGGCGAGGCCGCGACCAGCCCGTCCGAACAGCAATGCTGGACAAGCCAGCAGTGGCACCTGCGCGTCAAATTTCGTTGAATCTGCTCGGTTTCGCCTGGCTTTTTGTGTGTTGCATTTCAGATTTACGCTGATCTCCGCTAATCGCAAGCATTCGCGTAGATCAGCGGCGATCAGTGTTCCCGCTGTGGTTCACTCTTCCCGTTCTAGTTCTTAATCGCCTTCCGCACCGCTTCCAGTTGGCCGGACGAGCCGAGCATCTTGTTCTTGTGAGCGATGTAGTCGGCGTAGGCGGCCATAAAGACCTTTCCGGGCGGACGGAGATCGAAATTGTCGGGCTTGTCGCGGAACATCTCGCGGTGAATGGCGCACCAGACCAGCCGGCCGTCGGTGTCGATGTTCACCTTGCAGACGCCCAGCTTCGCCCCGGGGAGGTATTGATCCTCGGGCACGCCGCTGCTGTTGGGAATCTGTCCGCCGGCGTTGTTGATGCGATCGACCCACTCCTTCGGCACGCTGCTCGATCCGTGCATCACCAGCGGGAAGTTCTTGGGGACGGCCTTCTGGATCTTTTCCAGCACGTCGAAGTGCAGGCCCTGCTTGCCGCTGAACTTGAACGCGCCGTGCGAAGTGCCGATGGCCACCGCCAGCGAATCGCAGCCGCTCTTCTCGACGAATTCGGCCGCCTGGGCCGGATCGGTCAGCCGCACGCTGCCGACGATGTCCTCCTCGACGCCGCCAAGCTGCCCGAGCTCGGCCTCGACGACGATCCCCTTGGCATGGGCGCGATCGGCGACGCGGCGGGTGATCTCGATGTTCTTCGGCGAACTCCTCGTGCGAAGCGTCGATCATCACCGAGCTATAGAAGCCGCTGTCGATGCAGTCGTAGCAGACCGGCTCGGTGCCGTGATCGAGATGGACCGCGAAGATCGCCTCGGGGAAGATCTCGTCGGCCGTGCGGATCATGGCTTCCAGCAGCCGCTTGTCGGAGTATTCGCGGGCGCCGCGGGAGATTTGCAGAATGAACGGGGCGCTGGTGGCGGGGTTGCTGGGGTCGTCGTTCGACTTCGACTTGCCCAGGTTGCCGCGGAAGAGGCCCACGGTCTGTTCGAGATTATTGATGTTATACGCCCCGACGGCGTAACGGCCGTAGGCATGGGCGAACAACTGCTTCGTAGTAACGATCATGAAACTTCTCCGGCTCCTTCTGGGGAAATCGGTCGGGAACTGTCCCCTTCTGACACGGTTTTCAACCAACGAAACGTAGCATTCTATCGCATCCGTCCGAAAGGTTGTAGGGCCTGGACACAGGGCGGGTCGAGCGAGCCCGGCAGAAATCGTGGACCTGACGGAGATGAGTCAAGGAAAATCGGGCGTTTTGAGGGGTTTTTTCAGTCAGAATGATATACTTGACAAACCCATAGGATTTGCTATGATCTAGGGCAGACAAGGAGAAAAAGCCATGCCCAGCAAGTACGCCCCCTCCGATAGCGGGTATCGCCATTCACGGCATCCCGGCAAGAAGAATCCTCCGACTGGCACCGATGCCGATCTGAATCTAGCCACCCTGACGGGGCTATTTCACGATGAGAGCAAGGCCAGAGCCTTCCTCGAATCCAAGCGATGGCCGAACGGCCCCGTTTGCCCGCACTGTGGCAGCAAGGGGGCGTACACCCTGACGGCCAAGCAGGGCAGCAAGAGTCCCGTTCGCCCCGGCGTCTACAAGTGCGCGGCCTGCCGCGAACAATTCACCGTGCGGATCGGTACGATCTTTGAGGAAAGCAAGATTCCGCTTTCCAAGTGGCTCATGGCGATCCACCTAATGACCAACAGCAAGAAGGGCATCAGCAGTCACCAGATGGCCCGCGAACTGGGAATCACTCAGAAGTCCGCTTGGTTTCTGAATCACCGCATCCGTGAGGCGATGAAACAAGAGCCGATGGCCGGGATGCTACAGGGCACGGTCGAAGTGGACGAGACCTATGTTGGCGGTAAGCCACGTCCACAATCCGGCAAGCCGAAGTCGAAGCGTGGGCGTGGAACTGAGAAACAGCCGGTCGTGGTACTTGTCGAGCGCGACGGATCGGCCAGAGCCTTTCCAGTTGATATGGTTGACAGCAAGACGCTCAAGGGTGAGATTGCGGTCAACGTGGCCAAGGAAGCCGTGGTAATGACAGACGACTTTTCTTCCTACAGCGGCCTTTCCTCCCAGATTGCACGGCATGAGGTTGTCACGCACAGTGCCGGGGAGTACGCTCGATTTGCAGAGGACGGAGTCAGCGTCAACACGAACACGGCCGAGAGTTTCTTTTCCCTGTTAAAGCGTGGTCACCACGGCACGTTCCACCAACTATCCAAGAAGCATCTGCATCGCTACTGCAACGAGTTTGGTTTCCGCTGCACAGAGCGGCATGTGTCTGACGGCGAGCGGATGGTGGCGGCGATCAGGGGTGCGGAGGGGCGACGGCTGATGTACGGGTGACTATGTGCGAGGCGATTGTAAGTCGTGGTCGGAAACACACTTAAGTCATTTCCAAAAACGGACTTGTGGTCGCATTCCATCTCGGGTATAATCACGCTAGTGGTGGTTAGTGCAACGTCACACGGCTAGACTCCCATGCCCTGGAATCCGCGGTCTCATAATGACTGGGCTCGTTTCCTTGGGCTAGTAGCGACACCGCTATTTGGCAAGGACCGAAATGCTTCAGTGCGCCGGAAAGCATTTTATCTTGCTGGACGGGGCATTGTCCAGCATGGTCCTTTCAATTGGAAATGTCGCCGACATTCTACGGACATCGCTACTAGCACAATGGGCGTGGTCTTCAAACGTGAACCACGCGGTCGTAAAGGATTCAACTTCAGACGCGGTGTCAGTACTGCGATGGGACCGTCCTGGCGATATTCACGAGGACAATGTCTCAACTGCCGACGACGCACAGAAACTACTGTCTTCCCTTGCTATAGACCTTCCAGAATCGACGGCAACGGCTATCAGCCAAACGCTCGCCGTCTTTCGGTCGTTGCGGGTCAACCTCCTGGAGCACTGTGGGAATGATCTCGATGCCATAAAGGCACTCAATGTACTGCTTCTTTCTGCTGATGCGATCCGACGAGGTTCTAGAGATTTGTCGCTGGCCACACTAGAAAGGGCAGTGGAAGTTCTGAATGGGCAGAACGTTATCTCATATTCGGCGGCGGACTTTTCTCGTTCTGTGCGTCATTTTCCTTTGGGGGAACTTGCTAACCAATTGCTAGAAGACCATGCTGGCCTCCAGCTTGATCCATATCTTCTTATACGACACGCCAGCGGCACTCTGTTCCAGGAGGCACATAACGCCCTCGATGTCCCTCCACAACCGAGGCTGTTTGTCGAGTTACAGCGGAAGCCACCGCGAGCCAAAAAGAGCACACAACGGGACGCTCGGTATACACCGGCAACCCTAGCGCGATTTCTAGCCGAATCGGCGATTGCTGAATTCACAAGACTCAACCCAAGCACCACTGCCGTGGACATACTAGATCCCGCTTGTGGATCGGGGGTGTTCCTTATCGAGGCGACTCGCGCTTCCAAGAAGCTAAAGACAATGCGTTTACGCGGCGTGGACAAGAGTCCGGCATCGGTGGTCATTGCTGAGTTTTCTGTTCAACAAGCGGCCAAATCAAGGACTAACGGGCTGACTGTCGAAGTTGCTATTGAATCGTCTGATTCACTGGCAAAACGTGATTGGGGATCTCCAGACATAATCTTAATGAATCCCCCATTTTTGGCTTGGCGAGTAAGTGACGCTGGCACAAAGGCGTCGATTAAGAACACCCTCGGAGATTTATACAAAGGTCAATCGGATACATCTATAGCGTTTGTTGACCGCGCCGTTAGGGAGTTAAAGCCAGGTGCCGTGCTGGCGACTCTTGTTCCATCCTCATTTCTTGAGTCACGTGCAGCACATGGATTGCGTCAGTCGATTGCCAATGATGATACTTTGTCAATTCGGCTTATAGGGCGCTTTCGCGGATTTAAGTACTTTAAGAATGCCGCCGTTGAACCTGCCTTTTTGCTCATAAGCCGTTCTCGTCACGACGGTGACCGCGTGCGGACAATGACGCCGAGCCTGATTGCGAAGATATTGCCATTCGGGCAATGCGGACGCTAGGGCCATCCCGCGATTGCGTTTCGGATGGTTACGAGATTGCAAGCCGCAACTATAACATCGTGGCATCACCAGATTGGACGCCGCGGCAAATGCGCGGAACTGAACTCATTGCGCGGTGGACCGGAGCGGGGATGCGCCATGTCACAGAATTGTTCGACGTACATCTTCGCATTACAACAGGTGCCAAGTCGGTATTCATCGTTTCGGGCGATGAAATCAAGTCTGCTAACGTCTCGCGGTCGGAATTGTCGTATTTTCGGCCAGTGGCGGACGACATTTGTAACGGCCAAATAATCACGAGGAGTTTTCTTTTCTATCCATACGATGCCGCGGGCTTGCGATTGACCTCGGAGGAGGCTGTGAGGAAAGCCGTGCCGTGGTTCTATCGTGAAAAACTGCATCCAAACTTCTCTCGCCTGTCGTCTGAGAGGAAGAGTACTAGGAAACGCAACTGGTGGGAGTTGGTTGAACCACGGCCCACATGGATGAATGGCAATGCGCCACGACTATTATGCCCAGCGTTTGGTCAATGCGGCTCGTTTGCTTTCGACGGCGCGGCGAGATACGCGATAGTACAAGGAAATAGTCTGTTTTGGAGTGGCGATAACGGAAGCCAAGACCTGCTTTTGGCATACCTTGCGATTTTTAATAGCTATGAATTCGAGTCCCTCTTGGAATTGCTGTGTCCTCGCGTCCGGGGAGGTCAATATGAACTGTACAGGAAGGATTTAGCACGTGTTCCTCTGCCGGACTTGCGAATCGCCGATGCGACGATAAGGCAACAATTAATACGCGAGGGAAGCCGTATCGCAACAAATGACGTTTTTTCTCCGGCTCGTATTTCTGCCCCCGTATCACACCTATATGGGCTAGCCCCATCGGAGTTTAGAAAATCCTTCTCGCCAGGGAAACGCCGCGCCCTGCATGAACGGTTTTGCGCAATTGGCGAAGGAATGGAAACACGACACGTCGCATCTTTCTAGTCTTGAACAGCGCTCGCGGCACTCAGCGTATCAGGCAATTCTCAATATGGGCCACGATGCGATCCCCATGTTGATTAACGAATTACTAGACGATCCTGACGATTGGTTCTCTGCCCTTGATGATCTAACAGGGGAAGATGTTGTCCCCGAGGAATCCTATGGAGATTTTGACAAAATGACGGCGGCGTGGATTCAATGGGCCAAAGATAATCGTTATGTCTGAGAAACCGTGCATATTTCACGATGTCTTATGGTGGGCGCCCGACCTTATGGCCGGGAATCCCAAGAAGACGAGTGACCCAACCAAGCGATATAATTGTCTCGCCTGGGCTGCTGGCTGCGCTATTAGAAGATGGGACACGTGGGGAAAGGCGTATTGGCCCAACGACATTCCGCGTGATTGGAACGTTGACACGATCATACGCCTCTTTGAGTCGTTGGGGTATCAGTTGTGCGAGTCGCCGTCTATGGAACCCGGCTGGGAAAAAGTGGCCATTTATGCGGTTGGTTACGAGTGCAGGCATATCGCGCGGCAAAAGGCGGACGGAAAGTGGACTAGCAAGCTGGGTAACCTCCTCGACATGGATCACGATACACTAGAATGCCTATGCTCAACTTCTCTGGATGAGTATAGCTATGGTACAATTGCGAAGATAATGAAGCGGCCTAGGAGGCACACATGACACAGGAAGTCCCCGGCAGAAAACGAAACGGGCCACAAAGCAATGCAATCCCCCTTCCGTTCGATAAGGCAGTAGAGGGCCTATTGGCCGTGAAACCAAGAAAGGCCGAAAAGCCAAAGAAGAAGCCTGACAAAAAGTGATCTAATAAATGCGGAGTCACGATGCTGCCGTTTCATTTTCCAATATGGGTATTTGTAAATCCGACGGCGCGAGCGGAAGACGGATTCCCCTATTACTTTCTTGTCCTTGGAGGGGAGCCAACACCGCTCCCGCCAGCACTGCCGATTTTCAGTTCGGATAAAAAAGGCGCAAGAGTATGGTCGGATAGCTGTGACGTCATTTAGCGCTAGAAATGGATGCCGCAGGTTTCTACCAAATCCTTTTGGAGTGCCGAGCATTCAAGGGGGAACCCATTGAGGATGTGTGCTTGGACGTCGGGACCCCAGACGCAACGCGATATTGCGTGGAGCAACTACTCCATATCATCCAGTCCGGTGGGTAATGAAAATCCGGCAACAATTACAATGCCCAAGCCGGCCAATAATTGGCCGACTGCCCGCTTATCGCCTTTTTCCCGCGTTTACCTAACGCAAGGAAAAACTGGGTTTGTCACGTATATCATTCCGTTTCAGTTTTTTCGCGGGCGAATTTGCGCGACCTGCAATCAACGAGTGGCGGCTTCGGGCAAGTCCTTTTGTGGAGCGGAGATAGGGTGTGTAAGTTCTTTTTCTGGAAAACGCAAATAAAGTTGTCGAGCGAAAAAAGTCTGGGGTCTTCGAGATGCTCTGTCATTGTTGTCGGGGGATCGCAAAAGGGCGAAAGCACGAAAAAGCCAAACGGGCAGTGGGTTGCCAACTCGAACCGTGTTATGTCTTCCTCCCGCCTCTTTCGTGTTTTCGTTCCTTCGTGCATTTCGTGGTGGATTTCTCATGGAACGACGCCGGAACCCGATAATGATGCTCGGGGGGGGTTCTTCGTCTAGCTCTCGGGCTGGTCGACCAAAAAGACTTATATATACATGTGACCACTATAGCAAGCGGCCGGGGAGATTTCAAGGGAAGTTTTTGGGCTATGGGGTGGCGGGGTTGCTTTCCCAGGCGTGAAACGCCTGGGCTAGTGAAAACGCTCGCTTAGCGGGCGAACGGTTGGCCCAAAAACTTCCCTTGAACTCTCCCCACCCGTCTGCTATAAGATGGACGGCTGTATATTAAGGAGTTTCTATGGCCGACCAGCCCGATTATCAGGCGCATAGCGAACCCGCAAAACGCAACAGCGGCGGACGACCGCCGTGCTCGACAAAACCAAAAGGCAGAAGATCCTCGCACTGCTGGCAAACGGCAGCAGTCGCCGCGTTGCCGCCCGCATCGCCGGTTGCTCCCACTCCACCATCGCGCGAACCGCCCAGCGCGATCCCCAATTCGCCGCTGAACTCGACGCCGCCGAACATAACTGCGAAATCGAAGCCCTCCGACTCATCCGAACCGCCGCCAAGAACGGCCGCTATTGGCGGGCTGCCGCCTGGCTCCTCGAACGCCGAAACCCGCGCGACTTCGCCAAGCGAACTCCCGCCACGCTGAGCGAAGAAGACGTCGCCAACCTCGCCATGCGATTGGCCGACCCCGTCGTCTACAACATGACCGACGACCAGTTCGACGAGTTCCAGGACCGTCTCTACGAAATCAACCGCGCCTTGTACGAGTGCAACGACCTCGCCAAGTTCCTCCCGATCCCCCCGCCCTCGCCCCCTGTCTACGTCTCCCGCGACAACGACGGGAACTGTCCCAATCCTCGCCCCAGCGAAAACAGCACGGTCCCCCTTCCCGCTGCCTCTGAACCCTCCCGCCAGAGTTTTGCACCACGGAGCCCCAAAGAGAAGAACGAGCCCGACCAAACCGCGTCACCGCAACCTGTTGTTGCCCCGCCACTTCCGACGATTCCAATTACCAGCAGCGAAGTGGCCGTATGAGAAGGGTGGTGCAATACGTCGCTGGTGCAAAACCAACCCTCGCCGCGCGTCGCTCCCCAGCCGCCCTCACCCCCGGCCGCTGTCCCAAAGGGCGAGGGGAGATGGCCGCCCTCACCCCCGACCGCTGTCCCAGCGGGCGAGGGGAGAGATTATGCGGCGGCGCTGTCGTCGAGATCGTCGAATTCGTCGTCTTCGCCCTCCCAGAGCGAATCGTCGTCGTCGGCCAATCGTCGTCCTCGGCGTCGTCAGATCTCTTCTTCGGCGTCGTCCTCGCGGAATCCGTCGTCGTCGGGCGGGGCATTTCCTGCTTCGCCGCCGGCTTTGCGGCGCGGCGGCCGGGGCTGACGCTCACGCTTCGGCTTCTCCTCGTCCTCGGCGTGCTGTTCCAGCACGATGACGGCCGGGCCGGGCTCGGCGTTGCTGGGGAGTTGGCTGACCGGGACTCTCAGCGACTTGAACAGCTTGTGGATGTGTTCGTGGCAGGTGAAGACTAGGAGTTGATGCCCTTCGGCGGCGAAATCGCGCAGCACGGCGGCGGCGGCCTTCGCCCGATCGGCGTCGAAATTGACGAGCACGTCGTCGAGCACCAACGGCAGCGGCGAGCCGCGGCGGGCGTAGGAACTTGCCAGCGCCAGCCGCAAGCTGAGGAATAGCTGCTCGCGGGTGCCGCGGCTGAGCGACTCGACCGGCAGGGGTCGCCCTTGCCGCGTCGTCAACCCGCAGCGAGCGATCGCCCAGCGGCGTCCACACGCGGCGGTAGCGGCCTTGCGTCAGCCGGTCAAGATAGCCGGAGGCCTCCTGCAACGTCTCGGGCTGGCGGTGCTGCTGGTACGCGTCGCGGATCACGTCGAGCATGCGGCACGTGGCGGCCAAGCACCTGCCAGCGGTGAATCGCATCCTCCAGCCGCTTTTCGAGCACGGCCAGATCGAGTTGCTTCGAGGCCATCCGCCGATCGGCGGCCAGCGATTCGAGTTGCTCGCTCAGCCGGCCGCGTTTCTCCAGCAGCCCGTGCAATTGCGACTGGACGCCGGCCAGCCGCTGCCGCAATTCGGCCGATCGACCTTCCAGCAGGCCGGGATAGGCGTTTTCGAACTGCTGGCGAATCGCCTCTTCGGAGCATTGCGAAGCCGAGCGCCGCCGCGATGTCGCGGGCGATCGCCTCGCGCTGCTGCCGCAGCACGTCGGTTCCGGCGGATTCCAACGCCCGCTGGCGAAACTCCTGCTCGTCCTTGACGCCGACCTCGATGAACAACTGCCGGCGGCGGTGTTTCTGCCGTCCGATCGGCGTCCTCGCGCTTTCGCTGGGCGAGGCGAAGCCGCCGGCGCTCGCGGCGAATCGCTTCGCGGCGCTCGACGAATGCCTGCTGCCGCGCGGCCGCCTCGCCAAACTCGTGCAATTGGTCGAGCAGCGTCGCGCGACGCGAAGTGACACGCCCGCGTCGGCGGCGAGCTGGGCAATGCGCGCCGCGAACGAATCCAGTTCGGCTTGCCGGCGAGCAAGCTCCTCGCGGCGCTGCGTCAGACGCCGCTGCGTCTCGGCGATCCAATCGCCGCGCTGCGACCAGCCGGCGAACCTGTTTCGGGGCGATCGTTTCGGGCAGTCCCAGCCGCGCCAGCGCCTCGCGCCAGCGGCGTCGCGCGGCTCTTGAGCGCCTGCCGGGCCTCGTCCGCGCGGCGAGCGGCGGCGGCGGCGTCTTGCCGGGCGGTCGTCCGCTGGCGTCGTCCAGCGGCGATCGCCTCCAAGCGCCGCCAATTCGTTCTCTGCCGCCTGAAGCCGGCTGACGATCGGCCCTCCGCCGCGCGGCAGTTGGGCGTCGAGGGCGTCGCGGTCGTCCTTGGTCTGCTCGACCTGCGATTGCAGCGTGGCGAGTTGTTTCTGGCAGGCTGTCGAGTTGCCGGGCGTTCGAGCGTTCGATCAGCATCTTGCTGCCGACGGCGGTGGCAATGCCGCCGAGGCCCGACGACGACCAGCCCCCAGCCGATGCCGCCCGTGATCGGACCGGCCAAGAAGAGCCCGGCGAGCGATCAGCACCGCGCCGACGACGAACACGCCGCCGAGCCCGACCAGCACGTTGACCGGCAGCAGTTGGCGATCGCTGCAATGCGCGGCTGTGCTCTTCGAGTTCGACGTCTGGTGCCGTGCCAACTGGTCGAGCCGCTCGTCGATCTGCACGCGGCGGCGGAACTGCGAGACGAGATTGCCCGCGCGCGTCCAGCGCGGTGGCGAGGTTCGATTGGCCTATGCGCGGCCAAGGCCAGTTCGATCTGATCGGCGAGCGGCGCGAGCGTAGTCGGCGGCATGCGCGGCGGCTTGCTTTGCCTCTCTCGCCATCGGCGTCGCGCCTGTTGCAGCAACTTGGCCGGCGAGCGGAGCGACGCGAGCCGCTTGGACGGTATGTCGAACGGGAACGGGACGGAGGGTGTTTTCGGCGACGGTTTTCCGTCTTGATCGGACGCTTTGGCGAAAACGTCCTCCGTCCCCCTTGTCGCGGCAAGGCCCAGCCTCTGGCTCTCGGCCGTCAACTCGGCATCGAGGCCGGCGATCTCGTTCTGCAATTCGCCGATCTGGCCCTGCAACTGGACGATCCACGGCTCTTGTTCCTTGAATGCCTCGATTCGGGCGGCCTGGCGCCAGAGCGGCGTCGTTGACGGCAAGCCCGGCGAACTCGGCGCCGCAGCGGCTCGCAGTCTGTTGTGCGAGGGCGTCGAGACGTTGCTGGTGTTTTTGGATTCGGGCGTTGACGGCGTCGAGCCGTTCGACCGCTCCCTCCGGCATGATCTTCAGTCGGCCCGATCGCCGACAGTTGCTCGTCGAGCGCGGCCCGCTGCGTCCAACGGTCGCGCACCGCCATGGCCAGATCGGCGACGCGGGCAAGCCGCTCGACCCGGTTCGCTTCTTCTTCAAGCTGCGTGATCTCCGCGTGCAGTTGGTCGCGTTCGGCGGCCAAATGGCCGTAGCGATGATTGACCGCGGCGAGCTCTTCGATCTCGGCTCGCAGCTTTTCGTGCTCGGCCAGCAGTTGCAGCACCTGGCACGGCCGGCCGGCGGCGTCGAGGATGCGGTTGCGCGACGCCTCCAACTCCTGCAACACCTCGACCAGCGACACGCGATCCAATCCGGCGGTGAGGTTGTAGAGCAGCTCGGCGGCCTCGGTGTCGCTGAGCGTGGCCAACTCCTGGATCTCGCGTCAGTCCGACGGCGAAGACGTTGTTGAAGACCGTCTCGTCGACGTTCGACAGCAGCACCTTGACGAAATGCTCGCCCTGCCGGGTGCCGTCGGGAGCGGTCAGCGTAAGCTGCTCGCCGGGCGTGCCGTCGGCGGCCGCGTCGTGGCGGCTGATCTGGAAACGGCCGTGCGGTCCGGCCACGTCGAGCGTTCCGCCGCCACGGCCGCCATGCAGCGGCGGCAAGTATCGCTGCCGCTCGCGGCGAAAAGCCGTAGAGCATCGAGCGGATGAATTGCAGCAGCGTCGTTTTGCCGGCCTCGTTCGGGCCGTAGAAGACGTTCAGGGCGTCGGAGAACCGTTCGATCCGCAGTCCGCTCCAAACGCCATAGCCTTCGACATCGAGGTTGGTGATTTTCATGCGTGGGCCTCCTCTCCGCTGAGCAGATCGACGCCCAAGCGCCGCCGCCTCGCGCAAGACGCCGTCGCGGGCCGCTTTGGCCGGGCAAGGCGACCGCCGCGGCCAGCGTGCCGGCGCGATGCGCCTCGGCCAAGATATTGCTCCAACGCCAGCGGCTCGTCCGGGATTCATCTGCAACTGGCGAATCGCGCGGAGAAAATCGCCGCGAATCGTCTCCTGCTCGTACCATTCGGGCGGCAGCGTTTCGGACAGTTCGACCTCGATCGACACGCTCCAGGCGGGCGGCTGGCGATAGCCGTAATCGCCGCGGAGCCGATCGAGCAGCTCGCCCGCCGAGCCTCCCGCTCGCCGCAATGAGCCCAACAACGGGCCGCGGCCGGCAATCGTCCACGAAATCAACAGGGCGGTGGCCGGCGTGGCTTCCATCAGCGCGTGCATCCGTTCGCGAAGCCGCGATTCCAGGTCCTCGGCCGTTGTGGCTTCGTCGATGAGCAACCGCTCGCTCATCCAGCGTGCCGCGTCGGTCGGAATCAGGCTGGTTCGCGTCTGGCGTTGCTCGTCGACTTGAACCAGCGTGCAGCCGTGGATGCCGCTCTCCTCGGGCCGACGTCCTTGCGGCGTGCCGCAGTAGTGGGCGACCTGCGAGACGGTCGGCGGTTGCGGCATGACGGGGAGTGCTTCCGAGCCGGTTTGTGATGAGGCGGCTGCGCAGAGCGGCGTACTGCGATCGTGCCGCCCGCCCAACGCCCAGTAGTGAATTCCGCGGGTTTGCAGCAGGGCCAGATCGGGCTGGCCGTGGGCCACGGCAATTGTGTAAAGCCCGGCGGGATCGGGCTGGAAATCGGTGGGCTGCCACGGTCGCCGCTCGTCGCAACTGACGCCCGCCAGCCGCGCCAGCGGCCCGGGGGCTGTCGCGATGCTCGTATCGGCGAGAACGGGGTTGTCCGGATTGACATCGCCTTTGCCGCTTGGCCCCGGGACGCCTTGCACTAACAACTCCTCGACCCGGGCTCGGGGGAAGAGGTGGACGTTTTGCGGCAGCCGCACAGCCGCCGGCCAAGCCTCGGGCGGATCGATCGCCGAGCCCGCCCAATAGACGGCGATGCCGCGCTCGGCAAGCCGCGTAAATTGCTCGGCCAGGAAAAGGGGCCCCCGCGGCCCGGAGGCCGACGGCACGACAATACCACCCGAAAGAATGACGAATTGCACATCTTCGACCAGCGCCGCCTCGAACACCCGCCGCGCCGCCGTGTAGGGCGATTCAAGAAACAGCTCGCGCAGATGGTCGGGCACGTCGGCCACGCCCATCAGCGGCCGTTCCAGGTGGAAGTCGCTGGCATGGATAAAACGAAACGGCCGACTAGACATCGCCACCTCCATGCTGACAGGGAATGGGCGGAAGGCCACAGACGCCGCCATAGTGTAGCGGCGATCCGCAAAACGTTCCACACTAATTCGCGGTAGAAATCGGGAATCTGACACCTTGACGCAACCCGAAAGGAGGCCGTATACTGCGTTGTTCGGGAAGTCCCGGCAACCGCTGTTAAGTCCAGGGGATCGTGCGAGATGAAAAGCGAACGACGCCACGAACTGCAACATAACGAATTGGCCGATTGGCTCGTCAAGACCGGCGAACAGATCAAGCCGCACCAGAACTTGATCCTCGCCGTCGTGGCGGTGGCGGCCGTGGTGATTGTCGGCTATACGTGGTGGGCAAGACACACCGCCACGCGGACCAGCCTGGCGTGGACGGACTTGGAGAGGGCGATACAGTCCGACAGCCCCGATCTGATCGGTGCGGTGGCCGACGAGTATCCCAACACGATTGTCGGCCAGACCGCCTCGGTGTTGCTGGGCGACTTTCGGCTTGCCGCCGCGTGCAACCAACGATTCGCCAGCGCAATGATCGCCGAGAGGGAATTGAGAGCCGCCGAGGGAGCGTACTCGAGCGTCATGGAGAACAACCTGTCCGAAGAGTTGTGCGAGCGGGCCACCTACGGCATGGCCCGGGTCAGGGAGACCGAGGGGAAACTGGATGCCGCCAGGCAATTCTATAGCGACATCGTCCGCCAGTGGCCCGACGGCGCCTTCGCCACGGAAGCAAAACGGCGGTTGGCCGATTTCGAAGAACGTGACACGAAGCTGATGTTCGCCGATCTTCACAAGTATGAGCCCAAGGGTGAATTTGCCGAAGAGCCCGGCGGCCTTGGCCCGCCGCCGACGAACTCACCACCGGCGTTCGAGACACCGAAGGAGCCGCCGGTCGATAGCGGTCCTATCGATCTTGGCCCTCCCGATCTTGGCAAGGGGCTGCACGAGGAGCCGCCGGGACCGGCCACGGACGCTTTGGGCAATGCCCTTATTGGCGAGCCCGGAAAGTCGTCGCCGGGCACCGCCGAAAAGCCCAAGGCGGACGTGAACGAGAAAGGGGCCGACGTGGGCAAGACGGTGGGCAAGAAATCCGCCGAGAAGAAGACCGACACGCCGGCAAAGAAGCCGTAGCGACGGCAGAACATCGCAGCAGTGTACTCTCGATGCCCCTTACTTCCGAGCCGGTTGAGTTGACCGTCGAGGCCGCCGAAACGGGCTGCCGGCTTGACGCCTTCCTGGCTGCCCGCTTTCCCGACTACAGCCGCGTCCACTTGCGGCGGGTGATCATGGCCGGCGGGGTGAAAATCGACGGCCGCGGCGGTAAACCCGCTTATCGGCTCAAGCCGGAGCAGCGAGTTTCGATCCGGCTGCCCGAACTGCCCCGCCAGAGCCCCCGGCCGGAGAACATTCCGCTGGAGATTCTGTTCGAGGACGAGAACGTGGTGGTGGTGAACAAGCCGCCGGGGATGGTGGTGCATCCCGCCCGCGGCCACTGGTCGGGCACGCTGGTGGGTGCGCTGCAATTTCGCTTCGGGCCGACCTTAAGCGCCGCGGGCGGACTCAATCGGCCCGGCATCGTCCACCGGCTCGACCGCGACACCAGCGGCGCGATCCTGGTTGCCCGAAACGACGTGGCCCACGCCAAACTGGCGAAGCAGTTCGCCGCCCGCTCGATCGAGAAGGAATACTTCGCGTTGGTTTCGGGCAGTCCGCCGTGCGACCGCGACATCATCGACTGCCCGATCGGTTTTCATCCCCACGTTCGCGAGAAGATGGCCATTCGTCACGACGGCGGGCAGACGCGGCCGGCGCAGACGTTCTACGAGACGCTGGAGCGTTTTCAGGGCTTTTCGGCGGTCAGTGCGCAGCCGAAGACGGGCCGCACGCATCAAATCCGCGTTCACCTGAACCATCTCGGCTGTCGCGGTGCTGTGCGATCGTCAATATGGCGGGCGCAGTCAAATCACCCGTGGCGAAATCCGCCGCGATCCCGCCGACGAGTTGGTCCTGCTGGATCGCCAGGCCCTGCACGCCCGGCGTTTGCGATTTTCGCATCCTATGAGCGGCGAGCGGATCGAAGTCGAGGCGCCGCTGCCTGCCGACATTGCGGCAGTGCTCGACGAGCTGCGCAAATACCGCGGCTCGAAGTGATAGGCCATCTCATCTCGCGGCAAGAGTTGTGTGTGACGTGTCCGGAATTCGCTCGCCGCGATATTCGCCGAACACAGCGGTTGAACACGTGAAGCACCATACCACCGGGCGCAAGTTTTGCGGCGCTAGGCGTGGTTGCGATCTTACCAAGACTTCCTGGACTTACCAATGTATGTGGCTATCCCCTTTTTTCCCCTCAACGACCTTAACGGTTACGCCGATAATAGCGAGAGGGCAAGATGGCGGGGCGGTGGGGCAAGGGGTTTCTTGGAGGGCGCTCGATGCAGACCGCAGCTTGGCCGGCGCTGAGACATCGACTGGCCCTGCTGGCTCCTTTTCTGGTTATTTCGACGATGGCGTGCGGCTGTGGCACGACTCTGAAGCAGTATCTCGATAACGGTTTTAAGGTTGGCCCGAACTACTGCCGGCCGAGGGCGGCGGTGGCCAAGCAGTGGATCGACGCGGATGATAAGCGCATCAGGAGCAAGAGCGACGACTTGAGCCGTTGGTGGCGGGTGTTCAACGATCCGGCCCTCGATGGCCTGATAGACTGCGCGTACCACCAGAACCTGACGCTGCGCGAGGCCGGCTATCGCGTGCTGCAAGCGCGGGCTCAGCTCATGGTGGCTGAAGGTGGTTTGTTCCCACAGACGCAACAGGCGACGGGGAACTACATCCGCAGCGGACTGAGTGAGCAGACGGCCAACAACCCGCTACGCTTCGGAATACCGAACATCAAGCGTTTCTACAACCGATGGGATTTCGGGTTCAACCTAGCGTGGGAACTCGACTTCTGGGGCCGCTTCCGGCGGGCGATCGAATCGAATTGCGCCGCGCTGGACGCCTCGGTCGCCGATTACGACGACGCGCTGGTCACTCTTCTGGGCGACGTCGCCACGAACTACGCGCTGTTGCGGACCTATCAAGAGCGGCTGCGGTATGCCAAGGAGAACGTGGCTCTTCAACGGGAGACGCTGGATATCGTCGAGGCAGGCTATCGAGCCGGCACGGTCAACAAGGTGGATTTGCTCCAGGCTCGGAGCACACTGGAGCAGACGCAGGCGGAAGTGCCCGAGCTACTGATCGGGCTGCGGCAGACGGGCAACCAGTTGTGCATTCTGCTGGGGATTCCGCCGGTCGATTTGCAGAAGAAGCTCGGGACGGGAGCCATCCCGACCGCGCCAGTGGAGGTAGCGGCGGGGATACCGGCCGAGCTGCTCTGCCGCCGGCCCGACGTTCGCCGCGCGGAGCGACTGGCGGCGGCGCAGAGCGCCCAGATCGGCGTGGCGGTGGCTGATTTCTACCCTCATTTTTCCATTACGGGGACGCTCAACTATTCGGCAGAGGACTTCAAGGATCTGTTCCACGCGTCGGCGATGAATGGAGCGATCGGGCCCGCGTTCCAATGGGACGTTCTCAACTACGGGCGTACTGCCGGCAACGTCAACTATCAGGAGGCCCGATTCCGCGAGTTGGTCGCCACCTACCAGAACACAGTGCTCAGCGCCGCGCAGGACGTGGAGAACGGCTTGGTCAGTTTTCTCCGCGGCCAGCAGCGGGTGAAGGCACAGACGGCCGCGGTGAAGGACAGCAAGGAGGCGGTGACGACCGCCGTGGCGCAGTACCAGGCCGGTACGATCCTTTTCACCCAGGTGACGCAGTTGGAGCAGACGCTGGTCACGCAACAGGACACCCTCGCCCAGGCGCAAAACGAGACCGTTGCCGGACTGATCCGGGTCTACCGCGCGTTGGGAGGCGGATGGCAGATTCGGCTGACGTCGTGCGCGGCGGATGGGTCGCAGGCGGAATCTACGTCCAGTCCAGACCTGGAAGTCGTGCCGACGCCGCCGGCTGAACCGCGGCCGGCCGGCGAGAAGAAAGCCTCGAGGAACGAAAAGACAGCAAGTACGAGGGAGAAGAAACCCGAAGGCAATCCGGCTGCACCGCTCTAGTGACATGCCAGCGGTGGGTTGCGGCGCGTCGCCGCTGTAGTGGCGAACCGTGCGCTCCGCCGGCACGGGGCCGGCGGGGGCGCTTACGTCAAAGCATCACATATCAAGCTTCCGTTGTGCTGAAGCATAAGCTGCGAGGTCAGCGCTTCTTGCGGCGGTCGGTGAACCAGAGGAGGACGAAGAAGAAGACGGGTGTCAAGAAGACGCCGAAGAGGGTCACGCCGATCATGCCGCTGAAGACGGCGGCACCGAGCGAGAATCGCATCTCGGCGCCGGCACCGCTGGCCAGCACCAACGGCAGCACGCCGAAGATGAAGGCCAGCGAGGTCATGATGATCGGACGAAAGCGGATGTGGCTGGCGTCGACGGTCGCCTTGTGCAACTCCTCGCCCTCGCTGTGGAGTTGCCGGGCGAACTCGACGATGAGGATCGCGTTTTTGCTCGCCAGCCCGACGAGGACCAGCAGGCCGATCTGCACGAAGATGTCGATGGGCAGGCGGGCGATCATCATTCCGGTGACGGCGGCCAGCAGGCAAAGCGGCACGACCAAGATAACGGCCAAGGGGAGGCGCCAGCTTTCGTACTTTGCCGCCAGCACCAGGTAGACCAGCACGGTGCCGAAGACGAAGACCAACATGCCGACGTTGCCCGCCTGGACTTGAAGAAAGGCCATTTCGGTCCACTCGAAGGGGACGTGGGCTTCGTCGGCGAGACGGGCCATCTCCTGGATTGCCTGGCCGGAACTGGTTCCCGGAGCCGGCATGCCGTTGATCGGGGCGGTGGTGTACATGTTGTAGCGGGCGAAGACCAACGGGCCGGTGGAATCGTCGACGCGAGCCAAGGTGGCCAGCGGCACCATCCGGCCGGTGGTGCTGCGGACCCAAAACTGCTTGAGCACGGCGGGACTGGTGCGGAATCGGGGGGCCGCCTGGATTTGCACCTCCCAAGTGCGGCTGAAGCGGTTGAGCTGGTTGACGTAGAGCCCGCCCATGAAGACTTGCAGCGTGGCGAAGACGTCGGGCAGCGGCACCTGGAGCGACTCGATCTTGGTGCGGTCGAGATCGACGTGGAGTTGCGGGGTGGCGGCGCGGAATTGGCTGAAGACGCCCATGAAGCGCGGGTCGGCGTTGGCCCGGCGCACGAGTTGATCGGTCACGATTTGCAACTCGGGGAGGTTGACGAAGCCGCGCTGTTCGACCTGGAGCTTGAAGCCGCCGGCATTGCCCAGCCCGCGGATCGGCGGGGCGCGGAAGACGCCGACGAGGGCACCTTGGACTTCGCGGCGCACTGCGCCTGGAGCTTGCGGGCGATCACGGCGTCGTACATCTCGCGGCTTTTGCGCTGGTCGAACGGTTTGAGTACGACGAACATGGAGCCGAGGTTCGAGCCGCGGGTGTTCAGCAGGAACGATAGCCCGGTGATGCCGACGGTGTGCGCCACACCGGGGATGCTGTGGGCGATCTTCTGGATGTGATCCATGACCTTTGCCGTCCGCTGAACCGAGGCGGAGTCGGGCAACTGGACGCTCAGCAGAAGGTATCCCTGGTCTTGGGTGGGGATGAAACCGGTGGGTGCGCGAGACGACCCGGCCGGTGAGATAGAGCAATCCGGCGTAGACCACCAGCACTATCAAGCTAAGTCGCAGCAGTTTGCCGATCAGCCAGCCGTAGCCCCTGGTGATAGCGTTGAAGAGGCGGTTGAAGGCGGCGAAGATCCCGCCGAGCACGACGTTGACGGGGCGGATGATGAGCAACCCGATTACTCCGCCGGCCAGCGCGCCGGGCACGATGGCAACGGCGTAGCGGAGGTAGGGCCGCCACGGGGCTTCGACGCGCATCGCCGCCGCGTCGAGGAGGGCGGCGAAGTACTTTTGTCCCAGCCACATCGCCAGCAATCCGCCCAGGACGGCAAAAAACCACCAGGGCAGTGCTTCGCGCTTGGGGGTGTGCAGTTGGCCGTGCTCCTCGGTGCGAAAAATCGAGACGGCCCGCGACGGGGTCAACGTCATGGCGTTGACGGCGGAGATCACCATCGCCACCGCGATCGTCACGGCAAATTGGCGGTAGAACTGGCCGGTCAGACCGGGAATGAAGGTGGCTGGCAGGAAGACCGAGCAGAGCACCAGCGTGATGGCCACGATCGGGCCGGTGATCTCGCGCATCGCCTGGAGCGTCGCCGTCCGCGCATCGAGTCCGGTGGCGATCAGTCGCTCGATGTTTTCCAGCACCACGATAGCGTCGTCGACCACGATGCCGATCACCAGCACCAGGCCGAACAGCGTGAGGTTGTTCAGACTGAAGCCGAGCACGGACATGACGGCGAAGGTGCCCACCAGCGAGACGGGCACATCGATCATCGGCAGGATCATGGCCTTCCAGTCTTGGAGGAAGAACAGGACGACCAGGGCCACCAGCACGACGGCGATCAAGAGCGTGCGAAAGACCTCGGCGACCGACTGGCGGATGAAGGGGGTGGTGTCGTAGATGATGCGGTAGTCGAGGCCCGGGGGAAAGGAGGCTTTGAGCGTCTCCATTTTGTCTTTGACGGCTTGGGCGACTTGCAGGGCGTTGGAGCCGGGGAGTTGGAAGACGCCCAATCCAACCGCCGGCCGGCCATCGAGGCGGTTGCTGACGTCGTAGCTCTCCGCGCCCCACTCGGCGTAGCCGACGTCGCGGAGGCGGACCACGGGCGTTGCCGGCGTGCCCTGGCCTGTCTTGAGAATGATGTCGCCGAACTGCCGGACGCTCTCCAGCCGGCCGAGCGCGTTCATGGGCAGTTGGAACTGCTGGCCTTTGGGCACCGGCTCTTGGCCGACCTGGCCTGCCGCCACCTGCACGTTTTGGCCGCGAATCGCGTCGGCGACGTCGGTGACGGTGAGATTGCGAGCGGAGAGCTTGTCGGGGTCGAGCCAGAGCCGCATCGAGTAGTCGCGCTCGCCGAAGATCATCACGTCGGTGATCCCGGAGATTCGCAGCAACTTGTCGCGGACGTGGATGGTGGCGTAGTTGCTCAGATAGAGGGTGTCGTAGCGGTTGTCGGGCGATATCAGGTTGACGGCCAGCAGGATGTTGGGCGAGGTCTTCTTGACGCTGACGCCCTGAAGCTGCACCTGGGCGGGCAGTTGCGGCAACGCCAGGGCCACGCGGTTTTGCACCAGCACCTGGTCGCTGTTCGGGTCAGTGCCGATGGCGAAGGTCACCGCCAGCACGTAGCTGCCGTCGTTGGTCGATTGCGACGACATGTAGAGCATGTTCTCCACGCCGTTGACCTGCTCCTCGATCGGGGCGGCGATCGTGTTGGCCACCGTCATGGCGTTGGCGCCAGGGTAGGTGGCGATGACTTGGATGGTCGGCGGCGTGATTGGCGGATAGAGGTCGATGGGCAGGAACCACGCCGCCACTGAACCGATCAAGATGATCGCCAGCGACAGCACCCAGGCGAAGATCGGCCGATCGATGAAGAACTCCGCCAACATGGTGCAGGCTCTCCGCGAACGTCAGGGCTTGGGATGCTGTGCTGCCGGGGCGGCGGCTGGAACGCACTGGATGCCACTTTGCCTAGTCGGCGAGGGGATCGGCATGGGAACCAGTGTGGGACGGACCGGAATGCCCTGCCGCACGTGCTGTAGCCCGTTGATGACCACGCGATCGCCGATGGTGACGCCCTTGCTGATGACCGTCAGGCCCTCGTGCTGCGTGCCGAGGGTGACGTCGTGCCGAACGATGCGGTTGTTGCTATTGACGACGTAGACGAACTTCAGATTCTGATCGGTCTGAATGGCCTCGTCGGCCACCAGCAGCGCCTGGTAAGGTTCGCCGACGGGAATTTGTACGCGGATGAAGAGTCCGGGCGAGAACAACCGCGGCCCGACGGGGGGCTTAGGGTTGGCCAGGAGCGCGTCGCACCTGGAGGGTGGCCGTGGCCGTGTTGAACTGGTTGTTGACGAAGTCGATGCGGCCCTCATGCGGGTAGCCCTGCTCGTCGGCCAGGCCGATAAATGCCGACACAGACTGTCCGGGCCGGCGTGTCGGCTGGTGGTCGCCGCCGCGCAGCCTGCGTTGCAGCCGCAGGGCGGTCAATTCGTCGACCTCGAAGTAAGCGTAGATCAGATCCTGCGAGACGATATTGGTCAGCACCGTCTGGTCGGCGACCACGAGGTTGCCGCGGGTGACCAGGGTGCGGCTGAGCCGGCCGGCAATCGGCGAGGCGACCTTGGTCCAGCCGAGGTTGAGGCGGGCGGTTTCCAGGTTCGCCCTGGCGAAATTGACCGCGGCAGCGGCCTGGTCCTGTTGCGCCTGGTACTGGTCGAGTTGCTGCGGGGTCACCGCGCCAGGTTGTTGGCGGGCGAGGGCCTTGAAGCGGCGGTTGGTCGCCTCGGCCAGATTCCAGTTGGCCTTGTTCTCGGCAAGCTGGGCCAGCGCGGCGTCGTATTGTGCCCGGTAGGGGCGAGGATCGATCTCATAGAGGACCGCTCCCTGTTGGACGTCTGCGCCGTCTTTGAACGGGATTCCGTTCAAATAGCCGGTGACGCGGGGAGTGACTTGGACGGAATCGACGGCGGCGGTGCGGCCGGTGTAGCGGTTGTAGTCGGTGACGTGGCATTTGAGAGGGTGGGCGACGGTGACGGCGGGGGGCAGTGGCTGCTGGCGTCCGGGTGCGGCGGGCGGGCGCGCACAGCTCGTTGCCCCGGCGCAAACGGCCAGAAGGAGAGTCAATTCGGCCGGGATCGAGTGGACGCCGTGATGCACAAAACCCCCGGTTATCGAAGGAACAGGCTGTAGGTGAGCATGGCGAAGACGAAGCCGGTGAAGGCAGAGTATTTCCAGTTGTGTTCGACGAAGGCGAAGAATAGCAGCGAGGTCAGCACGCGCACGTAGGGGGTCAGCAGCAGCGCGGTGATGCCCAGGCTTATCAGGTATCGCGGGCGGAAGCGGCCGTCGACGAAATCGCCCAGCTCGACGCTGACGAAGTCGAAGAGGTTCATCTTGGGGATGGTGTACTCGACGCCGAGGTGTCCGGTGTTGAGCCAATGCCAGGCGAGGCCGGCGACGATGAGCACAACGCTGAGTACGACGCCGACGAGGAGCACATAGCCGATCAGCATGTCCATCGCGCCCTGCCGGGCGTCGCGGCACTGCGTCGATCTTGTTGGCTCGTTGTGACTCATAGCGCCCCCAGAAGGCCGCGGACGAGCATTTCGAGACCCAACACCAACAGCACGACCATGAAGAACCAGCGGACCGTCTGATTGCGAAGGCGGACGAGCACCTTCGTGCCGAGGTAGGCGCCCAGCAGGATGCCGAGGACCACCGGGGCGATCAGTCCGGGATCGATCACTCCGGCGGCCAGATAGACGCTGGTGCCGGCCAGAGCGGTCACGCCGATGATCAGATTGCTGGTGGTGGTGGAGACTTTCGGCGGCAGGCCCATCACCATGTCATGGATCAAGACTTTGAGCGCTCCGGCGCCGATGCCGAGCATTCCGGCGATCAGCCCGGCGCCGAACATCAGCGGGCCGCCGAAATAGGCGCGAATGCCCTGGTAGTGGACTGTCCGCTGATCGGGCTGGTCGTAATAGCTGCCCTGAAGTTCGAGCCAGCGGGAGAAGGCGTCTTGACGGGCGGCGGGATGCCATTGCTCGTGTCGTTCGAGGAAGAGCGCGGCCCAGGACGCCAGCAACACGACGCCGAAGAGGATGAACAGGGCGCTCTGCCCGGAGGCCAAGGTGATGACCGCCCCGATCAGCGCCCCGACGATGGTGAACATCTCCAGGAACATGCCGACCTTCAGGTTGGTGATGCGGTCGCGGACGTAGGCCGAGGCGGAGCCGCTGGAGGTGGCGATGACGGAGACGATGCTGACGGCGATGGCCTGCTTGATGTCCATGCCCATCAGCGTCATCGCGGGGATGAGCACTACGCCGCCGCCCATGCCGCTCATGGCGCCGACGAAGCCGGCGGCAATGGAGATCAGCAGTAACGACTCAAATCCCATGGCGGTCTAACAGCCCGACACGACTAAGATGTCGAGCAATGTACGACGGATTTCCAAATCTGTCCAGAGAACGGGACGGATTAGGAAATCCGTTCTACGTGACAACTTGAGTGTGTCGGCGTACTAGTCTTGCCCCCGACATAGTATTATATTGTGGTGGCAAGGCCCGGCGTGCGCGGGGCCGGTGAGTTTTCCGATTTCCACCTTACGCCCAAATCAGATGTCTCCATCGCACCGACGCGACAAATCGAAACGCACGATCACACCGGCTGCGACGACGGAGAAGGAGCCTCGCGGCGGGGCGTCGCGGCGGCATTTTCTGTCGCGGGACTCGATTCGCGAGACGGTCGAATCGTTGGCGATCGCGCTGATACTGGCGTTGCTGCTTCGCGGGTTCGAGGCCGAGGCGTTTGTCATCCCGACGGGTTCGATGGCGCCGACGCTGATGGGGCGACACAAAGACGTGATCTGCCCGCAATGCGGCTATCACTACCGCATCGGCGCCAGTCAAGAGCTGACCGAGTCGGGCAAGCCGACCGGGGCTCGGGTGATTGCCGGCACGTGCCCGATGTGCCGGTTTACCATGGATCTGAGCGCGGCGAATACGCTCGGGCAGAGTTATCCGTCGTATAGCGGCGACCGGATCATTGCGAGCAGGCTGAACTACGAGTTGGGCGATCCGCAGCGATGGGACGTTGCGGTTTTTCGCTACCCGTTGAACGCGACGCAGGACTTTATCAAGCGCGTGGCCGGGCTGCCGAACGAAACGCTGCGAATTCAGTACGGCGACGTTTGGGTGAAGCCGGACGGGACGAGAGAGTTTGCCATTGGCGCAAGCCGGCGGCGAAGGTGCTGGCGACGATGCAGCCGGTGTACGACGACGACTACTGGCCGAAGGAATTGGCCGACAACGGTTGGCCGCCGCAATGGGCGCCCGTTGAAGCGGGCGCGGCGGGCGGGTGGAAGGCTGCGAGCGATGGGAGGTCGTTCAGCACCGACGGCAGTGCGTCGGGTGAAGTCTGGCTCGGCTACCGGCACACTCCGCCGGAGTGGGCAGACTGGGCCTCTCTGCTTGGGGTCTCGCGCGTGCGCCCGCCGGCGCCGAAGCCGCAACTGATCCGCGATTTCACGGCCTACGACACGACGACGTGTTGGTATTACGGAAAGCCCGGCGACTTGCAGGCTGCGCGGTCGCCGCCGTCGCCGTTGCCCGGCGGTCTGGGGCAGCCGCCGGACCCAAGGCATCCGTCCCCTTTTGGACTTAACTGGGTAGGTGATCTGATCGTTGAATTCCAGTTGAACGTTAGCGGCGCCAGCGGAGACGTTCTTGTGGATCTGGTCAAGGGCGGGCATCAGTTCGTCTGCCGGCTCGACTTGGCGGGGGGCAAAGCGGAGGTGTCGATCCGCGGCGTGGCTGGGTTTCATGCGTCGGCGGCCGGCATTCGCGGGCCGGGCGAGCACCGCGTCCGCTTCGCAAACGTCGATCAGCAACTATTGTTGTGGCTCGACGGCAAGCTGGCGAAATTCGATTCGCCCACCACCTACGAACGAAAGGACGTGGATATACGAGTGCCGGACAAGGAGGACTTGATGCCGGCGCGGATCGGCTCGCGGGGGGCGGCGGTCGAGGTGAGTCATTTGAGGCTGTATCGGGACATCTACTATGTGGCTCAGCGCCCCAGCGGAGAATATGTTCCTCCGACCGACCTCGACGCGACGGTTGCCGGCTATCCGTATGGCCGTTCGTATTATGAAGACCCGGCCGAGCGCGCGGCCCAGTTCTTTTCCGATTGGACAAGGTGGCAAATCTTCGGGGAGCGATTAGGGATCGAGTTCAAGCTGGGGCCGGGGCAGTTTTTCATGCTGGGGGACAATAGCGCGGAGAGCAAAGACAGCCGACTGTGGGACGAGAGGCGGTATTACGTGTCGCGCGATTTGCTGGTGGGCCGTGCGCTGTTTGTCTATTGGCCCCATTCCTGGGACAGGGTTCCGGGGACGCGGATTCCGTTTCCCTTCTTTCCAAATTTCTCGCGAATGCGGCTAATTCGATAGCGACATATTCAAGGTTGCGGCGGCCGTTGAACGTCAGATCGCCAACGTCCCAATAGCCGGGAACTGGGCTGCGCAAACCTGCGTAGTTTCCAGAAAACGGCGACTCGGTTTGGTGCGATTCTTGTTCCGTGTCGCCGGAGCCTACTGCTCCAGCGGCCCTGTGCCGGTGGGCGAAACGATTGGCCGCCTCCACGCCGGCCCGCGCCATCATTCGCTCCACCGGCGCGGGGCCGGTGGGGGCGGTGACGCGAGACGATTGCGGCTGTAGTGGCCAATCATTCGCTCCGCCGACGCAGGGTCGGCGGGGGCGGATCGTTGCAATGAAAACCATATCATTGGACCGCCCCCCACACGTCGAATTTTCCGCAGCCCAACTCCCGGTTAGTGGACGACACCGATAATCCGGCACTCGATAAACGGCACACCTCGATTTTGGGCATCTGGCGCGCTACGCCCGTCCGCGGATGGACACTTGGTATTTGTTGCAGCGGAGCGTGCGGAGGCCGCTGGTGCTTTCTTGGGGCGGCGTGGCGGGTGCAGGCGCCGCCGCTTTCCTCTAGTCATGGCCGCGCTATAATTGTGGCATGTTAGTGGATGGATCGAGGAGGAAGCGTGCGGGAATAGAATGAATCCGCCCGTAGCCGGAAAGGGAGTACGCGATGTGGACGCCGGAATCTCAGGGTTCTGTCGAAGGGCGTGAAGGGCCGGGATCGATTGAGCAGCGGCCGCGCTTCGTAGCCGCGGCCCCTGTTTGCGGGCGAGATCGCACACTTGCGCTGTTTGCCCTGGCAGTGGTCGCGCTGTTGCTTTTGGGAGCCCCTTACGTGGCCGAGCGAATCGCCTTTGGCATCGCGGGGGCGGGAGATGGGGATGGCCGAGGTGGCCAAGAAGAACCTGGCGGGGCTGCCCGCCGCGGCGGACCGCTATCCCCTTGTCGCCAAAATCATCGAGCCGAGCGTCGTGGGCGTGCAGACGACGATCCGCGTCGCCTCGCCTTTCGGCGGGGTCGGGCTGTTCGAGCCGGAGGTTCGGGCGATGGCCCAGGGGTCCGGCGTCATCGTCGATCCGTCGGGCTACATCCTGACCAATGCGCACGTCATCAGCCGGGCTGCCGAAAACGGAGTGGCCGTTCAACTTAGCGACGGGCGGACGATCAAGCACGCGACGATCGTCGGCGTCGATCCGGCCACCGACCTGGCGGTGCTGAAGGTGGATGCGGGCAAGTTGAGCGCGGCGAAATTGGGCGATGTCAGCGCCCTGCAGGTCGGCGACCCGGTGTTGGCGGTGGGAAGCCCCTATGGACTTACCGAGACCGTGACCGCCGGAATCATCAGCGCCAAAAACCGCAAGGTCGGCATCCAGAACGTGCGGTACGAAGACTTTCTTCAGACCGACGCCGCCGTAAACCCGGGCAATAGCGGCGGTCCCTTGGTGAACATGAACGCCGAGGTGGTGGGCATCAACACGGCCATCGTGGGCCATGCTTATCAGGGCATCGGCTTTGCCATTCCCAGCGACCTGGCCAAGAAGGTTTACGAACTGCTGAGGACGAGCGGAATCTCGCGCGGCTGGGCCGGCGTCGGCGTGCAAGACCTTAGCGGGGCCTTGGCCGAGAGATTGGGACTGAAGCAGGCGACCGGGGCCTTGGTGGCCGAAGTGGTGGCCAACTCGCCCGCCGACAAAGCGGGGCTGAAGCCGGGAGACGTCGTCGTCCAGTGGGACGACCAGGGCATCGCCAGCTCGAACGAGTTGCGAATCGCGGTCGCCAGGACGAAGCCCGGCAGCAAGGTGCGGATCGCCTTTTATCGCGACGGAGAGAGGCGAACGGCGACGATCACGGTGGCGGAGCGTCCGAACAAGTTGATGCAATAGCGGATATAACCGCCAAGGGCGAATCGCCGATGGGCAGGCGATCGGACGGAGGTGGTTGTCGACAGAAGCGCCGACAGTTGTATAGCCTGTCTTCCAACAACGCCCTCCGTCCCCCTTGGACGCGAGTGACTGAAAACGGCGAAGATACCATGCCCTCCGATCCGAAAAAGCGTTTCGAGCAGACGCCCAAACGAACGCCCGGGCCTGGGAAGAACCAGGAACCGCCGCGGGCGGTTCCGCCGAGCTGGCAGTTTATTTTCTGGTACATTCCCCTGATGCTGCTGCTGCTCTGGCTGTGGCAAGATGAGTTGCACCGACTAACCGTCAAGACCATCCCGTATAGTCAGTTCAAGCAGTACTTGGCCAAGGGGGAGGTGGCGGATTGCGAGGTGCGAGAGACGGAAATCTCCGGGCGGATCGTGCCGAAGACGGCGGCGGCGAAACCCTCGCAACCCTCCACTACGACCGGCAAGTCGGCCGCCGAAGTGAAGACAGAATCTGCCAAAGAGACGGCTAGGCCCGGCGCCGCGACGAAGACAAAGGGACAGAGCGCGAAGACGCCGGCCGCCGGGACGAAAGCCGCGAAGAAGGAAGCCGCGAAACCGTTTATGTTTCGCACCGTGCGAGTGGAGCCGGATCGGCAATTGGTCGCGCAGCTCGAAGCCGCACACGTCAAGTTCAACGGCGTTCGTCCGAGCCTGATCTCGGAATTGCTCTACGCCTGGGTGCTGCCGATCGGCGCCATGATCGTCATTTGGGTGTTGCTGTCGCGGGGGCTTCGCAGCGCCGGGCAGTCGGTGATGGGTTTCGGCAAGAGTCGCGCGCGCTTGGTGGCGGACCGAGATACCGGGGTGACGTTTGACGACGTCGCCGGCTGCGACGAGGCCAAGTATGAGCTTCAGGAGGTCGTCGACTTTCTGAAGCACCCCGGACGTTACGTCGCCCTGGGGGCGAAGATTCCCAAGGGCGTGCTGCTGGTCGGCCTGCCGGGCACGGGCAAAACGCTGCTCTCGCGAGCGGTCGCCGGAGAAGCCCACGTTCCCTTTTTCTCGCTGAGCGGCAGCGACTTCGTCGAGATGTTCGTCGGCGTGGGGGCGGCGCGGGTTCGCGACCTCTTCGAGCAAGCACAGCGGCAGGCCCCCTGCATCGTCTTCATCGACGAGTTGGACGCGATCGGTCGGGAACGGGGAGTACACGTCGGCGCGGTCAACGACGAGCGCGAGCAGACGCTCAACCAGTTGTTGGTGGAAATGGACGGTTTCCAGCCGAATGTCGGCGTGATCCTGCTGGCGGCCACGAACCGGCCCGAGGTTCTCGACAAGGCGCTATTGCGTCCCGGCCGCTTCGACCGCCAGGTGATCATCGATCCGCCGGACTTGGACGGGCGGGAGGCGATCCTCAAGGTCCACTGCCGGGGAATGCCGCTGGCGGATGAGGTCAATTTGCGGACGGTGGCGCAGGGAACGCCGGGCTTTTCGGGGGCCGATCTGGCCAATGCCGTCAACGAGGCGGCGCTGCTGGCCGCGCGACGCAACTTCGACCGCATCACGCAGAAAGACCTGGAGGAGGCGGTCGAGAAGGTGGTTGCCGGTCCCGAACGCAAGAGCCGCCGCCTCGACGAGCAGGGCAAACGCCGCGTGGCCTATCACGAAGTGGGTCACGCGATGGTCGCCGCCTACAGCAAGCATGCCGATCCGGTCCACAAAATCAGCATCGTACCGCGCGGCCGCGCCGCTTTGGGCTACACGCTGCAACTGCCGAGCGACGATCAGTTCCTGCTGACCCGCGACGAGTTGATGGATCGCATCCGGGGGCTTCTCGGCGGCCGGGCGTCGGAAGAGGTGGTTTTTGGCGAAATGAGCACCGGCGCCGAGAACGATCTGGAACATGCGACGACGCTCGCGCGACGGATGATCTGCCTGTATGGAATGGGCCAATCGATTGGCCCGATGCACTGCGGGCAGCGCACGCCGATGTTCCTGCCCGGCAACGACGGCATGTCGCAGATCGATTGCAGCCCGGCGACCGCGCACGAGATCGACGTCGAGGTCAAGAAGCTGCTCGACTCCGCGTATCTCGAAGCGAAGGGTCTGCTAACGGAGCATCGCGACAAGCTCGAACTGGTCGCCCAGGATCTCATCAAGGTGGAGACGCTCGACGGGGCCAGGTTCTGCGAACTTCTCGGCGTGCCGCCGCGAACGTGAAGTCCAATTACAGGTCGTCGCTGCCGGCAAGGGCGGCGAGCAAGCCGATGGCCGCCGCGGCGCTGAGCGTGAGAATGGCGAGGATGATTGCGCAGGCCAGCGGCGAGACGCCCAACCAGCGGAGCGTGCCGAACAACAGGCCGACGACGACCGGGAGGGTGAGCAGGGCCTTCAGGCCGAATTGCAGCGGGGGGCGGTGGCGAGGCGGTTCTTGACGGCGGTTGTCATCCATTGGTACGGTCTTCCGTGAAAGGGGACGGAGGAGGTTGTCGGAAGAGTACCCGGCAAGATGGAGAGCGTTTTCGCGACAAGCTCCTCCGTCCCCCTCCCCCGATCACTGCTTCCACTGTTTGAATCGTTCCACGCTTGCCAGCACGTCGTTGCGACGTTTTTCGAACACGGCGAACAGGGCGATGATCGCCGCGCCGAGCACGATGCAGGAGGCCCAGAATATCCAGATGTGATCCCGCTCAAATGCCGCATACACGATCATCCGGCCGATCACGACGAACAGGAAAGTGACGCCGAGGTAGAGGAACGAGCGCACCCGCAGCAGGATGCCGGCCAGCACGCCGAGCACGGCCAAGACGATCGTCACTACCGGCAGATACGGGCGACTGGCCGATCTGCCGCCAAAGAACTCGGTGGTGGAGGAGACGTAGATGACGCTGAGGGCGAGGTATCGGATCGCCAATCGCTGCGGCGTCGCTCAGGCGGCGGCGGTCGAGGTGTTCGGCCACCAGCGCGGCCAGCGCGATCGGGATCAGCCACAGTTGCGGATGGTCGAGGAAACCCCAGCCCCAGCGGTTCCACAGCACCCAGAGGCCCATGTTGCCGGTCAGAATTCCCAGGACCGCCAGCAGCAGCGACCGTTTCCTGACGGCCATCACGCCGTAGAAGACGCCCATCAGCAGCCAGAAGGCCGGGCCCGAGTTGCCGAGAAACCACAGGCCCGCACCGGCGTAATTCTTGATGAACAAGAAGCCGATCGGCGGGAGGACGGGGAGGAACAGGGCGGTGCGTTCGAGCGGTTCCGAGAGGATGGCCATCTGGCGGCGATGGAACAAGCGCTTAAGCCGGCCCCGCACGAACGCGATGGCCATGACGATCAGCATCCAGTAGGTCTGATGATTCCCAGCGCGAACAGGCCCGGCATCGTCACGCGCAGGTGCAGGCACGGCCAGCGCCAGCAGGGCCTCGGCGGCATAGACGTAGGCGGTCCGGCCGCGGTCGCTCAGCCGCAGCGGATCCCAGCGCGGAACCAATGCACAGAGCAAGCAGCCGACGACCAGCCCGACCATCGCGGCGGCGACGACGGCGATCGCCCAGGGCGCCGCCCAGGCCGCCAGCCACGCCTCGTCGTCCGGGTCGAAGAGTGTCCGCTCCTGCACGAGCACTGCCGCCAAGAGTCGACAGATCGCCAGACCGCCGAGGACGGTGGCGGCTCGCCGGCCGGCGGCGATCCAATCGCTCGTGCCGTTCGGCAGGATGTCCCGACCCGAGCGCCGAGGCCGCCGGCAAGCAGCACCACGACGGCGGCGGCCATCAGGATCACGTTGTCAGTGGAGCCACGGGGCGTCGCCGGTCGGCGTGCCGGCCGCGAGATCGAGCCGGGCCCAACCCAACGAGCCCAGCAACAGCACCGCGGCCGCGAACGTGGCGTATTGCCAGACGGGCTCGCCAGCGGCGGCAGGGCCGATTCGGAATGGCCGCCATGCAGCATAGCATCGCCACAAGCGACCAAGATCGCGCTCAGGTTGCCGGCCAGCCGACCGCAAGTCCAACGAGCGCCGCTTGCGACCGCCATACCGTCAAACGCAACGTCCAACGAGACCCATGCGCCCAGCGCGGCGGATGCGGCGATCAACAGCATTTGCGCGGCGAGAACCACTCGACGGGCCATCGCTCGGGCGGATTCGGGATTCGCAGCAGACGGGCAAGCGGTTTGATTCGCGGCAGCAGCCAGCCGAGCACGGCGGCGGCCATCGCAAACGCCGGCAGGGCGGACGCGGCCCACCAACACCACAACCGCGGCTCCGACGTTGACGCGCACAGGGCCATCCCGACCGCCGATAGTCCCAGCACGTATTCGCCCGCCAGCACGAACCTGCGCATTCCGATTCCACAGGCAGACGGCGACCGCAACCGCCGTCGCGCCCAGGGCGATCCAATCCATTCGATCAACATCGATGTGAAGATGCTGCCAGCCGAAGAGTTCGCCGGCAACGGCCGAGGCCAGTAGTGCCGACAATCGCCGCCAGCAGCCCCACGGCGGACGATCGGCAGGCCAGTCCAATGTGGCGAAACGCAGAGTGGGCGGCAAATCGGCGTCCTTGCCAGTGCGGAACGCCCTCGCGATGCGCCGCTTCGAGCAACGACCAGACGACCGACCCGGCAGCCAGGCACAGGACGTTGATTTGCAGCAAGGTCGGCACGGTCGTCGGCTCCCATGCCAGCCAGCCGACCACGCCGGCGGCGTTCAGCAGCAGTCCTGAAATAAACACATAGGCCGGCAGCCGCAGCCACAAGGCCAGCAGGGCCGCCGTAACGCTCAGCGAGAGGATCGCCCCGATCGACCACCACGCGCCGGCTCGATCGCCGGCCGCGTGCATCACCGCAAGTGCGAACGCCGCGACGCCGATCGCCGTCACCCAGCCTTGGACGATCGCCGCTGGATGTCTCGTACCGCGGCTTCAGCGCGAGTCCGCATTCTCGCGGGGCAGACATTCGTCTGCCGCCGAAACGCGACGCACGAGACAGACAGAATGGCCACTGCCAGCCGCGTGCGGCGCAGCGGCTATTGCAACCCAGCCAATCGCCAGCACCGCCAGGCGCCGGCGGCCCAGGCGGTCGTCAGCGTATGGTAGGCGAGCCAAGCGGCCCGCGGCCGACTGCGTCGCGCCCGGCGTGGCAGGCGGCCAGCACGCCGATGCCTGCCGTCAGCCCGCCAACGACGTGCAACAGCTTCGCCCGCGAGACCTGGCCAAGATACCACGCGGCGGCCGCGGCGACCAGCAGCAGCGCGAGCCAACCGGGCGACGTCGGCCATGCCGGCCAGCCAACCGGGCAAGTACGTCGGTTGCTGCACCAGCCAGACAACAGGGAGCGCCAACACGGCGGCCATGCCGACGACCGGCAACGCAATCTGCGCGGCCAGCAGGGGGCTTCGCACGCAACGCGGCGAAAGGGGACAGGTCCAATTTGCCGAAGCAGCCCTTCGGGCTGCGTCGCGCAAATTGGGGCCGTCCCCTTTGCCGTCAACTCGCGGAGTTGGTAAAGCCGTCGTCGCGCCGCCAGCCACGCCAATGCCACGGCCGAGGAGGCGATGACGTTGGCCTCGACGAGTTGCAGCCACCAATCGCCGAAAGCGGCACGTCGCGATGGAAGTACCACACGACCAGCGACGCGGCGAGGTTCGTGCCCAGGGCGCGGAGAAGGCCCAGCCTTCGCGGCGGCGCCAGACGGCCATGGTCGCGCCCGCCCCGCTGGCAATGGCGATCGCCGCGGCGGCCCAGAGCAAGTTCTTCGATAAGCCGTGTTCCGAATGCGGCCACGATGAAGGCCGCTTTCAACTCCCAGCAGCACGGCGAGGATGCCGGCCACGCGGACCCAAACGGCTGCGGCGCGAACAGCATTGCAGTGGAAAGGGACAGGTCCAATTGCCGGAACGGCCTCCGGGTGCTTCGCACAAATTGGAGCTGTCAACGTTTTCCGCCAGGCTGGCCACCCACCACGTGGCCAGCACGATGAACAGGGCATAGATCGCCCAGCCGAGCATCAGCGTGCGATAGCCCCACAGCGGCACTGTCGGCGCCAAAACCCAATGCCGGCAATATCCAACGGACGGTGCAGGCCAACAGCCCGAGGGCCGTCATGCCGAGCAAGCCCCACGGTGTTGGCCGACAATCGCCGGCCTCGTTGTGCCACGAGCCATGTGCCGCAGCAGCCACCGAGCCGGCCAGCGCGATCCAGCCGAGCGGCATTCCGGCGGCGACCGTCCAGTCTTGCGATCTCAGCGGCAAGATCGCCAGCACGAACAGCGCCACGCCGATCAGCACCGCATTGCCGGCGACGCTCATGCCGAGTTGCAGGTGCATGAAGCCGACGACGGTGCGGAAAAGGGGACAGGTCCAATTTGTGCGAAGCACCCGGAGGGCCGTTCCGGCAAATTGGACCTGTCCCCTTTTTCCGCTTCCCGCCACACGTCGACCCATCGCCGCGCCGCCAGCCAGGCCAGCATCCATGCCGCGGCCGTGATCGTCGCCAGTTGCAGGAGCGTGACCAACTCGGCAGTGCCGAACGGCCTCGGCGCCAGCACGACGCTGAGAGAATAGCCGAGCGCGACGGCCAAGCTCGGCAACCAGTCCGGCGGAGAACGCATAGCCCGCCGACGACTCGCGCACGGCGTGGCCGACCATGCAAAGGATGAGGACGCCAGCGGCACGAGGTAGGAGAGGCTCGGGCCGATCCGATGGAAGAAGGTATCGACCGCCGGCCCGCCCGGCGTTGCGCCGCCGAACTGGCAGAACGCGGCAACAACGGTCAGGGCGAGAACCGGCAAGCGCGGTCGTCGCCAGCGACACGCCGTGAGCGATCCAACAGGCCGTCGTGGTTCGAGATCGACGCTCATGCGGGCCTGCCGACAGACCGACTCAGCCAGCCGTGTCCGACTCCCAAATCGCCGCCGAGACGACGAGGAAGCAGCCGGCCAGCCCCCATCGCAATGCCGACGCCACGGCCAGATCGCCGACAAACCGGCCGGCCACGAGGCACGGCACAGTGGCCAGCCAGCAACAGCGCGCTGACCAATTCCGCCTTGCGCCAGCGCTGCCAGAGGGCCACGATCAGCATCGCGGCCAGCACGCCCAGCAGGAGCCATGCCCCGCCGCCGCAGATGCTCTGTTGCGTCTGCTGAAGACCGGTGGAAGACGCCGGATCTCTCCAACCAATTCCTCGCCGACGCTGGGCAGCAGATAGACGAGGACCAACGCCAATTGTGCGGCGACCAGCGGTGCCGCACGACCCAGTCGACGGTCGGCCTGGAGGGATTGAGCAGTTGCTCGGCCGTCGCGTTGCCGCGCAGCGCGATCCGGGCGACGATCCACAAGAGCGAAAGCACGCCCAACGCAACGCCGAAAGCCTGGAGACTATAGGGATGCGAGCAGATCGCCGGGCCAGATTGACGAACCAAGACTGATGATTCAGCCAGGCGGCGGTCGCCACGCCGGTCGCCAGCGTCAGCATGAGTTGATGAGCGGCGAACAGCAGGGCGTTGCGGCGCCGCCAGCCGATGGCCAGCCAAATCGCCGCCAGCCAGTACAGGCAACCGGCCAGCGACGCCGTGCTCGGCCAGGAGACGAACGGCAGCACCGCCAACGTCAGCAGCCGACGAGAGCACGGCCGAATCGCCCAGCGGCGTGCTCAGCACGCGGCGGATCTTCCGGCGATGCCTTCGGCGGCGGCAGTTGCTCGATTGACTTGGTGCGTTCGCAGTGCAACTGCCACGGTGACGATCGTCTGCGAAGCCGCAAGCGGCCATGCCCCTAAGCAGCAGCGAGGCGACCGCGGCTAGCGTCGAATGTGTCAACAGCACACGCGTCAGCCACGGCTGCCAGACCACGCCGGTGTAGTTCCACACCGCGGCGTGAACCAGCCCAACCATTACGACCATCGAGCCGACCCACGTCATGCCGCCGGCAAACGACGCTGCCACGCCAGCAGCAGGTAGGAGGCGGCAATGCACGCCGTGGCGATCAGCAGCGCCGGCGAATGTTCGCATGGCAATCGCGTGGCGATCATGCCAGGCTGCCCAGCCGCTGACGATCAGTGCGATCGACGCAACGGCTTGCGTAAGGTTCAGCAAGGGATCGCGATAGAGAGGGAAAAAGGGGACAGGTCCAATTTGCCGGAACGGCCCTGAGGGTGCTTCGCACAAATTGGACCTGTCCTTTTCCCGCCACGGAACAGCGGCGATAGCGACCATAACTCAGCGCCTCGCCCGCCAGCACGGCGCCCCATAGCGGTTGGATCGCGTGCATCTGGGGGATCGGCCCAGAGAGCCCAAAGCGGCGCGGCCGCCAGACAAACATAGCCCGATGATAGACTAACTTCGATTCTGCGCCAGCGTGCGGCGGTTGCCAGGCCGCCGGCGCCGTAGATCGCGCAGAGCATGGCGGCGCGAACGGCGTCGCCGCCGCCGTGCAGACCGTGAATCGTCGTCAGCGCCAGGCCCAGCAGAGCCATCACGCCGGCGCCGCCGGCATAGATCAGCGCATGTCGGCGGCGGCCGCGCCGGGCGATCACTTCCGAGGCTGCGGCGAACAGCAGGAACAGTCCGACCAATGCCGTGCCGCTCGGGCCGCTGATGATATTTTGCGGAACATCGTCGCGGCGTTGGCGTTGAACAGACGGCAGATCGCTGTAGATCACGTGGAAGCCCGTCAGATAGGCCACCGTCGCGCAGGCGATCGCGCCGGCGTGCAGCGATTGGCAATCGCCACCGGAACGCGGCCAGCCACCAACGCGGCGGAGTCGATCGCGGCGACGGCCACGATCGCCAGCGGATGCGGCCATGCCAGACCCAGCGCCGCCAGCATCACGATCATGCCCAGCAGCGCGACGGTTGTGCCGCAGACGTGCCAGCCGGCCAGTTCCGGATCGTGGGCGACGCCGCGGCGGACCGTCAGCCCGCAGGCCAGGATCGGCATTCCCGCCAACGCGCGGGCAGCGACATTCGGCTGAGTCGCGGCGGCGAAGCCGGCGGATCGAGCTGACTACCATTCCCAAGCGCGATCAGCATGGCAAACGCGGCCGTGCCCAACAGCGTACAGAGGCTTCCGGCATCGGCGGCGGCGAGTCGTGTTCGCGAGCGGCGATCTTGTCAGATACGTGCCGACGGCCGCCGCAAAACACGCCACCGGCAGACAGGCGGCGACGATGTACCACCAATCGGCCGAGCTGGGGATCGACCCACCGCGCCGCCACAAGGATCGAGGCCGAGCCGCCCAGCACGGCGATCGACTTGCAGCCACGGCCCGTCGGGCACCAGCACCCGACCCGCCTGCCACACCAGCGCCACGAAGAATGCCGAGCGTGACCAGGTCGGCGGCGAGCGTGCCCAGCCCCAAGTTGTCTTTCCATACCGCCGCCATCGCCAGGAAGCAGAGCGGCACCAGCAAGCGTGGCGATGACCAGCAGGCCGAGGCTCGTGGAACGGAGCTTCCAACGATGATGGGCGTAGAGGCCGACGCCGAACACCGCCGAGCAGGTCGCTACAAACGTGCTCAGTTGCAGATAGGGATTCGCCGCCAACTGGTCCCAAAAGCTGATGACCAGCGCGATGGCCGGACCGACGATCAACAATCCGCCGATCAGTTCGCCCCAGCGGATGTTCCGCTCTTCCATGAAGCCCGCGAGCATCTCGGACCACGATCGCCGCGGCCGCGGTGGTTCGGGCGGCGGAGCCGGTTTCAACGGCGGAATCGGTTTTGGCGGTGAAATCGGTTTCGGTTGCTGGTCGGCTTTGCAGGCAACTCGACGGCGGCTTCGGCTGCCGTTTGCGGTTTTGCAGCCGATCGGCAACGATCGCTGCTACGACGGGCTCTTCTGTTCGGTGCCGGCGCCGCCGGCGCGGCTGTCGGGCCGCCGGTTGTGCGGGCGGATGGAGCAATCCGTCGCGGTATTTGTGGAGACGTTCAAGCAGCTTATCGGCCTCTTTGGACGAAAGCCGGCCCTAGCGTCGCCATCGCTGCAACTGCCGCTCGACGGCCGCGAGGTCGCGGAACTCGTCGGCCGCCGGGTTGTGGAGTTCTCGTCCACACCAATCGCAACGCGGCTCGCCCGCGGACGTACTTCGTCCGCAGAAGGCACAGACGGCGACATTTCCGGCGGGCCGCTTTCCCCCGCTGAAAATCATCGCCAGCAAGGCCCATATCCCATGGCCGACCAGCGTGATGACGCCGAGAGCGATGACCAGCACTATCAGGGCGTTCATCAGGTCGTGCATGATTGGGCTTCCGGGACGATCTTCAGTTCGCGACGGCTGTGCTGGCGGGCGGATTATCGCCCCCTGTATTATGGGACATTTTAGAGGACTTCTCCGCGATGCATAGCTGGATCGCGCACTTCTGCTTTGCCGGTTTGGCGGAGACTTGGCTGCCGGTGAGCTTTTTGGGCCTTTTACCCAAGAGAGAAGGCTCGGAGCTTGGCCGGATATAACCCGGCATATCACGGGCCGCAAATCGACACGGTTTGGGGCGGATTCGCACACGATCATCGTTTGCCGCCACATTGGGCAATAGAAAGTAGCTCGATAGCAGAATGGGGGGTTGTGGCCCACTCATCACCGCCCTATCTTGGCGGCTAGCGGGCCATCAGTTCCACCTCCAGCCCTCCCAGAAACTGCACCGTCACCGGCCGATAGCCAAAGTCCTTCATTTTCTTGGGCGAGGCTTTGGCCAACGTCCGCTCTTGCTGATGCAATGCCGGGCTGGCCAAGGCCCGTTGCACCTCCAACGCAGTGGCCAGCGCTTGGAGCCGATCCGTGAGAGCCTTTCCTTCCCGCTCCCGCTGGGCCAGTGCCGCGGCGTCGGTCGGCGTGTATCCTGCCCCCAGCCAGCGATTCAACTCGGTTTTTGTCTCTTGCAGTCGCTGTTCGATTTCTGTTATCCTCTGGACCGCCTTCGAGTCGTCGTCCGTAACGTAGGGCATGGTGGAACTCCTTTCCGCCAAAGTGAAACAGGACCGCCCTTATCGACGACTCGAAGGTATTTTTCCAGACCAATTTCCTCCTACAAAACCGGAATGCTCCCTCGCTCGGGCTGATCGTTACGAAGCTGATCGAGCCCGGACATCTCGACTGGTCCACCGCGATTCGCAAAATGTCGCTCAATCCCGCCCGAATCCTGGGCATCAACAAGGGCACGCTCCGGATTGGCGCCGACGCCGACGTCACGATCATCAATCCGAAGGCCCGCTGGGCCGTCGATCCGGCGAAGTTCCGCTCGAAGAGCACGAACACGCCGTTCGCCGGCTGGGAATTGACCGGCCGCGCCGAGGTCGTCATCGTCGGCGGAAAAATCAAGTTTGACAGACGTCGGCCTTGAGGCGTATATTCGTGGTTGTTCACATGACGCCCGTCATCCTCGCCGTTCGGGATCCTAGGGACCGCTGCGTGCTGGGCGACGGCGACTGTCTGTGAACGATTCTCTCTTCTCCCGCGTCGAAAGGTGCATGATGGACGAGGACCGGAAGGCTCCCGATTCAGACGCTTCTCCGGTTGCCCCCGCGACGACTGGTCACGACCCGCAGCCGCGGAGCGATGAGGGAACGGCCCATCCACGCGATGACGTGCAGAACTATCTGCACCGCCGCCGGACGGTCGACTCCTTCCAGGCTGCCAATCTGACAGACGATTTGCGGAAGTGGATGCGTTGGCTCTATACGAACAATCCCTTCTACGCAATCGGCGCAGTGCTTGTCTTTTACGGACTGCGCATCTCCTTCAATACGAGTAGCCCGACGTTCGGAACGGGCACGCTGATGATTGGGCTGACCGCCTACACGGCTTTGTTGGCCGGCGCGGCGTGGTTCCTCATTCGTTACGGCAAGCTCTGGGAAGACGTGCGAGCGCTGCTGTTGCTGGTCGTGTTGATGCTGTTGGCAATCTCGACCAGTTTCGACGAAACTCTGGAATTGACCGTAGAGAATCCGGGGACGAGCATTCCGCTGTTATTCTATGGCGCGTTGGCTTTTGCGGTCGTTGTGTGCGAGGTGCTTCTGCGGGGAATTGGGCTGCGATTTCCGGCAAGGTTCCGCTTGCCTTTTTACGCGATCCTGGCGACCTTCTACCTCTACCCCGTGTTGCTGATCCAATGGATGCGCAATCCGTTGGCCCCGAGCGTGAATTGGGGGCTCTTCGGCTTCGCCACGGTCATGGGCGGGATGTTCTTGACGCTCCTGCCTGCGGTTCGGAGCGGGCCGAATTACGTCAGCAACAACGGCAGCCCCTGGCGATGGCCTTGGTATCCCTGGATTCTGTTCGGGGTGCTCGGATTTGGCGTGTGCGCGCGGGCTTAGGAACCGCGACACAAATAACTTGACCGATTTTTGGGATGTTGGTAATAGGGGCAATGCAAGATGCAGCCGTTATCGAACGGATTCGACAGAAGCTCAGGTCGCTCGGTCCGGTCATGGAGGAGCAGATACGACGGCAGTGGGCCGCAGCCGAGGCCGCGGCCGTAGGATGGGGCGGCATCGCAGCCGTTGTGGCGGCAACAGGTATGTCGCACAACACGATTGGTCGCGCGGGCGCCGCTGCTGGCTTGTCCACGGTGCTCGCCGCGGACAGAGCGATGGGTGTTAAACCGATGCGGACCAGCTCCGGAGATTTGGATGGCCCACATTCACGACGGAGAGTCAATCGTGCGAGGGTAGACCGCGACCAGCCCGTCCGAACAGCACTGCTGGACAAGCCAGCAGTGGTACCCGCGCGACAGGAAACCCCCTCCATGCAAATCGTCGTCCTCGACGGCTATACCCTCAATCCTGGTGACCTTAGCTGGACCGGCCTGGAGGCGCTCGGGCCCGTGTACGGTCTACGACCGAACGCTGCCCGAGGAGTTGGTCTCCCGTGCGGCCGAGGCCGAGATCGTCCTGACCAACAAGATCGAGCTTTCGCGGGAAGTCATAGCCCGGCTGCCGCGGCTGCGGTACATCGGCGTGACGGCCACCGGCTACAACATCGTCGACATCGCCGCCGCCCGAACGGGCCATCCCCGTCTGCAACGTGCCCGACTATGCCACGCAATCGGTCGTGCAGATGGTCTTTGCCCATCTCTTGAACCTCACGCTCCACGTCGCCGATCACGCCCGCGGCGTCGCGCGAGGGGCGCTGGAGCCGAAGCCCCGACTTCTGCTACTGGGACTTTCCGCTGGTGGAAATCGCCGGGCTGACGATGGGCCTGGTCGGTTTCGGACGCATCGGCCGGGCAGCTGCCCAAGTCGCGCTGGCGATGGGAATGACGGTGCTGGCCTTCGACGTAGGACATCGGCCGACCTGCCGCGGCGTGCGATTCGTCGACTCTCGACGACCTCTTCCGCCAGAGCGACGTCGTCAGCCTGCACTGTCCCTTGACGCCGGAAACGAAAAACCTGGTCAACGCCGAGCGCCTGGCGATGATGAAGCCGATCGGCCTTCTTGATCAACACCGGCCGCGGGCCGCTGGTCGACGAGCGGGCGTTGGCCGACGGCGCTCAATGCCGAGCCAGATCGCCGGCGCGGGTCTCGACGTGCTTTCGACGAGCCGCCCGCCGCCCGATCACCCGTTGCTGACCGCCCGCAACTGCTACATCACGCCGCACATCGCCTGGGCCACCCGGCCGCCCGCGCAGCGCCTGCTGGACAGCGGCGTGTGACGAACGTCAAGGCGTTCCTCGCCGGAAGGCCGCAGAACGTGGTGAATCTCGGTTCGTAGTCGCGCCCTCAGGCGTGGTGTTCGGCCGAAAGGAGTCCTGCCGCCTTTTCCGCCTGAAATCGGTATTCGACGGCTCACCTCTCCGCGCCACGTTTGCTCTTCGATTTGACGTACCGCTTCAATGCTCGATCGATCTTCTCTACGGTCGGCACGCTAGGCGTATGCTTGCCGGTTTCGATCCGGCAAAGCGTTTCGACTCGCACTCCCGCCCGTAACGCCAGTTCACGTTGGCTCAATCCGGCCGCCACGCGGTCGCGGATGATCTTTCGTGCTAGACTGGCCCGAGCGTACTCTACTGCCGGGTAGTTGCCCTGGGCATCCAGCTTGGGCAGCGGAGGCAGTTCTCCCGCCTTGGCCAGTGTGCTCAGCCGGTCATATTCCTCGCGGGGCAAGACCACGTAGGGCTTGCCCTCCAACACGATAGTTTGCGCAATCATCGTTCTACTCTCCGTAAAAGCCGTCACGATGTCCGACCTTTTCCACGGTCACGACGTCCCCGACAACATGAAACTGAATCCGGTAATCGCCGGTCCGCACCCGATAACGACCGGCCAACCTCGCCCCGCAGCGGCTTTGCTCCGCTCACGCGGGGCCACTGCTCAAGTTTCACCAACAGCTTAAGCACCCGGCTGTGGATGGGATTGCTCAGTTGCTCAAGTTCGTCCGCCGCTACAGGCGTCAACACCACCGTGGCCATACTGAGATTCTACCGTGGATTGACATGAATGTCAACTCGTAATGAACGATTGACACAAGGCAAGCCGCCCAAGAACGTCTGCTCGGCGTTGTCGCGTTGACGTCAGAACCTTCCTCGCCGGAACGCCGCAAAACGTAGTGAACCTCGGTTCGTAGTTCCACCTTCAGGCGGCGGTTTCCTCAGAACACAGTTCTGCCGCATTCCCGTCCCTGCAATGACAAGCCCGTCTACAGGGGGATTGTGGGTGGTAAAATGGGGCCTTTTCTTTCAACGCCAATGGCTCATCGAAACAAAAGGGGAATTCCATGATTCTGGATGGTTATCCTAACGATGCGATCGTGCAATTTCGCTACTGGATGGGGTCAATGAAGAGGGACGCTTTCCAAGTCGGCGGACCATATTCTGACGACCCACAATTCAAGCCCTCGTAAGCGTTCACAGGCCGGAAACAGAGGGGGACGGAGGAGGTTTTCGGCGACAGTATCCGCCGCAGGAGAAGATATTTCTCCGAAAACCTCCTCCGTCCCCTTGCCGCCCAGTGAACGGTTACCAAGTCCTCTGTTAATGTCCCTCCAAATGAAGTAGTCGAAGCATTCTTGGCCAAAGCACATCCCGAATGCGAGAAGTACAGAGATCTGCTGATTAAAGCAGCAGAAGAGGAACTTAAGTATGGTCCAATCCAGATGGACAAGGAAAGATGGGAAGCGGTTATGAAAACTCCTGACAAAGATCAGCTTTAAGCGAGGGAAGAAAGTTCCGCTTTATGGCGCTTCCGCTCCAGTTCCTCGGCTCGTGGCAGGACCGGCTTACTGCCCACTTGAAGAAAGTCAAGCCGAGACGGCTATTATAGAGCGTGAAACCCCTGCTCCGATCATCACTCAAGTTTGCGGCTCTGCCGCGATGATGATCGCACGCCCTCCGTTTCCGCCAAGTCGATTCAGCGCTGCGCCACGCGCTGGGTTACAGCGCAAAGCGCCGCGCTAATCACCCTGGCGCTAATCCCAACTTGAGCCTTCGCCGCCACAGCACATCATCGCCGCAACCACTGCGCCATCAAAGCCTTGTGGCAATCGCACGCACCCACCGTCACAGCGTATGTGTCCCGCGCCATTTTCTGAAAAAATCTTCAGCACGTCTTCTCGACAAAAACGGTCGTAACATATTTTCCCACTTGATCTTACGAATGCCTTCCCAAAACTGTCAGTCGCATGGACCCAAGAGAGGCGTTCGGCACGCTCAGTATCCTACCAGCCCTAAGTCGTTGCCTCAAGGCAACTTATTGGCCACACCGCACAGACGCCCGGTGGCGGTCCGCGACGAAGGTTGCGTCAGGTTGCACTCCGCACGCCATCCGGCCGCTGCTTTCGTTCCTTTCTCGGCCCCCGCCGACCCTGTGTCGGTGGAGCGAATGATTGGCCACTACAGCGGCAACAACCCCCGACAGCCGCCCCCACCGACCCTGTGTCGGTGGAGCGAATGATTGGCCACTACAGCGGCAACAACCCCCGACAGCCGCCCCCGCCGACCCTGTGTCGGTGGAGCGAATGATTGGCCACTACAGCGGCAACAACCCACGACAGCCGCCCCCACCGACCCTGTGTCGGTGGAGCGAATGATTGGCCACTACAGCGGCAACGACCCACGACAGCCGCCCCCACCGACCTTGTGTCGGTGGAGCGAATGATCGGCCACTACAGCGGCAACAACCCACGACAGCCGCCCCCACCGACCCTGTGTCGGTGGAGCGAATGATTGGCCACTACAGCGGCAACGACCCACGACAGCCGCCCCCACCGACCTTGTGTCGGTGGAGCGAATGATCGGCCACTACAGCGGCAGCAACCCCCGACAGCCGCCCCCACCGACCCTGTGTCGGTGGAGCGAATGATTGGCCACTACAGCGGCAACAACCCACGACAGCCGCCCCCACCGACCCTGTGTCGGTGGAGCGAATGATTGGCCACTACAGCGGCAACAACCCACGACAGCCGCCCCCACCGACCCTGTGTCGGTGGAGCGAATGATTGGCCACTACAGCGGCAACAACCCACGACAGCCGCCCCCACCGACCCTGTGTCGGTGGAGCGAATGATTGGCCACTACAGCGGCAACAACCCCCGACAGCCGCCCCCACCGACCCTGTGTCGGTGGAGCGAATGATTGGCCACTACAACGGCAACAACCCACGACAGCCGCCCCCGCCGACCCTGTGTCGGTGGAGCGAATGATTGGCCACTACAGCGGCAACAACCCCCGACAGCCGCCCTCACCGACCCTGTGTCGGTGGAGCGAATGATTGGCCACTACAGCGGCAACAACCCACGACAGCCGCCCCCACCGACCCTGTGTCGGTGGAGCGAATGATTGGCCACTACAGCGGCAACAACCCCGGCAGCCGCCCCCACCGACCCTGTGTCGGTGGAGCGAATGATTGGCCACTACAGCGGCAACAACCCACGACAGCCGCCCCCGCCGACCCTGTGTCGGTGGAGCGAATGATTGGCCACTACAGCGGCAACAACCCACGACGGCCCGCCCCCACCGACCCTGTGTCGGTGGAGCGAATGATTGGCCACTACAGCGGCAACAACCCACGACAGCCGCCCCCACCGACCCTGTGTCGGTGGAGCGAATGATTGGCCACTACAGCGGCAACAACCCCGGCAGCCGCCCCCACCGACCCTGTGTCGGTGGAGCGAATGATTGGCCACTACAGCGGCAACAACCCCGGCAGCCGCCCCCACCGACCCTGTGTCGGCGGAGCGAATGATTGGCCACTACAGCGGCAACAACCCACGACAGCCGCCCCCACCGACCCTGTGTCGGTGGAGCGAATGATTGGCCACTACAGCGGCAACAACCCACGACAGCCGCCCCCACCGACCCTGTGTCGGTGGAGCGAATGATTGGCCACTACAGCGGCAACAACCCACGACAGCCGCCCCCACCGACCCTGTGTCGGTGGAGCGAATGATTGGCCACTACAGCGGCAACAACCCACGACAGCCGCCACCACCGACCCTGTGTCGGTGGAGCGAATGATTGGACCCGTAGCTAGCCTCGGCCCATGGCATCTCACGAATTGGAGTCGCCCGCCGAAAAAAGATGCGTCTTCAACAAATCCACGTGCAGCATCACCTCGGCGTCGCATTCGATCGGCCCAGCCGCCACGCGGCAGACAAGTCGGTGACCATCGGCGAGCCGAACGTGCAAATCCATCGTGCTACCGAGCGGCTCGACGACTTCCACCGTGCCCGAGATGGTTCCGGTGAGGCGGTCGCCGTTGCCGGACGCCGGCTGAAGTTGGAGATTATCGGGACGGATTCCCATGATGACCTTCACCACGGCTGGCGAAATCGCGCGGAGTTGGCCCTTGTCGATCGGCAACCGCACCGACGGCGACTCGAACCAGAGTCGCCCGACGGCATCTTCTGACAATTGGCCGTTCGATGAAGTTCATCGAGGGCGTGCCGATGAAGCCGGCCACGAAGCGGTTGGCGGGCGCAGTGGTAGACGTCAAGCGGCGTGCCGCATTGCTGCAACCGGCCGCCGCGCAGCACGGCGATGCGGTCGCCGAGGGTCATCGCCTCTTCCTGGTCGTGGGTTACGTAGATCGTGGTGACGGCCAACCGGCGATGCAGCCGCTTGAGTTCCGCGCGGGTGTCGGCCCGCAGCTTGGCGTCGAGATTCGAGAGCGGCTCGTCGAAGAGGAATACCTTGGGCCGCCGCACCAGGGCGCGGGCCACGCGCCACCCGCTGCCGCTGTCCGCCGGAGAGCGCGTGCGGCTTGCGATCCAGAAGGCCCTGCAAGCCGAGCATCTCCGCCGCCCAGGCGACCCGCCGGGCGATCTCGGCCTTCGCCACTCCGCGGCGGCTCAGCCCGAAGGCGATGTTCTTTCGCACGTTCTTGTTCGGGTACATCGCATAGTTTTGGAAGACCATCGCCACGTCGCGGTCTGCGCGGCGACGTATGATTGACCATCCGGTCGCCGATGCGGATCGTCCCCTCGCTCGGCTGCTCCAGGCCGGCGATCATGCGCAGCGTGGTGCTCTTGCCCGCAGCCCGAGGGGCCGACGAGCACGAGAAATTCGCCGTCGGCGACGGTCAAATCGAGCCCGTCGACGGCCCGCACGCCGCCGGGATAGGTCTTGCCCAGGTTTTCGAGTTCCACCTTCGCCATGGCGTCTCCGGTTCACGGATTTCGTGATTGCCGGCGGTAGTCGGTCAGCGTCGTGCCCAGCTCGCGATGAAAGACGCTGCTCAAGTAGCTCAGGCTGCTGAAGCCGCAAGTCTGGGCGATCTTCTCGGCCGAGAGGTTCGTCTCGACCAATAGCCGCTTGCTCCAGGCCAGCCGCGCGAGTTGGATTTGCTGGCGGATCGAGCGGCCGAGAACTTGCTGGAAGCGGATTTCCAGGCTGCGCCGCGAAATGCCCGAGGCCGAAACGACGTCGGCTACGGTAATGGCCTGACGGCAGTGGTCGCGGATGAAGCGGACGGCGGCCGCAACGTGCCGGTCTTCGATCGCCAGGACAGTCGGTCGAGCGCCGCGGAATGACCCACATCGCTTCGACCAGGATTCGCTGCGGCCCTTGGACGCGGCCCGCCATCAATCCGTCGAGCAGCTCGGCCGCTTGATAGCCGGCCCGCTCCAGATTCAGCACGACGCTCGACATGGGCGGATTGGCCAGTTCGCACAACAGGCGGTCTTCGTCGACGCCCACGACGGCCACGTCGTCGGGCACGCGCAGCCCGGCCTGGAGACAGGCTTCGATCACCTGGCGGCCGCGAATGTCGTTGCAGGCCATGATGCCCACCGGTTTTGCCAACGACAGCAGCCAGGCGGTCAGCGAGGCTTGTTCGCGGTCCCACGGCAAGACTTGATGGCGGTGGGGCGGCTCGTAGACGCGAGCAGGAGTGCCCGGCGGCTTGCACCGCGCTCGGCGAAAACCCGTCTGCCGCCTGTCCGACCAGATTCGCCCTTGGTATCCGCAGAAGCCGAAGCGCGCAAATCCGCGCTCGAGGAGATGCTCGGCCGCGACACGGCCCGCACTGTGCGAGTCGGCGCAGATTTCCGAAATCTTCGACAACGGATTGCCCTCGGCAAGCTGTTTCTCGCTCAGGTCGATGGCGATCAGCGGCAGCCCGGACGACGAGCAGGCGTTCGGGCGAGCGCGGGCGTGTAGATCCTGCCGATGATCCCCGAGGCGTCCAAACGGCGCATCGAAACGAACGTTTTGCGGGAACGCTTCTGAACCGGCGGCACGGGGAACATCTTATCGCTGGTGCTGTCCGACTCGGGGGTCGGCACTTCGGGATGCTCGCCGGAAAGACAAAACACCCAGGGACCGTGAAGCTGGGCATAGCGAGCGATGCCTTCCAACAGTCCCCGGTCGTAGCCGGCGAAACGGTGCATCAGAAGGACGACTCGCGGCATGCCGGTCATGGCTGGTTCGTCGGCTTGCACTTGACGATCTGTGCAATCATCCAGCCGACGACCACCAGGCCGATCACGAAGGCGATCAGGAACATGGCCAGCGGACCCCATTGGACGTCGGTCGGCTGGGCGGAGACGTCGAGGAAGGGCTTCAGGTTGATGTTCTGCACGATCTGCCGGCTCACGGCGTTGATGCCCAATACGCCGAATTGACAGATGGCGATCGCCGCCACCGTCACTCGCTTTGCGGAACAGAGGCCGGCGGTCATCATCAACAGCCAGGGCAGGCCGGCGGCGACGGCCGTGGCAACGGTCAGCACCACCAGCGGCCAGCGAAACATGGTCTGCGCGCAGACCGGCCGGCCACGTGCCGAAGACGTACCAGGAGCCGGCAGCCGCCGCCCAGAGCATTCCGAACGTGTAGAGCTTGCGGGCAAATCCCCACGCCCAGCGTTGGTAAGCTTCGTCGCGTCGTGCCGCGGGTGAGAAAGACCGCATCGACCAGCACCCAGACGGCGGTCGTGCCGAGCGCCAGGCCGAACATCAACAGCCAGCGGGGCCAGAGGGTCGGATCGCCAACGTTCAAGGCCATGCCCGTGGCCGCGCCGGCCGTGCTGTGGGCGTTCCAAAGTGCCGGCCAACGCGGCACGTGCTCCATCAGGCTCAGACCGTTGGCAAACATGAAGCCGATGCAGACGAAGAACAACGCCGCGCACCCAGCCGGCGGCCTTTCGCCAACACGGCCACGTCCTTGCGCCCATTGGCGAAGTCCCCAGGCGTAGGCGTAAACGCCGTAATACGCCGGGATCAGCAGCGCGATGATCGCCAGCCAGAACCAGGCCATCAGGATCGTGGCCGGATAGAAGACCTTGTAGTAGGCCAGTTGGATGAACAGCAGCGGGACGATGCCGAAGTTGATGCCGAAGGCGACGATGATCGGCATTTGCTGCAAGAGCCGGCCGGCGAAGCGTCGCCCCTGTTCGCTGCCGCGCAGGTGAAGAAACAGCGCGATCAGCAGGCCCGCGTACCAGAGGTTCATCGGCACCATGTGCAGCGTGAAGCCGAGCACCTTGAAAAACTGCACGAACCAGACCGGGGCGGGCATGCCGGATTGCGTCGGGTCGATGAGCATTTTTGGATCGATCATGGCGTCGTCTCCTTCCGCCGCTTTGTCGTCGGCGGCCTTGTTGCCCAAGGACGTTTGCCGGGCGGCTGCCGCGGACTGATCGTCAACAGATAGTCGGTCAACAGTTCAGCCTCCTCGTCCGTGCCGCACCAGGGCGGCATGAAGTAGATTGTCGTCGAGGTGTTTGATCCTGTCGAGGATCGCGCTCCGCGGGCGTCCTTGCAACAGCGGCCCGGCGGCCGAGTAGCCGACACGTCCGGCGTGGCAGTCGTTGCAGTGATAGAGGAAAAGGACCTTACCGAGCACGGCGCGGTCGATGCGGCGGCGGTATCGCCAAGCGGTCGCGCTCGATCGCTTCTCGGCTGCGTCACGCGACCCGGCAGATTGCGATGGCGGGGGATAGTTCTGTTCGACGTAGGCTTTGGTCCAGACGCCCCCCTCCAGATAGCCGTCGGCTTCGCAGTCTTGCCACTTCCTTGGGCGAGATCTGGTTGGCCAGCACGACGCCGTCGACGACGAACGGTTTTCGCACGGCCTCGCGAATGAACTCGCCGGTGGCGAAGGCCGCGATGCCGAACAGGCACAGCGAAGCGGCAAAGCCCGGCGAAAGCCAGCCGGGGTTGCGATAGGGACCCAAGTAGAGCAGGACGAACACCACGGCCGTCAGGGCGAAAATCAGCGCCATCAGCACATTGAGCACGGCGGCCGAGGCAAGCGTCGCCGCGGCCGTGTCGGGCAGAAAGGCGTACCAGCCGATGCCGCCGACCGTGATCAGCATCGCCCCCAGCATCGCCGGCCGGGCCGAACGCGACGCGATCATGTCGCGCAGCCGCGGCGTTGCGGATCGTCAGCGAGGCGTGCAGATACACATAGAGCGAACTCAGCAGCAGCGCACCGCCGGTCCGGGCGATCGTCTGCGGCAGAAACTGCGGATTGAAAAACGCCACCCAGAAGTTTGCGAAGCCGGATCGAAAGGCCCAGTCGCCCGAGTTGAGCATGAACGCCGTGATGCCGGTAATCAGCACCAGGCTGATCCACGCGGCCATGGCGTAGATCCAGCCGATGATGACGTGCGTCTTCTCGGGCAGCCGGCCCCAGTAGTAAAGGAAGATGAAGGCCGAGACTAATTCCAGGACGAAGAAGACCCATTCGGTGGCCCAGCCGAAGACGAAGGTGCGGATGAGCATTTCGGTGGCCAGCGGCGAGGTCAGCCCGATGGTCCACCAGATGCCCACGCCCGGTGATCGCCCCGAACACGACGGTCAGCAGAACGAAGAAGCGGGCGTGGCCGCGGAGGTAGTCCAGGTATTCGCGGTCGCGCGTGCGGTGGGCGTGTCCGGTTTCGACGGCCAGGAACAGCCCACCGCCGACGGCATAGTGCGACACGAGGACATGCACGACGGAGATGACGGCGATCAGCATCGGCGCCGTCAGATAAGGGACGTACCACCAGGGATAGTGCATGGCCGCTGGACTCCTTCTTCGGTATGTCGTTACCTACAATGGCGAATCCAGTCGTTCCAATCACCATACCATCGGTTGTCGATTTGCGGAAGTGGATTGCGGCAAAATCGACCCCCTCCGGCGGCGAGGCGGTGCATTCTGCGCTGGGGAAACGTCCAGTGGTTGTCCTGCATGGTGAGAATGCGTTGGGGCGATTGTGTCGGCGAAGCAGACGGGGTTCAGACCTGGGCCGAGTCGAGAGAAATCGGTAGAAGGGAAGGGACGAGTGACGGACCCGATTCTGGCAAGATCGACCGGCGGGGGGTCCATGCCGGCGAGCATGTCTCGCTGGAAGGGATGCACGGCACCGTGCAATTGCCCGGCCACCAGGCCGGCTTCTGGCGGCAGATTCGGGCGTTTATCGGGCCCGCCATGCTGGTGAGCGTCGGTTACATGGACCCGGGCAATTGGGGGACCGACCTGCAAGGGGGCGCCCAGTTCAGATACGGGCCTCTTGTGGGTGGTCGGACTGGCCAGTCTGATGGCCATGTTCCTGCAGGTAATCTCGGCCCGGCTGGGCGTGGTAACGGGCAAGGACCTCGCCCAGTGCTGCCGCGAATGGTATCCGCGCTGGACCCGCTGGCCAAACTGGCTGATGGGCGAGGTCGCCATCGGCGCCTGCGACCTGGCCGAGGTGCTCGGCAGCGCCGTGGCCCTGAACCTGTTGTTTCATATCCCGCTGTTCTGGGCGATCATCATCACGGCGCTCGACGTGCTGCTGCTGCTGGGCATGCAACGTTTCGGAATGCGGACGATCGAGGCGGTGATCGTGCTGTTCGTGGCGACTATCGCCGTATGTTTCTTCATCGAATTTTCGTCCTTCCGCAAACCCAGCCCAGCTTCATCGAGATGGGCAAGGCGATGTTCTCCCCGAGCTTTCGCGAGGCGGGGATGATCGTTCGTGGCCATCGGGATCATCGGGGCGACCGTCATGCCCCATAACCTGTACCTGCACTCGGCGTTGGTCCAAACTCGCAAGCTGGAGAGAGACGACAAATCAGTGCGGCGGGCACTGCGGTTTAACGCCATCGACTCGGCCGTGGCGCTGACCATCGCGTTCTTCATCAACGCGGCGATCCTGGTGTTGGCCGCGATGGTGTTCTACGAGCCGCTGCACACACAAAGCCATTGCCACCGGCTGCGCGGTGGTCGCCGGAACATTCGGCCCGGACAGCGACTGGATCCGCGTGGCCTACCTCACGCTGGCGCCGCTGCTGGGCACCGTGGCGGCCAGCACCCTGTTCGCCGTGGCCCTGCTGGCCAGCGGGCAGAGCAGCACGATTACGGGAACGTTGGCTGGGCAGGTCGTCATGGAAGGCTTCATGCAGTGGCGACTGGCGCCGTGGATCCGCCGGCTGATTACCCGCACGCTGGCGATTCTGCCGGCGATTATCATCGTGGGCGTGCGGGGCGAGGGCAGCGTGAACGATCTGTTGGTCCTCAGCCAGGTCGTGCTGGCCCTGCAACTTCCCTTCGCCATGTTCCCGCTGCTGCATTTCACCTCGTCGCGAAAACGGATGGGCGTGTGGAAGAACGGCTGGTTTCTGTTGATTGTCGGTTGGAGTAGCGCGATGTTGATTACCGTGATGGACCTCTACGGTCTGCCCGATTCGCTACGCGAAGCGTGGAAGGTCATTGTCGGCGGATAGCCAATGTAGTCCTCTCGCTCCGCGAGAGGAAAGAGACGGAAGTCCGAACCACTTCGCTTCACGCAGGGCGTGAAGAGTACGAATCCATACGAGAGGAACAGTGACGATGTACAAAACCATTCTCATGCCGTTGGACGGCACGGCAACGGATCGGGCCATTATCGAGCACATCAAGCAGCTTGCGAAGGTGCTCGGCAGCCGCGTGGTGTTGTTCCACGTGGCGACCAGCGTCGCCGCCCAATGGCACGGCCCGGAAGCCGGCGGCGAGGAGGTCGAAGGAGAGCCAGGCGTATCTCGACAAGGTCAAGGCCGAGTTTGAAGCCGCCGGCATGCTCGGCCGAAGCGGAACTCGGCTTACGGCGAGCCGGTGCGGGAAATCGTCAAACGCATTCACGACAAGGGCTGCGATCTGGTGGCGATGGGCACCCACGGACACCGTGGCGTGGCCGACCTCGTTCTGGGAAGCACCGCCAGCCCCGTCCAACACAGCGTCGACGTGCCCGTTCTTCTCCTTCGGGCCAAATGAGGCCGTGCGACCCCGTCGGTTCCTTCATCGCGGGGGGCGCAAACGGTCGATACGCAGAGTATGCGTCCCGCCGTCCTCCAAATCACCCTGCGTTTCGCGTTGTCCGCGGCGGCTGCCGCCCTGGCGATGACTGCCGCCGGGACATTTGCCGCCGAAGGCGACAATTGGCTTGCCGCAGTTCGCCCCGCGGTTGGAGAACGTGGCTCATTGCTGCGTGAATTGTTGACCTGGCCAAAGAAGGATGACAATAACGAAAAGGCGGGCGGAAACGGCAACTCAGAGGGGGTGGGTGGAGACGACGAGGCGAGCGAGGAAGAACCGCTGGAGAGCGATCGCCCCGACTTTACCGAGACGAGTTCCACGGTCGGACGCCACCGACTGCAGATCGAGAGCGGCTACACCTATACCCAGGCCGTTGCAGGCGATCCCGCCCATAACGCGCACGATCTGCCGGAACTGCTCGTGCGTTACGGCCTGGCCGAACGCTTGGAACTGCGAATCGCCTGGGACGAGGGGATCGTGTTCGATCGATATTCGGATCGCCATTCCGGCCACGTTCTGACCCAAAGCGGCAGCACTGACGTCGACTTCGGCTTCAAGTATGCGATTAGCAAGCAGGACAAATGGCGTCCGCAAACGGGCTTGATCGTCTCCGTCTCCGCCCCGGTCGGCGCCCCGTTCCTCAGCAGCGGGCAAGTCGATCCGCGGATCGATTACCTTTACGGTTGGGAGTTCTCCAAGAAGCTCTCGTTGAACTGTAGTACGGGCAACCGCTGGACGGCCGAATCGGGCGACCGCTTTTCGCAGTTCTTTCAGTCCGCGTCGCTCGAATACGAGTTGACGGAGAAACTGCACGTCTACAACGAGTGGTACGTCCTGCTCTACCGCGATTCGAGCGACAATCGTCCGCAACACTACTACGACGGCGGCTTCACCTATCTGGTTACGCCGAACTTCCAGTTGGACTGGCGGGCGGGCGTCGGCCTGAGCGAAGCATCGGACGGCTTCTATACCGGCTGCGGACTGACGCTACGAAAATAGCAAGCCCCTAGCGGATCGAAATCGCCCGGCCCAACGGCTGCAAGATGTGCTCGATCACGTGGTTGTCGATCGTCTCGTGGCACAACTGCCGCAGCCGATCGACCGTCTGCGACGAACGTCTTGTCGGGGTCCAGGCTGCCGTACTGCCGGGCGGTCACGTAGACGCTCAGTTGTTCTTCGGGAAACTCGCCCATGCGAACCTGGTAGGCGTTGGTGCGAGTCTCGACGCTGATGCGAAGTTGCAGGCGGCACTCGGGGTCGACGGCGATTGTGACCGACGGCTCGTAGTTGATCACCGTCGCGCCGGGCACGTCCGAAGGACCGGCTCCATCGACGGGCCGACGCCCAGCACCTCGGCCATCAGTTGATTGTGGTTGCCGCGATAGGTAAAATCAAAACCGAACAGCAGATCGAGGGCCTCGCAATCCAGCGGGCTGACCGACAGCATGTACGGGGCCAGTTCGAGGATCAGTTTGTGCTGTTCCATCGCCGCGTCGATCGATCGGGATTGACCTGGCCCGAGCACACCCGGCGGGGCTCGATCGTACACCAGCGATAGGTCCCTTGGTCTTTGTCTTCCTCCAGGACGAAGTCGCCGCGTTCGCGGCAATAGAAGTTCCGCATCGTCGGGTAGGTTTTTTGGATCCGCTCGAAGAAATGGAGCACCGTCTCCCGATTGGCCGGCAGTTCCATCTCCGTGCCGAGGTTCATGTTGACGTAGAAGTCGTCGCACAAAGAGGCGTAGTGGTTCATTTCGGATCGCCCTTTCACCCCAGAGTATAGGGGTTGCCGCCACAGGCCTGTCAAAGGCGTCGCCGTCACCCCCACGGGAGCGAATGGATCTCCATGCGCAAACGACGACGACATGCAACCGACGCCGGTCGATCGGCGTTCTGGTCTTTCCCAGCGACTTGGGCTGGATGGCGGCGGTGATCGCCGGCGCGACGTGGTCAAACGGCTTACGTTCGGCCACGCCTCGGCCGCCGCCGCCACGAAGGCGTTGGGTCGCGAAGGCCGCCGGCCCTCGGCATGGCAGCCGGCGGGCAAAGACGCCGATGCCCGACTGGTTCGGCGTCTCCAGGCCTTTGCCGCGGGCAACCCCGAGCCCGCTCGCCGACATTCCCGTCGATCTTGGCCCGGCCGGCGATTTCCAGCGCCGCGTGCTGGAGCAGTGCCGGCGGATCCCCTACGGCCGCACCATCAGCTATGCCGAATTGGCGGCCAAGGCGGGATCGCCCCGAGCGGCCCGGGCCGTGGGAAATTGCATGGCGGCCAACAGAATTCCCCTCCTGATTCCATGCCATCGGGTGGTATGCGCCGGCGGCGGCATCGGCTCCTATCCGCCCCCGGCGGCACGTCGATGAAACGCCGGCTCTTGGCGATGGAATCGCAGTAAATTGGCCTAGAATTAGATAGCGTTTCCGGGCAAAATGCCGCCGCTTTTTGCCCGATCGGGCGGGGTCGCAGTTCAACTGCCGCCCCAACAGCGAGCAAAACCTGACGAACATCCCGCAACCGATTTGCGTCATGCCTGCCACAGAACTCGATCTTGGGACGTGGAACGTCGGGACGACGCGACGGTGCTGGTACGCGTCCATTCCAGCGGCCGGCAAGGACGGCCATTGCCCGACGCCGTATTTCGCTTCCGCTGCGGCGACCCCCAATACGACTACTGGGCCAGCCAGCTCCTCGAGCGGATGCAGAGCCAGGCGACTCGCTAGCGCGGTCATTCGCGGCCACGTAGGCTACTAACCCGAGGAGCAAGCGAGGGCGGCAGAATGCATTGCGCCGGCTTGCGCTGAATTGTCCTCGCTTGCACCTCGGGTTGGTGTGTGCGCCGAGCGGCATCCCACACGGTCCGGCGAAGGCAGCCGAGACGTGCTGGCTCCGGTGCCTTCCGGCTCGCCGCCAGCCCTCGACACCGCGGCGTTTCCCTGATAGAACCGTTGCAAGGAGGTGTCGGGCGTGGGACTGATCGAACTGGCCATCATGGCGGCGATGGTGCTGTTCAACGGCGTGTTCGCCGGCTACGAAATCGCCTTGGCGGCCGTGACGATCGCCCGGCTTCAAGTTTTGGTGCGCGAAAACCGCGCCGGGGCCAAGGCCGCCCTGTACATGAAGCAGAACATGGAGGCCAGCCTGGCGGCCATGCAGGTGGCCATCACCCTGTTGGGGGCCATCGCACGCGGCCATCGGCGGCGCCGGCGCCGCCGAAGCTCATCAAGCCGTTCTTGCACGCCTCTCGGGCTGTCGCCGGCCGTCGGCGACAGTTCTGGCCATCGGCTTCGTCGTGGTTCCGCTGACGTTTCTCACCATCATGTTCGGCGAATTGATGCCGAAGGTCTTTTCGCTGCGCAACAAGGAATGGGTCTGCCTGCGGCTTCTCGCGGCTGATGCGCTGGTTCTGTTTCAGCGTGTGGCCGGCCGTGTGGCTGTTCGAGACGTGCGTCATGACGATGATGGCTTGGAGCGAGCGGCGTTGGCGGCCACGCATGGATCCGGCGAGTCAAGGCGGAAGCGATCGAGTTGCTCGAACTTCGCGCCCACGCCGCCTCGGCCAGGGCGTCGCGGTTGATCGGCGAACGGCGAGGAGGGCATCATTCTCGGCGCGTCGCGGTTCTCCAGCCGCCGCGTGTCGCGAAATCATGCTGCCGGCCGAGCACATCAGCATGCTCGACGTGAACGCCTCGCTGAACGCTTGCCTGGTCACGGCGCACCTCGAAATGCACACCCGATTTCCCGTCGCCGAGCGGCCGGGCGATCCGGAATCGATCCTGGGCTACGTCAACTTCAAGGATCTCGTGGCGCTGATGAGGCTGAGCCAGCCGCACGAGGCGTCGCTGCGGTCGATTTTGCGGCCGCTGCCCAGTCTTCGCGACGACATGTTGTTGGCCGCGTGCCTCGAACGACTGATCCGCGAGCACACGCATATCGCCCTGGTGCGCGACGCCGCCGGAAAGGTCGTGGGCCTGATCACGCTGGAAGACGTTCTGGAGGAATTCGTCGGCGAGATTCAGGACGAGTACGACCGTCTGCCCATCCACGCCATGCCGTCGGGCCGGGCGTGGGTGGTCGGCGGCGGGCTCAGCCTGGCCCGGCTCAAGGAGCTCACCGGAATCGACTTGGCCGCCGATCCGCCGACCGATGCTTCCCGAAGAAGGCTTGCGGACCGTCAGCGATTGGGTCGTCGGCCACACGCAAGGGCATTTCCACAGCGGCGACGTCTTCGATCGCGCCGGCGTGCGCGTCGTCGTGCGCAAGGTGCGGCGCCAGAAGGTCTTCGAGGCCCAGATCGAGAAGGTCGGCGTGCAGCCGATTTAGCCGCTTGCCCGCAGGGCTGCGTCTCGCGGCGACCGGCACGCCGTCGGCCGCTAGAAGGCAAGACCCGAAAGCCCGTTGCTCCACCCAAATGCTTCGCCACCGGTGCTAGCGGGTGCGTAATGTGCTAAAATGCCGGTTCGCTGTCGAATGCCCGCCAAAAGCCGCCCACACCCCCATCACGACGCGGCGTCGCGCCAGGAGCGTGAACCATGTTTGCCAAGATGACTGCGGCGACTTGCCTTAGTCTTCTGGTCTCCGCAGTCGCCGCGGCGACCGGCTGCGGGTCGGTCATCGCGTTGGACGGCCACGACTGGCAGCTTGCTCCCGACCCAAAGAACGTCGGCGTCGCCGAGAAGTGGTACGAGGCGCCCCGGCCCGAGGCGAAGCCGGCCAAGGTTCCGGGGCTGATCCAGGACGTGTTTCCCGGATACGCCGGCGCGGCGTGGTTTTGGCGCGACGTAGTGATTCCGGCAAATCCGCACCAGGGCGGCCGCTATCTGCTGCGATTCTGGGAAGTCGATTACGTGGCGGACGTTTGGGTCAACGGCACGCACGTCGGCCGGCACGAAGGGGCGCAGGCGAAGTTCACGCTCGATATCACTTCCGCCGTCAAGCCCGGTGTGACGAATCGCATCGCCGTGCGCGTCCTGTCGCCATTCAATCAGCCGATCGGAAGGTTTCGTCCGCAGCCAGACGCCGCACGGCGCTTACACCTCGATCAATATCGGCGGGATCATCGATTCCGCGGAGCTTGTCGTCGCGCCGCAGGTTCGCATGGACGACTGTTCGTTCGCGCCGACCCAAAAAGCGGGCAAAATTCGCATTGAGGCCGAGATCTGCAATGAATCGAAAAACGCCGTGCGGGCGGACCATCGACTTCACCGTGGCCCCGGCCACGAGCGGAGAGGCGATCCGTTCGATCAGGCTGGATCGGGAGTTCAAGCCGGGCGTCAACACGAGTGCGCGCGGAAATGCGGCTTGACAACCCGCGTCTGTGGCAACTCAACGATCCGTATTTGTACCGCATGACAGGGCATGGCTGCGTCGGGCTCGAAATCGGTCGGCGAGACCTCAACGCGATTCGGCTTTCGCGACTTCCGCTTCGAGAACGGCTATTTTCGGCTCAACGGCCGCCGCGTGTTCTGGCGGAGCGCGCACACCGGCGCCGACGGCCCGGGACGCATCCGCCTCCCCCACGATCCCGATCTCCTGCGGCGCGACTTGCTCGACCTGAAGGCGATGGGATTCAACGGCGTCCGCTTCATCTCGACCATGCCGCCGCGCTATCAATTGGAGATGTGCGACGAGATCGGCTTGATGGTGTACGAAGAGAGCTACGCCTCGTGGCAGTTCCAGGATTCGCCGAAGCTGGCCGAGCGAATGGATCGCACGTTGACCGGGATGGTTCTTCGCGACCGGAATCACCCCAGCGTCGTGATGTGGGGGCTGCTGAACGAAACGGGGCAGGGCAACGTGTTCCGTCACGCCGTCGCCTCGCTGCGGCTTGTGCGGCGACTGGACGATTCGAGAATCGTCATGCTCGGCAGCGGACGATTCGACGCCTCCGGGCAATTTTATCAACGGTCTGGAGGAGTGGAAGCCCGAGATCGGCTTCGCGCCCTGCATGACGCACAATCCAAAGCCGTATGGAATCTGCGCGGTGACGCTTTGGAGGCCGAAAGAGGTCGCCATGATCCCGGGCGTCAATGGCGAGCATGCCGCGGCCCGCTGGACCGCGCCGGCCGACGGCGACTACACAATCTCGGCGAGAGTTTCGCGGATCGGGGACGTTCACCAGGACTGAGGTTTACGTCCTTCAGTCCGGAAAGCCCGCGTACCGGGGCTTCGTCAACCTACAAACGGACGCGGGAAACGATTCAAGATGCGCAACGACCATCGGGCACGGCGACCATTCGAAGGGGCGAGCACTCGGACTTCCTCGTGGGAGGGCGAACGCCCGCTGGCGGAGACTGGTGCGCGCGATGGGCCGCCAACACGACCGTTGCAGTAACAATCACATCGGCAAACGGCAAAAAGTGCGATCTGGCCGCCGATTTCTCGCGCTCGAAGAACCCGAGCGGTGCGTGGAGTTACGGTTGGCTGGCCGCGGGACCGTCGCCCGACGCCTCGACGTTCAAGCGGTATGTGAAATGCGAAACCGAGAAGCACGACGTCATCGGCGGGCTGAGCAACCCGGGCTCCGACCATTGGGAAGACGTCCTGGCCGATACGCACTACTACCCCAGAGTTCCCCACCGCGAACTGGAGATTGCCCGGTTGCGAACGTTTTCGGGCAACGACCACCACCAGTTTCTCTCGGAATACGGCATCGGCAGCGCGGTCGATCTGCCCAGGTTCTTGCGGCAGTGCGAGCAGGACGGAATGGCCAACACCGACACCGCCAACGAAATGCGGGCACGCCTGACAACGTTCATGTACGCCTGGGACAGGCTGAAACTCGCCGACACGTTTGCCACGCCGGAGAACTTCTTCAACCAGTGCCTGGCGAAGGAGGCCGGATTAAGCGGATGGGAATCAACGCCATCCGTTCGAATCCGAACATCGTCGGCTACGGCATGACCGGCTGCAACGATCCGCTGGCTACGGCGAAGGCTTCATAACGGCTTTCCGCGAGTTCAAGCCCGGCATGGCCCACGCGCTGTTCGACGCCTTCTATCCCGTGCGATGGTGTACGTTCGCCGAGCCGGTGAGCGTCTATCGCGGATCGAAAGTGCATCTGGAAGCCGTGTTGGCCAACGAGGATACGGCGCCGCCTGGGCAGTATCCCGCAAGGTCGAAGTCTTGGGCCACCGACAACCGGCCGGTCTTTCGCAAGTCGATCACCGTGACGATTCCCGCCACGAAAGACGGCAGCGAGCCCGCGTTCGCCATCCCCGTGTTTTCCGCGGAAGTGCCGATCGACGGCCCATCGGGCAAGTATCGGCTCTTCGTCACGTTTGAGCAGGGCGTCGCCGCGGCCGGCGGTGAAACGCCGTTCTACGTAACCGATCCTGCCGACATGCCGTCCGTCGGACACCGACGTGGCGATGTGGGGCAATGACCCGAAACTTGCCGAGTGGCTCACGGAACACGGCATCAAGGTTCGCCCTTATCGGCCGGGCGAGTCGAACGCCCGCCAGGTGATTCTTGTCTCCGATGCGCCGAACGGCGACGGCAGCAGCGCGGCATGGCGCGACCTGGCCACGCGAATCGCCGAAGGATCGACGGCGATATTCCTCACACTCGACGTCTTCAAGAAGGGGGACAATCCATTGGGTTGGCTCCCGCTTGCGCAAGAAGGGCGCGATGGGGATGGTCAGCGAGTATTCCTTCCCGCAAGTGTATCTAAAGGACGAATGGGCGAAGAGACATCCGCTATTCGATGGCTTGCCGTGCGGCGGCTTGATGGACTACACGTTCTACCGCGAGATCATTCCCGACTGGCGATACTGGGGACAAGAGATACCCGAGGAGCCGGTGGCCGGCGCTTTTCGGAATTCCGTCGGCGGGGAATGTCACTCCGAGTTGATGCTTTCGGTGTTCAATCTGGGGGCGGGCCGGTTCATCCTCAATTCGATTCGGGTGCGGCAGGAATTGGGCGAGGATCCGACGGCCGAGCGTCTGCTGCGGAACATGCTTCGCTACGCCGCCCGCGACGCCGGCAAAGCGGTGGTGCGACCGAACGGCGGCTACGGTGAATTGTTGAAGACGATCGGGTACGAGTAGTGTTTTCCTGTCGCAGTAGGATCTTTCCCCTACAGTCGCTAGAATCCATTCAAGCGTCCAGCTTTCGCAACGTCTGAATTGCGTACCCCTGGGGCAAAAGCGTTTGCCATAAAGGACTTCCGCATCCTAGAATACCCCCCCGATGCAGAGGGGCTTGCAGGCTGCTCGGAAATCCTCTGTAATACTACAATAAGCGTATCGACTATTCCCGTGACGTGCAATTTCGCACAGGCGACTGTCAGTGACGGACTGGAAGAGGATCGTCGAGCAACATGGCGGCCTGGTGTGGGCGACGGCCTTTCGGCTGCTCGGCAATGGCGAGGATGCGGCGGATTGCTTTCAGGAAGCGTTTCTGGAAGCCGTCAAAATCTCTCGCCGGGAGCCGGTAGCCGATTGGTCCGCGCTGCTGCGGCATCTGGCGACGGTTCGTTCGATCGATTTGCTGCGAGTCCGCTGCCGACACGCGAGCCGGATGGATGCAGCGACCGATTCGGACGGCGCCGTCAGCCGGGAGGCTGACCCCGCGCAGGTGGCCGAAGCCAGCGAATTGGCTGAACGGTTGCGTGCAGCCCTGCCACACTTATCGCAAGACCAAGCAGCCGTTTTTTGCCTCAGTTGTCTGGAGAACTTAAGTTACCAAGAGATCGGTGAACGCCTGGGAATGACGGCCAACGCCGTTGGCGTGGTGTTGCACCGTGCACGGCATCGGTTAAGACAACTCTTGACTTCGGCCGATACCGGAACAAGCGACAAAGATTAGCGACAAGGGCTAAGGACGCACACGTGGAAGATCGGCGAGACGGAGTCACCGGCGATTTGCTCGACCGCGCCACGGAGGCGCTGCGCCGCGTGCCGGTTCCACCGGGGCCGCCGGCCGAGGCGGTTCGTCGCCTGTTGCATGTCGGCTTGGACGTGCACGTTTTCCCGGCCTCCGCCCGGAGAAGCGTCGGCAAAATAAGCCGTAGAAGTAAATTCGCCGGATCGTCAGGATCGCCGTTGCCGCCTCGATCCTCGCGAATGGTGGGACTCTTCGTCGCCTGGGTCGTGAAGGAGGGGTCGTCGAACATCGCATTCGCCAACGTCGCCCGCGTACTGGAACACCTTCACAGCGCCACGTTCGACATCACCATGGAGATGACCCGCCAAGACAAGGTAATCACCCTGAGAGCAGAGGGCTCTTTTCTGGCTCCGTCGCGTCAGCGGATCGAGGCCGCCCGAAAGGCCGACAACTACGGCGACATGGTGATTATCGCGGATTACGAAACCGGCAAGGGCATCGTGCTGCTCCCCACAGCAGAAAATGGCGGTTGTCATTGACAGCGGGAAGATCAAAAAGCAAATCAATAATCCGATGGCGGACATGTTCGAGATGATGCGGTGCCTCGTGCGTCAAGGACGCAGCCGCACCGGCAAAGTCACGTCGATTGGCACGAAAGAAATCGACGGGACAAAAGGTCGTCGGTTTCTTTGCGCAGTTGCCCGATGGGCGATATGACTCTCTGGGCCGATCCGCGCACGGCCAAGCCCGTCCGCATCGAACTGAATTTGCCGGCGATGAAAGCCCACGGCGTCTTGAACGATTTCCGCTACGACGTGCAGTTGGATCCATCGCTGTTCAGCGCTGAAGCCGCCGCCGGGCTATCTCGATTGAGACGATGCACGTCGGGCAGCCTACGGAGCAGGATCTGATCCAGACTCTCCGCGCCGTTGCCGAGCAGAGAAACGGCATGTTCCCAAGCGGCGTCGGGAAAGATCGAGAAGCCATGGACGCGCTGGAGGCGATTGCGGGACCCGCGATTGCGGAGATTGCGGCCAGCGGCGACCAGCAAGCGGCGGAGGTCGTCCTGTCGACGCTGCCGTTCGAACAGAAATACATGCAGGGTATTCTGTTCTACATGTCGTTGAAGCCGGGGAACGAGGCGCATTACGCCGGCGGCGGCGTGAAATTGGGAACGCCAGACCGGCCTATCTTCTGGTACCAACCCACCGGTGCGAAGCGCTTCCGCGTCATCTACGCCGATCTTCACGTCGAGGAAATGAGCCCCGGCGAGGTCAAAACACTGTCGGCGGCGGCCAAGTGATCGGTCTATCCGGCTTCTCAGACGCGAGCTTTTCGATGGGGATGGCATGCCACCCACAAGGTGATCGGGTGATCTGGTTCTTTTCCCTAGCTTGCAAGGCTGGCGAGTATATTGACAGAAATCGCAGACGCATATAAATTGGAGTGTGAGGGCACCGTTGCTGTAATGTTGGGGTTGCGCTTCCGACTGACTAGTTGCAGTAGCTGCGCATGGATTGTTCATGCAGGGGCCGTTGGACGATTTCCAGATTGCGGCTCCCCGACAGCCCTCCGGAACAACGTGCCAAATTGCTGCACGCCGACGTTTGGGAATATGCAACAAGGGGACTGGTGCGAGAGCGGGAGCATCTCTGCCCGTTCGGCTTGGGGATTTGGCAGTTGCGTTGCTGCGGCCCGTTGTTTTGCACTGGTTCCTTTCCGAGGAGGGTTGATGATGCTTGACGGTGCGGCTCCTTTTCGAGCGTCCTTTGTGCTCACCCTGGTAGCTGCGACCGCGTCCTTGTCCGCCGGCTCCCTTTTCGCCGACAGCTTCGACTGGCGGAGCGTCGACTCACAAAACTGGAACACCGTGGCGAAGAGCCAATTTGGAGGGACATGCTGGGCTCATGGGCCGACCAGCTCCGTCGAAGCGAAGTACATGCTGACGCGGAACGACACTAGCTTCAATCCTGATCTGTCGGAACAGCAACTTGTCTGGGAGACCGACCCCGATCTCGGTTCAACCCAGGGGGGCGGTGGGTTCGATCCGATGTTGAATTACTACCAGACACACGGCGTCGTTTCCGAAGCAGAACTCCCCGTCTATCCGGATTCAGCGTATTGGGATGCTCCGCCTCCGGGTACCCCCGTTCACCCGGCGGATTGGCAGACTCGCTGTTGGAGAATCACGAACTGGACGCGGATCACCAACAACAGCACCGCGAATCTGAAGAACATGATTAAGACGTACGGCCCGTTGGTGATCGGCTTCAACGCCGACGACATGTACCCCTCCGTGGCCGCCCTGAAAAGCGGCTATACGGTGCATTCCAATAGCGACAACCACTCGGTTTCGCTGGAAGGCTATTATGACGACCCAACATGTCCCACAGGCGGATATTGGGTCATCAAAAATAGTTGGGGCACCGGCGACGGCGAGAACGGGTTTCGTTATGTCCCCTACGGCGCTTCGATCGAAGGTTGTAACCATCTGTACGCCATCACCGGCTCCGCATATTACACCGGTGCGATGGCGACCGTTACCTGGAAGGGTGGAACGGGGGCTTGGTCGGCCGGCGGAAACAATTGGTCGGGGGTCGATCAGTATGGAACGTCGCTGCCGACGTACGTCTGGGAGAACAAAGAGACCGCGGCCACCTTCAACACCGTCGGCGGCAGCATGAACCTCAGCGGAACCGTCGTCGCCCACGCCGTCACTCTCGATTCCGGGGCGACCGGCTACGTGTTTAACGGCGTTAGCAACGGCGCGCTGACGGTTACGGGCGGCGGCATTACTGCGCACGAAACGGTGGCGATCAACGTGCCGGTGACGATCGGCGCCCCGCAGACGTGGACGATCGACAACGGCAAGAGCCTCACCGTCGGCGGCATCCACACGATCGTCAGCAATCTGACGATCAGACGCTGCTGGCAACGTCTACGTCAACGGCACGATCGACGGCGGCGGGGTGCTCAACGCCAGCGGCGCCGCCCCGGGAAGCATCGCCTTCTCCGGCGCCGGCACTTTCAACGCCAGCGGCGACGGCACGGTTCCAGTCAACCTCAGCAACAGTTCGACCGGCGGATTGTACCTGGCGACGGCGGCCGGGCTGACGCGAACCTGGACCGGGGTGATCAGCGGCAGCGGCACGGGGGCGATTCACAAAACGGACCAGGGGACGCTGATTCTCACGGCACACAATACCTACAGCGCCACGACGTATATCGACGGCGGCGTGTTGCAGGCCAACATCGGCACGGGCATCCCCTCGTCGCGTTTCCTGGTGCTCAACGGCGGCGTGCTGCAAAGCGACGGCGGCGGCGCGGTCAACTTCACCCGCAGCCTGGGCACGTCGGGCTCCAGGTTCCAGTGGAGCGGCAGCGGCGGCGGGTTTTCGGCGGGGGCCGGGGCGCTGACGGTCAACGTCGGCAACTCTGGGACGCCCAGCACGCTCACCTGGGGAAACACGGCGGGCACGAACATCGTCGGCACGCTGATGTTCGGCTCGAGCAGTTCGCAGAACGTGACGACTTTCCGCAATCCGGTGGATCTGCACGGCGCGGATCGCACGATCAACGTGGACGACAATCCGGCGTCGGCGGCCGACTACACGGTGATGCAGGGGGCGATCAGCAACAGCACGGGAACGGCGGGCCTGATCAAGAGCGGCGACGGCGAGTTGTGCCTGACCTCGGCCAGCAACAGCTACAACGGCAACACCACGATCAGCGGCGGGGTTTTGCAGGAGAACTTGCCGGCCAACAGTTTCTTGAGCCTGGAAGGGGGGGTATACGAAACGGTTTCGGGCGGGACGTTCAACCGCAGCCTTGGCAGCAGCGGCGGCACCTTCCGCTTCACCGGCAACGGCGGCGGTTTCTCCACCTACACCTCTCCGTTGACGGTCAACGTCGGCGGCGGCAGCGCGGCGCTCGCTTGGGGCACGAGCGTGGGGACGCAGATCGTCGGCACGCTGAAGTTTGGCTCGACCCGCTGGGCCAGTTCGGTGACGTTCGCCAATCCGATCAACCTGAACGGCGGGGCGCGGACGATCGAGGTGGCGGACAATCCCGCTTCCAACGGCGACTATGCGGTGCTGCCGGCGGCGATCGGCGACTTGCTGGGCGGCGGTTCGCTGGCGAAAGCGGGCGCGGGGACGCTCTATTTGCAGGGCTCGGCGTCGAACACGTATTCCGGCCCAACGACGATCCAGGGGACGCTGGTGGCGGCGAAGAGCGGCGGGGCGATCGCCATTCCCGGCAACGTGACCCTCAGCGAGACGGGCTACGGCGGCGTCTCGGTGCTGCAACTCAATGGCGACAACGAGATCGCCTCCTCGTGCCTGATGACCTTCAACGCCCCGCAGGGCGGCTTCGCGCTTGGATTTGAACGGCCACGCCCAGACGCTGGCCGGCATCAATGGCGACAGTAGCGCGGTGATCGAGGGGCTGTTGGACAATACCGGCTTGAACGTCGACAGCACGCTGACGATCGACAACGCCGCCGACTGCACGTTTGCGGGGGTGATCCGCGACAAGTTGCAGGGCAGCGGCACGGGCCGGGTGAACCTGGTGAAAAACGGCACCGGCAGCTTGGTGCTTGGCGGCATCAACAGCTACAGCGGGGCGACGACCTTAAACGACGGCACGCTGCAAGTCAACGGCTCGATCGCCTCCTCGTCGGCGGTGAGCGTCGGGCTCGCCGCCACCCTGTATTTCAACAGCGGCGACGGCTACCTGGGCTGCGCCGGTCCGATCACCGGCTCGGGCACGGTGCAGATTTACCAAGGGGCGCACACCTCCAGCGCGCGGCTCGTCGCTCAGCGGCTTTACCGGCACGGTGAACCTGCTTAGCGGAGCGCTTTCTCTTATAAGCCCCAACGCCTTGGGCAGCGGCGCGGTGAGCGTGGCCAGCGGCGCCAGTTGCGATCTGGCCACTTCGACGACCATGACCTTCAGCAATGCGATTACGCTCAACGGGCTCGGCGGCACAGTGGGCGGAGTGACCAGGCCGGCGTTGTACGGCGACGGCAGCGGCGGCGTTTATACGCTCTCCGGTCAAATCACGCTGGCGGCCAGCAGCGACGTGGGCAACTCGACCAACAACGGCATGCTCACCCTCAGCGGGCGAATTACCGGGCCGGGCGGCCTGGTCATCGAAAACACGATCGCGGCGCTGACCGACCAGGCGGGCCCGATCACCCTGAGCGGGGCCAACAGCAACGACTACGGCGGCAGCACGACGATCAACCGCGGCACCGTCTACTTGCAGAAGAGCGGCGGCGCGGTGGCCATTCCCGGCGACGTGACGATCAGCGCCGGCGGCAGCACCAGTCCGGGGTGGAGCACGTACCTGATTCTCAAGGAGAGCAACCAGATCGCCTCCTCCGCCGTAATGAGCTTTTATGACAACCGGACCTGCTATTCCTATTTTGAGTTGCTGGGGAACCAGCAGACGTTGGCCGGGATCAGCGACTTCTACGCCCGCGGGATCATCGAGAACGCCGAGCAGGAGACCGGCATCAACAACACCGGCACGCTGACGATCGACAACACCGCCGACTGCGCGTACTACGGCTACATTCGCAATGGCGACTTTGCCGCCAACGGCGCGAGCACGGGCCTGCTGGCGCTGGTCAAGAGCGGTCCGGGGACGCTGACGCTGGGCGGCTCGCATTGCGGCAACTACACCGGCGGTCTGACGGTCAACGCCGGCACGCTCGATTACAGCGGCGCCACGGTGTTGCCGGGCACGCCGCTGGCCTATCCGATCGGCCCGACCGGTCCGACCGCGCCGGTGGTGATCGCCCCCTGTCCGTACACGATCAACGGCGGGCGGTTGAACATCGGCGGGCTGTCGGCGTCGATCGGGGCGTTTACGATCAGCGGCGGCACGGTCAGCGGAACCGGCACGCTTACCAGCAACGCCGCCTACGACGTTCGCGGCGGCCGGGTGGAGGCCAATCTGGCCGGCAACGCCATCGGCCTGACCAAATCGGGCGCCAGCCTGGCGGTGCTTACCGGCACGAACTCGTACAGCGGCCGCACCACGCTCGCCGGCGGCGTGCTCGAACTCGGTCCCAGCGCACAGGACTGCGTTTTGAACCTGGGCGGCGCCGACGTGCAGTCGGGGCGCTGGTCTTCGACTACGCCGGCGGGTCGGACCCGGCGGCGACGATCGCCAACTTGCTGCGGGCCAGTTATGACGACGGCCATTGGGACGTGGGCCAGTTCCAGAATTCGACGGCGTTGTCGACGGGGTTGACGTTGGGCTGGTTGGACGACCCGACGTCGCACGAGGTGAAGGTGATGGCGACCTACGCGGGCGATTTCAACCTCGACGGCGTCGTGGACGGCGCGGATCGGGCGATCTGGTTTGCGAACGCATCCACCGGCAGCACGTGGCAGCAGGGCGACGCGAATTACGACGGGGTAGTGAACGGCCTGGACCGCGACCTCTGGTTTTCGCACGTCGGCCTGCCCTCGCTCGCGCTTGACTTGCCGGCCACCGCCGCCGTCACCCCGGTGCCCGAGCCCGGCACGCTGGCCCTCTTGGCCGCCGCGTTGTTGGGCCTGTTGGCTTACGGCTGGAGAAAATCGGGGCGGTTTTTGTCGAGAAGTTGAGGGAGGAGAGGCAATCGAAATCGAGAGACAAGAGCGATCGCCTGGCGAACTGCTTGACGTTCCCGTAACCTGAGTACGGGAGTGGTGTTTAAGAGGTTTATGGGGAGGTGTTTTCGCGTCTGAGGAGTGTGGAATAGTCGTTGTCCTCTTTGGCGGCGCATCTACCGGTGGAAGCGCCACCGCCTGACATCGTTTGTGCAAAGCGCCAATTAATTGAGAGACCGTTGTCTTCTAACAATTTTGTGAAATGGAGTATCACCAATGCGAAGCTGCTTGGCATTCTTCTATCGGACTTCATCGATTGTCGTGCTTCTGGTAATGGGCCTGTATTCGTCGTCGCAAATCGCATTGGCAGATAGCTTCGACTGGCGAAATATCGACGGCCAGAACTGGCTGACGCCGGTAAGGAGCCAGTTTGGAGGGACCTGCTGGGCGTTCGGGTCGACCGGCTGCTTCGAGGCCCATTATAAGCTTACGCGGAACGACGCTTCCTATAACCCTGATATGTCCGAGCAACAGGTGGTATGGGAAACGGATCCAGACATGGGCAGCACAGGCGGTGGAATGGAGATGGATGCGTTGAGTTATATGACGACTCACGGCCTGGTCTCAGAAGCGGAATGCCCCCATCAGCCGTCGAGCGAAGACGCCGGTATCACTCCGTATTGGCCGTTGAATTTGGGCTGGCAAAACCGCGCCTGGATAAGCTCTTCCAATTCCAGTCCGGCAATTACGTCCACGACTGCCAATATCAAGGCAATGTTGAAGACCCGAGGCCCGCTGCTGACGGCCATCATGTCCTCCAGCGACCTGTACGCATCCGTGGCGGACTTAAGGCGCACTACCGCGGGCCCGTGAGCGGAATCGATCATGCCGTGGTGATCGTGGGTTACTACGACGACGCCAACGTTCCCTCCGGAGGATATTGGGTAATAAAAAATAGCTGGGACACTGGCTTTGGCGACAACGGTTACGGATTCGTTCCGTACGGCGACATCGAAAATCACTACCGGACCGAGTCCCTGACCGCTCCCGTCTATTACACCGGTGCGATGGCGACCGTTACCTGGAAGGGTGGAACGGGGGCTTGGTCGGCCGGCGGAAACAATTGGTCGGGGGTCGATCAGTATGGAACGTCGCTGCCGACGTACGTCTGGGAGAACAAAGAGACCGCGGCCACCTTCAACACCGTCGGCGGCAGCATGAACCTCAGCGGAACCGTCGTCGCGCACGCCGTCACTCTCGATTCCGGGGCGACCGGCTACGTGTTTAACGGCGTTAGCAACGGCGCGCTGACGGTTACGGGCGGCGGCATTACTGCGCACGAAACGGTGGCGATCAACGTGCCGGTGACGATCGGCGCCCCGCAGACGTGGACGATCGACAACGGCAAGAGCCTCACCGTCGGCGGCATCCACACGATCGTGAGCAATCTAACGATCGCCGCCGCCGGCAACTTCTACGTCAACGGCACGATCGACGGCGGCGGGGTGCTCAACGCCAGCGGCGCCGCCCCGGGAAGCATCACCTTTTCCGGCGCCGGCACTTTCAACGCCAGCGGCGACGGCACGGTTCCAGTCAACCTCAGCAACAGTTCGACCGGCGGATTGTACCTGGCGACGGCGGCCGGGCTGACGCGAACCTGGACCGGGGTGATCAGCGGCAGCGGCACGGGGGCGATTCACAAAACGGACCAGGGGACGCTGATTCTCACGGCACACAATACCTACAGCGCCACGACGTATATCGACGGCGGCGTGTTGCAGGCCAATGTCGGCACGGGCATCCCCTCGTCGCGTTTCCTGGTGCTCAACGGCGGCGTGCTGCAAAGCGACGGCGGCGGCGCGGTCAACTTCACCCGCAGCCTGGGCACGTCGGGCTCCAGGTTCCAGTGGAGCGGCAGCGGCGGCGGGTTTTCGGCGGGGGCCGGGGCGCTGACGGTCAACGTCGGCAACTCTGGGACGCCCAGCACGCTCACCTGGGGAAACACGGCGGGCACGAACATCGTCGGCACGCTGATGTTCGGCTCGAGCAGTTCGCAGAACGTGACGACTTTCCGCAATCCGGTGGATCTGCACGGCGCGGATCGCACGATCAACGTGGACGACAATCCGGCGTCGGCGGCCGACTACACGGTGATGCAGGGGGCGATCAGCAACAGCACGGGAACGGCGGGCCTGATCAAGAGCGGCGACGGCGAGTTGTGCCTGACCTCGGCCAGCAACAGCTACAACGGCAACACCACGATCAGCGGCGGGGTTTTGCAGGAGAACTTGCCGGCCAACAGTTTCTTGAGCCTGGAAGGGGGGGTATACGAAACGGTTTCGGGCGGGACGTTCAACCGCAGCCTTGGCAGCAGCGGCGGCACCTTCCGCTTCACCGGCAACGGCGGCGGTTTCTCCACCTACACCTCTCCGTTGACGGTCAACGTCGGCGGCGGCAGCGCGGCGCTCGCTTGGGGCACGAGCGTGGGGACGCAGATCGTCGGCACGCTGAAGTTTGGCTCGACCCGCTGGGCCAGTTCGGTGACGTTCGCCAATCCGATCAACCTGAACGGCGGGGCGCGGACGATCGAGGTGGCGGACAATCCCGCTTCCAACGGCGACTATGCGGTGCTGCCGGCGGCGATCGGCGACTTGCTGGGCGGCGGTTCGCTGGCGAAAGCGGGCGCGGGGACGCTCTATTTGCAGGGCTCGGCGTCGAACACGTATTCCGGCCCAACGACGATCCAGGGGACGCTGGTGGCGGCGAAGAGCGGCGGGGCGATCGCCATTCCCGGCAACGTGACCCTCAGCGAGACGGGCTACGGCGGCGTCTCGGTGCTGCAACTCAATGGCGACAACGAGATCGCCTCCTCGTGCCTGATGACCTTCAACGCCCCGCAGGGCGGCTTGCGCTTGGATTTGAACGGCCACGCCCAGACGCTGGCCGGCATCAATGGCGACAGTAGCGCGGTGATCGAGGGGCTGTTGGACAATACCGGCTTGAACGTCGACAGCACGCTGACGATCGACAACGCCGCCGACTGCACGTTTGCGGGGGTGATCCGCGACAAGTTGCAGGGCAGCGGCACGGGCCGGGTGAACCTGGTGAAAAACGGCGCCGGCAGCTTGGTGCTTGGCGGCATCAACAGCTACAGCGGGGCGACGACCTTAAACGACGGCACGCTGCAAGTCAACGGCTCGATCGCCTCCTTGTCGGCGGTGAGCGTCGGGCTCGCCGCCACCCTGTATTTCAACAGCGGCGACGGCTACCTGGGCTGCGCCGGTCCGATCACCGGCTCGGGCACGGTGCAGATTTACCAAGGGGCGCACACCTTCAGCGCCGGCGCGGGGCAACACCTCGCTCAGCGGTTTTACCGGCTCGGTGAATCTGCTTAGCGGAGCGCTTTCTCTTATAAGCCCCGGCGCCTTGGGCAGCGGCGCGGTGAGCGTGGCCAGCGGCGCCAGTTGCGATCTGGCCACTTCGACGACCATGACCTTCAGCAATGCGATTACGCTGAACGGGCTCGGCGGCACAGTGGGCGGAGTGACCAGGCCGGCGTTGTACGGCGACGGCAGCGGCGGCGTTTATACGCTCTCCGGTCAAATCACGCTGGCGGCCAGCAGCGACGTGGGCAACTCGACCAACAACGGCATGCTCACCCTCAGCGGGCGAATTACCGGGCCGGGCGGCCTGGTCATCGAAAACACGATCGCGGCGCTGACCGACCAGGCGGGCCCGATCACCCTGAGCGGGGCCAACAGCAACGACTACGGCGGCAGCACGACGATCAACCGCGGCACCGTCTACTTGCAGAAGAGCGGCGGCGCGGTGGCCATTCCCGGCGACGTGACGATCAGCGCCGGCGGCAGCACCAGTCCGGGGTGGAGCACGTACCTGATTCTCAAGGGGAGCAACCAGATCGCCTCCTCCGCCGTAATGAGCTTTTATGACAACCGGACCTGCTATTCCTATTTTGAGTTGCTGGGGAACCAGCAGACGTTGGCCGGGATCAGCGACTTCTACGCCCGCGGGATCATCGAGAACGCCGAGCAGGAGACCGGCATCAACAACACCGGCACGCTGACGATCGACAACACCGCCGACTGCGCGTACTACGGCTACATTCGCAATGGCGACTTTGCCGCCAACGGCGCGAGCACGGGCCTGCTGGCGCTGGTCAAGAGCGGTCCGGGGACGCTGACGCTGGGCGGCTCGCATTGCGGCAACTACACCGGCGGTCTGACGGTCAACGCCGGCACGCTCGATTACAGCGGCGCCACGGTGTTGCCGGGCACGCCGCTGGCCTATCCGATCGGCCCGACCGGTCCGACCGCGCCGGTGGTGATCGCCCCCTGTCCGTACACGATCAACGGCGGGCGGTTGAACATCGGCGGGCTGTCGGCGTCGATCGGGGCGTTTACGATCAGCGGCGGCACGGTCAGCGGAACCGGCACGCTTACCAGCAACGCCGCCTACGACGTTCGCGGCGGCCGGGTGGAGGCCAATCTGGCCGGCAACGCCATTGGCCTGACCAAGTCGGGCGCCAGCCTGGCGGTGCTTACCGGCACGAACTCGTACAGCGGCCGCACCACGCTCGCCGGCGGCGTGCTCGAACTCGGTCCCAGCGCACAGGACTGCGTTTTGAACCTGGGCGGCGCCGACGTGCAGTCGGGGCGCTGGTCTTCGACTACGCCAGCGGGTCGGACCCGGCGGCGACGATCGCCAGCTTGCTGCGGGCCAGTTATGACGACGGCCATTGGGACGTGGGCCAGTTCCAGAATTCGACGGCGTTGTCGACGGGGTTGACGTTGGGCTGGTTGGACGACCCGACGTCGCACGAGGTGAAGGTGATGGCGACCTACGCGGGCGATTTCAACCTCGACGGCGTCGTGGACGGCGCGGATCGGGCGATCTGGTTTGCGAACGCATCCACCGGCAGCACGTGGCAGCAGGGCGACGCGAACTACGACGGGGTAGTGAACGGCCTGGACCGCGACCTCTGGTTTTCACACGTCGGCCTGCCCTCGCTCGCGTTTGACTTGCCGGCCACCGCCGCCGTCACCCCGGTGCCCGAGCCCGGCACGCTGGCCCTCTTGGCCGCCGCGTTGTTGGGCCTGTTGGCTTACGGCTGGAAGAAGCAGCGGTAGTGCAAGCAACGGCGAAAGAAATGTCACGGACCGATGTGGTGGATTGACCCGGCGCCGGGGGTAGATACCACACGCATAGCGTCCAACTACCGCCGTCTTGACGCGCGGCCCTGCTCATCTGGTGTTCCGCGGTGAGGATCGCACCAAGTCGCGATTCCGGCGTTAACGACTGTATCAAGCCACTTTCTCTGGGCTGACGCCTTTTCGCTGGACTTTGCACGGCGGCCGTTGGGAAGTAGAATTATCCAACGGTGTAATTCTGAACTAGCCCTCTGAAGTGGGGATGCTGACTTGTTACGGACTCACACGTGCGGCGAATTGCGTTTGGAACACGTCGGCCAACAGGTCACGCTCTGCGGCTGGGTGGATACGTACCGCGATCACAGCGGCGTGCTGTTTATCGATCTGCGCGATCGCTACGGCAAGACACAGGTGGTTTTTGCCCCGGAAGGGGACGCCGAAACGCTCCAGGCGGCAAAATCGCTGCGATCGGAGTTTGTGGTGCTGGTGCGGGGGAAAGTTGCTCCGCGGCCGGAAGGGACGGTCAACCCCAAGCTCAGCACGGGGGAAATCGAGTTGCGGGCGGCCCAGCTTGAGATCCTCAACCGCAGCCTCACGCCGCCGTTTCAACCGACGGCGAAGGAACTGCCCGGCGAGGATCTTCGCCTGAAGTACCGCTACGTCGATCTGCGCCGGCCGGAAATGCAACGGACGATGCTGTTGCGAAACCGCATGATCAAGATCATGCGCGACTACTGCGACGCGCTGGGATTCGTCGACGTCGAGACTCCGATGCTGGGCCGCAGCACGCCCGAAGGGGCCCGCGATTATCTGGTGCCGAGCCGGGTTCAGCCGGGGACATTTTACGCCTTGCCGCAGTCGCCGCAGCTCTACAAGCAAATTTTGATGGTTGCCGGCTACGACCGCTACGTGCAGGTGGCACGCTGCTTCCGCGACGAGGATTTGCGGGCGGATCGACAGCCGGAATTCACACAGCTTGACCTGGAAATGTCGTTTATCACCGCCGACGACGTCATGGGGGTGATCGAGGGGCTGGTGGCGCGGCTGGCGAAGGAAATTCTCGGGCTGGACGTGCCGCTGCCGCTGCCGCGGATGACCTACGACGAGGCAATGGAGCGGTTCGGCCACGACGCGCCCGATCTTCGTTTTGGGATGGAACTGATCGACATTACCGATTTGGCCGGCGAGTCGGAGTTCAAAGTGTTCCGCGGCGTCGCCGACGCGGGCGGACGGGTGCGCGGCATCAACGCCAAGGGGGCGGCCGATCGCTATTCTCGCAAGGGCATCGACGAGTTGACGGCTTTCGTGGTCGAGAATTTCGGCGCCAAGGGGCTGGCGTGGTTCAAGGTCGAGGGCGACGGCCGGCTGGCCTCGCCGATCGCCAAGAACTTCAGCCCCGAACTGTTGGCCCGCATCGGCCAACGCATGGCGCTGCGCCCGGCGACTTCCTGTTGATCGCCGCCGACAAATTCGAGGTCACCTGCAAGACGCTGTATGCTCTGCGAAAGCGGCTGGGGGCGGAGTTAAAGCTCTACGATCCGATGACGATGACTTTCTCCTGGATTGTAGAGTTTCCGATGTTCGCGCTCGATATGGAAGAGGATTGCTGGACGGCGATGCACCATCCCTTCACTTCGCCGCGAGTACAAGACCGCGAGTTGCTTGGCACCGATCCGCAGAAGTGCCGGGCCCAGGCCTATGACCTGGTGATCAACGGTTACGAAGCGGGCGGCGGCACGATCCGTATCCATGACCAGAAGCTGCAGCAGGAGGTGTTTCGCCTGCTGGGCATCGATGAGCCGACCGCCAAGGAGCGTTTCGGTTTCCTGCTCGATGCGCTGCAATACGGCGCGCCGCCCCACGGCGGGATCGCGCTGGGCATCGACCGGCTGGTGATGCTTTTCGGCGGGTTGGACAACATCCGCGACGTGATCGCCTTCCCCAAGACCCAGCGGGCGACCGATCTGATGACCGGCGCTCCGGGCACGGTCGATGCAAAACAACTCCGCGAATTGGGCATCAAGGCCGCCGCTCCGGCTAATTGACGAAACACCAGGGCGTTGCGAGGCAATAAAGGGCCGAACTTGATCTGTAGGGAACGCTCTCCGTGGCGTTCCGGAAGCCCGAGCAGCAGGCTCCATCGCGATTTGCTGAACGCCGCGGAGGGCGTTCCCTACAGATACGACACCGACAATCGCAAGGAGGACAACGGATGTTCCAGATTCGTCGATTTTGGACCGCAGTCGTTGTGGCCGGCTTCACCGTGGTGAGCGTCGGCTGCTCATCAGAAACGTCGCACAAGCCTGCCACGAGACCGAATGTCAAGAAGCACGTCGGGACGCGCATAGACGGGCGAGAGCAGCCCGCTGTAAAGGCAAAGCCCGAAGAGCCGCCGCAGCCGGCCACGATTCCCAAGGTGAAACTGAGCGATGAGCTTTACGAGAGCTGTCTGGTGAAGGTGGGCGACGTTCTGCCAAAGGCGGAATTGCCCGACCTGGCCGGCAAGACGCAGCGGCTTGCCCGTCTGTACGGCAAGAGACTCACTGTCGTCTGCTTGTGGACGGCCGCAACTCGCCGGTCGCAACTCGAATCGGCCGAGACGCTGCGAAGCCTTGCAAACGACGTGGCCAAGCCGTTTGCCGACAAGGGAGTGCAGGTAATCGTGATCGAAGTTGCGCGAAACACCGTGGTTCCAGAGGCTTGGCAGAGCATTCGCAAAACCGTGTCGAAATTGCCGTTTCCGTGCCTGATGGACGGCAAAGGGCAGTTCCTCGGCAGCGTCTGCAAGGACGACAAGCTGCCGCGGGTTTATCTGCTCGACGCCAAGGGCAAGATTCTATGGTTCGACGTCGAGTATTCCCGCGCGACGCGGGAGGACTTGGTGCAGGGTATCCGCGTGGCGTTGCGAGAACTGAAGTAAGAGTCCACAATCAAATGACGCCCTATTCATCCCATTATCGCAAGGGCTACAGCATGACAAAAACTGCGATTCAATTCGCGGCCGCCTTCCTGCTCGCAACCACCGTTTACGCCGCCGAGTTCCATGTCGTTCCCAAGGGCAACGACGCCAACCCCGGCACGCAGGCGGCCCCGCTCCGCACGATTCAACGTGCCGCCGATCTCGCGCAGCCGGGCGACGTGATCACCGTGCATGAAGGCGTTTACCGCGAACGCATCGCGCCGCCGCGCGGTGGGGAGTCCGAGAAGAAACGAATCGTCTATCGGGCCGCTCCCGGCGAGAAAGTCGAGATCAAAGGCTCGGAAGTCGTCAAGAACTGGGTCAAGGTTCAGGACAATGTCTGGAAAGCGACCATTCCCAATGCGTTCTTCGGCGGCTTCAATCCTTACAGCGACATCATCCACGGCGACTGGTTCGATCCCAAGGGCCGGCAACATCACACCGGCGCCGTCTATCTCAACGGCGATTGGCTGACGGAGGCGGCCAATCTGGATGACGTGCTCAAACCGGCGACGAACACGCCGCTGTGGTTCGGCCGAGTCGATAAGGACAATACGGTGATCTGGGCGCAGTTCAAGGGGGTCAACCCCAATGAACAACTAACCGAGATCAACGTGCGTCAGACGGTATTTTACCCAAAAAGGACGGGCATCAATTTCCTTACCGTGCGCGGCTTCATCCTGCGGCAGGCGGCCACGCCGTGGGCGCCGCCCACCGCCGAGCAGATCGGATTGATCGGCACCCATTGGAGCAAAGGCTGGATCATCGAAAACAACGTGATCAGCCACTCCGTATGTTCTGGCATTGCGCTCGGGAAATACGGCGACGAGTGGGACAACAAGTCGGCCAATTCCGCCGAGGGTTACGTGAAGACCATCGAGCGCGCCCTGAAGAACGGATGGAACAAGGAAACCGTCGGCCATCACGTCGTCCGCAACAACACGATTTCGCACTGCGAGCAGGCAGGCATCGTCGGCAGCCTGGGCGCCGCGTTTAGCGTCGTCACCGGCAACACCATCCACGACATCCACGTCCGGAGGCTATTCTCGGGCTGCGAGATGGCAGGCATCAAGTTTCACGGCGCGATCGACGTCGAGATCAGCCGGAATCACGTCTACCGAACCTGTCTCGGCCTCTGGCTGGACTGGATGGCGCAGGGCACTCGCGTATCGGGGAACCTTTTCCACGACAATGACGTGGATTTGTTTGCCGAAGTGGATCATGGCCCCTTCGTTGTGGACAACAACATTTTTCTCTCGCCCATAGCGTTCTTGATACGCTCGCAAGGCGGCGCCTACGCCCACAACCTGATCGCCGGAAGCGTGAGAGTGGACCCCGACGACCGCATCACTCCCTTCCACAAGGCGCACTCGACTGAGATCGCGGGGATGCACACCAACCCGTCCGGCGACGACCGTTTCTACAACAATCTGTTCGTTGGACGCGGCAACTTGAGTCCCTACGATGCGGCGAGTTTGCCTGTGTGGATGAGCGGCAATGTGTTCCTCGGGGGCGCCAAGCCCTCCAAGCATGAGAAGAACCCGCTCGTCAAGCCGGAGTTCGATCCAGCCCTCAAATTGGTCCAGAAGGCAGACGGATTCTTCCTGGAAATCAAGTTCGATAAAGCCTGGGCTGCCCAGCGGACGCGCAAGCTGGTGACCACCGAACTTCTCGGCAAGGCGGCCATTCCGAATCTTCCCTATGAACAACCGGACGGAACGCCGATTCGCATCAACACCGATTACTTTGGCAAGAGCAGGAACGAATCGAATCCGACGCCCGGCCCGTTCGAGAATCCCGGCCATGGCAATCTCACAATCAAAGTCCGATGAAGATGGGCCGCCGGAAGGAAGGCGGCTGCGGCAGTGTCCAATTCCTCAAATGACGTATTGATCGTAAACGATCCTCCCGCCGTGTTGCGGGTGGCGATGGCTCAGATTGCGCCGAAGCTCGGCGACGTGGCAGGTAATCTTGCCTTGCACCTGGAGCAGATCGACGCTGCCCGGCGACAGCACGCCGATTTGGTTATTTTTCCGGAACTGTCGCTGACGGGTTATTTCGTCCGCGACATGGTGCCCGACCTGGCGATCTCGCCCGCCGGGCCCGAGATTCGGCAGTTGATCGACGCCGCCGGACCGATGTCGCTGGTCGTGGGCTTCATCGAAGAGTCGCCGCACCACCGTTTCCACAACGCCGCGCTCTGGGCCGAGGGGGGAGGGGTGATCCACGTTCATCGCAAGGTCTATCTGCCGACGTACGGGCTGTTCGACGAGCAGAGGTATTTCGCCGCCGGAGAGCGGCTGATGGCGTTCGACACTGCGCGCTTCGGCCGCGTGGGAATCCTGATCTGCGAGGACTTTTGGCACCTCTCGGCCACGGCGATCATGCAGGCCGAGGAGGTCGATCTGTTGGTCTGCACGGCCAATTCGCCGGCCCGCGGCGTGGATGGGCCAAAAGTTCGCATTGCGGAAACCTATGAGCAACTCGCCACCGCGCTGGCCCAGATGCTCGGCGCGGCGGTGATCGTGGTGAACCGGGTGGGATTCGAGGACGGGCTCTGTTTCTGGGGCGGCAGCATGGCGGTCGGGCCCGACGGCCGCACGATCGCCCAGGCCGCAATGCTCGACCCGTCGCTGGCGTTGGCCGAGCTCGATCCGGGCGAGTTGCGGCGGCAGCGGCTGGTGAGTCCGTTGGCCCGCGACGAGCGGCTCCTGCTGACCATCGAGGAGTTCCATCGCATCAAGCGGCAGCGTTATGAGCAATGAACCGAGCAAAAACGCGCTGAAGATCGACCCCGAACTGGTCGACGGAATTCTCTGTCGGTTCATCGCTGCGGAGACTCGCCGGGCGGGGTTTGGGCGGGTCGTCGTGGGGCTTTCCGGCGGCATCGATTCGAGCGTGGTCGCCTTCCTCTGCGCCTGGCGCTGGGGCCGGAGAACGTGCTGGCCGTGACGATGCCCTACAAGACGTCGAGCGAAGCCACGCGCCGCGACAGCCAGGCGGTGATCGAGCGGTTGAGCGTCCGCACGGTCAATGTATCGATCGCCGCGCAGATCGACGCCTATTTTTCGCAATTCCCCGATGCCTCGCAGCTTCGGCTGGCGAACAAGTGTGCCCGCGAGCGAATGACGGTGCTCTACGATCAGAGCGCGGCGTTCGGCGGGCTGGTGGCGGGCACGAGCAATAAGAGCGAATTGCTGCTGGGCTACGGCACGCAGTTCGGCGACATGGCGTCGGCCATCAACCCGATCGGCGACCTCTACAAGACGCAACTCTACGACCTGGCCGCACACCTGGGCGTGCCTAAAGAGATTCTTGTCGAAGGAGCCCACCGGCGACCTGTGGGTGGGGCAAACCGACGCGGGCGAGTTGGGCTTCTCCTATGCCGAGGTCGATCGGCTCTTGGTGTTGTTGGTCGATCGCCGCTGGCGTCGGGCGGAACTGTTGCAGGCCGGCTTCGCGATCGAGTTCGTCGATCGCGTGACCACGATGATTCGCCGCAACCACTACAAGCGGCGGATGCCGGTGATCGCCAAGCTTTCGCACCGCACGATGGACCGCGACTTCCGCTACGCCAGGGATTGGGGAACTTGACGTTTGCCGCTGTAGGAGGCAACTGCGGCCCCGACGATGCCGCTGCAACGATGCGGCTATTCTTCGCCGATGAAACGGCGGTCTGTTTCGCTCAATGCGGTTGGGGCAATCCGCAAGATCGTGCCGTCTTCCTTTTCAAGCTTCGCCTTGCCGTCTTCCATGCCTAGAAACTTGGCTTTGATGCGATACTTTCCGCTGCGATCGGTCCAGGTGCGCATCACCGAGCGGCTGGAGCCGGCCGATCCATTACCGGCGCCGGCGTCATGCTTCTTGCTGGAAGCATCGGCCGACGCCGAGGCGGTTTCATCGGCGGTTTCGTCGAGCGTCGGGAAGTGCTTCCTGTATTTGCGGCTGAGGTTGACTCGCAGCAAGTCATAGTCCGTGCGAAGGTCGGCGAGATGCACCTTTAGTCTGACGGCGGCCATTTCGGCTTCCCGCGACCCGCCTTGCTGCAACACGGCTTCGGCGAGCTCCGAGTAGGCGGTGCCGATCTTCTCGGCAGCGTTGCCTTCAACCAGGATCATCTCAATCAGTTTGACATCGGCATTCTCGTTCTTCAGGGACTTCAGTTTCGCGGCGTGTTCGGCGTAGTCCTTCGAAATCTCTTTGAAGACCTTCCACACCCTCTTGTTGCGGACATTCTGCAGCCGCAGTGGAGCGAGATAGCCGAGCGAGGGGATGTGGTCGAGCTTCTTCTGCGACTCGTCCAGCCGTGCGCGAAGCGTATTCTTTGACCGGTTAACCTGCGTCCAAATCTTCATGGTTGCGACGGGATCGCCGTAGTCGGGCGACGTCGGGCGATGTTCCCGCGGCGCCGGCAGGTTGGCCAGGGGCTGCACTCTCTTGGGCGCCGACGCGATGAAGTCGCGAATGTGCACCGATGATATGGCGAAGTTCAGGTTCTGGCCTTCGGGCAGGGTCCAGGTGTTGATGCCGAGGACTTCCGCCCGGGCGTTGACGAGCGGACCGCCGCTGTTGCCGTGCGAAATCGGGGCTGTATGCTGCAACCACGTGGACTTTGGATCGTAGCCCAATTCCTTGTAGATGCTGGTTGGGCCTCGCTTCGTCATGTCAACCAATTCGGAGCCCGTGCGAATTGCCGAAATCTCGCCGTCGGAGGCCGTTAGCGCCAAGCCCAATGGGGAGCCGAACGTGGCCACCCAGTCGCCTCGGGTCGGCAATTTTTCCGCGAGCTTCAAAGCAATGAGCTTCCTGCTGCCCGCCTTGACCTTGATCAGAGCCAGGTCTCTGGTGACCAGAACCGCCATAAAGCCTTCGACGGGATATTGCTTCTTGTCCCGGTCGGAGGGAAATTCCACGGTGGCCTTCTTCGCACCTTCAATGACGTGGTAATTGGTCATGACCAGCCCGCTGGCATCCACCACGAAACCGCTTCCCAATCCGACTTCGGTTCTCACGGTGACCACGGACGGCTCGATCAGCTTTCCGATCTCGTCGAGATTTGGCCTGGCCTGTGCGAACGCGGACGACCCCACCCCCAACACCAATGCCACGCACGCGGCACAGGTTAACGACACAACGCGGAACCGCATTCCCCGAATCGTCATGACGACGCTCCCCGTGAAAAGAACAGAGCCTGCTTCGGCTGCCCGGACAATCCCCGAAGCGCGAGATTGTCGTTTGCCCGTCGCGCGGCTGAAGGCGCCACAAACACATCCCGACATGTCACCCATTATAGATCACCGTCGCCGATCCCCGCAAGCCCCACGGGTAACACGCCCCCCCCGATAGTCAACGCCCTCGGTGGCGTTGCGTCGTGAGGGGAACGGCATGGAGGCCGTTCCTACAGCACGTTCTTTGCGAGACACGAACTAGGCGCCGGTTGGCATGTTTCGCAACGTGCGCAACTGTCCGGCGACTCCGGCGGTGAGAATGCCCACCAACTCGCCTGTGGGATCGAGGGCGGCGATCTCCTCGGGGATGGCGCTGTTGTTGTCTTGGTCGTTCGCCAACAGAAACGCGGAGTCGTGCGAAACGGCAAGCGGCGGGCGGGACGGAATTGTCAGTCCGGTGCGAAGGCGTCTGACCTCGGCGGCAGAAAGCTGCAGGCGGGGCAAATACTCGATGGCCCGAAGCGGCGGCTGGAGCAGGCTGAACCAGTTGTCGCAATCCAACTGGCGGGGATCGACGGCCTCTTCGAGCGTGAAGACGCCGATCGACGTGCGCACCAGCGCCGACATAACCGCCGAGGTGCCCAGCGATTGGGCCAGGTCACGGCCGAGCGCGCGAATGTAGACGCCGCTACCGCAGGTTACGTTGAGGACCAACTGCGGGTACTGGTATTCTGCGACCTCGATTGCATGGATCAGCACGGGACGGGCCGCCAGCTCCGGTTGGCGGCCTTGCCGGGCAAGCTCGTAGGCGCGGCGGCCGGCGACCTTGATCGCCGAGAACGCCGGCGGGCGCTGCTCGATTCGCCCGATGAGGCGTGCGGCGGCCGCCTCGATTTGCTCCCGCGTCGGGCGCGGGGCATCGGGCAGCTCGGTCACCTCCCGCTCGACGTCTTCGCTCGGACTCTGCCGGCCCAGCAGGAACGTCCCCGTGTATCGCTTGGGCATGCGCTGCACGTAGCCGATCAAGCGAGTGGCCGCGCCGACGCACACCACCAACACGCCGGTGGCCAGCGGGTCGAGCGTGCCGGCGTGGCCCGCCCTGACCGGCCGCGTCAGCCGTTCGACCAGATTGACCGCCTGACGGGAGGTCATTTCGTCCGGTTTGTTCAGATTGAGGAGCCCGCAGGGGGACATGGGGGATTGATGATTGTTGATTGCGGATTGGAGATTGGGAGCGGAATTGGACAAACGGGAACGCCCGGCGGCTGCGGCCGCGGGGTGATGGTCGGAACGCCCGATGCCTATCATACCATAAAGCTGTTTGCGGATCGCGGCCGGCATGCTCCGTGTCAACCCGCAGCGCTAGCGAGGGCGACCTCTCCCACGAGCCTCGCTCGCGCTTCGGGTTGGTATGTCGCCGTTGATCCCGGCTATTGCGGCCAAGTTCGCCGCTGGGGCGTCAATTCTCGGTCAAGGCGGACTATGGCATTGGGTCTGGCGGCGCGATACACTCGGAATAGGAAGCGTCTGCGGCCAAGTCTGCTCACAACCACGGTCGCGAGGCGTTTTCACGCAATCGGCGATTCTTGACCCCTGACCACCGAACCCTGAGTCCTTCCTGGCATGGAAATTGAACGGTTAGGCCCCTACGAGATTGTCGGCACGCTTGGCCGCGGCGGAATGGGGGCGGTCTATAAGGCGATCCACCACGAGACCCGCGAGCCGGCCGCCGTCAAGCTGCTGTCGGCCGACCTGGCCGGCGAAGAAGGATTTCGCAGCCGCTTCGAGGCCGAGATCGAGACGCTCCGCAAGCTCCGCCACCCGAACATCGTTCGGCTTTTCGGCTTCGGCGAACAGGAGGGGCTGCTCTTCTATGCGATGGAGTTGGTGGATGGGAACAGTCTGGAGGAGGAATTGCGGCGCGGCCGGCGTTTCGATTGGCGCGAGGTGACGCGGATCGGTATCGAGACGTGCCGCGCGCTCCGCCACGCCCACGATCGAGGCGTCATCCATCGCGACATCAAGCCGGGCAATCTGCTGCTGGCCGCCGACGGCAGCGTGAAGCTCTCGGACTTCGGCATCGCGCGTCTGTTCGGCTACTCGCGGCTGACCACCGTCGGCAACGTCTTGGGCACAGCCGAATACATGGCGCCCGAGCAGGCGGCGGGGCAGCCCGTCGATGCGCGGGCCGATCTGTACAGTCTCGGGGCGCTCGATGTACGCCTTGCTGGCGCGGCGGCCGCTGTTTCGGGGCAGTTCGCTTCCGGAAATGCTGCACAAGCAGCGCTACGAGCAGCCGGAACCGATCCGCAAGTACGCCGCCGACGTGCCCGAGGAGTTCGAGCGAGTCCTCGGTCAACTCCTGGAGAAGGACCCGAGTCGACGGATCCCGAACGCCGACGTCCTTGCGCGGCGGCTCGAGACGATGTTGCAGGCACTGAGCGTCAATCCGGAGACGTTGGCTGCCAATACCGATTGGTTCCAGTCGGGCAAGTCGGCGGCGGCGCCGGAGCCGGCCGACGCCGGTTTGCGCGTGAATGACGTTCCCGCCACGCTCGATCTGGCCCGACCGATCGAGACGGAGGAGCCGCGAGAGCAACGCCCGGAGCCGTTCCCGCCTTCCGTGGCATTGCCGGTGAGGGATCACGCCGAAGGGGTCGTCGCCGCTGCTTCTTCCGCAGCGATTACTCCCGGCGCTGCAACTTCCACGCCCGGCGCTGTACCGGCCGCGCCCGGCGATGCGCCCCCGCCGAGCCGCTTTATTGCGGTCAGCGAGGAGGAACTCGGCGAGGTGGGCGAGGAGGAGCGGCCGCCGATGTTCTCGTGGCAGACCGGGGCGCGGTTGTTGCGCTGCTGTTGCTCGGATTCGGCGTGTGGTGGTCGCTGCAACCGCCGACGGCCGACGCCTTGGCCGGACGGATCGACGCGGCAGTCAGCGACGATTCGATCGAGTCGCTCCGCCGAGCCGAGAGCGACATCCGTGACTTTCTCAGTCGCTATTCCGACGACCGTCGCGGCGAAAAGTATAGTGAGTACCAACAGAGGCTCGATTTGGATGACTTGCAGCGGAGCTTCGACTCGCCGATCCAGCGGCTTTCGCGCGAGAAGAACATGAGCCCGATTGAACGGGCTTACTCCGAGGCAATGAACTACGTGCAACTCGATCCCGAGGTGGGCATGGCGAAGCTCCAGGCGATCGTCGATCTGTACGGCCAGCAGGACCGCGAACCGGGACGAGACCAGTTGTGCCTTATTCTAGCCCAGCGGCGGCTGGCGGAGCTTCGCAAAGAGGTCAAGAAGCGATCGGTCGAGCAGCTCTCCTTGCTGCAAGATCGGTTGAACGCGGCCGATGTGTTGCGGAAGAGCGAGCCGGAGCAAGCCAAGGCGATGTACCGGGCGGTCGTGGAACTCTACTGCGACAAGCCCTGGGCCGCCCCTGCCGTGCGCCGTGCCCAGAAGGCCCTAAAGACGCCGCCGGTCGAGCGGCCGGGGCATCAGTAAGATCACATCTGCTGCTTTTCAAGTGGCTGACGCTGGGCCGGCGCCCCATGTATGGCCGCGGGACGGCGAGCCCCAGCGGGGTGCAGCACCTTGAATTGCCGAGAAAAACGCCCTATACTTAGTAGTTTGCAGTGGAGTGCCGCTGTGGCAATTAGTATGAGCAATCGACCTTTACTTCCGTGCAAAGCAGCCGGCCCGCAACTCTCGACGGGGGCGGATATTGTCGTCCAATGCATGGTGAATCATGGCGTGGACACGATTTTCGCCTATCCGGGGGGGGCTGTAATCCCTTTGCACCAGGCACTGACCCGCTTCCGCGATCGTATCCGCGTGATCCTGCCTCGCCATGAGCAGGGGGGCGGCTTCGCGGCGCAGGGCTACGCCCGCTCGACCGGAAAAGTCGGCGTCTGCATGGCCACCAGCGGGCCGGGGGCCACGAATCTGGTCACCGCCATCGCCGACGCCAAGCTCGACAGCGTGCCGATAATCGCCTTGACCGGCCAAGTGGGCACCCCGGTGATCGGCACCGACGCCTTCCAGGAGACGCCGATCGTCGAGGTCTGCCGCAGCGTTACCAAGCACCATTCGCTGGTGACCGACGTGAACGACATCGCGCGAGTGATGCGCGAGGCGTTCCACGTGGCCACCAGCGGCCGGCCGGGCCCGGTGCTGATCGATATTCCCAAGAACGTGCAGAACATGCAGGCGGTGCCGGACTACGACGCGCCGATGCAACTGCCCGGCTACCTGCCGACCCGGTGCCGCGCGACGCCCGAGGAGATCGCCACGGTGGCCGAGATGCTGCAAGCCGCCGAGCGGCCGCTGATCTACGCCGGCGGCGGGGTGGTCATCGCCGGCGCCTACGAGGAGTTGACCGCGCTGGCCCGTGCACTGCGGATTCCCGTGACTACCACGTTGAACGGCTTGGGCTGCTTTCCGGGCGACGATCCGCTCTCGCTCGACATGCTCGGAATGCACGGCAGCGTCTACGCCAACTACGCGATCGATAACGCCGATTTGCTGCTGGCTCTCGGCGTTCGCTTCGACGATCGGGTGACCGGCAAGGTTTCGGAGTTCGCCGGCCGCGCGAAGATCATCCACGTCGACGTCGATCCGTCGGAGATCAACAAGATCAAGAAGGCCAACCTGCCGATCGTCAGCGACGTGAAGTACTTCCTTCAGCAGCTTGCCGCGGTGGCCCAACCGGGCGACACCGCCGAGTGGCGGCGCAAGGTGGCGGTGTGGAAGCGCGACGAGCCGTTCCATTACGATCCCGACTTCGACGGCATTCTGCCGCAGCACGCCATCGGCGAGTTGCACCGGTTGACCAAGGACCGCGACGCGATCATCACCACGGGCGTGGGGCAGCATCAGATGTGGTCGGCGCAATACTACAAGTTCTCGAAGCCGCGACGGTGGATTTCGAGCGGCGGGCTGGGGACGATGGGTTTCGGCCTGCCCGCAGCCGTCGGCGCCAAGGCCGCTCATCCCGATTGGCTGGTGGTGGACATCGACGGCGACGGCAGCCTGCTGATGAACATCCAGGAGATGGCCACCTGCTACTGCGAAAAGTTGCCGGTGAAGGTGATGCTGCTGAACAACATGCACCTGGGCATGGTGGTGCAGTGGGAGGACCGTTTTCACGCAGCGAATCGGGCCCACACGTACCTCGGGTTGATCGACGATCCCGAGGCGATCGGCCAGGGGAACGGCATTTCGCCCGAGCATCGCTATCCCGATTTCGTCGCCATCGCGAAGGGTTTTCATTGGAACGCCCGCCAGGTGACGCAGAAGGCCGAGTTGGCCGGAGCGATCCAGGAGATGATCGACTCGCCGGGGCCGTATCTGCTCGACGTGCAAGTGCCGTATCAGGAGCACGTGCTGCCGATGATCCCGTCGGGGATGACGGTGCGGGACTTGATTAAAGAGTGACGGAGCGGCTGAGCCGTCATCGCGTCGAACCACGCGAGCGATTGTCTCATGGAGTCGCTTTCGCGGGACGGGCGTTCTTCCGGCGGGAGTTGGTCCACAGACCAGGGGCTTTCCAATTTGCAGACCGCCGGGGCTCGTTTGGCGATGCAACAGTGCAACGCGCCTTTCATTTGCCGTTGTACAGTCGGGCATGCCGATGGTTTGCATCTCGTTGTTTGCAAGAAGGTTGCGACGCGGGGCCGCGCCGTAAGGCGGCAAGTGTCCAAGGGGGGATGTTGCAGTAGCGACATGCTCGGAACTCGACGAGGCAGGCGGTTTGATTCGAGATGCCAAGGAACCAGGGGGGCGCACAGAAGGCGTCGGGAGTCTTTGATCAGCTTCTTTGTTTAAGTGTCAGCAATTGCGCGACTCGGTTACATCGCGGTTTACTGACATCTCTTCTCTGCCCGAGCGTAGGCTGCTTGTGTTAGGCGCGTAATTTTGGCGCGTGCCACGGCAAACCGTTTCGGCTACGCAGTCTCTTTCGGTCAGATGCGACTCTAGGGGTTGCGGGAAGACTGCTTCCGGCGCCACACTCTTACACTTATGGCGCATTCTCTGCCGATCCTATGTCTATGGCCCTCGGAGAGGCGGTGCCACAGAGGCGCTATCGGCGGGGACGTCTGACTTCTGCATAGGCTGTTCCGACAATAGCAAGACGCGAGTTTATTCTGCCAGTTGTGTGGACGGCACGTAAGCGTTCACAGGCCGGAAACAGAGGGGGACGGAGGAGGTTTTCGGCGACAGTATCCGCCGCAGGAGAGGATATTTCTCCGAAAACCTCCTCCGTCCCCTTGCCGCCCAGTGAACGGTTACGGACGGCACTGTTCGTCTTGAGTCCGCGCGTGCGGCCATGGTAACGGGCTCCTACTGCTCGTAGTGACCGGGGAGAACAATCATGCGTGGCCTACTCGCCATTCGGGTTTGCTGTGGCGCTCTGGCCATGGTATGCACTCTTGGTGGCACGCGTCTGTTGGCGCAGCAATTGGCACCGGCCCCCTTGCCGCCCAGCGCTCAGGCGTCTGCCGGGCAAGACGCTCCCAATGGCCAGCCCAGCGAGATGGAAAAACTGCTCGACATGGATCTGGAATCGCTGGGCAAGGTTGCAGTTCGGGAGTCGACGATGACCGATCCGATCGTCGAAGGCGTGTCGAGAAAGCCGGAAAACCTCGCCGAATCTCCTGGTGTTGTGGAGGTGATCACGGCAGAAGAGATACATGACTTCGGCGCTAAGACGCTCCGGGAGGTGTTGCTGCGCGGAACCAGCATCTGGACGCCCAACTCGGGAGTTTTCCCCAACAACATTGTCTCCATGCGCGGTGACTTGCCGGGCCACTACGACACCCACGTCTTGCTATTACTCAACGGAAGACCGTTCAAGGATACGCTGCAAGGCGGCCTGGATCATCCGATTTATACCGCGTTTCCGATCGAGAGTCTGGCCCGAATTGAGATCATCCGTGGGCCGGGCTCGGTGATTTACGGGACAAATGCATACGTTGGAGTCATCAATCTCATCACCAAGGATCCCCTAAAGAAACCGAATAGTATTTCGGTCCTAGCCGGCTCGTTATCTACGCAGCGTTATGAGATTGCGAAAGGCAGCGGCACGAAGGACAAGAACTTCTTTATCGGCGCAATGTACCTGAACGATAAAGGATTCGATTACGCCGCGGTTGATGAACTGGGCGCGTTTAACAGCAAGCTTTTCGGCCAAGACAATATCGGCGTTGTGGGCGTATACGGGAACGGGCCTTTCACGCTCAATGCGTTCGTGGCTAAGGCCAACGAGACGATGCTCGGCAATTCGTTGGTTCAATGGCGGGACGACGGCTTTCTTACGTCGACCAGAGCCTTCTGCGATGCCGGCTACACGATCGGAGATCGAGAAAGTCAGTCACTGGAGACGCATTTCACTTACAACTACAGCGATGCCGCGTTCTGGGGCGTGCCTCCCCAAATGGCTCCCGAACACCTTACGTCGACACGATTATCTCTTCGAGCCGATCTATCGCACCGTGCTTAGAGAGGACTTGAATCTGATGATTGGGGGAACGGTTGAATTTCGACAGGGATGCAGCCACTTTCCTACAGTACCCACGTACGCTAAGATCTGGTATACCGCGTACGCGCAACTCGATTATGAGATGACCGATTGGCTGAAATTAGTCGGCGGCATGCAAGGAAATATGCCGGGCACCATCGAGGGCGGCATCGTGCCTCGAGTTGGTGTGATAGTCAAGCTTGAGCGATCATTGGACATTGAAGAACCTGTACGGCAGCGCTTTCCGATCACCTGCGGCAATCGAGACGAATATCGACGTGTCTGCTATCGTCGGCAATCCGAACTTGGCGCCGGAAACCATTGACACATGGGAGGAACAGCTTGCCTATAGTGACGAAACGAAACGCCTGGCCGTCACCTATTTTCACAGCGCGTACTCCAATTTGATTGCCCGTGACACCACCCAAGTTCCCCCAACCTACGAAAACCTAGGGGGCCAGGATGTGCAGGGCATCGAGCTTGAAGCCCGCGCGAAATTTGGCCGACGGTTCCAGTTCGTTGGCTCAACGACGTGGCAAGAAAATCACAATCAAGACGACGTGTACAACGTGACGCTCGTTCCGAACTGGATGGTAAAGGGTGGTGTCGTCTATAAGACAGAATCCGGCCTGGAAATCGGGGTTTTCGATTCGTATTTCAGTGCTCCAGCGTCCGTGACCGTCATAAATCCTGGCGCCGCGATTGTAAATCCCGTTCCGGGCGATTACCATTTACTAAGCGTTAATGTGCGTCGCGATCTCAGCCGGTATCTTGGGTGGCGCCACCGAACCTTCGAAGCTCAATTCCTAGTTCAAAACGTGTTGGGTGAGCCGATATGGGATCCTGAATTCTCTCGATATCAGATCAATTCCGTTCGCGCAGAAGCCGGGCGCACTTTTTACGGCGGTTTCACACTCACGTATTAACCACCTTTGGGACCAAATAGTAGGCGATTGGGGTAACGCAGAAGTGGTCTCGGCATCGTGCGACACGGTCTAGCGGCTTCGCCGCCCTGATAGGCGAGCTGTCAGGGCTATCTACTCGTCGATCGCTTTACCCCTCCTTCTGGCATGTGCGAATCGATCACTTGACACAGCCGCCAGACATGCTAAGCTAAGGTGATTCGTGACGTGCGAGAGCGACGCGAGCTTTGATTAGCGTCGTGCGTTCATCTGCCTCTCCTGTAGCAGCCTCTTTGCCTGGCCCAGCGGCCCGGCGAAGTTTCATGCCTACGGCTGCCTTTGATCTCTCTTGCACCCTCGGCCCCAAGGCGGCGCCTTTGTGCCGGAGTCTCGATGGCGAGGACCTCGATCAGTTTCGAGGTCGGGTGCTAGGCCCCTCATGCCCGGTCGGCTGCCGCGGCTGCGCTCGGTTTGGAAAGCCGCTACTGAAGGAAGTGTTGATGAAGTTTGAAGAACTCGGCCTCGCCGAGCCGTTGTTGCGTGCCGCCGGCGCGCTGGGCTACGAAAGGACCACCAAGATTCAAGCCGCCGCCATTCCGCCGATCCTGGAAGGTCGCGACGTGCTGGGCTGTGCGCAAACGGGCACCGGCAAGACTGCCGCGTTTGCCCTGCCGACGTTGCAGCGACTCGCCCGCAACGCCTGCCGCACCAACGGGCGCGGGCGGAAGATCCGCACGCTGGTGTTGGCTCCCACTCGCGAATTGGCGCTGCAAATCTGCGAGAGTTTCCAGGCCTACGGCCGCTATACGACCGTGCGGCAAGCGGCGGTTTACGGCGGCGTCGGCCAGTCGCCGCAAGTGCGAGCCCTCAACAACGGCGTCGACGTGCTGATCGCCACGCCCGGGCGGCTGCTGGACCTCATGCAGCAAGGCTTCGTCGATCTGTCGCACGTCGAGGTGCTCATCCTCGACGAGGCCGACCGCATGCTGGACATGGGCTTTATCCACGACCTACAGCGGATTATCGCCAAGGTTCCAGGCCGGCGGCAAACGCTGTTGTTCTCCGCCACGTTGCCGCCGTCGATTCGCGGGCTGGCCGACCGGTGGTTGAACGATCCGGTGGACGTACACGTCGCGCACGCCTCGGCGACGGTCGAGTCCATTCGGCAATCGGTGTTCTTTGTCGAGCAGAAACAGAAATTGCAGTTGCTCGCGCACTGGCTGACGGAAACGGCGTGGACGCGAACGCTGGTGTTCACTCGCACCAAGCACGGCGCCGACAAGGTCGCCAAATACCTGCTGAAGTCGGGCATCTCGGCCGACGCCTTTCACAGCAACAAGAGCCAGTCGGCGCGGCAACGGGTATTGCTGCGTTTCAAGGCCCCGCAGCCGTTGGTTCTCGTGGCAACCGACATTGCCGCCCGCGGCTTGGACATCCACGATGTTTCGCACGTTGTGAACTTCGATTTGCCGGTCGATGCCGACAACTACATTCACCGCATCGGCCGCACGGGCCGCGCCGGGGCAGCCGGGGTTGCCGTCTCGTTTTGCGATCACGGCGAGCGGTCGAGTCTTCAAGCCATCCAACGCGTCACGCGGCAAACGCTGACCGTCGAGAATCGCCCGGAGTGCGTGGCGGCCGAGTCGGGCAAACGGCTCTCTGCCGATATACCACCCAAGCAAGGCCGATCCGCGGCCTCGCCGGCGTCGCGCGCCTTCCGTCGAAAGCTGTATTCGCCCGCGAAGCCGGGGCGTCATCGTAGAGGGCTGGCGTAATGCCGTCGCTCGGCGCCAGGGCACTTGTTGCGGTGATCGTAACGCCGCGCTCCAGACAAGCGCGCCTGTCCCGCTGTCGTTGGTCCTTACTCCGGCAGCCTGCTTTTCGAGAGCGGAGCGCCGGTCTGCATCGGCATTTTAGCCCGGATTATTCATGGCCCAGCGGAAATGCCCGCACGGTTTGCCATACTAACCCGAAGCGCAAGCCAGGGTAACTTCCTTTACTGTCCTCGCTTGCGCTTCGGGTTGGTATCGCGTCGTGAATAATCCGGGTTAGTGGAATGTGTCGCGACCTTCGGTGCCGGCGACAGCGGGCGGCTTCTTGGCTGGCCAATAAGTCGGCTTGTGGCAGGGAGTTACGGCTGGTAGAATTTTTGCGTGCCTGCAACCTGTTGGGGTAGGTGCGACAGTGCCGGTTTGCGGTTTCGTTGTAAGTCGTTGTGTGCCATGATGCTACGGCGAATTCTCTTGAGGCGGCCGATGCACGAATTGATCGGAAAGTGGACGGCGGGAGTTACGTCGTTACGCGATGATATTGGAATCGCCGCAACTCGTTGGGGACGTAAGCGTTGTGGAGGCCGCACGGGACGCGGGCGGCGGCGTAGATGCGGATTAGCGCCAGGGTGATTAGCGCGGCGCTTCGCGCTAATTAGCGCGTGGGCGCGGCGCTAAACTGGCTTTGCAGCGCGACAGCGAAGGGACAGACGCGGTCGGGAGTTTTGGTTGAGGTTCTTTTCTTCAGTTCACGGCGTAGCGTGCCACCGAACCCCACACATGAAAGGCGTGGGACCACTAGTGTTCTGTCGATGGTGGTTTGATTGATGGGTGACAGGACGCTGGGAACGCGATCGCTCGTTCCACTGGTATCGAGAAGTCGTCGCCGATGAGCCGCTTTTGTCCTATTCTGAGTATGATCTCAAGGATCCCGGCCCTCCTTCTGATCGGGCTGGTCCGGCTCTACCAGATCTGCCTCAGCCCTCTGTTGGGGCAGCGATGCCGATTCTATCCGACGTGCAGCGTCTATTTCATCGAATCGGTGCGGAAATATGGGGCGATTCGCGGCACCTGCCGCGGCTTATGGCGCATCTGCCGCTGCAACCCTTGGAACCCTGGCGGCTACGATCCGCCGTAGACGCCCGGCTCGTGGCAAACGCCAGTATTCGCCGCAGTCTCCGCATCTAGCCTGGCCCTCCATCCCTCATCCCTTGTCTTTCATCTCTCATTCTTTGCCGCCTTCTCTTGACCCGACCGCTACGAAAGACTATCTTCCGCGTCCGATTCGCTCCTGCGGCGTCCGACGGGCGCCGGTGCGTGCTCTTCTCATCGCGAACTCTTCTCTTCTACGACGGAGTGCAAGCAAGCATGAAACGTCGATATTTCCTTCTGTGTGTGTGCGGCGCCGCCGCGGTTGGACTGGGCGGTTGCTCCTGGTGGAACGGACTGACGATGCGGTCGCAGAGCCCCGAGGAGCGGCCCGCCGAGGATACCCATGCCCGGCTGATTGCCGACTTCGCCTCGGCAACCGGCATGCAGCAGGCCCGCGTCGAGGCGGTTGGGCTGGTCACCGGCCTGCACGGCACGGGAAGCGATCCGACGCCTTCGCCGGAGCGCGCTGCGCTGCTCGATGAGATGCAAAAACGGGACGTCACCACTCCCAACACACTCTTGGCGTCCGGCAACGTATCGCTGGTGATCATCCAGGGCATTCTGCGGCCGGGAATCCAGAAGGGAGACCGCTTCGACATCGAGGTCCGCGTGCCGTCGCAAAGCGAAACCACCAGCCTCCGCGGCGGCTACCTGTTGCAAACCTGGTTGACCGAAACCGCCGTGCTGGGCAATCAAATTCGCAAGGGCGAGGACCTGGCGTCGGCGAAGGGGCCCATCATGGTCGATCCCGAGGCCGATCCCAAGACCAACCGGGTGGCGATGTGCCGCGGGCGGATCCTCGGCGGCGGCGTCTGCTTGAAATCGCGGCCGCTGGGCCTGGTGCTCACGCCGGAACACAAGGACGTGCGAAACAGCTCTCGCGATCGCCAACGCCGTGAACAAGCGGTTCCACGTCTTCCACGAACGGCGCACAGGACGGCATGGCCAAGGCCATCAACGACGAATACATCGAACTGAAGGTCCATCCCCGCTACAAAGAGAACGTTGCCCGATACGTCCAGGTCGTCCGCTGCGTTGCCGATCACCGAGACGGCTCCCGAACGATCGAACCGCATCGCCAAGCTTGCAGAGCGAATTGCTCGATCCGGCGACCGCGGCCGACGCCGCGCTGCAACTGGAGGCGATCGGCCCGGAGGGCGTCGACACGCTGCTGAAGGGCAGTCAAGTCGAAGGACTGCCGAGGTTCGCTTCTATGCGGCCGAGGCGCTGGCGTATCTCGATCGCCGCGAGGCGGCCGAGCCGCTGGGCCAGATTGCCCGCGACTCAGCCGGCGTTTCGCGTCTTCGCGCTGACTGCGCTAAGCGCGATGCAGGACTTCGCGGCGGCCGACCAACTTCGCGATTTGTTGTCGGCGCCCAGCGCCGAGACGCGCTACGGCGCGTTCCGATGCATTTGGACGATGAACAACAACGATCCCTTGGTGAAGGGCGAAATGCTCGGCGGCAATTCCATTACCACGTGCTCGACGTGGCGGCCAGCCGATGATCCACGTCACGCACAGCCGCCTCGCCGAAATCGTCCTGTTCGGCCCGGCAGCAGTTGTTGACGCCGCTGGCTATCAACGCCGGCAACGACATCATGGTCACCAGCCAGGGCGGCGACCAAATCATCGTCAGCAAATTTTCCGTCGGCCGACGGCGACCAGAAACGGACCATTTCGACGCGGGTCGACGAGGTGATCCGTGCGGTGGTCGAGCTCGGCGGAACGTATCCCGACGTCGTTCAGGCCTTGCAGGAAGCCAAGGACTGCGGCGCGCTCGCCTTCGCGCTTCGAGGTCGATGCCCTGCCGGAGGCCGGCCGGGCGTACGACCGACGTCGCCGAGTGGCGATGACGCGGACCGCGACGGCAAGGATTCGGCCGAAGGCGGCACCGTGAAGGCCACCCCGGCCAGCCCCTCACCCGATCTGTTCTACCAGAAAGACCAGCGAACGTATGCCACTGAAGAGGGGGATTCCGACGACGATTCCGACGACGCCGCCGATTCCAAGGAAAAAACCAAGCCGAAGAAGGGGTTCTTTGCTAAAATGTTAGGACGCTGACGAGGAAGGATGAGGGATGGGGTAGGATGACGAGAGGCAAATGGTTGGGAATGATGAAGGCCGCGGCGGAGGGCGCATTCATTCAAGATTTCGGGCATTGGTTTGACGCCCCCTTTTCCTCGCTCATCCCTCATCATTCAGCATTCATCGCCCATCCGCCGCGCTCGATTTTTGATACTTGATCCTCCGCCTTCCGGTTCCCATGCTCAAGGCCCTGGAAATCGTCGGTTTCAAGAGCTTCGCCGACCGCACCCGGTTCGAGTTTCCGCCGGGCGTGACGGTGGTGGTGGGGCCGAACGGCTCGGGCAAGTCGAACATCGTCGACGCCATCAAGTGGGTGCTGGGCGAGCAGAGCGTCAAGAGCCTCCGCGGCCACGAGATGGCCGACGTGATCTTCAACGGCTCGGCCAGCCGCCGGGCGCTGAACGCCGCCGAAATCACGCTGACGTTCGACAACTCGAAGCGGCTGCTGCCGCTGGACACGCCCGAGGTGCATATCACCCGCCGCGTCTATCGCAGCGGCGAAGGCGAGTATCTGATCAACCGCAATCCCGCCCGGCTGCGCGACATCCGCGACCTGCTGTCGGGCACGGGCATGGGCACGCAGGCCTACAGCGTGATCGAGCAGGGCAAGGTCGACGGCCTGCTGCAATCGTCGCCCCGCGACCGCCGCGTGATCTTCGAGGAGGCGGCCGGCATCAGCCGCTTCAAAATGCGGAAGATCGAGGCCCTGCGGCGGCTCGAACACGTCGAGCAGAACCTGCTTGCGGCTCTCCGACATCGTCGATGAGGTCGAAAACCGTCTCCGCAGCGTCCGCACCCAGGCCGGCAAGGCGCGGCGATACAAGGAACACACCGATCGCCTTCAGGAACTGCGGACCCAAGTCGGCCAGGTCGATTGGAAGCGTCTGACCGAGCGGCTCACCGGTTTCGAGAGCAGCTTGCAGTCGCTGGGCGACGAGCGCAACGCCGCGGCGGCCGAAGCCGAGAAGCATCGACGCCCAATTGCTCGACCTCGACCACGGCCTCGGCGAGAGTCAGCGAGGAAATCCGCCAGGCCGAGGCGCAGATCGCCGCCAACCGCGAGCGCATCGCCGCGGCCGAATCCACCATCGAACACGAACGGGCCCGCGGCGCCGATCTGGAGCAGGAAATCGTCCGCTACCGCCGCCAATTGGTCGGCATGAGCGCCCGGGCGGGCGACCTTCAGCAGCAATTGCGCGACACCACCGATTCGCTCGAAGCCGCCGAGACGAACCAACGCGAGGTCGCCAAGCGGCTGGTCGAGGCCGAACGGGGCTTGACCGAGGTGATGGCCGTCGCTCGATCAGCTTCGCGGCGAGAGCGAGCAGCGCCGCGCGACGTATCTGCAACAGATGCGGCTGGCCGCCTCGCTGGGCAACGAAACCAGCTCGCTGGAAAGCCAAGTGGCCGGCGCCTCCGCCATGCGGCAGCGATGCGACGAACGCATGGCCGACCTCGATCGGACGCTTGCGACGCCCTGCAGCAGCAATTGGAGGAACTGCGGCGATGCCGCGAGCAATCGACCCGCCGAGTCGAAGAAGAGACGCAATCGCTGGCCGAGGCGGTAAGCCGGCTGGCGGAACTGCACGAGCAGCGTGCCGCTCGGCAGAAGGAGTTGTCGGAGATGCGCGAGCGCCGCAGCGGCGCCGCCGAGCGGGCCGCCGTGCTCGATGAACTGGTCCGCCGCCACGAGGGCCTCGGCGCCGGCGTGAAGGAAGTGTTGCAGCGGGCCGCCGATCCGGCCGACGCGCGTCTTTCGCGGCGTTCGCGGGCTGGTGGCCGACATGTTCCACGTCAGCGTCGAGGTGGCGCCGCTTGGTCGAAATCGCCCTGGGCCAAACCGCCCAGCACGTCGTCGCCGCCCAAAGTCGACGAACTGTTCGACTATCTGCAAACCGAATCGAACCGCCTCGGCGGCCGCGTCGGCTTCGTCTGGCTCGAACGAAGGGGTCAGAACGTTTTCGGCGTCGGAGCAGCTGCTTCATGACAGAAAGACTCCCGACCCCTTTATTGGTGTCGGGCCAGCCGGCGTGCTTGGCCGGGCCGACCGGTTTGTCGAAACGGCGGCCGAATTCGCGCCGCTGGCCGAGCGGCTGCTGGGGCGAACGTGGTTCGTCGAAAAGCTCGCCCACGCCTTCTCGCTGGCCGCCGGTCGCTCGGCGCCGGATTGACGCTACGTCACACTTGCCGGCGAACTGCTCGAACCCGACGGAACGCTGACCGTCGGGCCGCGCAGCGTCTCGACCGGCCTGATCTCGCGGCGGAGCCAGTTGCGGGCGCTCCAGTCGCAACTCGCGGAGTTGGAAACGGCGATCGACGCGGCGCAGAGCGATCTCGGCGAACTTGAACGAACAGATCGCCGCCGCAGCAGCGGCTGGTCGATCAGCCGCTCGGCCGAACACCGCCGCATCGTCGATGCCCTGGCCGAAAACCGCGTGGCCATCACCGCCGCCGAGGAGCGGCGCAGCCAATTGGACCAGCAGCGGGCTGTCGCTCGACCGCGAGTTGCACGACGCCCAGCAGCAACACGACGCCGCCCTGCGGCTGCTTGGCCGAGGCCCGCGAAAAGCGAAAAGCGCATCGACGCCGCGCTGGCCGAAATCGAATCGAACTCGGCCGAGATCGGCCGGCAGATCGACGCGGCTGGAAGGCCGCCGGCTGGCGGCCGACCGCGACACCACGCGAGATCAAAGTCGAGTTGGCCAAGAGCGAGGAGCGGCTGCGCAACCTCCGCGCCCGCATGCGGCAGTTCGAGGAGAGCCGCGAGGAACGCGCAGCGGGCGATCGAGGAGGCCCGCGAGCACCTGGCCGAGTGCACGCGGCGGGCCGAGGCCTCGCGATGGAACATCCTGCGGGCCGAGGCCGAAATCGCCGACCTCTACCTCGCGCAAGGAGACCTTTGCCGCGCAGACCGTCGGCCTGGTCGACCAGCGCGAGGCGTTGCAGCAGAGCGTCGCAACGAACTGGCCGAGCGGATCCAGAACCGTCCGCGGGCGCATCCGCAAGCTCGAAGAAAAGATGCACGCCGCCGATCTGGCCGCCAACGAGGTCCGCCACGAGCGCACCAGCATGGCCGATCGGCTCCGCGAGGATTACGGCATCGAACTGGCCGAGTTGGAGCGCCACCGCCACCGACGAAGAGCAGCACCAGCGCGAGGAGGTGCAGCAGGAGATCGAGGAACTGCGGCAGAAGATCAACAACCTCGGCAACGTCAATCTCGAAGCCCTCGACGAGCTCGAACAGCTCGAAGCCCGCTACAAGACGCTCTCCGACCAGCACGCCGATCTGTCGTCGGCCAAGGCATCGCTGGAGAAGATCATCGAGCGGATCAACGCCGACAGCCGGCGGCTGTTCTCCGAGACGCTCGAAACCGTCCGCGGGCATTTCCAGACGCTGTTCCGCGATCTGTTCGGCGGCGGGCAGGCCGACATCGATTTTGGAGGAGAACGTCGATATTCTCGACAGCGGCATCGAGATCGTCGCCCGGCCGCCGGGCAAGGAGCCGCGGAGCATTTCGCTGTTAAGCGGCGGCGAAAAGACGATGACCTGCGTGGCGCTGCTGCTGGCGATTTTCCGCAGCCGCCCCAGCCCGTTCTGCGTGCTCGACGAGGTCGACGCCGCGTTGGACGAGGCCAACATCGACCGCTTCACCAAGGTGCTCAAGGGCTTCCTGGCCTGGACGCAATTCATCATCGTCACCCACTCGAAGAAGACGATGACCTGCGCCAACACGATCTACGGCGTGACGATGCAGGAGTCGGGCGTAACGAAGCAGGTCTCCGTCCGTTTCGAGGACGTCAGCGACGACGGCCACATCCTCGAACGCCCCGGCCGACGAAGAGACGCAGGCGGCGTAGAGGCCGTGCATTCGGAAACATACCGCTGTCGGGCGGCAGGTGTTCAAGCTGGCACTCTTCCCCGCCGGATCACCTTGTTGCCGCACGTCGTGTAGAGTATAGTTTTAACAG